>JBMNKL010000001.1:0-889230 GCA_050952225.1 Acetivibrionales bacterium
GGGACACTATTGAACAAAAAACCGGTCTTTGTATGCCTTCATTTGAGGCTGAAAAAGAAGTTGTGTGTGAGTAAAAAGTGCAAAAAAAGATAGGACGTTAATAAACGTCCCATCTTTTTTTGAAGCCCTCAACCAGGGTCGAACCGCGACCTCATCCTTACCATGGATGCCCTGAAGACCCGCTAACCTTCGCACTGCTGCGTCAAGCCGCACATCTGCGGTGCTCACATATCTCATATGCTCCGCTCCTCGATGCTCGCTTTCCTTGCATTGCTCGCTTTTCGGCCCTCGGCCCAGCCTTGAGGCAGAGCGCATCCCCTAGGTGGTGTAGTCACATTTGGGCGCTGCAAAAAGGCTCCAACAAAAAGAACAGCATCATTTGAGATGCTGTTCTTTTTGTTGGAGCCCTCAGCCAGGTTCGAACTGGCGACCTCATCCTTACCATGGATGCGCTCTGCCTGCTGAGCTATGAGGGCGTATATATGGAGCGGGTGATGGGAATCGAACCCACGCTGTCAGCTTGGGAAGCTGATATTCTACCATTGAATTACACCCGCATGCACTGTGCGCGGGATTGCGTTACCGCCGTGCGGTTTATTCCCTTCCCGCGGAATACCTTCGCTATAATGCGCTGCCTCAAGCGTGCGAAATGTATTATACCATAATGAAATACATATTGTCCAGTACTACAAGGCAATTGCTTGCAATACCATTATATGCGTTAATTGAAAAAGTTATTTCGACCCCAATTTCATAAGCAGTGGAAGTTAGTTTTGCAAATCAAGAGAAATTAGGAGAGTGGAAGTTACTTCTGCAAAAATCCGCACTCTGTTGTTATCCGTCCGCGACACTCGGGGGGTGTAAAGGGCGGGCGGCTTTTGCCCGTTCATCGTAGGCGAAGCCGAAGACCCTTTACATCCATCGCACATATATCCTTGTGTCCCCCGGTCTGTTTTTATGACAGACCGGCTAGCCTTCCGGCGAGGACAGGGTTTGGGACAGAGTCCCAAGATTATATTTTAATCCACATGCGAAAGCTGGAAGCTTGTAAATTATGTTTCAAAAAGCTATTATATATCTATAGTGGTATCTTTACGGTACAACTACAACTTTATAAACGGAATACAAACAGGGTGGAAATTACTCTTGCAAAAAAGTTAGATAACTTTCACACCTCTGGTTTGTTATACCCGAAAACGGGCTGGCTTTGCTCTCTCTAATCCTATATTTTAACCTATAAATGCACTGATAAAGCACTAAAAATATGCTTAAACAAACTAATTCAGAAACCGGTCAAAACGCTGATTCAGTCTGCAAACTGCAGCCTTCTGTGGAATTTACTTTTGCAAAGTGGAATTTACCTTTTCAATTGACCATACCATTATATGGCATTTTAAAGGATGATATTTATAATTATAACACCCTTTGATAGAATATAACAACGCAGTATGTGGTTCAGCCAAAATACGGGAACCATCATCGGTGCAACGTCAGCCTGATTGAAATTCCGGGAGATTTATGGGAAGCCGTCACAGGTATATATGCAGCAACAGCATCATTATTGCCTGGTTTTATTCTTGCAAAGAAAATCTATAACAGAATCGAAAACATGCCGTCAAATAATATAAATCAATAGCAACTGCGGGCTATTTTCGCAGCAATGAGCCGAGCACTCCCCTGACCAGCTCACGCCCCACTGTTCTTCCAATGGAAGTCATCGCCGACTTTGCCATGGAGCTGAGTATCGAACTTGAACTGCTGCTCCTGGATGTTGTTCCCCGACGGTAGCCGCTGCCGTAATCACCGCCATATCGGCCGGCTTCTGCCTGCTTCATTTGTTTTTCATATGCCAGGCGTTCTTCCCTTGCCCTCTTTTCGGCTTCCGCCTGCTGTGCCTTTTGCTGGATCGCTTCAAAAGCGGAGAACCGGTCGACTGTCTGCTCATACCTGCCATAATGAATCGATTGCCTGATAATATTATCCCGTTCCTCCGGGGAAACAGGCCCGATATGGCTTTGCGGCGGCAGAACAAGCGCCCTTTCCACCATTGAGGGAATACCTTTCTCATCAAGGAATGATACGAGAGCTTCACCCACTGCAAGCTCCGTGATAGCCGTTTCGACCGAAAAAGCCGGATTGGCCCGGAAGGTCTGCGCAGCTGTCCTGACGGCGGCCTGCTCCTTCGGAGTAAAAGCCCTCATGGCATGCTGCACCCTGTTGCCAAGCTGGCCCAACACCGTTGCCGGAATGTCCGCCGGGTTTTGCGTGACAAAATAAACCCCTACTCCCTTGGAACGGATCAGCCTGACTACATGCTCGACCTTTTGCAGTAACACCTTTGATGCCCCATTGAAAAGAAGGTGCGCTTCATCGAAGAAAAATATTATTTTCGGCTTTTCCGTATCGCCAACCTCGGGAAGCTCCTCAAACAGCTCCGAAAGCAGCCACAGCATGAATGTCGAGTAAAGCTCCGGCAGTTGATACAGCTTGTCGGAAGCAAGTATGTTCACCATTCCCTTGCCGTTGGAGTCGGTCCTCATAAAATCCCTGATATCAAGGGAAGGCTCACCGAAAAACCGGTCTCCTCCCTGCTGCTCAAGCGCCAGCAGTCCTCTTTGGATCGCGCCGATCGACTGTTTTGTTACCGTGCCGTAATCCGTCGTATACTCTTTGGCATGATCGCCGACATAGCTCAGCATCGACCTTAAGTCTTTCAGGTCGAGAAGAAGCATACCCGAATCGTCGGCTATTTTAAAGACTATGTTTAAAACGCCGCTTTGCACTTCATTCAGGTTTAGCAGCTTTGATAAAAGCAGCGGGCCCATCTCCGATATCGTAGTCCGGACAGGATGCCCCTGCTGCCCGAATACATCCCAGAAGGTGACGGGGAACCCCGTAAACTGGAAATCATCCAAACCAAGCGATTTAACCCGGTCCTCAATTTTTGCGTCCGGTGCGCCCGGCTTGCAGGTCCCGGAAAGATCCCCCTTTATATCGGAAAGGAATACAGGAACTCCTATGGAACTAAATTTTTCACATAAAACTTTTAAAGAAACGGTTTTACCCGTACCGGTTGCTCCCGCTATCAGGCCGTGCCTGTTGGCCATGTTCGGCAGAATCCTCAATTCTGTTTGTCCCTTTGCAAATAAAAGCCCGTTATCGATCGGCATGGTGACACCCCTCTGCAATTTTTATTGGCTATACCAGTATGATCAGTTAAATTATGACACGAAAATTTTATCATAGTACACCGTCGAATTCAACATGTCGGAAAACAGAGCTGAAAAGTTACAAAGTGAAATCCATAGAGAATTGTGCTTTATTAGATTTTACCTTCTTCCAGGTGTTTCTCAAGCTTGCGTTTCACTCTCTGCAGCGCATTGTCGATGGACTTTGACATGCCTGCTAAGCAAAACGGCGATTTCCTGATAAGAGCGCCCCTGGAGATACAGGGACAGTACTTCCCATTCCAGGTCGCTCAAGATTTCTCCCATCTTCACCTCTATCCCTGCGAGTTCCTCCCGGCTTATCATCATTTCTTCAGGGTCGCTGACGCTTTCCTCGCTTATCACGTCGAGCAGTGTACGGTCGGATTCCTCGTCGAAAATGGGCTTGTTTAGAGAAATATAGGAATTTAGCGGGATATGTTTCTGCCGGGTAGCGGTCTTGATTGCAGTTATAATCTGCCGTGTAATGCACAATTCGGCAAAAGCCCTGAAGGAAGAGAACTTGTCCCCCCTGTAATCCCTGATTGCCTTGTAAAGGCCTATCATGCCTTCCTGGATAATGTCTTCCCTGTCTGCTCCAATAAGAAAATACGTCCTCGCCTTTGCACGGACAAAGCTTTTGTACTTATTGATCAGATATTCTAGGGCTTGGTCGTCTCCGTTCTTGGCATCCCTTATGATTTCCTCGTCGATTGCCGGGTTATAACTCAGATTGTGCCTCAGCTTGAGCATTTGACTTCAAGAATATGCCCCCTCAAAAGTAATGCGAATATCTATGGTGAATAGGCATGTTTTCCAGGATAACAGTTATACCTAATTATACGTAACGCTATCCTTTTATGTCAAGCTAACACCCGCCGCGCCGCATCTCTTCAAGCTTCTCCAGCAATACGGGATCAATGTTTGTCCCGATGGCGTTTGTTTTTACCCTGTTGGGAAATAATATGGTTTTTATATCCCTGTTCACCATTTCAATCTCTTCCCTGAGTTCCCTGGGCGACATACGGATGCCGCCGCTGCTTAAAACCATGGTCTGTTCCAGGTAATCGGATGTCGCAACCCTGATAGTATGTGAATTTCCTAGCTGATAGACAAATCTCTCAATATAATTATCGGCAGTTTCGCCTTCTTTTGTATATACAATTTTTATATTGTCGAAAAAATACTCCTTTTCCTGGCCACCCTTTTTTAAATGCGCGTCAAACACCAGTATAATATTATTTTTCCTGACACCCTGGTAATTCGAGAGCATGCTTGCAAGCTTATCCCTGCAATCCTCCAGCGATTCTCCCCCGCTAATGTCAAAAATATCGTCCCACGCGTTGATGATATTGTAACCGTCTACAAGGAGGTATTCCATCAGGTTTGCTTCACGCTCCTCTGCCTTAGTATTTCATAAATCACTACAGCTCCGGCTACTGCGGCGTTTAGCGAAGTTATCTTCCCCATCATGGGAATATTGACAACGAAATCGCAGCTCTCCCTGACCAGCTTTCCCATACCTTCGCCTTCACTGCCGATTACCAGCGCAATGGCCCCCGTAAGATCGCTTTCAAAATATGGCTTTCCTCCCGTGGAATCCGTTCCTGCAATCCATATATTCCGCTTTTTCAGGTACTCAATTGTCTGAACAATATTCGTCACCCTGGCTACGGGCACATATTCGATAGCTCCCGCGGAAGCTTTTGATACTGCCGCTGTAAGCCCGACCGCCCTCCGCTTTGGTATGATAACGCCATGCACTCCTGCGGCATCTGCGGTTCTAAGTATGGACCCCAGGTTGTTTGCGTCGGTTATCCCGTCAAGTATCACAATAAAAGGCGGTTCTCCCCCATTAGCGGCTCTCTCCAATATATCGTCCACATCTGCATAATCTTTCGCTGCGGCAATGGCGATGACACCCTGGTGTGCATACGTGCTGGAAATAGCATCCAGCCTGGATCTGTCGACTTCCTGTATGGGAATGTGCTTATGCCTGGCAAGCGCAATAATTTGCCTGATTGAGCCTTCCCGCTCTCCCTTGGCCACTAAAAGCTTATTTATGCTCCGTCCCGATTTTAAAGCTTCCAGGACGGGGTTCCTGCCTTCCAGCCTGTACAGGTCTTCCCACGATTCGGGGACGCCGGCGGTATGCTTGTCTCTCCTGGTATTGTTTTTCCTCATCCTTCAATCTCCGTTTTTTCCACGGACGCCTCCAGCAATTGCAGCAACCTCGTGTAGTCACCTTTCAAATAAAGATAACCCAGCAGCGATTCAAACCCGGTCGCGTATCTATAATCCGTTATATCCGCATTTTTTGGAGCTGTTCCCGATTTCGCGTTCCTGCCTCTCCTGACAATGTCCTGCTCTTCGGGAGCCAGGCTCTCGAACATTTTATGTATGATGTCCGACTGCGCCTTGGCTTTTACAAATGAAACCGACCGTTTATGCAGCTCGTTGACCGGTGCATTTCCTTTGCTGATAAGCAGCGTCCTGACATAGAGCTCATAAACGGCATCGCCAACATAAGCGAATACCAACGGGGAATACTCGTTTAAATTGCCGTGCAACCCGGAAAACTTTTCTCCGATTGTTTTAAATATATCATTACCCATTATGCAAAAAACCTTTCACGCCCGGATACCGGGCCCGGTTGCCTCCTTGTTGGATTATACCAGGCCTTTCGGTATCTCGTCTGTCCAATATTATACAATACCGTACGCCGGCTGTGAATATACACCTGACAAGTTCCTGCCAGGGACAGGGGCATCGCCTGCCAATCGTTATGGAAAATTATCAGACACAGGCATAAACCGCTGTGTAAAATAATCAGGAGAGAGGCGAAAGAGGCGTGAACATATGTTGTGGATTAAATTGTAAAAAAGTATTATAATTTGACTGAATACAAGGTAAAAGCGGTGATTTCATGGCGAAAATATTGCTGGTTGAAGATGACAAAAGCATAGTCAACTATTTAACCGAATACCTGAGAGATGAGGGCTTTGAAACAGATTCGGCCGCAGGCCAGGCAGAAGCAATTGAGAAACTGGGCGTGAACAAGTACGACCTGATTATTCTCGACATAACCCTGCGCGACGGAAACGGGTTTGCGGTCTGCTCGGCCGCAAAAGCCACAACGGATACTCCTGTCATATTCTTAACGGCTTCAGGGGATGAATACAGCGTCGTGACAGGTTTTGACATTGGCGCTGACGATTATGTAAGCAAGCCTTTTCGCCCGAGGGAACTTTTATCACGAATAAAGAATGTATTGCGAAGAAGCGGCAGATCAAACCCTGTTTTTGAGATTGACGGTATTCGCGTTGATACCGCCAGGGGTACCGTAACAAAAAACGGCAGGGAAATTTTTTTATCCGCGCTGGAATACCGATTACTGCTTGTTTTCTTAAACAATATGGGCACAGTCCTTTCACGTGAAAGGCTTCTCGAGGAAATCTGGGACATTGCCGGAGAATATGTCAATGACAATACATTGACGGTTTATATAAAGCGCCTGCGCGAAAAAATCGGGGACAATCCGCAAAATCCTGAAATAATAAGGACTGTCCGCGGGTTAGGTTACAAGGTTGGTGGTTCCAGATAAGTTTTTTCAGAAATCCGGAAGTTTACCGGAGCCTCTTTATATTTCTATTGATTGCCATAGTATTTGCGATTGTTGGTTTTTTCCTTGATACCACTTTTGGTGTTCTTGCGGTTTGCCTATGCCTGGTATTCACTATCGCCCACTTTGCCGTTACATATCAAAGGTACCGGAAAATAGCCGATTTAAGCTTAAAAATTGATGGCATTCTTCATGGGAACGACTCGATCAATTTAGATGATTATTCCGAGGGAGAGCTTGCAATATTGCAAAATGAAATACTAAAGATGTTAGTAATGCTCCGGGAGCAATCCGACGCTTTGCTCAAAGACAAGGCCTACCTTTCCGATTCTATCGCCGACATTTCTCATCAGATAAGGACACCGCTTACATCAATAAACCTGCTGTTATCATTTTTATCAAAACCGGACCTTTCGGACGAGCGGAGACTAAAGCTTGTGAAAGAACTTGAGCTGCTGCTTTCAAGGATTGACTGGCTAGTGTCGACATTGCTTAAAATATCCAGGTTGGATGCCGGAACGGTGACTCTCAGGCGGGAAACCGTACAAGTGTCCGAATTGATCAAGCGCTCCGTTGCACTAATCAACATACCGATGGAGCTTCGCGAGCAGAAAATTGAAATCCGGATGAATGGCGATGAAACCTACACGGGCGATTTGTCATGGTCCGTCGAGGCTATCGAAAACATCCTGAAAAACTGCATGGAGCATACCCAAAACGGGGGGACAATATCCATTGATTGCTCGGAAAATGCCCTTTATACCGAGATTATCATTTCGGACAACGGCCGCGGAATAGCCGTCGAAGATTTGCCGCACTTGTTCGAAAGGTTTTACAGGGGGAAAAATTCCGGTGACCAGAACGTTGGAATCGGACTCGCCCTCGCAAGGATGATAATTATCAATGAAAACGGCACTATAAAAGCCGAAAATAAAAGCGTCGGCGGTGCAAAGTTTACGATAAGGTTTTATAAAAGCGCGCAGACATAATTTAGCGGAGGCATAATATCGGCGGCACAATCTCATTTTTGCATCAACAAAGTGAAAATTAGTTAAAGTGACAATTTAGTTATTTTAAAGTCACGTCCATGTCACAATGAAATTATATAATTTGCTAAAGTACCCATTAATTACAGTCAGGAGGGGTAATTATTCCATGGAGATATTGAGGGCGGAAAACCTTACAAAAATATACGGTAAGGGTGAAAACGAAGTCAGGGCACTGGACGGGGTTTCATTTTTGGTACAAAAAGGTGAGTTTATCGCTGTAATGGGACCATCAGGCTCTGGCAAATCGACGCTTTTGCACGTTCTCGGAGGAGTGGACAGACCTACGGGCGGCAAAGTGTACATGGACGGTCAGGACGTGTATGCTCAAAAGGATGAACAGCTTGCCATTTTCCGCCGCAGGCAGGTAGGGCTGATATACCAGTTTTACAATCTCATACCTGTTTTAAACGTAACTGAAAACATCACTCTTCCGGTCCTCATGGACGGCAGGAAGGTAAACAGGGAACGGCTTGATGAGCTGCTTACGATCCTGCGGCTGAAAGACAGGAAAAATCACCTGACAAACCAGCTATCCGGCGGACAGCAGCAGCGCGTATCGATTGGCAGGGCTCTTATGAACGCTCCCGCAGTCGTACTTGCCGATGAGCCGACAGGAAACCTCGATTCAAAAAACAGCCAGGAAATCGTGGAGCTTTTGAAGCTATCCAATAAAAAATACAAGCAAACACTGATTATTATTACCCATGACGAAAACATAGCCTTGCAGGCCGACCGGATCATCTCTCTTGAAGACGGCAAAATCATCCGCGACGAGGTGATCCGCAAATGAACGTTTTAAATAAAATAACGCTTAAAACACTGTCCCGGAACAAGGTAAGGACGCTTGTAACAATCGTGGGCATTATTTTGTCAGCAGCGATGATTACTGCTGTTACCACTTGCGTGTCAAGCCTGCAGGATTTTATTCTGGATGTGGTAAAAAGGCAGGATGGAGACTGGCATGGAGCCGTTTACAATATAAATAAAGACCAGCTTTCCGCTTTAAGCAGCGATCCGGAGGTCGAATCATTTACGTCAATTCAAAATATCGGTTACGCGATGCTTGAAGACTGTCAAAACGAGTACAAGCCATACTTGTTCATCGGTGGTTTGGGAATGGATTTTGCCGGAATGATGCCAGTACATATGACAGACGGGAAAATGCCTGAAAACCCTTCCGAAATAATTCTGCCCAGGCATCTTCAGACTAACGGCGGCATTAAGTATTCAATTGGTGACACTCTTGAGCTGGAGATCGGGAACAGAAAATATGACGGGAAATTGTTAGACCAGCGCAATGTTTACCTTCCGGGTAAAGACGGCAATGAGGGAGAAATATTCGAAACATTTGGCCGGAATACATATACCGTAGTAGGCATTTATGAGCGTCCCGGTTTCGAAAGTTATTCGGCGCCCGGGTATACCATGCTGACGGTTGATGACAGCACCAGGGAAGATTATGACGCCTATATTAAGCTGAAAGCCCCAAAAAAAATCTATGACTATTTAAATGCCAGGTTCCCGGAAAACAGCAGCAAAACCAATAGTGATTTGCTTCGTCTGATGGGAGTTTCCGATAACAGCGGCTTCAATTCGGTGTTGTACAGCCTGGCAGGGATTTTAATAGCAATAATCATGTTTGGCTCAATTTTGCTGATTTACAACGCATTTGCAATTTCAGTAAGCGAGCGGACGAAACAGTTTGGCCTGCTCTCTTCCATTGGCGCTACGAAGCGTCAATTAGTCCGATGTGTTTTATTTGAAGGGTTTTTTCTCAGCCTGATTGGAATACCGCTTGGAATACTGGCGGGAATCGCCGGGATAGGCATAACTTTCAGGTTGACCCGCGGGTTGTTTACTACGTTTTTACATACCGGCGGCTTAGTGATTGACCTGTCAGTATCGCCCGTATCTATAGCCGTCGCAATAACAGTCGGTGTTGTAACCGTGCTTGTATCGGCATATATTCCTGCAAGGCGTGCGGTAAGAAAATCTGCAATAGATGCCATCCGCCTGTCGGAGGATATAAGGATTAAACCCGGGAAGCTGAAAACTTCAAGATTTACATACAGCCTTTTTGGCCTTGAAGGCATGATTGCAAGGAAAAACTTCAAGCGGAGCAGGAAAAAATACAGGGCGACAGTTGTTTCGCTGTTTTTGAGCATAGTACTGTTTATTTCAGCATCAAGCTTCTGTGAATATCTGAAAGAAGGCACCCGCTCGGTATTTAATGAATCAGAATATGATATTATTTACCGGTATAATCACGGCAATACCGAAGGTAATACGCTGAACAGGCTTTTTAGAGAGTTTTCTTCGGTCGGCGGTGTAACAAAGGCGGGCTACGCTTATACATGGCACAGTACCGTTAAAATTGCAAGCGAACTGGTAAGCAACGATTACAAGAAATTTTATGAAAAAATTTATGGAAAAGCGTCTCGGGACACCTGGGATATAAATGCCACCATGTATTTCATCGACGATACGCTTTACAGGGAATACCTGAATGATAATTCGCTGGATGAAGCCATCTACATGAAAGCAGATTCGCCGGTTGCAGTTGTCCTGGACTTTGTCAGGCTTTATAGTCCTGATGAAAAGAAGTTCCATACCTTCAATTTGTTGCGTAAAAGCTCAGCAGACATGTCTTTCGGAAAAATCAAAGATAAGGAGGGCTATCATTACGTGGAAAGAGAGGTTGACAAAAACGGGGTCGAATATAATGTTTTCGAAAATGAGGGCAAAGAGCGGATAAAGGTTCCGCTTACTGAATCAATCGAATACATTACTCTTCATGCAGGTACGGTTACCCTGGAAAAGCCGTTTTGCGTGGACTACAATTCAAACGGGCTTACCCTCCTTTATCCTTCCAGCCGCATTGGTGAAGTACTGGGGGCAAGCGGCGATACGCTAAAACCGGTGTTTTATTTCCAGGCTCCCGACCATAAAACCGTCTACGATAAGATTTACGGTATCCTGGAGGAAAAAAACCTGCCGGCAGTCGGATTGACTAGATTACGCCAGTTTAGCAGAATCCAACCGGGCTGTGGTTACGATAATCAGTATTTTTTCATATGGTTTCATAATACTGATATCCCTGATTGCAGCCGCCAACATATTCAACACCATATCAACAAATATAGGCCTCAGGCGTCGCGAGTTCGCCATGTTGAAGTCAATAGGCCTCACTCAAAAAGGATTAACCAAAATGATGAATTACGAATGCCTGCTTTACGGAATCAAAGGCCTGATATACGGGATAACAGTATCTTTTGGCGTAACTTACCTGATATACCGCGGTTTAATCCAAGGCGTTGAAATCAATTTCTTCATTCCCTGGCACAGCGTGGCGATAGCCGTCGGGAGCGTATTTGCCGTGGTTTTCGCGACAATGCTCTACTCAATGGACAGGATCAAAAAAGATAACCCCATTGATGCTTTGAAAAATGAAAACGCGTGAAGGACGCCTGCTTAAGTACCGCGTTATCTTATTCCCACTTAAGCACCGGCGTCCTTGCCGCCTTAACTTCATCAAGCCTTGATACAACCGCAGTGTGCGGCGCATTCCTGACAACATCCGGTTCCTGTTCCGCTTCCGCCGCAATGGCCGCCAGTATAGCTGCGAACCTGTCAAGTGTCTCCTTGCTCTCGGTTTCGGTAGGTTCAATCATCATCGCCTCGGGTACGATCAGCGGGAAGTATACGGTAGGCGGATGATAACCAAAATCAATCAGCCTTTTCGCAATGTCGAGTGTCCGCACTCCCTTTGCAGCCTGCCTTTTGCCCGATACTACGAATTCGTGCATGCATGTGCGCTCATACGGCAGGTCATATTTATCCCTGACAAGGTTCATAAGGTAATTGGCATTAAGAACGGCGTTTTCAGCAACCTGCCTGAGCCCGTCCGGTCCCATCGTCCTGATGTACGCATAGGCTTTCAGGATAACGCCGAAGTTGCCGTAAAACGATCTTACACGGCCTATCGACCTGGGGTGGCTGTAATTAAGCCTGTAAAACCCGTTATCATTCTCCACCGACGGTACGGGGAGAAAAGGCACAAGCTCCTTTTTAACGCCGACGGGACCTGACCCCGGCCCGCCGCCGCCATGAGGCGTGCCGAATGTTTTGTGGAGGTTCAGGTGAACCACGTCAAAACCCATGTCGCCCGGCCTGCATATGCCTAAAATCGCATTGGCGTTCGCGCCGTCGTAGTACAGCAGCCCGCCCGCATTATGAATAATCGAAGCTATTTCTTTTATATTTTCTTCAAATAAGCCGAGCGTATTGGGGTTTGTAAGCATCAGCCCGGCCGTATCGTCTCCGACGGCAAGCTTCAGCGCTTCAATGTCGACTCCGCCTCTTTCATCCGACTTTACCTCGATTGTCTCAAATCCAGCCAGCACAGCGGATGCAGGGTTTGTTCCATGTGCTGAATCCGGGATGATGATTTTTGTACGTCCGTTATCTCCCCGGCTTTTGTGATATGCTGCAATAATCATAAGCCCCGTAAGCTCGCCATGGGCCCCGGCCGCAGGCTGCAGCGAAAACCTGTCCATGCCCGTGATTTCCGAGAGCATCCTGTCCATTTCGTACAAGACTCTCAGGCAGCCCTGTACCGTTTCTCCCTGCTGGTACGGGTGCACCCCGGTAAAACCGTCCAGGTTTGCGATATCCTCGTTTATTTTCGGGTTGTATTTCATGGTGCAGGAACCCAGCGGGTAAAACCCGGAATCCACACCGTGGTTGCGCCGGGAAAGCATGGTATAATGCCTGGCGACATCGACCTCGCTCACTTCGGGAAGCTCTGCGTCCGTCTTCCGGACAAACTCTGCGGGAATCATACCTCCTTTGGAAGCCTCAGCCGCCGTTTCCGGGATATCGCACGCAGGCAGGCTGTATGCCTTTCTTCCCGGCCTGCTTATCTCAAATATCAATTTCGCATCCGTATCAGTATTTATTCGCGCGACCGCGCATGTTCCCACATCTGTTCCCCCGCCGTCAACCTTCGTGTTTGTCCTGTCATTCGTCATATCCTTCACCCCCGGCCGCTATTTTCACAAGCAAGTCTATCTCCTGCCTTGTCCTCTTCTCGGTCACGGCTACAAGCCAGCAGCCGGACATATGCGGGTAATACTTCTCAAGCTCCAGCCCTCCGATGATTCCGTGGCGCAGCAGCCGTTCATTTATATCCCTGACGCTCTCGTTCTTCGACCTTACCGTAAATTCCTTGAAAAACGGTGAATTATCCACTTCTTCGAATTTTCCTGTCGCAATAAGTTGTTCATAGGCATAACGGGATTTCTTAAGGCACAGGCCGGCAACCTCCTTAAGCCCCTCCTTGCCCATTACGGACAGATAAGCTGCGGCAGCCAGCGCATTGAGCGCCTGGTTGGAACAGATGTTGGACACTGCTTTTTCTCTTCTTATATGCTGTTCCCTGGCCTGCAGCGTCAGGACGAAGCCGCGCCTTCCGTCCCGGTCGGTTGTCTGCCCGACGATCCTGCCGGGCATTTTCCTGAGCAGCTCTTTTTTCGCCGCCAGGAAACCGAAATGCGGTCCCCCGAAATTTAAAGGATTGCCAAGCGGCTGCCCGTCGCCCACCGCAATATCTGCTCCCAGGCTGCCCGGCGGTTCCAATATGGCAAGCGATACGGGATCCACGCAGGCTATTGAAAGCGCCCCGTTTTTTGCGGCAAGTTCAACTGCGTATCCGACATCCTCTATCGCTCCGAAAAAATTCGGGCTCTGTATAATAACCGCGGCCTTCCCGCTTATGCCGTCCATCAGTTTATTTTTATCGGTCCTTAAACCGTCAAGTCCCACTTCAGTTATATCAATACCGTTGAATTTCGCGTAAGTTTTCAATACTTCCCTGTATTCCGGGTGCAACCCAGCTGATACCGCTATTCCGCTTCTGCCCGTCGCACGCACCGCCATCATGGCGGCCTCTGCCACGGCGGTAGCCCCGTCATACATCGATGCGTTGGACACGTCCATCCCTGTCAGCCGGCAGATCATCGTCTGGTATTCGAAAATCGCCTGAAGCATTCCCTGGCTGATTTCCGGCTGGTATGGCGTATAGGACGTATAGAATTCGCTTTTCGATACCACGTGCCTCACAATTGAAGGAACGAAATGGTCATATACCCCCGCGCCAAGAAAACATATGCTGCTGCCGGAATGCGTATTCATACCGGCAAGGTGCCTCATATGTGCGTCCAGTTCCTGCTCCGGCATGCTTTCGGGCAGGTCCATAGGCTTTTTTAGCTTCAAATCTCCGGGAATATCATTAAACAGCTCGTCAACGCAGGAAATGCCTATAGCCGCCATCATCCGGGCCCTGTCTTCCTCAGTGTTCGGGATGTACCTGGGCATAATCAGGCCTCCTCCAGGCAAAACTCGCCATATTCCTGCTCATCCATCAAGGTATCCATCTCCGATATATCCTCCGGTTCAATAGCCGCAATCCAATTCTCATAGGGTTCCTCATTCAGAAGTTCCGGAGAATCGGCCAGCTTTTCGTTCACTTCGACAACAACACCCGTAACGGGTGAATAAATGTCTGAAGCTGTTTTAACGGACTCCACAACGCCGAGTGGATCTCCTGCTTTAACTTTTTTGCCCTTTTCGGGCAGTTCGACAAAAACAATGTCTCCCAGGGCAAGCTGCGCATAATTCGATATGCCCATATATACCAGGCTGCCGTCCAGTCTCGCCCATTCATGTTCTTTCGTGTACTTTGTCCCCTCATATGTTTTCATAAAAGCCTCTCCTTTATATTCGATCTTTTTATTTCAAATTCAAATATCATACCCGCGCCGCCGGCTTGCGCTTATAAAAAGGCAGCTCCACTTCCCTTGCGGCATACATTCTGCCCCGGACCTGCACTTCAGCGTTATTATCCCCGCACGTTGCAGTGTCCAGAAGCGCGAGGCACATATTCTTCTTTAATGTTGGGAAAAAGCCGCCGCTCGTAACATAGCCCGCTTCCACGCCGCCGCGGAATACTTTATACCCGTTCCTGGGCACCGCCCTGTCGATCATCTCAAGCCCGGCAAGTTTACGCCCCGGCCCGTTCATCACCTGGGCCAGCAATGGCTCCCTGCCGATAAAATCGCCCTTGTCCGCCTTTACAAACCTTTGCAGCCCGGCCATAACGGGTGATATACTCTCCGAAAGCTCATGCCCGTACAGCGGCAGCGCCGCTTCCATACGAAGAGTATCCCTTGCCCCCAGGCCCGCCGGCTCCATGCCGTACGGCTTGCCCGCTTCCATGAGCATATCCCACAGTTTTTGGGCATCCTGCGCCCTGCAATAAAGCTCAAATCCGTCTTCACCCGTATAACCCGTGCGCGACATCATTACGGTGACATCCCCGGCCTGTACATCATTGACATAGCTAAAGAAGGATAATTTATCAATATCAAGAGCGACCAGCCGTTTTAATATATCGGCCGATTTTGGCCCCTGGATGGCAAGCTGGGCAAATTCCTCCGTCCGGTCAGTTATATCCACGCGCCCTTTTTTATTATCAATGAGCCATTGGAAATCCTTTGCCGTATTTGACGCGTTTACTACGAGCAGATACCTGTTGTCCGCCTGCTTATAGACAATCAGGTCATCCACGGTCCCGCCGTCAGGATAACACATGGGGGAATATACGGCTTTTCCGGGTTTTGCAGCAATATTGTTGGTCAAAATCCACTGGAGAAACCCGGCGGAATCCTCTCCGGATACTTCAATCTCTCCCATGTGCGATACATCAAAGAGGCCTGCCCTTGTACGGACGCACTCGTGTTCTTGCAAAATCCCGCCATATTGCACGGGCAGCAGCCACCCGTGGAAATTGACGATTTTTCCCCCTGCCTCCCTGTGGTATTCATAAAGGGGCGTTTTTCGGCCCTGGTCCTCCATTTAAGATCTCTCCTGCATAATCAAAATCCTTTGCTCGTAAGCCATCCTGCCAAATCTTCAATCATCTGCCTGCGGCCGCCGTTTTCCATAAAGCACTCTCCTGCCGCTTCCCTTAGCCTTTCGGAGAGCTGCCGGGAATTAAAAGGGCACCCGGTAAACAGGTCCGGAAGCCGTGTAATAAACTCCGTGTCCATGGCATCGGAATATGCTTTTGCTTCCCTGACCACGCCTTTTTCCAGTTTGAATCCCAACTGGACGCCGCCCCATGAAAACCTTGTTTCAATGTCTACATCAAAACTCGGCGTTTCTCCATACCGCCACGCCCATGAAGAATACTTGCAGTATAGCTCCTCCAGGGCAGCCCTGGCTTCCTTGCCTTCCCGGATGTCGTCCTCCACGTCCGCGTCGCTTCCATAGGCCTCCCTGAACGATGCGATCATGGCATCCGTCATGTCCGCGACAGAAAAACCGGGTTTTAGATCGGACAGATTTACAACCCTTGACTGTACTGACTTTATGCCTTTTGAACGCATTTTCTCCTTGGACACCTGCAGGTACCTGGAAAGCTTCTCCATATCGGTAGAAATTAAAAGCGTGCCGTGGTGGAAAGCACCGTTGCTCCTGAAGCAAAACGCATTTCCCGAGAATTTGCGCCCATCGGCTGCAATATCGTTTCTTCCTGTTTTTTCGGCAAATATCCCAAGCCTGCGTACGGCGTCAAGGATGACGCCCGTTTGCTTGTCCTGGTCGTATGCGCCTTCTCCCGCCACAAAAGTGAAATTAAGATTTCCAAGGTCATGGTATACGGCGCCGCCTCCGGATATTCTCCTGGCAAGCTTCCCGCCCTCTTTCTCCAGCAATTCCGTCTTGCACTCCCGCCATGGGTTCTGATTTTTCCCTATTACGACAGTATTTTCATTTTGCCACAAGTAGAGGATGCATTGCCCGGGCTCCACCCTTTCCAGCAGGTATTCCTCTATCGCGAGATTCCACCAGGGATCAACAGATTCGGTACGGATAATACGTGTTGTGCGTTTCATTAAGAAGCCTCCAACTCCGACTTTATGTCTGTCTTATGCTTTATGTCTTTTTATCGTTCTTTATGTCCGATTATCATGAATATTCGCATTTAATTTGATTTTATTATTATACTTAACCTTTCCTGTAATTTCAATCCGCAAAAAAGCAATTTGTACATTACAGCCTGTCCATGAAGGAACCTGATTTCAAATTGCAGGCCGCCCTGCCAGTCCGATCCATCCGTGCCTGTCTGTCCATCTTTGGTTGCTTTTTATCGGATATATGTAACGTAACATTGATCCTGAGAATATTATGTAAAAGAAAAACTATTAAGGGGTGTAATCCATGAAATATCAGGAATCATTCATCGGATCAAAGGCAGAATTTGGCGATTACATTAAAAAGGCCATACCTGACCTGTTTGCAGGAAAACTCGTAGTTGAAGGCAAACAGGTAACTTTGCCGTCCGACACGGAATTTGACTACAAGGTAAAGTATGACGAGGACGAAAGCGGCGGCTCCGTCACGTTTAAGGTCTCCTGGGAAAACGCCGAGGCCGATATTGAACTTGATCTTCAGGAAGATTAACAATCGCCTGTTCCAGGGGGATCATATCCCCCTGGAGATTCATTTCGGCTTTGTTTATTAGCTGAAAGCCAACGCGGCAATTTGCCAAACCGCATAAAAAACCGAAAGAGGTGGCAGGTATGCCTTCGATTGAACATGAACCGCTTGATACCGTGCTTGGACGATATAACATTAATGTCATTGATATAAGAAACGAATCTTACAAGGAAAAAAAAGGAGTATGGCGGGTAAAAACAAGCCAGGGAAATAAAATACTGAAGAAAGTTTCTTATTCCGAAGAAACCCTTTGGTTTATAATGGATGCCGTCAGGCATCTTTGCTCGAACGGTGTCCGCATCCCCGGCGTCAGCCTGACTTCCGAAGGTAAGGAATACGTGTATATAGGGGGCGCCTGTTATATTCTCTCCGACGCGATAGAAGGCAGGAACCCGAGGTATTCGTCACCCCGGGAACTGGATATGATCGCAGGCGGCTTGGCAAATTTTCATAAAGCATCAAAAGGATTCATACCGTCGCAGGAATCAAAACCGAAATACCATCTCGGACTATGGATAGAAGACTACACGGCGCGGGTGGAAGAAATAAAAGCATTAAGCGAAAAATACTCCCTTGCACATGCAGATGATACAATAAATTCCATCATTCTGAAAGAAATGCCCCATTTTTACGAGCGTGCATCCAGGGCAATCGAACTGCTGAAGGGAAAAGAATATGAGGACTGGGTAAACGAGGCCAGGCAGACAGGATGCTTGTGTCACCAGGACTTTGCGGCGGGCAATCTCATCCTTTCACCATCGGGCGATTTATACGTGCTTGACACGGATTCCATCACCATGGACATAGCGGCAAGGGATATCAGGAAATTATTAAACAAAGTAATGAAGAAGGCAGGCAAATGGGATGCGGCACTGGTCTCAAGGATTCTGGAGCGCTACCAGGCAGTCAATCCGCTGACTCCCCGGCAATGGGAAGTAGTAAGGCTGGATCTGCTGTTTCCGCACCTTTTTGTCGGCGCTGTCAATAAATATTACTACAAGCGCGACAAGGAATGGAACAATGAAAAATACAAGCAGAGGATAGTAGAAATGGCCGCTCTTGAAAAAACAGCGGAGCCGGTATTGGAAAATTTCAAATCCATAATTCCGTGAGATAAATTCCGTGAGATGAATTCCGTGAGATAAATTCCGTGGATAAACGCCGTTTAACAGCAACCCAGGATCAACACAAAACTTAACACTACAAGCTTTATGGAGTGAACCACTCTAAAATAAATGTCTTGGAAAGGATTGAATTTTTTGAGTACCGGCATCGATAATACCAATAATGCAAAAATTGATACGCAGGCTCTTGCCGTTGAAGTTTTAAAGGAATACGGGATTATCCCGGAAAACCTGGCCCTTATACAGGGCGGGTCCATTAAGACGGTATGGAAGCTTGCCGCAAAGAAAAACCGCTATTGCCTGAAACGTCTCAAGCAGACATACGACAAGGCATTGTTTTCGGTTAATGCCCAAATTCATATAAAAAATTCCGGCGGCAAGGTCCCCGGAGTTATCCTCAACATCCACGGCCGGCCGATTACTGAATACAACGGGCAATTATTCGTGCTCTACGAGTGGATAGACGGTAATGACCTGAATTTCAGCAATCCTGCCGATTTAAAGCTCGCCGTCCAGGGATTGGCCGATTTCCATGTATCTACAAGAGATTATGTCCCCGATCTGCAATCAAGGATATCGACAAAACTGGGAAGATGGCCTGAGCAGTATGCATCAATGAGAGACCGGATGGCCGGCTGGAAAGAGATTTCACTTAAGAAAAGCGCACTGTCCTGCCATGCATCCTACCTGACATATATTGAGCCGGTGGTTTCAATGGCCAATCATGCCATCGACCTCCTGGCCCGCTCGCAATACATGGCGTTGACCGGCGAAGGTTCCCGTTCCATCGTATTGTGTCACCAGGACTATGGAAAGGGAAATGCCTTGCATGCCAATGATGGCATATATGTGCTGGACCTGGACGGAGTAACCTTTGACCTGCCGGCGAGGGATTTAAGGAAAATAATCGGGAAAAATGCTGAAAACACCGGTAAATGGTCGCCTGAAACCATATTGAGAATTCTCGGCTGGTACACCGAAAAAAATCCTCTCAACAAGGATGAAATAGAAGTATTGTTCATAGACATGATATTTCCACACTGGTTTTTCGGCCTGGTAAAAAATTTGTTCCAGAAAGGAAAGCCGCTCAAGCCTTCAGAAATTGAACGCATCGGCAGGCTGGAAATATCGAAAGAAAAGGTCCTGGAAAAATTGCTCGAAAGGAGTGAACAGCTTTGAAAGTTGCCTTTATTTGCACCGAAAAACTGCCTGTGCCCCCGGTTGCCGGCGGCGCAATTCAATTATATATCGACGGCATCGTTCCTTACCTGGCGAAGCTTCATGATATTACTGTCTACAGTATAAAATACCCCGGACTTGCAGACGAAGAAACCAGGGACAACGTGAAATATATAAGGGTAGCCGGCAAAACCGGCGCGGCTTACCTTGAAAACCTGAAGTCCGTGCTTGATTGCTCGTATGACCTGGTACACGTTTTCAACCGTCCGCTTTTTTTACACGGGCTTTCCGAGAGCTTTCCGGAGCTTAAATTCAGCTTGAGCCTGCATAATGAGATGTTTCATCGTGAAAAGATTTCCGATGAAACCGCGTTGAAATGCATAGAAAAGGCGGAGTTTATCAATACGGTCAGCCGTTATATCGCAAATACGGTAATACAAAGGTTCCCATCCGCGGAAGAAAAAATGAGGGTTGTGTACTCGGGAGCAGATCCGGATAAATACCACCCTTGCTGGACGGATGAAGGTTCCGGGATAAAAAGGGAAATGAAAACCAGGTACGGCGTAGAAAATTGCAATGTTGTCCTTAACGTTGGAAGGCTCAGCGTCAAAAAAGGGGTTCATATCCTTGTAAAAGCAATGGAGAAAGTAATGGCCGGACATCCGGATACCGCGCTGGTTATCGTGGGAAGCAAGTGGTACGGGAGCAATGAGACGGACGAATACACCGCTTATGTCAAATCGCTCTCGAAAAAGCTCCCCGGACCTGTTATTTTCACCGGTTTTGTCCCTCCGCATGAGATACCCGGTTATTACTGCATGGGAGATATCTTTGTCTGCGCGTCGCAATGGAATGAGCCGCTGGCAAGAGTCCATTATGAGGCTATGGCTTCCGGGCTTCCGATAATAACAACAAACAGGGGCGGCAATGCCGAGGTCGTAAGCGGTTTTGGCAACGGCGTGGTTATCGATGAGTACAATAACCCGGATGCTATGGCAGAAGAAATCTCGCAGCTCCTGGACGACCCGGCAAAAGGCATGGAAATGGGCATGAAGGGCAGAAAACTTGCGGAGGAAGAGTTTAACTGGGAAAAAGTCGCATCAAGAATTTTGGGGGTTGCGAAATGAATATATCAATAATAGGCAGCGGATATGTCGGGCTGGTCACCGGCGCTTGCCTTGCATCGGAAGGCATGAACGTACTGTGCTGCGATAATGATTATAAAAAAATTGAAAACCTTAAAAAAGGAGTTTACCCGATTTATGAGCCCTACCTTGACAGTCTCCTGGATAATTGCGCCATAAAGCTGAAAAGGGTCCGTTTCACAACTGATATTAAGCATGCGGCAAATTTCGCCGACGTAATTTTCATTACCGTCAACACGCCGGTGCTGGACAACGGCATATGCGATACCAGCCGTGTGCTCGAAGTGGCCAGGGCACTGGCAAGCCACATGGACGGCTATAAAATTATCGTGACAAAAAGCACCGTGCCGGTCGGCACCGGCCGTGAAATCAGGAATGAGATAAGGAAAATACTAAACGAAAGGGAAAAAGATTCAGGTTGCAGCATCAATTTCGATGTAGTGTCAAACCCGGAATTCTTAAGGGAAGGGTCCGCGATTGAAGATTTTTTCAATCCCGACAGAATAGTCATCGGCGCCGAAAGCGAGCATGCGGCAAATACTCTGAAAGAAATCTACCGTGAACAGGCAGACGCAAATATACCCATCCTGGTAACTGACATCGAAACGGCAGAGATGATCAAGTACGCTTCCAACGCATTTCTCGCTACAAAGGTCAGTTTCATAAACGAGATTGCAAATATATGCGAGAAATTCAACGTGAATGTTGACAAGGTCGCAAAAGGAATCGGGCTGGACAGGAGAATCGGCCGCTGGTTTCTCAACCCCGGCCCGGGCTTTGGGGGAAGCTGTTTCCCGAAAGATGTCAAGGCGCTGGCCGGGCTTGGCAGGAGCTTAGGGTATGAGCCCCTGCTTCTTGAAAGCGTACTCGAGGTCAACAATCGGCAAAAAAACAGGATGGTGGAAAAAATCAAAAATGCGCTGGGGGGATTGGAAGGGCACAGGATATCCGTATTGGGTCTTTCTTTCAAGCCTGAAACCGATGATATCCGCGAATCCCCCTCCCTGACAATCCTCTCGGCGCTGCTGGAAAGCAAGGCCAGGATTTCGGTTTATGATCCCAGGGCCATGGAAAATGTAAAAAAGACATGCCCGCAGATGGATTTGGATTATTGCAGTGACCCGTACTCGGCCTGTGCCGGAAGCGACTGTATAGTCCTGGCCACGGAATGGAAGGAATTGGTTAATCTTGATTTTGAAAGGCTGAAGCCCATGGTCAACAACAGGGTTTTTATTGATTTGCGAAACGCCTATAACCCGGACCTTGTAAAAAGCCATGGCTTCTATTACGAGGGAGTCGGCATTAAATGAACACGGATTCCATCCTGGTAACAGGCGGAGCAGGTTTTATAGGCTCGCACACATGTGACAGGCTGCTTGAAACCGGCCGCAGCGTGGTATGCCTGGACAACTTCAATGACAGCTATTGTCCCCGGGCCAAAAGGAACAACATCAAAGACGCGTTAACAAATCCCCGGTTCAAGCTTGTTGAAGGCGATATACTCGACGTCTCCCTAATCGGCAATATATTATCGCACACCGGCGCAGACACAGTCATACACCTGGCAGCACTCGCCGGTGTGCGCAATTCCATACAGGCGCCGCTGGATTACGTCGACACCGATATCAAGGGCACCGCGGCAATGCTGGAAGCATGTAAGACATTTGGAATAAGAAAGTTTATATTTGCTTCCTCATCGTCCGTTTACGGCTTGTCACAGATTCCGTTCCGGGAGGAAGACGCATCCGGCTTCCAATGCTCGCCTTATGCCGTGGCCAAGTACTCCGGGGAGCTTTTCTGCCGGATGTACACTCATCTTTACGGGATAAGCACGGTCTGCCTCAGGTTTTTTACCGTATACGGGCCCAGGCAGCGCCCCGATATGGCCATACACAAATTTGCAAAAGCTATCCTGGAAGGAAGCGAAATATGCATTTTTGGAGACGGAAGCAGTTCGAGGGACTATACCTATATTGACGACATCGTGGACGGCATAATTTCCTCCATATCGCTGAATTGCGGCTTTGAAGCCATAAACCTGGGCAATTCCTGCCAGGTCAATATCATGGACCTCGTAAAAATAATGGAAAATGTCCTGGGCAAACCTGCAAAGATACGCTTTGCGGAAAAACAGCCCGGCGATGTGCCGTCAACCTGCGCAAGTATCGGCAAGGCGGCAAAACTGCTCGGATACAGGCCGAAAGTGAGTCTGGAGGAAGGGCTGCGGAGGTTTGCGGAATGGTTCAAAGCTGCCCATGCAAGCAGCTGAAATGCTGTCTTTTGCGAAAAAAATATAAGAGTATAAGCAGGCAACGCTGCCTTCCGCCTATACTCCTTTTTCATGTTTTATCCTCGTGTGATTTTTGCATCTTTTCCTGTCTTAATGTATCCTTGCTGCCTTAAGCACCCTTGTTTAGCTACCTCTTCTTTCCGGCCAGCAATTTTTCGATAATTGATTTGAAATCATCCCATTCTCCCGCCTGGAACGACCGGTCGAGGTTATCTTCGTGGTGTATATAACCTGGCGCATAACTTCTCCGGATTCTCTTAACACATCTTACGGCCATGCTTTCATCCCACTTGATAACGTTCATTTTCATATATATGCACATCCTAACATAATAAAATTCATTTACATAATCAGTATATTAAGATGTGCCTAAAAAGTTACTTTCGAATTACTTTTACTCCTTCCGGGGTATCCATAAGGTGAATACCCATGCTTTTCAGCCGGTCCCTGATTTCGTCGGCCAGCTTCCAGTTTTTCTCTTTCCTGGCCTGCTGCCGCTGTTCTATAAGCGCTTTTATTTCAGCATCAAGCTCCGGTTCATCGGAAGAAGGTTTTTCGCCGGCCTTGGCAAAATCCAGCCCGAGGACTTCATCCATCTTCAGCAGCAAATCGTAAAAATCCCGTGATTTAGTCTCGTGCCTTGCTATATTCCATACCACGCTCATGGCCTTGGGTATGTTAAGGTCGTCATTTACGGCCTCCCTGAAATCCCTTTCAAATGTTTCAATCAAAGCCGGGTCCGCCTTTACCCCTTCCCGGGCGTTTTTATGCGCGGCTGCTGCTTCCAGAAGTCTTTCATGCGCAACCTGGGCCGCTTTTATGCCTTCCCACGTAAAATTAAGCTTGCTCCTGTAGTTGGCGTTAAGGCACATGTACCTGAACGCAAGCGGGTTAAAGCCCTTCTCCTTCAAATCGGCAATAGTATAAGTGTTCCCAAGGCTTTTTGACATTTTACCATTATCCACCAGCAGAAATTCCCCGTGAAGCCAGAAGCGTACGGCAGGTCTGCCCAGGAGCGCCTCGGTTTGCGCTATTTCATTCTCGTGATGTACGGGTATGTGATCCACGCCGCCGGTGTGAATGTCAAATTCATCCCCGAGGTACTTCATGCCCATGGCGGAGCATTCTATGTGCCAGCCCGGGTATCCCATTCCCCAGGGGCTCGGCCACTGCATAATATGCTCTTTCGGCGCTTTTTTCCACAGCGCGAAGTCGGCAGGATGCCTCTTCTCTTCATTGACGGCTACCCTCGCCCCTGCTATCTGTCCCTCCAGGTCGAGGCCTGACAATTTCCCGTATCCTTTGAATTTTTTAACATCAAAATAGATGCCGTCACTCGTTTCGTAGCCATATCCCTTTTCCACCAGCGCTTTTACAAATTCAATCATTTCGTTTATATGCTCCGTGGCCTTTGGGATGTACTCGGGCTTTTCGATATTAAGCTCAGCGATGTCGTTCATAAAAATCCCGGTATAATACTTCGCGATTTCCCAAGGCGATTTTTGCTCCTCCTTGGCAGTCTTTACCATCTTGTCCTCGCCCTCGTCCGCGTCGGACACCAGGTGACCTACGTCCGTAATGTTCATTACATGTTTGAGCTTATAGCCGTTGTACTTAAGCACTCTTCTGAGTATATCCATAAATATATACGATCTCATATTACCGATATGCGCATACTGGTAAACGGTCGGTCCGCATGAATATATGCTTGCGACGCCTTCCTTTACCGGTACGAATTCTTCTTTCCGTCTCGTAAGGGTGTTGTACAGCTTCATTTTGCTTCCTCCGTTATTTTCTTCTTTTTGCATTTTTCTTCTTCATCATAGGGCAGCTGTTCTCCGCGCATTGCCGCTTCCAGGCGTTCTATGCGCACCTGGAGCTTGCACAATTCCAGCGAAACAGGGTCCGGCATGCGCACCTGGTCCAGTTCGAAAGCCGGCGCGATCTTTCTGCCGCCGCGTTTTACAACACGCGCCTTAGGCCCGGTAACGGTCGTGTCCGGCTCAACGTTATCCACTACAACCGAGCCTGCGCCAATCATCGCATTGTCGCCTACGACAATAGGGCCCAGCAGCTTTGCACCCGCGCCGATAAGGACATTGTTTCCCAGGGTGGGATGCCTTTTCCCCTTGTCCTTGCCGGTACCTCCCAGCGTAACGCCGTGATATATGGTGCAATTGTCGCCTATTACAGCGGTCTCTCCGATTACAATGCCCATGCCGTGATCTATAAATAAACCGCGGCCTATTACCGCGCCCGGGTGTATCTCGATACCGGTCACGAAACGTGAAAACTGCGATACCAGCCTTGCCAGGAAAAACAGTTTCCTCTTGTGCATCCAATGGGCTATACGGTGGTAAATAAGGGCATGAAAACCTGAATACAGCAAAAATACCTCCAGCGTGCTTTTCGCCGCAGGGTCCCTTTTCGCTATTGATCTTGCATCGCTTAGCAAATCTTTAAACATAGGATAATTTTCTCCTCCAATACAAAAAATACTCCGTCTCTTTTGCAGAGGCGAAGTATCCCGCGGTTCCACTCTGATTCGGCAACACGAAGTGCGCTGCCAATCTCGTACGCATAACGGTGCAGTCTCCGTGGAGCCCTACTTGTTTCAGGCTCCCGGCTCACACGGGGCACTTCATCCGCCAATTCACCGATTCCGCTTTCAGCCGGTGACGGAATCTCTCTTGGGCTATTGATGCGGGTTACTCTCCCGGGTCATCGCCTTTATGCATGATCTCAATATCGTTATCTTATTTTGATTTTTTTATTCTATCAGATATTTGCTATAAAGTAAACAGCACATCAAAGCAGAACCTCAAGCCTGACCCCCGTTAACGGGAATCAGGCTTGAATAATTCAGTCTGTCTGCCATGCGCCATAACCTAAGCAGGGTATCTTATTCCCTTCCTGATAAAACAAAACATCTGCCGGTCAGTTCATTCCATTATCTCCTTGTAAATTACCTGGCAAGAGAGTAAATGTTTATTATATCCTGCCTGCCCAGCTTAATAAAATTGCCAATTTTCACGGTATCGTTGGCTGTAGCCTTGTCCGCCATTTCCTCAAAACGGTCGTCACCGATTCCCGCATCGGAGAAACTGATAGGCAAAGCGCACTCATACTTGAAGAAATCCTCGAGTCTCTTGATACCCTCAAGAGCCGTTGCTTCAGGATTATAGAAGTCGTTGTCCACTCTCCATACCCGCACGGCAAACTGCACGAACCTGGAAATATTGCGTTTGTATACGTATTTCATCCACGCAGGGAATATAATTGCCAGTCCGGCACCGTGTGCTATATCATAAATGCCGCTGATTTCATGTTCGATTGCATGAGAGGACCAGTCAGCAATCCTGCCGCAGCCAAGCAAGTCATTGTGAGCCAAACAGCCGATCCACATAATTTCCTCCCTGGCAGCGTAATCATCAGGATTTTTCATAACCTTTGGCAATGCCCGGATAACGGACTGCAAGCTGGCTTCGCAAAGCCTGTCGGAATAATTCACGTCCTCCACGTTGGTGAAATACCGCTCCATAATATGCGCCATAATATCAGCTACGCCGCAAGCCGTTTCATATGCCGGAAGCGAAAATGTGAGAGCCGGATTAAGAATGGAAAACACCGGGCGTATCAAATCTATATTCAGTCCCCTCTTGAACCAGCCGTCTTCATTGGTGATAACACTGCTTGAGCTCGCCTCGCTGCCTGCCGCTGCAATGGTGAGTATGGTCGCTACCGGCAAAGTGACAGCAGGTACAGCAGATCCATCGTAGAAATCCCATACATCACCATCGTAAGGAATACCTATGCCGATTGCTTTCGCAGAATCAATAGCGCTGCCGCCGCCGACGGCCAGGATAAAGTCCACCCCTTCCCTGCGTCCAAGTTCGATGCCTTCGCGTACCAGGCTCACACGGGGGTTGGGCTTTACGCCGCCCAGTTCAACAAAGTCGACTCCCGCTTCCCGGAGGGACTTCACAACGGTATCGTAAAGACCGATCCGCTTGATGCTGCCTCCCCCATAATGCAGTAAAACCTTCTTCGCACCGCGTTCCTTGATCAGCTCGCCTATCCGCTTTTCCTGATCCTTGCCGAAATACAGCTTAGTCGGGCTCATAAACTCAAAATTTACCACGAATATTTCCTCCTTTACTACCATTGCTACTATTGCTACTATTTTACATAATTATAACATTAACATTATGGTTAACAACATTGTTTTCTTTATTTTGTTTCAACGCCTGCATTTAACTTTAATATCCATTTTAATATTTATTTGTTTTTTCAGATATTTGCTATAAAGTAAACAAATAAGGCAATCGAAACTGCATAAACATAACATTTCGAATGAATAATAGTACTGACGACAAATTGCATTTTCATTATATCCTTTGAAAGGAAGTGATATGATTGGCTGAAAATGTTGAAAAAACAACGCAGCGTTTTAGTTTCGGGCAGTTCATAGTCAGGTGGCTGGTCGGGGCAGTGGTACTTGCCGTAACGGCTTTTCTCACGCCGGGGTTCAGCATATCAGGCATCTGGTCGCTGATTATAGCTGCCGCTGTAATCGCTGTCCTGGACTATATCGTGCAAAGAGTGCTCGGTATTGACGCTACTCCTTTTGGCAGGGGACTGACAAGTTTTATTGTCGCTGCTGTAATAATTTATGTCGTCAAATTTATTGTGCCAGGTTATAACGTAACTTTAATAGGCGCAATACTCGGCGCTCTTGTGTATGGTATCATAAACCTTTTGGTACCAGGCAGAACCATGTAGCCGGAACTGTCTCACCGGCATAAGAATAACCGGCTCCGGTATGCCGGCACAAGCACACGCTATAAACATGCTCATATGCGGGCAGCATGTCTACGGGGACAAAATAAAGGGATGGCGGCGCCATCCCTTTATGTATTTCCAGGCATGCTATTCATCATTTGTCATCGACCTTTCTTCTTCTATCGCACCAGGGAAATCTACTTTTTGGGGCGGGAAGAATTCGTCTATCGGAAAGTCAATCGTGTCAAAAAGGCTGCACGGCTCTTCTTCGGTCGCAGCTATGCATTTCTTGCTGGGAACGCAGAAGTCAAACGCGGGTATCAGCAGCTGTACAAACCTTGCGAGCTTGATAATGGAGAATAGCCCTATAGTCGCCACCACCTGTTTTCTGATCTCAAGATGCCTTGTATCATCGGCAGCTATGTCCAGTTCATCAAAATCCGCATCATCAATCAGGTCGCTGACGCTCCTTGGCATATTCCTGTCACAGCTTATATCGTCAATACTTTCAAGTACATCAACAATTTTTGCTCCCAACGTAATTGGTTCGGCTACTTCAACCTTGGAAACAGGCAGGTTATCCTGCTGCAGGGCAGAATCTCCCTGGTTGTCGATACCCTTATCCACAAAATGGGATCTGAATATTTTTACATTGCCCTCGGAACCGAATAGTATGACTTTTTTGTCAAACAGCACGATGCCTGGCACTGAAACAATTCTGATACCTCCATTTTGCCTGGGTACGAAAAAGTCCAGCTCCACCTTGATGAAAAACTTGATGTCCACAGTGAAGAAACCTCTTTTAAACGGCACCTCTTCCACATCGGAGAAGACCTTTACAACTTCGGCGCGCCTTGCTTTCACATTGATAGCGTTGTTTACTATCCGGTCGATCCTGTCAGGCTTCTTGAAAAATACCCTGGCATCCTCAATGCAGTCCTTTTCCTTGCAGGAATCATATATCTTTTCCACCTGTATACAAACTGCTTCCCTGAGCTTGCAGATATCTTTTTCACTGATACTGCCGGGAAGCACTTTTTCATGATTATAGCTCATATCTAACTCCCCCTTTATTAAAAAAGCTATATAAAATTTGATTTCCCTCTCCTTTTCATAATATGTTGCGAACGGATTTTTGTGATATTTTACGTAACTTTACGTGCTTTGCGGCAGATTTTACAAAACAACGGTTTTCAGCAATAAAACCTTTACCCGCCGTCATATATATAATAAGAACGCCAGAATGAAATGCAGGTATTATAAATTATGTTTAGCCTTATAAATAAGCAATTCATATTCCGGCTGTCCGGCGGAGAAGTATGGAACTTTTTTTATGACGACAGGCAGAACCTGTGCCTTAGGACTCTTTCCGCCAGCGGCGGCTGGAATAATGCAATTGTTCTTCACAGAAACGTTTACCGCGGATTCTGCGCCGATATGGACCGGGATAACGCATGTCATCTCCTGTTCCAGGATAACAGCGGCAATTTGCATTACTCAAGGTTTGACGGCCGTTCGGTAAAAACCGCGCCGGTATTGAAAAGCAGAATACCCTCGGCTTATGACAAACACCTATACATTGCGCCGTTAAAAAACAACATCTATTTCTTTTATGTATTGCAGCACGGCAACTCTTTCATGCTTGCGTACCAGGTATTCGGCAGTACCGGGATGAGCACGCCGAAAGTAGTTGATTATGTATCAGGCAGCAGCCTGCCCTGTTCGCTTGCATACGATTCAAACGGCAACCTGTATGCATTCTACCAGTCTTATGACGGCAAATACCTGCAACTCGGCTATAAAAAATTCAATGCCCCACCAAGGCACTGGAGCGATTTTACACCTGTAACAAAATTCCAGGGTAACTGCGAGTATCCGCATGTGCTTGTCGATACGGACGGCATAATCCGTTTGTGTTACCAGAGACGCTCTCCCAGGCTTTTTGAAATGGTGTACCAGCAAAAAAACCCCGGCAGGAATCTTTGGTCTCCTGAAGTCATCGTGCATTCTTCGGTCCACCCGTTTAAAAACGCGTCAATCCTTGAAACCCATGGTAAAATCGTTATCTACTGGGTGCGTGATAATACAATCTATTTCTGTTCCCGCCCGTTCAGCGGGGGTGGCTGGAGCAGGCCTTCAAGATACGGTACCCAATCCGGCCGCCAATTGCAGTGCTTATGCTACAAGTCCAACAGCCCCAGGGACAATTGGAACGAGAAAGCGGAAAATACAAAGGCAGGATTTTTTTCACTTGCTCCGGGAGTATTCCCCGGGAGCACGGCATACGGCCTTAAACTTGCATTTGTCGATATCGACGCGCCTGGCAGTATTTCGGCGCTTTCTTCCCAGCTCTTGTCACAGGGGAATTCCGATGCAGCAAGCGCCGCATCTTTTAGCAATGACGACGGAAGTATTGTGCAGGAGGCTTTCAGGAGCATACAGGGAAGTATCGCGGAGATAAGGGAAGGCTTGTCGAAAGCAAAGAGGGAAATATCCCGTCTGGCCAATATATACATGGAGCTGGCGAAGGAAGTGGGCAAACATGGTATTCGTTTGAATATTATTGAAAACCGGGTAAAACAGGCTGAAAAATCCGGCAGCGGCGTAAGAACGGCAGCATTCGTCAACAAAAACGATATGGCGGAGCAAACGGAAGAACAAAAAACCGGAGCCGGGAACGGCACCATCTTATACGATGATGAGGCCACCAATGACAAGCCGCCCGCACAGGGCAAGACTTCAGATTTGCTGCCTGCAGCGGAAGTGTCTGCGGAAAAGGCAAGCGTTCCGGCAAAGCAGCAAAATAACGCAAAAGCACCGGAGCAAAAAATCTCTTACATCGACCCCGATAAAATGAAGCAGTGGGAAGAATGGACGGGACCCAAGGAATGGCAGGAAGCCGAATGAAAAGCGAAGCCGGCATGACAAATAGAAAAGAGGACAATCGATAAAGACTGTCCCCAGATTTTTTTAAACCCGAAAAGCCGTTCCCCTATATTTTGACACCTAGCCCTTCGCTAGGTGGGTGCCCTGTTGACAACTCCAACCTTCCACCGCCGTTGCACACGTCCGAGCCGTGTGTCGGAATTAGCTTGTGGCCTGGTATTTGCTGTCAAACGCCGGACTCCCATATCTCAGATGTAGGTTCAAAATTATAGGTTTATCCGAGCATTTCAGGTTGGCAATTTATTTTTTTAACTGGCTCATGACCTGCGTACAACCGCTGTAAGCCGCATTGCCCAACCGCTTTTCGCAATTAGATTATATCATCACCGGTTATGGTTTTGCAATAAACTATAACAAAAATTATTCCTCCAAAACGCTGAAATAGTTGAATTGCCTTCGTTTTTCTGCGTTATTCAAAAGGATAGTATGCGTCACCAGGTATTTTGTGGCAAATTTATTTCCCACTGCCAAAGTTCCGCCATTGCAGCATGCTCATTTTAATATATTTTAACATAGTTGTTATGCATAAGCTGCGGCTCGATTTTATAGATCTCCCTGATAACTATTTTATTTAATAAAGCTTCTTTCAGCACCAGTTCCTTGTATTCCAGCGGAAACTTCAAACAGTAACTGCAGCCGCTTTTGGCAATATGGCAGGGGGTTGAGATGACTTCAAAAAAATAGCCCTTTTCCTCAAGAATGGAACAAAGCTTAAGCGCATAATTTCCCGAATCAACAATTGCGATTGCGTCCACGCCCTCACGCTCCCGGTATTGCGTACTCCTGCATTATTATCTTATTGCCGCGGTGCACATAATGTTACATGGAGCAGTCGCACAGGTTTCAGGCGCCGATTCTGTGTTCCCTGGCATAGTAAAACAAGTATTGCTGGGCAAAGCCCGCGTATTCCCCGAAACGTTCTTCCACAAACAGCCTGGTCTGTTTCAGACCGACATCCCTCTTGAAATATAATTCCTTCATGACTCTTTTTACCCACACATCAACCGGAAATACGTCATACCGTATCCCCCCATAAAGCAAGATACAGTCGGCGACCTTGTCTCCGACCCCCTTGAAGCGCTTCAAGGCTTTCCTTGCCTCGTCCGCCTCAAGCCCCCTTAGTTTCTCCGGGTCAAATTCACCCGCTGCCACCGCCCTTGCCGCATCGATGATATATTCGCACCGGTAGCCGGCCCTGCATTCCATAACCCGGCCGAGGCTTAACGATGCCAGTTTATCTGCGTCCGGAAAACAGTGGTATGTCTTACGCCCCGTATTCCTGTTTCTTTGCCAAAAAGCCTGGAAATATCATGGATTATCTTCTTAATTCTTGGTATCCTGTTATTCGCCGAGATTATGAATGAAAGCAGCGCCTCCCATGGCTCCTGGCGCAGCAGACGGATACCGCCGCCGAATTCGACGGCTTTTTCCATTATTTCATCAATAATTACGGCCTTTTTGACCATGCCGTAGTCTCTTCCCAGGTCGAAATAATCAAACCAGGTGTCTATAAAATCATCCATTGTTGCGTTGCTTATTATAAGCGTGCCCGGCTCATACCATACGTTGGCCACTTTTCCGCGCACCACTCCCGTATAGCTGCCGTCCGGCTCTCTGTTCCATCTGAAGCATTGCCCGCACTCAAAAACATGCACGGGGTCAAAATCGTAAACCCCCCGCACCAATACGCGGTCAGCCACGAAAGGCTCCCCGCAATTATCCACAACACCTGTATCGCACTCTACATCGTAACCCCTGTATAACATAAATCTGCCTTCTCACCTGCAGCTGTTTATTTTCCAACTCACATGGTATAATCATTGTAACACATTAAAAACCTCAAGCGCCAGCATGTAAACAGGGCTCAACGATTATTTGCCCGTTTCTTATATATAAGCAAGGAATTGAGGGTGAAAGCCAGATGAAAGAGAAAATATACACAATCCCCGTAACGGAAGCATTCGCACAGGATTCCGAATGTCCGCTGTGCCTGCTTGAAAGCAGACTGGAAGACGAATACACCTCTTACTACCTTGGCCCCGCGATAATGGAGCCTGACTGCAGGAAAGAAACGAACAAGAAAGGGTTTTGCCGCAGGCACTTCGAACTGATGTATAATAAGCGGGAAAACCGCCTGGGATTGGGACTTGTCACCGGCACGCACATGAGGGAACTAATTGAAAAAATAAAGGAAATAAGCAAACCATTTGCGAAAGAAGCGCTTGGTCCGGAAATACCGGACACTGCCGGAAAGTTGTCGTTGAAAAGCAGACTCTTCCGGAAAAATTTTGACGGAACGGACGCCGCAAACACCATTGTCAGGCTGCTTGCGGAAATTGAAGAAAGCTGTGCGGTATGCAGCCGGATGGAATATACAATGGACAGGTACCTTGACGTCATTATGTATTTGTGGTCGAAGGAAGAAAAGTTCCGGACAGCTTTTGAAGAAAAAAAAGGTTTTTGCCTCGTTCACCTGAAGCAGATGGTTATTGCCGCCGGCAAATATCTTTCTCGCCAAAGAGTGCAACAAGTTTATAAGCCTGCTGATGGCCCGCCAGGTTGAAAACATGGAAAGAATTGAACGGGAGCTTGACTGGTTTACGAAAAAATTTGATTACCGTAACGCCGACGCTCCCTACGGCAGTTCGAAAGACGCCCTGCCCCGCAGTATACAAAAGCTCAAGGGCTATTGCGTTTTCAAGTAAAGGGTCTGAAAAAGCAGGAAACATTTTTGCATTACGGCATTACACGGTGAATAAAACCGTATGCTTTTCGAAGTATTCATCCTGTCTGGATATATGAATTCCCGTCAAGCAGTATAAGCGGCTGAAGCGGTATTCCGCCGCCGGTTTGCCCTACTGCGTAGATAGTAAAAAACCTGCCTTCCGCAAACCTGGTACCGGGCACATGCAAAAGGCTCCTGCCCGTGTCGCTTTGCCTGAATATAAAAGGCATATGTCCCTGCCGGAATCGATTCATAATTAGTGGCTTTCCCGTATGAAACTCCTTCAAACAGCATTTGTCCGCCGGACATTACCAAGTCCATATCCGCGCTGCCGGGCACCAGGTTCGAAAAACGCAGGCGCAGCCTCCCCGGCGGAATCTGCACCACTGTTTCAAAAAACGTCTTTATACCAATACGCGGTGGCAAACCTATAATCGCGCCCGTTAAAACAGCCCGCGCGGGAATCGATATATACGTATCCAGCAGGATCCGCTCCGTATTGCCTGCCGGCAAAACCTTAATATTATGCCTGCCCGGTAAAATACGCATATAACCGGTAAAGCCCTTAAAAGCAACACCCGAAGCCGCCGGGATGTTATCCAGGTAAACATCCGCCGCAGGCGTGCCGGGCGAAGCGTGAAGCAGCCTTATAAACGAGCCTGGCTGCCCGGGCTGCGGCAATGCCTGCCTGAAAAACGGACACGACGGCTTCACAGGGCTGAAGCGCCCGGATCTTCCGTAGCAGCGAAACACTTTACGGCCCCTTTCGGCTATTTCTCGTTATTTTGGTATATTATATTCCAATGTTAAGCCAAAAGGTTACAAGGATAGGCTTGAAACTGCCCTAGCTGCCGACAACCAGGCTTTTCACCGTAATATTTATTTGCTTGTATGTGAATCGCGGTAAGTTTTTCAGCTTCCTCGACTATCCTGCGCTGTATTTCCTTTGTAAGCTCCCGTATTTTATATCCGTATACCAGCGACAGGTCTATTTCCATGTAGGCCCCTTCCGGCCTGTTTTCCACCCTGAACCTTGATATTTTGCTCACGCCCTGGATGTTGAGGACGACATATTCCACGATCTGGTAAATGGTGTAGTCCGATATCGTGTAGCTGCCAAGGTAGCTGAAGGTAGGCCTGACTACCGATTTTTCACCGTCAAGAAGCTGGAAATTGATTTTGCCCTTCCGGCGGAAAATCTGCAGGGGGTCAAGAAAATACCCGGAAAAATCCTTTTTTATTTCAAACGTGGGAACCGGGATTACATGTTTCCCCTGCTCGCGCCTCGTGGCAATTGCCTGCTTTATTTCAAATTCATCTGCTACATCTTCAATATATATCTTTTCGCTTGGCCTGGGAAGCTGAAGCCTCTCGGCTATCTTGTCCACCATTCCGTCGGATGTCCCGAGTATCAGTATTGCGTCGGGATTATGTCTTTTTATCGCGTCAATTACTTCCTTGGCATGCAAATCATCAGAAAACAATGCGCGCGTTTTATGGAGCCGACCCTGGTTTTTTCCTTTTTAGCCGATATGCCTGCTATGACCTGGTTTACTTTTATGAGAAGCCCATCGTCTATTATAAAATCTATTCCTCTCTCTTTTGCGACCCATGAAGCCCTGTGGCTTTTTCCTGTACCGCTGGGCCCAACAAAACCATACGTTTTCAACTGACGCTCTCCCATCTGTTTTTCTTACACATAATATTAACAAAAGGAAAGGAAACCCGCAATGCGGACCGGAAAAACCGTACGGTTGACCGGTAAAACCGAAGACACGGCAAATAATTCCCCAGAAAGGCGAAAAGAGAGTTTCACAACTCTCTTTTCTTTTCCCGGATCTTTGTCATTTGTGCATTTTTCATTGCTTGTCTTCTGTTGCTTTGACTTTTTATCTTTTGTAAAATTAAAATATGATTGATAACTATATTATGTGTTACTACGGTATGCCTTATACATGATATTGTATTATATGTATATTTTATCATCTCAGAATAACTTGTCAATATCTATAATGAAATATTTTGCAGAAAACTCTGAATTTCCAAGTTTTATACTGAATTCATCAAAATCCGACATACAAAAAGAGCCCCGGTTTTCAGCCGGAACTCCTTCGTTTCTTTCACAGTGGTTGCAATTTTATGTTAATGTATGCTCCAGCCGGCAAAGAACCCTTCACGAACAGCTTTGGAAATTTGATGCACCTTGTCACAGTCGCCGATGATAGCTGTCGTCGGATATCTTTCTGCAATCTGTCCGGCAAGTTCGGAATTGGACTTCATGCCGAGCGCTATTATTACCGTATCAGCCGGGATCTTATGTTCTGTACCCTGCTTGTCAGCTGCAATAACGTATCCAGGAGTTATTTCCTTGACAGCGTGACCGGTCAGCTGCTTCACCTTATAGTCAGAAAGACGGAACAAGAGCGGATTCCGGTTGTCCAGCAGCGCGTTCGGCGCCAACTCATCAAGCATTTCAACGATAGTAACCTTTTTGCCTTTCATGGCAAGCTCCAGGGCACAATCACAGCCCGATTCCCCTCCTCCGCATACTACAATGTTCTCTCCTTTAATGCGTTCGGGATGCATATGTGCTTCCAGAATATCCAGGACATTATCGTTTTTAATACCGGGAATATCGGGGATAAACGGTTTTGCACCGATTACAACAATAATGCGGTCTGCATCTTTAAGCTCCGGTGAGTCTGCAGTAATTTCCTTGTTTAAAACAACTTTAACACCGGCCTTGGCAATCTGACGCTTTTGCCACTCGTTAAATTTCCGTAATCTCTCTTTAAACGGAGGTGTGGCAGCAGCGTTTATCTGTCCGCCCAATACATCCTTCTTTTCATAAAGCGTGACCTGATGCCCTTGCAGCGCAGCCACACGGGCAGCCTCCATTCCTCCTGGCCCGCCGCCTACAACAGCTACCTTGCGCGGCTTCTCAGTTTTCCTGAGAGGATATTCTTTCTCAAATACAGCCTGGGCATTAATAGCACAGGAGATTACCCTGTTTTCATATAACCTCCCGACACAAATTTGATTGCAGTACAGGCATGGACGAACATCTTCACCCTCGCCGTCCAGGAGTTTGTTTGGCGTATCCGGGTCTGCAATCAGCTGGCGGCCGAACATTACAATATCACATTTTCCTTCTGCCAGGGCTTTTTCCGCAGATTCCGGGGTAAATGTACCCGCATTCAGGACCGGTACATTCACAGCTTCTTTAATCTTTGCCGCATAGTCCACCATGCAGGCTTCACCGGCATAAATCGAAGGAACAATCCACTGTTTATCCTCATAGCTCCCCATATCAATATCAAATGCATCGATGCCGAGCTTTTCCAGGTATTTTACTATCTCTATGCTCTCTTCAATTGTACGTCCGCCGGGGAAATCATGGGCAGCAGCCATACGAATCAGTATGGGATAATCCTCTCCCACCTCACCACGAATGGCATGGTATATTTCTGTAACAAGACGCATACGGTTTTCGAAACTGCCGCCATATTCATCTTCGCGCTTATTCCAAATAGGAGTCATGAACTGGTCAATCATATATCCGGCATGGGCATGAATTTCGACTGCATCCGCTTCGGCGCGAATTGCATTACGGGCGGCAATACGGTAATGCTCCACGATATCATGAATTTCTTCAATGGTCAAAGGCCGGCAAAGGGTGTCAGGCATGTAGAATGACGGAACTGCTGAAGCCGATACCATTTGCGCATCAGAGAACGGGAAAGCATTTCTTCCCAGTCCGCAGCTAAGCTGAAGACAAATTTTCGCTCCTTCCGCATGAACAGCCTCAGTTAAAAGAGCCCAGCCCTGCATCTGCTGGTCTGTACCTGCAACGGTTACATAATCAATCCATGGGTCGGTCTTATTGGTAACATATTGACCCTCCAGTATTATCAAGCCTGCTCCGCCCCTGGCACGGGCCCTGTAATACTCGATCTGCTTTTCGCTGGGGTAGCCGTTTCTATTCTCCGAAAAAGTCCCCATAGGTGCCATTGCAATGCGGTTTTTCAGGTCCATGCTTTTAATTCTAAACCTGGAAAACATATTTGGATATTTAGTCATATAAGCTTCACTCCTTTCAACATATATTGCTTTGACCAATATTACCTTTATAATTTATTTATACCCAGTAAACATATAAGAACAACATGTCTTCCGGAAATTTTTTGTTTGTATGCAAAACTCCTTGATACCGCTTGTGGCAGTAGTGCCATGATATCCGCCGCAAACATGCCGGCAGAATGAAAAGGGGCCCTGGTTCCCGGACCCCTTCTGACGCTATTTCTTTGTCTCACTCTTCACCAGTTTCAGTGCGCATGTGTCGCAGCCCTGGCATATCACAACCCGCCCGGAAAAGACATTCTTTATGGTTTCCATCAATTCCTTGTTTCTAAACCTTCCGGAACTGTGTATTATGATTTTCCTGGGAGCGAACGTGATTAAGGGAACTTACCAGCAAATCGTCGTAATTTATTTCGCCTTCACTGATTTCATTGACATATTCCTGTATGCACTCATTGGTTATTTCTTTTTTTCCTCCGTCAAGCAGCATGTACTTATTGTCATAGCCTGCCATTACATGGACGGTGTCTATCTTTGGCTCCTGTATATCGACAAAATACCGGAGAAGCCTGATAAACTCCTTATATTCCCTATCCATCAGGAAATCATCGACGGCCTTGTCGGCTACTTCTTCCAGGTCTTTTATATATTCTTTCAGCCTGAAGTTTACAAACCCGTCGAGAATTATACTGTTCGAGTTGTCAAAATAGTCCATCAATCGCTTTACTATGACATTTCTCCTCCTGATTTGAAAAAGGCTGTTGATAAAAGTCTTGTCTTCATTCCTGATAATATTAAGCGCCCTGGACAGTATTTCTTTTTTTTCAATTGCATTGAAGTAGCAGAAATTGCTGTTGATGATCCGCGATAGAAGCCGCTCTTCATACTGCCTGATGATATAGTCCGCCAATGCGTTTGATATATATGCTTTCAATACCTTGTAAGATTCCATGGATCTTTCGCGATAGAACCTGCCATCGTTAACGGCGCATATAATGGAAGTCGACCCTTCGGTATTTATCTCGTTGATGGAGTAGTTTATTTTTTTGTTTTTCAATTGCCGGAGTTCATTTTTAATATGCTGCATAACCACATCAGCGCTCCCGTTAACTCCAATGCAAAGAAACTGCATCAACTTCACATCCCTTCACGTGCTAGTATATGTCTCGGAAAAATGTTGTATGCAGCATGAGATACATGCAAAATATCCCATATTCCTCGTTATATATTATATGAGAAAGAAGAAAGTTAGTTACTACGTCCGGCAATCGGCAAACCGCATGTATTAATCGGAAAAAAGATTTTACAGCCATGCTTTATATGACACAATCCCATTGTCTTAAACATAATATAAAAGGCAACCCCCTGCTTATTCAACAGGTAAAATAAAAAAGCAGCTGAAATCAATACTAACTGCCGCCTGCCGCGGCTTGCGGCAGTTATTTAAATAAAAGGCCGGGACAGCATTTGCTGCCCGGCCTTTTTGCCCGTCCTCAAATTCCTGTGTCATGCATTATTTTCAGGATTTTTTGAAATAATAATAAAGCGAGGAGGATCTGTTATGACAACCATAAATTGCGCTTCAAACTGCAAATACCAGCATGACGGCAGGTGCACGCTGGAAAATGCAATCTCCGAAACATTATCGACCGTGACGGATTGTGTTTATTTTGAAGAAAAGACCGAGAAAAATAAGCATGGTTATAAATGTAAACCTTCATGTGAATTATTATAGAGTCTGCGGCAATAATATTAACAATAAATTATAGAAGGAGATGTTTATATGAATAGAACACCACTTGACAGGCTTGCGCTTGTACTGGTTATCATTGGCGCCGTGAATTGGCTTATTGTCGGAATTGCCGATTATGATATCGTAACAGCTATTTTTGGCGGTAACCTGTTCCGCGGCGTTATATCACTGTTCAGCAGGATTATATTCACTCTTGTAGGTTTGGCAGGCTTGTATTCAATAACGCTGTTATTCAGGGAAAGTCCCGCAAATGCCAGGGAATGACTTTCGCTGAACTATTTACCGTAATAAATCCGGCTTGTTTGACAAATTATAAGAACACACCGAAGAGTGAAAACCGAGGTGAATATAAAACGAGGAGGGACTACCATGGCAAACAACAGGAGCAAAACATCATTTGAGAATATGAAGTATGAAATAGCCAACCAGGTAGGCGTTAACCTGAAACAGGGCTATAATGGCGATATTGCTGCCAGGGATGCCGGTAAAATCGGCGGTAATATAGTGAAAAAGGTTTTTGAAGCTTATACCGGCAACGCTTATCCGGTCGAGAAGAAGTAACGGATGTGAATTCACTGCTATATTTAAATCACAAGGGCTGTCGTTAACCGGCAGCCCTTGCGTTAATAAATTAGCCTGCATAAAAATTCCCCCGCCGAAATACGATTACCGGGGGGATTTTCTATGCGGTTCTATCTATATCCGGCCATACTCGCAGTGGCCATGCTTTTGTTATATATACCGGACCTTTTCCCTGAATGTTCCTGCTGCCGCGCAAAGAAATTCAGGCCGTTTTTCAGCATACACAAAGCGGTAGGCATAAACCCCGGCTATGGCGGAAACCGGTCCGTCTGCCGCAAATGCTGCAGAAAATACGGCATTGAAAACCTGAAAGACCTGGACCGGTTCATTGTCGCCCGCAACAAGGTGAAACTCGATTCCTTCTCCAGGGACCCGTAAAGCGCTTTTACCGGTATGCGCTAAATATCATTTTCCCATTCTTTCGAAACTTCACCGTACTTCAGGATCTTCTCCCTGAAAATCAGAGCGTATCTCTTTAAGCCTTTCTTCAGTCTTTGCCTCAAAGATGATAACAAGCTCGGGCAAATTCGATGAAGCCCTTACCAGGCCCCAGCCGTCGTCGAATACCACCCTGGCGCCGTTTATATCGATTACCCTGTCGCCGTATTCCTGCTTGAACTCTCTTCACCAGCTGTTCAACAACGCCGTACTTTTTGTCATCGGCGCAATGCGCCTTGATTTCGGGAGAAGTTATATATTGCGGGAACTGTCCCAATATTTCGGTCAGCGTTTGATCGGTATGGGACATGTACTCGACAAGTTTAGCCGCCACGAATAACGCATCGTCAAAACCATAGTAGTCATCCCCGCCTATGAATATATGCCCGCTTCTTTCACCCGCCAGGTCCGCTTTTTCATCTTTCATTTTGGACTTGATGTGGGAATGTCCCGTCTTCCACATCACAGGGATTCCACCGTTTTCTTCGATTACTTCCGGCAAGGCCTGGGTGCATTTTACGTCAAATACAACTTTCGCATTCTTTTTCTTTTCAAGAAGCTGTTTTGCCAGGATTATCAGTATTTTATCACTCCAGACGTTTTCGCCTTTTTCGTCAATCACGCCTATCCTGTCCCCGTCCCCGTCAAAACCTATGCCGATATCGGCGTTAATATACGGGTGAAGGACCATCTCCCTCAATCTCTGCCGCGCTATCAGGTCCGACGGGTTTGGAAAGTAGTGAGGATAGCTTGCGTCGGGGTCGCAGTTCAGCTGGAAAGTAGCACAGCCGAGCCTCTGGAAAATTTCATACGCAAACACTCCCGCTCCGCCGTTCCCCGCGTCGATTACCAGCCTTGGTTTTCTGTCGGGATTCATCTTTATCCTGCTTACAACCGCCTCGACATACGCGTCCTTAATATTATACTTCCGCCGTTCCCCGCGTTTACCGCCTATAAACTCACGGCGCGACAATATGTCATACAGTTCCTTTATCTCCTGCGGCCCCAGCGTCATTGAATACCCGTGGGCAAGCTTGAACCCGGACCATCCGTCGGGGTTGTGGCTCGCTGTTATCATCATGGCTCCTTCACAGCCAAAATGGTATTGCGCAAAATATAGCACAGGGCTTAGCGACAGGCCGATATCATATACGTCAAAACCGCTGTCAAGGAAGCTCTCGATTGCCGCTTCCGCAAATGAAGGCGAACAGGTCCTGTTGTCGTAGCCTACGACCACCTTGTTAATATTCCTTTTCGCAAGAAATGCTGCAAAAGCCTTCGTAATCAACGATACACTTTTTTCATTCAGTTCCTCTTCGCTTACCCTGCCCCTTACATCATATTCCCTGAACATTGACTTAAAAGCTGCAGATTCCACATATCTCACCTGCTTTATAAATTTATAGTCAAATAGATTTTTCCAATAACAATTCATAATATTACTATTTTCCTATTCCTGTTCCCAGTTGTGCCAGACATTCTGGACGTCGTCCATGTCCTCGAGGTTTTCGATAAGTTTTTCCATCATCTCTACTTGTTTCGCGTCGGAAAGCGTGGTAGTCACAGACGGCACCATGGATATTTCCGCTTCTACGAATTCGTAGCCCTTCTTCTCCAACTCTTCCCTGACTTTTGAAAAATCGCCTGGCGCGGTGGTTATCTCGTAGTACTCATCTTCCGATTTAAAGTCGTCGGCTCCCGCGTCCAGGACGTCCATCATGAGAGTGTCCTCGTCTGTTTTATCGTTCTTTTCTATAATTATTACTCCTTTTTTACTGAACATGTAGGAAACGCTCCCGGTTTGCCCGAGATTTCCGCCGAATTTATCAAAATAATGCCTGACGTCGCCGGCTGTCCTGTTACGATTGTCCGTAGCCGCTTCAACAATTACTGCAACACCGCCGGGACCGTATCCTTCGTACATGATCTCCTCGTAATTGCTGCCTTCCCCTTCCCCGGCAGCTTTCTTAATGCTTCTCATTATGTTGTCATTAGGCATATTTGCCGCCTTGGCCTTCGCGATTGCGTCTCTCAGCCTGGCATTCGCTTCGGGATTGGGGCCGCCCTCCTTGACGGCTATTGCGATTTCCCTGCCCAGCTTTGTAAATATCTTTCCCCTGCGGGCATCGGACTTGCTCTTTCTGGCCTTTATATTCGCCCATTTTGAATGGCCTGCCATCTAACATACCTCCAATAAAACTTATTTCCGGAAGAATTGGAAAATAATTTACACCGGCATTCAATTCATATAAAATTATTAATGGTAATAAATGGTTACTCTTGTCTTTCAAGGTAACTATAAATTTTGCAAGTATATGATAGCACATACCATTCAAAAGATAAAGGGTGGGCTCTGTCATGGATAATAGGCTTTTGCTCGTTGTTATCGCTCTGCAGTTCCTGTTGCTTGCCGCGCTATGCCCGATTTTAGTCATATCGCGGAAAAGATCGGCGCATGGTTCAGCGCTGCTCAAAGAAAAGCTCCAGGCGGCGCTGGAGGCAATCAATAAAAAAACGGAATTTTTCTCCGATATGGTCCATGAAATGAAGACACCCCTTAGTGTTATCATGGGAGCAGTCCAGCTTATGGAGCTAAAAGGAAAGGAAAAGAACCTGGAGATTATAAAAATCAATTGCTTCAGGCTCATGCGGCTTACAAACAACCTCCTGGACCTGGCAAGGATTGAAGCGGGCTGCCAGGTGTTAAAACCCGTGAACTGCAGGCTGGATTCCCTTCTTGAAGAAATCGTCCGGTCGGTTAAGCCGTACACTTTGCAAAAACAGCTGGATTTAAGCTACGCCGGCTCTTCCGGGGAGATCACAGCAGCGGTGGATATTGAAAAAATAGAAAGGGTGATGCTGAACCTTATATCCAACGCGATTAAGTTTACAAAGCCCGGCGGCACCGTTCGCGTTTCCTCCTGCCGGTCGGGGGACAAGGTGGTTATCTCGGTGAAGGATACAGGTATCGGCATACCGGAAGAAAGCCTTAACACAATATTCAACCGTTACAAGCAGGCAGGCTGCAGCGTGGCAGCGGAATATGAAGGCAGCGGGCTTGGGCTTTCCATAGTCAAATCTTTTATCGATCTTCACCAGGGAGACATAAAGGTAGTCAGTGAAGTCGGCCGGGGTTCGGAATTTATAATAGAGCTGCCGGTCAGGCGCCGGGATACTAATGCCGGAGGAATCGAAGCCGGCGGTCCGGACAGCAGGATAACCGATGCGGCAAGGATGGAATTCTCGTCTGTCCGTTCCATCTCAACATAAACCGCCCGGGTTCCTTTTCAGGTGTCTGCTGTCCTGTCGCAGGTCACGCTTCTGACATTATATACGTTTTCTCCCCGGCAGAAACGGACGCTTTTGCATTGGTAGCCTCCGATACCAGCGCGGTGAAGGTGTCGTATTCATCTACCGGAACATAAAGGTACATATTGACGTCTGCCGCATATACGGTGTCTTTCACCTTATAGCCTTTCGAGCATACAATGGACTGTACCTTTCCCAACAATGAATAGTCCATTTGTATGGCTGTTTCAATACAAAGCCGCATTTTTACGATTCCGGCGGCTTCAATGCCCATAACCGCAGCCTTTCCGTATGCCCGTGCCAACCCCGCGGCTCCCAGGAGAGTGCCGCCAAAGTAACGGGTGACAACCACGGCCAGGTCCTGGACACCCAGCTTCTTGACAGCTTCAAGCACGGGCAGTCCGGCGGTTCCTGCCGGTTCGCCGTCATCGCTGAATTTTTGCAGGATGCTGTCGCCATAAATATAATACGCATAAACATTGTGCGTCGCTTTCCAGTGCTTCGTTTTAAGAGCGGTGATAAAATCCTGTGCTTCCTTTTCAGTTTTCACCGGCTTAACAGTCGCTATAAACCGCGATTTCTTCTCTTCCATCTCGGCTGCTGCTTCGCCTGGTATTGTCAAGTATTCTTTTTGCATAGGTCCTCCGGTTTTTCATCATGCCGGCATTCACGGGATAAACCCGTTCCGGCCAAATAAATAAATGACGGCGGAATATCCCGCTGTCATTTATTCTACTATAAATTAAATATTATTTCCGCAATTTATGCTAAACGGCTACGGAGGCGATATCCTTGTATTTCCTGTATGACAGGTTTAAAAGAGCCTTGTCCTGGCTGTATGTAACGAGTTTCATGGCCTCTTCTATTTCAAAATACCCCGCATCCGTAATTTTTTCCAAGTCATTGATTTTATAATGCAAATTGTTCGCTTTCATGATGTACCAGATAATTTTATTGCAGACAGGTTTCTGACGTGTTACTGAAAAGAACTCATAATTTGTGTGTCCCGCTGTGGAAATGATCTCCGGTGTAATACCGGCCTCTTCATTAACTCTCCTTAACGCAACTTCATTCGGCAGTTCCCTGCCTCGTATAACGCCCTTCGGGAATCCCCATTCGTTTTTTTCGTTCTTAAGGAGAAATACCCTGTTGCCGCAGAAGACTATCCCTCCTGCGCAGTTTCTGACTAGCATATAAAGGTCCCTTCCTTTCGCCCTGGAATGGCTTTCATCAAGACATTTCCATTACTCTGTTACTCTATTATTATGATACCGTAAATGCAGTTTTTATTCAACTTATATATAAGTAAAAAAATATTATTCCAGGCATGTTTATTGGCATAACTTCTGCCACGCGGGATAATCCGTTTCATTCCTGTCATCGCAGGTTAATGCCCCTGTCCAATTGCATCGGAAGCGTGCCTGAACAACTCCTTCCTGTCCCAATTCAGGCCTCTGTACGGGATCTTGCCGGGTTCCGCCCTCTCCGGGTCCAATAAATCAATCCCATCGGACAGGATATTGTACTCAACGCCTGAAAAATTCAGGATGGTCGGCGATATATCAAGGAGGGATGCAACGATTTGCTCCTCGCAGTGCACCTTGTTGTCCGGCGTCAGGATAAACAGCGGGACAAATTCGTACCTCTTGTCGGCAATCAAAATATACGCCTCCTTGAACGATTCGTTATTCACCTGCGGTGCGTGGTCTCCGAAGATAATAATATAAGCGTTGTCGAAATTTTCCCTGATTGCCCTGACATAATTCTCTATGCATTTATCGACATAGGCCATTGAATTGTAATAGTTCCTCAGCTTTTTGTCGTCAATGTTGTCAAACCTGTCGTCATTATAGTAGTTGGACACGTTTGTAAACGGGCCATGGCTTGACATCGTAATCACGTATGAAAGCACGGGCCTTTCGGACTCCTTCACCTTATTCAACGCAAACTCGTAGACCTTGTCATCGGGGGCTCCCCACCCCACGTCTTTCAGTTTCATTTTGTCAATGTCGTAAAATTCATCAAATCCGAAAGACCGGAATGCTATGCCACGGTTGTAATATATTCCTATATTCCCGTGGAACGCATATGCCCTGTAAGACGATTTTGCCAGCTGCTTTACAAAGGAGTTTGGAGCCTTGTACGCGGTAAGTTTTATGGCGGGATACTCGACAAGGGGTTCTACGCTGTTTATCGCTGAAAACTCGCAGTCGGAAGTGCCTCCCCCGAAATGGTAGGTGAGCATATAGGGGTAATAAACGCTTCGCCTGGTCATCGAATGCAAATAGGGCATTACAGGGCTTCCGTCATGTATCTGCCGTACAATTGCCGATTCCATGGATTCAACCTGGATAATGAAAATATCGGGCTTGTCCCCGGTTTCTTCCTGCCTGGCAAGGGGCCGGCCGTATTGTATGCTGTCTATATAATCCTGCGTGGTCCTGTACCTAGTCATGGCAACTATGCTGTTGGCAAGCGTCCCGTACCTCTGTACGATATAAGATTCCCCGATACGTTTGCTCTTTGCTATCTGTGTTATGAATTTATCCTCTTTATAATGCCCGTACTGGGACCATACTGTTATAATCAGCGCGATTGCCACAATTACGTTGACCGGGACCCTGAGCTTCACCCTCATGCGGTTAACCCTCTGGTAGGCTATCGCGAGGTAAGCGAAAAACGGGAAATCTATAAATGCAATCAGCAGCAGCGGGCTTTTAGGCGTTGACTCGATGAGCACCGCCACCAGCCCTTCGTAAAAATTGGCGGCAAACACGTCAAAGTGCAGGTAGTTGTGAAAATACAGGAAATACGACATGCTGATAATTATGTAAAGGGTTTGCGTGATGTAAAATGTTATAAGCAGAAACCGCTTCCTGAACCGGAACAAAACGGGATAAACAATAATTACAACCAGCAGTGTCGTAAGAAACTTAAAGCGGAACATCCATTTGTCAGCATGCGGGACGATTACATGGTTGAATAACGATATCTTTAACGCGCTTGTCAAAACGTAAAACAGTACGATTACGGCAACAATTACATCTGTCCTGTCTTCAAAAATATTACTCAACCAGGATTTAATCCTGGTAAAAAACGTCTTCAATATTGCGAACCTCCCTTGTTAATTATGTAAGCTTTTCCCGGCCGACAGAACCGGCCGTGCCGCATTGCGGACGATCGCAATTTTTTATGTGCCCGTATTATGGCACGGTCTTCATCAGGCATCAGGATTTATTATAGCACAACCAGGACAAAGTTGAATATTATCCGTGTTTGGAAATAATTATAATATGGCTGTATAAATTTTTGACCTGTTATTGACGATAAAATATTAACAGGTTTATTGGGATGTTTTTTAAAGGAGAAATCGCCATGGAAGGCACAATTATCATTATGGATTACTCGGCATATGAACGGCAAAAAATTCGCCAAATCGCCGGGAAAACCGGCCTGTTTAATATTATCGAGGTTGGGGACTACAACCAGTTCAAGTATTTGAGCCTGGATATTCCCGATTTAAAACTAATAATCATGGACATTGATTTTCCCGGTGAGGCAAACGGTTTCAGCATACTGGCAAAAATACGGTCGGTCTGCCCTTCGAACGTACCTGTAATCCTTATCTCGCAGAGCGACAGACCGGGTCTGAAAGCAGAAGCCCTCAAGTATTCCGTCAATGACTATATAGTGAAACCCTACCAGGCAAGGAGGCTGGAAAGTTCGATAAAGAGCCTGGTACATGCAGAAAAAGAATTTTTTTATGATACAAGCGGAATCAATAACATCAACATATCATTTGATGATTATATTGAAAGGGAAATAAAATATTCAAAGCGGACCAATATGCCAATGTCTATTATCCTGATAACAATGCTGCGGCTGGATACGGGCACCGGACCCGACCGGCAAATATCCGACGAATCCAGGGCTTCAGTTTTCTCCATCGCGGCCAGAAAAGCGAAGGAAGCTCTCCGGTTGACCGATACGATAGCCATTAACCACAACAGGGACATAATCATAGTGCTTCCCTGTACAGACGAAAGCGGGGCCCGGCTTGTCTGTGAAAAAATAAAATCCCAAATAGAGCCGGAATTCAAAAAAATCAACCTGGACGGAAGCACATACATATACCCGGTATACGTGACATACCCGAAAGACGGGAACAGTTTTCAATCATTAATGCGTATGGCATTTAAGAAGGTCTCCGACAAGGAGATGCTGGAAAAAATCGTTTCGATTCCCGATCGCGCCAGGAAATATGCCAGCAGAAGCTACAACAGGTACAAAAAGTGGTTTTAGCACTCAATCAAGTCCCGTGTGGCCGAAACCGCCGCCCCTGTCCGTGCCTATTTCCCGCGGGTTGGGATGCGGTATGAAATTAGCGCGCATATATTTGCAAAAAACCATTTGGGCAATCCTGTCGCCCTTTTTTATATATATTGTTCCATATGGATTTCCATGCCGGTCTATGTAGATTTTTTCCCCGGCAACATTAAGCGCCGACGCTTCCGGCGATATTTGGCAGCCCTGCCTTGCCAGGTACTCCGACAAGCTCACTTCCTCGTAGTTGGCATGGATATCTTCCAGGATTTGCGGGTTTGCCGCGATTTGATAAGGAAGGTTGGCAATGTTATATGTGTTTTGTAAAATTACCCCGACGGTGTCACGGTAATCGCTGTCAATCGTACCTGGCGCGTTCGGGACGCGCAGTTCCGTTTTCAGAGACAGGCCGCTCCTGGGCCTTATTTGGGCCTCAAATTCGTTATCAATAGCCATGGTAAAATCCAGCGGCATGATTTTCGTCTCGCCCGGCCTGATCGCCATATCACGCGTAGCGTACAAATCGCAGCCCGCAGCGTGCATTGACGCATACTGCGGAATCCTGCCCTCTCCTTCGGGCTTAATATACACGTTGATTATGTTATTCATTATGTTTCCCTGGTTTACTCCTTTGCTCTCTCAGCCTCAAGCGCGTTTCTGACTTCATTCAGCTCAGCTTCTCTTTTTGCCAGTTCCAGCTTGAGATTTGTATTGGTGTTGTTTAAAACCGTATTCTCCTGCATCAGGCGGTGCCTTTCTTCTTTGCATCTTGCAAGCTCCTCGAGCGCCTTTTTCAGCTCTTTTTTTGCATTCAGCTCGCTCTCACGGCTCTTGAAATAATCATCGCTTATATTAATAGCAGTAAGGACGGCTGCCAGCGACGTACTCAACTTATTATTGTTCCTCATTATCTCCGTCATTTTTTTATCGACGTAGAGCCCCACCCGTTGGATGTATTCCTCCGGTTCAGCCCCGACAATAGTATAATCCCTGCCTGCTATTCTCAACTCCACCTTGTTTCTAGGTGCCAACACCATCAGCATCCTTTCGGCAGCGCCATGTTTTTCATAAGTTGACATTTACGGCTATATCTTTTCTCATTATACTATATTTCGCCAAAAAAACATATAATTAAGTTCCATTTGATGATTTCTTTCCTTTTATACTCTTTTATTCTCCGACATTTACCGGATTTCAAGAATCTTTCCGTCCGAGGGATCTATATATGCCAGCCAGTAACCGAGCGCCCCATACCTTGGCTTGCCGCCTTCGACCTGGACCCATTTGCTCATTTCCCCGAATGGTTTTCCATCCACCATATGCATGCCCGGCACTCCGCATACTATAAAGCGCCGGCCTGTCCTGTGGGTAAATATGCCTATAATAAGGTGCCTGTACCTGTAATATGACATCATTACCGCAGGATTGAACATCAGCGGTGTGCGGATGCCGTTCTTGTACAGAATGTTGTTGAGGCTGACAGGATCAGTTACCTTCCACCATATGTAATCGCTTCTGTTGCTATGGAACGGATCGCTTATTTCAAAGCATCTTTCAAGATCGCTTTTTAGCCGCGCAATATCTGCATAAGATTGAGTTTCAGCAGTCCCTTCCCCGCATTGAAACTGGCAGCTTCCGCAGGTATCGTCCGCTGCAATGTTGCTGGCGAAGACGCCGCAAGGATTGCCGCCAAAACAGACGCGCTCCTGGGGATTGCCTTTATTCAGGCCGCCTGCCGGGTTATTGCCGTGTTGCACACACGCCGGCGTTCCTGGCTGCGCCCTGTCTGTGAGGTTCTCCGCCGGAGGTGCATCCTGCTGTTCCGGCTGTTTTACGGGCTGCCCGGCATCTTCGTTCCTTTCCTTCCGTACGTCCTGTCGTTCCTGTTCAGTGTACTGCGCTATTGGCTGCACAGTCCGCTGTTTTTGGCTTGCACCGCCCGGCCCCGCCGGCATGTTCACTTGCTCCCGGAATGTATTCTGCTCCCGGTAAAAACGCTGCACTCCTGCTGTTGCATCTTGCTGCCGCAGCTGTGAACACTGCCCTTCCGCGCCAAAAAATTCTCTCCAGTTCACAAGCCCGTTTGCATATGCAGCGAGAGGGCATATAACACCATGTGCGGTCTTATGCACATCCTGCTTGCCTTGATGCTGCTTATCCGCATACTCGGCGATAACCGCAAATACATCAAATTTATCGATTGTATGGCCGCTTTTCCCCACGTCGGACGGGTCAAAACTCCATTCAAGCTCTGCTTTACCGCCTTCCACGCTAAACGCGCCGGCACTTATTTCCAAGGCAGGAAGGCCGTCCCGGCGGGCGCGAACCAGGTACAATACGTATTCAAACTCGCCGTTTCCGGGCTTTATGTTATGTATAACCGAACGCAACGTCCCCTTTCCGCCGCGGACTTCCAGCTTCACACACCCGGATGGTTCGCATCCGGATTCGTACCCCGCGTCTTCATTGGCAAATATTAAGTATTTCCTCAAAAATCCTTTTTTTGTATTGACAAAACTCATTCATACCACTCCCGCATAAATGCTGTTTACCAATTCATGTGCGTTCAACAACAGCTTGAGAAATATCGATTTCCGGCAATAAATATTTAATACTTTTTATTCTATGTATATGTGAGACATAAAAAAATAAACCATAATAACAGTTTGCTTCCTGAAAATCTATGAAATTTGAATATTCTTTTATTGAATATTTCATTTTTGTATGTTATCATTTTAGTTAATTATTTAACCAGGGGTATTAATTGTCCAACCAAAGGCCGAAATAATCATAGCCTGGTAGATTCGGCCCGCTAGTTGGATGTATTATCATTAAGGAGGAGTTATAAATGATTGCAAACAAGAAATTGCAAGATTGGGTAAAACAAATGGCTGAAATGTGCCAGCCTGACAATATCCACTGGTGCGACGGTTCACAGGAAGAATATGATGCGTTGCTCCAGCAAATGGTCGACAGCGGAATGGCCACACGGCTCAATCCTGAGAAACGTCCCGGATGCTACCTGTTCAGGAGTCATCCGTCCGATGTGGCGCGCGTTGAGAACAGAACCTTTATTGCCTCTAAAAGCAAGGAAGATGCCGGCCCGACCAACAACTGGATTGATCCCGTTGAGCTTAAGGCAACCATGGAAGGCCTGTATAGAGGCTGTATGAAGGGAAGAACGATGTATGTCATCCCATTCTCAATGGGACCTATCGGGTCTCCAATATCAAAGATAGGGATCCAGTTGACAGACAGCCCGTACGTCGTCGCAAATATGCGTATTATGACGCGCATGGGCAAAGCGGTTCTTGACGTCCTCGGCAATGGCGACTTTGTGCCCTGCCTGCATTCGGTCGGCGCTCCGCTGTCTGAGGGACAGACGGACTCATCCTGGCCATGCGCGCCAATGGAGCAGAAATACATCAGCCATTTCCCTGAAGAAAGGATGATCTGGTCCTACGGTTCGGGCTACGGCGGAAATGCGCTGCTGGGAAAGAAATGCTTCGCTCTTCGCATCGCCTCCGTCCTGGCAAGGGATGAAGGCTGGATGGCGGAGCACATGCTTATTCTCCGCATCACCGACCCCAAGGGCAATACAAAATACATCACCGGAGCATTTCCAAGCGCTTGCGGAAAAACAAACCTTGCAATGCTGATACCAACCATTCCCGGATGGAAAGTTGAAACAATCGGCGACGATATCGCATGGATGAAATTCGGAAAGGACGGCCGCCTTTATGCGATCAACCCCGAGGCGGGCTTCTTCGGCGTCGCTCCCGGCACCTCATACAATTCGAACTATAACGCCATGCGCACCATAGAGAAAAACACAATATATACGAATGTCGCATTGACGGATGACGGCGACGTCTGGTGGGAAGGCATCGGGACGGATGCTCCCGGCCATCTTATCGACTGGAAGGGAAGAGACTGGTCGCCGGATTCAAAAGAACCGGCCGCACATCCCAATGCCAGGTTTACGGCGCCGGCAAGCCAGTGTCCGGTTATCGCCCCTGAATGGGAAGATCCCAACGGAGTGCCGATTTCCGCAATTTTAGTAGGCGGACGCCGTGCAAGTACGGTTCCCCTTGTACATGAAAGCTTTGATTGGAATCATGGCGTATTCCTGGGTTCTATCATGGGTTCGGAAATCACTGCCGCCACTATCTCTGATAATATAGGAAAGGTACGGCGCGATCCGTTTGCCATGCTTCCGTTCATGGGTTATCACGTGGGCGATTACTTAAATCATTGGCTTGAAATCGGCAAGAAAACCTCACCGGACAAACTGCCGAAGATCTTTTACGTGAACTGGTTCCGTAAAGATTCAGACGGCAGATGGCTATGGCCCGGGTTCGGCGAAAACAGCCGTGTATTAAAATGGATCTTTGAAAGAGTATCCGGAGAGGGCAAAGCCGTCAAGACTCCCATAGGTTATATGCCTACTCCCGACGCAATCGACACCGACGGCCTTGATGTAAGTGAAGCCGATATGCATGAACTGCTTAAGGTCAACAAGGATGAATGGCTCATGGAAGTCGAATCAATCAGGCAGCATTACGCCGGCTATGGCGAGAAACTGCCGAAAGAACTGCACGAGCAGCTTGACGCGCTGGAAAAAAGACTTCGCGGATAGCGGCGGGCATATGAACCGAAAATACGGATATGTGAAAGATGCTTCGGACATGCGCCTGTAAGTAGTTTAATCAAGGAGCCTCTGCGAAAAGAAGGCTCCTTATTTTATGCCCTGACACCGCTTTCAATTACTGTCGGCATTTGACAGCAGGTCGGTTTTTCCGCTCATATCTTTGAATGACCGGAAAAACCTTTATCTGTCTTGTAAATTAAAAGAAGTGCGATAAAAGAAAGATAGATGGAAGTTTGAAATCATTTGACACATATTGATATTATACTCATAATATTATTTCAGTTTAAAAAACGTATTTTATGTTAACATTTTTGCATTTATTATATTTCTATATGGGTATATAATTAAATAATACAATTGAACGAAGGGGGCAAAGAATGTATACCTTAACCGATGTAATAAACCTGATAAAGCATGCCAGGGATAATAATGCGACGGACATACATATGTCAGCCGGCGCAGTTCCTGCCATGCGCATTGAGGGCCAGCTTGCGTATATGCCCTTTGATCCGCTGACCCAAAAAGATACGAATGATATAACTGCCGCCCTTCTGAATAAAGAGCAACTGGAAGTATTGCAAAAAAACCACTATATCAGTTCACCCGTAGTAATAAAGGAAATCGGCAGGCTGCGGGCAAATATATCTACTCAGAGAAGCTCATACTCAGTAAATTTAAAACTGCTGGACAGCCTGTGTAAAACATGTGCGGATCTGAGACTGCCGGATGCCGTCATAGATTTGCACAAAAAAGAAAGCGGCCTCATTTTGGTATGCGGCAACAAAAACAGCGGTAAATCCACAACCATCGCTTTTCTGATAAAAGAAATTAGCCGTAGCAGGGTGTGCAATATTATTACCATTGAAGACCCGATAGAATACTTGTTTAAACACGACAAGGCAATCGTAAATCAGAAAGAAGTCGGTATTGATGTCAACAGCTTTATTGAAGGTGTCAGCTCAGCTGTAAAACAGGATCCCGACGTAATTATGATCAGCTCCGTCCGCGATCCCGAAACCTTTTCAGAAGCTCTTGCTGCCGCTGAAGAAGGCTGTCTTGTGATAACCGCATTGCAGACTTCCAGTTCTGTTTCAACAATACAGCATATTATCGATATGTATCCAAATGATAAAAAGAATTATATGAGAGTCAGGATTAGCAAAGTGCTTCAGGCTATAGTGTCACAGCAGCTGCTTCCGGGCGCTGACGGAAAGGGAAGGGTAATGGCCCTGGAGGTGATGCTTGCAAACCGGGCAGTTAAAAACCTGATCCGCGAGAATAAAATTCATCAGATACCGGATGTGATAAAAGCAAGCAAAGCGCTTGGCATGATAACCATGGAAGAATCAATCAATGACCTTTATTTGAAAGGATTAATACCTGAACAAAGCGCATTAAACGTTTATACAGGTATCTAAGCCTGATATGCTAGGTTTTGCAAGGAGAAACGCGGTGTTCACTAAGTTTAAAAAAGGCAATATTACAGATATAATAGGACTTTACAGGTTCATTTCCGTCCTGATAACCTTGTCGATTTACATGCTTAAAGGCATTTATGAGCATTACTCCTTTGCATCGATGTTTTTGCTCATGTTATGTGTTTCCGTTTTTACATTGCTGATTAATTACTTGTACAAAAAAAGCTATGGCAGTTCATTGCGGCTGCATCTCCTGCTTGCGATGGAAATAACCGGGGCCTCATTTTTGATTGTTATGACAGGCTGCCTGAAAAGCCCCTTTATATGGTACTTTTTAAATCCCATGCTTATTATTTCACATTACATGTCTCAAAGACAGAAGTTTATTTACCTTGGATTCAGCACTTTCACTTTAATTTTCATGGGATACATTACTGATAAACATTCCTGTTTATTGGAATACTTCATGAGTAATTTAAATATAATACTCAGCTTTATTCTTTTATTGATACTGTTTAATTTTTATGTATAACAGGCAGATTATAAATAAACAGAATCAATTGCAAGCTGCGAACAGGGATCTCGAAAGGTACAATTCAAGAATCAGAGGCATGACCCAGGATATTTTATATATGTACGAAGCTGTTAATACAGACCTGAAGTATGGCTATGTTCATCCATGCTGCACATTCCCGCTTTCCGACATTGTCATCGACGTACCGCCATTCAAGCCGTGATTTTGCACCCCACTTACGCAGCCTGGCAGCAGTTTTCATGGCAGCAGTCGGCAGAAAAGCCCGCACACACACTGGCGGGATTAATCAGTGATAAAACTAACGGCTGAAGGTTTGACGAAAAACTTCCTAAAGGATAAATGACCGGGTATCAGAAACTTGCTGGTACCCGGTCATAATTTTTTTGTGTTTAAAGTATTCGAAAGGTAATTTGCCAGCTGAGCAAATTGCCCGATCGTCAGCGTTTCGCCTCTTTGCTTCTCTCCTATGCCCAGTTCGGAAAGCATTATGCTGGTTTGCTCCCTGTCCAGGCCGAAATATCCCGCATTGATTAATGCATTTGCAAGGGTTTTCCTTCTCTGTGCAAACGCTGCTTTTACCAGGCGGAAGAATAATGCTTCATCCCGCACTTCCACCCGCGGCCGGTCGAGCATCTCGAGCTTTATGACGGAAGAATACACATCCGGCCGGGGTATAAAGCAATGCGGCGGCACGTCAAAGATGACCGAGGGCTCTGAATAATACTGAATCGCTATCGACAGGGCTCCGTAATCCTTGCCGCCGGGTTTTGCCTTCATCCTGCCGGCTACTTCTTTTTGCACCATGAATACCATGGTCTTTGCCCCTATACGCTCCTCCAGCAGCTTCATGATTACCGGTGTCGTAATATAGTAAGGGAGATTTGCCACTACCTTCAGTCGGCGTCCTTCACCCAGGTAAGGCGTGAGTATATTGCCGATATCAAGCTTAAGTATATCTGCGTTTATTATATGGACATTCGGATATTCCTTCATCTTTTCATGAAGTACGGGGATAAGGCGCCTGTCTATTTCTACCGCTACGACCCCGCCCGCTTTTTCAGCAAGCCCGGCTGTCAGGCTGCCGGTTCCCGGGCCTATTTCCAGTACTATATCTTCGTTGTCAAGGCCGGCGGCTTCGGTCATTTTTTCAAGGACCCAGGGGTCTGTCACAAAGTTCTGACCAAGAGATTTTACAGGCTTAAGGCTGAATTTTTTGAGAGTATGTTTTATATCGGCTTCCATTCCCATCCGGCAGCATTCCTTTTAATAAGTAATATTTTGTTGTTCTCCCCCGAAAGCCATTATAACAGTTATCGGGGGAGAACAGTCTTGTTTAGGTTACGGACCGGAGTTATAATTCCAGGCTGCCGCCGGGGCTCAGTATCACTACCTTGCAGTCCGAATCTTTCTCAACAAGCTCTTTAAAGTGTTCCGGCTGCTGGGCTATGGGTGGGAAGGTGTTGTAATGCATTGGCACCACCATTTTCGGCTTAATCATTTTAACAGCCCGGGCAGCGTCTTCCGGCCCCATGGTATAGAAACCTCCAATAGGCAAAAGCGCCAGGTCTATATCTTCTTCAGCCAGCAAGTCCATATCCCGGGTCAGAGCCGTATCTCCGGCATGATAGATTTTCTTCCCGCCTATTTCGAGAACATAGCCGCATGCAAGGCCGCCGGGAACGCCGCTTCCGTGCACTGCGGAAACAAATTTCATGCTGCCGAACGGTGTAGCCTGCTTTCCGCCGATATTTCCCACGGCAACCTTGACTCCCGCGGGCTGGACAACCGCTTCCGCAAGCTCAATGACGCTGTATACGGTCGCGCCGGTCCGCTTTGCTATGGAAATCGTGTCGCCTACATGGTCGCCATGGTTATGGGTAACAAAAATAAAGTCGGCTTCCACGTTTTCAGCGGTTGCGGCGGCAAGCGTGTTTCCTGTCAGGAATGGATCAATCAAAATTTTACGGTTATTTTCGTCGGTAATCAGAAAGCACGCGTGACCTAAAAATTCCACCTTTATCATTAGCCATCAATCCTCCTTTATGTACTGCAACTGGTTGGCGCTTTATTAATTATAACAGAATACGCTGCTCTTTTACATGGCATTCCGACTGCTGCATTTCGTGCTTAAAATAATGTGAATTGCGCTGCATCTGCCCCAGCCTGGCTGATAATCCCTTGTTTCCTTTGTGTTAAGTATCCGCGTGCTATTTATCTCGTGTCTTCCAGTATATAAACTCTTGCTTTTTTAACGCCGAATCTGTCCACATATTCCTGGCTGTCATAGTATAAATCAATTTTATTCCCCTTGATTGCTCCGCCGACATCCGCGGCGATGGCATAGCCGTAATCCGGCGTGTTTCCAAGTATTTCAACATACACCCTGGTATACAGGGGGATTACCTTTGGATCAACCGCTATAACACCTTTTTTGGCCTTGATGCCGGTAGCCGTTATTCCAAACAGCGGATGCCCGGGTGCCTTGCCGGTATCTTTCAGAGAGGCTGTATAAGCTGTCGCCTTCACATCAAGGACCTTGTTATACCGGATAACTTCTCCCCTTGCTGTCCTGTAGTTCATCAGGGTTCCGTATTCCATTATCATCGTTACCGGGTCTTTCAGCACGGATTCACTCAGTAAATGCCTTGCAACTTCTATGCCGTCCTCCCTGACAACCCTGTACAGCTTTTCAAGAATGCCTTCCTCTCCTGGCTGCACAACCCTTTCCAGGCCTTTGTCCAGTTTTGTGTTTGGCTTTTTCCGGACTTCAAAGGGAATGCTTTCTTTTTCACTGACAATGCTTTCGCTGACACGCACAATCTTAAGCTCCATACCTTCGCTGATGCTGTCGGCCATATCCGCGCCTACAAGCTTGTCATTCTCCACCGGTTTTACCGGGCTGTCCTCCAGCATTTCCTTTACCGTATCCTTGTATGTCATTACCATGGTTTGCTTGCCGTCAGCCGTGATATAAACCGGCACGGCCCGTTTTATGCTTATTTCGTTCAACCGCGCCCTGTCAAGCTTGCTTTCAAGCGGGACACTGGTATAATCGCATGTCCGCACGGCAATGCCGTTCTGCTCAAATGCTTCTATATAGGTATCTTTCATTGTTATCAAATTTATAATTTTTCCGTCATCATCGATTGCCACATCTTTAGCCAGCAAGGCAAATACACCACATCCCGCGGCTACAGACAAGGCGGCGGCGGCTATCACAATCAGCAACTGCTTCTTTCGTGATAAAAACCTTTTAAATTTTTCAATAAACGCCAACAATAAAAACCCTCCTAAAAAACAAGGGATTTTGAGCCTATTTTATTCCAACCTTTTCTATTTGTCAAATCAATTGCCATAAAGTCCCTTTATATATGATTATAGACATCGGGACATTTTTTATACATTCAAAACAAAAGGCCCGCCGGAACCGGCAAATATCAAATAAAAAGAGCCCCTGAAGATATTAATCAACAGGGACTCCCCGGACATACCGTTTTCAAAACCTTTAGATTCCTGACTCAAACTGCATTATACAAACTTATCCTATATTATACCCATTAACAGCCTGTTTATATTAAATTCCTTTATACATTCAATATGCTTTTTTATGGCCTGCTCCGCCTTTTCACCGTCACGCACGGTAATTGCATCCAGGATTTCATAGTGCTGCTTCAATGACTGCTTATAATGGTCTTCCAGCACATTTCCGGTCTCCTTCAGTGTAGTTATGGCAAACCTGGTAATCTGGTCTGAAATAGTTTGCAGCATTGATTTTAACCTCTTATTGCTGGAATTCTCGACATATAGTCTATGGAACTTTATATCGCTTTTTATAAACTCCTCAACCTGGCCCCTGCTTAGCGCGTCTTCCTGGATCGCAATCAAACTTCTAAGCTCATCTATAATCGAGTCGGGTATACTTGAAATATACAGCCTGACAGCCAGGCCTTCAAGATTTGCGCGTATATCATAAATCTCTATGATATCCTCAACCCTTATATGAGATACAAAGGCTCCCTTATTGGGGATAAATTCGACCAGCCCTTCATTGGCCAGGATTCTAAGCGCTTCCCTCACAGGTGTGCGGCTGATGCCAAGCTTGGCGCATAGCTGTCTTTCAACCAGGATCTCCCCGGATTTCAGCCTGTAATTAATAATCGCATCCTTTATCGCTTCATAAGCTATTTGCTGCTTGGACTTTTTATTATTCGTATATTTATCCATATTGCACCGCTTCTTTATTTTATTTACCTGCCGGTTAATATGTCCTTACAGTAAGTCAGATGGAGTAAAACTCCATCCAACTTACTTAAGGCGCTTTTTTACTTAGATTTCACATCTATTATATCAAATTTTTATTTTTTCTGCCAAATGCTTAAACTTTCGTTATACCTCTTTCTTTTTCGCAATTTCCTCAACGTTATCCTTTGTTACAATTATAGCATCCAGTATTTGAACCTTTTCCACTTCTTCACCCTTAAGAATCTTTACCGCGGCTTCCACTGCGCTGTAAGCAAGCTCGTAAGGCATATTGTCAATATCGACATGCATTTTGCCTTCCCTTATAGCCTGTAAAGCGTCAGGTATGCAGTCCATTCCGCAAAGGTATATTTCTCCTGCCTTTCCGATTTCATCGATAGCTTGCAGCGCGCCCATTGCCATGTCGTCGTTGCATGCTATTACGCCTTTCAAATCGGGATGTGCCTGGAGGAGGTTCTGCGTTACGGTAAAGCCTTCGGTCCTGGACCAGTTTGCCACCTGGCTGGCCACTATCTCAATGCCCGGGAATTCTTTAATGGCATCCTCAGCGCCTCTCGTTTTATCCATGGCATTCTGCTGTCCGGCAGGCCCTTCCAGTATAATGACCTTGCCTTCTTTTATCAGTTCGCATGTCGCCTTTGTCACCTTGTACTGCGCGTCATAGTTTTCAATTGCGATATATGTCTCTGTCTTGCCGCCTTTAATTATTGTCGCAAAATTTACTATCGGGATACCCGCTTCGTTTGCTTCCTCAACGGCGGGTACTATGCCGGTTGAATCGCACGGGCTAAGGCATATGACGTCATATTTTTTTGCAATAGCCTCTTGAACCAGCTGTATCTGCTGTTCATTGTTATTTGTCTCTACTGGCGCCAATATGTCCATTTCGATGCCAAAATCTTTAGCCGCTACTTCGGCGCCTTTTTTTGCGTTCTGCCAATATGACTGGGTCAGGCCTTTAACAATAACCGCTATTCTTTTGCCTTCCAGAGGATTCGACTCTGATGCCTTCCGGGTGTCTCCCTGGGTCTGTTGCTGATTATTTTGCTGTCCTTCACCGCTTTTACCAGTTCCGCAGCCCGCCAGCAGAACCATTACCATGAATACACATACGACCTTTAATAGAATTTTTCTCATATATTTTCCTCCTTTACTTGATTTGATATATTATTATATGGGTCCAATTAATAAACACGTCAGGCTAGGTTATCACGCAACAGACAAGTATAATCTTTCAATAACGCAAGCTGTTTTTCGTTTAACCAAGCACATTCTTCATCTGCCTGTTCTTGTTCCATTCCTTTATTTTGTCGTTAAGAAGCGTGACAAATATGGACAATATAATTACAGAACCTATGACGAACTGCTGCCACAGTGATGATACATTCAGCATATTCAAGCAGTTATTTATAACCGTTATTATAAGAACGCCGACCAGTGTCCTTCCAACGCTGCCGGTTCCGCCCTTCATCGGGGTCCCGCCTATCAAGACCGCCGCTATAAGCTTTATGCTCCATCCGGATTCATAAGTAGCATCGGCGGCGTTGAGGCGCGCTATTAAAAGCAAGCCTGCAATAGACGCCAGGATACCGTTCATTATATATACTGTCGTTATCACCTTATCGGTATTTACGCCCGAAAGCTTTGCCGCATTTATGTTGGAACCGGTTGTATATACGTTCCGGCCGAATATCGTTTTGCTCATAAGGAAGACAAGCAAGGCAAATATTATAAATGTTATCCAAAGAAGGCTTGGTATACCCAGGAAAGCTCCTGTGCTTACAGCCCTGTAGCCAGCAGGCATAGGGTAAAATATCGCGCCCATCATCATGACATATGCTATCCCTTTTGATATCCAATCCATGCAGTACGTGGCTATAAACGGCGGCAGGTGTATTTTCGTTATAAGTATGCCGTTCGTAAGCCCTATCAGTATGCCTACGGCCAACGAAGCCAGTATTCCGGCTGCAATTTGTCCATTAACGATGAAATACCCTCCTACACAGCTGGATAATGCCATATTCGCCCCTATACTCAAATCTATTCCCTTCAATATAACAGCCATCGTCATTCCAAAAGCCATAATTGCATAATAGGGAATCTGCTGGATTATTATATTTGCAATGTTTTCAGCCTTTAAAAATGAAGGCGTTATAACGGCTGCCGCGGCGCAGACCACCAGGAGAAGTATTACGTGCGATTGCTTAACAACGAAGGAAGTAAACTTATACATCGAGATACCTCCTTCTATTTTCACGCGTACTTCTTATTCTTGTTTTTGTAACGTCATAAATAATTACCATAAGAATGATTACTCCTATAAGTACATATTGAAGAAGCGACGACACGCCCATCATTGAAAGACCGTTCCTTATCATATTTATCAGGAACGCTCCGATAATTGTTCCTGCATATCCGCCTTTTCCCCCGCCGATAACCGTTCCTCCTATAAGGACGGCCGCAATTGCATCAAACTCGAAGCCTGCGCCGCCGGTAGGAACTGCCGAATTGGACTTCGCCGTCAGCATTATGCCGGCTATCCCGGCAAAGAAACCTCCCAGGGTAAACACTATAAGCTTTCCGCGTTTTACATTCACTCCCGACAATATTGAACAGGCCTCGGAATCGCCGATGGCATAAACATCATAGCCGAACTTGGTTTTTCTCAGTACAAATATCATAACAGCCGCTAAAACCACAGTAAGAAAAATCAGAAAATTAATCCCCAGGATTTTGCCTTTTGATATATACCTGAAAGCATCGGGAAAACCGGAAACGGTTTTGCCTTCCGTTAAAACAAGAGCAATTCCCTGGGCAATGCTGAGCATGGAAAATGTAACGATCCAGAAGTCCGCCTTGATATATGCTATCAGAAGGCCGTTTATCAAGCCGCATAAGGTGCTTAGCGTTATTGCGACCAGCAGCGCCGCGGCAAAATGGACCCCCGATCTCATCAGGACTGCTGCAATGGCTCCGCTCATGGACATGACCGATCCGATTGAAAGGTCGTTGTGCCCCGATAATATGGCCATCGTGGTGCCAATTGCGGCTACCATTAAAATTGAACTGTTTTTCAATATATTTGTAATATTATACACGGTAAAAAAAGCTTCGCTTGATAACGAGAATAGGATAAAGATTATCAATGTGACAAAAAACATTCCGGCATTTTTGCCAAGCTTATTATATAAGTTTGCTGCTTTTGCCAGGGAATTGTTTTCCCTTGGTCCAATAAATTTTTCTATCATAAAGGAATTACTCCCCCTTCGGTATCCGCCTGTTAAATTGCGAGCGAAAGTATTTTCTCCGATGTTATTTCGGGACGTTTTAGTTCACCTGTTATTTCGCCGTCCTTCATAACATAGGTTCTGTCGCTTATACCTACTATTTCCGACTGATCTGAAGAGATGATGAGAACAGCCGCACCGTTTTTTGCCAGGTTGTTCATGATTTCATAAATATCCGCCTTTGAGCCTACGTCAATTCCCCTTGTGGGCTCATCAAATATGAATATGTCGCATTGGGTGCAAAGCCACTTTGCTACAACCACCTTCTGCTGGTTCCCGCCCGAAAGCGTCAATACTTCCCTGTTCATATCCTCAGTTGACAGTCTCAGGTCCTTTGTGTATCTCAGGGATATTTTTTCTTCAACTTTCTTCTTTATTATTCCGCGCCTAAAAAGCTTCTTCAGCGATGCCTGCACGACATTCGCCTTAATGGGCATTGACAGAATCAAGCCCTCTTCCTTCCTGTCTTCAGGCAGGAATCCCACCTTCATCGCTATGCTCTTTTGGGGAGAGTTGCGGTCGACTTTCCTGTTAAAGAAGTAAATCTCGCCGGAATCCACCCTGTCATACCCGAAGATGGCTTTCGCAAGCTCAGTCCTGCCGGCGCCTATCAGTCCGGCAAGAGATACGATTTCTCCTCTTCTCACGGTAATTGAGCAGTTCCTGAACCTCGCCCCGGTGAGATTTACCGTGCGAAGCACTTCCTCGCCGCCTTCACGTATGTCATCCGCAGTCCTTCCAAATAAGTCCGTAATCTTTCTGCCGACCATTGCTGTTATAATCGTATCCATGCCAAGCCCGGCCAACCCGGACGTCATGACGAAACGCCCGTCCTTGAGAACCGTTATCCTGTCGCCTATTTCAAATATTTCTTCCAGCCTGTGCGATATGTATATAATGCTGACTCCTTCATCGCGAAGCTTCCGGACTATTTTAAACAGGGAATCAATCTCTTTCCTGGTCAGGCTCGAAGTAGGTTCGTCCATTATAAGTATCCTGGTTTTCATTTGAAGAGCTTTCGCTACTTCCACCATTTGCTTCTGCGCTATGCTCAGCTTTACAACAAGCGTTTTCGGATCAAGGTCTATGCCAAGATTTTCAAGCACTTTCCTGGATTCACGAACCATAAATTTTTCATCAAGTATTCCCAGGGCTTTATTCTTATATGGTTCGCGTCCGAGGAAAATATTCTGGTATATCGTTTTGTTGGGTAAAAGGTTCAGTTCCTGGTGAATAATACCGATGCCCAGCCTTTGGGAATCCTGTACATTGCGTATTTCCACCTTTTCCCCGTCAATAAGGATTTCACCGCTGTCTGCCGTATAAACTCCTGAAAGTATTTTTACAAGGGTTGACTTGCCGGCGCCGTTTTCTCCCATGAGGACATGCACTTCGCCTTTATTTGTACTGAAATTAACATTGTCAAGGGCTAGTGTACCGGGAAACTTTTTTGTGATATTCTTCATTTCAAGAATACATTTTCCGCCAGTATTCAAGAAGCTCCCTCCTCGCTTCTGTTTGGATGGGTTTTATTATATCCTGGAAAATTCTTTAAACGACTCATATAACGCAACAATGTTTTCTGTCGGCGTATCACGCTGCACATTATGCACTGAAGCAATGACAAAGCCGCCGTTTCCGCTTAAATCCGATATCCTTCTCCTGACCTCCTCGCGTACTTCAGACGGCGTTTTTACCCCCAGTATGTTTTGGCTGTCACAGGCCCCTCCCCAGAAGGTTATTTTATTGCCGTACTTTTCTTTAAGCGCCGAGGTATCGCCCATTCCGTCTGCCGACACATGAATGGGATTCAGAGCATCATACCCTATTTCCGTGATATCCGGCAAAAAGTCGGATATTCCGCCGCAGCAATGATATATTATCTTAATATCCGGCTTAATCTCTCTAAGCTTGTTGACAAGCTTAACATGGTACGGTTTTATTACTTCTCTGTATACTTCAGGATTTATGAGCGGTCCTGTTTGCGCTCCCAGGTCATCCCCTATCACCACGGCATCTATGAACCTGCCGTACTCTTTCAGGGCAGTCCCATAATACTCAACCTGGAAGTCTATCATCCTGCCAAGCATATATTTGATCATTTCTTGTTCGAGAAGAAGATTAACAAAGAACGGTTCAAATCCCATCAGCCATTCACAAGCTGACATCGGACAACCGGAAAGATTGTCGGGTCCGGGATTGAATACCACAAAATAATCGGTTCCTTCATGGACCTGCTTTGCAACTTCACATTGCCTCCTGATTTTTTCCTTGTTTACCTTTGGCCAGGGAAACTTTTCAATATCTTCAATAGATTCTGCTTCCGCGAGAGGGCTTCCCATCGGGTCAAAATAAAACCCTCCCTCCGGCCTGTACCATTTCAGACCCCATTGGTCTATGAAATAAGTTCCCCCTCTTTCATCGGTAACAAGCCTGAATATCGTCTGCCGGTGAAATAACAGGATAGCAATCGGCGCCAAAAAGCCTGCGCACCTCTTCCTCCACGAGCGCCGCCTGCGACGTAAACACGCCGATCGACGCATTTTCACCCAAGCCATAATGTTTTTTCAACCTTTTGTACGCGTCAATATGCATGGTCGTATAATGGGCCAGCCCGCCAATATCAACCGGCAGCCTGTCCGCCTCCTCGTGGTTAAGAGCGCGGTAAACACGTTCTCTGGATGTCATGTTTTACCCCCTTTGCATATTTTTAAACACTATCTGTGCCGGGATTTGTTCATCACTGGTTTTCTCATGATTACTTCCATATACTTGTTGATTATTATATTTCAGTTTCACCTTATGCCTTGGTTCTCTTGTTTTGAATTTGCTTTTACTTCAGATTCTGTCAGTTTCTGTTTGAGTGGTTTTTCTTTGTGTCTTCTTCTTTTATCACAATAAACCGATGAATTGGTCATAGACTTAAAATTTGGAATACCAATGGTATACCATGGGTATATAATAATACGGTTAATGTAATCTGTCAATAGATTTCAAAAAATTATTTAACATTTCAATCAGTGAACACCGGGTAAGTAAAGAGAACTCCCGTGATAATAATCAACGGGAGCCCCCAAATATACCGTTTTATATAAACGTTTTTGATTCTGGCTAAAAGCCGCCGGTTTCGAAGAACTCGTCAGGAGATTCTCCGGTCCTGTTATATGTGTTTAGTGCGTTTATCGCCGCCATTTCTTCATCCGACAACGAAAAATCAAAGATTTGAAGGTTGCTGATCATTCTTTCTTTATGTGTCGTCTTCGGAAGCGGCCTGACACCTCTTTGATATTCCCATCTTAAGGCCACCTGGACTACTGATTTATCGTGCCTTTTTGCAATGCTGGTTATTGGCTCCTTGTCAAGCTTCCCCCAAACTATTGGACGCCACGCTTCAACTTGTATGCCTTCGCTTTGGCAGAAAGAAATTAAGTCGTTTGGCTGGAAAAACGGGTGCATTTCCACCTGGTTTACCATGGGCTTAATTTCACAATTGTCAAGGAGGTTCTTTAATATGGGTTTTATGAAATTGCATACCCCTATGACACGGATATACCCATCTTTGTAAAGTTTCTCAAACGCCTTCCATGTTGGCAGATAAGATTCGGTCATACCCGGCCAGTGTATGAGGTATTCATCGATATAGTCCAGGCCCAGCCGTTTGAGTGAAGCATCAAAGGCCTTCAGCGTCTCTTCATAGCCATGGCTGTCATTCCAGAGTTTTGTCGTAATATATAGCTCTTCCCTCGGAATTCCGCAGGATTTGATGCCCTGGCCGACTCCTTCTTCATTCATGTAAATCATTGCCGTATCGAAACTTCTGTAACCGGCCTCCACAGCATCACATATTACCCTGCATGCCTCTTCGCCGTTCTTCGTGCGGAATGTTCCCAGGCCTACTGCCGGTACTTCAACGCCATTGTGCAAAGTAAATTTTGGTATCATATTATACCTCCTTGTGTTGGATTGTTTGTTCATAGTATCTGTAAATCAGGCTTTCACTCTCTTTACGATATCCTTTAAATGTGATATCGCCCTTTTGGCGGCTTCAATATTGTCAGGCCAGGGCAGGCATTCGACCGAGAGCAGCCCGTCATAATTTGTTTCAGCAAGCGTTTTTATAATTGCTTCAAAATCAAAAGTCCCCGTACCCGGATACCTTCGGGTGTTATCGGCAAAGTGAATATAGCCGAGCCTGCCCCTGCAGGCTCTTATTGCCTCGAGCGGGTCGGTTTCTTCGATTCCCATATGGAATGTGTCGAGGTGTATCATGCAGTTCCCTGCAGGATACGTATTGAAAAACTCCACTATTTCGGCAGCATTCACAAAGATATTGGTCTCATAACGGTTAATTACCTCTACATTAATTAACACTCCTGCTTGCCCGGCATATTCACCAAGTGCGGCCAAATGGCTTCCAAGCCTGTCCATGTAGGCTTTTCTGTCCGCACCCGGGGGAACTTTGCCCTTTGCCCATCCGAGCACTACCCCCGCACCCAGTTCCGCCGCCATATCTATATATTTCTTCATCCCATCCATGGCCCGGGATTGAACCGACTTGTCGTCATCCAGCAGGCTCAGGCCGCCTTCGGTATATAGCCGCCCCGTCACCAGCATTCCAACGCGGCAGCCGCATTCTTCACTTGTGCCTTTTACTGCCTTAAAATCAATAGGGGCATTTTCCCTCATGTGAACCTCTATGGCATCATAACCCAGAGATGCGGCCTGCCTGAGGTTGTCGCATATATCCCCTTTAAGCAATATAGGTGCTGTTTCCGGTGCGTACGGCGCACTGGATATTGCAAATTTCCATGAAGCCATATTCTTGCCCTTCCTTTTCCTGGTATGATTCTTGCTGTTTCCCCGGCATCGTCTTTATTGTTGTCCTTAATCTTTAAAAGTAATCATGACCTTGGTTGCCTTATCCTTGTTATTGCATGCAAATTCCATTGCTTCGTTTAAATCTTCAAAATCAAAATGGTGCGTGTTCAGAGCGGCGAAGTCATAATTATCCTTAATCCTTGACATAAACCGGATTGTCCTGGGAAACCAGGTCTTTGTTCCGCCGGAACCTGTCAAATGCAATGTTTTCCATATTGTCTTCCCTAACTCAACAGGTACCTTTCTGCCGATAGAATGACCTACCAGGCCTACACGCGCACTATGACCCGCAATGTCAAACAGCGACGCTATGCCGGCATCGTTTCCGGAGCATTCAATTACCACGGAAGCGCCTCTTCCATCCGTATGCTTTAAAATTTCCTGCTCGATATTCGACGCCGTCGGATCAAGACAGATATCCGCTCCATATTTATACGCATTTTCCCTGCGTCTTTCGATAGGATCAATTACTATAACCTTGGCGCCGGAGGTTTTGCAAACCATTGACGCCGAGAGACCTATGGGCCCTGCGCCTATTATGGCCACATCATCGGATGCATCCGGATAGCAGCCGTTTCCCCAGACTCCCCAATAGCCGACACTGAATGTCTCGACCCAGGCACCCAGTTCATAATCCCAATCGTCCGGTATTACGTGGGTATACTGTTCTTCAAGCAGCATATATTCTCCCATTCCTCCCGGAGAATTGGGCATGAACCCTACCTCACGCATGTTCAGGCAGGCTGAAGGCATTTTACCGTCCTTGCAGTTGGCACAGTTATTGCATGGAAGCACACAGTCTCCTACGACCTTGTTTCCCGCTTTTACACTGGTCACGTCGCTTCCGACTTCAACCGCTATGCCTGACCATTCATGCCCGGGAGTGTATGGCGCTATATCATAGCGCCCCTCTTTGGATTTCCCCTCGTAGCATTCAATATCAGAACCGCAAATCCCGCAAGCTTTAAGCTTTATAAGCACCTGGTTTGGTCCGGGCTTAGGAAGCTCCACTTCTTCTATCCTTAAATCAAAAGGCCCGTGCATAAATGCAATTTTACATTTCATAGAAAACCTCCCGAGTTTTAGTTAGTATCAGAAATATAACCCTTTTGGACGGATGCCCATTAAGTACATGCAGTTATTAATTCGGGACTACATGTATTTTCATTTCCTTTTTCTCCTTGTTGCGTGCAAGTGCTTCAAATCCTTCTTCAACTATGTCATCAAGCTTTATTGTCTTTGTTATGAGGCGTGTAGACGGTATTTTATTATCCGCAACAAGGCGTATGATCGTGTCATAATCATAGTTGTTGCAGCACCATAGCCCAACCATGTTAATATCCTTCAGTGCCCAGCTCCAGGGTGACACTTTAACCTGGCCGAGGCTTAATCCGCTCATTACAAACATGCCGCGCTTGCGTATTGCATCAAAACACAGGTTTATTCCGCTTTCACTTCCGGTGCATTCAAATGCAATGTCTACACCCAGACCGTCGGTACGCTCTCTTATTTCGGACAGGACGTCATCTGTAGTTACGTTAAATACTTCTGTAGCGCCCAGTTCCAGCATTGTTTTTATCCTGACCGGGTGCTTCTCCGTCATGTATACTTTTGACGCACCCGCCGCATATGAGCACATCATCGTTAAAACCGCCATAGGGCCGCCGCCTGATATTAGAACAGTATCTCCCGGCTGAAGGTTGCCTCTTCTTATGCCGTACATGGCAAGACAAGTCGGCTCGACCATTGCCCCCTGCTCATCGGTCATATGGTCAGGCATCCTTTTAAGCTGGTAATCCTTTACCAGGCAATACTCGGCAAAACCGCCCCAATAAGTCTGCAGTCCCAGCCCTGCCTGCATTACACAAAGCTGATACAGTGCTCTTTGGCAAAAATAACACTTTCCGCAATTCTGCAAGGGCGCAATAACCACCCTGTCGCCAATGCTCCAGCCCTCAACCCCCGGGCCTAATTCAGCAACCTCACCGCAGAGCTCATGCCCCATTATTACCGGTGCTTTCGCTCCCGTAAGCGGATCGGGTTTATCGACCGGAATGCTGTGCGGTCCGCTCATATAATCATGAATATCAGTTCCGCATATTCCGCAGCGTTTTACCTTGATGACTACTTCTCCCTTTCCCGGAACCGGTTCCGGAACATCCTCCACTCTTATATCCAATTTCCCATGCCAACGCGCTGCCTTCACAACAAACACTCCTTTTTTACACATTTCTTATTTATTTAATTGATTATTGATTTCGTATTCATGGTTAATTTCTTATAATACCTGAAGCAGACATAGCCTGCTCCAATTATCAATGGCATTGTCAGTATGGCGTACATACGGCCCTGCAGCAAGTCGGCAAGCCAGATGTTTATATATGTGCTGCCGTTAAGGCTTGCAGCGAATTTTCCTGTAACTCCTCCCATATCATACGATATCCTTTCCGCAATACCTGCGTATACCGGCGCAACAACAGGCGCCAGCAGGAAATTCAGCAAGATAACCGGTATGCTTGTCAATACGATACGGATAACATTGCCTTTGCATACGGCAACAATTACAATGATTATACTGACAATGTTCATCAGGTCCCCCATCGGGAAAATATCTATCCAGCTTATAAGCGCTCCCATCAGCAGCGCCACGGGTATCAATAAAACCGTGGAAATAATAACTGACGGGTCGTCGGCCACAACAAGGTGATTTACTCCGACATACATTTTTCTGTTATTTCCTATTTTTTTCTCGGCAAATGAAGCCGTTGCGTCAGCTACAGGTGAAAATCCTTCCTTCATAAATTTCAGCACCTGTGGCAGCAAAATAAACACAGCAGTGAATCTGACACTGAAATCAAGTGATTCCGCAATAGTATGACCGCAGCCCAGCGATAATGCCAATCCTGCTGCAAGCGCAACAAATCCCGGGCTTAGCAGTACCTTCAATTCACCTTTCAACTCTTTGGGCTGAAAGTTTAACTTTCTGATACCTGGTACTTTATCTATCAACCAGTCCATCACGATGGCAACCGGCAAGTAAACAAGGCTGTTGGCTGTTGACACGCACTGGTTCCTCTCTGTCCGGTAATATCTCTTTACTGCCGGGTTTGCCCATTCACACAGCTTGATGCTTATCGCCGACATTATTATGTCGGCAATGATAACAAGCAAAACCGAACCGGTAGCCGAATATACGATTAATGATGCCACGGCGATATGCCAGTAGTTCCAGATGTCCACATTGATAATATTCGTCCATTTCTTCCATAGCAGCAACAGGTTTACGGCAATATACACGGGAACAATTATATATATCACGTCAAATGACCAGACAAGCATTGCAATAACAGGCCAGCCTACATCAGTAACACCCGCACCGCCCCTGTTAAGCGACGTAATGGCGTTAATTACCGGAAGCGATGTCTCTATGAAGAAGGACGATAAAATAGAGATTCCAATTTGGGCTATGCTTATATGCAATGCGCCTTTAACCGCATCAAGCAGGCGTGCTCCCATTATGAGGGCAAGTGCCAGCATCAGTAGAGGAAGTAATATATACGATTTTAATGATAGAATTATTTGAAGTATATCCATGGCTCCCCTTACGCCCGCATGACCTCTGCTATCTTTAATGACCCGTCTTCAGCAGTTTCGCTTCGCCTGGCGCTTGTCTCATAAATTGCTGCAATGATATTTATTTTGCATATTGCAGGCAGGTCCGCAATGGAGTGAACCCGCCCGCATATGCAGTTCCTAACGGCCTGTCTAACATTGCGTTTATCCGGAACCGGCCGCCCTGGTTAGATTCTGCTTATTATTCAACGTCTTCCTTATACATCATTTTGCTTTCAGAAATATATGTGTACTCTACAGGCTTGCCTTCCACATAGTCATATGCTACATATACTCCCTTGTATCCCAGCCATGCAGGATCCTGGTTGACTGAGCCAAGGCACTTGCCTTCCTTCATTTTTTCCTGGATTTCTGCCGAGAAGTTTACTCCGACAACATGTATCTTCCCTATCAGCCCTGCTTCTTCAATCGCTGCAATTGCTCCCAGCGCCATTTCGTCATTAGCTGCGAAGATTGCATCCAGATCGGGGTGAGCTGCCAGCATGCTCGTGCAGATTGTATAACCTTCATTCCTGTTATACTTGCCGTCCTGCGAGGCAACTATCTCTATTCCTTTCCCTTCGCTTTCCATTACGCTGTAAAAGCCTCTTTTCCTGTCTTCGGCAGTGGTTGCGCCCGCAGTTCCTTCGATCATCGCAACCTTACCTTTTCCGTCCAGGGCCTTGATTATCGCCCGGGCAGCTTCCTCACCGGCTTCAACGTTATTGGTTGTAAGCTTGGAAATTATGCTGGCTCCCTGCTTTTTCATCTCTTCCTCGTCTATGGCAGTATCAACGTTAATTACAGGAACGCCTGCTTCGTTGGCTCTCTTTACCCATGGAACCACTGCAGTATTGTTCAGCGGAATAACCAGGATAGCATCCAGGTTCTGGGTCAGTAATGCATCCAGTATCTGAATCTGAGCTTCAATTTCCGTATCTACATTGGTAGCCTGGACGTCAAGGTCAATTCCCAGTTCTTCTGCTGCTTTTTTTGCTCCGTCTGCAAGTGTCACAAAGTAAGGATTTGTAAGATTCTTGACAACCAGAGCCATTCTGTAATTCTTTGCAGGTTCATCTTTTTCTTCCGTTGTCTTGTCAGTAGTGCCTTGCTGTGGTGCAGTTGTTGTCGTGTCTTCTTTTTTGTCTCCGGATGTGTTTCCTGCTCCGCCGCACGCGCTTAAAATCATTGCGAACATGAGCAGTACTGCGATAATGGTCATCAGCTTTTTCATAATTTTCTCCTCCTCTTAATTGATTATTTTATAGAGCGATAACCGGAATCCTTCAAAGTGCCTACGCCGCCATAAAGCCAGATGGTTTCCATTTCTTCATTGGAATCGGTGTTTATGAAAAAGTGTTCGGCACCCACGGGGATAAACACAACATCTCCCGCTTCTATATCGAACTCTTCATCAGCCACGCGGGCTTTTCCTCTTCCTGATACCACGTAGAGAATTTCTTCCGCATTTTCATGGACATGATTCTCATGGCTTGCGCCGTTGGGAGGGAATACGGTTCTTCCCAGCACCGCATGCTTTGAGCCAAGGTTGTCCTTTGTGCACAGCCACTGAACCTGCATACGGTTCCAGCCGTCCTCACCCCTTAGGCTTTTGTCCGGTAAAACATCTTTCTGGTTGATTTTGTACTTCATATCTACGCCTCCTCTCAGATACTTCTGCAGCACCTATTGCCGCTTATGCGCGTTTCCTGGCTTTACCCATCATATCCATTAATACAACAACAATTATAATTAAACCGATTACTACCTGCTGAGGGTAAGGACCCACTCCCAGCTGTATCATTCCGTTCCTGATAATGCTCATTATCAATGCGCCGAAAAATGTTCCCACGATTTTTCCTTCGCCGCCCGACATACTTGTTCCTCCGATAATAGTCGCAGCGATGGCATCCATTCCCATGTTCGCGCCGACAACCGCATCTGCCGAATTCAGCCTTCCCGACATCAGGACGCCGCCTATGCCTGCACAAAATCCGGCTATTGAATATGCCAGCGTTATATAAACTGCGATTTTTATGCCAGACAGCCGGGCTGCTTCCTTGTTCGCGCCTATCATGTAAACATATCTTCCGAAACGGGTATGATTAGCAACGAAATGAGCAATAATGAAGCAAATAATCATTATAATCCAGGCTACGGGAATCAGGCCTATCTTGCCTGAGCCATAGAATACCAGGTCCGTCATCATTCCATATATTGCACGGCCCTCGCAGATTATAAGCGCTATACCCTGAGCGATGCTCATCATGCCAAGTGTGGCTATAAATGACGGGAGATTACCTTTTGCTATCAGTACACCTGTAACAAATCCGCATGCCACACCTGTAAGTATAGCAATTAATACCGAAGGTATTGTTGGTATTCCGGCCCTCAGAGATATCGCAACCATAATTCCTGCCAGTGATAACACATTCCCCACTGAAAGGTCCACACCGCAGATTATAATGCAGAAAGTCATACCGACCGCCAGAATACCATTTATTGACATCTGTGTCAAGATTGCTGTAAAATTCATCGGAGTAGCAAAATATTCTGTCGATACGGTCAGTGCCAAGCACATGCCGATCGAAATCAAAAACAGTATGAATATATTGTTATGCAGAATATTCTTGCTGATGAATTTTTGCAGAGTGTTCTTTTCCGTATCCATTATTCACTCCTCCTGTTTTGATATAAGCACATAGCCCTTAGCAATGTTTCCTGGCCTACATCTCTACCGAATTCTCCTGATATCTTGCCTTCGGAAATAGTAATGATGCGAGTGCAGATTCCCAATAATTCCGGCAGCTCTGAAGAAATAACAATAACTGCTTTGCCGTTAAGAACAAATTTGTTTATCAGGTTGTAAACCTCTATTTTTGCTCCGACATCAATACCTCGGGTAGGTTCGTCCAGAATTATTATTTTTGAATCTGCAAAAAGCCATTTGGCTATAACAACCTTCTGCTGGTTTCCTCCTGACAAGCTTGATACAGGGTTCATTTTATCCGCGACGGCTATTCTGAGCTGTTTTATATAGCTATCGGCAATAGATCTCTCTTTACGGTGGTTTATTACGCCTGCAAACTGGCTTACTTTTTTAATATTCACAGCAGTTACATTTTCAGGCAAATTCCGCAACAATACCAGTCCCTGCAGCTTCCTGTCTTCCGGGAGCAGCGCTATTCCTTTTTCAATTGCCTGCCGGGTCGATTTGATGTCCACTTCCTCGTTGTCTATAAAAATTTTCCCGGATGTAAGCGCGTCGGCTCCGAATATGCAGCGGGCAATCTCTGTCCTGCCCGAGCCCATCAATCCGGCAAAGCCTAATATCTCTCCCTTGTATACGGAAAAACTGATATCCTCAAAAACACCTTCACGGGTCAGCCCTTCAACACGCATTACTTCTTCCCTGGGCACTACTGAAAAATCAGCCTTCGGGAATTTATCATCTATCTGTCGTCCCACCATAAGCCTTATAATATCATCCTGGCAACAGGTAGCGACATCTAAATGGCCTACCATTTCACCGTCGCGGAGAACGGTAATATTGTCGCCAATCTCAAATATTTCTTCCAGCCTGTGGGATATATAGATAATAGCCATGCCGCTTTCTTTTAGTTTTTTCACTGTTTCAAACAGCTTCTTTATTTCGCTCTCGGTAAGGGCTGCAGTCGGCTCATCCATTATAAGTATTTTAGGCTTGCGCCTTATGACTCTCACAATTTCGATGAGCTGCTGATACGCTACCCCCAGGTCGGTAACCCTGGCATACGGATCAACATCAATGCCGGCCAGCTCCTTAACTATTCGCCGGGCTTCATTGGCCATTTCCTTCCATTTCACTATGCCGAGTTTATTCGTCTTCAGAGACGAACCGAGGAATACATTTTCAGTAACATTCAGCGTCTCCGCAAGCATAAGCTCCTGGTAAATCGTTCCGATACCCAGTGCTTCGGCATCATGCGGATTTTTTATGTTTATGCGCTTTCCTTCCAGGTATATTTCGCCCGCATCCTGCGTGTAAACTCCGGCTATTATTTTCATCAGCGTAGACTTTCCGGCTCCGTTTTCACCTACCAGGACATTGGCTTTCCCGGGATAAACATTAAAACTTACATTCTTTAAGGCATAGAAATCTCCAAACTTTTTATCGATTCCTTCCATGCGCAATATAGGCTCCAAGCGACTCACCTGCCTTTTACTTGTAATAGAAATCCTCCGGGGTTTTAATCAACTGACGAAAACAAATGCTAGTACTTCCAGCAAGCCACAGGCGCCTCGCACGGGAACTTGGTTATAATCCTGCAGCCGTCTTTGGTTACAACGAGCTGCTCCTCAATCCTGGCCGCCTCGCCGTCTTCCCCGTAGTAGGTTTCAAGGGCAAAGTGCATGTTTTCTTCAATAAGCTCAGGATATTCCATGGAGCACTGGTGTCCTATTACCGGCTTGGACCAATGGGATATTCCGACTCCGTGTCCCAATTCAAGGGCCAATGTTTCATATTCATTTTCAGCTCCGAGCTCTTTATATGTGGGCCAGACCTCGCAAATCTCGTTGGTATAGACACCGGGCTTTACACGGGCTATTGCATCATACAGCCAGTCATATGCCTTTTTATAGATCCTGAGTTGCTTTTCTGTTGGGTAACCGCAGCAGAATGTTCTATAATAGCAAGTTTTATATCCGTTGAAATCACTAACTATATCCAGGAAAACCAAATCTCCCGGCCTGATAATCCTGTCGGAAAAGTCGTGGGGATGCGGGTAAGCCCTGTCTCCACTGATAACATTGACATTGTGGACATTCTCGGCGCCCATTTCAATCAGACGTCCGCGAACTATTGCACAAATTTCATTTTCTCTGACTCCGGGTTTTATAGCTTCGACAACATCGTAAAATACCCCGTCAACCATGGCAGCCGAGATTTCAAGCAGTTGTATTTCTTCATGTGTCTTGATTTTCTGAGCCTCCTGCATGGTCGCCTGCCCGTCTCTCACATCCATTTTAAACTCTATGAACGCATTCATCATGGGTACAGTAAGCAGATCCACGCCAATCGGCGCTTCATGCAGATTCCATTCTTTCAGAATTTCATAAACTTCCCCGATTACCTTGCGGCTTGCCTGCAGTTCCGGGGTCATGCTTCCACGCATGTCATTTTTTGCAGGTCGTATGTCTTTAATCCATGGACAGAGTTTTCTTTTTGTCTCTATAGCGCTCCCGATCTCAAACAATATTGGATCATGTCCTTTTGCCAGAAGCGTATACCGGTTCAATTTGTTGTTGACCCATTCGCCCAGTTTGGTACTCGTTATATACCGCACATTATCAGGATCAAACACCAGCAAGGCCCCTAATCCGTCCTTCTCCATCTGCCTTCTTGTTTTCTCCAGCCTGTCCTTCCTAAGCTTATCAAAATCAATCCTTAGTTCATGGTCGACAGCCATTGTTCCTAGCGTCATTTCTTAGCCCTCCTACTAGATAAGTTTTTTATTTAAATACTATATAAGTTGCAAATAAATTAACTCTCCTCTTGCCCTGTCATCTGGAGTTGTCAATGTTACTTCCCTTTCTTTATCCCATAATATAGTAAATCGTTTTAATTAGAAGACAAATAGTATTTCTTTTGCTTTTTTAAATTTCATGTAACATTTTCTATTTGCTTTTTCATGCCGTATTTTTGAGATTTTTTTTATCTTATGGAAATATATATGCAGTTGATACTTTCTCCCTACTCCCTCGGAAACGTCGTGGATTCACGTACAACAAGCTCGGAAGGCAATGTTACATGATAATCAATGCTGTTATCTTTGTTTATAATTCCCATTAAAACCTTGAATGCCTGTCTGCCCATTTCAAATAACGGATGGTTAATCGTAGTAAGAGGAGTGGCCAGAATGGATGTAATCCAGATACCGTTACACCCCACAAGCGATATGTCATCCGGCACGGACAAACCTGCTTCCTTGATTGCCCTCATTGCTCCGATGGCCATTAAATCGTTACAGCAGCATATTGCCGTTGGTAAATCTTTATTCTTCAGCAACTCCTTGCAAGTTTTATATCCCGATAGTTCATCAAATGCACCCTCAATTACATAGCCTGAATTATATTGTATTTCTGCTTCGTGAAGCGCCTTTCTGTATCCTGTCAGCCGACGCACCGCCGTTTCGGCATATAGCGGCCCTGATAAATAAGCTATCTTCTTGTGCCCCAACCCGATCAAATAATTCACGGCTTTTACCATGCCGCCCTCATCATCCGCCTTTACATATGGGGCATTTGAATTTGAAGATCCTCTGTTTACCATTACATATTTAATTCCCAGGCGTTCGATCATATCGACCACATTGTCTTCTATATAAGAAGAACCGAGTATTATACCATCCACAAAGTGTGCATTCAATAATTCGATGTATTTTTTTTCAGCTTCCGGTTCGTCATTCGTATCGCATAAAATTATACAATAATCCTCTTTATTTGCGGCAGACTGAACGCCTTTGATTATCTGCGAATAGAAAGGGTTTATTATATCTGTGATAAGCATTCCTATAGTTTTCATCGAGCGCTTCCTTAAGCTTCTTGCAATAGCATTCGGCTTATAATTCAGTTCATTAATCGCCCTCAACACTTTAATGCGAGTCTCTTCCCTTATGTTTAACGTAGTATCGTTATTAGAGACCCTCGAAACTACTGCGGGCGTGACTCCCGCCAACTTAGCCACATCTTTAATTGTTACTTTTTTTTGCTTATCCATTTTGTCCCAGATCATACAGTAAAGTTTTACTATTTTTTCTGATTATATCTGATTCATAATAAATTTAGAAATTTCCGCTGCAATCTTATTTTCGTTAGTTTAAAGTATACCATTACAAAAAGCGAAAGTAAACACTTTTTTATTAAAAATTTTTAAATCGTTTTATTAAAATGTGCCATAGTTAATGCTTTCCATTTCGCTTTCTGTTTTGCATTATTTCAAGATGACAAAGTCCATTAACAGCCCTTTTTATGCTATTTTCAGCTATTTCTATTGACAATTTTCAATCATAATACTATATTAAAATTATAACATAAACATTAGTAAATTTTATATTTTGCACTTCTAATATTTCTATTTTATATTAAACTATTTTTAAAGGAGGCTCTGTAAAATGAAAGCAATAGTCTATAAAAGCCCTGGCAAATGGGAATTTGAGGACCGTCCCAAGCCAAAGCTGACCGATCCAAAAAACGTTTTACTAAGAGTTCTGGGTGTAGGTATATGCGGTACGGACCTGCATGTCCTGCAAATACCCCAAATGCATCCTGCCAAACCAGATATAATTTTGGGCCATGAGTATGCAGCTGTTGTAGAAGAAGTAGGAGCAGAAGTAGATTGGCTGAATCCGGGCGACCATGTCGTTGTTGATCCGCATCCCCCTTGCGGAACCTGCATGCATTGCCGAAGCGACAGGCCGGAAATGTGCACATCGTTTTATTGCCAGCAGGGCACTCCTTATGAAGAACACGGACTTACCAGGGGATTGTTCCAGGACGGCGCGCTGACGAGTTACACATGTGTTCCGGCTCAATCTGTATATAAAATAAGCAAGGATGTGCCTTACAATATTGCTGCCCTGGCTGAGCCGCTGGCCTGTACCGGTTTTGCAATTGAAAAGCTGAAAATACAGGCAGGCGATACCGTGTGCGTGCTCGGCGCGGGGCCGATAGGGCTGCTGTTTACCACTCTTGCAAAAACCAACGGAGCCTCAAAGGTGATCGTTTCGGAACCCCATGAATACAGGCGCAACAAATCGTTAAAATGCGGGGCGGATATTGTTGTCAACCCCGATGTTGAAGATATTAGGCAGGTTTGCCTGAAAGAAACCGGAATAGGTGTGGATCATTGCATTGAAGCAGTCGGCCAGCTGCTGATGACTGCTATTGACTGTATACGCCCGAATGGGAAAGTATTGATGTTCGGCCATGATGAAACCGCAACTCCAGGTATCCGCCTGGCGGAAATAGTGAGAAAGGAAGCGCAGATTTACGGCGGGTTTTTGGGCAAGTATTACTTTGAAAAAACCGTGCGGATTATTGAGAGCGGTATTTTGAAGCTTGAAGAGATAGCTTCGCACACATTTCCTTTAAGCAGGTTCCAGGATGCACTGGATACGCTTCGTAAAGGAGAGGCTATCAAGGCTGTTGTTTATCCCGAGGAATATTAGCGGAGGGTTAGGTGTTGAAACATGAAACACGATACAGGAATAAAAACCAGTGCGTCACTGTCAATCCAATTTGACAATCCTTTCTCCCCTTTTCCCGGCAGGGACTACATGAGAGGGCTGCAATGGATAAAGGACTGCGGGTTTGACGGTGTTGAACTGATAATCTCTGATCCCAATCTTATCGATGTATCAAAAATAGAAAAAGCAATAAGCTCAATGGGCCTGGAGGTATCTACCATTGCGACGGGACAGGCTTCAGCTCTCGAAGGGCTTTTCATGGCTTCACCCGCGGAATATATCCGCGAGGCTGCATTTAAAAGAATCTGTGACGTTATTGATTTTTCAGTAAGATTAGGAAAGCCTAACGTTACAGTAGGGCTGATCCGTGACACCGGCGGCGCGCCGGTAAATGAATGGAGCACCTTTATTTTGAAGCGTGAACTGTTGAGAGCCGCCGAATATGCCATGAAAAAAGGAGTAGTAATAAATCTAGAACCTATCAACAGGTTTGAATGCAAGCTTCTCAATACTACCGAATCGGTTTACACACTGCTAAATGAGATCGGGAACCCTGAAAACATAGGCATACTTTTTGATACCTTCCATTCAAATATTGAAGACTCCAATGTGATTACCGCGCTGGAAAATGCCATGGACAAGCTTGTGCATGTGCATTTTTCCGATAATAACCGCCGCCTTCCGGGTGAAGGCCATATCGATTTCGAAGGTGTTTATAAATGCCTGAAATCTAATAATTATAAAGGTTATATAAGCCTCGAGGTCTTAAATATCCCGGACAGCCGGCATATTATCGAGTATGCGGGGGACAGAATGAAACCATATATGTCAGGACATTAAAACAGTAAATATATTCGATTTCAATGCATTAATTCAAAAATTCCCTCCTGTCTTTGCAGCTGCAGAGCAGGGGGCTTTCTTTTATATGCCCTCTTTTGGGAATTATTTTACATCTCTATTGCACCCTGGAAACGGTCAGACAAACCAAGTGCTTACCCATACCGCCATTAAAATAAGCAAAATGTAACATTACATAACAAGTTTGCATATTAATATGTCGGGACCAATTTTAACCGGACTTTATCCCCAAATGCGGAGCAAATCATATTTTTGACCATCTATGCCATAGGAGGGTATGCAAATGAGTAAAGCGCTGATTACAGGAATCACCGGACAGGACGGTTCCTACCTGGCGGAGTTTTTACTGGATAAAGGATATGAAGTGCATGGGCTCATCAGGAGAAGCAGCACAGACAATACGGAAAGAATCTGCCACTTGCTCGACGGAACAAAAAAGGTGATTTTGCATTATGGCGATATGACCGATACAACCAGTCTGAGCAGATTGCTGTACAGGATTGAACCCGCCGAGGTATATAACCTGGCGGCACAAAGCTATGTGAAAGTCTCTTTTGACATGCCGGAATTTACGGCGGATGTAAATGCCGTCGGCACGGCCAGGATACTGGAAAGCATCCGGGAGGTGAACCCTGACATTAAATTTTACCAGGCTTCCTCCAGCGAATTGTTCGGAAAAGTAAGGGAGGTGCCGCAGAATGAAAACACGCCGTTTTACCCCAGGAGCCCTTATGCGGCAAGCAAACTGTACGCATATTGGATGACCGTAAACTATAGAGAGGCCTACAATCTTTTTGCCTGCAACGGAATACTGTTTAATCACGAATCACCCAGGAGAGGAAAAAACTTTGTTACCCGGAAAATCACAACCGGAATTGCAGATATTATGAATGGAAAACGGCAGTATATATGCCTTGGCAACCTGGATGCAAAAAGAGACTGGGGCTATGCCGGTGATTATGTGGAAGCCATGTGGCTGATTCTCCAGCAGGACGAACCCGATGATTATGTTGTTGCTACAGGAGAAACACACACGGTAAGGGAATTTTGCGAACTGGCATTCAGGAATGTCGGAATCAACCTGGTCTGGACAGGGGAAGGCGTAAATGAAAAAGGCGTGGATGAGGTCACCGGCAGGGAACTGATAAAGGTCAGCAGCGAGTTTTTCAGACCTACGGAAGTGGATTTGCTGCTGGGTGATCCGACGAAAGCAAAAAACAAGCTGGGATGGAAAGCAAAAGTATCATTTGAAGAATTGGTTGCAATGATGGTGAAAAGCGATATTAAAGCCGCGGCGGGAAAGCCGTGTTAGGGAGTGAATCACATGGAAAACAGCAGCAGGATATACGTGGCAGGGCATACCGGCATGGTCGGCTCAGCCATTGTCAGGTGCCTCCGGCAAAACGGGTATGAAAATATCATCAAGAGGACGCACCGGGAACTGGACTTGACAAACCAGGCGGAAACCGAGAAGTTTTTTGAGGAGGAGAAGCCGGAATATGTGTTTCTCGCCGCCGCTAAGGTGGGAGGAATCCATGCGAATGATACGTACCCTGCCGATTTTATTATGGAGAATATGTTGATTGAGTGCAACGTAATCCGCAGCGCTTTCAAGAATAAAGTAAAAAAGCTGATGTTTCTCGGAAGCTCGTGCATTTATCCGAAGTTCTGCCCTCAGCCGATTAAAGAAGAATACCTGCTTACCGGCCCGCTGGAGCCTACCAATGAAGCCTACGCCCTGGCCAAAATCTCGGGTATCAAAATGTGCCAGTCCTTCAACAAGCAATACGGCACCCGTTATATTTCAGTCATGCCCGCCAATCTATACGGCATCAATGACAGGTTTGACGCTTACAACTCCCATGTAATACCTTCCATGCTTATAAAATTCCACAAGGCCAAAACGGAGAACCGGCCGTTTGTTGAATTGTGGGGTACGGGCAAGCCTTTGCGGGAGTTTTTATACGTGGATGACATGGCCGAAGCATGTCTTTACCTGATGCGGCACTATGACGGCAGCGAGCTTGTGAATATCGGTTCCGGAAAGGAAATCAGCATAAGGGAGCTGGCTGAGATTATCCGTGATGTTACAGGCTTCCGGGGAGAGATTGTATTTGATGCCGCAAAACCCGACGGAACGCCAAGGAGAGTCTTGGATAATTCCAGGATTCTGGCGACCGGCTGGAAACCGAAAACGGAAATAAAGGAAGGAATCCGCAAGGAATATGAATATTACGTCAACAAGTTCCATGACGCCAATCGCTAATTAACGGTTGGCGTCATTTTCATTAAGCCGTACTCTTTTATTCGGCAAACAACTGCTTGATAACATCCATCTGGGCCTGGAGCAGCGCCTCTGATTTTGTTTTGAAGCTAAACACTTCGTTCCTGAGCTGTTCATATTTTGCCTGGATTTTGCGGGCTTCATCGGAAGCTTCATCAATTATTTTCTGTGCTTTTATCTCTGCCTCGTCCACGATGGTTTTTGCCTTGTCGCATGCGTTCGCCTTGATTTGTTCGGCGGTATGCTGTGCAACAAGGATGGAGTGCTGAAGTGATTCTTCAAGCACCTTGTAATGCTGTACTGTTTCATTCAGCGTGGAGACCTGGCATTTCAGCTCATGGATGTCCTTGTTCATCTGCGCATAGTCCTCGATGATTTTTGCAAGCAGGCAGTCCACGTATTTTTTGCTGTATCCGTCAAAAAGCGTTCTTTTGATTGTGAGACGTCTTAAATCAGCCGGGGTGTAATTCACAAATACCATCTCCCGACACATGTTCCTGTAACAATTTTATTCAGAACCACGCCCGGATATCACAACTCATTTTCCAGACGGCTTAATCTCCATTGCAAGGGATTATGTTCCCAATGGGTAAATGTCCCTGTCTTTCGCCGGTATTTGAAAACGGGAGAAATCCCGCGTTGAAATCATATCGCAGACATCCCTCAGCCACATGAAACTGCTGATATAGGCGTAAAACCTTGCCCTGTCAAGACATGCGGGAGTTATTGGGTAGTATTTGTGCATCCGTTTTATAAAGCCCTCTCCCAGGTGGTCCAGGAGCATTCCAAGGTCATAGGAAGGATCGCCCAGCCCCGCATTGCCAAAGCCGATAATACCGCTGACCCTCCGGGAGGTTTGGTCAAACAGGATGTGGTTTGGCGTTAAATCGCCGTGGATGAGTGCGGGCTTAAACCCGAAAAATTTTTCATCGTCCATGACAGGCTTTATAACCTGATGCAAATACTCTTTTACATAGCCCGTACAATAGGGTAATATTTTTCTTTGTACCATTTCCAGTTCTGCCATCCAATCCTCATGTGAAAGGTTCATCCTGGAATCGCCAATTTCCGCGTGTTGTACTGTTTTTATCGGGATAGAATGCAATTGCTTCAAGAAAGTCGCAATTTGTGAAGCAATGGTATCCTGTGTCCGGTAACCCGATTTCAACAGAATACTGCGGTACAGTGGCGAGCCCTTGATATATCGGCGCCTGGATACGTTTTGGTCAATCATCTCCACATCCGGCAAGGGCAAGCTAATGAAGTCCTTAATGAAGCGTACCACGTCCGCTTCGTTTTTCAGGTAGACGGCACTCCAGTCATATTTTGCAAATTTGAACACTTCTTCATTATTTACAACGGCGATATCGCTATAGCTCCCGTCGGTTTTATTGAATTCAATTTTGGAAATATCCAGCCCGGGATATCTGCCCTTTATTAATTCTATATATTTTAATTCATTGGAGTTCAAAAACAATCCCCCCTTTCCCTTTTGAGACAACCGGCTAATATAACAGCTTGATATTTGTTTCCGGCCAGTCTTTAAGCCGCATAACCGTATTGGATAGGTTTGAGTAGCCGTCGCCGATAAAAAAGTCGCATTGTGAAGCCAGGTAAGTGTCTTTTATTACATCAATGGTATCCTTGATTAGCTCCACGCCTTTATGCCTTTTGTTTGGATAGGGCAAAAGGTAAGTCGGTATACGTTCCTTCAGAGGCCGTTTTTTGCTGTCGGTATATAAAAGCATGTCGTTTACGCCGTACAGTTTTTTGTATTGCCTCAGTATTTTGCTGGAATCGGTTATCAAAAAAACATGCCTGATGTTATACCTTACAATAAACTGCCAGATATAGGGCTTGTATAATTCATTCAAATCATAAATCTGTGCCACTTCATGCACAATGGCATTGGAACGGCAGTGCACCCCTAGAATCGGCCTTTCATCCCTGAAGTCGGGGGTTGTGTTGATATATTTTTTTATTTCACGCTTTACTTCAGGTTTTGGCTTTAAATATTTGTCAAAAAGGCACCGGTAAACCTGGTAGGGAGTTTTCCCAAAAGACCAGTGCGTTCTGCAAGCCCATGACAATATAGAGCTTAACGGATAATATATGTCGCTTACAACGATATTTGCCTCGCTTTTCATCAGGCTTTTCAAATCCCGGTTTTCCATCTTAAACCTGTCGCTGTCTTCTGCAAGAATGTTTTGCGGATTCCATACAGGAGGATAAAAAGAATATCCCGGACGGATTATTTCAGGAGCTGTAAAACCGGAAACCGGTTCGAAAAAGAGCTCATACGCATTTGTATCTATGGACTCGCTGTACAGGCTCTCCATACCCCAGTACACGACCGGAACCCTGTTTGTCAGCTCTGCGGCAAGAAGCTGGCACATCACATGGTCCACGTCTGCCCAAATGCTTTTACCCAGTGATTTTATTAATAGGTATCGGTTCGTCTGCATACGTATTCACACCTCCGTACAATTCAGGATATTCTGTTTTATGGCGTATTCTTTCCAGTTTCCTTCTCCTCTGGTCAGCTTTTACGCGTTTTTTGGCCAGCTTCAGCTCATGCCTCAAGTCCCTGTAGAAAAGGACAATATTGCTTTCCGGCCAGTCCCTCAGGCGTTTTACCGTGTATGAAACGTTGGAATACCCGTTGCCGATAAAGAAATCACACATTGAGGCAAGGCAGGTATCCTTGATAATCTCTATGCCTTTGCGCCTTCTTTCGGAATAGCTGGTAAGGTGGGGAGCATTTTCAGTGTCACTGATCTGTCCCCTTTTGCAATCGGTAAAAATCACCATCCGCCCGTACCGCTTCCGGAAATCGGCGAGAATTTCCTCGCAGTCTGTCAGCACCAGGATTTTTTGAATGTCATACCGATTGATAAAGTTTTGTATTGTTTTATGATATCTTTTGTTCAGGTGGGACAAGTTCTCTACCTCGCGTACCTTGTCGCCGCCCCGGATGTGCACTCCGAGCAGCGGTTTTGAATCCTTCATGAATTCATCGTAAAACTGCTGTATCTCCTCCTTTATATCCGGTTTCAGCCTGATATATTTATCAAAAAGGCAGCGGTATATCTGTTGGGCAGTCATTCCGTATGCCCAGTGGCTTTTGGGGATATAATGGAGTATGGGCCGGATAAAGTAATGGACGTCGCTGACTACTACGTTGGCCTCACTCTGCATCATATCGCCCAGGTTCCGGTAGTTCCAGGCCACTTTGTCCAGGTCTTCCACCGTCAGGTTTTTGCCGTTCCAAATGGGAGGATAGTAAGTAAAACCGGCCTGGTTCAAATCTTCCACTGTAAAACCTGATACGGGTTCAAAATATAATTCAAAAGCATTGCCTTTAAAGGATTCAGAATACAGGCTGTTCGTCCCCCAATAAACAACAGGGATCCGGCCGGTCAGTTCGGCTGCAAGCAACTGGCCCATCACATGGTCCACATCGGACCAGAAACCGCAGCCCCAGCTTTTGATGAGCAGGAATCTGTCAGTTCTCAATGTCGATACCCCCAATATTCAGTTTTTTCATTATTTTCCGCCAGAGCCTTTTCACATTCTCCACAAAAGAACGGAATACTTTCCTGTTACCGGCTGCAATCATTTTTACATTCACGGGGTATTTACGCTTCTCTCTTTTGCGGAAAAGAAGCCTGACATTTCCTTCAGGCCAGTCCTTTAGCCGGGATATCGCCCGCGACAGGCATGAGAAATCGTTTCCGATAAAAAAGTCACACCGGGCGGCAATATATGCATCCTTTATTGTCTCGATTCCCCGCCTTCTCTTCACAACAGGATTTTCCAGGCTGTATGCGGGATCACTGCCGGATAACCGCTTGCAATCTGTAAACACAACCATGTCGCCATACATTTTCCGGAATTCCTCTGTCACTTCCTCGCTGTCAGTAAGAAGGAATATTCTATTGACAGTATATTTATTCATCAGCTTGCGGATTTCAGAATGATACTCCATATTGGCTTTCAGTATTTTCCCCTTTGTAAGAAAACGGTATTTTCTTTCCCTGTTTTTTGTGCGTTTTGTCCTGTATTTCCTGCTGTCCCTGTTCCAGTAGTGCTCATCCGCTATGTCCTTTCTTTCGTCGATGATCATATCGTCTTCTTCCCTGCGCACATGAACTGCCAGCAAAGGGTGCCCGTCCTTGAGCCATGACTGGTAAAATCCCTGCACTTCCATGAGGATGTCCCTTTTAATTTTTATATATTTCTTGTAAAGGTAGCGGTAAATCTCCGCGGCCGTCATGCCATACGCCGCGCTATCCTTCCTGATGAAGGGAATGATTTCCGATATTGAGAAATATACATCCCCGACGACTACATTGGCGTCACTGCTGATGAGATCGCCGATACTCCTGTATATCCAGGTATCCTTGCAGGTATCTTCCACCAGCAGGTTGTCAGCGTCCCAGAAGGGCGGATAGAAGGTGTACCCGGGTTTGGCAAGATCGAAAATGGTATAACCGGATACAGGCTCGAAATACAGTTCAAATCCGTTTGTATGAATGAATCCGTTATGCAGGCAGTGGGTCGGCCAATAGACAACCGGGACCCGGTCGGTAATCGCGGCAATTAGAAGCTGGCCCAGGACATGCTCCACATCGGACCACAACCTGTAACTCCAAGGTTTAATTAACAGGAATCTGTCGCCTGCCATGTTAGGTTCACCCCGCATTTTTTAAGTTCATTATTTTATCTCAAGTTCATATTATGTATACCTGCCGCTTTTTGTGTATAGCCGGCGTAAAAAAGGGCAGCGGGCTATGGGTTGGGGGGCTGTGCCCGGGGTTTTAGGCCTGGTGCTTTGGACACAGGTTTCTTGTCCCAGCATCTCTGCTAAAGACTTGGACCCAGGATTATGAAGCCAGGGCTTCGGCTCAGGATTCTGAGCCGGATAACCCATATGCCGCTTTGTTCCACTCAATTGTGCGTGCCAGGCCTTTCCGGAAAGGCTTGAAAGGCGGGAGCGGAAATTCGGTGCAGACCTTCGTAATATCGAGATGTACCAGCTTCGGGGAAATCTTGACATTCTGCAGGGCTTCTTTGCACACAATCTTCCCGGACAGCCCGCTCCCCGTCATAAGACATATTTCTTCCGCAAGGGAACGTATACTGATGAGGTCTTTGCCTCCCACGTTATATACAAAGTCTTTTCCATAGAGCATTATATACAGCAGCATCAGCACGCAGTCGGCTATATAGCAGAATGTCCTGATCTTGCTTCCGTCATCAAGCATCACGATCTTTTTATCATAAAGGGCCTGCCGCAGGAAATGGGCAAGTACCCTTTCGTCGTTAAGGCCGATACCGGGGCCATAAGTCATGGATATCCGGGCTATTTTCACGTTTACCGATTCAAAGTTTCTATATGCAAAGCACAAGGTTTCGCCCATTCGTTTCGACTCCGAGTATATTGCCCGGATATCCACGGGAGAACATAAGCCCGGGTAATCTTCTCCGGTCGGGATATGCTTTTCATCAGGTTCGCCGTATACTTCGGAGGAGCTTAAAAACAGCATGACCGCGCCGTCGCTTTTCGCTTTTTTCAGTAGCCTTTCGGTAACCGTTGTATTCAGATGTATCGTATCAAGGTAGTTCTGAATGAATTTTTTCGGCTGGGCATAAGTCGCCCCGTGGATGATAAAGTCAGCTTCCGCATCAAGGCAGCTGCACTCCGGCCTGTTCAGATCCTCCGCATAAAACATGTACCGTTCCCTGAAGATATCCCTGAGATGACTGCCGGGCGGGCTTTTGCTTACAGCGACAATGTTGATTCCGGCATTTCGGGTGATATTGGCAAGATGGAGCATATAGATAACGTATGTGCCAATGAGCCCGTTTGCCCCGGTAATATAAACGGTCTTATCCCTCAACGGGGTAAGGTCTATCTTTTCAATATATTCAAGGCAATCCTGCTCAATTATTCTATCCATGTCAACCCTCTTGTCTTCCTTTCACCAGTTTCACCGCTTCGGTGAAGATGTCCTCGGCAGTTGGATAATAAGCCTTTTCCAGCACATCGCTGGTGGGTGTGGGCGTATCCGGGCAGCACACCCGTTTGACAGGCTTCTTCAGGTGGTGGAATGCTTTTTCGGCCGCAACAGCGGCTATTTCCGAAGCTGCGCTGCCCGTTTTGCAACCGGTGTCGGCAATAAGAAGCCTCCCGGTCTTTGCGACAGATTCAACCAGGATTTTTTCATCCAGCGGTTTCAAAGTCCTTGGGTCTATAACTTCGGCGGATACGCCCGAATCCTCCAGCTTTTCGGCAGCCTTCAGCGCCTCCACGAGCATGTAGGACACGGCTACTATGGTGATGTCTTCTCCTTTACGCCGGATGACTCCTTTGCCGATAGGAATGGAATAGAGTTCTTCGGGAACATGCCCCGTTGTCTTGTGCAGCCACCGGTGCTCCACGAACAGGACCGGGCTGTTGTCGATAATGGCGGATACCATCAGCCCCTTGGCGTCGTAAGGAGTGGCAGGGGAGACAATTTTGAGGCCGGGAACGTTCATCAGCATTCCCTGGATACACTGGGAGTGCTGCGCACCGGACCCCCATCCCCTTGCACTGATGGTTCTTACCACCAGGGGAACCTTTACCTTCCCGCCGAACATATAGCACCACTTGGATGCGTGGTTTACCAATTGGTCCAGCGAAAGCAGAAGGAAATCCATCCGCGCATGAATGAAAATGGGTCTCAGGCCTGCCATGGCAGCCCCGGCTGCTATCCCTGTCAGCGAGTTTTCCGATATCGGTGTATCGAACACCCTGTTTGCGCCATATTTCTCTTTCAATCCCCTGGTGGTTCCGAAAACACCGGCAACATCATCCACACCTTCACCCATTATGAATACTCCCGGGTCCCTTGCAAGTGATTGATCGAAAGCCTCATGCAGCGCCTCCCTGTAAGTAAGTATACGATTGCCCGCGGAATCGTCCGTTATGAAGAAGTTATCTAGTTTTTCCACCTGGACTGTCGTCCATGGCATAAAAACCCTCCTTTTTCAATTCTCTTTTCAGTCTGCGTATACAAAATCCAGGAGCTCATCAGTCGAAGGTTTTGAGGAGTTTTGCGCAAAGCGAAATGCTTCTTCTATCAAAACGTTTATCTCACGGTCTATGCTCCTCACAAGCTCATCGGTCAGAATTCCCTTGTCTCTAAGAAATTCCGAGAACCGTTTTATGGGACATCTCGAAATCCAATGGTTATATTCCTCCTTCGGCCTATAGCCGTCCCCTACATCGTCCACCGTCCCGACATGGCCTTTCCATCTGTAAGTCAGGCACTCAATCAGCGTGGGGCCCTCGCCGTTGCGGCACCTGGCAATGGCTTCTCCGGCATAATCGGAAACTTGGATCAGGTCATTTCCGTCAATTTTAAAACCCGGCATTCCATAGTTCCTCCCCCATTTGTATATGTTGTCGCCCGCCTGTCTTGCCGACTGGTGCGAATTAATAGCGTAGAAATTGTTTTCGCATACATATACTGCCGGCAGCTTTTTCACAGAAGCAAAGTTCAGGCTTTCATGGAACGTACCTTCGTCGGCGGCGCCATCGCCAAAAAATACTACGGTTACCCTGCCGTTATTAAGAAGCTTGGATGCCAGCGCCGTTCCTGTCCCAAGCGGGATATTTCCGCCAACAATGGCGGAAGAGCCAAGTATCCCCACGTCCGGGGCGACAAGATGCATTGACCCGCCCCTGCCGTACGCACATCCGGTTTTTCTGAGATACAATTCGGCAATCATTTTTTTAATGTCCCCGCCTTTTGCAATATATTGCGCATGGCTTCGATGGGTGCCGAAAATGTAATCATCCTTTTGAAGGTGCATGCAAACGCCGACTGACACAGCTTCCTGCCCGATGGACAGATGAATCGGCGTTTTGATTTCATCATACTTGTATTCATCATTGATTCTTTGCTCAATCAGGCGGATGAGCCGCATGGTTTTATATGCTTCAATCCATTTGCTTTTTTCCATATTTCATCGCCTCTTTCTGTTAATATAAAAGCTTGATCCTGTCATTCTTCCAATTCTTTAGTTCACTGACGGCTGCCGATACGTTGGAATAACCGTTGCCGATAAAGAAGTCGCACCGTGCGGCAAGCCATGTGTCCCGGATGATTTCAAAACCTTTCAGCTTGTTATCCCGGTATTCCTGGAAATGAATTCCCTCCCCGTCACTGTGGACCCTTCCGCACTCGGTATGGATTAAAAGGCCGCCATACATTTCTTTGTACTCTTCCAGGATTTCAATGCTGTCGGTCATTAAAAATATCCGCATACCGGGGTTTGCCTTAAGAACCTTTTCTATTTCCGGTGCATACCGGCCGTTCAGCTCATTAAGATGCGGCACTTCAGCTATTTTATCGCTGCTTCGGATATGTACCGCCAAAAAAGAGGCGCCTTTCATATTATCATCGTAGAAAGTGTCGATAAGCTCCCGGGCCTCTTTTTGAAGGCGGATGTATTTGCGTAACAAATGGTAAAATAACTCCCTGCGGTTCAGCCCGTAGAACGGATGCCCTTCCGGTATCATGGGGATAATCTTTTCCACATCGATATAGGCGTCCCGGACGCATACATCCGCATCGCACTCCGGCCAATGGTCAGTTTCCTGCCCGTCATCCCCGGCTGCCTGCGGATCAGGAAGCAGGATATTCGTATTGTTCCACCGCGCAGGACAGAAGGATAAGCCTTCCTTCGCCAGGTCATACACATTGCAGTCTGATACCGGCTGAAAAAACTGTTCGAACGCGTTTGAACCGTCGGAAGATGCGTACAGGCTGCCTTTACTCCAGTAAACCACAGGAACCCTTCGCAGGATTTCCGCGGCAAGCAGCTGGGTCAGGACATGGTGCATCTCGTTCCACAATCCGGCAGTTATTTCTCTTATCAGCAGAAACTTTGTTTTTTTCATCCGGTTACCACCCATATGACCTTGTTCTCAAAGGAGATCTCCATAGCCTTGCTGCTTTAATTTATCCACAAGGATTTTCACCTTCTGGGATTTGTTCCTGGGGCAAACCAGCACTTCGTCTTTTGTGCCGACCACAATCATGTTGTCAATGTCTATCGTGCAGATGGCACTGTCTTTCCCGTAAATAACGGAATTTGTCGTGTTTATTCCGATATGGCGCCCTTTTACCCGGTTGCCTTCGGAATCCTGTTCCAGGGTTTTGGCCAGGGCATCAATGCTGCCGATGTCATCCCAGTCAAAGGACGCCCTTACGGCATACAGCGAAGAAGCACATTTTTCAAGCACGCCATTGTCAAAGGAAATGCCTTGAATATCGCGGTAGGCTTTCTCAATGAGTAAGGCTGCGTCTTCCTCCTCTTTTTCCAATGCATCCGAAAGCTTGTGGAAATGATCGGGAATGTATTCCTGTATATTTCGCATAAAGGCGTCCATTGTGCCGGCCACGATCCCGCAGTTCCACAGGTAGTCGTCCGAACTGACAAGCTCCTGGGCCAGTTCCGGGGGCGGTTTCTCTATAAAATTCAAGACATGTGATGTTTTCGCGCCGGCACTTGTTACAGGTTCAACATGGATATAGCCATAACCTGTCGCAGGGTAGGCCGGTTTTACTCCGATAACGACAAGCCCGTTGGTCCGTTCGGCGGTTTCGAATGCCAATTGCAAAGCTTCCACATAGCTTTCTATATCTTTTACGTATCCGTCCGCCGGTACAAAGCACAGGACACCTTCCTTATGCTTTTTCCGCAGTAAAAACGTTGCATAGGCAATGCAAGCTGCAGTATTTTTCCTGTCCGGTTCCGACAGGATATTCTCCTCAGGGATATAACAGCCTGCCGTCTTTTTTGTAATATCCGACAAAAGCCGGTTCGTTATAATAAAACATTGCTCAGGTTTAACAACCTTGCACAGGCGTTTAATGGTCTGAACCAGCATGGAACTGTCACCGTCCACAGGAATGAACTGCTTCGGGCTGGCTTCCTTTGAAAGGGGCCAAAGCCTCGTCCCCGAACCGCCTGCCATGAGTACGGCATATTTTTGCATGTTACTGCACTCCTCAATCAATACATTTCTTCAGTCGCAGGATTTATCACCGGTGTACCGGCGCATATCCACGTACAATAAAGGGCACAAACCATATTTCATATTATGTAAATTGAGTCAATAAAGTTACAGCAAAGAACTTCTTTATATCCGGCAAAGCCTTGATATATGGCAATTAAAGTCAAGGCCTCAGCCGAAGCAGGCGATGAATTTTCTATAAGTCGTAAATATCTGCAACATGAACGGTAGTAATTTATAATAAGAATTTCCAAAATGAGATGCCAGGCGATGAGAAAACCGCGAAAAAACCCTCAGACGGTGCGGCTGAAAAGCCGCACCGTCTGCTATGAAGCTAAAACTGCATTTTGTTAATACATGCCGCCCATCGGGAAATACGGGTTGTTTACGGAAGATGGCATCATGCCCGTTTCCGGAAGCATATTCATCCCGGTATTTCCGACGCCGGGCATCATGCCCATATTCCCCGTCACAGGACCAATATTCCCCGGCATTGGGCCGACCCCGGGGAACATCATATTATTCATCATTCCCATATTCATTGGAAATTGACTATGCATCATCGGACACTGCATATTCATGAGATAAGGACAGCAGATAATTGGCGCCTGGCCTGCCATGGACGGCATGACGCCCGACGGGCCGGGCTGTACCGGCAAAACGTTTGCCTCTGCCTGTACCGGGAATGTGTCTTTAATATCCTTTGCCGGCAGAATACCTGGAACGGCTTGCATATGCTGCATGGCGCCCACCTTTGGCATCGTTCCCGCCGGCTCTGTGACAGCTTTATCCTTTATTTTAATTTCTTCCTTCATATAATGATTCCTCCGGCTTAAGTCAGGATATGATCATTTCGCTGCTTCATTATCATTATATGAAAGGCAGGGCACTATGTGATAAATTTTTATGTTAAGACGTTTTTGCTCAAATATTTAGCGCGGAAATTACAAAATCCTTTTTCGCACCCGAATAATCAATCCTGATATATATTTCGTTTTCCCCCCCGGAAAACCGCGATGATTTGTCATCAACACCCTCGGCGAGCCTGACGTCCAGCTTGACAGCCAGGTAAATTTCCCCGTTTCCCGCCCCTCTTAGCTTATCTACTTTTATATCCGTGATTGACACTTTTTTTAGGGTGTCTATCATGCTTTCGATATAGGCATCGAGAGAAACAGGCCTGTCCTTTGCGGGCACGCTTCCGTATTCCAACTCGTAAGCTTCCTCAAAATTGCCATGGTTCAAAGCTTCTGCCCATTTGACCACAGGTTGTGAAATAACGTCAATATTTACATGCTGCTTTACGGCATTGATAAAATTTATTCTTTCCCTCAGTTCCTCTTCCTTTTCGTCTAGATCTGCAATTAACTCGCTTTTTTCGTCTTCAAGCTGCCTTTTTTCGTTTTTCAGCCGGTCAATCTGCTCGGAGAGCCCGGAAACCTCATCTTCCAGCGCGTTTATCTCCCTTTTTTGGGCGCTTATACTGGCACTGTTGCTTGCATTTGTATATTCCAGGTTTTTTATCTCCGCTATTTTGCTCTCCCTGTCCCATAACAAGTAGTTAAATGCAATGAAAAGAGCACCAATAAATACGAAGACCATCACAAGGATAAACTTTTTCATAACACACCACCGGTTCAATCTTGTTATTTTATGCCGAAGAGCCTCTTTGCGTTGGAAGTAGTAATTTCTGCAATATGTTCAAAGGACTGTCCCCTTATTTCCGCCAATTTTTCTGCAATAAGCCTGACATTGGCCGATTCGTTCCTTTTGCCCCTGTGAGGTTCCGGTGAAAGATATGGCGAATCGGTTTCTATCAGCAGCCTGTCATCAGGAACATACCGGGCGACTTCCGGCAATTTTTTCGCATTTTTAAACGTAACCGGTCCTGCAAATGAAATGTAAAATCCAAGGTTCATCATTTCCCGTGCAGTCTCTTTGCTTCCTGAAAAGCAGTGCATCACGCCGCCCACCTCGTTTGCCTTTTCGCTTTTGAGAATGTTTAGCGTATCTTCATGGGCATCCCTGCTATGAACTATAATCGGTAGTTTTACCGACCTTGCCAGCGATATTTGCTTGGCAAACCAGATTTTTTGCACTTCACGGGGAGAATTTTCATAATAATAATCCAGCCCTGTCTCACCGATTGCCACTACCTCAGGGTAGGACGCCAGTTCGGTCAGGGCTGACATTATATTATTGTTCAGGTCTATAACATTGTGAGGATGCACGCCTACGGCTGCATAAAAAATGTCATTATTTTGGGCAAGCGTTATGTTTTCTATCGATGAGGCAATATCGGAAGATACAGCAATTATATATCTGACCCCGTTTTGCTTCGCATTTTCGACAGACTTCATCCGGTCAGAGTCAAATAGTGCGTCGTTATAGTGGGCATGTGTGTCAAAAAGCATGATTCACCTCACGAATACTCTCTCAAGGCTGAATTTAAAGGCTCTTTAAGCTTAAAGCACCCGATTTTGAGAAAAACAACCGGGTGCAGTTATTAATACAATTATATATGATAATTATAATCGCTGCAACAAATACAAGGGAGCCCCGCTTTACGTGACCTTGGATCCGCTGCCGACAGGGCCGTCAACCGTCAGTACCGCCAGCTTGTCGCCATCGGCCGCGGCGAGTATCATGCCTTGCGATTCTATGCCTTTAAGCCTGGCAGGTTTCAGGTTGGCTACGATTACCACCAATTTGCCAATCAGGCTTTCCGGCTGGTAATGTTTTGCTATGCCCGCAACAACCTGCCTTTTTTCGCTCCCCACTTCCAGGGACAGTTTTAGCAGTTTTTCCGAACCTTCCACTTTTTCAGCTTCCAATACCTTCGCTACGCGAAGATCCAGCCTGGCAAAGTCATCAATCGTTATCAGCCCGGAAACCCCGTCCTTGCAAACATCACCGCGATCGGCGGCCGTCTTTTTACCGCCTTCCGGCTTCGTGCCGCCGGCCGCGCGTTTATCCGCGGCATCCCGCCCGTTAGCCGAAAGTCCGGTCAGGCTCTCGAGTTCCTTCATTTCCTTCTCTATGTCGATCCTCGGAAACAGTACATCGCCCCTGTTGACTTTGGCGCCCGCCGGATAAATGCCCCATTTTTTTGAATTGTCCCACTCAAGCGCGCCCGTGTCGGATATGCCGAGCTGATAAAGGATTTTACCCGGTGTCTCGGGCATGAAAGGCTGTATGAGTATCGACACGATACGCAGGCTCTCGGCCAGGTTGTATAAAACAGCGGCAAGCCTTGGCTTGTTTTCGTCGGACTTCGCCAATATCCACGGCATGGTTTCATCTATGTATTTATTTGCCCTTGAAATAGCTTTCCATATTTCAGTAAGCGCCGCACTGAATTGGAACTTGTCCATAAGCTCTTCCACTTTACCGGGCAGCTGTCCGAAAACCGATTTCAGGTCGTCGTCGAATTCGCCCCCGGTGCGCTTATCGGGAAGCACGCCGCCGAAATACCTGTCAATCATGGCAACGGTCCTGCTGACAAGGTTGCCCAGGTCATTGGCAAGGTCGGAATTTATTCTCTGGATCAGGGCTTCGTTTGAGAATACGCCGTCAGCTCCAAAAGGCACTTCCCTGAGCAGAAAATACCTGACAGCGTCCAGGCCGTATTTATTGACTAAAATAACGGGATCGACCACGTTACCCTTGGATTTTGACATTTTGCCGCCTTCCAGCAGCAGCCAGCCGTGTCCGAACACCTGCCTGGGCAGCGGTTCGCCAAGAGCCATCAGCATGGCTGGCCATATGATGGTATGGAAACGCACGATCTCCTTCCCGACCAGGTGAACATCAGCCGGCCAGTATTTTTTATACGCGGAATCATCATCCGAGTTGTAGCCTAAAGCAGTTATATAGTTGGACAGCGCGTCAATCCAGACATATATCACGTGCTTATCGTCAAATGTAACAGGAATGCCCCAATTAAAAGATGTCCTCGATACACACAGGTCCTCCAGCCCCGGCTTTAAAAAATTATTCAGCATTTCGTTCTGCCTGGACACGGGTTGTATAAACCCGGGATTTTCCTCTATATGCTTAATCAGCCTGTCCTGGTACTTTGAAAGCCTGAAAAAATAGCTTTCCTCCTTGGTTAACTCCACATCCCTGCCACAGTCGGGACATTTACCGTCAACAAGCTGGGTCTCAGTCCAGAAAGACTCGCACGGAGTGCAGTACCAGCCTTCATATTCGCTTTTGTATATGTCACCGGAATCATACAACTTTTTGAATATCTTCTGTACGGCTTGTTCATGATACTTGTCGGTTGTCCTGATAAACCTGTCGTTGGTTATCTTCATAAGCTTCCAGAGCTCTTTTATGCCGTCCACTATTTTGTCCACGTACTCTTTCGGCGTTTTCCCCGCTTCTTCTGCTTTTCTTTGTATCTTCTGGCCATGCTCGTCCGTTCCGGTAAGAAACATGACGTCATATCCCCTGAGCCTTTTATACCTGGCAATCGCATCAGCGGCGACCGTGCAGTACGAATGTCCTATGTGAAGCTTGTCGCTCGGGTAATATATCGGGGTGGTAATATAAAAAGTTTTCTTCTCCATCTTATTCCTCCAACATATACTAAAAGCTTTTCTATTACTATACATTTTAACCGCTGTTTTTTCAAGATAAACTGCAAAAATCGGCGGATGTGAGGCTTGGGACAGGGAGACGAGGGTGGTGGAACAGGGGAAAAATGGCAGGGCGGCTTGCAATTTGATATTTTATGAAGGAATGCAGGGTGTTATGTCCTGGTGAAACTTGAACGCGGAACCCTTGAGGAATACCTGTTATACTTCGGCATGGACGCCGAAGTCGCTTGTTCTGAGCTACGGATGGCGAATAACAAGCGCCCGCTATTGCCTGCCGAACACCAGCGCACAAATCCATGCTGAGGCGATTATGCTTGCCCCGTCCGCTGCCAGCGCTGCCGCAAGCGTGTACCTGGTGCGTTTTATTCCTACTGAGCCGTAATAAACGGCAAGGGTGTAAAATATTGTTTCCGTTGAGCCCATCATTGTCGATACTACCCTGCCTACATACGAATCCGGACCGTATAAGCCGATAATGTCGGAAACCAGCGCCAACGAAGCGCTACCGGATATCGGCCGCATCAAGGCAAGCGGCAGCGCCTCGGCAGGAATGCCGAGAATTGATGCCAGCGGCGTCATCAAGCCTATGATGAAATCCAGCGCTCCCGATGCCCTGAACACCCCGACGGCGGTTACAAGGCCTATAAGTGACGGCAGTATTTTGACAACTGTGGCAATGCCCTCCGAAGCACCTTCCATAAATACATCATAGATTTTTATATTTTTGAAGAGCCCTGCGCACAACACGAGGAAGAAAAGCGCAGGAGCCGCATATAAAGATACTTTGGTGAAGACTGATAATCCATTCAAGTATATGCTTGCCCCCGATTAACGGGTCAGGCTGTCCGCCCTCCCGCCAAATGAATCAGGCGGCCCTGCACCTCCTCTGCCCGGCATATGCTCTGCCACGGGTCTTGTTCATGCCCGACATAAGCCTTGCCATAAAGACCCCGGTTAACGTTGCGCATGCGGACGCAAACCAGATACATGCCGTTATTTCAGCCGGCGCCGCAGAACCGGCTTCATTTCTCAGGGCAATAATCGTAGAGGGTATCAGCTGTATTGCCGAAGTATTAAGAACAAGAAACATGCACATTGCGTCTGATGCAGTATCATTTCCGCCGTTCGCTTTCTGAAGCTCAATCATGGCTTTTATGCCAAGCGGCGTGGCCGCGTTGCCAAGCCCCATGAAATTGGCGGCAAGGTTCAGCACAACCGCCCCCAATGCCTTGCAGTTATCTTTAATTTGAGGAAAAAGCAGTTTCAGGACCGGTCTGGCAAGCTTTGCAATAATATCGACAAGCCCGCTTTTCTCCATGATTTTCATCAGGCCGGACCAGAGGCAGATAATGCCGAGAAGGCCAATGCAAAGTTCAACAGCCTTGCCTGCCGAAGAAAATGCCGCATTGGTCACCGCCTCGACACGTCCGTTCAGTACCCCTATTGCAAAACCGGAAAGCAGCATGACCGCCCAGATATAGTTTAACATCTCAATCCCCTGCCGGTAACCTGTGGTCTGCCCGCCGAGACCCCGGGCCATAACTTGTAACCCGGAGAATATCCGTGCAGACGGGCTGACGCAAAGACAACCGATTGTTTTCCTCTTAATTTATATGTTGCCGGAAAGTAATTCTTGCTTAAAATTTCATATAACAGGTAACGCTTGTTAGCTTTCAAATCCTCAATATATGTCGAATTGTGTCGAACAATCGGAGCGTTTTTCCCAGTTAATATATGGCTTTTTTTTTGTTTTAAGCAAACCCAAATTTATAAAATTGAAGAGAATATAATTATGAACTCTCGTGATTCCAGTATATTGTTGGGTTATAGCGGTTGTAAATACTATATGTCGGTACTTATTCCATTAATCTACTTAGCAATTTTTTGAATATCTATTAATTGTTGACGATTGCTGGAATTTATGCTAGAATAATCTTGAATATGGTGTCGAATATTGTTAAATAAGGAGGAAAGTATATGAAGTCTACCGGTATTGTAAGAAAAGTGGATGAGCTTGGAAGGGTAGTTCTTCCTATAGAATTAAGGAGGACCCTCGACATTGCGGAAAAAGACGCACTAGAAATTTATGTAGACGGCAACACCATCATCTTGAAAAAATATGAACCGGCTTGCATTTTCTGCGGAGATGCAAGGGATGTTATCGTATATAAGGGCAAGAATATATGCCCAAACTGCCTGAAGGAACTTAAAAAATAACATCACGATTCATATTTGATTGCCAGACCCCGGGAATCTGACGTTCCCGGGGTTTATTCCTGTCATAAAAAAAGCACCGGTAAGTTACTTTTTGAGGAGACTTTTATATACGTCCCTTTTGCTTATGTTTCGGTCCTCGGCAACCATTTTCATTGCCTGGCGTTTATCCAGGCCGCGGTCAAGGTATATTTTCATGTGTTCCTTAATGCTGATATCCCGCCATTTGCCTGCCCCATCCTCCTGCACGCAGGTGTCCGCTCCTTCGACAACAAGTACAAACTCTCCCCGGGGCGTTTTTTGTTCAAAAAGCTCAATGGCATCGTCAAGCGTACATCGTCCGATTTCCTCAAATTTCTTGGTCAATTCCCTTGCAAAGGCTATATTCCTGTTTCCAAATGCGTTTCTCAGATCCTTCAGTGTGCGTGCAAGTCTATGCGGGGCTTCAAAAAAAACAAGCGTGCGGTTTTCTCTCTTAAGGGTTTCCAGCCTCTCACTGCGCAGCTTTTTATTTACCGGCAGGAATCCTTCAAATGCAAATCTGCCCGAGGGAAGCCCGGACAGTACCAGTCCCGCTATGACCGCCGAAGGCCCCGGTACCGCTGTCACGGTAATACCTTGATCTATTGCCGCCTTTACCAGGTCCTCGCCGGGATCGGATATTCCCGGGGAGCCCGCGTCCGAAACCAGCGCAACATTTTTGCCTTCAAGGAGCAGGTTGATGATATAGGTCCCCCTTACCTTTTTATTATGTTCGTAGTAACTGACAAGTGTGTTTTTTATGCCGTAGTGGTTCAGTATCTTCAGCGTTTGCCGCGTGTCCTCCGCGGCAATCACATCTGCTTCTTTCAGGACCCGAAGCGCTCTTAAAGTAATATCTTCCATGTTTCCAATAGGTGTCGCCACCAGGTAAAGCACCCCTGCCTTTTTCATTATTTGCCGCCTCCCCGGAGCATACCGCGTCTTCCGTAGATAACATCGATTTCCTCGGAATAATTTCCTTGACCGTCATATATAAACAGGGGCTCAAGCACCTTTAATTCAGGATTGCCGTTTTTGGCCCCTCCTATCAGTAAAAGATTCGGCTTCCTGCCCGGCGCCGGGTATACCAGCCTTAGCTGTTTCGCCTCAATGCCTGAATTGCGCATATGATATATTATATCCGCCAGCCGGTGCGGCCTGTGTACCATGAAAAATTTGCCGCCCTGCCTGAGAAGCCTTGACGCGGACGATACCACATCTTCAAGCGTACACAATATCTCGTGTCTCGATATGGCCTTCGCGTCGGTTTTATTCAATAACCCGCCTCCCTTTTCCATGTATGGCGGATTTGTTACGACCACGTCAAAACTTGCCGCTCCAAACAGTTTTACGGCATCCTTTATATCGCCGCGGACAATTTCAACCCTGCCCCCAAGGCCGTTCATTATAACACTCCGCTCTGCCATCTCCGCCATTTGCGGCTGGATTTCAAGGCCGACCACCCTGGACGGTTCCTTTTTGGCTGCAAGCAATATGGCAATAATGCCCGTACCCGTACCAAGGTCTATTACCGTGCTGTTTTTAGGAGCTTGCGCAAAATATGTAAGAAGCACGGCATCTATTCCAAACCGGAAACCGTCCTTTTTTTGTATCAATTTGAGCCCTTTATACTGAAGGTCGTCAATTTTTTCGTCTTCAAGGATTCTTACTTCCAAGGGAATTCCTCCAAACTAAATAAGGAGCCCTGCTGCAGTATCACCCGCCAGCCTGACTCCTTTTTTGCTGCCGCTGCTACTCCGGCTTTGGAGCGTCAACAGGGCAAACATTCGCACATGCTCCACACTCAATACATGCTTCCGCATCTATCTCATACTTGGTTTCGCCTGCTGAAATACATGAGACAGGGCATTCGGACTCACATGCTCCGCAGCTTATGCAATCATCGTTAATGTAATATGCCACCGGGTACACCTCCTCAAATCCTTATAATTCGCAAAAAGTATACAATATGCAACTACTATTTTACCATCTAAAGCACCTAATGAAAATACTTTTTTGCCCGTCAGTCTTCCAGGGCCTTGAGTTCCTCCAGATCGACGTCGTTTTCCTCACGCACAGCCGCATCTTTTATTATTTTCACTTCATCCATCTTATACGTTTTCAGGTCCGTTTCGTTGTCCTTGTCCAGCTTCACCTTCACAATTTCCTTTATCAGGTATGTCTCTTCGACAATGCCTTGTCCGTCCGGCGTTTCAACAATGGCTCCGACCTTGGGAGCCCTTTTTAAGATATCGTCATATGCTTCCTGTTCAAATATCAGGCAGCACATCAGCCTGCCGCATGTTCCCGAGATTTTTGCGGGATTCAGGGACAGGCCCTGTTCTTTTGCCATTCTTATAGAAACGGGCTGAAATTCCCCAAGGTGGGAACAACAGCAAAGTTCACGGCCGCAAACGCCTACGCCGCCCATCATTTTGGATTCGTCCCTGACTCCTATTTGTCTTAGTTCTATCCGGGTCTTGAATACAGCGGCCAGATCCTTGACCAGTTCCCTGAAGTCTACCCTTCCGTCCGCCGTAAAGTAAAACAATATTTTATTATTGTCAAAAGTATACTCTACGTCGATCAACTTCATCTCCAGTTTATGGTCGCTAATTTTTTGAAGGCAGATGTCAAACGCATCCTTTTCTTTTTTCTTGTTTTCCCGGGCATGCCTGATGTCTTCTTCAGTTGCTATTCTCATGACTTTTTTGAGCGGAGCGACAATCTCCTCCTCGTTTACCTCCCGTGCCGGGATTACAACTTCTCCGAATTCCACGCCTCTTGCAGTTTCAACTATTACATTTGTACCTATATCTATATCCAACTGATCAGGATCGAAATAATATATTTTCCCGGCCCTCTTAAACCTGACTCCGACCACCTTTGGCATTTGTACATCCCTCCCTCAGCCTGAACAATAAGTTGTCCATTGCAAGCTGATAATTCGCGTTAAGTTTCAAAGCCCTGCGGAATGCCTCCACAGCCTCGATCTTTTCTGCGATACTGCGGCTGCGATGCCTCCGGGCACTATCCATTATCATATCTTTTTTATCTGAATTTATCAATATATTAGCATTTCCCGTTTCTGACAATACCAATACATCCCTGTAATAAAGCTGAATGATGTCCAGGAGAAGGCCAATCCTGTCCCTGTTTTTTTCAAATAAGCCGGCAAACTCGAGGATGTCGTCCACGCTTCCTTTTTCAACACCGGGAAGCAGTGCAGTAATACTGTCCCGCAATAATGAAAAATCGCCGGAACGGGCCAGCTTCAACGCCATTCCTATATTGCCGTCGGAATAGTCGGCATAAAGCTTGATTGCCTCGCCGTCTTTCCTGGTGCTTTCTCTGATGGCGCGGCTCACCTGTTCCCGAGAGTATTTCCTGAAATGATAATGAACGGCGCGCGACCGGACCGTCTCAAAAAGCGCTTCATAGTTGGTCGTCAGCAATATGACAACAACATACCGCTGCGGCTCCTCAAAAGTTTTCAAAAGGCAGTTTTGAGCCTGATCGGTCATTTTTTCAGCGTTTTCGATAATATATATTTTTCGCCTTGAATATATCGGTTTCAACACGGAATCGTCCTGTATCCGTCTTATAAGGTCAACACCTACTGCGGCTTCTTCAGTGTTGATCCTGTAAAAGTCAGGGTTCGTACCGTTCCGGAACAGCAAGCAGGCTTTGCATTCTCCGCAAACGGCTGCTTGTCCGGGATTTTCGCATAACAAAAAAGCGGCAAAAACGCGGGATATGGTTTTTTTACCAATCCCGGCCGGTCCGGAGAATATATACGCATGCCCAATCCTGTCCTCGGACAGCGATCTTTTCAGGCTTTCCACCACCTCGTGCTGACCTATTATTCCGTTAAAATTCATTATTATCCCCTTAATTTCACAGCAATAAATCCATTATCAGCCCCCTGATATCTTCAATGCGCTTAAGGAGACTGATATTTTCGGTCTCTCCGCTTAATACATCCTGTGTGAGCTGGTCCAGCTCGCTGTTTATGTTTTTAATAATAGCATAAACCTTGCGCCTGCCTCTTCTGTCCAGCATGCTTTTCTTCGAAAACTTCCTGGAATTTGAAAGCACCGTAGCAAGAAATTCCGATATAAGCTTTTTGTATATTTTCAGTTCCCTTATATCGATTCTTTTTGCCAGTGTTTCTCCCTGGCTTACTATATCCTGAACCAGTTTTTCCAGGTGTTGGGCATAATTGTCTTCCTCGGTTCTGATAAGCTGATTGTGAAAATCGGAAATGCCGGCGGCTGATTTTGCTTTTGCTTCCTTGACGGGTGTCCCCGCCATGCCGGCCGCATTGCCCAGTGATTTTCTTACCTTCATGACGCCGCACCTCCCGGGACTGCCATGATAGCTTCTTTGCTACACCTTCTCAAAATGATCCACGTTCAATACGAATATTGTAGCTCCGCCGACGACCACTTCCACCGGGTAAGGCATAAACATGCCGCTCGTTCCGCTTGGCGTCACGTTGGAATTGATAACCTGTTTCCTGCTTTTAGACTTCCTCCTGATAGCATCTATAACCGTATCTACATCGGGTTCTTCAACGCCTACCAGCAGTGTTGTGTTTCCGGCTTTAAGAAACCCGCCCGTCGAACAAAGCTTGGTTACGCTAAAGCCTTTTTTGTTCAATTCCTCCATAACTTTTGGACCATCCTCGTCATGGACAATAGCGAATACCAGTTTCATCGATAAACCCCCTCTAACAAGCATGTTACCGGTTATACCAATCTTGCAAAGCCAAGAACCATGTCAAGATGCCTTCTGATATCTTTCCATACCATGTCAGCCGGCTTTGCGGCATTAATGGTTTTTATCCTGGAAGGATATTTTTTGGCAAGTTCCTTGTACCCGTTGTATACTTTCAGGTGGAATTCAAGCACCTCGTTTTCTATCCTGTCACTGCCGGGCAAGGACGCTCTTCTCTCCTGCCCGTCAAAGGGATCAAGGTCCAGAAAAATCGTTATGTCGGGCATTATTCCACCTGTAGCTATCCCGGTAATTTCATCCAGCAGCTTTAAGCTTATGCCTCTTCCGTATCCCTGGTATGCATAAAACGAGTCAACGTAGCGGTCACAAATAACCGTAATGCTTTTTTCCAGTGACGGTTTTATAACCTGTTCCACCAATTGCGATCTTGATGCAGAATAGAGCAAAAGCTCGGTCTTTGCACACATTTCATCATTTGAGGGATCCAGCAGAATGGAACGGATGCTTTCGCCTATGCGTGTTCCACCCGGTTCCCTGGTCAGAATCACTTTGCAGCCGAGCAAGGACAGGTATTGTTTCATATTTTCCATTTGGGTCGATTTGCCGCTTCCGTCAATTCCCTCCACCGAAATAAACAAGCCTCTTTTCATATCCGCCCACCTTATTACATTATATCTTATTACCGGACCTTCCGCTACTTCCGATTTATTTCCTGTCCGCCGCCACCAATACCATCCCTTCTTCATCCACTCCCTGCACCGTGCCGCCCGCGGCAACTATTTCCATTAAAAGGTCAACCGTATCGGCGCCGAATTTTTCGCCCGGGCATATTACAGCTATACCCGGGGGGTAAGGAGCGATAATATTCCTGCTGACGCGCCCGGCCGCGTTTTTCAATGGGATTCTTTCCGCCCTTGTATTCAGAACTTCCAACGGTTCCATGACCTGTTCCGGTATTTCAAGCCGTTTTGTAAAGGACACGGCTTTATGTTTTTCTTCAGCCCGCACATGCGCCAGTCCCCGCAGTGCCTTGAAAAGGTATTCCACCGTTTCCGGCCCGTCTGCCACGGTTGCGATAAAAACAATATTGTGCAAATCCGACATTTCCGCCTGTATATTGTACTTCCTTCTAAGCAATTTTTCAGCATGAAACCCTGAAATGCCTATATCCGACAGGTTGACGGCGATCCTGGTAGGGTCATGGGTAAAACCCGGGAACTTTTTTGCATTAAGGATTCGTATACCGCAATCCTCCACGTTTTCACCATACAGGCTTATTGAATCTATCAGCCTGTCCAGTGCCGCTTCTCCGTTTTTCTGCATTATTTCCCTCGCAATATCGAGAAACGCCATTATGATAAATGAAGGACTTGTGGTCTGGTAGATATCAAGAAAATAGCGGACCTTCTCCTTGTCTGCCCGTTTTGAGCCTACATGCAGGTAAGCGCCCTGAGTGAAAGCGGGAAGCGTTTTATGCGCACTTTGTACGCACAGGTCCGCCCCGGCTTCAAGCGCGCATACGGGAAGTCTCCTGTTAAAAACCAGGTGCGCGCCGTGGGCTTCGTCAACAATGAGTATTTTTCCATGTGCGTGGACTATTTCCGATATTTTTACAATATCACTGCATATGCCATAGTAGTTTGGTCTTGTAATCAGCACACCGGCCGCATCGGGCGCTTCGCTGAGGGCTTTTTCAACCGCTTCGGGCGTTATCCCGGTATTAATGCCATATTCATCCGAAAATTCGGGCAATATGTAGTATGGCTTTGCTCCGGCTATAAGCATCCCGTTGAACACTGCCCTGTGGGAATCCCTTCCTACTATTAGCCGCTGGCCCGGCTCGCACACGGCCGAAATGGCTGCATGCAATCCGACAGTGCTGCCGTTTACCAGGAAGAAACTCGCTTCGGCACCAAACGCTGCGGCGCAAAGCTCCTGTGCTTCCTTAACCACGCCCGATGGGGCATGGAGGTTATCGGTGTCAGGTAATTCTGTAAGATCAAGCTTTTCGATTCCGGATATAAAACCGGAAGGAATACCTTTGCCGAGCTTGTGGCCCGGCATGTGGAAAGGGAGTGGGTTTGAATCCGCATAGGCTTTTATCGCATCAAAGATGGGAGTTTTCCAATTACAGATGGTTTTCGCTCCTCTCACGCATCAATCCTGTTTTTCTCGTATATTATCCTCAAGCCTTCCAGGGCAAGCAGCCGGTTCACCTCATCAATCACATCCGCCTCGGATGCAATGAACCTGGCAAGCCCGCCTGTTGCTATGACCTTAATGCCTTCTTCCTTCATCTCTTTCTTGATTTTATTGACAAGGTGGTTCACCTGGCCCACATACCCGTGGAAAACGCCTGACTGTATACTTGCCAGGGTATTGCGGGCGATAACCGTTTCATGCTTGGTCAGGTCAATCTTGGGCAGCTTCGCAGTCCTTTGGTACAAGGCTTCCGCAGAAATCTTGATGCCGGGGCAGATTACCCCTCCAAGAAACTCGCCCTTCGACGATATTGCGTTAAAAGTGGTGGCGGTGCCAAAATCCACGACAATCACGGGTCCCCCGTATATCTCGTACGCCGCCACGGCGCTGACAATCCTGTCGGCGCCCAATTCCCTGGGATTTTCATATTTAATATTTATCCCCGTTTTTATTCCGGGCCCAACCAGGATCGGGATCTTCTTTAAATATTTCCTGATGGCGTTCTCGAACGAATACATTATGGGAGGTACGACGGAAGCGATTATGATATTTTCCACTTCTGAAATATCCAGGTTGTTATAATTGAAAAAATTAACAAAATGCATTCCGAACTCATCGGATGTCCATTCCTTGTTTGTGGACAGCTTCCAATGCGCCAATAGTTTACGGCCTTCATAAATTCCGAACCGCATGTTTGTATTTCCAATATTAGCAACAAGTAACACCAAGCAACCCTCCGCGTATGACCGACTACAACTTTAAGCTCCTGATTTCTTTTATTTCAAGTTCTATTTCTTTTTCAAGCCTGATTATATCCTGTTTTATATCTTCAATCGTCTCTTCCGACCTGTTCTTGTAATTTGCCGGATATCTCCTCGGTTGCTGGGAATCCGTTTCCCTGCTCCTGTCGCGGCTGTAGCCCCTTTGCTGTCCGCCGTCACGTGAATACGGCTCTGATGCCTTTTGGGCGTCATACCTTTGACTCCTGCCCGGGCCCCGGCCACGGTGCCTGCCCGGATTTCTCTGCGTGTATGAGCCGCCTGTATTCTGATTCTCATAACGCTTTCTTGCCATCTTATACCTCCTAATGTAAAGCAGTAAATCTATTGTATTTTAAAAGGGTTGACAAGTCAACCCCAGCAGCCTTGCGGCATTCACGCCCTGTATGGAGTCAGGAGCGCAGGCCGGGACATGCCCTGCCGAGGAAAAATATCATCGCTAAAACAGTACACATAATCAGACATAGCCGTATATGCCCCTGACTGAAACCTCGCCCGATAAAAGTTCGCGCCGGACGCCGTCATCACAGTCTACCAGTAGCCTGCCGTCCGCTGTTATACCGGATGCTGTGCCGCTATATTCCGCTCCCCTTATGGCAAAACGGACCTGCCTGCCAAGAGTGACGGAATATTCACGCCATTTGTCAAGTATAGCTTCATAGCTGCCGTCGAGCACGAGTTTTAAAGTCTTGTCGAGCTCCTTCAATACGGCGCGGATAAGCGCCAGCTTTGAAGGAAATACCACACCGTCCTTCTTTTGCCCGTCAATCGCCATTTTTAATGAAATGGCCTTGTCCTTGAGCTCTTCCGTAAATTCTCCGGCATCCTGGGAATAATTAATGCCGATGCCGATAACAACGTAATTCATCCTGTCCGGCTCAGAGTTCATTTCCATCAGGATACCGCAAACTTTTTTCCCGTCGATTACCAAATCATTGGGCCATTTTATGCCCACCCGCATACCTGTCGCCAGGCATATGGCCTCCGCCACGGCCACTGCCGCCGCCAGCGCAAGTATTTGCGCCTCTGCCGGCGCCATCGGCGGTCTTAATACGGAAGAAATGTAAATGCCGCTGTCAGCCGGCGACAGCCACTTTCTCCCCAGCCTGCCCTTTCCTTCCGTCTGCTGCCCGGCTACAATTGTCAGTCCGTCCGGACAACCTTCTGCCGCAAGCTTTTTTGCATATTCATTGGTTGAATCCACCTTGTCAATATACCTGGTTTCACGCCCGATAACCAAAGTGCCAAGCTCGTGGGCAATCTCAAACGAATTTAGCCTTTCACCCGTGGAAAGGAGCCTGTAACCTTTCCTGGGAGAACCTTCAATTGAATAGCCTTCTCGCCTGAGAGCTTTTATATGCTTCCATACTGCCGTTCTTGATACTCCAAGCAGATGGCCGAGCCCGCCTCCTGATACGAAACCGGGAGACGCCTCTTTTAATTGCTGTAATACTTTATATTTCAATTTTTCCTCCTGGGAAGGGATTAATACCCGTTCATGTCCGGGATTCTCAGTGTATAGGTACGCCCGTCCCGTTTATATGAAAATATGGCCAGGCGCCCTTCACCGTACTCGATACATTCCGCTTTTCCCTCATCGCACAGCTTCTTGAATAAAAAGTACAAAAGCGTATCATTCAGGTCTTCATGCTCTTCTTTCAGTTCTTCCAAAAGGTTGCCCAGGTAGAGGTCCTGGGAGTTGCTGTATAAAACAGGCGTATCCAGGCTTCTCCCGGACACACTTATATTATCGCCAATGATGGTGCTGGTGATTAACGCTTCCGGAAGCCTGTAGCTGCCAAATACGTATTTTTCTATCGGGACAATGGAATCCCGGTATAGCTGCATTACTTCAGGATAAGCTCTCCCGGCTTCGTATAACAGGCTGTCGGCTACATAGCAGTATTTCGGCTGTACTTCAAGCTTAAGGCATCTATATGCTGACGATACGTACTTTTCATAATCATCTCTCGGGTTCAGCAACGCAGTAATGCACTTTTTCACAACACCGTCAATAAGCGCCTCCCGGCTATACCATTCTGATAGCTTGATGCCGCATTCGACGGCATTCTCCGCTTTGTCGGCAGGTATGTAAAAATAAACCTCTACCACATATCTCACCTCAGAATGTATTTCTAACTAATAACAATTCATCTCCAGCGCTATTTTCGCATTGTCTTCTGTGCCATTCCCGTTATAATCCGCCCTGCATCCTTTTGAATATGCCTTCAAGGTCCGCAGCCGATACAGGTCTTATATTATAGGACGTATTTGACTTTGTAACGCTTGCTGCCGCATACCTGGCTATTTCATCGTCCCGGAGGACAGGAGGATTGCCTATGAGAGATTTCATTTCCGCATCAAGCGTGTCAATGCTATCCATTCCCATAAGACTCAATATGTCGTCAATTTTACTCTTTGCGTACTCGTAATTGAACCTGAAATACTCGCCGATGAAGTAGCCGTTGGCCCTTCCATGAGGTATGTCCTTGAATATGGTGTAATAATAGCCTGCCGCATGGATGAAAGTAGTACGGGTATGGGTTATGACCATCCCCCCAAGCATGGACATGTATAGCAGGTTTTCACGGTCCTTTCGGGAAATATTACCGCTTTTCAGACAGGCTAAGCTTTGCCCGAACAGGCGTATGCCCTCACGCGCAAATATATCGGTGAGCGGAGTGCTTCTTTTACTGATATAACCTTCGATACAGTGGGTTAATGTATCAACAGCCGTATCTACCGTTACATTATACGGCATGCTTTCCGTGTAGCGCGGATCAAGAAATGCAATCACGGGAAAAGTGTCAGGTGTTCCAAAACTGGTTTTCTCCTGCTCCTTGCGCCTTGTAAGCACCGAGAACGGGGTCACTTCGCTTCCCGTGCCGGCAGTGGTCGGTATTGCTATAATAGGCAGCGGCTTGTTTTGAAAAACGTTTGAAAAAAGCTGTTCCGGCTCAATATCGTTGACAGCAAGAACCGCGACGGCTTTTGACGCATCAAGGGGCGAACCGCCGCCTATCCCGACGATAAATCCGGCGTTGGCTTTTTTCGCCGCAATCCCCCCTGCCTTAACCGTCTCAAGGGAAGGATTGTTTTCTACTTTATCAAAAATTTCATATTCAATATTCAGCCCGTCAAGTACCCCGCAAATATCTGAAAGAGCCCCGCTGGCTTTAGCCGACCGGCCTCCGGTTACTATAAGCGCCTTTCTGCCTAATCCTGACATTTCTTTGCTGTTTTTTTTGACACAGTCCTCGCCAAAATAAACCTTGGTTGGCATTTGAAAATTAAATTGCATCATACAGTACCTCCTTTTCCCCTATTATAATATATATAACCCGGGTGGGAAAGCAAATAGCCATAATCTTCTGCCGGTTCTGAATCATGGTACGCAGGCGCGGTGTTAAGGCCCTGCTTGCACGCGGGTGCGGGTCAGGGCAAAAATCATTCCCGGGCAGGGCGGCTTGCAATTTGAGATTTAGTGGAGGAATGGCTGCAGGGTGTTTGTCCTGGTGATACTTGAACGCGGAACCCTTGAGGAATACCCGTAATACTTCGGCATGGACGCCGAAGTCGCTTGTCCTGAGCCATGGATGGCGAATGACAAGCGCCCGCGTTGAAGTGAGACAGGACATTACAGCCTGCCCACCATCTTTTACTTTTGCACGGCTTGCATGGGGATGCGGGGCAAGACATCTTATGAAAACGACTTGGCGAATCCCGCATATGCCAAATCAAGGTGAGGCAAATCCGCCACATAAGGCGGATTTTGTTGGGTGAGGCAAATCCGCCACATAAGGCGGATTTTGTTGGGTGAGCCAAATCCGCCACATAAGGCGGATTTAGCTGGAAATGACACGGATGTCATTAGAAGCGGCTGAACAAAAACAAGGGCATATGTGCTGGAGTCGCCCGGAGCTTTCATTCGATGCCCTGACCCGCATCCGCGTGCAAGCCGCCCTGCCCGCCAGATTCTTCCTCGCCCGCCCTGGCTCACGGTCTCTGATCCCCGGTTTCCGGCTTCCGGTTTCTTACCCCGCTGCAGTTCCGCGCAATCCCTGTGCCGCTTTTTCCATTTTTTCTTTATTTTCTTTCCTGCCCAGTATTGTGCGGCATTTCTCGATTGCTTCAATCGCCGGCTCCAGCGATTCATAAAAGAGGACGACCATTTCACCGGGTGACGCTTCCAGTATCGCAGTCTCAAAAGCTTTTGCTTCGGAATAGATTACGCTTATACGCTGCGGGCTCATGCCTTCTTCTACAGCCGCACTATACAGCATATCTGCCACTTCCCCGGCTTTTCTTCCCCTAAGGTCACTATCCTCTTTTATATACAGCTTTGTGAATGAACGGCCGCAAATCCTCCCCACTTCATGTATGCATTCATTTCTCCTGTCCCCGGGCATTCCGATTACTCCTGTGAAGCCGGTTGCGCGAAAGCTTCGTATCATCCCGGCAACTGCGCGGTACCCGGCTGCATTATGAGCGTAATCAAGCATCACGGTGAAGTCTCCCATATCAAACATATTGAATCTTCCCGGGTTGGAAACCAGGTCGGGTTTAAAGCTCATAACCCCGGTCCTGACAGTAACTGCGGGTATTCCAAGGGCTAAAAGCGCGGATATTGCGGCAAGCGAATTCTCAATATTGCACAGTGCCTTGCCCTGATAGGTAATTGGTATTTCTGCGATGCGGGCAATAAAAGTTTCGCAATTCCCGCATGACGTGTATATGGAGCCTTCCCTTACGTACACGACGCGGTTTCCCGTTTTCATTTCATGAATGAGCACATTGTCGTAATCAGTCGAAAAAAGCAGTATTTTGCAGCTTACCCGGTTCATGAGCCACGGCGCCATTTTGTCATCAGCGTTTATAATGGCAGTGCCGCCCGGTTTTACCGCTTCCACAACCAGCGACTTGACCTTGGCCATCTCCTCGAGCGTATCTATCCCGTCAATTCCAAGATGGTCATCATTTATATTGACAATAACCCCGACATCTGCAAGGTCATACCCAAGTCCCCGCTTGATAATGCCGCCCCTGGCGGTTTCAAGCACAGCGGCCTCCACCCTGGTGTCCTTCAACACCCTTGCAGCGCTTAATGCGCCGGTGTTATCGCCTTTTTGCACGCATTCGCCGCCTATATAGATGCCGCTTGTTGAAGTCATCCCCACAACCGTACCGTTTAAAGCCAATGTGTGCGCAATCATTCTCGTAACCGTCGTTTTCCCGTTTGTGCCTGTAACCGATATAATCGGAACGCTTGCCGGTGTGCCGGGCGGAAACATGAAGTCCAGGATATCGCCGGCCACATCCATTGGCTTGCCTTCCGTGGGATAAATGTGCATACGCAGGCCAGGCGCGGAATTCACCTCAATAACGGCTCCGTTTTGACCGTCAAGCGGCTTTGATATGTCATTGCATGTAATGTCTACACCGGCAATATCCAGTTTCAATAATTTGGCTGCTTTCACCGCCAGCCGGGCATTATGCGGATGGACCAGCCGGGTGCAATCCCTGGCCGTTCCCCCGGTGCTTAAGTTTCCGTTATTGCGCAGCATCACTTTTTCACCTTGCGGCGGGATGCTGTTTTCGTTATACCCGGCTTTTGCCAGTGTCTGCCTGGACATGTCATCCGTTTTTATAACGGTGAGAGGTTTTTCATGGCCGGATCCTCTCAGTGGGTTCTTGTTTTCTGTTTCTATCAATTCCCTGATTGTGCTTTTCCCGTCTCCAACCACACAGGGCGGAATCCTTTCGGCCGCCGCAACCATTTTGTTTCCGACCACCAGCAGCCTGTAGTCCTTTCCGGGGATATACCTTTCCACGATTACGGCATGACTATGCCTGATAGCCGTCTGGAACGCTTCTTCCAGTTCCTTGCCGCTTGATATGTTTGTAAACACGCCTTTGCCCTGGTTTGCGTCAAAAGGTTTCAACACCACGGGAAAACCTATGCTTGCCGCAACAGCAGCCGCAGATCTGGCCGAATATGCGACATCTCCCTGCGGGACAGGTATGCCGGCTTCCGATAATACCTGTTTTGTCAGATGTTTGTTGCCGGCCATATCAACCGCAATGCAGGAAGACCTGTCGGTTAATGAAGCCTCCAAAAGCCTCGTGTACTTTCCGTTGCCAAGCTGCAGTATACTGGAATGCTCCAGGCAGACTGCCGGAATATTTCTTTTTCGCGCCTCGGCGTAAATTGCCCCGGTACTTATCCCCAGGTCCGTTTCCGCCGCGATTTTGGCAAGATGCTCAGTAATCCTGCCGATATCGGGCATTATCTTGCTTGCCAGCATATTTACGATTTCAACCGAAACCAGGAGACATTCTATGGCAAATTTTTCATTCCTGAACTCAAATATAACCTGGTAAACGGACGGCAGGTCCGTTGACCTGCTTTTCCCGTAGTGCACGTCGTAATTCATCATGCTTTGCAGCTCAAGCGCCATATGCTCCGTTACATGCGCTATATAGGTCCCTTCCTTGAGCCTTTCGACAAATCCGCCTTCATAGCCGAGAGAACAACAATGTTTGCGAAGGCCCGGCAAAATCTGCAACAGCCGTTCATTAAATAATTCCAGCTGGTTGGTGGGTGTGTCATATAATTCTCCGATATCCACAACAGCTTTTATTACAGGTCTGTGGCTGTAAATGTTTCTTCCTTTAAACGATTGTATATCAATAATATCCACAAATTCTCCTCCATATCGTTTTCAATTACCGTCTCTCAACTTAATTCCCGCCCCGGCCAAGCCTTATTACCGATCTTGCCGCCAGGTCGTATCCATAGCCGGAAGGCAGCACATGCAGAGTAACGTTTGCAATCGCAAGGTTTTCTTCCGGTTTCAATTCCGATACGTTCGAGCTTTTTATATAACGGCCGTCAACCACGGTGACCGAATTTCTCCCGATGACCTCAAAATGGCTGTCGGGAAAAACCATAACCGCGGTATCTTCGTCAATCCCTATGCCAAGAATGGACGGATTCTCCGCAACTCCGCACAATAACCTCCCTATCCTGCCTCGCTGATGAAAATGCTGGTCTATTAGCACCCTATCCAGCAATCCGAGCCCCGGAGCCATTTTCAGCGTACATTTCCTGGCAGGGTCATTGTCAATTCCTTCGACAATCATGGTCCTGCTCATCACCGAAGCGCCGGCGCTTGTCCCCGCAATGACGGTTCCCCTCCCGTATGCTTCATGTAATGCAGTATACACTTTTGTGCCGCCTAGTATGCTGGTAATTCTGAGTTGGTCGCCTCCTGTGAAGAAAATGCCCGAAGATTCCGAAACAAGCCTGGCGTACTCCTCTCCGTCAGCATCTTCACGTGTGTTTATATTAAGAATATCCGCCCTTTGGGCTCCAAACTTTATAAAAAGGTTCTTATATTGTTTTCCCGCTTCATTTGAGTTTTCCGCCGCTGTTGTGATAACAGTCAGTTTTGCTTTTTCAGCTCCCGAAAGAGAAACAAAAGTTTTCAGAATCAGGCAGTCTCCTGTCTTGTCCTCAGCTCCGCCGATAATGATCAAATTACCCGGATTCATTTCTTGCCACCTTTTATCATGCTGTTCATAACCAGGCCTATATGCCTAAAGCAAGTTTTAAATAATTATAAAAATCATTGCTGAATATCAACCCGATCCCCGTACATACAATACTTGATATTACCAGGATTACAGCGGCCCTGCCGCTGCTGTTCTTCCCGGCCATGACCGCTGCAGCGACTGCTGCTGCGCCGAAAACAAAAGGATACTTCACCAACGATAATATAACTGCCATCCATCCCGCTGCAAGGTAGATTATATTTTTCTTTACAGCCGGCCTGGCCATGCCGGCCGCATGATCCGACTTGCCCATGTTTTCACCCCGCTACTTTATAAAAGCTAAATAATAATATCCTCAAAAAAAGCTGGGAATATTCACAATGTAACTTCAGGCATTCATGGATATTTATCCATTACGTGTCATCTCCTGGAAAACAACAAGTACCTGATGCCGGGTATTTTAAGGAACTCTTGTCTTTCCCCGGACAAGCCCCTGTAAATTTTTCCCTGAGAAAAATATATATTTAATACTTATATTTATGCTATATATTGTTAATCCTGTTATTATATGATTTGATTATTTATATTAATTCTGGTAGACTTTTAAGTATTATGTAAAGTAAAAAACAAAGAAGGGTGATTAGATGATAACTAATTTCAGCAACTTAACAGCAAAACAAAAAAAAGTGTACACAGCAATTGAATCCTACATTAGTCAGCACGGAATTCCCCCCACTGTACGTGAAATAGGCGAACTAGTCGGAGAAAAAACACCCGGAGCAGTCCAAGGAATCCTCAACAGGCTTGAGCAGAAAGGCGTCATAAAAAGACAGCTGGGAGCAGCCAGATCTATCCAGCTCGTATCCCCCGACGACCAAATGTACGCAAAACCGGTTTACATTCCTGAAATCAAGAAGATAAGCAAGCGGAATCTCGATGACCTGGTTAATATATACAACATAAAAAAGCATCATCCGGTTTCTCCTGAAATACTTGCGGAAAACAGCAAGTATATAATTGTTGAATGTCCCAATGACGGGCTTGACGAAAAGGGCTTCAACAGTGACGACATAATCCTGGTAAATACAACAGCCGAGCTGGAGCCAGGAGATATTGTGCTGGTGTTTTACGAAAGCCTCTCGATGTTAAGGCTTTACTACCCTGAAGATGATGGAACCGTTACACTGAAGTCGGAATCCAGCGTCATCGACAAGGAAAATTTCACAAGTGAGGAAGTCAGTATAATTGGAAAAGTAGAGGGCAGGTATACAAAATTTTAACCTTGCAATTATAATAAGTACCGCCCTGACTCATTGAAATCTTTGTGTCCGAACAAGCATAAAGCCCGCGTCACCGCTTTTGACATTTTTTGTAGTGCGTGTTTTATGCTTGTTGTTCTTCAAAGATTTCCTTTATTATTATTTTGCCCATTTCACATGTTCCAACCACCTTTGCACCGGTCTGTGCAATGTCCGGCGTACGGTATCCTTTATCCAGGATATTCTTTACGGCATTTTCAACCAGTGCGGCGAGATCGTCTTTTCCCAGTGAATAACGCAGCATCATGGCCGCTGACAATATCGTCGCAATCGGGTTGGCCTTATCCTGGCCGGCAATATCCGGCGCTGATCCGTGTATGGGTTCATAAAGGCCAAACGTCCCGCTTCCCAGGCTTGCCGACGGAAGCATGCCGATTGAGCCTGTAATTATGGACGCCTCGTCCGACAGTATATCACCAAACATGTTAGAAGTCACAATAACATCAAATTGGCCTGGATTCATCACCAGTTGCATTGCGGCATTATCCACGTACATGTGGTTCAGCCGGACGTCCGGGTATTCCTTCGAAACCCTTGTCACAACTTCTCTCCAGAGCCTTGAGCTTTCCAGGACATTGGCCTTGTCGATCGATGTTACTTTCCTCCTCCGGCCCAATGCCGTTTCAAATGCCAGGCGCGCAATGCGTTCGATCTCGGCAGCGCTGTAGCTTTCCGTGTCATATGCTTCCTCACACCCGGTCCCTGCTCCCGTCCTGCCTCTCTTGCCGAAATAAATGCCTCCCGTCAGTTCCCTGACAACAAGTATGTCAACGTTGTCTCCAATTATTTCAGCTTTCAGTGGAGAAGCATCTTTCAATGACTCATAAATAACCGCAGGCCTCAGGTTCGCGAAAAGCCCCAGTTCTGACCTGATCCTGAGCAATCCCGCTTCCGGAAGTTTGTCTCCCGGCAGCCCTTCCCATTTGGGTCCGCCTACCGCGCCAAGCAGCACCGCATCGCTTTCCCTGCACGTTTTCAGCGTGGCGCCGGGCAACGGATCGCCGCATGCATCGATAGCGCTCCCGCCTATCAACTCTTCCCGGAATTCGAAAACCAGGCCGTGTTTCCCGCCAACCGCTTCAAGAACCGCGATTGCCTGGTCGACTATCTCGGGTCCTATTCCGTCACCTTTTAAAACAGCTATTTTATACTTCATGCAATTCCTCCGGTATCATTGTTTATTCGGTAAGTTTATTCGGAAATCCGCTGCTTTACATAGTTTGCCAGTCCATCCGCCGCAATGATCTTCTGCATGAACTCCGGGAAGGGCGTCCATTTGTAAGTATCCCCGCTTGTCAAATTGGTAATGGTTCCAGTATCAAAATCAACCTCCAGCCTGTCACCGTCCGCAATTGATTCCGCGGCTTCAGGGCATTCTATAATAGGCAGCCCTATATTAATGGCATTGCGGTAAAAAATCCTGGCAAACGTCACGGCAATCACGCATGAAATTCCCGACGACTTGATCGCTATGGGAGCATGCTCCCTTGACGAACCGCATCCGAAATTCTTCCCCGCCACCATGATATCCCCTTTTTGAACTCTCCCGGCAAATCCGGGATCAAGGTCTTCCATGCAGTGGGATGCAAGTTCTGCCGGGTCCGACGTGTTCAGGTATCTTGCGGGTATTATGACATCTGTGTCTACATTATCGCCATATTTTATTGCTTTGCCCTGTATTCTCATTTCCAAAGTCTCCTTTCGCTTCCTTGTCAAAGCTCCTCCGGCGACGCGATCCTGCCTGCCACGGCAGAAGCGGCGGCGACGGCCGGGCTCGCCAGGTATACTTCACTCTCGGGGTGTCCCATTCTCCCGACGAAGTTCCTGTTGGTAGTGGCCACGGCCCTCTCTCCCTTTGCAAGAATGCCCATGTGGCCCCCGAGGCACGGTCCGCATGTGGGCGTGCTTATCGCTGCGCCTGCGTCGATGAAGATATCGAAAAGGCCTTCGTTCATTGACTGCTTCCATACTTTCTGGGTAGCCGGAATTATAATGCACCTCACCGCCGGGTGCACCTTCCGTCCTTTCAACACCTTGGCCGCAATCCGCATATCCTCGATCCTTCCGTTTGTACATGAACCTATGACAACCTGGTCGATTTTTACCTGGCCGACCTCGTCTATGGTCCTGGTATTGTCCGGAAGATGCGGAAACGCCACGGTTGGCTTTATTTCATCGAGATTAACCGTATATCTTTTGCAATACACTGCGTCCCCGTCCGCAGAATATACTTTGTAAGGTTTCTTCGAATGCTCCCTGACATAATCCAGCGTCTTTTCATCTACTTCGAATATACCGTTTTTTGCGCCTGCCTCCACAGCCATGTTGGCCATTGAGAACCTGTCGTCCATGGAAAGGCTCCGAAGCCCTTCACCCACGAACTCCATTGATTTGTAAAGCGCACCGTCAACGCTTATCATTCCGATTATATGCAGTATCACATCCTTGCCGCTTACCCATTCGGCAGTCTTTCCTTTTAAATCAAAAAGTATCGCTTCGGGAACTTTAAGCCAGGCTTCCCCGGTGGCCATGCCTGCTGCCATGTCCGTACTGCCGACCCCGGTGGAAAAAGCTCCGAGCGCTCCGTAGGTGCAGGTATGCGAATCAGCCCCTATCACAACATCTCCGGGCACAACCAGGCCTTTCTCGGGAAGCAGCGCATGTTCAACCCCCATCTGCCCTACCTCAAAATAGTTGACAATACCGGTTTCGCGCACAAATTCTCTTACAAATTTTGCCTGTTCCGCGGATTTTATGTCCTTGTTCGGTGTAAAGTGGTCCGGTACAATAGCGATTTTATTTATGTCGAAAACGCGGCCGGCACCGATTTTTCGAAACTCTTTTATGGCTACCGGCGCCGTGATATCATTTCCAAGCACCATATCAAGCTTGACCATTACCAACTGTCCGGCTTCCACCCTGTCCATCCCGGCGTGATCCGCAAGGATTTTCTGAGTCATTGTCATACCCTTGCCCGCTGTTTTGTTTTCCATTTCTCATCACCTCGATAATGTGATTATAGCGCTTTAGAAATATATATTCTTCATGTTAATTGCCAACATATCATATTATTATGAATGTTTTTTGTTAATTATTTGCCATAACTACGGATTCGCATGCTTTTTCCTGTACTGCAGCGGCGTCTGGTTTGTAAATTTCTTAAACATCTCGTTGAATCTCTGCTGGTTTGAGAAACCGACGCTAAGCGCTATATCACTGATTCTGAGGCCGGTATCGGTGAGGAGTTCCTTTGCCCTTTCGATGCGCACCTTGAGAAGATAATTAATGGGACTCATGCCCGTTTCTTCTTTGAAAGCCCTGGTAAAATAACTCGGGCTTAAGAAAACAAACCTTGCTATATCACCAAGCGAAATGTCACGTTCAAAGTTGTTGTGGATGAAATTTTGCGCAATGCCTATCAATTCCTTCAGTTTGGGACTCTTCGACTTTATACTGTTCTCCCATTCCATTTTAAGTGCTCGCGAAAGCAGCACAAAAAGCTCCATTATAAGCAGGTAGTTTAAAAACTCGCTGCCCGGTTCCGAGCTTTCGCGTTCTTTCATAATCCTGTTCAAAAGTACAATAATCTCATTTTTCTGGCTTACTTTCAAAGCAATATACGGCCCTGTCTCCTTGCCGCTCACAAAGTTGAGGAAATCCTCCAGCGGGATTTCGGAATATTCGCCGCTTATCCTGTTTTCAAACGTGAAATAGAGCACTATAAACTCACAGCCGCTTTCCGACTTGACCATGAATTTGTGGGACTGCGTCGGCTTGATAATGACAATATCGTTCGGGCCCAGGTTGACGTGTTGGCCCTCTATGTCAAATACCGCGTAACCCTTTTTCATGTATACCATTTCATAATTATCATGGCGGTTTGGTTCCATGGACCAGTTCTTGTCCTGTATTCTCTCCAGCGTCCTTATGATGACAGGCATAAAGCTGGATGAGTTAAGCAAATTTTCCCATGCTTTCGGCAATAGATTTTCCACAGGATCACCTCGCCTCAAGTAAAATTATAGCTTAAATATATCCTGCTGTCACCACGGCTGATTGGTCGACAGTATAAAGACTGTCATACAGCAGCACCATACCCGCTATTTCTATAGCTGACCAGGTGAACAAAAGGGGGGTGCGTTTTTCTTTGCAAAATTCAAACAAGTCGACTCCATCATTTAGTTATAGATAAATTGATGGAATTATGATAGAATTTTACATAATGTATATTTTTCTTAAATTTAAAATAAAAGATAACCCTCAAATATAGAAGATATAACAAATTTGATTAAATAATAGCGGTGTATGCGGAAGCGAAACGTGTCATAGTTACCCGGTTAAAGTGCATGAATACTCTTGTGCTAGTTGTGGTTAATTCGTAGAAATATACATTTACATACTTAGAAACGGGGGTTTTTTATGTCAATCAAAGTATATGATTCAACCTATAAAGATCAAAAAGCAGTCGCGCTGGAAAGTAAAACTCTTAAAGTCAAATTCTTACCGGAACTTGGAGGAAAGATGGCTTCCCTGGTATATAAGGAGTCTTCGAGGGAGTTCCTGGTACAGACTGAAAATCCGCAATACAAGATACTGCAATACGATGGAGATTATGTTGCGGCAGAGTGCAGCGGCTTTGATGATATGTTTCCTACCATAGACAGCTTTTATTATCATGATTACCCCTGGCAAGGCATAAGAGTGCCTGATCACGGGGAAGTGTGCGGATTAAAATGGGATTATTCAATACAGCAGGATTGTTTATATATGTGTGTATTCGGTGTAAGATTTCCATACAAATTTGAAAAATGGGTAAGTTTCAAATCAGATAATCAACTTGATATAAACTATAGAGTTACCAATTTAAGTAATTATGATATGGATTTTATTTGGGCGGCCCACGTAATGCTATGTTCCGAGGAAGGCGGTCAAATACTTGTTCCTTATAAAGAGGGACAGGCCGTATCATGTGTCTTTTCGACGGATAAAGGCTTCGGTACGTATGGAGAAGAGATGTTATGGCCTGAAGCCAGGCGAAAAGACGGTGCTGTTCAAAAGATTGATATCACTTCTGTAAAGGGGGAGAATGGCAACAACTATAAATTTTACTTTAAAGATAAGATGCCTGAAGGCTGGTGCGGATATAGGTATAGAAGTGATAATACAACCCTGATAATGTCATTTCCTGAAGATAAAGTTCCATACCTGGGAATATGGGTAAACGAAGGATCATTTCATGGATTCAACAACCTGGCTCTGGAACCTTGCACAGGCTCGTTTGACAGACCCGATTTGGCAAAAATGCATAGTCAATACAGCGTTTTGAATGCCAAGGGAGAGTACAGGTGGCATTTGACCTTTTGCATAAAACAGGGTGAATAAATTCAAATATATGAAATCAAATGGAAGGAATTGATTATGAATAGTTTCAAAGAGTGGAGAGGCTTTGACATTGCTAAAAGATGTGAAAGAATTAAGAAAGCTTTTAACCTGGAAGAAGTTAAATCACCGGAAGATGTTCCTATCATAATTAATACGCCTTGTTATTTTGGCTTTGGTAACAACCCTATGCCGCCGGACTATTGGACCAATCCCGCAAGCATGGTCAGATACCAGGAAGAAGGGTTTCAAAAGCACCTGGAAAATGTTGACGATGACACTGTTCCATACTTTATGCCATGGTTTGGAACCGGTGTTATTGCATCGGCATTCGGGTGTAAAGTCAAGGAAGCAAGCGGATTTGGGGATGATCCGGGTATAATAAGCACCTGCATAGAATCTCCAAAGGATATTGCAAAATTAAAAATACCCGACCCGTATAAAGACGGATTAATGCCGCGTGTACTTGAATTTATTGATTATGCAAGGCTGAACAGTGACCTTCCTGTGGGATTGACTGATATGAACAGTCCGCTTTGTACAGCTGCCCAGATGTGCGGGTATGATAATCTGTTTATATGGATGTTTGATGAACCTGAAGCCATTCACGAATTATTGGATATAATAACCGAAACCTTCATTATGTGGGTCAAGGTGCAAAAAGAACACATCGGTGAACCTCTTGACAGCAGTAATGGATTGCAGGGCGTGTGGAGTCCAAAAGGTGTGGGAGTTTGGGTGTCAGACGATGATCTTGTGTCAATAGGACCTGATTTGTATGAAAAATTCATAGTACCAAGATATTCTGAAATATTTGAAACCTTTGGCGGAGGAAGCGTGCATTTCTGTGGAAGAGGCGTGCATCAAATAGACAACTTGCTGAAAATTAGGAATATAAGAGTAATTAACAATTCACCGATGGGTGATTTCGAGTCTTTTTACAAGCTTGTTAAAGGAGCAGGCGGAAAGGTTACAATCCAAATCCAGGATGGTGCGCCTGTTAATATTGAGAGCTATTATCCAATGCTTTTTGACAAGATAGACGACTTTAGAGGAATTATGATGGCTACATTTGTAGAGGATAGAATAGCCCTCGATGAAAACGGGGGTATGGCAGAAGTCAGCTGGAATACTTTCGACGCAGCAAATCGCATTGTCAGGACAGTTAGGGAGTGTGTGCGCAAAAAACTTAATGGAGAACCTTTAGTTTAATAAACGGAAGTGGGACAGAGGGGCAGGCTCCTTCCCTGTCCCATGTCCCTGGCTCTGTCCCTGTATCCTCCTGTCCCTGCCGGATTTTTCATCAGGCCTCCATATCCAGTTCATCCAGGTCAATTGCCGCAAGTAATTTCTTGAGCTCTTCCGCTTCGCTTTTGCCCAGCGTGGTTCCCTTGCCCATTTTCTCATGTGTCTCGTCCCAGTCCCTGATATCCAGTTTGGGTTTGCGCCCGTTCCAGCTAACCAGGTTGACTTCCTTTTTCCATCCCTTGGTGCCTTCGCCGATCACTCCCAGGTGCTGTATAATTTCAAACTTTATATCTGCCATTCTTTACCCCTCCATATATTAGATTTATTAAATGCTGCTGTTGCAGAACCGCAAAGCCGTTTATTCTGACGGTCATGCCGTCACTGCCGTTCCATTTGCGTTAGGGTATGCCAAAAAGCACTATTTTCCCCTTATATTTTGCATACGCCAAAAATATCGCCTGTTCTTCCGTTACTTCAAAGGATACGTACCTTGGCCTCCTGTCACTCTCCGACATATCCAGCGGTTTGCCGTCCTCTCCTATTATTCCGGCAATTCGTATATTTTTCAGCAGCCTGATTCCGCTGGAGGCGGGCAGCACATGGGAAACGCCTTCCGCTTCGGGCGGTTTCTCCTGTTCATTGCCGCTGTTTGGTATATATACGATATCTACATGCCTGCCTTCGGCAAGCTGCCAGGCATTTGCCTGGTCCGCGTCCAGTTCGGCGGAAAACAGCCTTTTGTTCTTATCCTCTGCTTCAATGATATCATACACCACCGGCGACAATCTTGTCTGCAGCAACATCTCGCCGGGCTCAATAAATGCCGCCGCCCGCATCGATACAGCCTCATCCTTTGCCCTAACCGCCTTCGGGTGGACCGAGCCGGAGCCTATTTCCTTAACCTCCAGCATTTCACCGGTAATAACGGTATTTTTATCAATTCTCTCCTTCGCAAAAACTACTTTTTCTTTTTTTTCATACCCGGCTGCATTCGCGACAATCACAATTTCCAGGGCGACAAGCAAAACAACGATGGCTGAAGCTGCCGCAATCCATCCGAATCGTCTCATAATATTTCACCACGTTTCGCATAATTACTCAGATTTTGCAATGTATCAGTTGTTAACGGGAATTTCCGAATCTACATGCACCGCGATATCAATATGTTCTTTCCCCAAAAGGCGCAAAATCACGCTGCTGTACAGTGACGGCCTTATCGGCACCATTATGCTGCTGTGTACCGACGGCCTTAAAATAGCCGTACCGTGCGGACATTCTGCGGGAAAGCCGTCACTGTAAATCTCCAGGGATTTTATTTCTACACGCCCTTCCGCCACCGATCCCGGTTTGGGGTCAAGGTTGTGGTCCAGTTCCAGGTTCCTGGCGAGCATATCTTTAAATATTTTCATACATTTTTCACGGGATGCGTTTATCCGGACTTTTCCGAGATCGCCGGCGTTTAGCGCATTATATGCGGAAATATTGGTGATATCCACCGCATCCCTTATGGTTTGAGCCTTTGCGTTTAAAGTATATTTTTCAATGATTGCCGAAAAAACGGGCAATATCACAAATAGCAGCACGGCCGCTACAATAACCACGTCGGCTGCCGCGGAGCCCGCAGAGCCTTTGATGCCGCGGAAGCCCCGCGTATCGTTCCCGGCTTTCACGTTGCGTTTTTTTGTGAACATCAGTTTACAACCTTTCTCGACATCGAAGTCTTATCATACACAAAGCGGTATTTTACGTCATTCCTTTTAAATAGTGATGTTATCTTGCTAAAGGTGTAATCACCCTCGACACGCAACGTCAGCAAGCCGCCCTGCTTTGCCCCGGATGAAGCCGTTATGGCCACTCCCGTGAAGCCCTTTTGCTCGAGTTCCTCCCTGAGCTCCTGCCTGTCCGTGTCGCTCAGTCCGCCGGCGTTTTCCATCCTCAGCAGCACCCGCCTGCAAACCATGTCCATGTCGGCTTTTACGGAAAAAGGTATGAAATGCTCAACCAGGAATACCAGCAGGAATACCGTGAATATCAATGTAATTCCCGTTACAACCGGTCTGACCGCCATAGTTTCACCCCATTTTAACGTTCCGAAAAGACTACGTCGACAATTCCGCTCCACCACTCCGATAATTTTTCAACCAGGCTCCTGGCTAATTCTTTTAGCCCCGGTATGATAATAAACGCCGCAATTATAAGCGCCGCGGCTATGCCCAGCAGCTCATTCATACCAAAGCCTTCGGTTCGTGAAAAAAAGCGTCTCGTTATACGTTGTGCCGCTTTGCCGGTAATCCCGGTCAGCCTCGACCTTGCTGACCCGCACACCGTCGTCACCCGCGCTGCCAGCCCGGCAAGCCGCAGCGTATTTCCAGGTGCCCTCTTGTTTTTGTACATCATGGAAATCCCTCCATTTTTTTAATTTATGAATATGCTTCCGATTGCCCGCCCCATTTCATTTAGCAGCGGTACAATAATCATTATCGATACTATGGCGACAAACACAGCCGCCGCTGCCAGGCTCCTGTTCCTGCAGTCATCGGTTTCAGCCTGTATATAGTTGAAATATTTATTAAACATTAGCTCTTCCTGTTTTGCCAGCAGTTCCTTGTTATCTCCTGTTTCGACCCCTTGCTTCAGCGCAATACATAATGTTTCGGCTTCATGCATGTCGAAATTTGACCTGAACTCTTCAAGCGCCGAATCTATATCCAGCGTCAGCTCATACCTCGCGGCAAGCCTTATGAGGATTTCCCTGAGTTCCCTGTCATCGGTGACTTCATAAGCTGATCTTAAGGCGTCAGTAGGCTTTATGCCGGAAGATACCTGGTTGTGGAGGTATTTATATATCTTGTATATATATTTCTGGAACCGGAGGCCGACTTTTCGTTTTCTTGAAGAAATAACGGCCTCCATTATGGCATTGACCAGGACAACCAGGACAGAAGCCCTGATAAAACCAGGGAAGTTTATTATAAAAGCTGCCAGGAACAATAACGGCGAAAAAACATATCTTGTCAAAAGGTATATGATTGCCGCATATTTTCCCCTATACCCCGCCTTGCGCATTTTATCCCCGGCCTTCTCAAGAAGCCTGCCTTTCCCGAAAAGTCTTTCACAGGCTGCCACACCCCTCCCGAAAAGGAGCGAACACCTTACGTTAAACGCAAGCCTCGGCGCCCTGGGCCCAAGCGCATCCCGCACACGTCTCGAATATGCCGGATAATATATTTTTGCGAAAATACAGGCTGCAAGCATATTAGAGATAAAAATCGCAATGGCTGCCGCCGTATTCTCTTTGAACAACTGCAAAATCAGTTTTTCCATCATGTCCTCCCGCCGGGCTTTTTAACCCCCGGCACTTTAAATCCTGAACCTCGTAATCCCTGCCGCAAGGTAGAACCCCAGCATGTACATTATGCTGAACACCGTAAGAAGCAGTTTTCCTGTCACGGTACGAAGGTAGAAGCCGCTCACTTGCGGCGATAGCCTCATGAAAAAGTATGCGGTGACTAGCACCCCGAGCATGATGAAATAGATGAGCATCCTGTCCTTGTAAGTAGAAATCTTGCGCCTTTCGTATTCCTCATCTATCTTGTAAAACTGGCTTTCAAGGTTCGACAAAAGCTTTACGATATCTCCCCTGTGTTTCAGGTTTTGCTTGATGTTGAGGATGAAATCGTCAAAATGCGGGTTGCCGACCTTCAACTGCAATATGTCCAGGGCTTCCGAAGCGTCCATCCCGCTGTTTACCTGTATAAGCATGTCCCTTACAAATGTCTCCAGCGGCTCACCCACACCTGACCCCAGCGATTTTTCAAATGCGTACATGATATCTTCCTTCACCGAACACCAGCGGTTGAGCACGGAAATATAATCCGACATTTTTTTCCGAATGGTTTCGGAATTATAACGCGACAGGATATCCAGGGCAAATAGTGGCACCGCAGATATCATGCCGCTGATGGCAGCCGCGGACGGGAAAAACTCCAGCAGCCTTGAGACAGGCCGGTATACTGCGACAAAGATGGCCGCAACTATAAAGAGCAGGGTGTAGACATTCATAAAGGGAATATAATGCCTGATATTGGACTTTACGATATACTGCAGCTCAAAACGTCTGAACAAGTTCAGCCTGCTGATAACGCCATTGTTTTTTCTGTCCTCGAAAGCCAGGCCCGCGCCATCATTTCTCATACCTGCCATATTGATAATTTTCCGAAGCTCTGCCCTGATCCGGGAATTCCTTGCTATTGCAGCGGCAAGAAACACATTGGCTGCAAGAAGCAAAACGGAATTAATTATCAATGGCTTCATCTGCTGTACCCACCTGCCCTCCATTGCGAGCATACAGCCTCCTGTACCCAAACCGGTCCGTTCCGCTGTCATAACCCAGTACTTCCAGGACCTCAACCACTTTGAAATCCTTGAGATAGAATATGATATCTATACTTCTGCCCAGCGTTTCCTTGATCGTCTTTTCACTTTCACCGATGTTGGCTCCCTTGCTAAGCGTAAGAAGCCGCGCGAAGGCATCCTCAGCACTTTCGGAATGGGTCGTGGCAATGCCCCTGTGTCCTGAAAAAGCAGCTTTTACAAAATCCCACGCCTCATCGCCCGTTATCTCGCCGACGCAATACGTGTCAAGCGACATGGTGAGCCCGTCACGAACAAGATCTTTCAATGTGACGGGGTACCCGCCCTCGTTCGGCTTCTTTATCCGCTGCTCTATGCAATAAGGCTTGTCCGGGTATATCTCCGCGTCGGATTCCACGATCAGCACACGCTCCATCTCGGGCAGCACATTGATAAACGCTCTCATCAGTGTGGTCTTCCCCGCCGCGCCTTTGCCGCAGAAGAGAATGGACGCGTCGCTTTGCGCAAGCCTCTGTAATAATGAGACGAGCTCATCGTCAAGCATTCCGAGACATTTCAGATCGTCCAGCGTGTAGCTTATCTTCCTGTGTTTGCGTATACTGATGGAAGGCCCCGCGATATTTCTCGGTCTTATGGAAACATTGATTCTCAGCCTGTTCTTTTCATCCGTCACCCTGCAATGGCTGTCGTTCTCATTCAGTATTCCCCCGTTGCGGATGGCTATCAGCTTGCAGTACGTCTCGAATATTTTCTCGTTCCCGAAATTAACAGGTATTTTACTGCGTATGCCGTTTCTCTTGATAACAAACTGGTCGTAGCGGGTACCGTCTATGTCGGTTATGTCTTCTTCATCGATGTAAGGCTGAAGTTCGCCGTAGCCAAACATGAAGTCGAACACCTTGCGAATAAGCTCATCCCTGTATATGCCGAAGTGATACCTGTGAAAATCGATGTTCTTGATGATTGCGGTTTTCAGCACATTTCTGTCCGCACGGCCGCTTGATACATCCGCAACGAGCGCCGGCCATTCCTTTAGTATTTCATTTGTGATTCCGGATACGACGGAATTTATATCGCGCTCACCGGCGATAGCGTTGTCGGCGGCTTCATAAAACAACTTATGGTGAGATTTGACTACAGGCATTCTTTATCCCTCCACGGTCTTTCTTTGCAACATCCGGGTTCTTGCGGAGATTTTGCCTGCAAGCAGGCCGAATTTTTCAAGTATGCCGGGAGGGGGCATCAAATCAAGCTTTGCAAGCAACTGTATATATTCGTTGCAAATGCATTTTTCCATGTGTGAAACATACGTGCTTCTCTTATTCCTGTATGCAGCCCGCTTCCTGCTTGGCGATATCCTTCCCAGCAGGCTGTTCTGCGTAGCCGCGCGGATTTCATCGATGCCCATCCCAGTGCTTTTTTCATATTCGAATAAAACAAACTTGGTATTTTCAACGGGAAGGTTTTGCTTTTCCTTCAGGAAAGCAATATATGTGTTAAACTCTCTTAACTGATCAATATCGCCCCTGGTTGCAATTATGTTTATATCTGACTTAAGCAGCGATGCAAGGGTAAATGCGTCATAAATGAACCTGTTTACCAGCAGAATCGTAATGTCAAAGCTGCGGTAACACTTGTCTATGAGCTTCGGAACACTGTCTTCGGCATAATACTCGTAATAATCAAGCCTTGAGCTGCCTGCTATTACATGAAGGTTTTTAAGGTCTTTCCTCCTGGCTGCCGACTGTCTTAATAAATCCGAGGTCAGTGTCCCCTTGCTGATGGCATCCATGACCACGCCCAGCCCGGAATAGCCGAATATGCTCTGTCGCACAGGCTTTGAAGCAAACTTTTTCAAGTTCAGGAAGAGGTCGGCCTTTGGGGCAAGCAAATCAAGGTCAACCAGTAATACCTCCCCTCCCGTAAATTTTGCCGCCGCATATGCAAGTTCGCAGCCGAATTCGGCATTATCCCACACGGTAATAACTATTTTGCGAAAACTAAATCTTTTTTTACGGGAAAAAACCCGAATTCCTGCAGGAGCTCCCTCCCCGCCGGCCCCGCTATACACGCCCGACGCCTCTTCACTAAAAACGCCCGTGCTTTCTGTTTTTGTGTCGTATCTGGATTGTAGCGCCTCCAGGTCCGCCAGGAGGTCAGCCGCATTTTGGTAGCGTTCCCCGATATCTTCGGCAGTGCATTTCAAGATTATATTCTCAAGCCCGACAGAAATGGAGTCATCATAATACCTCACAGGTTTGAGATCAAACGGGCGTACGGCGGGGTCATTTCCGGTAAGCAGTTCATGAAGCGTCACACCCAGGCTGTATATATCCGAAGCGGCACTGGTCTGCCCGGTGCCAAACTGCTCAGGTGCGGCATAGCCCCTGGTCCCGATATATACGGTATCAGCCCCGGATTTGGGCTTGTATTCCCGCGCTATGCCGAAATCAATCAGCTTGAGTGTACCGCCGGCTGTCAATATAATATTCGAAGGTTTCATATCCCTGTAGATTATCGGGTTTGGTTTTTGCGTATGAAGGTAATTCAACGCCTTGCACAGTTGAATGGCCCAGTCGACGACGATTTCCTCCGATATTTTCCCTTCTTCTTTCAGTTTCCTGTCAAGCGGAGTGCCGTTGATATAGTCGGATATCATGTACAGGCAGCCATCCTGTTTAACTATGTCAAATAATCTTGGCAAGGCCGGATGATCCAGCTTTTTAAGCACTCTTGGCTCTGCCATGAGGTCAATCCCGTTTGCGCCGGCTGCAGGTATTTCTTTTATTGCCCAATAGGTATCGGTATTTATATTTCTTGCCAGGTAAACCGTACCCATGCCGCCCTGTCCAAGAACCCTTTCGATAATATACCTTCCGTTGAAGAAATCCCCGACCTGCATTTCTGATCCCCCATATACACGTTGACGACAATACAGTGTATTTTGTGATAATATTATAATTATGTCATATTTTTACATCCCATTTTACGTCTTATTCTACCACATTATTTTATTAATTTCCATACAGTTATAAAAATTACTAATTTCTGTTGAGTTTTTCATGTCTCAAATGCGCTGATAGTGCGGAAAATAAGGTATGGTGATAAATCGGGGCAATACGGGAAATAATCGTCCGGTGTGGGCACAGGGGAGGAGTCAAGACGGCGGGATCAAGTCGGACGGCGGACTAGGGGACGGCGGACAGGGGTTGCTGCGAACATGAGGGCCGGAACCAGCGGGCGGGACAGAGGGAAGGACAAGGGCGGACAGTGATACAGCTGTACGCCTGTCCCAGCTGTCCCGCATACCCGCCCATCCTTTTCTTACCAGCCTCATATAGCCTTTACAATGCTTCCAAATAAAAATATAATAGTGTTGTCGAGCTTCCTGCATTTAAAAATTCGGCTAAAGCTTGGAGGAACCGGGATATGAGAATCAGCGGAATAACATATGCGGTTAGAAAAACGCACAGGATCAGAAATACGATATTTGCTTTCATTGTCCTGCTTCTTCTCGGTATCCTTGCAGTTGCAGTCCTGTCGGGATATAAAGGCTGGAAGCTGCTTCATCCCGACAAAAAACCTGTTGACAAGTTTTCTTCGAACATAGTGCCCGAGTACAGGGACATTAGTTTTAGGAAAAGCGATAGTTCCATCGTATTAAAGGGATGGCTCTTTCAAGCCAAAAAAAGCGACCGCGCCGTCATACTTGCCCATTCCCACGGCGGGAACAGGCTTCAGTTCGGCCTGGAAACCGTCGACTTGATCAAGGAGTTCCTGAGCAGGGGTTACAACGTGTTTACATTCGATATGAGAAACTCGGGTGAATCCGGGGGCAAAACAAGCACTTTCGGCTATGGCGAAAAAGAAGACATAGAAGCGGCCATTAATTATTTGAATTCGCAGGGTATAAAGCGCATCACGCTCATGGGATTCTCAACCGGGGCGTCCGCCAGCATTCTTGCCGCTGCTGAAAGCGCTTCTGTAGACGCAGTTATTGCAGATAGTCCTTATGCCGACCTGAAATCTTATTTTCTCAATAATCTCGACCGGTGGACCGGTTTGCCGGCATTCCCGTTTAACAGGACCATTACTGCCGGCCTGGAATTCGCAGGTGTCATTGACATGGCAAAAACCAGTCCCGGTAAGTTCGATTACGGCGGACAAGCCTCCTCATTTGCTGCTCATCCACGCAAAAGATGACAAATTGATACCGGTAACCGGCAGCATAGAATTATTCCAGAAATATTCGGCACTGAACCCTTCCGGCATAGAATTCTGGCAAATGGAAGGCAGCGGCCATGCCGACGGATTTGTGAAAAATAAAAGGGAATACCTGCGAAAAGTATTCGCCTTTCTTGACAGAGTATACCCGGAAGAGTAATCACTTCTTCTTATCCACAAAAAAAGAGGCCACACCCGGTGGGGGTGAATTATATGCTTTATTAATCTTTTTTCCCTGGTTGATTTCCCTGATTTTTGAGCCAAGCTGCTCCAGCAGCTCCTTGCATTTTACGGCGTTAGCCTTTTCCGCTTCACTGATCCCTGATATAAGCGAAAGTATTTCTCCAGTAATTTCCTTAAGCTTTTCCGCCTGCGGAAAAGCCAGGGATGCCCGGGTCATCCAGCCGTTTTATCCCGTACGCTTCTTTCAGTCTTTCCATGTAAACCACGAATTCTTCGTCAAGCTTGTCAATTTCGTCTATCCTTCGCTGTTTTTCTTCAACAAGTTCTTGGAGCCTGTCAAGCGTATCGGCATTTATCGCGGACGCCTGGGCTTCCGTAAGAGTCATCATATCGCCCAGCAGCATCTTCTTCCTTTCCAGTATTTCAATCATTTTATCCTGATAATTATTGCCCGGCATATTCATATAAACACCTATTTCGCGGCTTCAGCCGTCTTTTTGTCCTGGCTCGCCAACTTCATGGCTTTAGCCCATGTGTCCCGCAGGTCCTTTGCAAAGTGCAGCACTTCGTCCAATATGCTGATGTCTTTCTTTATATTTGCCGTTATAAGCCTGTCGTACATATAATCATACAACAATGCCAGGTTGTGTGAAATTTCATATTTCATGTCAAGGGAAGCCATGAATTCCGCGATGATATCTTCAGCCCTTATTATGCTGTCATGCGCTTTCTGAATATCTTTTTCCTCGATTGCCTTCCTTGCAAGCATTATGTATTTGACCAGGCCGTTATAAAGCATCAATGTCAATTCTTCCGGCCTTGCGGTCAGGATTGAGTTTTGCTTGTACGAGTTGTACGCATCTTGAGCTACCATATTTCCTCCTTGCCAAGTTTTTCATGCTTTCGGCAGGCTAACGCATAAATTGCTGCGAAAGCCACGCGCTTTGCATGTTCATATTATTAATAAGCGTTTCCAGTCGGGAAAACTGCAAATAATACTGGTTTTCCTTCATAATCAGCTCATCAGTTCATCCTGTCGATTTTTTCGTCGTATTTGCTGATCTGGCTATAAAGGACATTGTTATAATACGACCTGTCGCCGGCCATTCCGGCTTTTTCGAGCAAAGCGCCCCGTCGGTCGTTAATGGTCGTTGTCCTGATATTGTCCTGTATCACATCGTAAATGCGGTAAATCAAGCCGGACTCCCTATACCTTTCTTTCCTGTATGAAGGGTCGCTTGCCGCCTGGTTATAGGAAATATCGGATTGCCTGGTGAACAGGCTGAAAACCTCTTCAGGATTCTCGCTCAACGCATTCCTGAGCTTTTCTTCATCTATGTAGAGCTTTCCCCTGTCGTACCATGCACTGGATTTGATACCGATGGATGCAAGCGTCATGCCGGTTCCTTCCACGGTTTCCAGGACAGCATTCCTCAAGCCCGACACAATGGATCTCAGGATGTTGTCCCCCGCCAGGAGGCCGGCTTTGGCTTTCTCTTCCCATTGCTTGATTTGCTCTTCGGTCATTGCCTCTTTCTGGGTGTCCGTCAGCGGCGGATAGTCATAGTCCCTTTCTTCCATAAGCTTGGAATTAATTTTGTCCAGGATTTCGTTATATTTGCTTATAAATCCCTTGATCAGTTCCACCGCTTTTTCCGGGTCTGTAATTACCGAAACGTTCGTAGCGCCTTCATAGTCTTTTTTCAAGCTGAATGTAATGCCGTTGATGGTGAAGGTGTTGGTGGAACGGGTTATCACCTGGTCGCCGGTTTCCCCGTCATTATAAGTTATGCTCGCATCACGGCCCTCAACATTGTCGGCGGTAATGGAAAGCGCACCGAGCAATCCCCCGCTCACATCATATGCCGTTATCCGGGCCGCTTTTCCGGTTTGTTTTGATTCCAGCACGAACCTGTCGTTCAGGCTGTCATAACTCATTCTTACATCAGCTTCGGCATTCGAATTTACCGCATCCATGATTTCCTTGAGAGAAGTCTCCGCGGAATTGAAAGCAAAAGACTGCCCGTTTATCACAAAGCTGATGTCGCCGTCCGTTCCCGTCAATGCAAGCGGTGTTTTGAAATTATTCCTTATGTCGTAGATATTGGCATTAAGGTTGATTTTGTTGGAGGTATTCGCCCCTTCAAAACCAATAGCCGCAAGACCGCCGTTTTAACCATTCTTCACCGCATACACGGCTTCAAGCAGGAGCGTATTTGTGCTGTCCGTATTAAATGTGAGCCTGTCCGCATTCACTCCAACCGTGATTTTCCCGCTGCCGAACACGGCATCAAGCTTGCTCTGCAAGTCATTCGCCAGGTCGGATATATCGGCAGGGTTGTCTTTTATCGTGATTTCCTTTTTTCGCCGTTGAAAGTGACGGCAATCTTGTTGTTATTTGCTTCGCTGCTTATTGCGTTTATTTCCTCGGTTGTCAGGGCATTGCCTATGATTTCCCCGGTCACGGCCGTTCCGCTCTACTTTCGCGGTTGTCGCCGTTACGATGTTTTTAATCGTATATTCACCCGCTCTTGCCCCGGAACCGGCAACAGCGGTAAAATACGGATTTGTATCAAGCCCGTCGTATTTCACCGCAAAAGCGTTGTATATAGCCCTGTTTCTCATATCCGTCGCAGGTTTCAGCGATTGAAATACTCGTTTTGAAAGCTCTGAAGCGCACTGGTGATTTCCCTGTATTGCTCTTGCTTCCACAAAAGCAGCTGCCTGTCCTGGGATACTTTGTCAACCCTTGCCCTTTCCAGCTGCATCAGCGAAAAAACCAGGCCGTCTACGTCCAGGCCTGAAAGGCCGCTCATCCTGGTAATACCGCCATATATCGGGTTAATGTAACTCATAAACAATCCTACCTCCTTTCATCGACAATAAGCCCCGCCAATTCCATGATACTGGCCATAATATTCAGAATTTTCTCGGGGGGAATCTCCTTAATTACTTCGTTCGTGTCTTCGTCGATTACCCTGATAATAATATTGTTCGTTTTTTCATGAACGCTATATTCAAATCTCCTGCTGCTTTCTTCAAACATTCTGTTTAGTTTTTCAACAGCTTCGGGTATAAATTTCCCTGTAACAGGATATTCTTTTTCTTCCGTATTTCCACTCGGGAGGAGATTATCTCCTTTTTTGAACCGGAAATGAAACGTGAACGACTTCATCTGCTGCTTTCTTAACGCCTGTGACAGCGCTTGGTCCTGTAAATGCGGCATCCATGCCTGCTATTTTCATATAATATCCCTCCATGATTTACGTGTGCGCATACCTCTCTTGTTTATATATCGGAATATTTACAGAGCAATATTAATATGATTTTGGCCCTATTATTCCCAACCACGATTCTGCCTGTCTCAAACGGCGACTATGACATTATTCCCGGACACATGCCTACAGAAAAGTCTTTGACGTTTTTTACATTACATGATATTCTAATGTTACCGATATCAGGTTTCAAAAAGGAGCCGCCGGAATGAAAGACATCATAAACTTTGCGCTGGTAGGGTGCGGAAGGATATCAAAAAACCACTTTGACGCGCTCGGCAAGTTAAAGAATGACGCAAGACTTGTCGCGGTTTGCGATATAGATCGAGTCAAGGGCAAGAAAAGCAGGAGAGGAAAACTCCGTAGATTATTATACCAGTTACGAGGAAATGCTCCAAAGGGATGATATCGACGCCGTTTCGATATGCACGCCAAGCGGCCTGCACCCGGTGCACGGCATTGCCGCAGCCAGGAGAAAGCTTCATGTCATTACCGAGAAACCCATGGCGACAAGCCTGAAAAAAGCGGACGAGCTTATATCGGCCTGTGATGAAAACGGAGTACAGCTTTTCGTCGTCAAGCAGAACCGTTTGAACTCAACGCTTCAGCTTGTTAAGCGCGCAATTGATAAAGGCCGTTTCGGAAGGATTTACATGGCAATCGTGAATGTCCTGTGGACCAGGCCCCAATCCTATTATGACGAGGCAAAATGGCGCGGGACATGGGAATTTGACGGCGGAGCCTTCATGAACCAGGCCAGTCATTATGTTGATATGATCGAGTGGTTGATTGGACCCGTTGAAAGCGTATCTGCATATACCGGGACGCTGGAGCGGAAAATCGAGACCGAGGATTCCGGCGTGGCCTGCCTCCGGTTCAGAAACGGGGCTTTCGGTTCCATCAATGTAACAATGCTTACCTATCCGAAAAACCTGGAGGGATCGCTCACAATTATCGGCCAATATGGCACCGTAAAGATTGGCGGCGTGGCAGTCAATAAAATAGAGCACTGGGAGTTTCGCGATTATGACGACGACGACAAGCTTGTCGAATCATGCTCCTATAACCCTCCAAATGTGTACGGGTTCGGTCATACAGGCTATTACAAGAATGTTGTTGATACGCTTAAGGGAAAAGCAGAGCCTGATACGGACGGAAGAGAAGGCCGCAAGTCGCTCGAACTGATACTGGGTATCTATAAGTCCGCCAGGGAGGGAAGAAGCATCCAGCTCCCGCTGGAATACTAAAAGCGATGAACAGAAAAGGTTACTTCGTTCACGAATCCAGTTACGTTGATGAGCCATGTGAGATTGGAGACGGAACCAAAATATGGCACTTTTCTCATATTATGAGCGGCTGTAAAATCGGCCGCAATTGCAATATCGGCCAGAACGTTGTAATATCTCCCGGCGTGGTTTTAGGCAATAATGTCAAGATTCAAAATAACGTGTCGGTTTATACGGGTGTTATTTGTGAAGATGATGTATTTTTGGGCCCTTCGGCAGTTTTTACGAATGTCGTTAACCCCAGGAGCCATGTTGACAGAAAAAATGAGTTCAGGAAGACGCTGGTAATGAAAGGAGCTACTATCGGGGCAAATGCCACGGTAGTCTGCGGACATAATATAGGCAGATACGCTCTTGTCGGGGCTGGCGCCGTCGTTACGAAAAACGTCCCGGACTTTGCGCTGGTTGTCGGCAATCCGGCAAGGGTTGCGGGCTGGGTATGCAAGTGCGGCGTAAAGCTGGAATTCCCGGACAGCGCCAGCAGCGGCACCGGCAGCGCCAGGGACGTTGAGGCGTCATGCGCGGCATGCGGCGATTCTTATATCTATAATAAAGAAACCGGCATTGTAAAAGAAAAAGCCTGATGCCCAACGGCAGACGGCGCAATAGCTCCGGATGAGCCGGCCGCGGCACGGCTTGCCGGGAAATAATACGATTCAGGAGTAAAACAAAACATCGGGGAGGCTTAATTCTATGCAGGTAAAAATACCTCTGCTTGACCTCAGGGCACAATATTCCGCTATAAAGGACGAAATCAGGCAGGCTGTCGACGAGGTGCTTGAATCGCAGCAATTTATCCTGGGTCCGAAAGTGTCAAAGCTCGAGGAGGAAATAGCCGGGTATTGCGGCTGCAAGTACGCGCTGGGCGTTTCATCCGGGACCGATGCCATTCTTCTGGCCCTGATGGCTTTAGGCGTCGGGTATGGCGACATCGTTATAACCACTCCGTACACATTCTTTGCGACGGCAGGCTGCATTGCCAGGCTTGGAGCCAGGCCGCTGTTTGCGGACATCGACCCCGATACTTTCAATATTGATCCGCAGAGCCTTGACTGCCTGCTTTCCGGTCTGCCGAAAGATGAATTGGCGCACGTGAAGGCGGTGATGCCGGTCCACCTCTTCGGGCAGATGGCGGACATGGAAAAAATTGTCCCGGTATGCCGGAAATACGGGCTGAAAATTATTGAGGACGCGGCACAGGCCATCGGCTCGGAATGCACAATCGGCGGCGAAAGGCGCCGGGCGGGCAGCATAGGCGACATCGGCTGCTTTTCCTTTTTCCCGTCCAAGAACCTGGGAGGCATAGGCGACGGCGGCATGGTCACCACGAATGACCAGGCACTTTACGAGAAAATGAAGCTTCTCAGGGCTCACGGTTCGCAGCCGAAATACTATCATAAAATTGTCGGCGGGAATTTCAGGCTTGATGAAATACAAGCCGCTGTGCTTTTGGTTAAATTAAAATACCTTGATACCTGGACTGAAAAGAGGCAGAAAGAATGCCGGGATATACGACAGTCTCCTGGGCGGCCTTGCCGGGCATGGTTTCCGCACACCGAAGGCGCTGCCGGGATACAGGCATATATATAACCAATACTGCATCCGGATCCATGACCGCGACAGGCTGAAGTCATACCTGGCCGAAAACGGCGTGAGTACGGAAATTTACTATCCCGTCCCGCTGCACATGCAGGAGTGCTTCGCATACCTTGGCTATTCGGCCGGGCATTTCCCCGAAGCCGAAGCGGCCGCCGCCGAATCGCTCGCATTGCCGGTATACCCGGAAATGACAAGGGAAGGACTGGAATACGTGGCAGGATTGATAAGGAAGTTTTTATGACGTATGCTGTCCCGGCAAATTAATCGAAGGCTCAACGCCGGTTTCATCACGTAATCCCGCAAACCCTGGACAGGCTGCGTATCAAGTCCCAGCCGTCCCACACAAGTGAAAAATCCGCGGTTTTCCCTACGGGTACAATGCGGTCGATGCCGGACAGTCCGTTTTTAAAAACCCAGTTTCTTAATTCTTCAGGATCAAACCCAATATATGCCATGGTCTGAAATTTATCATTTATAATCCCGGCCAGCGCATTCAAATCAACATCATCATATTCAATAAAACTGCCTCCCGGGCATGCGTAACGCTGTATATCTTTAGTCAGCTTCCCGATACCGATCCTGCTTACAAGATTGTCTGCCATCTTTTCACGCCTGGCTTCTTCAAAATCAATTGCGCAGCGGCATACCGTCATAAGCTTTTCTACGGCCAAAACGGGCTCAAGAGTATATCGCTGTTGCGCGTAATCGCGAATTGCATCCCAAAAAAGCTTTCTTTGCCTTTGCAATATCCTCTTTTGACCCTATCCATGCAATCAACCGCGGCGAAGAACATGCATTTTGATCATATAGATAAACATCGTTATAAAAATCCTGTGCCGTTTTTTCAGGATTAAACTTTTCAATATAGTTGCGCGCATGGATTGCACAGAAAGAGTACCGGTCTGCAAATGTAATATCAAAAGCCCTCGGCGGAAGCTGGTATTTGCGTATTTCGGAAATGGTATTATCGCCGCCCCATATGACGCGGACATTGCACATGGCCGAAAAATACGCCGTGATGTCATTGCTCCGCTCATACCTGATTATTGCGATATATTCTTTTAGAATATCATGTTTTCCCGACTGAAAAACGTTTTTTATTGCATTGCAAATTATATCCACCTGTGGAAACGGTTTTTCCGAAACCCGTACTATGCACGCATTTCCTCCCAGCAAACCCGAAGCCATGCTATAGGCAAAAATTGTGGGAACATTTGACGGGGCAATATGAAAAGTCAAGCCGCGTCCGATGCGGTTTTCCAGGCAATCCGAGTACTTTGCCTTTTCCTTTTCAATGCTGGATTTGCGGCAAAAATATGCAAATGCCGCTATATCGGGATAGGCGCATGCGTCTTTATCCGCCAGCAGTTCCCGGGATAACGCGGATAAAAAATCAACAGCCTCATCGGAAAAAGGTTTTAACGCCTTTAGCAAAGGCATTTTTTCAAATGGCTCGCTGCCGTAAAGGCATTGTATTTCACCTGGCCCTGTCTGCATATGTATCCCCGCACCCCCTTATTTCGGCGCTCTTCAGCCTGCCTGCGACTTTAAAATATTTGCCTTTGCGCCCGCATGGACAATCATCTTCGCCCAGGATTATTCCCTCGTCCTCCGTTAAGAGAGCATGCCCGGGGTAGGACCAGGGCAAAACGGACACTACCTCGATAATGCCTTTTTCGCCAATACCGGCTATGCTGAAATCATAAGCCCGGCGCATAATAACATCGGAAAAAATGCTCGCATGCAGGCGCCCGTGCTCGCACTCCATGTAAATAGCGCCGGTTTGCTCCGCCATTCCGTAATAATCGTGAACCCCTGCTTATACCGCATACCTCATGCACGGCTTCTTTAAATCCATGCCGGGCGATACCTCCCGGTCGGCCAGCTTCTTCCATCCTCCGCCATGGATCAGGATCCCGTCGGCTATATTAAGACTTGCGTTTTTCCTTTATCAATTTTTCACAAAAGTGGCGCCATATCATATAAGTAAATCCAAACAGCAGTATCCGCTCTCCTTCATGCTCGCTCAGAAACCGGCAAATCCCGTCCAGGTTTAATTCCATATCTTCATCCAGGGCAAAAATCCTGTCTTTCGAAAAAATCGAAAAACCCATTATTCCCGCACCCCGGGCGGAGTACATGGAACGATCCTTTAAAACCGCCGCGGTGTCTATTATTATCATCGGCAGCCTTTTGGACCCAATATATGACGATACGATTTTCGTTAATGCTTTTGTCTGGTTTGCAGCGGTGCCTCCATCCAGGTATATCCTGGAAACAGCCTGCCCTGTCGTTCCCGAAGAGGTTACGACTTTTGCAACATTTTCCTTTGGAATACTCATCAAATCATACTCTTTGAAAATCCTGACCGGCAGAAAAGGGATATCATAATAACTGTCAATATTGCCGGTGTCAAACTGCATTGCATCAATTATCCTGCGGTATTCAGCGCAGTTTTCATAATGGCGCCGGGTAAGGGCAGCCAGGTGCTTTGTCAGAAACAACCGTTTCTCTTCTTTTCCCAGCGAGTAAGGAGGAGTTTCAAGAATTTCCCCGTAATTAACCATAAAGCTCCTCCAGTCTGCCGTACAATACTTTGCCTGCTTCGTTCCGCGGAATTTCTCCAATAGCTGTGATGCTGAAGCCGGCCGGATTCAACCCGGTTTTTTCAATTATGAAAGCTTTTACTGCATCTTTCTTTTGTCCGCCGGTTATGTATATTTTCATATTATCGTCACTTCCCGCGCAAGCGCAATCATACCCGGCGGATTTCAACAGGCTTTCCATTTCGTCAAGATTGACCCTGTTCCCGAATATTTTCAGAAAACGCTTTTTCCTGCCTACAATGTAATAAAACCCTTCGCTGTCGCGTTCCGCCATGTCGCCCGTATATAGTACCCCGCCGTTTTCATCGCCTTTTCCGAGGTCATCCCGGTTTTGCGCATATCCCAGCGTTACGTTGTCTCCGCGGTAAACCAGTTCTCCTATAACTCCGCTTTCCTCAATTATATTTCCATCGGGATCCGCCAGGCAGAAACTGCCGCCGGGAATAGCTATGCCAATGCTTCCCGCTTTTGTCTCAGCATACTCCCAGGGCAAATAAGACATGCGGGCGGTTGCCTCTGTCTGCCCGTACATAACAATAAATTTGATTCCTTTTTTCCTGCATATTTGCACAAACTCCAGCGTCAATTCCCTGGATAATTTGCCGCCTGCCTGCGTTATATAGCGCAGGCTCGGAAGATCCATCCCGGAAAAGCGCAGCTTTTTCAGTATTTCATAGGTATACGGCACTCCGCCGAATGTGGTTGCCTCCTGAGATTTCAGCAGATTCCAGAATTTTTTCTCCATGAGCGTAGCTTCGGTCATTATTATGGATGCGCCCATTAAAAGATGGCTGTTAATTATCGACAATCCATATGTATAATGCATCGGCAGTGTAGTTATTGGCCTGTCTTCGGCGGTGATACCCAAGTATTCGGAAATGGACGACGCATTGCTCGTTATGTTCAGATATGACTGGCGAACCAGCTTGGGGCTGCCCGTGCTTCCCGATGTTGTCAAAAGCAGCGCCAGCTGCGGGTGCAACTTATGGCTATAATTATACCCGGTTTCAATCAACTGGTATCCCGCGTTGCAATAAACCTGCCTCCCGTTTCCCCACCATCCTGCGGGGCAGCAAATGTAATTCGGCCGGTAATTTTCCAGTAAATTGATAAAAAGATCCGCATTAATATCCGGATTTATCAGGACAGGCACTGCCCTTTTGCGCAAAAAACCGATGTATGCGGCGACAGAATAGAAACTGTTCCTGCACACCAGGAATACAAGCTCACGCCCGGGCAAAAAACCGGCCAATTCGTCGGCAGCCTTCACAAGCCCGCCATAAGTATATCGTTCTTCGTCTTCGCCGATAACAGCTATGTTATCCGAATATTTTCCTATATCATCAAAAAAATTTATTTTTTTCACGTCCTTTTTATTTAATCTATTCGATTATCACGCCGTATTTTTTCAATATTTCCATACCTTTTTTAAAGGAACTGAAATCAATTATATCGTCTGTATCCAGCATGATGCCGAATTCATCCTCAAGCGCGGCCACCAGCCGCATGTGGCCGACGGAATCCCATTCAGGGATTGCCTGGTATTTCAAGCTTTCAAGTTTCTCAATACTGGTTTCGAAAGTTTTTAAAAAAACGTTTGAATACTTTTCCAAATTTGTCATACCGGTATCCTCCTTGAATCCCATGGTTAATATTCCGCACAACCGTCAACGCATAATATTTGCCCCGAAATGTACATTGACATGTCCGAAGCCAGAAATAATGCAGCGTCAGCTACTTCGTCCGGGTTTCCCGTGCGCCCCAGTCCAACGCGTGAAATATTGGCTTCCATTTTTTCGCGGTCAATGGAGCTAATCAGATCCGTGTCTATTATGCCGGGCGCAATGGCGTTTACTCTTATACCTTTCGGGCCCAGTTCTTTAGCGGCGCTCTTTGTCAGTGCAATAACCGCGCCCTTGCTGGCAGAATAAGCCGCTTGCCCGGCACTGCCCCTTATTCCGACATAAGACGCCATATTTATGATGCTTCCGCTTCTTTGCCGGTCCATGAACCTTATTGCATATTGCATCAGGTTCAAGGGCGCAATTACATTAACTGCAAAAATATCTCCGACAGTTTTCTGATCGATCATCCCCAACAGTGCATTTTTCATGATACCTGCATTATTTACAAGAACATCGAGCCGGTTTTTTTCTTTGCGGATGCGCATGAAGCATTCCTTTACGGCTGTATCATCAGTTACGTCAAAATATACGGGAACAACTTCCGCTCCGTACTTTTCCGACAAGTTTGAAGCCGCTTCATCCAGGCAGCCGTCTGTACGCGCATTTGCATAAATAATCGCCCCGTTTTGTGCGAATTTTTCCAGTATCGCCTTGCCAATCCCGCGATTGCAGCCGGTTATCAATGCAACTTTATCTTTCAGCAGCATATTTGCATTCCTCCGCCTTTGGTCAACCCTTGTCGTCTCTTTTCATCGCATCTTTCATGACCGCATTCAAATCCCCCGGCATATTGACCTGGTATCTTGGCAGGTACACCACTTCACCTTCTTTTACATTTTTGGTTATTACCGAGCCTATGGTTATCCTTGCCCTGTTTCCAACAGAAATAAAATTCGAAATTGTTGACGAAGGTCCGATCCACACGTCGTCCCCGATTTCAGTATAGCCGGAAATTACGGCATTTGCCGCGACCAGGCATCGCTTCCCTATTTTTACATTATGTGCGACATGGACAAAATTATCAAGCTTGGTATATTCTCCGATAATAGTGGCCTCTTCAAATATAGCCTTATCAATGCAGCAGTTTGATTGGATTTCGACATTATCTCCAATAACGACTTTGCCGGCATGTTTTACGCTTATTACAACATCTCCGTCCCTGAAAAACTTAAAGCCCTCCCCGCCGATGACCGACCCTGCCCCGACAATTACGTTGCTTCCTATTTCAACATTGTCATAAATGGTCACGTTGGGCTCAATGATAGTTCCGTCGCCAATAATAACTCTTCCGGCTACAACGGCGGAAGGATGTATCCTTGAACTTGCGGATATTCTGCCGGTTGTTATTTGCTCATAGAAAGACGGAATACCGGCAAGATAATTATGAATTTCAAAAAAAGCCCTCTTGGGATTGCCGGCCGTACACAAGCCAAAGCGCTCACCTGTTGCGAAATGTTTCAACATTTCTTCCCTGCATATGATGCAGCCGACATTTTTATTTTCAAATGCCATATCGACATATTTTTCGTCTTCGATATATACCAGTAATTTTTTATTCCTGCCGGCATCTTCCACATTGCCCAGGGTATCAAACTCGCCGTCTGTCTCAACGCTGATCCAGGGGCATTTGTCTGCCAATTCGGCAAGGAACATAATAACCACATTCCTTTCGTTATTTATTTATCATTCCTGTATCAACCGGGTGAACCTGCCGGTTCATGCTGCCGTATAAAACTTCGCATATTTTCTCAACCATCATCGTTACGTCAAACCAGCTTCCTGCTGTTTTTGTTTCTCCGGCATTCACGACGGCCAGCAAAAAATCCTTTATTTCTTCATATAACGGGTTGTTGGAATATCTTATTTTCGCCGCGTCGTAATCCTGTGAATACCATATGTTGTCGCCGAAAGCTTTCAGACGCCCTCTCTGGTATACCTGTACCGTCTGGTCCATATAGTCAAACTCGCCGTACATATCATCAAGAGACAGGGTAAATTTCCTGATCTTAATGGTCCCGTTCCTGTCGCAGATAAATCGGGCTACCGCGCCGTTCTCAAGCAGCATGTTGACACACGCCATGTCATATTTCCCGCTTTGTTCGTTATACGAAGACAAATAGCCGGTTATGCCGCTCACACGGTTCAAGTCGACTAATTGCGCAAATACTGCAATATCATGTATCATAAGGTCGTGAACAACATCGATATCTTTAGTGTCATTTTTCGAGTTTTTCTGTCCTATCCGGAAGAAATCCATGCAAGTAAACCTTGTCTTGTCTGCAAAAAAGCTTTTGACACCGGTCGTCACGCTATTGTAAACCTCAGTAAACCCGGCGGATATCAAAACTCCCTTGCTCAGGGCAAGTTCCTTCAATTGTATGGCTTCATCTTCGCTCAGTACAACCGGTTTTTCCACGAGCACCGGAATACGTTTTTCTATTAGCCTCATTGCTATCTCAAAGTGGGACGAAGAAGTAGTCGCGATAATCGCCGCGTCAATCTCTTCCTTTTCAAGCATGTCTCCGGCTGATGCATATGCCGGAACCCGGCATTCGCTCCCAATCTTTTCGGCAAGCTCCTTTTTGATGTCGCATACGCAGGACAACCTGCAAAGCCCCGTCTGTTCCAAAAGCATGATGTTTTTCAGGTGCAGGCTTCCCATATTGCCCAATCCGATCAAGCCTAAGTTCAGCATTGCAATCTTCTCCCGACATGAATTTCATTTGAATAATTCCGGCACCTTCAACACTTCGCCGGGCAAATCCGGGCTGCCGCTGACGCACAGCCCTCTGCCCCTCAGGTATGCGATTAAATCATCCGGTCCTATGCTCCCAAGAGAATACTCTTTTATAATATCGGCAAAACCTCTCTCAAAATTATAAAGCTTGTGCAAAAGCTCTTCCCTTTTAAAGAATGAGTCAAAATAATCCGTGGCGTTGATGAGACCGTTTTTCATACAATAAAATCCCGGTATCATCATCGATAACAGGTGAAGCAAAAATTTTGAATCATTTATCGTCCTGCTCAGCGTATTGGCGGACACTCTTCTTATATATACAATGGAATCGGTGACGCTGACTTTTAAATTAGGATTGCCTGCCAGAACTCTTGAAACTATTACATAATCCTCCGACACCCTGAACAGGGTCTCAGGGAGACAACCAAACAAATCATCCCTCAAGAATATGGTACCTGCGATCAAGGCTTGCATTTCTCCGGTTAAAAACATATATTTAAGCACTTCATGCGCATCCTGGTTATTGAAAATTTCCCTGTCATACCCTAAGGACAGTTCGCCGCTTTCATCCAAATTTAAAACATACCTGGGGGTGATAAAAGGGCAAACAACCCCTATGCCGGGCAGCATCGTCCCGATCTCCTGCGAAGGCCGGGTGCTGAAAACCAAATCATCATCGCCCTTCAAAAGCATATACCTTGTCTTGGTGTTATAAATGCCGGTGCTTAGAGCTGAAGCCACTCCCTCATTTTTATCCTTGAAAATAATATCTGTCAAACCATACTTCTCTTTCTCATCCAACAATTCCTTGAGAATCTTCCTGTTCTCCTCATCCGAACAGTCGTCAACAAACAGTTTGGGTTGGGAAGAGAGGCAAAATCCCCTATCCAGATCCTCTTTGATCATTTTAGCCCTGTTGTAGCACGGAGCAAAGACGGTGAGATTGTCTGCCATAAAATTTTCGGCTTTCTTTTTCCCTGATAAAATATCAGTTGCGTAATTTATTATCTGTTTATACGAAACGAGCTCTTCAATCATATTCTTTATATGATTGACTTGTTTTTTGAGAGAATAACGGTTTTCAATGATCGCACGATACTTTTCGGATTCATATATGTTATTCCTGATCAAATCAACCGCTTCGTCCACGGTCCTGAAAAGCAATTCTTCGTCCCAAATCTCGTAAGCATACGGAAAATCATGTATGATCGGCTTTATGCCTCTTGCCATGGCTTCTGCAATGCCATAGCCAAAACTTTCATGTATGCTTGTCGATAAAATGTAGTTTTTATCTTCAAGCCATCTTTCAATATCTTCCTGCCATCCGTCAAAAACAACATTGTTTTCAAGTCCCATACGGCGGACCTGGTAATCCCAATACAATTCTACGACTTGTTCCTGGAACTGGCCGGCAATGTACAATTTATACCTTTTATCTATATCAACAAGTTTGCGTATAATCTGCAATAATAAGACAGGATTCTTCCGTGAGTGTAAATACCCTACCATAGCAAGGTTAAACCCGTCCGATCTTTGTTTAAAACTGAACCTGCTTAGATCCACCCCGTTTTCCACAACCTCAATTTTTACTTGATCGGTAACACCCGGATGGTATATATCCAAAAGATCTTTCAAGTGCCGGGTAACAATTGCGAGCCTGTCCACATTGTTCCATTTAACTTTTCGGGGAGCTATGGTAAATACCTCATACCTGTGGAGCCTACAAATAATTTTTCTCTTATTGGCAAGCGGCAGCCGGCTGCCATAAACGATCAGTTCGTCACACCATTCAAACCAACAGATATCCGCCCATTCCATGCCTTCGTCGATTTGGCTGAAATCGCTTACAATTATTTTCCTGACCCGGTACTCGCCTTTAAGACACTTTATTATATCTCCCAGGAAACCGTCCAGCCCTTCCCTGACAAAAAAAACAACCCGCGTTTTATCTTTTATTTCGAGGCAGGGATTTATGTTCTGCAGGCGTTTGACCGCTTCGTCCACGTTCTGTTTTTGCATCCTGTCATTTGCCACCGTTCCGGCAGTGGCATACAGTTCCAGGGCTTCTTCATACAATCCTTCCTGCTCCCGTATATAGGCCAGGTTATATATAAGATCAAACTGCACCGAGTCTTTTTTCAAACCGTTAAAAATAGCTTCCTCGGCTTTATCCAACGATCCTTCAATAATATGGATGACGGCAAACATTGAGCATATATCGGGGTCCCCCGGCATTTTTGAATCATATTCCTGAAGGGCTGCTTTTGCCTCGTCAATATGCCCGTTTTCAATAAGCTTTTCAATTCTTGCTTTTACTGACTTTATCCTTTCCTGCAGCTGCCTGTCGCCGGCATCGTTCATGGCTGCGTTTCCTCCTCGCCGGTTTCATTTACTGGAATGGGGAACAATTCATCCTTATATTTATTCATGTAGCACCCCAGGTACGGGTTGGACCTGGCGGCCTCCCTGAAATATTTTATCCCCGTCCTGAAATCTTCTTTTTCTACGGCCTCCATTGCATATCCCAGGGCAATAAAAAACCTGTCCTCATGATCTTCAAGAGTGCTGTAATACAACCTCATCCTTTCCATATCGTAAAGAAGGGATATATATTCGGCCCCTCTTTCGATATAAAGCTTGAAAATTGAATAACTGGATTCCGGCGGGTCATGCTTTATGTCCCTCCATATTTGCGCCTTCACATACAGGTAGGCATACGCCATGCTGATATAAACTCTCAGGCTATGGTAATCGTTGCTTCTAACCTGCTCTCCCAGGAGAAATTCTTCAAAGAACTTGTTAAGTTCCGCGTGGTTGTCTATCAGTTGCTTGACATACTGTTTTATTCTTGTCTTTGTTAATTTCTTAAGTGCGGATATGACTCGCCGCGTGTCAGTGTTTATGCATGACAGCATTTCGGCGTAATAATCCGGCAGCTCACTGAAATCAAAAAGCTTCAATGCCTTTTCCATCAGCAGCTGCTTTTCGCCGCCTTCGGCTTTCCTGATACTGTTAAGCAGCAAGTACGGGGCTTCCTCCCCGCTGAAGGCTTCCTCGATTTTTCGCCTGTCAACGGCATTGAGAATTGCTCTTTCCGCCTCAACGGTATCGGCAATCAGCCTTGTTAATTGCTTGTCATCGAGGTGTTCCCGGTAGATTCCCGCAAGATCGCCGAATTCCTTCGATTTAATCAAAACCCTCGACAAAAGTGGCAGCCTGGTTTTTTCATCATTGATTTGCATGGCGTATTCCTTTGCCTGCCCATATTTCCCATGCGCCATTAATTCATTTGCCATGAATGACAGTGCCATGTCCATGTGGCACGGGCAGGCATAGCACATTTCCATCGACCTGTTCCTTGATATTTCAAGCTTGTCGTAAATTTTCGCCAAATCGAGATACTTGCCGTATGCATCCATTGCTTCGTCTTTTTTATCCAGTTTGACGTACGACAGGGCCATTACGAAATAAAGATCCAGGTTTTCAGGCATGATCTCCAGGCCTTCACTGCAAACTTTTATTGCTTCCTCAAATTCCCCGTTATCATAACATATCATGGAATATGAGCCATAAATGTAGCAATGCCTTATCATTGCGCTTGTCATTTCCGGCTATCAGCCCATACGCCCTGCGGATTTCCTCCAGGGCCTCTTTTTCATCCCCGTGCGCGCTGTAGCTTCGGGCAAGCTGGAACCTATAGTATGGGCTGTTCGGGTTTTTTTCAAGTTCCTTGCGGAGTATGCCGGCTGTCCTGATGAATTTTCTTTCCCGTAGTGCATCGTCCTGAAACATGTATCCATAATGGTCAACATAAACATCGGTACCAAGAACCGGCTTTTTAAACAAGGCCTGGTTGTGGACGGCGCCGTCATACCTGAATTCGCCGTCGTTTTTGAAAACGCGCTCCTGAGACACTACCGTGTAGTTATCCGCACTGCTGTAATTCTTTATTTTCAACATGTAAGTATTATAGGACTGAAGTCTTGGATCATTCACATATTCATAGAGAAGCAAGGGGTCGTTCAATACTTCGTCGGCGTCTATAATCAGTATGTACAACCCCTTTGCATATGATATGGTTATATTCCTCATTCCAGAAAAATCGTTTTCCCACGGATGATAATAAACCTTGCCGGTATACTTTTTTGCAATCTCCGGCGTTTTATCGCTTGACCCGGTATCTACGATTATCAATTCGACATCGTCTTTCTCCAGAAGGGGTTTCAGGCTGTCCAGGCATCGTCCGAGATTTTTCTCCTCGTCCTTAACCATCATGCAAATACTTAAAATGTAGTCATGCTTCATATATTTCATCCTTTGTTTCTTACTTATTCATATATCGGTAAATCAAGCGCATTATTTAACATGCGTTCGAAGTGAAACGCACAAATACTAAAACCGGGTATAACTCAATTCCGGGACAATAAGCGTGGTTTTCACGGGTTTGTAAGCAGCTTGGCCAGCAGCGAGTCCTTGCCGAGCACAACGGTCTTGTCGGACCGTCAAGCGACGCCTTGAGCGCTTCGAGCGCAAGCATGTATTCGTAAAACGACCTTTTCTCCTCGGTATCATATGCTTCCGCCAGCAGCCTCATATATTCCTGCTCTCCCTCTGCTATTATTTTAGCAGCCTTTGCCTCGGCATTTGAGACTATGATGTTTACCTGCTTGTCTACGTTGTTGCGTATTATGGATGCCTCATATTCGCCGTCCGCAGCGTACTTTCTCCGCTATTTGGTTGCGTTCGGAAATCATGCGCGCATATACTGCCTGTTCATTTGCTTCCGGAAGATCAAACCTCTTTATTTTGATATCTACCACGTCGATGCCGTAATTCCTGGCCAGGGCGTCAACATTGGTCGCTATGCTTTCATATATTTTATTCCGTTCGTATACGTTGCCCACATTGATTATTACCTGTTGGGCAAGCGTTCCCATGGTATTCTTTAAAGCATTGTATGTCAGCGTATCAAGCCGTTCTTCGGCTACACTTATGCTGCCAAGCGATTGGAAAAACAACAGGGGGTCGGTTATACGCCACAATACATAGCTGTCAACCGTCATGTTTTGCTTATCGGCGGTCAGGACCTCCGAAGGCGAGATATCGTAATACATTATGGCTTTTGGAAATTTTCTTATGGTTTCTACAAACGGGGTTTTCAAATAAAGCCCCGGCGAATCTTTCGTACTTACAATCTTGGAAAATCTCACGATACAAGCATATTCATTTTCCCGGACCACGTATATGCTGGACGCCAATATTATGATAACAATCAAAACTACGATACCGAACGCTATTTTGACTGCTTTCTTTTTCATCCTACTCCCCTCCTTTTTCCGCTCCGGTCCGTCCGGCAACGGAGCCGTCGAAAAAGCTTTCCAGCGGCAGCAGCATTTCCGGTCCGTTTTCACTTGTATTTATATAAACCTTTACGCCCGGCAGCAGTTCCTTGATTGCTTCGTAATACATACGGGAACGCGTGATTTCGGGATTATTTGCATATTCGTTGTACATTGCCTCGAACATGGCAATTTGCTCCACGGCTTCATTTATCCTGTTCTGTTTCAGGTATTCGGCATTCTGCAGGAGTTTATCCGCCTGCGCCTGCGCTTCCGGGAGCTTGGCGTTTTCATAAGCCCTTGCCTCGTTAACGACAGTCTCCGCTCCCTGCTTCGCGGTCTCAACCTGCTTGAACGCGGCAGTAACTTCTTCGGTCGGCGGATCGCTGTCCTGTATTTTTACATCCGTCAGCATAAGCCCGATATCGTATTCCTTCAATACCTCAATGATAAGTTCCTTTACCTGCTGCTGGATCAATTCTTTTCCATCAGTCAGTACCGCATCTACATTGGTGGAGCCGACTACGGCCCTGATCTGGCTTTGTGCCAGGTTTTTCAGAATCACCTCGGGTTCGTACGATGAAAATAGGTATTTTACCGGGTCAGACACCTTGTATTCAATGAAAAATTCAACATTGACAATATTATAATCTCCCGTTATCATCTTGCTCTCATCAGCCACAAGAATGTATCCCGCAGCGGCGGCCGGGTCGGTCCGGTAACCCAGCTCGATTTTCTGATAGACATTCACGTCAACCTTATGCACCTGCTGGATTCCAAACGGCGCCTTGAAATGGATTCCGGCATCCGTGATATTTGTGACCTTTCCAAAGGTTGTAACAACGCCCTTCTGCTTATCATCGACCGTATACCAGCAAGTGCTTGCAAAAATGACAACCACCAACACAATAATTGCCGTGACAATGATTTCTTTTTGCTTCTCTTCCGGTTAATCCGGATATTCTTTATAGGATTCGTATTCGTGCCAAATTGACCTCCGTCCGGGCTCAAGTAAATCACCCTCCCTTGAAATGATTTTTTAAATTTCTACAGGTGTGCATTATTAAAATATAATATCATAATGGCGGTTCTATTCCAAACACATTGTGCTTAAGCCCAAAACCCCTTATCTGCTTAGTTTTATGAGAAGAGCATCATTTTGGAATACGGGCAAGCCCGGTATACCACAAAAAAAGGACTCCGTCCGGAGTCCTTTTTTACTCTCTGCGCAAGTATTACCGCAACAATGACAACACGCTTTGCGGCGCCATATTTGCCTGAGCCAGCATCGCCGTGCCCGCCTGGACAAGGATGCTGTACTTCGTGAATGTAGACATCTCTTCCGCCATGTCTGCGTCCCTGATACGGGATTCGGCCGCCTGCAGGTTCTCGGCAGTGGTCTTGAGGTTCCTGACCGTCGACTCGAGCCTGTTCTGGCTTGCACCGTAACTAGCCCTTGCTGCGTTGACCTTCTTTATTGCAGCCTCAATGTCTGTAACTGAAGCACCGCTTGTAAGACCTGTAATGCTGGTTGTGGGAGTTCGCGTTTATCGTCAGCGCTGTCGTGCCGTTGTCGGAAATAATAATTCCGACTGTTGTCGTGAGCACCGTCTTGCCGTTGAACTTCGTGTTGGTAAAGATGTTGTCAATTTCGTCGCCCAGCGAATCCATTTCCAGCTTCAGGTTGCTAACGTCGTCACTGTTGTATGTGCCGTTCGCCTTCTGTACCGCAAGCTCTTTCAGCCTTACAAGCATGTTGCTCACTTCGTCCAGGGCTCCTTCAGCGGTCTGTATGAGCGAAATACCATCCTGCGCATTCCTTGCCGCCTGGTTGAGACCCCTTATCTGTGCACGCATCTTTTCAGAGATTGAAAGACCAGCCGCGTCGTCAGCCGCACGGTTGATTCTCTTGCCTGACGACAGCTTTTCCATTGACTTGTGGCATGGCTGTGTTGGTAATGAATAGCTGGTTCCTGGTGTTGATTGCAGAAATGTTGTTGTTAATAACCATAAATACATCCTCCTTGAATTCTTCACCGGGAATCCGTTCCCGGCCTGCCTTGAATTTTTTGGGAACTATTCCTATTTCAACCGGCGCACGTTACAGTCTCCATAGGATAATTCCTTGTAAAGTTTATCGGTTGAATATGAAAAAATCTTTAGCATTTTTCAATCCAGTTGTTCCTTCCAATATTCCAGCAGATCCGCGAGATCGTATTGTATAATATCCAAAAACAGCATCCTGTCATTTTCTTCGAGCGCCTTCCCCATAACGTCAAGTTTTTCGCGAAACTCCAGCATATCTAGGTTTTCATAGTATTCTTTTATTACATTGATTCCTTCCGCCAGCGCCTGGAGATCATCGAATAAATTCAGCAGCCTGTTTTCATCCAAGGCATCCGCATCCCTGCAATAAGCTGCTTATTTCCTCGATTCTTTGGATAATATTCTCAATAAGCTCCCTTACAGTATTTTTCAACTCTATGATTCTTTCATCCATGACAACTTTCTCCTGAAAACGAAATTTGGACTCTATCTAAAGGTAGAGGATATCTTTGTTGCATACAGTTACGGAACTATGATGCACGTATTGCTAAAAGAGACCCTGGTGTGCCAGGGTCTCTTTTTAAATTGAAGCCTATGCTACTGCAATAATGACAACACGCTTTGCGGCGCCATATTTGCCTGCGCCAGCATCGCCGTGCCCGCCTGGACAAGGATGCTGTACTTCGTGAATGTGGACATTTCCTCCGCCATGTCGGTGTCCCTGATACGGGATTCGGCTGCCTGCAGGTTCTCCGCAGTGGTCTTCAGGTTCCTGACCGTCGACTCGAGCCTGTTCTGGCTTGCACCGTATGTAGCCCTTGCTTCGTTGACCTTTTTAATTGCAGCTCGATTTGTCCAACCGATGCGTCACTGGTAAGTCCTGTAATACCGGTTGTGGCGGTCGCTTTATGGTCAGTTGTGTCGTGCCGTCGTCGGAAATAATGATACCGACGCTTGTCGTGAGCACCGTCTTGCCGTTGAACTTCGTGTTGGCAAAGATGTTGTCAATTTCATCGCCCAGCGAATCCATTTCCAGCTTCAGGTTGCAATGTCGTCATTGTTGTACGTGCCGTTTGCCTTCTGCACCGCAAGCTCTTTCAGCCTTACAAGCATGTTGCTGACTTCGTCCAGGGCTCCTTCAGCGGTCTGTATGAGCGAAATGCCGTCCTGCGCATTCCTTGCCGCCTGGTTAAGGCCCCTTATCTGTGCTCGCATCTTTTCAGAAATTGAAAGCCCTGCCGCGTCGTCAGCCGCGCGGTTGATCCTTTTGCCTGACGACAGCTTTTCCATTGACTTGGTCATCGCTGTGTTGGTTATGAATAACTGGTTCCTGGTGTTGATTGCAGAAATGTTGTTGTTGATAATCATAAAACCATCCTCCTTGAATTTTCCCGGGAATCCGTTCCCGGTTTTCGCCGGACAGGCCGGCTCCTTTTTAAGATATCTTCCCGCGTTCATCCGACGTGCGCTCCAATGCACTACAAGAAGTTATCTTGTATATAATATATCGGCAGTATTAATATATACTTTAGGGGTTTTATAATATGCATTCTATTATCGCTACTTTTTCAAGAACATCGTTCAAATTTATTCCAACATTAATTGAGGACGCCTTTTTATTCTCTTCGGCTATCTGCAAAAATACCTCCTTGCGGTGGACGGAGATGTTTTTAGGCGCATTTATCCCGATCCTGACCTGGTCGCCCTGCACCTCCAGAATGGTTACTTCAATATTTTCATTTATAACAATGGACTGATCCTTCTTCCTTGTCAGCACGAGCATTTTCCGCATCCCCCCGTCCCTGGAGCTCATCTATTATATAGTGTCTCACACCGTACCTTTCCGTGTCAAGGATCAGCTGTTTCCCCTTCCTGTTCTCCGTATTGATTATAAGCGGCGCCTGCAGGTTCATCGTCATTTTGGTGATGTCCTCCGGCACCACGACTATGCTGTATACGGCGACGGTGTCCGGGCTGCCGATTCCCAGTTCGTTCAGGGTTTCGTCGTCCATGTTTATTTCATAATCCCTTTTAACTGCAAACGGATCAACAATGACAAAGGCGGGCTTCGGCTCATCGACGCCCTGGAGCCATTTAAACGGTGAGTCCTTGTCTTCGTTATCAATCAGGACAAACCTCTTTACCCCTTCAAAGCCCGGAAGCCCTCCGTCAAAACTTATTATTTTGCTTTCATCGATTTCAATTCCCCAAAATACCTTGTTTCAAGAATCATTATGCCATCTCCCATCCAGCAGTTATTACACATATGCATTAAAGCCCTCCGGACGATACTTCATGCTGATTGAAGCATATTGGGCCACACTGATTTTCACCTCTGCCGGAGTGTACCTGATGCTGACCCCGCCCGGCGTATAAGCGCCCTTAACGCCGTTGCGCGCCTTCATTTTTCGTTGAAATCCTGACTCCGCCGGTTACCGTTATCTTCGGCCTTGCTTTCGGTATGAAATCAAGCACGAATTCATGCTCCGGGTACGCATCACGCAAAACAATTTCAGGCACCGGGTCTACCGGGTTTTCCAGCGCCGCCATGCTGTCGCCGTCCCCCGCCACCTTGCCGGCGTAAGTCAACGCTTGCCGCATTCCCTGCTGTGCCGCTTTGCGCGTCAAGTCAACCGGGTCCATCAGCCCAATCGTGTCAAAACACTCGTCCAAATCAATTATCACCCTGGGCATTTCCGTATGGATGTCGAGTTCTACATCCTCATGGCTCAATTCCAATTGTGCCCTGCGCGATTTTATCGTCTAATTGCGGCCTTGTGGTTTCCACATGCAGTTTTGCAGGCACGCTTCTTATTTCCAGCCCCATTTAATCACCATCCGCGGCAGTATATCCCGGTCCGTCGGAATACTCTGCCCTGGCGTCCGCCGCCTGCTATCGCAGAAAATCTATCAGCGAAGGCATTATGATCCTTGCGCCCCCGGCAAGAGACGCCCTGTAGACATTCTCCTCGTTTTTCAGGTTCATGATGGTTTCGGTCATGTCCACATCTTCATTTTCACTCATGAGCCTGGTAAAATTGGTAAAATCATTCAGCATCCTGTTGGTTGTGAGCTCGATCCTGTTTATCCGCGCTCCTACATCCGCCCTGACCCTGAGTACATTGTTTATGTCATCGTCAAAATCCTGCACTTTAGAGCTTATGGCGGCGTAATCCGCCGATTCCAGCGCCGCAATCAATTCATCCATATCCTGTATAAGCTTGCCGGTAGTACCTGGCGCGGCTATGCTCGCGCCGTCGTTAAAAAGGTCGCCCCCTGCGACATTGATATTTATGCTGTCGCCTATGCCTATTTCATAATAAATCATTTCGTTGTTATCAACCGCTAATGCAAAAGTGCCGTCATCGTTCATGAATTTCTGGTCCGTTTTAAAGCCTGAAAAAATATACCGCCCGGCATAAGTCGAATTCGCCAGGTTTATCAACTGCGTGCGGAGCTGCCTTATCTCCATGGCCGTCGCCAGCAAATCCACGGGACTCTCGGCGCCGTCGCTCCCGACTGCAAGTTCCTTTGCCCTCTGCAATATGTCGCCTATATCGCTCAGCGCGGATTCCGTGATATCCATCCATGACTTGGCGTCCTTCAGGTTTCTCTGGTACTGCTCTATCTCGGCCACATCCGTTCGCAGTTTTAATGCCCGCGCGGCCACCACCGGGTCATCGGACGGCACCCGTATTTTCTTTCCCGTCGCAAGCTGGCTCTGGTATTTGTCCATTCTTGTCAGGTTGTTCCCTATATACCTTATCATGTTATTGATCAGCATGTTGTTTGTAATCCTCATATCCGTACCTCCCCAGTCATCATGCTCACATGCGATGCCTTCGTTGCAGCGCCTTGAAGCAATGCCCCTGGAAATCGCATGTTTTATCAGGCAAACAGTTTATTGATCAGCGTATCATATATTTCGGACATGGTCTGTATCATTTTTGCAGCAGCGTTGTACGCATGCTGGAATTTAACAAGGTTTGCCATCTCCTCATCCAGCGATACGCCGGATTCGGAAAGCCGCCTGTTGAAAATCTGGTCGACTACAACTTTCTGGTTATTTTCATAATTGCCCGCCTGCTCCGCATCAACTCCAAGCGTCGCCACGAGCGATTTCATAAAGTCTTCGGGCGCGCCTTCGACAAACATGTCGTCATTTCTCCTGTAACCGAGAAGCTGGTTCAGAACTTCTATATTGCCTGCCTCGCCTGGCGCTGAAGAAGTGGCAATCAGGTTGAAATCGTCAAGAATATCCAGGCTGATGGTAGAAATTCTTGGCAGTCATGTTGTTATACAGGTTGTAAATATCCGCGGGTCGGTTGCCCCGTTGATGAAATCAGCGCTGGACATCGGCTGTTTGCCTTCAATTATCGTAAAAAACCGGATACCGTCGGTGGCAGCCGGACCATAACCGTATCCGTGGGCATGCCCGGTTCCAAACGTATCCCCGGCGCTGAAACCCTTGATGTCGTCAGTATCTATGTAACCCTCGTTAAATGCCCGCGCGAAAGTCCTCACAAATTCGTTGAGCTTTTTCTGGTAATAAGGTATCCCCTTGTAATTCGGCGAGGCAATCTCATTGGGCCCGTCGCTGCTTCCCTCGTTGCCGTCGCGCACATCAAGGTAGCCCCTGAGCTCGCCGCTTTTATTTTAAGCTGGTTCCCGTCCTCCCACATGATGTCGTAAAGGTTGTCAACATCTTCAAAGTTGACTTTGTGAGCGGAGTCCCTTTGGACAAGCGCCAGCTTGCTTATTGAAAAATGATCTACCAGCGCCTTTCCGCTTATGGTTATGACAAAGTGCTTGTCTTCCCTTCCATCCGGGAGATGTCCCGCTACGATTTCATTTGCTTCTATATTGATAAGCCTTGACAGCTTGTCAACCAGGAGCGTCCGCTGATCCCTCATGTCATTGGCCGTGTTGCCGTCCAGCTCGGTAATGTAAATCTGCCTGTTCAACTGCTGTATCTGGGTGGCAATTGAATTAATTTCTTCCACCTTTGTCTGTATTCTATAGTTGATATCTTTCTGGAGTTCTTCCAAATGAACGGCCATGCTGTTAAAAAACTTTGCCAGCGTCTCTCCCCTCCGCTTGACAAGAGCCCTGACCGCTGCGCTGCTTGGATCCTTTGCAAGTTCCTGCAGCGAATCGTAAAAATCGCTCATGATCGCGGTAAAACCGCTATCAGACGGTTCGTTGAAGGTAACCTCGAGGTCTGCAAGCGCTTCATTTTTTGCGCTCCACTCGCCCAACGAGAGGTTCTCGCTCCAGTATTTAAAATCCAGGTATTCGTCACGGATTCGCCGGACACCTATGACATCCGCTCCCGTTCCCATCATGCCCGTGCCGTCGGCCAGCGCCATCGGCCTTGAGGCTACCTGGATGGCCTGCTGCCTGGAATACCCGGGTGTATTGATATTATTTAAATTGTGGTTTACGATGTTAAGGTTGCGCTGCGCGGAAAACAGCCCTCTTAACGCCACGTTGAGCCCAAAAAACGCTTCACCCACTTTTTATCACCTGCCTGCCAATCCAAGCCTGTTTACTACCGTCTCCAGCATGCTGTCAATAATGTTCAGCACTCTCGAAGCCGCATCATATGCAAACTTGAATTTCATCATGTTTGTCATTTCTTCATCCATTGAAACGCCCGTTATTGACGTCCTGTAAGCGTCCGCCGACTCTACCAGCTTTGCCTGGCTTTCAGCTATCCGCGCTGGCGTCCGACCCGTTGTTGCCCAGGTGAAGAATTATATCCTGGTAATAATCGTCAAGGCTAACCATACCGGTATTGTTGGATACCAGCAATTTATTCCTCAGGTTCGCAATTTCCAGCGCATTCGCGTTGTCTCCGTTGTTTCCGGTTTTAGATGCGGCAATATTCGACAGGTCCGCCAGGTTGGGATTGAGCATGATATTGCCCATTTCCAACGGCCTTGCCGGATTAATCGGCACAAAGAAATAATCCCCTTGCATCGGCGGGTCTGTCATTGTCATGCCGCTTCTATGCAAGTAGTTTATCTCGCGGAGCATTACGTTTATTAATGCATTGAGACGCCGCCTGATATCCGATACAATATTCGTCGAATAGTCTATCGACGCCGATATCGGCATTCGTATCCGCCGCCATGTTTTGTGCAAAAGCCTCGTACACGTCCGTGTCGTCGCTTGAAAATTCCGCCAGGCTGTAAGCCTTTCCCCCTGAATCTTATACACCTCCGACCAGGCTCCCGGATTATTGGTAACAACCGATGTTTCCAGAGCCCTGTGCGGCAAGCGCTTCCTGCAATTCTTTCAAATCATCCGGGATCCGCAATTGCGCCGTCTGTTACAAGAAACGGCGTATTTCCTTGCATCGGCCCTAAGCCCGGTTGTACTGGCGACTGCTGCTTCAAAATAGTCGGCCGACGCCACATCCACTATTGTCACATTCGCATCGAGTTCCCTGCTTAGAAGCCAGTTCCTGTATTCATCCACCCTGTCCGCCACATCGTCAGGCGTCATTGTATTGTCGTGATCCACGTAGAAGACAACATCCACCTTTGTATTCGGCGTGCCGTTCTCGAAGCTTCCGACTGCGCCCGACACTTCACCCCTTGATTCCATGAGCCCCTTGATAATGCCGCCGCGGATAGGAACTTCGATATTGGTCCCAGCAAGTTTTACCACGTAAAAATTTCCCCGGGATTGCGCTCTGCGGCATACAGCTCAGTACTGACGCCTTTTTGCACTATAAAATACCCGCCGACCGTTATGTCAATCTGCCCGTCCTGCATCTCGATTACATCCACCTTGATCAGCTTTGTCAACCTGTCTATCAATAAATTCCGCTGATCACGGTAATCGTTGGCGGAATCTCCCGTCACCTCGTTCCTGAGTATTGTGACATTCAACTCGGCTATTTGCCTTGTGATTTCATTCACTTCATCAATCCGCACCATTATTTCCGTGTTCAAATCATTCTGAAGCCTGTCAAGCTGCGCGCCCAAATGGTTGATCTGTTGGACCAGCGCTTCGCTTCTTTGCCTGACAAGCGCCCTGACGGTCAGGCTGTCGGGCTCTTTCGACAGCTCCTGCCACGCGTCCCAAAACTTATTAAGCGCGTTTTGGAGCCCTGGTTCCATGGGCTCGGCCATGATCGCCTCAACATCCCGGAAAGTCTTTTGCCTGGTCTCCCAGTAACCAAGGGCCGTATTCTCCTGTCTGTAGATATTATCCAGGAACGCATGCCTGATCTGCCTGATCTCCTGGATATCCGCACCGAGTCCATACTGGAAGAAACCTGTTTTGGAAGGTACGGTCACGTATGGCGCGTTTTTTATCATCGCCTGCTGCCTTACATAACCTGCCGTATTTACGTTTGCGATATTATGACCTGTGACAAACAAGCCGCGCTCACTCACCCGCAGGCCTGAACGCGCTATTTCATAACTGGCAAAATTAACGCCCATATGCCCTCCTACAACTTCATATCAAAAAAGTTATTTTTCAAAACCTCTCCTGTTCCGCCCAAACTGCTGTAATTTCCTTCAGCGCCGGTTCCGGCAAGTATGTTGATTGAAAAATCTATATAATCCAATGAATTTTGTATCAGCTTGGAATTAAGCATATTGGCTTCGCGTAAATCTTCAAGAAGCCTTGCGAACAAATCCTGATAGTCTTTGAGTTTTTTCGCTTCGGCTTCGGGCATAGCATTTATAATATCGGTCAGCGTAATATCGGCTGCTTCCATATCAAGACCGGCAGCCAGGTTTTCAACAATGCCCTCGCGTTCCCTCTCAAGTTTTGCCAGCTTGAGTATGATGGACTGCTCAAGCTTCGTTATTCTCTCCAATTCGGATATTTCCCCGGCTACGATTGCATCCGTCTTTTCTTTCGACAGGTTTAAAATTCCCTCATATATGGCCGACTCTTTTTTGAGTACTTCCAGGAGCTTTTCCGTTAACGAGGTGTCCAAAATATCACCCCTTCCTGTTCTGTTTCCGTTAACAAACGGGCAATCATGCCCGCCATACATTTCATATGCATGTTTTATGCCCGGAAAAAAGGGAGAGCATGTTCACTCCCCCGGGATGTCACGCCTTTTTATCGAAAACGGAATTTACTATCTTTTCCGCCACTTCCCGGCCGGTAACATCGTAACTTCCCGTCTCTATCTTTTCAAGGATTTCATTCACCCTGCCCTGCCGTATATCAGGAACATCCTTTAAAGCCCGCAAGACTGTTTGAAAATCCTTTGCTTCGCTCGATATGGAGAGAACATCTTTTTTAGCGGATACCGATCCTGTTTTCTCCAATTTTCCGATGCTCTTTTGCGTTCCGTACACCCCGGTTATTTTAGTTATATCTCCGTTTATTCTCATTAAAAACCACTCACCTTTTATACAACTCATATAATATATCGGTACATCATTGTTTATTATTAACCGTTAATACTTATCTTTTTTCTCATATTGCTTGTTAAGGTATCTCATGGCCAGCGACTTTTCTCTTAACTGCTTGTTAAGTTCGAGTTTCATCTGGTCCGCAGCAGATTTAAGACCTGCTGTCAGCATCCTTTCACAATCGTCACAGAACCGTCCGGTTTTTATTGATTTACCGCAATTCTCACACTCCAGGACCAGGTTTCCGTCATCATTTGCAATTTCCAGCCTGCCTTCCCTTAGAAACCTCCTGATTTTTTCAATGCTGACGTTTAGTTCCGTAGATACCTGTGTCATGGTTGCCCCGGGGTTTTCATAAAGGTATTTTTTAACCCTCTGAAAATCCTCCTCTTCTTCCTGCCTGCAGGTAGGGCAGATCGGCGGACCGCCTATATAATTGTATATTTTCCCGCACTTTCTGCAATTTCTGATATCGGGCACATCAAACCCTCCCCGTTCAAAATTTTTTCCCTGTCGCCACCACCGCAGCGGTAACTTTTTTGGCTCCGGCCAATTTCAGCATCCTGCTGCATTCTTCCAAGGTCGAGCCTGTTGTAAGTATATCGTCAACCAATAGTACTGATTTGCCGTTTACTTTCCTGGGAGATAATACATTAAACGCTCCCTTTACATTCTGATGCCTTTTCTGCTTGTCAAGCAGGCTCTGGTTTTCCGTATAGCGATATCTTCTGAGAAGGCGTGAAGCTTCCGGCAAGTCGAGTTCCTTGCTCAACGCCCTGGATATCAGGTACGCCTGGTTGTACCCCCTGGAAAATTCTCTATGCCTGTGCAGCGGCACGCTCATTACAATGTCATATTGCTCTATACCGGTTATTTTTGAAAGCCTGTCAGCTATCAACCTGGCATAGGTTCTGTAATAACTGGGTTTGCTGTAAAACTTAAAACGAATAAGCGACTCCTTAACCATGCCTGTATAATGGAATACGCTTATTGCCCCGTCACAGCACCCATCCTCGCCTTCCGGAGATGTCGGGATTATGGTCTCCTCCATAAATGGCAGTTTCCCGTAACAATTTTCGCATATGTGAAGAACAGCATCATGGTTTAGCAACTGCTGACAAAATATGCATCTCGGCGGATAAATAAAGTTAATTATTTTATCAAACAGTTTCAATACCTTCAGCTCTCTTTCATATACTATTATCGGCATTTCCTGCGTATAATTTAAGCTTGTCCGACAACCCGGAGTAACGTAAATTTTCCCTTTTATTTGCAACCATTCCGCTCAAAACGGCCTCATCCCCCACCATCACCACCATCTTCCTCGCCCTGGTTACAGCAGTATACAAGAGGTTTCTTGTCATCAGCACCTGGGGGCCGGGGAAAATAGGCATTACTACCACGGGAAACTCGGAACCCTGGCTTTTGTGCACGGTTACCGCGAATGCAGGCTCAATTTCATCCAGCATGCTGAAGTCATACTCCACCAGCCTGTCATCATCGAACAACACTTCCACGCACGAGGCTTCCGTATCAATTTTTAGTATTACTCCCATGTCTCCGTTGAACACGCCTATCCCGTCAACAAGCAGGCTGCCCGGCCGCCTCCATGCCAGCGTATAATTGTTCTTAACCTGCATTACCCTGTCGCCTTCCCTGAATATAACGGATCTGTGAGCTTTTTCAACCTTTTTTCGGCTTGCTGGATTAAGCGCTTTCTGAAGCTCGATGTTCAGGTTGGCCACGCCGGCCGGCCCTTTTTTTGCGGGCGAAAGCACCTGGATGTCTTTCATCGGGTCAAAACCATATCTCTCGGGCAGCCTCCTGCGGCAAAGCTCAACGATGGTACTCACTATGGAATCAAGCCCGTTTCTTTGCATGAAAAAAAAGTCCCCGTCCCGGCTGTTGAGCATGGGTGCCTCTCCCCTGTTTATCATATGGGCATTAACAACAATCATGCTCTCGGCATCCTGCCTGAATATTTCGGCCAACCTGACGGTTTTTATAATATTGCAGCTTATTATATCCTGCAGTACGCTTCCGGGCCCGACCGACGGCAACTGGTCGGCATCACCGACCAGTATCAGCCTGGCTCCGGCCGGAACCGCTTTTAACAGGTGGTTCATAATAAGAATATCCACCATCGACATTTCATCAATTATTATAACGTCGGCATCGATAGGATTATTTTCATTCCGCTGAAAAAGCATTTCATCCTCGTTGACGGTAAAGCCGATTTCCAGAAGCCTGTGGATGGTCCGTGCTTCAAAACCAGTAGCTTCCGACATTCTCTTGGCAGCCCTCCCCGTAGGCGCTGCCAGCGCGATTCTATGGCCTTCTTCCATAAGAAGCCTGATTATGCACTTAATGATTGTCGTCTTCCCTGTCCCCGGACCTCCCGTAATGACAAGCACGCCGTTTGTCATAGCTTCCCTTACGGCCTCCTGCTGAAGCTTGTCCAGCCGTATTCCTTCCTCCTGCTGAAACTTCCCGAGCCTTTCTTCAAGGTAACCCATATCCGTATTGAAACGATCCCCCGACAGGCCCAGCAGCCTCTTGCACACGCCGTGCTCCGCGTAGTAAAACGGGGACAGGTAGATATGGTTTGATTCGGCACATCTTTCCATTTGTACCGTGTTTTCGAAAATCAGTGACAGCAGCGCGTCTTCAATATCAGCATTTTCCGATGCAAGCAATAAACGCGCGTTTTCCCTGAGGGCGTTTTCAGGCAAATAAGTATGCCCGTTTGCTGCCGCGCGGGTCAGTATATATTTTATGCCGCTTTTTAAACGAAACTTTGAACATGGGTCAATACCAAGCTTCATGGCAATCCTGTCCGCTGTCTTGAAACCTATGCCGAAAATATCTTCACAAAGCCTGTACGGGTTTTCCTTTATCATGGATATGGCTTGCCCGGCATATGCCTTGTAAATCTTGGCACATACGGAAGGGCTTATGCCGTAATCCTGCAAAAACATGACAATTTCCCATAAACCCTTTTGCTCATTGAACATGTTCCCGATTGCTATTGCCTTGTTCAGGGATATTCCCTTGATTTCCGACAGCCTTTGCGGATCGGTACTGATGACTTCCAGCGCGGACGAGCCGAATTTCTTGACTATTTTCGCCGCCGTTACCGGGCCCACTCCTTTAATAATGCCTGACGACAGGTATTTTTCTATTGCATCGGCTGTTTGGGGCAATACTTTTTCGTATAGTTCAACCTTGAACTGGTCGCCGTAATCCGGGTGTTTCACCCACCTGCCGCTGGCCCTGACAGTCTCGCCGGCATTAACGAAAGGCATATAGCCCACGGCGGTAACGCTGCTTTTCCCTTCGCGTATTTCACACACGGTATAACCGTTTGCCTCGTTTTTATAAATTATATCCTCGATAATTCCCTCGAGCGTAACAAGATCCATCTTATCACCATCATCAAGCTGTGAACTGCTATTTTTGCGTATTTATCAGGATTCTTAATGCGCTGTTTGCCTTCCGGGCAAGTATATATATAAGTATATATTACTTTTCCACAGGTGAAAAGGCGGAAAAGCCGCTGAAAATTTCGTCTTTATCTTTATATGACAGGACCTCGATGCCGGGAAACGCATCCTCCAATTCCTCCAGTATGCCCAAAGTATTGTCTTTAGAATTCATATCGACTATAACAAGCTTTTTATCAGAAAATAAAGCAGACGCATATTTTTTCTCCGCAGCATTCCTGACAATGTGCTCGATATGATTTTCAGCGTCCTGTACAAGCAGGACTACGCGTACGTTCGGGCGCTTTCCGGCTATCCTTGCGCATATTGCATCAAGTGCGCCAAGCACCAGCGAAATCAGCCCGTATGCAGCAAACAGGCATACTATAAACTTCAGGAAATTTTCCAACACCCCGATAATCCTCCTTTTAGTATCCTGGGACTATTATTATATTCAGGAATCCATCCGGATGTTCGACTGATATACGTACGGTATTTATCAATAAACCTTTGTATGTCAGGAATCCTGCGGCGTTCACTGTCAGGGAAATATACGCGGAAGAGGTCATATGTGAGATAACGGAGGAATATTAAAGAAGAAAGAATATATGCCAGGGGGACGCTGGTCATCCTCAACTCCGGTGAATTGGGCAGCGTCGTCTGCCCCGGCTATACATACGACAAGAGATAAAAAATCAGCGTATTTTCAAGAAAACCCGGGCTTCCGGTACTTCAGCCATACATAACCGGATTTAAATGAAAAGGAATGCCCGGAGGATCGCGGAAATATTCATGTGACAGATTTCCTACATTTCCAGGGCGGCATTTCTTAAAATACCGGCTTTATCTGTCTTTTCCCAGGGCAGGTCGATATCTGTTCTGCCAAAATGTCCGTATGCGGCGGTTTGCTTGTAAATCGGCCTCCTGAGATCCAAGTCGCGTATGATGGCTGCAGGTCTTAAATCAAAATATTTACTCACCAGCAGCGCCAGTTTTTCATCCGGGATCTTGCCCGTGCCAAAGGTATCGACGTACACGGATACCGGTTTTGCCACACCGATGGCATAGGCCAGTTGAATTTCAGCTCGCCTGGCAAGACCGGCCGCAACAATGTTTTTGGCTGCATATCGGGCTGCGTATGAAGCCGAGCGGTCCACCTTTGTCGGATCCTTTCCCGAAAATGCGCCGCCGCCGTGCCTTGCGCGGCCGCCGTACGTATCAACTATAATCTTTCTTCCCGTAAGTCCCGAATCACCCTGGGGCCCCCCGGTTACAAACCTTCCTGTCGGGTTTATGAGAAACCTGGTCCTGTCGTCCATCAATTCTGCCGGGATAACCTTTTTTATTACATGGTCAATCATGTCCCTTTCAATTTCATCGTGAGATACTTCCGGTCCGTGCTGGGTAGATAAAACGACGGTATCAACCCTTACCGGCCTGTCTCCTTCATATTCCACTGTTACCTGCGATTTCCCGTCAGGCCTCAGGTAACTTAGTATTCCGTCCTTACGGACCTGCGACAGCCTTCTGGTCAATTTATGGGCCAGTATTATCGGCATGGGCATCAATTCCGGAGTCTCATCGCAGGCATATCCAAACATTATGCCCTGGTCTCCCGCGCCGATTGATTCCAACTGGTCCTCCGCCTTTCCGGTCTTTGCTTCAAGCGCATTGTCAACGCCCATCGCAATATCGCCGGACTGTTCATCAATAGATGTTATCACCGCGCATGTTTCTGCGTCGAATCCGTACTTGGCACGGTCGTAACCGATTTCCAACACCGTGTTTCTTACAACCTTCGGAATATCTACATAACAGTTGGTTGTTATCTCACCCATTACAAATACGATACCAGTAGTAACGGCTGTTTCACACGCCACCCTGGCATACGGGTCCTTCGCGATTATTGCATCCAGTATCGCATCCGACACCTGGTCGCAAATCTTATCGGGATGCCCCTCGGTTACCGATTCCGAAGTAAATAAATGTCTAGACATGACCAGTCTCCTCCCTGAATAATTTTATGCAATAAAAAGCCCCTTCCCTGAAAATGAAGAGGCTTTCATACCTGACTACCTCATCTTCCAGGATGCAATCCTGCAGGAATTGGCACCGATGCTTTAAAAGCCGGTTGCCGGGGTTTCATTGGGCCCAGTCCCTCCACCACTCTTGATAAGGCCTGTTTTTTATCCAATTTTAGCAGTTTCTACTAAATAATAACATGCTTGTCTCAAGCTGTCAAGAATTTTTGGTCTTTTTTTACTTTTTATCCTGTTATTTTACTCTATGCCTGTTATTTGCCGTCTGTTCCGATAAGTACCGTTTTACGGTTTTTATGTCCCTGCAAATATGGCCTCGAATTCATGGCCTTCCAGTTTCTCTTTTTCAAGAAGCGCTTCAGCAACTCTATGAAGCGTATTTATATGCTCCTTCAATATCGAGACCGTTTTGCTGTACGCTGTATCAATAAGGTTCTTCACTTCTTTATCGATCAAGGCGGCGACTTCCTCACTGTAACTCCTGGTATGCGCAAAATCGCGTCCTATGAATATTTCATCGTTCTCATCAAATACCATGTTCCCCAAATTTTCGCTCATCCCGAATTTTATTATCATGCTTCTTGCTATTTGGTTGGCTTGCTTAAGATCAGCAGACGCACCTGTGCTGATTTCTCCGAGTACAATGTCTTCAGCCGCCCTGCCGCCCATGGCAATAATTATCTTTTCCATGAGCTGTCCCTTGGTCTGGTAGAATTTGTCCTCATCAGGTTTATGCGCCGTATACCCGCCGGCTCTTCCCGATGGTATGATCGAAACCCTGTCAACCTTGTCCGTAGACGATGCAACCTTGACCGCAATTGCATGGCCGGCCTCGTGGTAAGCCGTCAGTCTCTTTTCCTTCTCTGTCATTACCCTGCTCTTCTTTTCCGGCCCTACAACCACCTTGAACGTCGCTTCCTTTATTTCTTCCATTTCTATCCGTTTCTTGTTCTTCCTTGCCGCCAGCAATGCCGCTTCATTAAGCAAGTTTTCAAGATCCGCGCCGGTAAAGCCGGGCGTGCTTTTCGCCAGTTCATCAAGCTTGACGTCCGAACCCAGCGGTTTTCCTCTCGCGTGTACCCTTAAAATCTGCTCCCTGCCCTTTATATCCGGCAACCCGACAAACACCCTCCTGTCAAACCTTCCCGGCCTCAAAAGGGCGGGGTCAAGAATGTCAGGCCTGTTGGTGGCAGCCAGGATTATGACTCCTTCATTAACTCCGAAGCCATCCATCTCAACCAGCAACTGGTTCAACGTCTGTTCACGCTCGTCATGTCCGCCGCCCAGTCCTGCTCCCCTGTGCCGGCCGACGGCATCAATTTCATCTATGAATACAATGCATGGCGCGTTTTTCTTGGCCTGATCGAACAAATCCCTCACCCTGGAAGCGCCTACGCCTACAAACATTTCGACAAAATCCGAGCCGCTGATACTGAAAAACGGAACGCCGGCTTCGCCTGAAACTGCCTTCGCGAGCAAGGTCTTGCCGGTGCCGGGAGGTCCTACCAGCAATACTCCCTTTGGAATCCTTGCTCCAAGCTCGATGAATTTTTTCGGAGATTTTAAAAATTCTACTATCTCTTTTAGTTCTTCTTTCTCTTCGTCCGCCCCGGCAACATCTTCAAACGTTACCTTTTTCTTGTCGTCGGCAGAGCTGATCCTGGCCCGGCTCTTGCCAAAGGACATGACCCTGCTTCCCCCTCCGCCCTGTGACTGCTGGAGGAAAAATATCCAGAAAATAACGAAAATAACAATCACGACTATGGTAGGCAGAATTGTTACCCACCAGGGAGGAGACGGCGGCCTTTCGAACTTAAAGTCGTTTATCAGGCCCTCGTCGTATGCCTCGGTCACCATCTGCGTAAACATGTCTACCGAGGATATATATACTACATAAACCTTGTTCCTGGAATTCTTCTTAGCGTTAATCAGCTCAACCGTCGCTTCATCGCCTTCGAGAACTATGCTTCGTACATTACCGTTGCGTATTTCGGTCAGCATCTCCGTATAGCTGAGCTCCGGCGGATTGCCAGAACTCGTGTAGAGAGTAAATATCAACAACGCTATTACTATAATTACTATATAAAAGCTCAAGCCTCTGAAATTCTTCAAATATCTCCCTCCCGGAATTTACATCGCGCACTTTCCAGATTATATAATATTAACACAAACTATTTTAAAACACAATTTATACTTTTTTACCCTGTTTACTCATGGTTTGTCTGATCCTGAGCCCTTGAATAAATATCTTTTTTCAATGTGCATACATCCGGCAGATTGCGGTATTTTCCCGCGTAATCCAGGCCGTACCCGACTATGAACTTGTCGGGCACTTCTATCCCTTTATATTCCACCTGTATGTCGATTTTTCTCCTGGATGGCTTGTCAAAAGCAGTGCAGATTTTTACGCTTTTCGGTCCCCTGGTGTTGAAAAGCTCTTTAAGGTGATTTAAAGTAAGCCCCGTATCTACCAGGTCCTCCACGATCAGGACATGCTTTCCTGATACATTCATATCAACGTCTTTTATTATCCTTACAATACCCGATGACTTGGTGGACGCCCCGTAGCTTGACACCTCTATCAGGTCCATGTCAACAGGTATCGTGATTTCCCTCATTAAGTCGGCAAGGAAAACGAAACCGCCTTTCAAAACGCCGATCAATACCAGGTCGCAACCTTCATAATCTTTCGATATCTCCATTCCAAGCCTTTTGACCATTTCCCTGATCTCTTCGCGCCCTACCAGGATTTCCTCAATATCCCCCATCATGTTGAACCCCTCCGAACATATTCGATTTTAAGAACACTCTTAGTATTTTCAGTTAACTTAAATTTATCACTTGTTTTATGCCCGATAACCCACACAACCTCGTTGCCTTTACATATCAATGGGATCTTGTCCCGTTGCTCGCGTGGGATTTTATTGTCAATAAAAAACTCTTTCAGCTTTTTGGTCCCGGTAGACCGAAAAGGTTTGAAAATATCGCCGTTTCTCCTGTTTCTTATATAGATTCCCTCTTTTAGCTTACCGTAATCAAAAAACCGTACTAATGGATTATATTCCATTATACTGGATTTATCAATATTTTTAACATCTTCCACGGCCGTCCTGACTTCTGAGTCCAGGCAAGGCACCAGGGTAATCCCGGGAATTTCCAGTTTGTGTGAAAATTCTGTTATCTTCCGGCATCGGTCATCATTCCCATTTTCATTTTCAACAAATATTTTCAGTATGCCATAAGATACCGCCGCCCTGATCCTGCCGGGAAGCTCGGCTCTCATCCCTGTTCTGCCTTTTTCGACAAGATTCGCAAGCATGCCGTAATGAATGCTGCCTACCCCGGAAAAGCTCCCCGCCGCATCTTTTAAAGCCAGTTTCAGCACCCTGCCCAGGATTGCCGGATCAAGTTCCCGGAGCCGTTCGATGCTGAGGGCGGCCAAACCGCTCTCCTTAAATTTGAGAGCGCTTTTATACGCCTTGAAAGATTGCCGCTCAAGGCAGCTGTTGTCAATCGATGCATTGACTGCCAGCCTGTTGAGGCTTTCGATTATATCCGTATTGAAATTTTCTTCTATATAGCGGAACAAGCCCAATCGTATCCTGTTCCTTGTATAGCATTGCGTGAGATTCGAACTGTCAGTTCTCGGCGACAGTCCCAGTTCGCTGCAATAGCGCTCTATCTCTTCCCTGGATACATTGAGCAGCGGCCGGATAATATTGTCCCTCCTGAAGTCCATGCCGGCCAACCCCGCCGTACCGGTACCTCTTAATATATTCATCATTACCGTTTCTGCCTGGTCGTTCCTGTTGTGCGCCACCGCGATTTTCGAAGCGCTGATGCTTTCGGCATACCTGGAAAATTCATCGTAGCGCGCAATTCTCCCCGCCTCTTCCAGCGAAATTCCCTTTTCTTTTGCCATGGCGGCAATGTCAATACGGACAATGTCCAGGTGTATTCCCATCTCACTGCACAGGTTGGCGGTATACGCCTCGTCTGCCCCAGCCTCTTCTGCGCGGAGCATGTGGTTGACATGGACGGCATGCATTTCAAACTGCAATAATTCGGTATACGATTTTAACAAGTGCAGAAGACACACCGAATCAGGGCCCCCGGAAACACCCACTACAACTTTTTCGCCCTGCTCGATAAGACGGTGCGATCGGATAGTATCAAGCACCTTTTTATGAAGTTGTTTGGCAAAATTACTTTTTATATTCATCTCTATTCAAATTTGCAAACTTTGTATACTCTGCAAACCATCTGAGTTCGATGGTACCGGTGGAGCCGTTTCTGTGCTTGGCGATGATTATTTCTGCAATATTCTTTTTTTCCGAATTGGGGTTGTAATAATCATCCCTGTAAAGAAACATTACGATATCCGCGTCCTGTTCGATGGCTCCCGATTCTCTCAAATCGCTGAGCATGGGGCGGTGATCCGTCCTGGATTCGGGTCCCCTGCTTAGCTGCGACATTGTGACAACAGGCACATTAAGTTCTTTTGCCAGTATTTTCAGCGACCGGGATATTTCCGCCACTTCCTGCTGCCTGTTTTCAGCCTTCCCCCTTCCCTGCATCAACTGCAGGTAATCAATCAGGACAAGGCCGAGATTTTTCTCAAGCTTTAGCCTCCTGCACTTGGCCCTGATATCCATTACGGAAACACCCGGCGTATCGTCGATGTAAATAGGGGCTTGTGAAAGAGGCGCAAGAGCCCTGGCAATTTTCTTCCAGTCGTCGTCATCCAGTTTCCCTGTTCTCATTTTCTGGCCGTCTATCATGACTTCACTGCTAAGCATCCTGTTTACAAGCTGGTCCCTTGACATTTCCAGGTTGAATATCGCCACCGGGATGTTCCTGACGACAGCGGCATGCTGGGCTATATTAAGTGCCATCGCTGTCTTGCCCATGCCCGGCCGCGCCGCTATAAGGATAAGGTCGGAATTCTGCAGTCCCGCGGTCTTGTTGTCCAGGTCCGTAAATCCTGTAGGCACTCCTGTAATATGGCTCTTACTGTTGTACAACTCCTCCAGGCGGTTGAATGTTTCCAGCAGTACGTCCTTTATATGTGTAAAACCCTGGGCGCTTCTTTTTTGCAATATGTCAAAAATACTTTTCTCTGCCTGGTCAAGCACAAATGCCGCTTCCTCAGCGGCATCGTAGCTCATTTTTGCTATTTCGGACGATGCCTTGATTAATTTGCGCAGAAGTGACTTTTCCTCTACGATTTTCGCATAATACCTGGCATTGGCAGTAGTGGGCACCGAACTTGTAATAGCGGCAAGATAATCGAGGCCTCCGATCTTGTCCAGCGTCCCCCTGAGCTGCAATTGTTCGGAGACGGTTATTATATCAACAGGTCCGGCTTTTTCAGTGATATCAATTATGGCTTCACATATCTCTTTATGGTCGTCCCTGTAAAAATCATCGCTTTTAATCAATTCCGTAACGGTTGGAATAACATCCGGATCAAGCAGCATGCATCCCAGGACTGCCTGTTCGGCCTCTATGTTGTGAGGAGGGATTCTTCCAATAGTACTTATGTCCCCGTTAATGGCCGATTCACCTCCTGTTATTCATCTTCAATCTTTACTGTCAGTCTGGCGCTTACCTCGGGATACAGCCTAACTTCCGCTTCATAGGTCCCAAGGGATTTAAACGGTCCCGGAAGCACAATTTTCTTTCTGTCAACGTCTATCTTAAAATCTTTTTTCAATATGTCAGATATGTCCTTGTTCGTTATTGAACCAAAAAGCTTTCCTTTTTCACCGGACTTCGTCCTGATTACTACTACGGTATCATTTAGTTTTGACGCAAGTTCCCTTGCTGCGGCCAATTCCCTGTCGCTTTTGATTTTCTCGGCTTCCTTTTTTCTTTTTACCATATTGATATTGCCGGCACTCGCTTCTTCGGCAAGACCTCTGGGAAATAAAAAGTTCCTGGCATAACCGCTGCTTACATCCACCATATCATCTTTTTTACCCAGCCCTTTAACATCATGCTTCAAAATTACCTTCATACGCTACCTCCTTAAATCAATCAAATGACTTATCCCTGCGCCGGCTGGTCTCTGCAGGGCATTTGCCAAACCCGCAAAACTACCTTTATTCATCCGCCCTGTTTGCTTCTTTTATGTATTCTATTATAGCATATTTCAGCTTGTCTTTCGCCTCATCAAGACTTATATCGGGCAATTGTGCCCCGGCAACGGTCATATGCCCGCCCCCGCCCAGTTTTTCAAGAATTACCTGGACATTGATATCTCCAAGTGACCTCCCGCTGATCCATATTTCGTTTCCCGCCTCGCATAAAACAAATGCAGCCGTTATGCCCGAAAGATTAAGCAATTCATCGGCTGCCTTTGCCGCAATCAACCGGGCATTTTTCATGCCCTGCGGGCATACGGCAATCGCAGTTTCGTCATTTATGAGCTCCGTGTTTTTTATTACCGCGGAAATACTTGAGTATGTCTCAATACTATTCTGGAACAGTTGTTTCACAACAACGGTATCGGCCCCATGGCGCCTGAGATAGGAAGCTGCCTCAAATGTTCTTACTCCGGTTTTATATGTAAAATTCTTGGTATCCACCACTATGCCCGCATACAGCGCATCAGCTTCAACCTGCCTTAATTCCAGCTTTTCATCAATATACTGGATTATTTCGGTAACAAGCTCGCAGGTTGAAGAAGCATACGCCTCCTGGTATGTCAGGACCGTATCATGTATATAATCGACCCCTCTCCTGTGATGGTCGATAACAACCACCTGTCCCGTAATATCAATAAGTACGGGTGCTTCAACAAAACTTCGCCTGTGTGTATCCACAACTATGAGAAGTGCTTTTTCGTCTGCCATTTCAACAGCTTCAGCCCGTTTTACGAATACTCCTTCGTATTCGTCGTCCTTTTGAATTCTTAACATGAGGCCTTCAATTGTCGGGTTTACTTCATCAAGAACGATGTGCGCCTTTTTGCCCCTGCCTTTTGCAATCCTGTAAAGCCCTAATGAAGCCCCTACCATATCAATGTCGGCATTTTCATGACCCATTATGAATACGGCCGGCGCCTGGTCTATCAATTCGCGCAGCGCGAAAGCAATAACTCTTGCCTTTACCTTGGTCCTCTTCTCGAGTTCGCGTGTCTTGCCGCCGAAAAAACTGAAACTGTCGCCGTTTTTTATAACCGCCTGGTCGCCGCCCCGCCCAAGGGCCAAATCAATGGAAGCGGCAGCATTCCTGTAATTCTCAAAAAGCGTGCTGCCGTTAAGTCCAATCCCAATGCTTAAAGTAACGGGAATTTTGTTTCCCGTGTTAATTTCCTTTATTGAATCGAGTATGTCAAATTTTTCTTCCTCAAATTCCTTAAGGTGCTTTTGTTCAAAAAGGAATATGTACTTGTCCCTTTCAAATTTTTTAAAGATGCCGTTTGTAAAGGACAGCCATTGTACGATTTTTTTATCTATCTCGGCCAGCATCTGCGGCCTGTTTGAATCTTCCATGCTTTGCATGAGCTCGTCGTAATTGTCAATCACGAATATGCCGGCTGCGATTTTTTCTCCGGCGTAAACTTTTTTCAAATTTACAAGGTCGGTAATATCCAAAAAATAGAGCACAAATACATTATTGCCGTTCTCTTTGCCCGTGCCCTGCCCGGCCGGGCTGCACAGCACGTTATAATGCATCCGGTCAATTTCAGCCTGGCGTGAAACAACGGGATAATTTTCATTTTGCTTTTCAGCCGCAAGCCCGTTTTTTATCAAGTCCAGGATAAGTGGTTTTACGGTGGACTCAAATATTTCCTCTTTCTCCATGATATCTTTGAAAGAAGCATTATGCCATGTTATAAAACCGTCTTTTTCCACGACTGCCAGCGGCATGGGGAAATTGAGCAGCGTATTCCTGGCAGCTGCATCTATATTAAATTCCAGTTTTTCAATCAAACCTGTTATCTCTGCCGCCATTCTATTGTATGTCCTTACATTGTGCCATATCAGGACGGCAAAAAGCAGAAAACCGGGTATCGCGACCCGCCAGTCCAGGACTGCCACAACAAGCACAAGAAAAAATATGATCACAAGACAAATGCTTGTACGAGGCAGGAACCGCTTCAATAAAGTTTTACTGTCCATAATATTGACAGGATGAACCTATCGTTTCTCCCTTCTTCTAAAATTGCCAAGATGCCTTGACAGCTCGGACAAGTCCCCGTAATATTTTTCAACATCATGGTTTTCCACCAATCCGAGCTTTATTTTGTTATGCACTTTCAGATCAATAGCGTTATAACTTATTCCAAGCCGTTTGCCCAGCAGGTAAGTAATAAGTATTATATTGGACAATATTTCCGATACCGCATCGTGTATTTCTTCCCTGAACCCGCCGGCCAATACCTTGAAAAGGCTGGCCAGATCGGTCAGCAATTCGCTTTTCAGCCATTCTATCAGCTTAATGTTCCTGGTTATATCAATTTCTTTTTCAGGTATTGCCATACGTTCCAACTCCCTACCCTGATGCCCGTTTGACGAACCGGCGATACCTAACATTATAACACAACAACGCGTGTTAATTATTCCATTTCCCAAGCATATGATTTCGTTTTGTTTGCCGACTCAGCGTCACAACCGTAATCAGTCCTGCGCCCGGCTGGCAGGGTAGGAGCCAAGTATTCTTAAAAATGACGTCTTCTTGCCTACCATGGTCAATGCGTCTTTCACATTTTCGTCTTCCCTGTGCCCCGCGATATCTACAAAGAAAATATACCTGCCCAGCATGTTTTTTGCCGGTCTCGACTCTATACGCGTCATATTGATATCCCAGAGGTTGAATATTTCCAATATTCTATAAAGGCTGCCCGGCTTATCCTCGGTAGAAAAAACAATCGATGTTTTGTCATTTCCGGTCCTTGCCGCGTCTGTACCACCAATTATGAAAAACCTTGTCTGGTTATTGTCGTTATCATGTATGTCTGCCACTGCAATCTCAAGGCCGTACACCTCCGCCGCCGCGGCCGAACCTATGGCAGCCAGGTCGCCGCTGCCGTTCATTACCTCCTCCGCCGCGGCCGCAGTGCTGTAAACAGCTTTTGTAAGTGCATGCGGAAGACGTTCCGAAAGAAATTTCCTGCATTGTCCCAGCGGCTGCGGGTGGGAAAGCACATACCTGATGTCTGAAATTCCGGTGCCGGGTTTGATCAGCAGGTTTTCCCTTATGGGAAGAATTAATTCCGCTTTGACCATAAGGCCGGCCTCGTGCGCAAGTATATCCATTGTAGCGCTTACGGCACCTTCTATGGAGTTTTCAACAGGCACTATCGCTTCGTCCAGCAAGCCTTTCCCGAAAGCTTCGAATATCTCGGATATGGATTGAAAATCCATGGCTTGATGCGGAGCGTTTCCCATATATTTTTTAAGCGCCTCATGGGAGAAAGTCCCCCTGGGGCCAAGATAGCCTATTCTAACCATTCACGACACCCATAAATCCCGGTATTATAAAATCAGGATCGGATTATATGCATAAACCCGACCCTTTCGTTAGTTTTTCCGCTTATTCGGCAGTATACGGCAAAAGAGCAACGGCTCTGGCCCTCTTGATTGCCATGGTCAACTGCCGCTGATGCTTGGCACAATTTCCGGATATCCTCCTGGGCAGTATCTTGCCCCTCTCGGAAATGTATTTTCTCAGCTTCGCGACTTCTTTATAATCTATATCGGTAACTTTATCCACGCAAAATGAACAGACCTTCTTTCTTGACCTTCTCATCCTGACGGGGCTCCTGGTTTCGGTCTTTTCATATGAATCCTTGTTACCGCCCTTGTCGTCTTTCTTTCCGTTTGACATTCAAACACTCCTCCTCTCGTCAACTAATCAGGATTGTAGTTTGTACAAGGTAAATCAGAATGGCAGTTCATCATCGTCGTCCAACGGGAAAAAGCCGTCGACATTCTCATCACCCGATGCAGCCGCTTCAGGCGACGGGCTTTCCGGTGCTCCCAGAGACGGTCCCGCCTCGGCCCTGCGGCTTTCGGCAAAATATGTTTCATCCACGACAATTTCGGTAATGTAATGCCTTTTCCCTTCACTGTCATCCCATGACCTGTTCTGAATGCTTCCGACTATAACCACCTTCTGGCCCTTAACAAAGTATTTGCTGCAAAATTCGGCCTGGTTTCTCCATGCGACGATGTTGAAAAAATCCGTTTGTCTTTCTTCGCCCTGCCTTGCATATCTCCTGTCTACGGCCAGCGTGAACGTACACCTGGGTATGTTGCTCGTTGTGGTATACCTGATTTCCGGATCTTTCGTAAGCCTGCCCATTAAAATTACCTTATTCATACAATCACCTTATTTTCTTATAATCATATACCTCATTATCCCGTCCGTTATCTTGAAGATTCTCTCAAGCTCGCTAGGAAACTTCGAATCTGCGCTGAAGTTGGCAAGAACATAATAACCTTCGCTTTTGTCGTTTATCAGGTATGCGAGTTTTCTTTTTCCCCACTCTTCAATGCTTTCCAGTTGTGCGGAAGTCTCAAGCAGATTCCTGAATTTTTCGACAAGCGCCTGAATATTTTCTTCGCCTAAATCATTATCGATAATAAACATGGATTCATACTTGTTTAACATCAGGCTGTGTCACCTCCTTCCGGACTAAACGGCCCTGTATCAAGAGTACAGGGCAAGGATTCCAGATGTGTATTTTATCACACCTTGATATCATGTGCAAGCATTATGTAATAATAGATAATACGGAGTCAGGCCTGAACGTTAGCCGCAGGTGAATTGAGCGGATGGGGCGGGACAAGGACCTGTCCCCGCGTCCCGGTTAAAAAAGTTTGCTGAGCACAAATATCAGAATTGCGATAGAAGCGGCAAGGAAAGCGTTTATAAGGACGTTTGCGGGAATTTTCAAACTGCGGGTTCCCGGGTCGTTTTGACTGCGCCTGTCATGCCTTATCGCCAGGTTGTGTTCTTTTATGTATTCATTTATAATATTCTCCGCCTCTTTCAGCAGAAAACTGTTCCTTGAATCCTGCACTCCTTTTGGCCGCTTGTCGTTTCCGTTACATTTAGGAATGCCAGGTTCGTTTTTTAAAATAAGTATTGCTTCTTCAATCAGGTTCGAAGAAATATTCTTAATAACGATTACTCTCTTTGTGTCTCCGGCTACCATAAAATCCTCCACAAACCAACGTTTTGCCATACTACTGATATATAGTTTGTGAAAAACAGCCGGTTTTATTCAAAATTTCCCGGCAGGACGCTTCAATTTAGTTTTCCCCATACCTTTGCCGCCAAAACGGTCATATCGTCAACAGGTTTGCCGCCGCAAGACCGGTTTGCCTCGTTCAGTATCGCATCCGCGACTTGTTGCGGATTCATGCTGTCAAGGCTCCGTATGATTTTCATAAGGACCCTGTCCCCGCGCTCCTTGCCCGCCAAACTATCGACAATGCCATCGGTAACCATTATTACCATGTCTCCGCTTTTTACTTTTCCTCCGGCCAACCCGGCATCAATCCCAGGCAATAAGCCTGCGGGAAGGGAAGCCGACCGTATCATGTCAATCTTATCCTCTTTTTTAATATAAGTTGGGGCAGCGCCAATTTTGACAATCTCAACCTCCCCGCTGTGAAGGTCAATAACCGATATATCCATCGTGCAGGCGCCGTCACCGCCTGACTTGACGGCCAGCGCCGAATTTATCATGTCAACCGCCATATCCTTGTCAATCCCTGATTCAAACAGGTTTTCCAGCATATCGACCACTGCTTTGCTCTGTGCAGCTGCGCTTAAGCCCGAGCCGATCCCGTCGCTGAGCGCGAGCATATATTTGCCGTTTCCGATATTCATAAAGCTGTAATTGTCACCGGATATATCATTCCCACATTTAGGGAGCCTGGCAATCCCTACCGTAATCTTCAAATTTTCAGCCTCCACAAGCTTAAGCCTGCAATCACCATCACTATTGAAACCGCATCCGTTATCCACGCGTTCCATCCTTTTCCCAACAGCATCCGAAACAGCTTTCTCTATTGCTTCCGTGAAATCAGTTGCGCCCTCGCATGCCCTCCTGCAAACTATACAGCAGATTTCATGTTTGCCGTTCGTGTTTTTATATGCAATAATCTGCTTAACTCTAATGCCTTTATTTCGCAAAGTAACTTCTATGGCGTTCTCAACCGTGTCCAGGAAACTGATTTCTGAGTTAACTGCCTCTGCGAGGCCGGCTATCAGCCTTGACATCCCCACATATTGGCGTCCCATTGCCAACCGGCTTTCATTTATCCTGGATTTCCAGACAACCTCCTCCCTGAACAGCTCATACATATTGTTGACGGTGCCTAAAAATTCATTTACCCTTGGGCATTTTTCCAGGAAATAGCGGGGAATATCGCTTTCCTCCATGTGCCCTTTCAATTCAAGGCACTCGACAATTTCAAACATCGCCCTGTACGTATCGTAAAAATTCCGTTCCCAGCAATGCATGCACAGGCTGCAGTTGCTGCATACCCTGTCGGCAGTCCTGTCAAACAGCACGTTTATGTCTTGGTTCTCAGCAGGTGCTTCAGCAGCGCTGACACAGTAAAATGCCTTTGACAGGTTCAATAAGGCGCTGGAAAATGATCTGAGTTTCTCTGAGGTTATTTCCCTGATTCGCCGCAAATACCCTTTTTGATCCTCCCGGTCCTGCCCGCTTTCATCGAACAGCCCTCCCAGGCGGCTTTCAAGTTTTCGCGGCATTGCAAGGAACAGGAGACCCGCCGTAATTGTTTCTTTGACATAAAGTACGGCTTCGGAATTTCCGTTAAAATACACTGCTATGATTATATTGCCTGCTACAAAACCCAGGGCCGTTCCCATTTTCCCTATTTTCCGAAGCGTGCCAGCCAGCATCCCGCAAAGTGCATATGTACCGGATGATGAAGCAGTAAACCCGAAGCTGGCGCCTGTAATAAGTCCGATCGCAGCTCCCGCGGCAGCTCCCGCGCCCGTACCGCATTTGTGGCTGAAAAACAACAGCAAAAGGACTAAAAGTATGTTTCTGATCGAAAAACCCCATATTGGCATCAACCCCATGCCGGACAGCGCAACCGCGGCCGCAATAGCCATACCGGCGGTTTCTTCACCGCCTGAAAAGACTTTCCTGGTGATTCCCGCCATAACGGGTATCGAAAACCGGAATACAAAAAAGAAAACGAATGAAATAAAGGATACAAGAAATGTCTTAAGGACATCGTAAAGCAAAAAGCGCTGAAGAGCCGCCAGTATCAACTGCGGCGCCAGTATTGAAATAAACAGGATAATAGCCGGCTTAACACTTATTTTTTTGTTTGCCTCTTTGCATGTAATGCACAAGACGCTGAAAAGAAGCATGCCCACTGCATTGATATATAAGTATTCAAGGGAGCCGTTAACAATGGTCCCGGTAATAACTGCCACCGCGGTCAATATATTTATTCCGGCAATTTTGTAGGATGCGGCGTAAAAAACAGCACCGAACGGCAGAAACCCGCCGGCGATACTGCTGCCTCCCAATAAAAATGCCGAGAGCAGCAACAAAATATTATTTTGGTAAGCAAAAACTTTTCTTGCCAGTTCCGCTACGGATGCTGTCCTGCCCGTGGGTACAGTTACTGTTTTCATCTTTTGTATCCCCCTGTTATCGCTCAAACTATCCGGATTTTACGGTTTCCTAATTGATTATAGCGATAAGCCCGGGTATATTTTGTCATAACTGGATACCGGTTACACAAAACTTGTTGACAAATTTTTCCGATTTGCATCAAAACAAAAGGCACGGGATAAATGCCGCATCCCATGCCCCGCTGCTGTCGTTCCGCGGTTTGGTTCCTTCATCGATCCGTACAGTGATGTTTACTGCTCCATTTGTTTCCCCAGAAAGCCCGCTGCCGATTGCGCCAGTTTTGCTTCTACTTCTCCCATCCTGGCATTGGGATCCATCGATAACAGAATAACGGCGCCGATAGGATCGCCTTCCGATATGATGGGAGATATGACCTGGGAGGTATATTTTTTGTCAGGAACTTCATCGGCAAGAATGGATATCCCTTTATCATCAGGCGACTTAACCACAAGTGTTGTCTTTTCCTCAATCACTTTTTCGACTTCCGGACTCAAGGCTTTTTCAAGAAACTCCTTTTTTGACGCACCTGATACGGCTATAATCGTATCCCTGTCAGCAATGCAGGTAATGTGGCCGCTTGTCTTGTGTATTGACTCCGCATACTGGGATGCAAACTCACCCAGCTCCCCAATCGGAGAATATTTCTTTAATATTACTTCGCCTTCCTTATCCGTGAATATTTCCAACGGGTCGCCTTCCCTTATTCTTAAAGTCCTCCTGATTTCTTTAGGTATGACTACTCTGCCGAGATCATCAATCCGCCGAACAATACCGGTTGCCTTCAATATCGTTACCTCCTTAAACTGATATGTTTCTCATTGCCTTTTTAGTATTCATTGTTTATTGGAGTTTTATACATAAGAGGCGAATTGTGAAAACATATACGTTTGCATGCAAAAAGACGGGTAATCCCGGAGATGCAGTCATAAATTCAGCATATATAATAACTTGATATTACTTAATCGAATTATAAACGGCCGTATTCAGTTCATAATCCGCACTGTTAACCCAATCGTTTACTTTTTTCGTGTAAAGCTTTTGTTTGACAAAATCGGTTCCGTATTCATAGTATTCCTTGGCGCATTTAAGCCCTACCGGTTCATCCTTGGCATATTTCTCTTCCACCTTGATTATGTGGTAGCCGGCTGCCGTTTCGACGGGCGTTTGCGTAAATTCGCCGGGTTCAAGTGAAAAGGCGGCGTCTTTAAACTCTTCGTAGAACGAGGCGTCTTTCCCGAATACATAATCCCCGCCCCTGCTGTTGGAACCTTCGTCCTCTGAGTATTCCTTTACAAGCGTTGCAAAATCCTCCCCGGCTTTTAATTTTTCTATGATATCCCCGGCCTTTTTCCTGGCGGCGTCTTTTTCCTCCCGGGTAGCTGATTCGTCGACTTTTACAAGTATATGCCTTGCCCATACCGCTTCTTCGCCGTTGACCCTGTAATCAGCTTCTTTATACCAATCCGGGTTTTTTTCGTAATGAGTCTCTACATCTGCCTGTTCGTCAGTAATTTTATCAACTTCCTGCTGCATGAATTTTGTTATGATAAAGTTCTCTACCATAAGTTTTCTTACAGTGTCAACAGTTATCCCGTATTGCTCCTTGAGTGCCTTATTTGCCTTTATCTTGTTTCCGTCTCCGTAAATATCGATATATTTTTCAATATAATCATTAATTGTATTTTTTTCATCGTCTGTCAGTTCGACCTTGGCATCTTTCGCCTTTTTATAAGTCACTTTAGCGCTTTTAAGATCGTCAAGAGCTAATTTTTTAGCTACTTCCACCGCATCCTCACCGTCAATTTTCGTTGCCCAGAAAGTCTCCTCGCTGATTGACGGGTCTACCATGTATACTTCGTAATACATGTTCTGCTTTCGCATATCCAGCTGAAACCTGAACTCTTCCGTGCTGATTTTTTCACCGTCAATTTTCGCGACGTAATTTCCGGTTGCATTAAAATAAACAACAAGGCCGACTGCTGCAGCGACGATAATTGCAACGGCAATCAGGCCGTATTTTACAAAAATGGGCATCATCCGTTTTTCTTCGGATGCATTATGGACGGTTTTCTTTTTACTATCGCTTTTACTGATGCTTTTACTAACACTTTTTTTCAAATCAACCTCTCCCTATCAAAATAATCCGCAGCGCCTGTTTAAGTGTCTGTTCCCTGAGCAGAATCCAACTGGCATAACGTATTTAGTTTAAGTACATTATAATAGATTATTGCCCTGCTTCATAGCTTTTTAAATCCTGTAACAAAATCTTAATATTGCCCAGGATATTGTTCTTTTGCTCCGTATCGGGCTTAAATACAATATAAGGTGTCAATCCCGCGTTAAACAGCAATTGTCTCCTGTATTTTTCCGCAGCCAGGCTGATTGCTTGAAAATCAATATTTTTAGCATTTGACAGGTTGAAAATGACATTGCCTTTCTTTTCTATTACCGAGGAAAAACCCAGCGAGCTGGCCAGGGCCTTTATGTATGCAATCTTCACCAGGTTTGCCACGGGTTCCGGTATATCACCGAACCTGTCTGCAAGTTCATCTTCTATATCCTGTACATCACGCTCATCCTGTATCGCGGCGATTTTTTTATACATCTCTATTTTTTTACTTTCATCCCCGATATATGAATCGTCAATATACGCATCTATGTTTATGTCAATCGTAGTCTCAGGCTCTTCTTTTCTAACAGGCGTGCCTTTCAATTCGCTGACCGCTTCATCAAGAAGGCGGCAATACATGTCGTATCCGACAGACTCCATATGTCCGTGCTGTTCGGGTCCGAGCAAATTCCCCGCTCCCCTTATTTCCATATCACGCATTGCTATCTTGAAACCGGAGCCCAACTCCGTCAATTCTTTTATAGCCTTTAGCCTTTTTTCGGCAATTTCGGAAACAACCCTGTCCTTTTTATAAGTAATATAGACATAGGCCAGCCTGTTGGAACGCCCCACTCTTCCTCTCAGCTGGTATAACTGTGCAAGGCCCAGCTTATCCGCATCCTCGACAATGAGTGTGTTCACGTTCGGCATATCCAGGCCTGACTCAATGATAGTCGTACATACCAGTATATCATACTTGCCCCTGATAAAATCAAGCATCACTTCTTCCAGGCTTCGCTCGTCCATTTGTCCATGGGCTACCGCTACCCTTGCATCAGGGACAATTTCCTGTATTTCGTAAGCTTTGCTGTCAATCGACCTGACGCGGTTATACAGGTAGAATACCTGCCCCTGCCTTCCCAGCTCCCTGATAATCGCGTCTTTTATGACATCCTTGTTGTACTCCATCACATAGGTCTGTACCGGGTATCTCTCCTCGGGCGGGTCTTCTATAATGCTTATATCCCTGATACCGGTCAGCGACATGTGCAGTGTGCGCGGAATAGGGGTAGCGGTCAGTGTCAGCACATCCACACCCGGCGCAAGATTTTTCAGGCGCTCCTTGTGGAATACCCCGAAGCGGTGCTCCTCATCAATCACAAGCAATCCCAGGTCCTTAAAGTATACATCTTTCTGGAGCAGCCGGTGAGTCCCTATAAGGACATCCACGTTGCCCGATTTTACATCTTTCAGGATACGCTTCTGTTCGGATTTTGTCCTGAAGCGGCTGATAACTTCCACGGTAACCGGGAAATCTTTAAACCTGTCTACAAAATTATTATAATGCTGTTGTGCCAGTATCGTAGTCGGCACCAGGTACGCCGCCTGCTTTCCGTCCATAACGGCTTTGAAAATGGCGCGAACGGCAACCTCAGTTTTCCCGTATCCTACATCCCCGCATAACAGCCTGTCCATAACCTTGACGGATTCCATATCTTTCTTGATTTCATCCACGCACCTGAGTTGGTCGTCCGTTTCCTCGTAAGGAAATTGCTCCTCAAACTGCCTTTGCCATACGGTATCACTGGAATAGGCAAACCCGCCGCCCGCCTGCCTCTGTGCATACAGTTTTATAAGCTCGGCGGCAAGCTCTTTCAGCGACTCCTTGACCCTGCTTTTTGTCTTCAGCCACTCGGTTCCGCCCAGCTTGTTGATTTTCGGCCGTTTTCCCTCCGAGCCGATATATTTCTGTATAAGATCCAACTGGCTTGTAGGTATATATAAAAAAGCGTCGCCCTGGTAGCGTATTTTGAAATAATCCTTTTTTACGCCCTCAACAGTCAGCTTTTCAATACCGATGTACTGGCCGATTCCATGGGACTGGTGTACGACATAGTCCCCGACGCTCAGGTCAGAAAACGCGCTTATCGGGCTTCCTTTATATTTTCCTGATACTCTTGCCCTCTTTTTGCGATCCTGTCCGAATACTTCCATGTCGCTGACAACGACGAAGCCGATAGCCGGGTATTCGAACCCTTTATGCAAGCTTCCGCGCGTAATAACGATTTGTCCCGGCTTAACAGGTTCAGTCACTCTTTCCGCAAATGACGCCTCTATTCCCCTGGACAACAGCGTATCTCTCAACCGCTCCCCGCGCCCTTTTGTCCCTGAAAGAAGCAATACCCTGCTTTTTTTCTTTTTCCACCCGGCAAGGGACTCTTCCAGCAGGCTTATGTTGCCCTGGAACGGCCCGACGGTTACGGCAGGAATTTCGTATGCTTTTGTGCCTTTTAAAACAGGTTTTCCGGCATTTAGTGAATTAAGAAAGAAAGTCTTTCTTTTCTCAAGTCTTGCAAGAAGTCCGTCAAAACTAAAGAACATGCTGGCGCTTTGCGGCAGCAACTGACCCTTCTCTATCAGCGCCTTGCATATCTCTTCGTGTTCCAGCATGAGGTTTTCCAGTCTTTGCCCGTGTCTTTCAGGTTCATCGATAAACACCATCACATCCCGACCGGCATAATCCAGCAGCGTAAACGGCTCGTCCGCTATATACGTGATATACCTGTCAATTCCGGGAAAATACCATTCCTCTTTAATGCGTTCAATATCCGCGCCAATCTTTCCGGACAGGGTACGGTTACTTTTCGCCGTTTCTTCCAAGTCGCGGCTGATAGCGCTGATAATGCCCTGTTTCTTTTCTTCCGGGTAAATGATTTCCCTCGCAGGCAGTATCCGCACGGATTTCAACATCTCTGTAGACCTTTGGGTGTTTACGTCGAATTTTCTTATGGAGTCAACTTCATCTCCAAACAATTCAAGCCTTACGCCGCTATCCGCATCTATGGAAAATGCATCCAGAATTCCGCCCCTGATTGCAAACTGGCCGCGTTTTTCAACTGTTTCCACCCTTTCGTAAGCCATCATTACAAGCCTTCGCGATATGGCATCCAGGTCGATGCGGCTGTTAATATCAGCCTCAAGCACACTATTGCGCAAAATTCCGGGATGAACAAGCTTATGAGATACCGCTTCCGCCGAAGCAACAATAAAAGCGTATTCGTCCCGCATAACCCTGTCGAGGACGGCAAGTCTCCGGTAAACAATATCATTGCTGCTGGCTTCCACGTCATACAGCATTATCTCTTTATTGGGGTAAAAAAGGACATTATCTCCCCAAAAGAAGGTAAAGTCCTCAAATAGCTTCCTTGCCTGCATTTCGTTAAATGTGACAAAGATGCCCTTATAACCGGAGTGACAACAAAGGGCATGACAAATATGGGCTTTCTGTGATTCAGACAGCCCTGTGATATTTACTGGCGCGGTATAGCTTTTGGCATTGGATAAAACCTGCCGGTATTCTTCAAGTTCAAGCAGCGGGTTAATGAAATTTATCATAAAACCTTCCGTGCGTGTTAGTGTTTCAGTCCTCCGTAATATGCCTGTTCCCGTTATAAAGGTTCATAGCGGTATTTATGCCCGATTCCACAATCGTGATGGCAGCCTCGGCAGCCATTTCAACACTTCTGCCTATAATACCGGCTTCGTCGGCATTGAACCTGGCCAGTACATAATCCGCAAGCTCCCAACCTTCCGGTGCGTTCCCTATTCCGATCCTTATACGGGGAAACTCATCCGATTGCAGTTGGTATATTATGGATTTCATGCCGTTATGCGTACCTGAGCTGCCACCGGGACGAATCCTTAAAGTCCCGGCCGGAAGATCCGCATCATCATATATCACTATAATGTTTCCCACGGGAATCCTGTACCATTCAACAATTTCCCTCAGGCATTCGCCGCTCAGGTTCATGAATGTCTGCGGCTTGACCAGTAAAACTTTTTTGCCTTTTATGGCACCTTCCCCGATAAGGCCCTTGTATTTTAAACGGTTTACCTTTATCCCCGTTTTCTCCGCAAGAACGTCTATCACAGCAAACCCGACATTATGCCTGGTATTCTCATATTTATTTCCCGGATTGCCCAGACCTGCAATAACGGTCAGTTTTTCCAACACAGCACCCCCGAACTGCTTATTCCCTTTGCGTAAAAAGTGTGCTGATGGAAATATCACCGTATATTCTTTCAATTGCCTCCGCAAATATGGGGGCTATAGATATGGATTTTATTTTATCCGTTGGCTTGTCCCCAGGCAAAGGAATCGTATTGAGCGTTACGACTTCTTTCACAAGGGAATCCCTGATTCTCTCAAAGGCAGGCCCCGAGAAAACTCCATGCGTGCAGCATGCATAAACTTCTTTTGCTCCCATTTGAGTCAATACCTCACTGGCATTGACAATTGTTCCCGCGGTGTCTATCAGGTCGTCTATAAGTATCGCTCTTTTACCGTTGATATCTCCTATTACATTCATAATCTCGCTTACATTCGCTTTCGGCCTTCTCTTGTCTATTATGGCTATCGGGATGTCCAGCCATTCCGCAAATTTTCTCGTCCGGGTAACGCCGCCCACATCCGGCGATACCGCTACGAGGTCATGGGTATCGCCCAGCCTTTCCCGGAAATAATTCGCCAGTACGGGAACACCTAACAGGTGATCCACAGGTATATCAAAAAAGCCCTGCAGCTGCGGGGTGTGCAAATCCATTGTAAGGATCCTGTCCGCACCTGCAACCGTGATAAGATTTGCAACCAGTTTTGCCGAAATAGGGTCCCTTGCCTTTGCTTTCCTGTCCTGGCGCGCATATCCGAAGTATGGTATTACCGCGGTAATCCTTCCCGCAGAAGCTCTCTTCAGCGCATCTATCATTATAAGCAGCTCCACCAGGTTGTCGTTTACAGGCGCACATGTGGATTGTATAACAAAAACATCGGAGCCCCTTACTACTTCTCCAATGTTGATGGCAGTTTCCCCGTCGCTGAACTTGCCTACCGTCGCTATTCCCAACGCCAAACCTATCTTTTCGGCGATTTCCTCGGCAAGAAGCCGGTTGGAATTTCCGGCGAATATTTTGATGTCTTTCCCGTGCACGTTCATTAGTTTGATCCCCTTTTGCTATAATGATGAGTGTTCTCTGCTGGTTCTTTTTTTCAGGACAGCCGAAACCTCCTTAAGCTGCGCCGGATCATTAACCCCAAGCACTTCGTCGCTGTCCTCCGCTTTATATGTCCCTACGCTATAACCCTTCGAAATCATTATTTCAATTAAATCCGTCAGGTAATACTCCCCCTGGTTGTTATCGTTGCTGAGGAGTTCTATCGTCTCGGCAAGCTCTTTGGATGAAAAAACGTACATGCCCGAATTGATTTCCTTTATTTCCTTTTCACTGCCGCTTGCATCCCTGTGCTCGACAATTCTTAGAAGGTTGCCGTTTTCATCCCTGACAATGCGCCCATAGCCGGTCGCATCTTCCATGACTGCCGTGATGACAACTGCCTTGTAATCTCCGCATTTTGCGTGTTCAATTGCTCTTTTTATTGTATTGGCTGAAATAAGCGGGGTATCTCCATATAATACAAGGATATATCCGTCGCCCTCGCTATAATAACATCTGGCCTGCCGTACGGCATGGCCGGTGCCGAGCTGCTGTTGCTGAAAAACATACTCGACCCTGTCTCCCATGTATTTCATAACCTGTTCGGCTTTATGGCCTACTACGGCGACGCACTTCTCAATACCCGCACGGCGTACCGCTTTATATACCCATTCAATCATAGCTTTGCCGCAAACCAGATGCAGTGCTTTTGCTTTTTTCGATTTCATTCTTTTGCCTTCACCGGCAGCAAGTATTAAAGCGGTTACCTGTTGCATTTTACAATGTGTCCTTTCATATCCCGCATATATTATCACACTTTTTATATCTTTTTTCAATAATAAAAAGACACTTCTTACAAAGTGCCTTTTGGATTTCTTCTCTCTATTCTTCTGTTGTTCCTTCGGCTGTTTCTTCGGTTGTCTCTTCTGTATTTTCCTCTGTAGTTGTTTCCTCCGTCGTTTCTTCTGTTGTTTTTTCAGTTATTTCCTCAGTCGCTACGATTGAATGATATTTATCCAGTATCGCTCTTTGTATCTTTTCACGTGTGACAGCATTGATCGGGTGCGCAATATCTTTAAACTCCCCGTCGGGCGTTTTTCTGCTTGGCATCGCAATGAAAAGGCCGTTCTGGCTCTCTATAACCTTGATGTCATGCACAACAAACTCGTTATCAAAAGTTACTGATACGACCGCTTTCATTTTACCCTCAACGTCGATTCTCCTAATGCGGACATCCGTTATTTCCATTATCTGCTACCACCTTCCAAAAGTATAGTGTACATTATATATTCTATATAAAACACCATTTTCCTTCTTTCATGGTTTACATTTTTAATATATAGGGGTTTTTTTACGCATCCGGATAGTCCATATGACAAATTATCCCTTATCTGTTGGCGGAACTCGGGCTTATTTTTACAATTCCTCTTTCTTCATCGACCTCATGCAGCGTAAGAAGTGAAAACCGGTTGTTTACGAGTTTTTTTGAAGGTTCTGCCGTCTGAACCAGCACATTTATCCCGGCCACTTCACATGCGAATTCCCGGGCAAGTTCCAGGATTCCTTTTGCGGTGCCTCCGCCCTTCATGAAGTCATCAATAAAAAGAAGTCTTGAATTTCTTTTCAGCGAACGCAGTGACAGCACCATTGTCTGTATTTCCCTTGATGAACCGGATAAATAGTTGATGTTCACGGAAGCACCATCCGTGGCTTCACTGTTGCGCCTGACAATCACCAGCGGCACGCCGAGATGCCTTGCTGTCATAAACGCAAGCGGTATTCCCTTTGTTTCCACGGTAATAACATAATCTATATTCTCATTAATAAACCTGCTTGCAAATACTCTCCCGATATCAGACACTATTGCCGGGTTATAAATAATATCAAGCATGTACAGGTATCCGCCGGGCAAAATTCTCTCTTTTTTCGCAAGCTCCCGGCTGAGGCTGTCCGACAATTCCGTTACCAGTTCTTCGGAAACCGAAGGGATGTACCTGACTCCTCCCGATGCGCCTTGTATTGTTTCAATAGTTCCGATTTTTTGCTTTTCAAAAGAGTTTCTTATTATATCAATGTCTTCACTGACGGAAGATTTGGCACATCCGAGCAGTTCTGTAAAGGTCCCCAGGTTAAAAACCTTGCACGGGGAATCATACAGTATCCTTTGTAGTATTAGTATCCTTTCGTTTCTTTGGAACTTTTGCATAGGCATCTCTCATTTTTTAAAATATCCGCATGCAGCCTGTCAAATTCCCGGGAAAGGCTTCAACATCTCCCCGGGCTGGTTTGTGTCGCCGTCACACCGGTTGTTTTTATTATACCACACAATTCCGAATGTTTTAAGCAATATTAAGAATATTGTTCGTGTATTAGTGGCTTAAATTATCATTTTGTATTCAAAAAGGATTTTTGTGAATATAATATATGGCATATTCCTTCGTGGAATTGTTAATGCTTAGTGTATACGACAATATCGTATTTTACATTTTCAAATAAATATTGTATGATTTAATTAACTTTGAATGCGGTCTGGGAGTGTTGCCATTTGCTGAACAACGGGCTTTTGGATTCAAAAGATATAAAAAAGATACATTTCACTGGTATCGGCGGGATCAGCATGAGCGGTCTTGCCGAGATACTTGCAAACCAGGGTTACATAATAACAGGGTCTGATATCAGGTCCTCTGCCGTAATTCAGAAACTCGAGAAAATGGGAATAAAGATATCAATCGGCCACCAGGCCGAAAATATCACCGGCGCCGACCTGCTTGTATATACGGCCGCCGTAAAGCATGACAACCCTGAGCTTTTAGCCGCATCAACAGCCGACATACCCATAATGGACAGGGCGGCTTTGCTTGGTGAGCTCATGAAAAAGTATGCCTATAGCATTGCTGTTTCAGGTACGCATGGAAAAACCACCACAACGGCAATGCTCTCGACGATTATGATTGAAGAAGGACTTGACCCGACCGTGCATATCGGCGGCGAGTTTAAAGCGATAGGCGGTACGACAAGAATCGGAAAAACAGGTTACTTTATAACCGAAGCATGCGAATACGCAGGCAGCTTTCTTAAATTCAACCCCTATCTCGCCTTGATTTTAAATATTGAATACGACCATACTGATTATTTCAGGGATTTCAACGAGGTTAAAAATGCCTTCCTCGGCTTTTCAAAGGTTGTTCCTGAAAAAGGATGGCTGCTCGTAAACGGCGACGATGCAGCTGCATGTGAAATCATGCGCAAAGCGTCCTGCAACAGGGCTTCTTATGGCATCAGCAACGACAAATGCTGCTGGACTGCTTCCGATATCTCGCTGGACAATATGGGATGCGCTTCATATACATTGGTTCATAATAACAACCCGCTGACAGAAATAAAGCTTAAAGTCCCGGGCCTGCATAACGTAAGTAACTCTCTTGCAGCGCTCGCAGCTGCCGGTATTATGGGATGCGATTTGGCAACAGCCGCAAAAGCACTCCTTAAGTTTAACGGTGTATGCAGGCGGTTTGAATTCAAGGGAAAAAATAAGGGCGTCATTGTGGTTGATGACTACGCGCATCATCCGTCGGAAGTGGCGACAACGCTGAAGGCCGCCAGGAGCTTGACTTCCTCCCGGATATGGTGTGTGTTCCAGCCGCATACCTATACCCGCACGAAACACCTTATGGACAGTTTTTCCTCCGCGTTCCGCGATGCCGATATCGTAATCCTTCCGGATATTTATGCCGCCCGTGAAGATGACACGGGAGAAGTTAACTCTGCAATGCTTGCTGAAAAAATATCCCGTACCGGAAAAAAGGTTTTATACATTAAAGCTTTCGAAGATATTGCCGAGTATCTCGGTAAAAATGCACAATCCGGTGATGTCATAATTACTATGGGCGCCGGTGATATATACAAAGTGGGTGAATTGTTCCTCAACACCAGGAAAAAACTGGCGGTAAGCTAAACGCCTGCTTATAAGTATCTCTCTGTCATAGCGAAACGTATTACGCCCTCAGCCGCCGTTTCATCTCCTACGGAAGCCCTGACCCTGGCTTTTACTACTCTCATTTTTTCCGAGAGTATTTCAGCCTCGAGCCTTAGTACATCTCCTGGTACGACCTGTTTTTTAAACTTCATCTCGTCAATCCTGGCAAACACACCTATTCTGGGCGCAGCCACACTATCTTCGTGAACTCGTGCCCGCACATTTACCGCAATTCCCGCGGTTTGTGCCAGCGCCTCCACTATCAGCACGCCGGGCATGATCGGATAATCCGGGAAATGCCCTTGAAAAAAGGGTTCGTTCGCGGTTACATTTTTTATGCCGACAGCCTTTTCCCCCGGCTCCAGTTCAACAATCCTGTCAACCAGCAGGAATGGATACCTGTGCGGTAGTATGTCTTGAATATCTGTAATGGAAAGCATATGACCACCTCGTCTTTTTACCCTGTATTTTACCATGCTTTGTTTGCAATTGCCACATTTTTGCTGAAAAATTCATGTTTTGTCTTATGTCTCTGTCGGATTTATTCTTCCAGCGCCTTACAGCCTTCAATAATCCCGGGCAGGATTTTTTCCAGGAAAAATTTAACGCTTACAAGGTCAATCTCCTTAAGCTTTGATAGAATCAGCCAGTACTTGTCTACAAACGGGACAAGGTTGTTGAGCCTTGCCTCATTAACGCATTCCATTATCGCGTCTATGTAATCGGCGCATATAAGTATCTTTCCTTCAATGGAATCATCTTTCCCGTCAAAAAGGATATCCCTGTATATGCTTTTATACGGCTCCTCCATGCTGGCCAGCAGGTTTTCCTCAATAACTTCCCTTTCAAGCTTGTCGAGCATATCCCTCAACTGCTTGTTTTTATTTTTTACAGTACTTATTATATCGCCGGTCATGGCCTCTACCACGTCGTGATTCAGCAGTTTCTTAAAAAGCCTGCTCCAGTCGATGACATTGCCGTTTTCTTCCTCAATAATTGCCAGCATCTGCCCTATCTGCGCAACAAAAAAAGAATGTTCGCTGACTGTTGCCCTCTGGTGCATAAAATCAGTTGACCATCTGCCCATGTTGTTTAGTTTCCGTACGGTTAACAGATAATTGTGCAGTCCCATACAATCCCCTGCCGGTATAATATTTTGAATCAAACATATTAATATTTTATTCGTATAATTCAAGTGTTAGTTCTATTATATCAGAGGCAGCCATGCAATAAAAGCCGGCTGGCGGTTATGATATAATATCCCGCGGGAAACCATACGTCCCGGTTGTAATTCGGTTGGGTCAGGCTTCATTTTTTGGAGTGATGTTTTTGAGCATCTTGCGATACATAAAAGATTTATTGCGTAAACATATTCACAGGTATATACTGGGCGTATTTTTCCTGCTTTGCGTCGATGCACTGCAGCTTGTAATGCCCAAAGTACTGGAGGCAGCCACGGACGCGCTTGAAAGTGGTACTCTTGCGCGCCCCATGCTGGCGGAATACGCCGGCATCATAGCGTTGATGGCGGTCGGTATCGCCGTGTTCAGGTTTTTATTCAGGTATACCCTGTACGGGGTATCAAGGACGATTGAATTATCCTTCAGGAACCGGTTTTACAGGCATCTGCAAAAGTTGTCGGCCAACTATTTCAACACCCACAAAACAGGCGACCTGATGGCTCACGCCACAAACGACATGAATAATGTGACCATGGCTACGGGACAGGGCGTTATTTTCGCAATAGATTCTTTTACGATACCGGTTGTGTCCCTGGTTATGATGTGGAAAACGGCAGGTTTCAGACTAACTGCGGCAAGCTTTGCCCCGCTCCTGTTTTTGCTGGTTGTTGTCCTTTACTTCATGAAAATAATGCAATCAGCCGTACAAAAGCAGCAGGAGGCTTTTTCAGACCTGACGGAGAGCGCCCGGGAGAATTTTTCCGGCATCAGGGTTATAAAATCCTTTGCGCAGGAGCAAAAGGAAATCGAGCGGTTTGAGCGTGTCAATAAAACCAACATGCAGGCCAATTTGAGGTTCATCAGGCTTATGAGCATGATGTTCCCGAGCGTGATGCTGGTATCATCCCTTTCCCTTGTTGTTGCCATTTGGTACGGCGGAATACTCGTTATTGAAGGATCCCTTACTTTAGGCGGTTTCGTCGCATTCAACAGTTATCTCGGCATGCTGATATGGCCCATTGCGGGGCTGGGCTGGGTCGTAAACATATTCCAGAGGGGCTCGGTTTCGCTAAGAAGAATCAATGCCATAATGGATGAAAAGCCTGAAATAGCCGACAGGCATGCAACAGGTGAGCAAACAGGCAATCCCCGCGCTGAAAGCAGCGGCAATACCATGACTCAAGGCGGGTCGCCGGCAAGCGCCGTTCCATGGAGCAAACGGCTCCGTGGCGACACCATAGAATTTAGAAACCTGACCTTTGCATACCCTGGCACCACCCATCCCGTGCTAAAGGATATCAGCGTTACTGTTGAAAAGGGCAAAACCCTTGCAATAATCGGACGCGCCGGCAGCGGCAAAACCACTCTCATCAGCCTTATCCCCAGGCTTTTCCAGGTCCCTGACGGCACACTGTTTATAGACGGGACAGATATCAATGATATCCCGCTGTCCGTGCTAAGAAGCAATATCGCCTGTGTTCCCCAGGATGTTTTCCTTTTTTCGGATACGATAAAAAACAATATTGATTTTTACCGCGGCTTTAGCATGGATGAAATTGAAAGCGCGGCTAAAATCGCACGTATCCATGATGACATCATGGAATTCCCGAACAAATATGAAACTGTTGCAGGAGAACGCGGAGTCACGCTTTCGGGAGGCCAGAAGCAGCGTGTCGCCATTGCAAGGGCCTTGCTTGGCGCACCGTCCATTTTGATACTGGATGACTGCCTGTCTGCAGTGGATGCCAAAACCGAGGAGAATATCCTGAATGACTTGAAAAAATTAATGAAGCAGCATGCCGGTATAATCGTATCCCATAGGATATCGGCGGTGAAGGACGCCGACGAAATTATCGTTATCGATGAGGGCAGTATCGTGGAACGCGGCACGCACTCCTCACTGCTTGAGCTGAACGGTCATTACCGCAGCCTGTACGCACGCCAGATGCTTGTCGCCGAGATAGAGGAGGTGGAATAGCTTGGCCGGAAATGATAATGTTGAAAACAGCGTTTTTTCCGAAGAAGAACAGGATGTAAAGGCATATGATTCCCGATTGATGAAAAGGCTCCTGAAGTTTGCTTCAAGGTATTGGCATTATTTCCTTTCCGGCGGGGTCATGCTTTTCGCCTCGACGGCAGCCGACCTGGCAAGGCCTTACCTTATAGGTGTTACCATTGATAATTATATTAAAAACAGCGATGCCGCGTCGCTTAACAGGATGGGACTTTATTTGCTGGGGCTGATTGCGGCAGGATTCATTTTTAACCTGCTTCAAATCTACATAATAAGTTATGCGGGCCAGTCCATCATATACAATATAAGGCAGCTGATTTTTTCGCATCTTCAGAAAATGCCGTTGGCATATTTCGACAAAAACCCCGTTGGCAGGCTCGTCACGCGGGTAACGAACGACACGGAAACACTGAATGACATGTACACAAATGTGTTGGTCACGCTATTAAAGGACGTTGCAATATTTATAGGCACGTTTGTTATCATGTTCAGCCTCAATACCGCCCTGTCCCTGGTCGCTTTAGCTGCTATGCCCGTTGTTGCTGCGGTTACAATACTGTTCAGGATCAGGATAAGAAAAGTGTACAGGAGGGTCAGGATAGCGCTGGCAAAGATAAATTCCGCAATATCGGAGAATATTTCCGGAATGCGCATTATCCAGTTGTTTGGCAGGGAAAAACAAAACTATGAGAAATTCAACGAAATAGGGAAAGAATATAAAAAAGCCGCTATGAATGAAATCGTGACATTCGGCCTGTTCCGCCCGGTCATCGAAATGCTGTCATCCTTTATCCTGGCCCTCCTGGTCTGGTATGGCGGCTCAAGAGTTATGGAAGGAACGCTTCAATTCGGCACCCTTTATGCTTTTATAAATTATACGGGAATGCTGTTTTACCCCATTAATGACTTTGCCGAAAAATACAACATTCTTCAATCTTCCATGGCAGCCTCCGAAAGGATATTCCTTATCCTGGACTCACCGGCAGAGGAGGATGACGGGATGTATTCCATCAAGGATAATTTGTTTGTCAAATACTCCCCTGACGGGAGTTTCTCGCCAGTTAAAGAAGTAAAAGGCGATATCGAGTTTAAAAATGTATGGTTCGCCTACAACCAGGATGATTGGGTGCTGCGCGACGTCAGCTTTAAGGTTCCGGCAGGCCGGACGGCGGCTATCGTAGGCGCCACCGGCGCAGGTAAGACATCGATTATCAGCTTGCTGAACAGGTTGTATGAAATACAGAAAGGTGAAATTCTCATTGACGGAATTAACATAAAGGATATCAGGAAAAATGACCTGAGAAGAATTATAGGGGTTGTTCTTCAGGATGTTTTCCTGTTCGGCGGAAAGCTTAAGGACAATATAAGACTAAATGAAGAAAGCATCAGTGACGAAAAAGTAAAGGAAGCGGCAAAACATGTCAATGCAGACGGCTTTATCAGAAAGCTCCCTCTTGGGTATGACACTGAAATAACGGAACGGGGATCAACTTTATCCGCAGGACAGAGACAACTGCTTGCGTTTGCCCGGGCGCTGGCGTTTGACCCTGCCATACTGGTGCTGGACGAGGCTACTTCAAATATTGATACCGAGACAGAGTCCCTGATACAGGATGCGCTGGCCAAGCTCACAAAAAACCGTACCACCATAGTTATAGCACACCGGCTGTCTACAGTGCAGCATGCGGACAATATCATAGTGCTGCACAAGGGCAGGGTGAGGGAATCCGGCAATCACCAGGAATTAATGGCCAGCAAAGGTATATACTATTCCCTCTGCCTGTTGCAATACCAGAACGGCAGCATTCCACTTAATGGCAACCTACACCACTATTGACACACCTTTACAATTATGTTAACATGTATATGAAGGCGTTTCGTTGAAACCTCGCGAAATGTCTTTTTATATTTTATTGATTGTCCCATTAAATGTAATTTGGCTATACGCAGTTTGTGAGAGGGAGATGAAGATGCAAAAGACAGAATTATCCGAACGGATGTATAAAATACTCAACGACCACATTGTTTCTATAGAAAGGGAAAAGGAAACAGCCGTTAAAGATTTTTATTCCGATAATGTCGCAACAGGTACGGATTGTGAGATATTCTTCGGAGAATACATCACCGGGCTTAAGAATTATCTGAAAAGTGTCAAAGTGAAAAAAGACATGCCTGACTGCTGCCCGTTAGTAATAATAGGCTCTACGGTTGAAGTAATTGATACGGCTGATAATGAGGCTTTTAACTACCGCATTGTGCTTCCTATGGCAAACAACTCCCCTCACGATATGAGTATTGCATCCTGCCTTTCCCCTATAGGACGGGCATTGCTTTTAAAACCTGCCGGCAGCAGGGTTTCTATAAAGACTCCCGGCGGGGAAGTAATATATGATATCGTGAAAATATCTATACCTATTCTACCATGACCATGATATCAAGCCTGGCTTTTACTTTCTGTTTAAAATCTGCAATAGCCTGCTCTCTTGTTTTCTTGCCTGCCGTATACCCGTGTACTTGTTCACGCCAACATGAGTTTACTGCTTCTTCATACCGGGTCTTATTTTTGCCGTTTGCGAGCTTTGCAGCCTTGTAAAATACGTCAAACATATCCTGGTAAACCATTCACCAATGCATAAACATGACCGGGATAAATCTTTCAACACTTGTTTCCATATATTAGTTTTGTTATGCCATATTTACTCTCCAAAGGAATGAGTTATAAAAGATGAAATAACCATGCCAATTTTATAATGGGTATGAGTATATATAGATAAATTTCATATGTCTATTAATTTCACTGAACAGATAAAAACTTGTGATAGTATCGGTGAATCTTGAAGATATCGAATATGAACATCTTCTCGATTACAAGTCGCTTTACAACTATATAAAGGAGAGGCTTGTAAAGGGAAAATACACCTATGTGTTTATTGATGAGGTGCAGCAATGCAAATCTTTTGAAAAAGCAGTCGACAGCCTGTTTATAAAAGATAATGTCGATGTGTATATTACAGGCTCGAATGCAAATATGCTGTCAGGAGAGCTTGCAACGCTGCTGTCGGGAAGATACGTGGAAATATCCATGCTTCCTTTATCTTTTTCAGAATACCTTGAGTTTACTGGAGGAAAAGATATTAAATCGAGCTTCAACGATTACCTGAGATTCGGCTCATTCCCTTACGTGGCAAGCCTTAAAAAGAGTGATGCCATAATCAGGGCATATATCGACGGAATTTACAACACCATATTAATCAAGGATGTCGCCAGTCGTGAAGGTATAACGGACATTTCAGTACTTGAAAGCATAGTCAGATTTTTATGCAGCAACACAGGCAGTCCCGTTTCTGTAAAAAAAATAAGCGACACGATCAATTCAAGCGGCCGCAAAATATCGGTCAATACTGTCGATAAATATTTGCGAGCTTTGACCCAAAGCTATATATTCTATAAGGTCGACAGGTATGACATCAGGGGGAAGCAGTACTTAAAAACACTTGGCAAATATTATATTGTCGATACCGGGCTTCGCAATATGCTGTCATCAAGCTCATCATCCGACCTGGGACATTTGCTTGAAAATATAGTGTATCTTGAGTTGTTGCGCAGGGGATACAAGGTCAATATCGGGAAACTTGCAGAAAAAAAGGTTGATTTTGTAGCAAGCAATACCGATGGCATGGAATATTACCAGGTATCCGCTTCCGTACTCGATAACAGCACACTGTCAAGGGAACTCGAACCGCTGCGGAAGATTCCTGATAATCACCCCAAATACCTGTTGACACTTGACGATATCATCCCAAACACCAACTATGACGGTATTCGCCACGTTAATTTGCTTGACTGGCTTTTAAAAGAATAAAAAAAGCCCTCCTGTGAGGACTGGTATAAGTTGTATATCTTAATCTTTCCAAACGTCATCCATTAATTTTTTTATGCTTTCTCCCCTTTTTGCCGTTTCGTCAGCATTAATGCTTATCGATATTATATCTCCTTCCCTTGCGCCCGGAACAAGGACCTTAGGCATGTTCACCATGGTCCTGTCAGGCAGTTCAACAACTGCGTATTCCCCTTCAAATCTATCAATCGTTACCTTCATTGTTGCCTCCTTCACCTCGGCGGGTTACACCTGCTGCAAGGCGTATATCCGCCGTTCTTTGCATCAGAAAGCGATATGGGCTTTTGACTTTTACTAAGATACCGGCATCCGCCGGAATGGTACTTTGTCCCCGATTTTGTGATGTATACCGTTATATCTTTCTTTTCCTCTTCCCTTTGTTCTTTTGTCTGCCCGTTAGCAGCCTGCTTCCCAGGTTCTGCCGGTTGCTCTTGCGGTTTTTTCGGGGAGGCCTTTTTATCAAATGTTATATTTTTACCATCTGTGGCAGCAATAATAGTGCCGGATTCATCTGTCCTATATACCTGTACCCCGAATGTTTTCAACCTGTTTAAGATTATACTGTCAGGGTGTCCGTACTGATTATCTTTCCCCACGCTGATTATAGCATATTTAGGTGATACGGCTTTTAAAAACACGGGTGATGTCGAGCTTGTGCTACCATGATGTCCTACTTTTAGCACGTCGGCTTTTAAATTGTACCCTTTTGCAACCATCTCTTTTTCTGATACGGCTTCAGCATCTCCGGTAAACAAAAATGAAGTCTCGCCGTAGGTCAGCTTTATCACGGCAGAATAATCATTTATATCTTCATACCTGTCACTGTTAGGAGCAACCATTTCTGCTTTGACGCCTTCTCCCAGGTCCAATATGACACCGGCTTTGGCAGTCATAACCTTGAGGCCTTTATTCTTTATGGACAACAGCACGTCTTCAAATGTTTTCGTGTTTGTGCTTATTTTTGGCATATAGACCACGCCTATATCGAAGGAATCAATCACAGAATCCAAAGAACCTATATGGTCTTCGTGCGGGTGAGTGCCTACTAATACGTCAATTCTGCTTATTTTAAGTCCTTTTAAATAAGACAGTATAAGGCTGCTGTCAGCATTATTGCCGGCATCTATAAGCATGGTTTTTTCCGGTGCCTGGACCAGAATGCAATCAGCCTGGCCTACATCAATGAAGTGTACCTTTAGTTCGCCTTTCGGTTTTCCCGCTTGCTGCGCGGGAGCTGTTTCCTTCTCAGTTTCCGCCGGTTCTGTAGCAACTGTGCTTGTATCACCTGGTTCCGTTGTTTCCTCAGGTTCGGAGAGTTCCGTTTCCTGCGCCTTGTCCTGGTTACCATCTGTTATTGCATCGCCCGGCATTGCAGCATTATTCTCAATGCCGCCAATCCCACTAGACTCTGGGATTGTTATGTTCTCCGGCGCAGTAAGCGCCAAGGCGCAAGTGAATATTATGAAAAGTCCATACACCAATGAGGCAATAATAATTTTCCACGGCTTCCTGCTTCTAAAACCTAAGGGCATCTTTGACGGTTTGGGATTTGTTATTTCTTTTTTCCTGAAATATAAAAATGCCATCAGGCAACCCAGGTATGGAAGCAGTATTCCTGTTGCAAGCCATAAATACGGATTAGCCCCATACTTTTGAGACCTGTAATATGTTGCGTATGCGAGAATAAAGTAAACCAACAAAGCTAAGACTTTCAATACGATCCCCTCTGATAGATTATTGTAAATTGTCTATAGAATTATAGCACATTGTCAATAAAATATTGTTAACAAAATATTGCAAACAAACGCTCCTGTTGCCCGCTCGATCCGTTTGTAGCTCACAGTATCTGCTCTCCCGCTTTCCCTCTTAATCTCAAAAAACCCGGTCCAATCCGGCAACAGCATGGAAAACACGACAAATAATCAAAATGCCATAATAATCAGAAAAGGATGGAATCTTTATGGAAGTGACAGGCATCAACACTTACTTGGCGATATAACGGCAGGACTATACATGACAGACTGCCGTTGTAATAGCCAGCAACAATTCCCAAAACGCAAACAAAATGTGTCCGATAGTTACAGTTGCACCGCTTTCGCACCGCACAGATTTAAAAAGAAAATTTGACGTATTGCTATACGTTGGAAAGGACAACGTTAAAAAAGATTGTATAGCGCAAATGCAACTAATACAACCAATCTGTAAAGTCGATTTAGGAGAATACCTTGGTTTCATAAGTACAGAAAAGCAAGCTGAAATAATGGACGCCTTTTTAGAAATGATAGGGCATGAATGTGAGTAAGTTCTAAAAAACACAAAGCTTCGAGCATTACAGCATAATCCACAGCAAAGGTATCAAAAAGGGGTTTCGTCAAGCCTTGAAACCCCTGGAGCTGGTGGACGGACTCGAACCCCCGACCTGCTGATTACAAATCAGCTGCTCTACCGGCTGAGCTACACCAGCACATTTGACTGTTTTTCATTATAGCAGATAATTTTTCTTATGCAAAGAGCATAATATTGTACTCTTGACACTTTGACAGTATAACAAGGGAATGCCGATGAGTCAACACCTTTGGTGAAAATATTCGCCCGGCTTTCTTGCATTCCTATAGTATTCTATCTATTCTGTTCGTTTAAACCACCACTTCCTTGCTTTTTATATTTCGCGTTGTGCCCCCGGTAATCTATAATGGCTTCATTATAGAACATCATATTAATATCGTGCAATAATCTACCTTGTAATATAAAAGACTGTCCGCTCGTAAAAACAGCCTTATCGTTCCTGGCTGTTTGCGCTTGAAGCTTCCGCCAGTTCCATGTAGTGCCGTGTCAGTTCCGGGTATTCTTCCAGGAATGCTTTCGCACTGTCATTAACTGTGTACAGGCCTCGCTTTACCCTGGTGAACCAGCCGTAATGATTATCCCTGAGAATATTCGGAGTTTTTGCGCATGTACCGGCTTTCACAAGCTGCGATGGCGACATGCAGCCATGTTTAATCAGGCAGCATGCAATATGGACTGCCTGCTCCCTGTACGCCGTGACCAGTTTTACCCTGTTTGTCCCGCCGGTATTATACCGGCCGCTGCGGCCAATTGTTTCATTTATTATATGATGGCGCACTTTTCTGCTTGCACGCATGCTTTTCAAACGGTCAAACGCGTCCGGATGAAAATGAACTTCAACCCGGTCTTCCCGTTTTCCTTTCTCACGGTAATCAATCCAAGCTCAAGGCGGCGAAGCAGCATACACATGTCTCTCCATGCGGCTGTCCTTTTCCCGCCTTTCGGAAACGGAACGGCCACATAAACGGAATCCGCGGCTCGCTGGCGTTTTACGGCCTGGATCAGCAGCTTTAGATTGAATGATGTTTTCAATTCCACGATTACAAGCTCATCGCCCTTGATTGCCGACAGATCGCAGCCTTTTACTTCGGCCTGCACCTGGTAGCCAAGCGATTCAAGGTATTCGCGCACAGGGTCATAAATGTCGGCTTCGCGTATTTTTTCACCGGTTTTTTTAATCATGCGTAATATCACCCCAGGACACATCAGGCAGAAAAAACACTTCTTTTCTTGTACTTATTATGCAGGACAACAGCTTGAAAAACAACCAGACTTTTTCATAAAATATAAAGTAACATTACCGGGCATGTTTATTGCCAAAAAACACCCGGCAGCGGGAAGAATCGGAGGACAGTAATGGCGAAGTACGAGAGATACCTTGAGGGCAATTTTCATGAATTACTGGACAGGCTGCACCGCGATATAACCGGCGGCAGTATTTCAGCCAGCTATGAGGATGGCAGCGATATCTGATATTATGAATATATTCAAGAACATAAATATTGCTAAAAACCCGCTAAAATAGCGGGTTTTTTGGACAATCAATGGTCGGAGTGGCGAGACTCGAACTCGCGGCCCCATGGTCCCAAACCATGTGCGCTACCAACTGCGCTACACCCCGATACTATATGCAATTCTTACAACTGCCTGCTCGCAGGCCGGTTTCCGCTGCCGTCAGCGCAGAGGCAGGCTGATTGCGTGTAGAATATATTTTACTACATCCGGCGCGCCAAATCAACAAGTATAATCGGATATCATTATTATCGTAGATTGCAAGTTTAATTGCCTTACATTTTTTAACAGAACCTTGTTTTAAGCAACCATCACCTTAGCCATCATGTTTGCAGTTTGATAACCAAATATTCTTCCAGGGTAATTATTCATCCAGCGCTCTATCCTTTGTATTTCTCTATGTGTGAGCTTACCTATGTCTGTCCCTTTTGGAATAAATCGTCGAATAAGTTTATTGGCATTTTCATTCGAACCACGCTCCCATGAACTGTAAGGATGAGCATAATACAGCTTGAATCTTTTCTTATCAGGGTCAAGGGCAGATGTCTCCAACACTATACTGTCTAAAAATTCGGGCCATTATCTACTGTAATCGTTTTAAAATGCTTCGAAAACTTCTTGCCATACTTCCGTTCCAGCTTATCTAGTTCTCTCTTCACCGAATCCTGGGTCCTATCAGGCATTTTGCGAATTATCTCCCGTCTCGTACTTCGTTCCGTCAGCACTAACAAGCTCGCCCCCTTTTCTCCTCCTTTACTAACTATACAATCCATTTCCCAATGCCCATATTCTTCCCGATCTTCTATATGCGCCGGCCGTTCCTCTATACTTGTTCCCCTTAAGTTTTTCTTAGCTATTCTGACTTTGCGATATTCCCTCTTCTTCTTATTACGCTTTATTGGCAGGTCTTTGTTGCTTATATTGGCAAATATCCCTTTGTCAATGTAGTTGTATAACGTTTTTGTGCAGATCATTGTTTCAAATTTTAATCCCTTGGCCTTTATTTCTCCTATCACTGCGTCCGGTGAATACTTGTCCTCGATTATCTTTTTTTCTATGTGATTTGCTAATTTATGATCGTGGCCAATTTTAAGACCCGCTCCTTTATTTGATCCCGCCTCCTCATATCTTCGTTGACCTACATCAGCACAATATTTCACAACATACGTCAGATCGCTGTTCATAAGCCTCACGCTCCCACGAGCTATTTCCCGCTCGATAGTGCGTCTATTCCTGCCCAATATTAAGGCTATCTCCTTTGGTTTCTTCCCATCCCTTATTAATATTTCGATTTGATACCTTTCTCTCTCATTAGGTGTTTAAAGCTTCTTTGCTTCGTGGTATTATTAAGTTGACTCATTTCGGACCCTCCTATGTTTTTGGTTTGGTCACTTAAAACATTATCAGAGGTTCCGACTTGAGTCACTATTTTTTCTTCAGTTTGGGCAATTAATTTTACAACTTACCGGATATCATTATTATTAAATAATTATATAGATTTTTGTAACAAAATGTTAACTTGATACGGTATATGCCTTGCTCTATAATAGATTATGGGATGATAAGCAGGTTCTTCCGGCGGTTTCTCATACTGGCAATTTGCGATGTCCCCTTGTTTATACCCGGCACAGTAACAACTGTAATTGTAATTGCTGTTTCTTTTTGGTAACTCTGTGCCGCGGTAAAAATTTGTATTGCACGGTTATGGACAAGGAACATCGCAAATTGCACCCTGCTAAAGATAATGCGGACAGGTGTTTTGGGTGTTGCACATTAAAAGGATACTTGGGCAAACCAGGAAGGCTATCCAGGATTACGATATGATAAGCGAAGGCGACCGGATAGCTGTCGGGGTTTCGGGAGGCAAGGATTCGCTTACCTTGCTGATTGCGTTAAGAAAATTGATGGATTTTTACCCGGCCCGATTTGAAATAAAAGCGGTAACCATTGCAACGGGTATCGGCGAACCTGATTTCAGCCCTGTCGCAAAGCTATGTGAAGACATTGGCGTAGAGTATATTATAGAAAATACAGTTTTGGGAAAAATCGTTTTTGAGGCCAGGCAGGAAGCTAATCCATGCTCCCTTTGCGCGAATCTCAGGCGGGGAGCCCTGAACAACACGGCATTGCGCCTCGGCTGCAACAAGGTTGCCCTTGCCCATAACCGTGACGATGTTATTGAAACCTTGTTTTTAAGCTTGTTTTACGAGGGGCGCATCCATACTTTTTCACCTGTCACATACCTGGACAGAAAAGGTATTTATGTAATCAGGCCGCTTATATATGTAGAGGAGAAGCAAATAAAAGCGTTTATAAGGGAAAACGGCTTGCATACCGTTGATAATCCCTGCCCGGTTAGCGGCCATACAAAACGCCGTTATATAAAAGAACTGCTGCAAGATTTGTCTGTCGAAAACCGGGAAATCAAAAACAATATTTTCGGAGCCATCAAGCGTTCCGGACTGAACGGATGGCACAAATAACGGAGGTCAAAATGCTGAAAGACAAAAGAAAAAGAAAGCACACGGCTACCGCAAAAGCTGCCATAACGCTTGCCATAATAACCGCCGCCACGGCTGTTGCGCCACATGCCGCCATGGGCGCCAGTTATCGCCGAAGTTGGCGTTATTTATGAAAAAACTGAAAAGCAAACCATTACACAGGGAGTCACACTTGAAAATATTGTTAAGTTTACACATGACGGTTGGTACAATATACACGTCATGGAGGTTGACCTGGCCAACAAGTACCTGAGTGTTGATACCCTTACAAATATGGAATCGGTCGGGAAGCTGGCATCGGCCAAAAAGCTGGCCGTCCAGGGAAATGCCATTGCCGCGGTAAACGCAAGCTTTTTCACACCCACGGGAAGCGGCAACGGTTTTCCCGTCGGAACCGTGGTCCAATCCAACGACATACTGTGCGCTACGGCCGATATTAACAGGTATAGCGATTCAATGGCTTCCTTTTCTCTGAATAAACTAAACGAGGTCATGCTGGATTACTGGAAAGTCGATATGAACCTGGTATCCGGAACCGGCGCAAAAATAAGCGTGGACCAGTATAACAAAACGAACGGGGCAAAATACACCGGAATCAGCGTGTTTGACAGGAAATGGGGCGCCGCCGCCGTCGGCGTGACAGCCGATATGCCTGATATTCAGCATATGGTAGTAGTAAACGGTATGGTTACGCAATTCCTTAGCGGTCAATCTTCCGTCCCCATACCCGAAAACGGTTTTGTTGTCGTCACCCGGACCGAAGGCGCAAAAAAACTTAAGCAACTATTCTCCCCGGGCGACATGGTATCGTTCAATATCGGTTCGCGCCGAACTGGGCCGATATGAAAATGTCGGTATCGGGCAGCTCCATCCTGGTAAAGGACGGCGTCATCCCGGACACATTTTCTTTCGCGCCCTCAAACGTGACTGCCAGAAGCCCGAAGACAGCCATAGGCAGCTCAAAGGACGGCAAAAAGCTGTACTTGGTGACTGTCGACGGCAGGCAAACCGCCAGCATAGGAATGACGCTGAAAGATATGGCGCTGTTCATGCAAAGTATAGGAGCATATAACGCGATTTCCATGGACGGCGGCGGGTCCACCACGATGGTGGCCAGGCCTTTAGGCGAAAGGGACGTTCGAGATCATGAACAAGCCGTGCGACGGGATAGCCAGGAGCATATCGACGGCAATAGGCGTATTTACGTCGGCACCCGCCGCGCCGCTTGCCGGAATGATCATAGAAACAAAAGACCGTTTCATGTTTACAAACGCATCACGGGAATTTACCGTTAAAGGCTATGATAAGTACAACAATCCCATTGATGTTGATTTATCCAAGGTGAAATGGAGCGTATCGGGCGTAAAAGGCACTTTTGAAGGAAACGTGTTTCGTCCGTCAACCTACGGCGAGGGAAAAATAACAGCAAAAGTAGGCGACGTGACCGCCTCGATAAACATAAGCGTCCTGTCCAGGCCTGCCGTTATAATCCTTGACAAAAGCAGCATCAAGCTTCCGGTCGGGCATACAAAAACATTCGAGGTCAAGGGAATAAACCCGCGCGGATATACCGCCACAATCGAACCCGCCGACCTCACATGGAAGATTAGCAGCAATATCGGAGAATTAAAGGACGGAGTCCTGACGGCGACTAAAAGGGGCGCGGCTTATATCGACGCATCTTTTGCCGGTGCGCACGCATACTGCACTTTATCTGTTTCAGACGATAAAGCTATCGTTGCAGATGCATTTGAAAGCAAAAACGGCGTTTTCCAATCGTACCCTGAAACAATAAAAGGCTCATATTCAATTTCAAATGAGCAGAAAGTCTCGGGAAAGGCTTCCGGAAAACTGGTTTACGATTTTACAACCAATACCGATGTATCGCGCGCGGCATACATGGTATTGCCAAACGGCGGTTTGACGCTGGATAAGGATATATCCAAGATAGGCCTCCAGGTATACAACGACCACGAAAACTCGGGATGGCTGCGCGCCGAGCTGACGGATGCGGATGGCGCGAAGGCAGGTGGTGGATCTTGCCAGGACAATGGATTGGACCGGCTGGAAATATACCGAGGCGTCTATTGAGCACATCAAGCTTCCTGCCAAGCTGAGACGGATCTATATAGTCCAGGTAAATCCCGACGCGGACGCGGGAGTCCTTTACTTTGACGACCTTACACTGACGGCCAGCGGTTATCCTTCCGTTGACGGGCTTGAAGTACCTGAAAACACGCCATTCGTCGACGAAGCAAACAAGGCGGTCCCGTTCAGCAAGGCTACGGCCGATTCATTCCGTTTCGGCGTGATGGGACAATCAAGGAAGCCTGCAAATGATACGGAAAAGAAACTTGTATCCATATTTGCCAATAAAGTTGACAAGTATCTTGAACTTGGCTCCGTGGTGGGCACAGGTTCACATGAAACGGTAACCGGCCTTGTTAAAAAGAAGCCGGTAATAGCCACACATACTGTCGATTTGAAAAGCACAAAAGAGGTGGATTACAAATATTCGGTAACGGATTTCAAGAATAGCAGGTTCATAAAGCTGGATACCCGGAAAAACAGCCTCCGGACCAGCGATCCGGAACAGTGGAAGCGGTTTATGGACGACCTGGCGTCATTCAATGGCAAGAACGTATTCATTTTAATGGATAAATCCCCCGAGACCTTCACGGATAAACTCGAACTGGAGCTGTTTAAAAAGACGCTGTCAGACTACAGGTTCAGCACGCTGCGAAACGTCTGGGTGTTTTACAAGGGAGACAAGAATGAAAGCTACATGGAGAATGGTGTGAAATACCTGGAAACCGCAGGATATGAAGTCGAGGGGCTGGAGCCCGGCAAGACGGACGCAGCCAAGTACGTGCTGGTCACGGTCAAAGGCTCCACGGTTACTTACGTATACAAGGAAATTGATTCCTGACAGGCTCGTCCTCATGCGCGCGGATTAATCAGGATAGGGTGCGGTTTTAAGCCAAGCCGCACCCTATCCGCAGATTCGTCCATACCTTAATATCGCGCGCCTGCCGTTGCTTATACCCACTTTCAACATGATGTCCCGATTTGCGATATGCACGCCCGCTCAATTGAAACAGCCGGGCTCGACGCAATCAGGTCCGAAAACCTGGTTCCCGCAGGGCATTCATTGTTTTGGTTCCACTATTTCCCTCAAGTATGACAAAAAACTTACCCTCAAATCATCGTTTTTCAAGGCAAATTCCACGGTCGCTTCAAGGAACCCCAGCTTGTTTCCAACATCGTAATGCTTCCCGGGAAAATCATAAGCATATACCGGACCTGCAGCAAGAAGCTTTCTCAACGCGTCAGTCAATTGTATCTCACCGCCCTTGCCGGGCTCGGCGTTTTCAAGATACTTGAATATCTCAGGCGTGATAATGTACCTTCCGAGTATTGCTATATTGGACGGAGCCTTGTCCCTGTCGGGTTTCTCCACCATGTCTCTTACACTGTATATGCGGTCGCCAACCTCCTCGCAATCAATAATGCCGTATTTTGAGACATCTTCTTCCGCCACCCGCTGTACGCCCAAAACCGTCTTGTTATATTTTTCATAAACATCAATCAATTGCTTCAGGCACGGCACGTCCGAATCGACAATGTTGTCGCCCAGCAATACCGCAAAGGGCTCATTGCCGATAAATGACCTGGCGCAGTAAATAGCGTGTCCCAGCCCCTTTGGCTCCTTCTGCCTGACATAGTTTACGTTCGCCATGTTTGCGATATCCTGCACAAGCCTAAGCAGCTCGTCTTCGCCTTTTCTCCTGAGTATATCCTCAAGTTCATACGATTTGTCAAAGTGGTCTTCTATCGCCCTCTTTCCCCTTCCGGTCACGATTAATATATCTTCTATGCCGGAAGCGACAGCCTCTTCAACTATGTACTGTATCGTTGGCTTGTCAACAATTGGAAGCATTTCCTTCGGCTGGGCCTTAGTAGCGGGCAGAAACCTTGTACCCAGGCCGGCTGCCGGAATAACGGCTTTTCGAACTTTCAATAATACCTCTCCTCTCAATACCGCTTATTATGTTTATTATACATACACAAACAAATCCGGGGTGCACTTGTATGTATAATTTTGGGATATTATATAAATAATAATTATCCTATTTGTTACACAAATTTAATATATATTATTAGCAAATCATGGTATAATATAATTGCCACAGCCAATAATACTATTTTTTCATTTTTGTTCCTCCTTTTAATATAGACTAGGCTGAGTTTATTTGATATCATCTGTAAAGCACTTAAATAATTGGAATTATTATAATTTATATAAAGTGCTTTTTTTTTGCCTTTTTATGCAATTATCCCGCAAATTATCATAATATATGCAATTGCCAGCCGCAAAAATGTTCCATTCAAAATGTGTTGATAATATCCGGGACATTGAGTATAATATGTGGGTAACCTATATACGGTTGGAGTTCAATCTTTGGCTGTGCTAGACGGGGAGGTAGCGGTGCCCTGTACCTGCAACCCGCTGCAGCAGGGTCGAATTCCTGTTCGAGGCTTTTTCTTGTGGAGCCTGCTCCGTGCAAGTGGCAATGATAGCCGGGTCTTGCGCAACAGAAGCCTGTGAACCCCGCCAGGTCCGGAAGGAAGCAACGGTAAGCAGCCACTTCTGTGTGCCGCGAGGGCGCCTGGTTAGAGTCAACTACATGGATAACGTCCGTAAGGGTAAGTCGACACCAGGTGCACAGCCATTAAATATAAAGCATACAATTTGCAAAGACCCTATCCAGGGTCTTTTTTATTATTCTTTAGTTATTTATACCGGTTTGATATAATAAGGGTGGACTTGAATGAGGTGATTAGCATATGCCGTATATCGCATTGTACAGGGAATGGCGCCCCGCCCGGTTTGAGGAAATCGTGGAACAGGAACACGTCGTAAAAACACTCCGACACAGCGTAAGCAGCGGAAGGATAGCGCATGCTTACCTTTTTTGCGGCACCAGGGGCACGGGCAAGACCACAATGGCTCAGATCCTTTCAAGGGCGGTAAATTGTCTTGACCCGCATGACGGCGAGCCCTGCAATAAATGTGAAATATGCCTTGAAATACTCTCGGGAAGCAGCGTGGATGTGCTGGAAATAGACGCCGCTTCCAATAACAGCGTTGACAACGTGCGCTCTATCAGGGATGAGGTGATATATACCCCGGCGAGAGCCAGGCGCAAGGTTTATATCATAGATGAAGTTCACATGCTTTCAACCGGGGCTTTCAATGCATTGCTCAAAACCCTGGAGGAGCCGCCGGAACACGTAATATTCATATTGGCCACTACCGAGCCCCACAAGCTCCCGGCCACAATTCTTTCCCGCTGCCAGCGGTTTGATTTCCGGCGCATTTCTCTTGACGGTATCGTGAAGCAGCTTTGTAAAATAGCTTCATCCTGCGGCACAGTACTGGACACTGATGCCGCAAAACTTATCGCCCGCCTCTCCGACGGGGCAATGAGGGACGCAATCGGTCTGCTCGACCAGTGCATATCCCTTGGGGTAAAGAAAATCGGGTACGATAATGTCCTCTCCGTCGTGGGAATTGTAAATGATTCTTTTATCGCCAAATTTACCGAAAACATGCTGAAAAAAAATATTCCGGCTGTTCTTGAAAATATTAACAGCCTTGTTATGGACGGACGCGATATAGCACATTTCACATCCGACCTCGTATTGAATTTCAGAAACCTGCTTATATGCAAATCTACCGGGGGAAAGTGCGACCACCTCATAGATGCGCCGCAGGATATGCTGAATAACTTGAAAGAGCAATCAGGAATGATTACCCAGGATGAAATCATACGATATATAAAGGAGCTCTCCGCGCTGGCATATAATCTCAAATGGGCAACCAACCAGAGAGTCATGCTTGAGGTGACGGCAATCAAGCTATGCGGCAGTGAAAGCCACCTCGACGCAAGCATAAGCGACAGGCTGTCGGCACTTGAAAAAAGGATGGATAATGGCGGCACACATGCTACCGATGCCGCGCCGTCCTGCTGCCGGTACTGCGCAGCCTCTGTCGATCGGGCATGCCTCGGTACCATGCCGGTATACCGGCCGCCACCGATACCATGGCGCGTACTGCCGACACCGTGATGTCCGGTGATGATACCGCACCGCCCCGCTGCTGATGCTGCGAAGTCCGTTGATGACTGCGGCATCTCCGTCCAGTACCGCAGAACCCGCCGCTGATACCGCGCAGTCTGCCGGGCCTTCGCAGCCAGTCCCTGCCGAAGCCCGCGATTTTGAAAAATGGCCGGAAATCATGGAGTATTTGAAGGACAAGGGCAAAATGACCATATACTTATACCTGCTGAACGTTAAGGCAAAGGAACTGGATGACCATACCATAGGACTGCTTACGGCGGAAGACCATATAAGGTCAAGCATATCAAGGCTTGAGCACCTTAAAGTGATCGAAGAGGCGGTATTCAACGTAACAGGACGTGAAATGAAGATAAAATGCCTTGATGAAAGCTTTCTCAATAAACCCTCTTCGAAAGCGAAGGCATCGGAAGGCAGCGACCTGGTAAGCAAGGCGAAAAACATTGCCGAAACAGCCGGCCTTCCGCTTGAAATAATCGACGAGTAAACAGGCGCATCATTGCACTTGTATGACAAGAGCCGGATAAAGTATAATAAGGTATAATACCGCGGAACACATACAGCAGAACCTGAACCGTGCCGGCAGAAAATGCAAAAACGGCAATGTAGCCGGTATTAATGTGTGCAGGTATTTTAGGACAAATAAAATCAACAGGAGGAAATGAAATGGCAAGAGGTGGATTTCCGGGCTTCGGCGGCGGCAACATGAACAATCTCATGAAACAGGTTCAGAAAATGCAAAGGGACATGGAAAAGCTGCAGGCCGAATTGCAGGAAAAAGAAGTTGAGGCGACTGCCGGAGGCGGTGCGGTAAAGGTAGTTGCCACCGGGAAGAAAGAAATCAAGGAAATTATCATAAACCGCGATGTTGTGGACCCTGACGATGTTGAAATGCTCCAGGACCTGGTACTTGCTGCCGTTAATGAAGCTCTTCGCAAGGCCGATGAAATGGTCGGCAGTGAAACAGCCAAAATAACCGGCGGTTTAGGCATACCCGGCGGGTTGTTCTGATATGAGCCTATTACTACTCCCCTCCTGTTGCCAAATTGATTGAAGAATTTGAGAAACTTCCGGGCATAGGCCATAAAACCGCCCAGAGGCTTGCTTTTCATGTATTGAACCTGCCTGACGGTAAAGCGGACGCGCTGGCCGACGCCATCAGGGATGCCAGGCTCAAGACACGAAAATGTTCCATTTGCTGCAACCTGACCGATATCGACCCCTGCGCCATATGCAGCAATCCCAAGCGCAACAGGAGTATTATCTGCATAGTGGAAGATCCCAGGGACGTCATTGCGATGGAACGCATACGTGAATTCAAAGGCACATACCATGTGTTGAACGGCGTGATTTCCCCGATGGAAGGCATAGGCCCTGAAGATATCAATATAAAAGAGTTTCTCCAAAGAATACGGGAAGGGGAAATCTATGAAGTCATACTGGCAACCGATCCGGACGTCGAGGGAGAGGCCACGGCAATGTATATTTCAAAGCTGCTGAAACCGCTGGGGATAAAAACAACACGCATCGCGCACGGCATACCTGTCGGCGGCAACCTTGAGTACGCCGACGAAATGACGCTTGCAAAGGCGCTTGAAGGAAGGCGCGAAATTTAATAATTTTTGGGATTTAAGGGAAAGCTGCCTTTTGTGACGGACAGTCACAAGGCAGTTTTTTTATTGCAAAAAATATGAAATATTTATAAGACATTATTTAATATATTGCGTATTATTAATTGAAAACGCAAATATATTAACCGGAGCTTTAATATAATTAATATGCAGATTAAAATAATTATTGACGTAATGCCACAAGTGCAATATTATATATATATGTTAACTTACTAAAATAAGGGAGTGTATATATGACAAAAGAAGCACTGGGGAAATGCCCCGTATGTGGAGAGAATACAGAAGTAACCGCAATAAGCTGCAATGGATGCGGCACCAGGATAGAAGGCAATTTCCGGCTCTGCAGGTTCTGCAGGCTGACAGATGAGCAGAAATCCTTTGTCGAAGCATTTATCAAGTGCAGGGGAAATATAAAGGAGGTGGAAAGGGAACTGGGCATATCGTATCCCACTGTCAAAAACCGGCTTGAAGACGTTGCCGATGCATTGGGCTACGGTTTTACGCAAGATTATTCCTCCGCAGGACATGAGTCCGGCCGCAAGGAGGCTTGAAATACTCGAAAAGCTTGATAGCGGCGAAATATCCGTGGAGGAAGCATTGAACCTGCTGAAAGGTTAACTTAAGGCGACAATCCGTATGATTAACAGCTAAGATCAGTACAATAATTGTACAATAAAATATTAATATTCAGGAGGTTTTAAACATGTCTATTAGCGAAGAAAAAATGATGATACTTAAGATGCTGCAAGAAGGAAGAATCAACAGCGATGAAGCGGCAAAGCTTCTGGAAGCGCTTGAGGAAAAAGAGAAGGATTCTTCCCGCGGAACGCGGTTTGGCCGGATCTAAAGCATCAAAATCAGCAGGCCGCAACTACTTTGATGAAGTAGCCAGGGTCAGGGAGAGAATTAACGAATGGAGGCGCGAGATCTCAAAGAACTACAACCAGAAGGATTTTGACAAAATGGTTGATGAACTGAGCGCAAAAGCCGAGAAGTTCGGGAAAAATTTAGCGACCGCCGCGTTCGGCGTGGCCGACAAGGTCGTGGATTTTGTAGGGAGCATTATTGATACCGGCGCGTTCAATATCTTCGGGAACTGCGTCCAGGTTGAAAAAACTTATGAAGCCGATGCCGCCGCGGGCGCCAATCTCGAACTGCAGGCTACCAACGGCCCCATTGTCGTAAAAAAGCACGATGAAGACAAAATAATTATCAGGGCAAAAATCCGTACGCCGCAGGAGAACGCGGAAAGCGCGCTTGCGTTTGTCAACGAAAACGGAAACGTATCGTTGAAGCTCGCAAAGCCGGATACTTACAACCTGAGTGTTTCGTACGACGTATCTGTTCCCGCGGTGAAGTTCAACAAGCTGTCGCTGGAAACAAAGAACAGCAAAATATGCGTTGAAGATACCCTTTCCGGAGGACTTCTCCGGCGTAACGAAAAACGGGACTATTGACCTGACAGGCGTGACCAGCGATAAAATAACCGTTGACACAAAGAATGCAAAAGTGATTGCAAACTACCTGGTTGGCAAGGATATCAAGATCGGCACAAGCAACGCCGCTATCGACATTAAGAATTTGAAGACTGAAAAGATGGAAGCATCGACGATAAACGGAAAAATATTGCTTGATAACCTGCAGATTTATGAAAACGCCAATGAAGCCGGCCTTGTTCTCAAAACCAGGAACGCAGATATAAAAGCCAATATGAACGATTCAGAGGATAAGGGATACAAAATCGAAGCGCGTACCGTAAACGGCGGAGTCAACCTCCTCATCCCGAACCTCTTGTACCGCAACGTCCCCAGGGATGATGGTTCCGGCAGACTTACGGAAGCCGAAACCGAAAACTATTCCACCGCCGCGCAAAAGGTTAATATATATGCCGAAACACAAAACGGTTATATTGAAATTGTTAAATAATCGTATCAAGGAGGAAAGCAGGCCGCACCGATCATATCAATCCCCGTCGCGGCCTATTTTCTTTTTTTCGGTTTTTTCGGGCAATACTTGAGCCTTAGCAGTTCTATATACTCCTCAACCTTCGCTACAGCCTCTTCAGGAAGACCGGATACGTCAACATAAGCACTATCCGCGTTTATCCCTGCCCCCTTCACGTTTTTTATCGGCGTACGCCCAAGCAGGTAATCCACGGATGTCTCGTAAATATCGGCAAATAACTTCAAAGTGTCAGGGTCAGGAGAACTGACATTATTCTCGTAATTGGAAATAGTCTTGTTATGAATGCCTGTTTTTCTGGATACTTCTACCTGGGTGAGGTTCTTTTCCTCGCGCGCGTTTCGCAGGTTATCTCCCAGTGTTCTCAATCCAACCCCTCCGGGAAACGATATTTAGTGCTTCTTTCCCATGTACTGCGTTTAAATCAAAACTGCCGTTCGTGATTATTATAATTCATTAAAAAAATTACTATATTGAAATCCCATAAAATGTGACTATTGATTTGACATCCCATAATTTCAGACTTATAATATATACAGCCATGAAGAAAAATATGCAAACGGGGGTAATGGTTTTGGAGAACAAGACAATTGGCCGGGTAAAGATAGTAAAGCAATTGTCAGACATATTGGACGCCATCATTTGCAAATACGAAAATTCCCGGGAAATAAATGCGGACGACAGAAAAGAGCTGTCGGAAATCAGGAAATTCTTACTTGACTTTTCGCTGCCTGAAGGATAATGTCTTCCACGCCCGTTTCCCTGGGATTGCCCGGACGGCAGGCATCGGCATAAGCCATCTCGGCCAGACGCCGGAAGCTCTAAAGGCGGCAACGCCTTTTTGCACGTTGTCAATGGTCGGATTGGGCTTGATATCCGAAATGGTTTCATAGGGCAAACCATCGGCGCCAAGCAGACCGGTGACTTTTCCGGCAACACCGGGCTTCACCAGCTCGGGATCGGAACATAATGAAGGCTTTCCTGAAATTGCGGTGTCTGATTTCATTTATAATTTCTTTTATTGCGTCCCTGCCGTGGTACGAAGTTTCATTAAGTATAATTCTTTTCGCCATAAGTGACTCCTCCTGCTACCTTGAATGATTTAATATTTGAGGCAATCCGGCTGTTCATTATCATGCCCTTTATCATGCTTTTTATTGAAGCTGTTGGTCTTTTTATGCCGCCCGGCCCGCATTCAGCGGCAAATTGCGGTAAGGTATCTGTATGGATTGCAAAAATAATATGTGCTATAATAAAACACCGAAAATGTCGCACGAGGTGTTTTATGTTTGATAAGCTGGAAACCGCAGAAAACAGGTATGAAGAAATAAACCTGGAGCTTAGCGACCCCCAGGTCATAGCCGACCAGGACGAATACCGCAGGCTTATGAAAGAATTATCCGACCTGGAGGAAATTGTCGGCAAATACCGTGAGTATAGGAAGGTCAAGGCAGACCTCGACGAGTCGAGGGAGCTTCTCGAAAGCCAGCTGGACAAGGACTTCCGCGAGCTGGTGCAGGCAGAATACGCCGAAGCCCGGGATAAGCTTGAGAAAATAGAAGAGGAACTTAAATTATTGCTGCTCCCAAAAGACCCGAATGACAACCGGAGCGTCATAATGGAAATCAGGGGCGGCGCCGGAGGAGAAGAGGCCGCCTTGTTTGCGGCGGACCTGTTCAGGATGTATACCCGCTACAGTGAACGTCATCATTGGAAAACCGAAATACTTAGCATCAATGATACGGAGATAGGCGGCATAAAGGAAGTGAGTTTTCTCAGTCGACGCCAACGGGGCGTACAGCAGGCTTAAATACGAAAGCGGCGTGCACAGGGTCCAGCGGGTCCCGACAACGGAAGCATCCGGGAGGATACATACGTCCACGGTCACCGTGGCCGTGCTTCCCGAAGCGGATGAAGTCGATGTCGAAATCAACCCGAACGACCTGCAGATCGACACGTTCCGCGCTTCCGGGGCCGGCGGGCAGCATGTCAATAAGACCGACTCCGCCATCAGGATTACGCATATGCCCTCCGGCATAGTTGTTACCTGCCAGGACCAGCGGTCCCAACATAAAAACAGGGAAAAGGCAATGAAAATACTTCGTTCCAAGCTTTACGAAATAGCACAGGAGCAGCAGCAGTCCGAAATTGCCATGGCAAGGAAGAGCCAGGTGGGGACCGGTGACAGGAGCGAACGGATCCGCACCTATAATTTCCCCCAGGGAAGAGTATCAGACCACCGGATAGGGCTTACTTTGTATAAAATAGAAGAAATCATGGACGGAGACCTTGACGAAATAATAGACGCGCTCATAATGGCAGACCAGGCCGAGAAACTGGGCAAAGCCGAGGCCAGCGGCTAATAATCCTTATATTTATAATATTGCCCGCCATACGTGAATACAATGATAACGATACATAAGCACAGTAATTCGCCAGCACAGTAATTCGCCGTATGCGGGGTCAGGTATGCCATATTTGCTAAAAATCACGATCTTTGGTCTTTTTTCAGGCCTTGCCGGAACCGGGATTGGCGGACTTTCGGCTTTTCTGGTCAGGAAGGCAAGCAACAGGGTTATAGGCTCGCTCCTGGAGTTCTCCGCCGGGCTTATGACCGCCGTAGTCTGTTTTGAATTATTACCCGAAGCTTTCAAACTGGGAGGCTCATTTTATACTTTTGCCGGGGTGCTGACCGGCATAGGCATGGTTCTCCTGATTGAAAACATATTGATAAAGTATTCGCGCGCGCTTAAGAACTCTCCTGACAAGGGGCTCTTAAAAGCCGGGGTGCTTATGGCGGTAGCTATAGCATTGCACAATTTCCCGGAAGGATTCGCCGTCGGTTCCGGGTTTGGCGCGTCATCGAGCCTCGGTTTTACGATTACGGCCGTAATCATCATCCATGACATCCCGGAAGGAATAGCAATGGCGGTTCCCATGCGGGCCGGCGGCTATTCGAAAGCTCAAAGCTTTCACTTATACTCTGCTGTCGGGCGTTCCCATGGGGCTTGGGGCATTACTCGGCGCGGCGCTTGGCGAAATTTCGGCCGTAATGATATCGGCATGCCTCGGGTTCGCCGGCGGCGCCATGCTTTATATTATATATGGCGAACTGGTCCCTGAATCCAAAAGGCTTTACTTCGGAAGATTGTCTTCACTTGCGAATGTACTGGGAATATTATGTGGTATAATAGTATCGTTATACAATTGATACTGCAGCCGGTATTATTGACATTATGAAGCAGAGGAGATACATGTATTGGAAACAGAAGTTATTAAGATAGATACCAATACCCCGGACTGGCAAACGAAATTGGATTACCCGGCCCATGTAATAAAATCAGGAGGGCTCGTGGCATTTCCGACTGAAACGGTATACGGCCTTGGCGCAAATGCGTTTGATGAAAATGCGCTGGAAGGAATATATAAAGCAAAAGGGCGTCCTTCAGACAATCCGCTGATTGTCCACGTCGCCGACATTGAGAAAGTTTCGGAACTTGTCAGGAAAATGCCTCCTATTGCAAAAAAACTAATGGAGGCATTTTGGCCGGGACCGTTAACCTTGATTATGCCAAAGTCGGACAAGGTCCCTTTTATAATTACGGCAGGCTTGGACACGGTAGCCGTAAGAATGCCGTCAAACGCAATCGCGCTTGAGCTGATAAAAAAATCCGGCGTGCCCGTCGCCGCCCCGAGCGCAAACAGCTCGGGAAAGCCAAGCCCCACGTTGGCCGGCCATGTAATCAGCGACCTTTCGGGGAGGATAGATATCATTATTGACGGCGGCAGTACAAGGGTCGGCGTGGAATCCACCGTGCTCGACATTACCGTTGACCCGCCGGTGATCTTAAGGCCCGGCGGCATTACGAGGGAGCAGCTTCAGCAGGTTTTAGGCAAAGTTGACCAGGAAACTTCCGTTTCTCCTTTGCCCATGGAAACCCGTCCGCGCTCACCCGGTATGAAATACAGGCATTACGCCCCAAATGCGGTGTTATTGCTTATCCAGGGCTGTCCCGGGCGTGTGGCGGAAGAAATAAGCAGGCGGGCGGAACTCTATAATAATGACGGAAATTACGTAGGCATACTTACCACGGACGAGTCCGCTTCGCTGTATGAACCATCGCTTTACACATTTTGCAAATTCCTTTCGCTCGGAAGCGGGAATCGTCCTGAAAGCCTTGCGGCCAATCTTTTCAAGCGCCTCAGGGAATTTGACGAAGCCGGCGTGGACGTAATACTTGCCGAAACGCCGGATGCCCGCGGCATTGGACAAGCCGTAATGAACAGGCTTTTAAAGGCTTCAGGCGGTAATATAATCAAGTTGTAAGGAGCGTATATGAAAAAGATATTGTTCGTATGTACAGGAAATACCTGCAGAAGCCCGATGGCGGCGGCTTTATTCAACCGCATGGCCGCATCGGACTTGTCCGGCTTCGGGTATGAAGCCGTGTCGGCCGGCACTTCGGCCATTCAAGGCGGTCCGCCAAGCCCTGAAGCAATTGCGGCCTTGAAAGACTATCCCGGCAGCAGCCTGGACGGTTTCAGTTCGCGGATGCTTGACGGGGCTTCCGTTCGCGATGCATACCTTATTCTTACAATGACCGACAATCATAAACAATATATACGCTCCATGTTTCCGGATGCGTATCATAAAGTTTTTACCTTGAAAGAATATGTTTATGGTATCCCCGGCAGCATAAAGGATCCCTTCGGGGGCACCCTCGGAGATTACAGGGAGTGCGCGCGTGAAATCGCGGCTGCAATTGAAGTTCTTGCTAAAAAGTTAAAAAATCAAGGATGATTTTGACTTTATAAATTCAATAATATAGAATTAATTTGGAGGTTGGTTATAATGTTGGCAATAGCAAGCGATCATGCAGGATACGGACTAAAATGCGAAATAATCAAGCACCTGGAGCAGAAGGGTGTGGCATGCGAAGATTTTGGAACAAATGACGCTACCACTTCCGTCGATTATAATGACTATGGTTTGAAGGTGGCGGAAGCCGTAAGCAAGGGTACGCATGAATACGGAATTATCATATGCGGTACCGGCATAGGGATATCCATCATGGCTAACAAGGTTCCCGGCATCAGGGCCGCTTTATGTACGAACAGTTACATGGCAAGGATGAGCCGTGAGCACAATAACGCAAACGTGCTGGCGCTCGGCGCCCGTGTAACAGGGAGCCGGTTTGGCCATAGAGATTGTCGATACGTGGCTTGGCGCTTCTTTTGCAGGCGGAAGGCACCAAAGAAGAGTGGACAAGTTTTCAATAGCAGAAAAAAAATATATGGCGACAAACTCTTGACGGGGGGTAAGTTATGGATAACGTTTTTGTCTTTGATCATCCGCTGATACAGCACAAGGTTTCATTGCTAAGGGATAAGAACACCACGACCAAGGAGTTCAGGGAATTGGTATGCGAGATATCCATGCTGATGGGATACGAGGTAACAAGGAACATGCCGCTGAAGGAAGTTGAAATAGAAACACCCGTCGGCATGGCAAAAACCAAGAGTGATTTCGGGTAAAAAGCTTGGCATAGTACCAATACTCAGGGCCGGCCTGGGAATGGTTGACGGAATGCTAAGCCTTCTGCCAATGGCGAAGGTTGGGCATATAGGGCTATGGCGTGACCCTGAGACTCTTGAACCGGTGGAATACTATTGCAAGCTGCCGGTCGACGCTCACGAAAGGGAAATCGTCGTCCTGGACCCAATGCTGGCTACAGGCGGATCAGCATCGGCAGCCATTAAGTTTATAAAAGACAGGAACGTTACCAGTATCAAGTTAATGTGCCTGATTGCCGCAAGAGCCGGAATAGAAAGAATCAACAAGGACCACCCCGATGTTGAAATCTACTGTGCCGCGGTAGACGAAGAACTCAACGATCACGGATATATTGTACCTGGCCTCGGTGATGCCGGGGACAGGCTGTTTGGAACAAAATAAGCGTTTATCGCAGGATCATTATACATATTTCACTGAACGGCCGGATTTTATATCCCGGAAATATACCGTAAAAACCGATAAAATGTTTTTAGGAGGTATACTATGAGACCGTCGTGGGATGAATATTTCATGGAGATAGTTGGGTTCATAAAAACAAGATCTACCTGCTTAAAACGCCAGGATGGCGCGCTGATAGTGAAAGACAGGCGGATTCTTGCCACAGGGTACAATGGGGCCCCTACGGGCTGCAGGCACTGTACCGAACTCGGCTGCCTACGCGACGAAACAGATGCCGTTCAGAAGGAATATGGTGAGAACTGCAGGGGTATACATGCGCCGCAGAACGCGCTGGTGCAGGCTGCTTATTCAGGGACAAGCGTAAGAGACGGCACTCTTTACGTGACTAATCAGCCTTGTATATTATGCGCGAAAATGGCAATTAATGCAGGCATAAGAAAAATAGTATTTTCAGGTGAATATCCCGCCAGGCCGGTAATGGATCTGTTTAAGGAAGCCGGCATGCGGGTGGTTAATTACAACAGGCAGGTGCAGACATTTTGATCAAATATTTATTATGAATATATCATTACTTTTTCCCTGGCATTCATAATTTCGTTTTTAGCTACGCCGATTGCCAGGAAAATTGCGTTCAGGTTTGATGTAGTAGATATCCCGAAAGACGACAGAAGAATGCACAACAAGCCCATTGCCTTGCTGGGCGGCTTGGCTATCGTAACCGGTTTTGCTATTTCGCTGGTTTTCGACCTGGTCACGGTCGTCAAATATCATAGCGACATTCAAGGAATTCAAAGGCCTTATTGCCGGTATTGTCATTATCGTATTCATGGGGATACTGGATGACAAGAAAAAGCTCAGTCCAAAAGCAAAGCTGGCGTTCCAGCTGGCGGCGGCTATTGCGGTGGTGCTGATTTCAGATACGAAGATATCCGTCCTGACAAACCCGTTTGGCAAACCTGAGTATCTTGAGCTCCACCCCTTTGTTTCCTATCTTCCTTACCATATCGTGGATAGTAGGCATAACAAACGCAATCAACCTTATTGACGGGTTGGACGGCCTGGCGGCGGGTGTTTCCTCCATATCATCCCTCTCGCTTTTCTTCATTTCGATGCTGAGAGATGACCTTGTCAGTCCGCAGATAGCCGTTTATACTGCCTTGATCACGGCAGCGCTGTCCGGTGCCACGCTGGGCTTCCTTCCGTTCAACTTCAACCCGGCTAAAATATTTCATGGGCGAAACCGGCTGCGGCATTCCTTGGGTTTACGTTGGGCGTTATCTCAATACAAGGCGTAATGAAATCATACGCCGCGATATCCATAGCAATTCCCTTGCTGGTATTGGGTTTGCCGCTATTAGACACGCTGTTTGCCATCATCAGGAGAATTGTAACACGCAAACCGGTCATGCAGGCCGACAGAAGGCACTTTCACCACAGGCTGATGGACATGGGCTTAAGCCAGCGCCAATCGGTATTGATAATGTATATCGTCAGCGGCACACTTGGGCTTGTCCGCAATAGTCCTCGCCGACCGCGGAGCGCTCAGCGCCATTATATTGCTTCTGGCCGTTTCAATTTTCATTGCGGGCGGCACGAAATATATGAACTCAACGACAGTATATCCGATGAATATGTGAAAGACCAGGACAAACCACAGCAAACATCCCTCCCTGATAAAAATGTCAATAAACCGTCCGACGGGGTAACAAAATGAAAAAATTAAAAGTAATGCCGGTGTTCGGAACCAGGCCGGACGCCGTAAAAATGGCGCCGGTGGTGAAAGAAGCTTGAAAGCCGTCCGGAAATTGACTGTGTGGTATGCGTCACCGCACAGCACAGGCAAATGCTTGACCAGGTTAACCGCATATTTGGGATCAAGCCGGTCTTATGACCTGGATATAATGAAAGCCGGCCAGACGCTTGAACATATCACAACAAGTACGCTGGACGGTCTTTCGGACATACTTGACGACGCCAGGCCGGACATTGTGCTTGTCCACGGAGATACGACCACATGCTTTGCGTCCGCGCTTGCGGCTTTTTATCGCAAAATTCCGGTCGGCCATGTAGAGGCGGGGCTGAGATCGTATGACAGGTATTCTCCCTACCCTGAGGAAATGAACAGGAAACTGGCAGCCTCGCTGGCGGATCTTCATTTCGCCCCGACCTCGACAAATAAATCAAACCTGCTGAAGGAAGGCATACCGGCCGGACAAAATCTATGTTACGGGAAACACCGTCATTGACGCAATGAAATCCACCGTCAGGGAAGATTACATATTTCACGACGCCGTTTTGAGAAATATTGATACAGCGCGCAAGAGAGTAATAACCGTTACCGCCCACAGGCGTGAAAACCTTGGCGAGCCGCTGGAACAGATCTGCCTGGCATTGGACGACATAGCCGGCATGTATGAAGACGTCTGTATAATTTATGCCGTACATTTGAACCCGGCTGTCCGCGAAACAGCATTCAGGGTGCTGGGCTCCAACCGGCGCGTGCACTTGATAGATCCGCTGGATATAGAAGACATGCACAACCTGATGTACAGGTCGTACATGATAATGACGGATTCCGGCGGTCTCCAGGAAGAAGCTCCTTCGCTGGGCAAGCCGGTGCTCGTGCTGAGGAACGAGACCGAACGGCCTGAGGCTGTCTCGGCCGGTACGGTGAAATTGGCCGGAACCAACCGCGAGAACATAAAATCACTTGCAACCAGGCTTCTTGAAGACCCGGCCGAATACGACAGGATGGCTAAAGCCGTAAACCCCTATGGTGACGGAAGGGCATCGGAGCGCATAGTAAATGCGATCCTTTATGAATTCGGATTGTCCGGCGTAAAACCTGATGAACTTTAGTAGGTAAGCTACTTCTTTTTGATATGTTCATGCGTATACAGGTGGTCCATGCAATACTCGTAATCACCGTCACAATCAACGCAATACCTGAATTCAAGATTCTTGTCATCCCATTCGGTTCTTCCGCAAACCGTGCACCTGTGAATAACAACGATCTTCGGCTTTTTCGCATTAAATTCCCTGTGTTTACGGTATGATTTCTGTCTACTGAAAATGCCTGCAATGATGTCTTTCCCAAAAAACAGCACGAAATTGAGAGCGGAGCCGCCAAGGGTGATCAATCCCAGGAGCGGCGCAAACCTGAAAGCATATACAATGTATAAGGCGTAAAATATCGCAAGATATTTTATCTTGATCGGAATAAAGAAAAACATCAGGATCTGAAAATCAGGATACAGGTATGAAAACGCAAATATCAGCGAATAATTCAGAAACGCCGCCGAACCCAGGCCGCCTATGAACGATGCTCCAATGGTCCCGAGGACGCCCGCCAGGTAGTAAATATTAAATTTAAAGGAACCCCACTCGCGTTCCAGCGTCGATCCTATCATATAATAAAAATACAGCGAGATAACGAGCCATAAGAGGCGACGTATCCATCGGGACGAACAGGAATGTAACAAGCCTCCATACCTCGCCCTTCATGACAAGAGACGGGATAAGCATAAGTTTGTATGCGATCCGGGTATCAAAAAGCGATACCAGGTATACGGCGCCATTTAATGCCGTTATGTACAACATAAGGTTCCTGATCCCATACCTGCCGTATTTTCTGCTTAAGTTATCGATCCAGCCCACCAACGTCATCCTCTCTGCCATATTATTTCCGATTAATTATTATCATCTGCGCGTTACTCGCATATTATACCGACGGCAGCCGGCTTACAACGTCTGTTCTCACATCGCAATACTCACCTGTCAATTAGCCGCTTTCGCCGTTATAGATTACTGCTTTTCAAAATCGCCTTTGAACTTGAGCACTATCGATTCAATTTCAATATCCAGCTTTCTGTATTCTACTTTTGCCATGTCAAACATTCTCTTTGAGGCAATAACGTTATCCGTATCCTTATACTTGTCATCCAGGTAAACGACTTTCTTGATGCCCGACTGGATGATGGCTTTCGCGCACTCATTGCAGGGAAATAAAGCCACGTACATCGTGCAGTCGTCAAGGTACCTGTTCGTGCTGTTGAGGATCGCATTCAACTCGGCATGACAAACATACGGGTACTTGGTATCAAGGTACTCGCCTTCCCTCTTCCAGGGCAGCAAGTTATCATCACAGCCGGTCGGAAAACCGTTGTACCCGACGCCGACTATCTTTTTCCTGGAATCCACGATGCACGCTCCCACCTTTGTATTCGGGTCCTTGCTCCGGTAAGCCGAAAGCAGCGCAACTCCCATAAAGTATTCATCCCAGGTTATATGCCCTTCTTCATACTAAAACCTCCGTATAAGAATAAATTTATTCTACCATAAGAACGGGACAGATGCCATATAAGAATGCAATCGAGCTGGGCGGCTTGTGGGACAGGGGTGGCGCGGTGGGACAGGGGACAGGTACATGTCCCAGCTCCCCGGTACTCGAAAGCTGGAGATTGGACAACTTGTAACCTGCCCTATCTCACTGATCCGGTCGCTCCTGCCACAATGTCACCAGATACTATTCCTTGGGCTGGATATATGTCAAGTCGTAGATGTTGCCCGTTATCTCAATATCATCTATGGTCAGGCTGACGGAGTTTTCGCCCTTATAAGCCGTAACAGTCATGCTGTACTGCGGTCTCAGCCTGTTGTCGTCCCAATCCTTGGTGGAAGGAGCCAGCGGCAGGTAGTATTCCCAGTATACTTGGTTTTCGGACACGGTAAATGTCGAGTCTTCCGGAAATTCACCTCGTAGCCGAAAAAATCACGGTTGTAATCGTAGGTATGGCCGTTTTTGTCCGTATAGCGCATGGCTTCCAGTTCGGGGCTGAACCGGATTGTGACCTTCTCAGGATCCCCAACCGTGGTAACCCTTATTTTTACGCACTCCAGCGAAAGGAACCTGTGAGGTTCATTCGTCAATCGCTTGCCCAAAATCCACCTGCCCGCGCCAGTGATTCCAATACCCGCTCAAGTCTACACCGGTTATTGCAAGGTTCGTCAGTTTGAAAGCCAGGTCCTTTGATTGGCTCTTCCATTGGGAGTAACAGCGGTAAACCTGGCTATATAATTGCCGTCCGGGATACTCGTCCGGTATCGTAAGCCTGTTTTCCCATGTTTTTGTTTCATTTCCGCCGTTTCCCGTCTGCACCAGGTTGTATGTCCGTTCATGAGGAGTTCCATGGAACAAAGTGGCGGTAACTGTTTCCGCATATTTTGTCGTGCTTGCGGCAACCGCAATATTAGCGCCTCCCGTTACCTCATCCGGCATGGACGGATTCAAATCGAGCGGTGTGGATACATTGACTTCAAAGCTTTTTGATGCCGACCGGCCGCCGTCGCCTATTGCCGATATCCTGAAGTCATAAACACTGTCGGGAAGAGTATCCGGTATATGGTAAATGACATTTTTCCAGGCAATATCATTGTTTGTTTTAGTACCCGTTGCGCTTCCGAACGCAACTTTCTTCACGGGCGCAACACCTGACGCGCCTTTGTACAAAGCCATTTCCAGCCGCACATTTCCCGGAAACCTGGTCCACAAATCATATGCCTCCAGCTTCTCGGACGCAGGCACGCCGGCCAGGCTGAACCTACCGTCAAGCGTGCGCAGTGACGCCCTGAACTGCATACCCGGGGCGGGATCTAGCGTAAATTCCATAATAAACGGATCCGACCAGTATCCTTCCGGGTCCAGCACGTAATATTTCAACTCATAGGAGCCCGGAGCAAGATTGTCGGGTATGCCGTAGTTCCATTGTCCTCCCGTTCTTCTCCACGTGATATTCCTGTCGACGATGCCCTTGTCCGGCCTGCTGAATTGGTGATCGGGGTCATAGCTCATATCGACCCATGTTGTCTTGTATGCGCCGGCATCCGTATCGTAATCCCAGTCCAATTCGGCCTGTGCGATGGGTTTTCTTACAACGAATATTTCCAGGAAAGATAAGCCGGAATAGTACGAATATGCGCTGAAAGCCGGATCGTCGGACGGCCTGTCCCTGACTCTGCGGCATATGGTATATTTGCCCGTATTTAAAAACCTTGATTTTACTTCGGATGTCCATCCCGTATTTTCATTAAAGAGAGATACGGTTCCCGGTTCATTTCCTGTGGGGTTGTCAAAATAGCCGGGTTCATGCACATACTGCATCACTTCTTCAACAATTTCGTCGTTCTCAAGGTCGAACTGCCCGACATTCATTACGAAGCTCTCGTTTTGAAGCACGAAGTATTTTTCAACACTCGGGCTGCTTTCGGCTATCTCGTTCAATATTTCATCCGTCACTTGACCTATGGTCTTGCCTGTCATATCAAAATATATGTCATGTGCCCTCTGCTCCTTTATGGCGCTTGAGCCTGCCAGGTAGAGCTTTGCCGTTTTCACATAACCCATTACCATGTTGAGGTCGTCAGGCTCCGATATTACATCATTGCCGATATAGACAACATACTTGTCCGACGTCGGGGCAAACGGATCCGTATAAGGCTGCCGCACGCTTTTATATATCGTGCCCGAGTAGTATCCGGTATAGTCGTCATACCACCTGATATCGGGAACCCAGATAGTAACGGTCTTGGTGACGGTGCCGCTGTAGTAGCCGGTATATGTCCGGTACCTGGTGTATGTATCCCCGGGCGTGCCGAGACCGGAAGGCTGCTCCGTTGTCGGAATCGACGGAAACGTACGTTTTATAAAGAGTGCCGGTATAACCATCGCTGTCGCTGTATGGTATCGACGGGGTATCGGATGCGCTTGAACTGGTGATTGTCCATCCTCCGTATTGGCCGCAAGTGTATGTCGCCTGCGAGTAGCCTGAGGCTGTCCCCGTAGCGGTTTTGCTCTCGGTTTTTGTTTCGTAATGGCCCTCATCCCTGGAATAGCTGTTGTTGGAAACGTTCGTCCTTTGCAGCTTCGCCGGAATAGCCGCCGCTTTCATATGTTATGGTTTTCGGCGGGATAGCCGCTTCCCCGTATGCCGGCTTGCGGTTGCGGGCTGTGAATACGTATAAGTCCTCATATCCCATATATTGACGTTTGGAATGACATTTCTGCCCAAAAGCCAGTTGGCCATGTTTACCCTGTTGCTCAGCATGTAATCCTTCATTTCGAGGTCAAGGTTTTTGTCCAGCATGAAGTAAATGTCGATACTTGGCCTTTGTATGGGAATATTTACATAAAGGTCGCTCTGCGGCCTATAATTATCCACCCTGAATTCCACCGAGTATGAGGAAGTCTTTTTATCGGCTTCCGTTACGTGTGCCGGCAGCGTATCGTCCGTAAAGTCCTCTTTTGCCGTTATTATATATTTATAATACCCGAGCTTTTCCGGCACATATTCCGGGAATTGTTCCTGGTTGCTCCAGGTCTTGAGCTTCCGGTCAAGCGAGCCGTCATTATCCGAATCATGCCACAATTCTATCGTTGACGAAGCGACCATGTCCCCGTCCGTGCTCGCTATGTCGTAGTACCATGCCTTTACGGTGTCTTTCCTGGTATATATGGCATCCGAAAGGTTGACTCCCACTGCCGGCCCTATGTCTTCGATTACCTCATAATCGACCGTATAAGGATCCGACCACTTCCCAAGCGTATTTTTGCAGCGAAGGGTCAGCGAATATATGCCGGGCTTTTTGTATAAAAGCTGTTTTTTAATGTCCGTATCCGTGCCCTTGCGAAGCTGCGAAACATCGCCGCCGAATGTCCATTCGTACTGGACTATCGGGTACTTTTGGATAACGAGGCTAATGTTGCCCTCATTGCAAGTGTTCCGGACGTTTATAATCCTGTTTTCCTTCCACGTGTTCGAGGAAATCCTGAAATTGGCTATGGGCTTCGTGGGATAAATGTAAACAACATCCCTTGTGACAAGCTTTCCCGCATCCCCGGGAAAATCCTTCGCCTGGTATTCGCAGTCCACGTACGCAAACCTGCCGTTTTCCCCGGCTTCGCCTTCAAATATGAAGCTGCCGGAAAAGAACAAAACGTCGTCTACTTCCACGCCGTCAACAAGTACCCTGCGGGATGCCACTTTGCTCATGTCGGTATTGTCGGATGCGGTGAACGGCACCCCGTCAAATGCTGTTTCAGGGATATGAGTTTTCGGGGCTGAAATTTTCAATTATGGTTACCGGGGGCAAGGGCACTTCTACTACGCCAATCCCAAGGTCATACGCCGCATTCCCGGTCAGCCCCTGCTTGCCGTCCTTGTAATTTGGCTTTACGGTAGCTGTAAAGCGCAGGTTCCATGTGGTTTTTCCGTCCACTGTCCGGCTGTGCGATTTTAAAAAGCCGTATGTAGTCCTGTATTCAAATTCGCAGCTTCCCTTATTAGAAACGTTACGGGCGTTTGATCTACCCGTGCCGGCTGATCCGGTCCTGAAAAAGAGATAGTCCAGTCTTTTATGTCGTACCTGGTATAGTAAACCGTCATTTTTACGGGTCGCTATGTTCTTCATCGTCCATAAGCGTGCCGGTCACCCTGAACTTTAGCGTCAGCTCCCTATCGTCCATTTCCGTCCCAACGTCGGTCATATTTTCGGGCAGCTCGGTAAGAAGTTCAATCGCGGCAGTGACAGGAAGATTTTCCTTCGCCGTCAGCTGCGGTATCGCAATGGTCTGGTACCAGATGGACCCGTCCCGGTATTCGTGCCACATGCGCCCCTGCCCGATACCGAGAAGCGACGGGGCGGATTCCACGTAAAGGTAACGGAATACCTCCGGGTCGACAATGTCTCCGATAAGCGGCACGCCGCCGTATTGCCGGAGGGACTTGTTTATCCAGTTCCGCACGCCGGGCTGGACGGAAGGGTCGGCGTAATTTCCTGCCCGTTGCCGCATCATTGTATATGCTTCGTTGCTGCGGTCTTTTATTTTGCGGTAAATTATCCCACGGGTTTCTTATCCATGCCCTCTCATTGAATTTTGTCACAACGGAGTCCGGCTCAAAGTTCAGGTTGGTAAGCGGGTTGCCGTTCACGTCATAGCCGTGGTAGCGGTATTCCCCGCGCTTTCCGTTCTTTCAAATAATACCCGTCATTTTTCACCGCGGGCTGGCCGGGTTTTTTCGTGGAATTCTTGAAATCATTCTTCGGCACCTTGGTATAATTGCCGTAGCAAAGCACGCCCTGGTCCATCCAAAGCCGGTAGTTGATATACAGCTTTGTCCCCTGTATCATCTTGAACCGCGGCGGCGCGCCGCCCCCGGGAAGCTGCGGAAGCGAGTCCTTATGCTGCTCATATATCGTTTTGCCGCCTGCCGTATCATCCATAAACTCCATGTACCGGCCGTCATCATATCCCGGCGATGCGGCCGCGGATGACCCCGAAAGCGGGAAAAAAGACAATAATACTGCCAGCGATAAAATCACCGAAGTTATCCGGGTTTGTTTTATCTTCATCATATAGCCTCCAGTATATGGTTGTTTTTAATGGTTGCTTCTAGTGGTTATTTTAGCGGTTATTTCTCACCTTTTAGCTTTACAAAAAATGAAAAGCCTCTGGAACCACCTACGAATTCGGTATACCTATCATTCATTCGCAGTGTTTCCCAATAATTGCTGCCGTCGGGCTTATCTGTTTTTATGTTCAGGTACTTGTCATGAAGCGCAATGGCCTTCTGTGCATCCTTTCCGTACAGAGCCTTCAATATCTCCTTTACGTAGTCCGTAAAAAGCTCCCTGTACGGTTCTTTTTGCCAGACACAAAAAGTATATGCAAAAGGATAATCCGGGTCTTTATATGAATTGTTTGAGTGAAAAGCTGCTATTATGTTGTAATACAGTCCTGTTGCCATGCTTCATAACTACTGTACATATCAACACAACCGCACCGTCTTCAGGGCTGTAAAACAAACGGCATATCCCTTAGCCTTCGGCAAGGCTTTTTCCATGGCCTTTTCGATTTCAAAGTATTCCCTGATGGGTCCCGGGTATATCACCATGGGATTGCCCAGGTTGTCTACCAGCTTTATAACCTCATCCGGCCCGGGAACCGTGGGCTTTCTCTCCGTCTTGTCCAGTATGCGGATGATTACGGCCGTAGCTTCCGCCCTTGTAAGCGTGTCCTTTGGATGGTACTTGTTATTAGAACCCTGTACCAGCCCTAGTTTATACCCGTCCAGCACATACTGCTTGAGGCTGTTGTCTATTGATTCATAATCCGCTATCTTCCCGATTATGTACCCGTCGTATTCGCTGCCGGGGGCCTCTTCCACCTTTAAGGCGGTACGAACGATAATCCTCGCCATTTCCTCCCTGGACAGCGGCTTTTTATAGTCCGTAAACTCCCCATCGCTGATAATGCCTTCCTCCATTGCCGCGTCAATATACGGCTTTGCCCAGTACCCCGTACCCTGCTCTATCTTGTGTCCCATGGCCATAACCGCCATCTTTATGAACTGGTCCGCAGTGACAGGATTGTCCGGGCGAAAGCTGCCGTCCCCCATCCCCGCGATAATATCCAGGGCGGCCAGTTTCCCCACCACCTGCCTGCTCCAGTGCCTGTCCATATCGCGAAACCTGCCGGCGCATGCTTCAACCTCGTCCGAATCCATTGCCGCCAGCTTATCCAGCAGCGGTTTCATCCTATAACCGGTTTCCGAAATCCCGTTCCATGGCTCGGTTTCTATAGCCCAGGTTTTAGAATTCCGGTCCCTGAAACTGTATTCTGCAGTCACATCTTCCGCAGCCCGTCTTCCGAGGCAACATTTCCGCAGCCTCCTGTATAGTCCCGGTTTCAGGACGGCGGCGTCCCGTGCGGTATCATGGCCTTCGGCATATACCGTCATGCCTAAAATCAAAACAGCCGATACCGTTAAGATAGAAGCCCTTCGCAGTTTCTTCGGATCCATGAGATTCTTAGATTCTTGCCTCGCTATCCATAGATAAGATTCTTCATCTCGCCGATTTTTAAGATCTTAGATTCAGTGAGATTCATGACATCACCAGGACAAACTCGCTGTTTGCCAGCTGAAGCTTGTCGTTCTCCTTCAACTCGTATTCTTTATTGCTCTCTATCCGTATATCATTTATATACGTCCCGTTCATTGAATTCAAATCCCTTACGTAGCACGCTCCCATTCTTGTAAATCAGTTCCGCGTGCAGTTTGCCCACTGCATTGTTATTAATGACATAATCGACGTGTCCGGCCAGCCTGCCGATAATAAATTCATCCTTGTCAATAATGATATCCTCGTCGCCGCTTCGCCTTCCCGTGCTTTTCAAGATACGCATCCCCTTCGCATAGCGTCGAAGCAGTTCCGTCTCTGCATGAGCCCTGGTTTTCCGGACTCATCACGGCTAGCGTTCCTTGGATGAATCCCTTTCCCTGTTTTCTTCCCCTGCGCCATCCGTCGGCTGTGCCAGGTCCTTGCCGGCTTTTTCGCAGGTATCGTTGCCTGCTCTTGACATTCCGGGCATTGCTTGCCCTGGCATCGCGGATACTGCTGCTTTGCTCTCCCCGGCATTCCGGGATACTGCCTGTTCGCCTCGGCATCCCGGATATCGCCTGCCCCGGCGTCAACCTGCGCGTCACTGGCAATGCATGCTTCATTCCTGCCATTTTGCATCCCATCCCGGCCTGTCTTCCTGCCGCTTCCCCCGGGCATACAGCATTCGGCTGCGCTTTACCTCCATCATCCTTAATTTCTTTCACACCGGCTAATTTCAAAGAGGATATTTTCTTAAACAAAAGAATATCCACCGCCGCTACAATCATTATAACCGCGGCATACGTAACAGCCGGATTTCTGCCTGCATTATTCAGAAATCCGCGGCATAAATATATGACGCAGCCCATGGCAAGCTGCAGCAGCAATGCCAAACGACAACATCCGGCGACGTTTTGCCTCTTTCAGCCTATTCCTGTCATTTTCCCTGCTCTTTTTCTTTTTGCCTGTTATTTGGTCTTTCGTCCACACGTCATCTTCTTGGGTATCAGCAGGCTCTTCAGTCTCCGCTTCCTGCTCCCGTGCATACAGCAGCTCATTCATAAGGGCTATAAAGCCCCTAAGGTTGAACGTATCGCATTTAACCGCCGATAGTATCCGCTGGACCAGGTTGCCGTTATCAAAACCTTCAACATGGATATGCTGCAAAAGCAAATCGGAGATAAAGTCCTGCAATGCCCCGCACCCGTTTCCCTCGATTGCCGCAGGAACATAAACAAGCGCAGGTTCAAGGGTTTCCGGGTTGATGAATACATATTCCGGGTTGAAGATAAAATTTGAAACATGCAATAAATAGCCTGTCGAATCATTTACAGAAACAGCTATATCCAGGAAAAATTTCAATAACTGCTCCTTTGAAAACTTTTTTCTCTTTAAATAAATGAAAGCGGTATTCTTGACGTAATATTGTAATAGAGCCGGTTTACTCCTTCGCTGCCGGCAGTTTCCGGAGCAATGACGTACCTGATGCGGTTTAGTTCAATCATCCTGGCCTGGTATCCAATTATTGCAGATTCAAATTGGACCACGAGAAAACTGGATACCGCATCGCTTTCATATGTAAATTCAAGTTCGTTCTTCATATTTTGTACCTTTACCAATCAATCTCAAACCTTTCTTTCCTTTATGCTTTGCAAGCCTGCTCTTCGCTTTTTCCCAAAATCCTTGCAGCAGCAGCTTTCCCGGCAGTATCAGTTGATTTGGTTTCCCTCCCTGATATTACTGCTGTTGATATCCGTCGTTATGGAGTCGTCGGCAAAAACGCTTTTCATTATATCCGTCACAAACTTGATTATCGCATCCCTGAAAATCAGGGCTATGCCAACCAGGACAGCGATTATAATAACGATTTCAACCGTTCCCAGGCCGTCTTCCTCGGACATAAAGCTTTTTAGCAGGTTTTTCACTTAATCCACCTCCGTTCTATATGTTTCTCAAGGCCAGCACCGCCGGCATTCCCACGATAAGCAAAATCGCTATAAACATCAGCGTCATCGGCAGAAGCATTTTTGTAGACGCCTCTTCGCCCAACCTTTTTGCAGTGGTTTTTCTCAGTTCCCAGCATTCATTCGCATATACCCTCAGTATGGGAACGAGTTCCGAATTGCCCTTCCTGATATTCTGGAGAATTACGGTTATAAAGCGCGTTACGACAGGCACATGGCACCTTTTTGCAAATTCCTCATACGCTTTGTGCTCCGGTACGCCTGACCTGACGGCATTAACCGCAATATTCAGTTCCCGGTACAGCGGAGTATTTTTACCGCCGTCACGGGCGATTCTTTCCCATGCTTTTGAAACAGTCATTCCCGCATTGATAAGAAGGGTCAGTTTATTGACAAAATCAGGGAAATCCATCTGGATAGCCAGCCTTCTTTTTTTTACCTTTTCAAACAGGTCCCTGTCCGTGAATACCGCAATTCCGACAGGCAGGGATATTGTAAATACCAGGTAGCCCGCGTCCGGTTTCGCAATCGTTCCTATAAAAAGGGCAAACAGCAGTGACATAAGCATCATGGCTATTTTGTTTCCCATATAGATCCTGAGCAGGGTAATCGCCTCTTTATGGCCATGGAGCTCAGTAATTGACGCAATCAGCTTCCGGTCGTAACCGGTATTGAAGCCGTATTTGAACAAATCCAGCAGGTAAAGGCCGACAGGCAGCATGAATCTCAACGGATATGACCTTTTATCCGCCAGCTTGACGATATCGGCATACCTTCCCGACGATACCGTCCATATGGCTGCCATAACAGCAGCAAATGCCGCAAATACAAGAATCATGCAATCTCCCTCACTCGTCTTTCGCTTGTACTAGCTCGATGCATCGTACCAGAGCCTGATGCAGCTCACCTTAGCCGAAATAAACCAGGCAACCGCCAACAGTACAATCGATGCGCTCATCGTAAGCCTTCCTGCAACAGTGGTGAAAACAGGGCTGATATAATCCGGCGCGCTGATTGAGAGCAGCAGGAGCATCAGCACCGGCATAACGTTGAGCACCTTGCGTTCAAATTTGCGCCTCGGCAAGCATTGTATCAACCTCCTGCTCCACTTCTATCCTGTCGCCAATGATGGACGAGGTGTTTTTTATTACCTCGGCAATATTGCCACCCGACCTCTTGCAGATGTTAAACACGTTCACGAAATTATCAATATCCTCAAGCCTGGCCCTTTCTGCAAAATCCAGCAGCGCCTTTTCCAGTGTCACGTTTACTTCAAGCTTGTTTATAATCCCGCGCACTTCCCTGATAATAAGTGTGGAGGGGTCCGGGTACAGCACCGACAAATCCTTTATAACTTCCCTAAAGGCCGTCTCTACCGATTTCCCCGCGGATATCGAGGAGGAAAGCGAGTAAAGCATGTCCTTGAATTGAATATTCAGCTCCTTCTTGCGCCGCCTTATTATGTCTTTTGTTTTGAACCTCGGGTAAAACAGCGCCAGCGGAGTAAGCAGCCCGGAAAACACGAGGCTTCTGTAAAATATATATGAAACAGCGAAAATTGCGGCAGCGGCGGCAGCAGTATATAATATCCTTTCGCGCAAACTCATGGTGTAAGAATCATAGTCCGGAATCATGACCCTCCCCCCAATCTGCATGATATGCCCGCCATTTTCAGTTTTTCAGTATTGACAAGAGTGTTGCCCGTACGTCTCAGACTGCCCCTGACAGTATCTTCAGCATTATCCTCGTTGTTTTTTAAAACAGTGTCCGCACACACCGGCACCGTTTTTCTTTTTTCTGCATTTTCGGATTCTTCAAAAAGGTAAAGGGGGTTCAGCCGTATCTGCCCGTCATAACAGCCGGTTATCTCGCAAATCTCCAGTACCCTTCTCGATTTGTCCCGCAGCTTTGCAAGGTGGATTATTATGTCGATTGCGGAGGCAATTTGCTGTCTCACCGCTTCCAGCGGCAAAGGAGCGGCGGACAGCACCATCGTTTCAAGCCTCTTTAGCATATCGGCGGCCGAATTTGCATGACCGGTCGAAAGGGACCCGTCGTGGCCCGTATTCATTGCCTGGAGCATATCCAATGCCTCTTCTCCCCTGACTTCACCGACAATAATTCTCTCCGGCCTCATCCTCAGAGACGTCTTTATAAGGTCCCTCATCGTAATTCTCCCTTTGCCTTCGCTGTTTGCATTCCTGGTCTCCAGCCTGACGATATTCTCTATGCCCATTATCTGTAGTTCCGCAGAATCCTCTATCGTTACAAGCCTTTCGTCGCCGGGAATTTTCCCGGCCAGCGCGTTTAAGAGAGTTGTCTTGCCTGAGCTTGTCCCGCCGCAGATAAATATGTTATATTTTGACCGCACCAGGCAGCAAAGATCCTCGGCAGCCTCTGCGCTTAACGTACCCGTTTCCACCAGTTGCTTTAATGTCATGGGCTTGTCCGGAAATTTTCTTATCGTCATGATGGGGCCGTTCAGTGCAACCGGCTTGAGTACCACATTCACCCTTGAACCATCCGGTAAAATCACGTCGACTATCGGCGACGCTTCGTTGACGGCCCTGTTTGTCCCTGATACGATAGCCTGGATGACATCCTCAAGTTTCTCGGCGCTTTCAAACCCCGCATCCATCTTGTGGATACGTCCCTCCCGTTCGAAAAAAATATTGTCCGGGCCGTTTATCATGATCTCGGTAATGCTTTTATCGTCAATAATGGGCTGAAGGATGTCCAGGCGCCTCAGTGAATTGAACACTGCATCCGCCATCTCGCGCTTTTCGGAAATATCCAGGTAAATGGCTTCTCTTCCCCCGAAGATATATTCCTCTATCATGTTCATAACTTCGTCGTCAGACACGTTCCTTGTCCTGTCGAGCCTTTGTATTACTTCCCGCCGAATCTCTCCGGCCATTCTTTTCCTGTCGTCAGCCGTCACATTCCTGCGGTTGTCCCATTCCCTTCCGTTTAACTCTATATCACGGCAGTTATCAAAACCATCCGGCAATTCCAAGTCAAGCAACTGACCCGCCTCCTCCCCCGTATGCCGTCACTCTGTCTGCCTGGTGCGGCAGGATGTGTCTGAGAACATTGTTCAGATCCGACATGAAATTGACGTTGCTGGTAATATCAGCAGGCGAATTAAGCCGTGCGCAACCGCAATCACGGATTACGGAAACCGGGCCAAACTCTTCCAGGCCGTTATTCTCCCAGGCATATCCGGCAGAATCCGCAACTTTGTTCAACACGGGCACAATGCGGCTTGCCAGCCCGATGCCCAGCCTAAATTCAATCAGGTCCAGGGATGTTTTCAGCCTTTTTAACTTTACGGACGACCGCAGATCCGGCGAAAGAACGGAAATTACCGTGTCGGAATACTTCAATACCGTGATATTGTTGGGGCTGAGACCGGACGGCATGTCGATAAAAACAGTGTCATAGACCCCGTTTCTCCTGAATTCTCCCAGCAGCAGTTCTATATCCTGTTCGGATAATTCACTCATCTCATATGCGTTACCGGGAGCTTTAAAAAAATGAACGCCTGTAATTCCATCTATGCTTTTGGCACTCTCCAGCTTTAGTGAAAGATTGCCGCCTTTTCCTTTCAGGTGAAATATCACGTTCGAGAAACTTTGCCCGCAATCACTGTGAAAAAACAAATCCGTTGACGGAATGCTTTCCAGGTTCAAATAAAACGCCTTTGCCCCCCTGCCTGCGCATAACATGCTGCAGCCGGCTGCAATACAGCTCTTCCCGGTCCCGCCGGACGGCGAATACACACTTATGATCCTGGTATTTCCAGGGCCGGTTATGTTGCATTCTTTCAGGCTTTTGGCCGTATAAAGCCTTGTTATTTCCGCAACCAGCCTGTCCATGTGCTGGTATTTATTCACAAAGGCAACACCTTCGGGCAAAGGGCCGTCTTCATCCCCGCAAAGCAGGACAATTCCCTGTTGCCCGGGACAAAGGTTTTCTTCATATAAGCGGCTGTTGATGACAAGTATATCAATTTGAACCTTGCCGGATAAAAATTCACGCATTCTCTCAGGAGATGAAAATGTAAAAATGTCAAATCGCTGAGGATAATTTATAACAAGAAACTTTTTAAAATCCGCCAGGTATCCCTTGTCTCCGTCAAAAATGACAAGTTTCAACCTGCCCAAGATATTCACCCCCTGTCAGGATGCCGGTTATTTGCTCAATACCGGTAAAATCATGTAAGATTATGGTTGCATTTACTATTATATGTAAAAATACGGTAAATGTCAATTCATAATTTTCAAAATTTTTACTGCTACCAGAAACAATAGAATGGCATTCTGCAGTTCAGAAGTGAGTGAGCATGACTAAAGCCGCGGCATTAACGCTGCGGCTTTAATCCCCTTCAGCAAAAAGAACCCGGCAGCACCTTATATGTCATCTTCCAGCGACATAATCAACGGGATTACCTGCTTTTTCCTGGATAATACACGAGGTAAGAAGATTGGGCCGCTTGACGGCTCAAGCTCGAAAGCTTTGAAAAATATGTCCTTCCGTCCACCTACCAGCAGAACCTCCGAGCCACCGCGGTTCAGGTCCGTTACGAGCAAAATCAGCAAGCTCATACCTTTCCTGTCGCAGTAATAATCCATGCGTTCAAGTATGGCCTTGTACATGTCCGACAGGTTTTCGACATCGATTGAATATACCTGCGCGATTCCTATCTTGAGCTTCTTGATTTCATATTCCTTCAGGTCACCGCATATGATTTCATCAACAGTTTTACCCCTGAGAGTCGAACCTGCGTTAAAAATCTTCAGCGCCAGATCATCGATATTTGTATCAATTATTGCCTCAAGCCGTTTCGCTATACTCTTGTCCATCTCCGTACTTGTCGGCGACTGGAAATTTAACGTGTCGGATATTATGGCAGAAAGCAGGATTCCGGCTATTTTAGGCGGTATTTTTATATTATGCTCCTCATACATGGATGCGATTATAGTGGCTGTGCTTCCCACCGGTTCATTTTTCATAAAGACCGGGTAGGATGTCTGGATATCTCCCAGCCGGTGATGATCAATTATCTCAAGGATTTCAGCTTCTTCTATTCCGTCGGCCGTTTGATTTATCTCGTTATGATCGACCAGGATGGCCTGTTTGCGCCTTCTGGTCAGCAAATGGTACCTGGCTATTGTGCCAACGACTTTACGGTCACCGTCTATTACAGGGTAATTCCTGTACCTTGTTTTGGTCATACGTTCCTTAACATCGTCCAGCAACTCGTCTACCTGCACCGTAACAATATTGTCCGTTGTCATCACGTATTTAATTGGAATGCTTTGACGAATCAGTATTGCCGTGATAAATGTATCGTAATCCGTTGCAATAATGTCGCAGTGGTTCTCCTCCGCCAGCTTTATATCCGCCTCTGCCGGGCATGAGCCGCAGGTGCAGATTACCAGCTGCGCGCCGCTAAGTATTGCTTCACGGATATTTTCACGGATACTGGCAATAACAATATCGCCCTTGCTGACATATCTTCCGACCTTGCTGTGCCACTGGGCGGCTATTAGTATTTGTCCTTTGGCGACATGTTTGTCCGGTGTGCCGCAGACAACTTCCGCATTTAAAGTATCAATAATATTTTGGTAAGGAGTTTCGCTTGTTGCCAATACATCATCGTTGACATCCATGAAATTCTTTGCAATATCGGAAATAGTCGCTAATCCGACAAGCTCTTTCGATTCATTTACGACAACCAATGTTTTTTTGCGTTGCTTTTTCAGCAACTGCCACGCAGCATGTACTGTTACCGAAGGCGGTACGCAGACAGCTTCATCAATTTGCAAGTCTGAAACCTGGGTTCTTATTGTACTGAGAGTTTCAGGCTCATCCACATCAAAGTACTTCAGTATAAACTTAGTCTCATTGCTGAGCTCACCCAGTTTCATTGCAACAGCATCAAAACCAAGGGCTTTTTTCAGCTCAGCGTATGCCAGTGCGGAACAAATGGTATCACTATCCGGGTTTTTGTGTCCGAAAACATAAATTTTGCTCATATATTCCTCTATACTTTCTATCAACAGAATATTCTAGTGTTTGGTAAGATGAATTCTAGACTGAAAACTGTTTATTGTCAACTGTTAATAAGTTAACGCTCTTTCCCGGCCGCCTTTTTCCTGGCTGCGCTTCCCCTGGCTTCGCCTTCCCTGGCCGCTCTCTTCATGGCCGTTCCCCTGGCACCCGCTCCCGCTTTATTCCCTTTTGTAGCTTCCACGCTGGCTTTCAGCGCCTCCATCAGGTCGATGACATTCGAACGCACTTCCGTAGGACCGGTGACTTCCTTGCCTTCTATTTTCGCCTGGATCAGGTCCCTTAAAGCATCACGGTATTCATTTTTATAATCCTCGATGTTAAATTCCGAAGTCATATTATCTATGAGGCTTATGGCCATTTTCATCTCGTTGTCGTGAATATCGGCTTTATAATTCAATTCGGAAATATTCTCCGCTTTCCTGATCTCGTCGGGATAATAAAGGAGGTGGAGCAGCATGCCTCCCTTGTCGTAAGGCATTATAACCGATACGTATTCATTTGAAGTCAGCGTGATTTTAGCAATGCCGACTTTGCCGGCATCCCGCATCGCCCTTTTGAACAGTTCAAAAGCCTTGGCGGCGCCGGGATTGCCGGGGCTGATATAGTATGCCTTGTCAAGATAAACAGGGTCGATTTTATCTTCCTCTACAAAATGCATTACCGATATGGTTTTTTTAGAGTTGATCGGAAGCTTTTCCAAATCTTCATTTGTCAGAACAACGTACTTGTCTTTCTCATATTCGTAGCCTTTCACAATATCGTCCTGTTGAACTTCCTCGTTACACACTTCGCAGTATTTTTTATAACGGATGCGGTGGTTGCATTTCTTATGAAGGTAATTCAGCCTGACGCCATCAGCGCCGGATGTGGCAGTATATACGTTTACGGGAAAATAGACCATGCCGAAGCTTATAGACCCTTTCCAGCTTGCCTTCACACATATCACTCCAATTTCAGCCAGTCCGGCTTTATCGTTTGTTTTCAGCCGGACCTGCAGTTTGCCGTAAGTTCGTACTTCATTTCATCCCAATTAAGCTGTATTTTGCCGTGGTTGCCCGTGGCTTGCCTGCAGGCCGGCTATAATTATTCTGGCTGAAAAGTGATATAATTATGATTTTTTATTTCCACCCAATATGGCTTCTGTTTCTATGAAATTCATACCAGCCGCATTTATCCTTTCGTGGACAATGGTCTGCAAATAAATGTTGCCTGCTTAAAAAAAGTAATAATAATGTCATATAAATTTAACATGATTTTAGTTATAAAAGCATATAATAATGTCGATGATTTAAGTAGACAAGCTGTTTTTATTTGTATATTTCAAAAGATAAGGGCATTTTAGGGTTGGTGGTTCTATGGAAAGATTTAAAAAATTCATTGAGATGTCAATCGAATTTATTATTATAAGTTTCATTTACCTGATTATTCTTCCATTCAGGCTGTTATACGGTTTGAGCAACAGGCTGCAATCAAGATAATGCGAGCAAGCACCGGTTAAACCCATAAGATATGGAGAAGACCCGCATAAGCTTTGCCAATACTGTTCATTCCGGCGTAAGGCCATCAATTCGGTTCTTCCAAACGCAGTGTAACTCTCGCATCTCTGGCGTGGATTTTTGCAAAACTAAATGCAACTTTCTTTGAACTCAGGGTTGCAATAGCTTTTTCAAATGACCGGTGCCAATTTTACACGGATTACCATACGATGGCGATTGATTGTTACAATACTTTGTAGTATAATCAATTGTGCACGATTTCCCACTTAGGTTCCGGGAGGGCATGGCATGAAGCACGGTACCGGCTTCCGCTATTACACGCATGAGCAGTATATGGCGCAAGCATTGAAAGAAGCCGGGAAAGCCGCCAAAATTGGTGAAATACCGGTAGGCGCGGTCGTAGTTAAGGACGGCTCGATCATTGCGAGAGCGCACAATGAAAGAGAGACAAAAAACGATGCGACGCTTCATGCTGAGATTTCAGCAATCAGGAAAGCAGGCAGAAAGCTCGGGACATGGAGACTGGAAGATTGTGATTTGTATGTGACGCTTGAGCCGTGTACGATGTGTGCCGGCGCCATAATCCAGGCCAGGATCAGGAACCTGTACATCGGTACGTCCGACCTCAAGGCAGGCGCCGCGGGATCGGTCATCGACGTTTTCAGGGTGGATACATTCAGCCACCGGGTGGAGGTTACCTGGGGAGTGCTGGAAGAGCAGTGTTCCGGGATATTAAAGGATTTTTTTCGGACCCTGAGAGAACAAAAAGCCGGACAATAGGCGAATAAGCGGCACCGCTGAATAGAATATAACGGCCGGCATCACACTATGATATAACTGGCATTGCCGCGCAATATAACACGCCGGTATTGCCGCATAACATGGCCGGCATCCTTACAACAACATATACGGAGAGGTATCGAAGTGGTCATAACGGGGCTGACTCGAAATCAGTTTGTCGGAAACGACACGTGGGTTCGAATCCCACCCTCTCCGCCACAGATCCGCAAAAAGCCTTTTTCAAGGCTTTTTTGCATATCTCCCGCTTAATACAAATTGAACCCGCATTCGTCACACCATGTGAAACATAAGATAAAGTATTTTTAAATTAGAGACGCAATATATGTATAACAAATTGTATACGGTATTTAAGCCATAATTGTATTATATTGCGAATAGTTAATTTCGAAAGGAAATGGACTTATGGGTACATCAAAAAAACCGCTATTTAGTTATTTGGACTGTATAGAACTCTATACTCCGGACATTAAGCAGGGAATTGAATATTATTGCAACATTCTTGGATTGAAAGTTTTATGGAAATCAGATTCACAAGCAGGCCTTGGAATGAGTGAAGGAATAACTGAAATTGTCATTCAGAGTGAACGCAAAGAGCAGAACATAGATATAAAAGTAGATTCAGTAATCGAAGTGGTTAAAGAAATAGAAAAGGCAGGAGGCCAAATTCTATACGGGCCTTTTGACATAAGAATCGGGAAATGTGCAGTTGTAAAAGATCCTTGGAACAATAAATATGTAATATTAGACACTACAAAAGGTACTTATATTACTGACAATGAGGGAAATATTATTGGACAGAACAAACCTTCCAATAATTCTATTTAGTAAAATATTCTCACTTACCCGGATAAACCTTATCGATAGTCCCAATAGCATAAAGAGGCAAGTTTATCAGCCAATCCTCTTTTTTGTAATCTGCCATTGAAGTACGCACTGAGATTCTCGGATTGAATTTTTCACGGAAGGTCTTCAAACTTTTTGCCTGCAGGTTCACTTCGGCTTTTACTTCCAGGGGAATTACATCTTCGCCGTTATCAATAAGAAAATCAATCTCAGCACTATTCCTGTCATTAGTCCAATAATATGTGTTAATATTTTTAAGCGTTTTCAATTGCTGCAGGACATATTGTTCGGTCAATGCCCCCTTAAACTCCTTAAATAACTCGTTTCTGTCAAGCAGCACATCCTGGCGCAGGCGAACCATACAGGACAATAATCCGACGTCTAGCATAAATAATTTAAAAGCCTTCAAATCCTCATATGCTTTTTAGAGGCAGATTCGGAGCCGTCACCCTGTTAACCATATGCGCAAGCCCGCAATCCGTCAGCCACAACATAGCCATTTCATATTCCTTTGCCCTTGCGCCTTCTTTAATCAAGCCATATATGAACTTCTTGTTCTCTTTTGTCAGTTGTGAGGGTATACTGTTCCATAGCATCCTGATGCGTGGAACGACATTATAGGGAGCATGCTTTGAAAAATCCTGCTCATAAGCATCCAATATCCGTCCCTGAATTTCTCTTGCCTCGTTAAAATCTTTATTTACAGAAAAATTATTTACCACTTCTGGCATACCGCCTACATAAAAATATTGGGAGGTTCCCAAAGCTTTGACCTCCTTGAAATATTTAATGAAAATGCTCCGCAGTATCATATTGTTTGTGCCGGAAGCCTGCTGGGCGTTGCGCTTCATAAAGGGACATCTTTTCCCGTCGGCAAGGTGCTATAGTCTGAATGAATTTCATGCGGCTAAGACTGCCTCGTCCGGATATTGGACCCAGTGACTTTTTTTAAGGAAGGGTTAAAGATGATTACATCAGAGAGCATCATGTCAATTCCAAAAAGCGATTTGCAGGAAGCGTCAAAAGCTCTGTGCACGGAAGATATCCCTCAGCTTGTCGAATGGCTGAACTTGAAGGACGATAATGTCAGATACCATGCATTTCTTCTTTTGCAAAACAGGTCCTTATTCTGTGATGATGTTTATCAGTATTGGGATACTCTCCGAAGCAAGCTGCGAAGCGATAACTCCTATCAGAGAAGTATCGGACTTATGCTGCTTGCCGAGAACGCAAAATGGGATGCGGAAAACAGGATGGAAGATACTATTGATGAATTGCTAACGCTGCTAAATGATGAAAAGCCCATAACAATACGCCAATGTATTCAGTCATTAGGCAAAATTGCTTCATCTAAGCCGGGGTTGAATGAAAAAATAGCTTCCAGGTTAATTTCCTTTGATCTCATGTCCGTCAAAGAGACAATGCGAAAATCCATACTGCTCGATATCCTTAATGTACTGAGCGTAATTAGGAAAAAGCTTAAAACAGATGAAATGGAAAGCTTTATCCTAAACGCGTTGTCGGGTGAAATACTTGATAAGAAGTCGAAAAAGCAAATTGAAGCTCTTCTATAGCGGGTTTCATGGTACAAGATGAAAGCAGCGTGTTATTACTGTTGAATGATTCCGTATAGCCCATAAAATCGCAAAAAGATGCATGTGTGTTAAATTGTGCCGCTGGCCCGTTCTTACAGGATAATTGAAGGAATGCCCGGGAAATATTGAGCCGGCGATTTAATTTTCAACAATCTCATATCCGCCCCAATACACGGCAAGAGCCTGGTTATCGGTCAGCGAAATGCGTGGCATCTGCGAATCGGCCGTTTGAAGTTTGCTTTCGGGTTGATGGACGGATATGTAAGCATGGACAAGCGCCAGTCCCGCTGTATTTTTACCGAGCACGCCGCCAATGGTAGGTGTCGCAATAATACTTCCTGCGCTCACGCCGACATAGACTTTGTTTGCATATACCATCTTTTTGATAATGGCATCAAAGCCGGTTTCCTTGATACGCCGGAGCAAGTGGCTGGTATCCCCGCCGGTAATATAGATTGCGTCAAATTTCATGACTTCATCTTCACTAATGCTGCCGTCAATATCGCAGGTAATAATGTTTTCTTCAGGTATCCCTGCCCTGATAAGCTCACACCTGCACATCTCCGCCATTTCTTTCGCTTCGCCGTCAATGGCCGCAGTAGGAATAAACAGCACCTTGGCCTTATTAACCGGCATTCCAAGCATACCTTTAAACCGGTTCACGATATTCTTTTTTTGCTTTCCGTCCATGTCCTCAAACCCCGCCGAAGTCAGCAAGACATTGCTCCATGCTTGCTTGCCGCTCTCCGCGGCCCATTTCCGGCAGACTGCTACCCTGGCGCCCTGCGGTTTGTCACCATGCTCGGGATCGAGGTAGGAGTATGCATATAGCTTATCACAGGGTATGATGCAGCATTCGCCGCAATGGGCATACCCCTTGTCCTGGCAGCATATGGCAATAGGACAATCTCCATGGAAAGGGCGACCCTGCGTTTCAATACATCCGCCGCAACCACAGGATTCTTTCCACGGGCAGCCGGTGCAGTGAAGCCCGCAGCGCGAATCAATCATAGCTGCTCCCTCCTTAAGTTAATAAATTCTTTATCAATCCACAGTGTCGCTTCATCTGCCTCAAATTCAAGTATACAATAATTGGGGTCGTCAATCCCTCCCGGAAAATGTTCGATAAACCAGTCAATCCACATTTCTGCCTTGATAGCAGGGTCTTGTATCACGGACACTTTACCGACCAGGGTTACACTGTTCCCATCCCTGTAAAAACATGCGCTTGCTTTGGGACATGCTTTAAAATGCCTTACCTTTACCGATGACAATCCGGTGGCGGCCCAGATTTTCCTTATGCCCTCCGATTTGATTTTTGAAATCACACACGCTCTTGGATAACCGTTTTCACTGACGGATGCCAGTATGATCTCGTAGCATTTTTCGAGCATTTCCGAAGCTTTTTTCACGATTTCCATATCTAAATACCCCCTTTTTTCCCCAGTATATCATACATACCTGACAATAGTATGTCATATTTTCCATGGTTTGTATAATTTTTTATTCAGGCCTATTTTTAAAGTCATGTCGAGTCATGCAGCCTTCGACGCAGTAAATTGCGCCGTATAATTTGGAACGCTTGACAAACCAGGTTAGCATAAGTATATTGGTAATTACTTAACCGGGGGAAGGAGAGCTGATATGCAATATCTTCTCTTGTTTTTAGAAGGGATTATCACATTCATATCCCCTTGCCTGTTGCCCATGCTGCCCATATATGTTTCCTATTTTGCGGCGGGTGAAACAGGTAAAAAAAAGGCCTTTACGAACTCGACCGGTTTTGTTTCAGGATTTACCATTATTTTTGTCACCATGGGCGCTTTCGCGGGAACTATAGGAAGACTGTTACGCGATTATACAACCGTTTTTAATATCGTGACGGGTCTGATTGTCATCATATTCGGGTTGAATTTTTTAGGGATATTCGAGATAGGTTTTTTGAACCGCGCAGGCAATAAAAACACCGGTATCAAAAAACCAGGATTTTTCTCCTCCATGCTCTTCGGAATCGTGTTTTCAATTAGCTGGACGCCTTGCGTGGGCGCATTCCTTGGGTCTGCCTTGCTGATGGCTTCGCTTGGAGGCTCGCCGCTGCAAGGGATTTTAATGCTGCTTGCCTTCTCGTTGGGGCTGGGCATACCGTTTGTAATATGCGCGTTGCTCATTGACCGGCTGAAAGGCACATTTGACTTTATCAAGAGAAATTATAAGGTGATCAATATTGTATCCGGCGGGCTGCTCATAGTTACCGGCATATTGATGACAACAGGATACATGGGTTATCTTCTTTCATTCTTGACTTTTTAAGGAGGAAACATAATGAACAAGAAAGTAAAAACTGTCCTGCTAATCATGGCATTTGCCCTGCTTATTGCAATAGCCGTTTTCGCATACAATTCACTCAGCCAAAAGGTATCGCCGCAAAACAATATTGATGTTACGCACAACGAGGATGAAGCGTCTCAAACGGAACAGGAGACTGAAATGCCTCAAACCGGACAGGAGAATGCAACAGCTCAGACTGAGCAGGATGAGGAAACTGAAAAAGTGGAAGCGCCTGATTTCACGGTTTTGGATATGGACGGAAATCCCGTCAAGCTGTCTGATATGTTTGGCAAGCCGGTCGTGCTGAACTTCTGGGCAAGCTGGTGCTCATCATGCAAGACGGCAATGCCCGGGTTTAACGAGGTATACGGGGAAGTCGGGGAAGATATAAGCTTCATGATGGTAAATCTTACGGACGGTCAGCGCGAAACAACAGAAACCGTCACACAGTATGTAACAGGACAGGGGTTTACTTTCCCCGTCTACTTTGACACGGAACAGGAAGCCGCCTTTGCATACGGTATCTGGTCCATACCCACCACTTTATTTATTGATAAGGACGGTTATATTGTAATGGGAGTGCGGGGACCCCTCGATGCGGAAACCTTGAAAAAAGCAATCGAATACATAAAATAAATATGACATGCCATTCTCCACCGGCCCGCACATGTTCCGGCTTTAAAGACTGTGCCGTTTCCGCATCTGAAAAGGGAATTGCATAAGATTATATTAATCATTATAATGGTACTAGTCTTTTGAAAAATTAATCATACTGCACGCAGATAATCTAAAAGGACGGTAAATACAGGTGACAAAAGGATTTACAGCTTCCATCGAAGCAAAACCGGAGCCAAAAGAGAATAAAATGGGGATAATGCCCATAAACAGGCTTATTATCTCAATGTCCATACCGATGATGATATCAATGCTCATACAAGCCCTTTATAATATCGTGGACGCAATGTATGTATCACAGCTCGGTGAGAATGCGCTTACTGCCGTCTCCCTGGCTTTTCCGGTTCAAAACCTGATGATTGCCGCCGGTACCGGAACAGGAGTCGGCGTTAACTCCCTTTTATCCAGGAGCCTTGGTGAAAAAAACAAGGACAGGGTTGACAAAACAGCGATCAACGGTATATTTCTGATATTCTTAAGCTCAATTTTATTTTTTCTGTCTGGCATTTTCTTCGCGCGCACATTCTTTGAATCGCAGACCAATATTATGGAAATCATTGAATATGGCAACGATTATCTTTCAATTGTCACTATGTTTTCGTTCTTTGCAATGGGACAAGTAATATTCGGAAGGCTGCTGCAATCTACAGGAAAGACATTTTATTCGATGATTTCACAGGCATTTGGCGCAATTGTCAATATTATCCTCGACCCGATTATGATATTCGGCCTTTTTGGGTTCCCACGGCTGGAAGTTGCCGGCGCCGCGATAGCGACGGTCATTGGACAGGCCATGGCCATGACGCTTGCGATAATCTTCAATATAACATTGAATAAAGAAATAGCCTTCAGGCTGAAAGGTTTCCGTCCTGACGGTGAAATAATAAAAAAGATTTATATTGTCGGCATTCCGACCATAATAATGATATCCATTGGTTCCATTATGACTTACGGTATAAACAGGATACTGTTGTCATTCACGCCTACGGCCACCGCTGTTTTTGGTGCATATTTCAAGCTCCAGAGTTTTGTCTTCATGCCGATATTCGGTTTGAACAACGGGGTGGTACCGATTGTTTCGTACAACTACGGCGCGCGTAAAAAGCAACGGATTATAGAGACAATAAAACTAAGCATAAAATATGCCGTCTCTATTATGTTAGTAGGATTCGTAATATTTCAGCTGTTTCCCGAAAAATTGCTGTCGATTTTTAATGCATCACCGGATATGATTGAAATCGGCGTGCCGGCACTCAGAATTATCAGCCTGAGCTTTATATTCGCCGGCTTTTGCATAGTTTCCGGATCAATATTTCAAGGCCTGGGGAGCGGCATTCCAAGCATGACTGTTTCGCTTGCAAGGCAATTGGCTGCCCTTTTGCCGCTGGCATACCTGCTGTCAAGAATCGGCGGGCTTAAAGCGGTATGGTGGGCTTTCCCCCTCGCCGAAATCGTTGCCGTTATTTTAATAAGTATTTTCTTGAAATATTTCTATGAAAAAAGAATAAAGACAATCGAATAACACAAGGCGCTTTTTGCTTGAAGCACCTGTCGCTGATGATTTCCGCCGCTTCCGGCTGCCCTGCGGTTTAAGTCTGCCTGCCGCTCAGGATTGTCCCCTCCAGCCAGTCGACAAACTGTTTTGCCGTCCGGGGCGATCTTCCGTTGAACCGCAGCTCCCACCTAAGAGCTTCTCTATGCATGAATTCCGTGTCTACCTTCAATCCCCTGTTTCTTGCAATTCCCTCCACGATTTCAAGATACCTCTTTTTATCGGGTGATGAAAATACCAGCGTCATGCCAAAGCGGTCCGAAAGGGATAGTTTCTCCTGCATGGTATCCGCAGCCCGGACCTCGTCATCGGCATTGCCGGATAACAACCCCGCCCTTTCGCTAAACCTCTCCCTGATTAAATGCTTACGGTTGGATGTGGCATAAACCAGTACATTGGGAGGTTTATTCTCCAGCCCGCCTTCCAGGGCTGCCTTAAGCGCCGTATAATTCGCCTCGTTTTCTTCAATGGACATATCGTCAACAAACAGTATAAACTTCAAGCTCCTGCCGGCAAGGCGGCTGACAATGGCCGGGTAATCAGTCAACAGCTTTTTCGGCACCTCGATCATGCGCAGACCCCTGTCGTAATACTCGTTCACCAGGGCCTTGACGGTGGAAGACTTTCCTGTCCCCCTGTCGCCATAAAGGAGAATGTTGTTAGCCGGGTATCCAGCGAGGAAACGCAGCGTGTTTTCAATAATCTCCTCCCTCTCCGTCTCGTACGATATCAAGTCGGAGAATTTTACCGGGTCCGGGAATTCGACCGGTTTAAAATAACCGTCGCGGCCTTCCTTTTCCCATACAAACGCCCTGTACTTCGAGAAAATGCCGCTTCCCCATTTTCTGTGGAACTCCGCAAGGTCTTTTGCGCATTCGCGCCAGGAATCGCTGTTCATAAAGCGGTCAAAAATACAGTTATCGGTTAACATACAGGTATTCTTCAGCCCGGTGGCATCTCGACCTCCGCATTCCGGCCATTCCGGCAGGCCGGATACCGTCCTCTCCTGCCATCCCGAGGCGTTGCACCGGCCGGAGATCCAGGTTTTTATTGTGCCGGGCTTAAGAGACGCAATAATCCGAAGCTGCTCAAGGTCGTGTTCCACGGCTTCTCCCATGCGGCCTTCCAGGCAATCTGCACCCTTAGCCTCAGCTTCAAGGGAAAAAGCGTTTTCCGTGTACAGCAGCTTTTCAATAATATGCGTCTTCAAGCCGGTCCCCCGCACGAGCAATTCATGGCAGAGAGAGCCGTACATATCAACCGCCCTGGAAATATCCGGGCTGTCTGAATCAAGATGCGCCAGCAAAGTATCGAGCCCGGCCAACAGCCTATCCAGCAAAACTGGCCTGTATACCGTAAGGGACGATAATGCAAGACGCGCCTGCCTCAAGCCGGATTGCCTGCTTTTTACACTGCCCGGCCCGGTTATATCTTTATTATTTTCATCCGCGTATCTCATAACAACCTCCTGCCTGTCTGCCATGGTCAGCCCGTCCGGTTTTTACGCCTCATGCCGCGTATAATTTCCCTTGTTTCCCGGTCCGTCTTCCTGGATTCAATGATTTTCCGGAGCGCCATGTTATGCGTGAAATCATCCAGGTCGTTATTTTCAAGGTATGCCATCGTTTGCTCCGGGTACTTTGCATAACATGCCGCCAATGCCCAGGCCACGGCCATTTTTACATAGTAGCCGTCATGCCTGATTTTATCGAACAAACCCGGAAAGAACCCTATATAGTCGCTTTCAATATAATAATTTATCAGCATAACGACGGCAAACCGTATTTCAAACTCTCTGTCAGAATTAAAGTAGCCCTGGAGAAATTCCCATACGCGGGCTTTATCTTCCCCTGCAAACTTCAAGCCGGCGCAAAAACTGTCGCATACCGCCCAGTTGTTTATCTTCGGCAAAAAACCGGCAACCAGACGCAGCTTCTCTTCGATGCTTGTTTTTACCAATCCAATCACTATGCCTTGCAGCATAATTTCTTCAAAGTACTCATCATCAGTCTGCGCCAAGTAGCAACGCCAATCCCCGCGGGCTATTTCCCTGCCGAGCCTCCTGAGCAACGGAAGGCGCACGCCCAGTATTTCACCGGCTTTTGGAGTCAGCTTCGAAATGAATTCACGGTATTTCTTATCGGCCAGCTCCCGGAGCACCGCTTTGATAACTTCTTTTGTCGGTTTTCCCTTGTCCTTGAGGAAACTCCCTTCGCTTTTCAATACCATCTCTCCACCTTGGTCATGTTTCGCCTGTCCGCGATTCGTCCGCTTTATGCCCTGCCGCTATACTCTGTAGGCGCAGCGAAGCATTCTTATTTCTTCAGCGTAGCCGTCCAGATCGTTTGGAGTCTCAAGAAAAAACGGCAAACAGCGGAGCCTCGGGTGGTTAATTATTTCTATGAATGTATCCTTCCCGAGTGTACCCTCCCCTATTTTTTCGTGCCGGTCCTTACGGCTCCCGTACTCGTTTTTACTGTCGTTCAGATGGACGGCGCGGAGCCTGTCCAGCCCGATTACCCGGTCAAATTCATCCAGTACGCCGTCAAGGTCATTTACTATATCATATCCCGCGCTATACACATGGCAGGTGTCAAGGCATACTCCCAGCTTCTCGTTCAGTTCCACCCTGTCGATTATCTGCCTGATTTCCTCAAACGTGCTCCCTATTTCGCTGCCTTTGCCGGCCATTGTTTCAATCAGCACCAGCGTGGTCTGGCCAGGTTTAAGAATCCTGTTCAAAAGCCGCGCTGTCAGTTCAATCCCGGTTTCAACGCCCTGTCCTACATGGTTTCCGGGATGAAAGTTGTAATAATTGCCGGGCGTATACTCCATCCGCGCCAGGTCATCCGCCATTATCCCAAGGGTGAACCTTCTTACACGTTTGTCTTCCGCACATGGATTTAGCGTGTACGGAGCATGGGCCATGACGGGGCAAAATTTGTTTTCAGCGGCAAGCTCAAGAAACGCCGAAACATCATCCATGTCAATTTCCTTTGCCCGGCCGCCCCTCGGGTTCCGGGTGAAAAACTGAAATGTATCCGCCCCGATGCTGAGCGCTGTTTTCCCCATGTGCAGGTATCCTTCAGATGCGGACAGATGACACCCAATATGCAACCTGTTATTTTTACGATTCATTGCTGTTTCCTCCGCCATTCGGGTTTGTTCCGGTTCTGTGATTGCTATACCGTTTTTCAAGCTCCAGGAGTTTTTCCTTGATGCCCACACCACTCGCAAAACCGGTCATGCTCCCATCCGACCCTATAACACGATGACACGGCACAATAATTGCAACCGGGTTCCTGTTGCATGCCATGCCAACCGCCCGGTATGCCCTTGCCCGGCCGATGCTTTCCGATATTTCCTTGTAACTGCTGGTCTCCCCGTAAGGAATACCTGACAATGCCTTCCACACGGCCAGTTGAAACGGCGTCCCCTTCATATCCAACGGGATGTCAAATGCTTTCCGTTTTCCTGCAAAATATTCGCTTAGCTGGAATGCCGCTTCCCTGATCAGCGGTGTTTCTTTTAAAGAACCCGAAACATCCGGATTCAACCTTCCGTCGCCGGCAAAAAACAGGCCGGTTATCGCTTTTCCGTTATCAGCTATTCCTATGACTCCTACGCATGTTTTGTAATAAAAAACACTATTCATTCTTCCAGGCCGATATCCTCATTCCAACATCATTATCCTGATAAATATATGCAAGCAGCAGGCTATTTCTCAAAATAGGCTGCAATTTTATCTCTTTTTTCATAATATTTTTTAAGGTAATTTTTACTTAACCCGTATTTGTCATAACCCCCGGCGCCGCGCTGATAAATGGACAGGGCCACATCCATCCTTTCTTTCCCTTCCAGCCCCTTAACACGTTTATCAGCCAGTATCCAGCTGAATAAGGTAGTCCCCCATTTTATATTGACAGCGCCGTCCAGCGGATCATTCGGTGTTTTCAACGCTTTCGTAAGATTCTCCGCATGGACTGTACTGATCTGAAAATACCCTTTATATCTATTGTTCGAACATTTTTCGTTAAAATTGCTTTCCAGCGATATGAGCGCAAGCATATCTATATAATCCAGGCCCTTTTGCTTGCAACACTCCCATAACAGTTGCTGGTGTTCCTTTTTCATGGGTATATCGGGAATGTACCATAGGCTTTCATCATTTTCCGCTTCCATGGCATCAACAGCTTCAGGCGATTCTGCCGCTTCCGCGGCATATTCCCCTTTCGCCGCATCAGCCCCTTCAAGCGCTGCTGCAATATTCTGCGCCGGCGCAAAACAGCCGGTTTCTTCAGGCGCTTCAAATATAGGCGTGGTATCCGCGGAACCTTGCGGTTTTTTCAAATAGCCAAACGACCGGCCAGGACCATCCGTAAAAATCACAACCGAAATAATCGACGGGGTCATGCTTACAGACGCAAAGACCGGAGCAGCAAACAAACAATTAACAATACTCATTAAAGTGAACAGGTATATAAACTTTTTTCGAATTTTCATTGCTCTCCCTCATGGTAAAATTATCATTCTCATATTTTACCACGTGCTGTTATTATAATCAAATGCCATATAATCCCAGACATATGTTCCTGGCTGTACTCCTGTTGACGCAGGTTTTTACTCTTGTGCTCCGGTAATTATCAAGTAATTACCGCTGCCGCTACATCCGGCAACAGCATTGACAATGCTATTTCAACTGGATATAATGTAATAGTCGCATAAAGGGCGGAGTGCTCAATATTTATTGCATGGAGGAGTCGCCTAGTCCGGCCGAGGGCGTGCGACTGGAAATCGCATAGACGTCAAAAGCGTCTCGAGGGTTCAAATCCCTCCTCCTCCGCCACAGACTGTTCAAAAGCCCGCTGTTTTAGCGGGTTTTGGCGTTAAATAGACTTTGATTCTTTTTCCTTTTTATTTTGCTTAACATGGCAATCAAATACGGTTGCACATTGCAACCTGCTGCCGTCACTGTTAAAAAGATGCTCTCTTATGTTTCCGGCCAAGAGTCCAGGATGAAAAAGAAAGTATAACCGGTCAATATAACGCAGGCTGCGATGCGATTCAAGTCCAGGAAGGGACAAGCAGACATTTAAAAAGCCGGTTGCCGAATAAGTCGGCAACCGGCATAAGTCAGGCTTTGCAAGCTATTGTAACTAATAAGGCCAATGCCAATATAGATCGAAAAAGCCATGACTAAACCCTCTATCACCGTTGCATATGCCTGAAAAATTCAGACTCTTGTCATTATAGAGGGATACGAAGCCACAATCGCCGTAAAAATCAAAAAAGTGGAATTTCTGTGCTGTTGATATACTGTTGCCGTCCGCTCTTACGGGATTTGTACTGTCTCTTACCGTAACATATTTACCGGTCTTCTTCGACTTTAAAGCTACTACGGTAGCCCATTCCGTATAATGATGATAATTTATATGATCCATATATAGGTATTCCATATCAAACATCGCCTCTATGTCTGTCAAATCTACAGTTGACGAAGGAACCATTCTGTTCGAACTGTCGATGTACATAACCCTGTACCCGTCCGACCAGTTTGTTTCCATGCTTATAGGCCTTGTATAGGGATTGTCTTCATAATCATCTATTACGCCGGTCATTCTTATATTAGCGTTTCCAGTGCTTCCATATCCTTCGGTCAGCATGATCTGGTAGTACACACTAAAGTCTCCGATGTCCAAGCCGGCATTTTGCCACGCCTTAACGTGGTTATTGAAAGTAATTACTCCGCTGATGTTTCCCGTAGGTTTCTTGGGTGAACGGATACTCCAGTACTGGTAGAAGGTTTCATTCCTACCCCTGACAGTTGGCTGGTTTTCTTGCACCTTTCTGTACATATTGTATGTTGCGCCATCGCTTTGTACTGTGCCCAGGAATTCCGCGCCACCTCCCGGAGGCGCCCAACTGCCGTGGCTTTCGAGGACATAATACTCTGCCATCTCATAACGCGACCCCGGAGGAAGCACTATCCATCCATACAAAGCCAAGTTACCGTTGTTGCCCGGATTGAAGCTGCCTTCGTAGTATACTTTCCTATATCTGTCGCCGCTGCTCCATCCTTTGCCGCAAGTAAAATTGGCATCCGATGCCCCGTTGTTGCTCCATGTAACTGAATAGCTGCCGATTCCGGTACTTTGGAAGTTTACCGTACCCTTGTTGTTTGTCCAGACAAAATAATAGTATTGTCCGTCATAACCGTCTTCAAAGCTTGCCGAAACACTTGCCTGGCTAAAAGCCATAATTGCTGTTATTATTGTGAAAGTAATTATCCTTAGCAGTGTCTTCCTGAAGCGGCTGTTCCTTGATAGTGAAAATGATTTTTTCATACACAAACCTCCTAAAACATGTTAAAATGGTGTAATATAAAATACATGTATTATTCTACCATATCGAGGCAAATTATACAATTGTTTAGGAGGATATATTTCGCCCGGGCTAAGTAAACGTTAATCGATAACGATTTATACGACCAGTTCTCCTGTTGTCATTTTTCTTTTTCTTTCCGGTTCTTTTGTTGTTTACGGTATAGCTCCACTTTGATTAGTTTAGGTTTAGCAGACTTGCGTGAAGGATCTTCATCTAAACCGTAATTAAGACATTCAATTGCTTTTTTCATATTATCCAGATCTTCATCAGATAGTGAGTCAAGTGCAGAAAAAAATCTTCCAAATATAGTTTTTGATAATTTATCTGCATAATGCTTGTAGACTTCGATACCTTTTTCCGTTGGTTTCAGAATTATATTTTTCCGGTTTCCCACCATCAGGTATTTATCGATAAGTCCATATTCCACTACTTGAAAAGCCCGGCTTAAGCCGGGCTTTCTGGACCAGAGATATAGAACTGTTTCACTATTTCCAGCCTCTATCCAAGAAAGAGGCTGCCACGGAACATGGTATTGGCGACAATCATTATCGTATAAAAGATACCCATACATATTCCGCCCAGGTAAATGTTGCCTGTCAGTCTGAATAGTTTCCTGCTTATAATCGTCGCTACGGGTATCAGAACAACCAACGGCAGCAGGTTGAAAACCCTCATGGGGTTCCAGATGAGTAATCCTTTTGAAATTAATGTAACATACTGGATTACAATCATTATCAATATCCCCGCTACATTACCAATGCAAGTGAATACGACAGACCTCCAGCCTTTCAGACTGTCTATTCTGTTAAATCCATTAACCACCGCAGAATTGACAATATAGAACAGTATGAATGGCAACATGTAAATTAAAGCATACACCAGCGTCTCGGGATTAAAGGCTTTTACCGCAATCACCCAGAAACGAAAATCAGTTGCAAATGCCCAATCCGCAAAGAAAGTAATCACGTATATGCCGGTAATAATACTAAGAGCAAGCAGTACCGTTTTGAATGCTGCAAAAACCAATTTGCCTTTAGTGTCGCTGGGCCCTGGATTTGCAGGTCTAATGTCCACAGCCTGTAGCTCTTTGAAAAATGGGGTTTTCAGAAGTATCGCAGCAAAAGGAACGATGAAGATAAATATACCGATTAATCCGAGCAAATTAAAAAGTTCCTTTATGAACCAAACTTGATTGGACGGGGCTATATAGTTATATCCTGCCGGGGTTCCAAATGGCATGCAGGCCCTTATATATTGAGATTGCGCCCATAGGGCAGCTTTTTACGCAACACCCGCACGCCACGCATTCATCTGTTAGCAAAGCTGCTTTTTTCTTATTTGCCATAAAAACCACCTTTAAGTATATTAGTAATTTCTAATATGCTTATATTAATAGGTTTTGTCAAGTGAGTTTTTCCTATGAAGCAGGTTTTTAAGTTCCGAAACTCTCGGGATTTCACTGTGAAAAAATATAGAAGTTTATTGACAATAAGTAAGAAATATGTAAAGATACTGCAAAAGCCAGGAGGGTATCTTAATGAATAAAATTGGATTTATTGGCTTCGGCAGTACGGGAAGCATGCTTATAAAGGCCTTTATAGAATACGGACAGGTAAGACAGGAGCAGATTGTTGTCACAAGAAAAGATAAAAGCAGGCTTGATGAAATAAAGAAAACCTGGCCCGAAATCAGCATTGCCCAAGATGCCGTCGAAGTCGTAAGAAACGCGGAATATATATTTATTTGCGTAAAGCCCCTCACTGGTTTGCCATAATGATAAAGTCAACCGAAGAAGCCTCGGGCTGCATAGAATCACTGCTTGGGAATATAGGCAGAGTATGGCGGATTGATGAAAGGGATTTTGATTTTGCATCCACGTTTACCAGCTGCGGACCCGGTTTATTTGCTGCCATATTTCAAGAACTTGTTGAAACTGGCTTAAGGTATACCAACAGCTTTGGAAAAGAGGAAATAACAGAAATGATACTTCAAACACTACACGGGACATCCAGGTTGATGCTGGAAAAAAAGCTGGGCTTCCGCGACGTCATCTTAAGAGTGGCAACAAAAGGCGGTATAACAGAGGAAGGAGTCAAGGTGATTGGAAAAGGCCTCCCGCGGGTGTTCGATGAAATGCTTGGACAGTGTATGAATAAGCGTAAAGCTATTAGTGAGAAAGTATCCTATGAATTCAGGGATATTTGCAAATAGCATATATTCCCGGATTATCAATAATCCTTGAAATTTGCACGATTCAGGGCTAATGTAGTATAATGATATTGAAATAGAAAAAATATAGGTGTATAATTACATTTGCAAATCAATATCGTTAGGTGAGGCTACTGTACAGATACACGCTGCTGCCCGGAAACATCGAGAGATGCCAATGGGTTAACAGGTATTACCGAAGTAAGGTTTTACTTAACGTAGCTGGATTTGGTATTCCAAAGCTGTACAGTGCTAAAGCTCAACGAGTGATAGGTAATATATTGTTTTTAAATCCGTCACTCGGTGGGACGGTTTTTTTAATGTATTTAGAACTATTAAAAGGGGTGAACGGTATGGATTGTGACGCCGGTGGAAGTAGTCACTTACGATGCTTTGCTCTGTTCAGGGTTTTATTTGCCATGCCGTTCGGGTGGCCCGACACGGTATAGGCAAGTAATCCCTCTTAAAAATCTTTGGAGAAGAGGGTGATTATATGCTTGAAATCTTCAAGACGGTAAATAATGAAATAGTCAGGACAGATGCTTTCGAAGACGGTGTGTGGGTCAACCTGGTAAACCCGAGTGAAGAGGAAATCAATAAAGTCAGTTCAGCTTTAAATGTAGAGCACGATTTTCTAAGAGCCGCATTGGACGAGGAAGAAAGGGCAAGAATCGAAAGCGAAAACGGCCAGACGCTTATAATAGTTGATACACCGGTAACCGAGAAAGAGGACTCCTCGCATTTGTATACAACAATCCCCCTGGGCATTATATTGATCAAACACATAATAATAACGGTTTGCTTAAGCGGGGATACATTGCTGAATGATTTCTCGAAAAATAAGGTAAAAGCGTTTTTCACTCAGTACAAGGCAAGGTTTGTACTGCAGATACTCTACAGGAATGCTGCAAAATACTTGCAGTACCTGAGGCACATTGACAAAATAAGTGCCCGTATAGAGCAGGAACTGCATCAGTCCATGAAAAACAAGGAATTGATACAGATGCTCCGCCTTCAGAAAAGCCTTGTTTATTTTTCGACCGCGCTGAAATCCAACGAAGTTGTGCTGGAAAAGCTGCTGAAGCACGAATATATAAAAAAATATCCCGAGGATACCGAATTGCTCGAGGATGCAATTATTGAAAACAGGCAAGCCATTGAAATGGCGAACATTTACAGCAGCATTCTGACCGGAACCATGGACGCTTTTGCTTCGGTGATTTCAAACAACCTGAATATAGTCATGAAGTTTCTGACATCCGTGACTATTGTTATGGCTATTCCTACGATTGTATCGAGCTTTTTCGGCATGAACGTAAAACTTCCGCTGACAGGACCATTTTCCTTCTGGATTATATGTTTGATTTCGCTGGTGCTGTGCGTAATTACCGGGTTTGTTCTATACAAGAGGAAACTGTTTTAAAAAGGTCATACAATTCCGATGGCTCCTTCTTTAGCTCAGCTGCATTGAAGGAGCTTTTTATACCCGCTCGTCACCAATACTCCCGGTAAAACATGTCCGGTATCATTACCTTTCGCATAAATTCCCCATGCCGTCGTAAAAGCTTTCGTCGGGCTTTCTTAAGATTCCCTGGCTGTCATAGTATTCTTCATCTGCCCGTCTCAATATTCCCAGGTAATCAAAATAATCCTCGCCCGGTTCGCGCAATATTCCCTCTTTGTCAAGGTAGCTTTCCCCGGGACTTCGCAGATTCCCCTGCCCGTCATAAAACTTTTCCTTAAGGGAATACAAAAAATCTACTCTCCTTTATTGTAATACAGTATATATTATATCACAGAAATCGGATGGTTTTCTTCCATTCTTGTGCCATCGTTTTTGTCAAACCGTACTCCCCCGCCTCATCGTTTTTTGTGCACAGATGTGCCGCCAGTTTGTCCGGCGGTTTCCCGATATTTTTTATTTCTTGATACCATATGGATAATCAGGCAATAAATTTGTTATAATCTCCTTAGCAGTCAAATCCGTACATGCCGTCCGGCTCCGCATTACCGCGCGGGAGCGGGATGGGCGACGGGATGCACGGTTTTCAAGGAGAGAAGCAATGAATAACAGCGGAAAATTCATAAAAATTTCTATAACCGGTGATTTAGGCAGCGGAAAGTCTACCGTATGCAACTATCTTAAGGAACGTTACGGCTTGAAAGTATACTCTACAGGCCAAATACAGCGCTCGCTCGCAAAGAAGCATAATATGGACGTGCTGGCATTTAACAAGTTCATGGAAACACATCCGGAAATAGATGAGGAAATCGACGCCGAACTTGTAAAGCTGGGCAAACGTGACGAAGATATGGTGTTTGATTCCAGAATGGCCTGGCATTTTGTGCCCGATTCATTCAAGGTATACCTCACGGTAGATATTGACGAGGCGGCCCGCAGGGTAATGAAGGACCAAAGGGGAGAAGTGGAGAAGTACCCTGAGCGCCGACGCTGCCAGGGCGTCATTGGCAGCAAGGAAAAAAAGCGAGAATCTCAGGTATATTACCAAGTACGGTGTTGACTGTTCAAACCTTGATAACTATGACCTTGTAATCGATACAACAAATATTTCGCCCGAGGAAGCAGCAGAAAGAATCATGTCGGAGTACCGGCGGCGCAGGTAAACCGCCCGGACAGGGAGAGACATGGGGACAGTTACCTGAGACATGGGACAAGGTACCTGTTCTCATGTCTCTCTATTTTTTTCGCATGTTCCCAACCAATAGACCCCTTCATATTATGTACTGTTAGCTTATGTAAATTGAAGGGTGGTCATATGAATTCATTAAAGATAGGGGATTATGTGACAAGGAAATCCTATGGCGGCGATATTCAATTCGAAATTACCGATATAATAACCAGGAGCAACGGCAGACGGATATATATATTGCGGGGAGTGCTTTACAGGATTATTGCCGATTCCGATGAAAGCGACCTCGAATGGAAAAACCCACAGGAAGTCCGGAACGAGATTGAAAGCAGAATCATGACAAGGGGTATGCACCATGTGTCCCGGGGTTTTTCATTCCTCCGCAGTTTTCTGAGGGCAAGGGGCAAGCCCGGCACAATACTCCATATTGACTCAAGCGCGGATTTTCTTGAAATGTGCCAAAACTACTACAGCGACGCAAAAATAAAAGCATACGGCCGCGTCATACCGGAGAGCGAACAGCCCGCAAGTATACGGCCGCTGCTGTCCGGGACCAAGGCCGACATATTGATTGTTACCGGGCACGACGGCTTTAAGAAAGAACCAGTCGAAAATAAATTCTCTGGATAGCTACAGGAATTCAAAGTACTTTATTCAATCGGTACAGGAAGCAAGGAAATATGAGAAAAGCTATGACAAGCTCTGCATATTCGCCGGGGCGTGCCAATCCTTCTATGAAGGCATAATTGAAGCAGGCGCCAACTTTGCAAGCTCGCCCGCGAGGATATTGATACACGCGCTGGATCCTGCCAAGGTCGGTGATAGAATAGCTCTTACGGATTCCAGGGTATACGTGACACAGGAGCAAATTGCAAAGCTGACGCAATCAGGCCTCAAGGGCATCGGCGGGATAAAGTCAAGAGGGCACTACATTGTTAATAAAAACTGAAGAGTGCTATGGGACGGAGGACAAGTGACAAGGAGGCTGTATCCTTTCCGCCTTGCCCTTCCTGTCCCCCTGTCCGCTTCAGCATGTCCCCTATTAGCACTATATTTGCAGGTAGTTATAGATCATTACCGCGCTTTCTCCCCTGGTAATCTTGTCTTTCGGCCTGAAATCCACGTTTCCGCCTTCCACTATTCCAAGCCCGGCCGCAATAACCGCATAGCCTTCCAGTCCCGGGCTTATGCCGGATTTATCCTTGAAGCTGATATTGAAGATACCCTTGATATCGGCGACCCTGTCAAACTTGAGAGCCCGTATCAGGTATTTTACCGCTTCTTCCCTCGTTACGTTATTATCGGGCGCCCTTTCGTCCTCTTTTATGACTCCTTCTCTCATCAGGTATGCGTATAATCTATTTATATCCTCGTCCGTTCTTTCCGTTATAACGGGCTCGTAATAATTCATGGTCTTTGAAAGCAGCGTCAGAAAATCCAGCTGCGTAATCAACGTATCGGGTTTAAACTCCGTGCCTCCCAGGTGTATGCCGTTTTCGGCAAGAACCGTGATTTGTTTCTCGGCCGCATTTCCCTTAATGTCGGTATATCTGACCCTCTCAGGCTCTTTGTATTCCGTTCCGTCGCTGTTTAGCAATTTACCGCTGTTTGCCCCGATAATGAACGGCTTGCCTGATTTTAACACGTACACAAGCATTGCCTTCGCGTTTTCCGGAACATCCGGCGGATAAATATTCTTCGGCGGCTTCCTGGTAATCAAATTTATATTGAAGCTCAAGCCCTACATTTTCAAAAAGTTTTTGGCAAGCCTCTCCGGCGCCGATAACCTGCTCTTCCGGGAACTCAATGTCGTACCAGTTCAAATTGAAGTTTATAATCATTTCATTTACATTATCGTAATAAACGTTAATGCCGTTGTTCGGAAAAGGTATGCCGTTAACCAGCCTGGAATAAACAAGGCTGTACTCCCTTTCAGGCGCCGTACCAGTTATATAGTCCTCGCTGGCTATCTTGTCATATTCCAATTGGCTATAATATTGCGGGTAATACCTTTTAAGAAACGTATCCACTTCTGCCTTCACCGCTGTCACGCTTTTTTTAGGTTTCGCTGATTCGGGCTCCGGAGCTCTCCTGTAGAAGCTGGTTATCACACCGGTTTTCGCGTCGATTGAAACATTGACATAATCATTCACCGCCGTTTCTTCCGCCGGCTTCCTGAAATTCAGCGACCACACATATTTGCTTTCCTCGGGCCAGCTGGTATTCAGGTTATACCCCTGCAGCTTATGGTTCTCGGAAATACCCAGGTATTCGGCTCTCCTGGCGATCTTTTCCGCATCTTCCCTGGAAATCAGCTTTGCCGCTTCCCGGACGGCTTCCTGTTCCTCGGGGCTGAGCTGAACTCCGCCTTCGCCAGCTCGCTTGTAGAGCCGCCTTCTTTTGCATCTCGGCCGTCGCCTCATCGGCGTAAACACCATAATAACCGCCTGAAATCCTTCGCCTTTCACCGGTAAACGCGTCAATTCCATACCTGCTGTTTTCATAAATGGGGATATAAGCAAGATAAGTGTTTATCGCATCATCTTTTTTAGTATACTTATAAACCAGCCGCATCCCAAGATTTCCGGCATAAGCCTGCTCCGCTTCCTCCATGGACAGAACTCCGTCCGGCGGCGGGAACGACTTGATATCCGACCACTGGCGCGAATAATTCTGCAGCGCCCCGGTATCACGGTTTATGTTCACGTATACCCTGTCATTGTAAAACGGTATACCGTCAACTACCCTGTAATAATTGAAATAATAACTGGAATCCATAATATTTCCCTGGTAATAATAATCTTCTTCCCTGAGCTCCTTCAAGAGCCCCGGCGCAATTAATTCAATATGCGCCTCGGCCTTTTCCCTGGCTTCCTGCCTGCTCAGCTTCGGCAGCTTTTTCGCTGTTTTGTAATCATCTCGCGAATATTTATTGTACTCGGTTATCATTCCATTCTCGTCTATGCACACATATATGCTGGTTGAATTTATAGTATCCTTACTGTCCCAGCTTAGCCGGTATACCTGCTTACCGCCCGAAGTGCCGATGCTTGAGCTGAATTTGTAATCGTCGGGTATTGCAAATTTTGTTTTTGCAATCTTGATTGCGTTTTCAAGCCCCTTATCCATGCTTGCCGTCATGCCCCAAACAGGTGTCGCGAGCATAAAAATGAAAATAAGAGATAATAGAAGCGATAATTTTCTTTTCACCCGGATCAATCCTTTACATTGAATTTGTATTGCCTTTTCAGGCCAATACAATTAATATAGACGCGCTTAACCGGAAATACGTTCCAATTATATGGATACGTACAGAGTGATTATATCTTCTGTCCGCCAGGACAAGTATGCCCCCGCCGATTGGCCTTTCTTCCCCCTTGTACGACGGCCTGTTTACAAGCTTCCCTTCAAGAAGCATTTCCGTAGAGGCGCCGCCGTCCAGCATGGCTGCGTCCTTTACGCCGTAGTCTGCCAGGTATTCCGCCAGTTCCTTCCCGGTAAATCCGGCGCTGTACCCGGGCTGCCTGCCGTCCACGGTAAAGAGGATTACCGTTCCGTCCCATTTGACCCCGACGGCCGTCCTTGGGTCGCGGTTAGTCAACACCCCTACCCACGCATCCTTCTCCTTGACGACCGGCACGCCGTCCTTTACCAGCCAGCAGCCGCATTCATAAGCTTGCGTATCGCTGCTTATCTCAGGCTGGTGCATAAGTTCAACGGTATCGCCTGCCCTGACAGGCAGTTCTACCCCTGCGTACCGGCGCACGTCAAAAAAGGATATCAACATGCCGTTTTCCGGTATCCATGCCTCGGCGGGATAATCTGCAACTTTAGTTACCACGCCGTTCTCAACAGTTGCAGTAATATTTTTTACGTCCGCCCGGTTGGTCATGCCGTAAACGGGCGTATAAACGGCTGTTTGCTTTCCGCCGGCAGGAAAGTTCAGCTTGTCGACAGGCAAAATAAAGGCCTCTTCCACGGTTGTGGCCGGGTTCGGTTTGCGGCTGCGGTTTCGGTATCGGTTCGGGGCTCTGCTGCCGGAGAACCCCTCTTTACCTTGATGTATAGCTTGCTTTCGATTTCTCTAAACCCGGCTTTCCCGTCGCTTATGAGAAATACGGGATATTCGCCCGTTGACGCCGATATAATCTCGCCGTCTATAACGACCATCCCCGAAGGCAGCCCGTACTCGCGGAAAAAACCGCCGTTCACGGCGGCGTACGCATTTTTCCGCGATGCCATTTCGCTGAGCTTTTCAAAACCATATATCAAATCATGTGACAACACCGGCATTATCTTGACACCCGGCGCGCCGGGGTCTATTTCCAAAATGTTGATCTCCTGGTTCAGCCCGTTGATTGTTTCGGTCCGGTGAATATAGCTGACATGACTTTCAACCGCATCCGGCGTGTTATCCACAGGTTCCTGTGCGTACAGGCGGGGCTTCTGTCCGGCCGGCGGGCTCTGCTTCTGCCGCTCTTAAATAAAAAAAGCCCTGCATAAAGCAATGTGCAGGACATTATCAGAATCAAAGAATATGCTAAATACCTTTTTGACTTAAATTTCTCCCGTTTTCTTCACTTTGCCTTGTGCCATGCCGTATTGCCCGGACAATTGCCTGTAAAGCGACTCTGCCAGGCCGAAGCTTCCCGTTTTTGACGCCTGCTCCATAAGCTGTTCGTCATACATGGATTCGAAAATACCGGTACCCGGATCCTCCTCGATCAGGCCGGATTTAATAACTGTCGCTTTCATCTGTTTATAAAGAATATTAAGTACTATGGCTTCAAACTCCTGGCACGCCCTTTTCAGTTCCTTGTCGTCATTTTTTTGGGCGGCCTCTTCAAGCCTTTTGGCGAAGCTGTCGTCCTGGGCCCGGGCCGCCGCCCTCGCCGCGTCGCCGGTATAGCTGTCGATTAAATTGTTGCCTGTCATCACGATTTCCATAGTGCCTCCGTCAATCCGCGGCTATATTATCATTCTATTACCTTACCAGGTTGTTGGCAATACCAAGCATTTCATCCGATGATAATATCGCCTTGGAGTTCAGTTCATACACCCTTTGCGCGACTATCAGCTTTATCATTTCCTCTACCGTCTTTACATTGGAAGACTCAAGAAAATTCTGTATAACCAGGCTTGTCTTTTCGGTTTCCTGAGCCATGACGGGCTCGCCTGACGCCGCGGTAGCCCTGTAAAGATTGCGGCCGATAGCCTCAAGGCCGTACCTGTTCTCGAAATAAGCCAGCCCTATTACCTGGCCTGTCGGAACATTCAGCCCTTCTTCATCGATATAGCTCAATTCCCCGTTCTGAGAAACAATCAAGTCCGACAAGTCAAAATCTATGTAAATCGGAGCTCCCATATCATCCAGCACGGCATACCCGTCGGAAGTGGTAAGCATTTTGCCCATATCGGTGATGCTGATCTTGAAACTGCCGTCCCTGGTATAATTTATCTCTCCGGTCGGCCCCTGTATCATAAAAAAGGCTTCGCCGTCAATATAGAAATCCAGGGCGTTGCCTGTTTCCTCGGGACTCCCCGAGTTCAAAGCTCCTGACCGTCGCCACCGCGGTAGTGCCATGCCCGACCTGGAGATTGACCGGCCTTCCCCCATCCGGAAGAACGCGTGCCCTGTCCATGGTTTCATAAAGCAGGTCCTTGAATTCCACCCGCTCCTTTTTATAAGCCGTGGTATTGACATTTGCAAGATTGTTGGCAATAACGTCAACGTTAAACTGTTGCGCGGTCATTCCTGATGCCGCGGTCCAAAGCGCTCTCATCATGATAAATTATCCCCCTAAATCGCATTTATCTTACCGATCCTACCTGGTTTACAGCTTTCTCCAGCGTTCCGTCCATGGCCTGCAGTATTTTCTGGTTTGCCTCATATAAACGCAGCACCGTAATCATATCGACCATTTCACGTACGATATTAACATTTGACAACTCTATAAAACCCTGCTGAACAGTTCCTGTAAATTCTGCAGTTACGGCGCCTTCATCCGCTCTTAACAGGTTATTTCCATGTTTTTTCAGCGCCGAAGTATCCTGGAATTCAGTTATAAGAAGCTTGTCGATTATTTCGCCATCCTGGGTAATCGTACCATCCTCGCTTACCGTAAATTCCCCGTCCTGAAGAACTATCGGCCCATTCTCTCCCAAAACGGCATACCCTTCCCTTGTCACCAGCATATTATTGCTGTTCCTGCCGAAAGCCCCGTCCCTTGTATAGAACACCGTGAAATTGCCGTTTTCATCGGGTACGGCAATGGTAAAGAACGCATTATCACTATCCCTGATGGCCATGTCATAGTTCATTTTCCGTCTTGTTTAGCTGCCCCTGCGAATAGTAGGTAAAAACTTCGCCCACATCGCTGCTGTGCCGCATGGTTCCAATATCATCAGGTCTGTAAGACATGCCGTCGAAATCCTTGATCTTTTTTGTCATCAGTTCCGGAAAGCTCTCCATTACAAGAGTATCCTTTTTATAACCATTGGTGGCGGCATTTGCCATATTGTTCGATATGATATCCATCTTCTTTTCAATTGCCAGCATGCTCCACCCGGAGGTATACAAACCACGTATCATATGTACTCCTTTGCCCTGTTCGTCATAAATAAAGGCTGATCATATCTTAAGCTATATATATTATCGGAAAGTTTTGCCTGCCGGCTTAATACCTTAATAATACAAAAAAGCCGGTATAACCCGGCTTCAAATTACCGGCATTATTGCCGGCAAATATTTAAATCCTACCTTCCCCTGTATTTGCCTTCGGATATCGCGCTCTGCTCTATCGCTTCAATGTTGTTCAGCGCTTCGCCCGTTCCAAGGGCCACACAAGATATCGCTTCATCGGCTATAATCACGTTTATGCCCGTCTTTTCCTGGAGCAGCTTGTCCAGGCCATATACAAGGCTTCCCCCGCCGGTCAGGACAATACCCCTGTCGCTTATATCGGCCGCAAGCTCCGGCGGCGTTCTTTCAAGTACGGCGTGTACCGCTTCTATTATGTTTGACATGGGCTCTTCCAGCGCTTCCATCATTTCAGTGGAGGTGACAGAAATAGTTTTCGGAAGCCCGGAAATAAGGTTTCTTCCCCTTACATCCATGGCAACTTCCTGCACTCTCGGGTAGACAGTCCCAATATTGATTTTAAGCTCTTCCGCTGTCCGCTCGCCAATCATTATATTATGCTTTTTGCGCATATACCTTACGATTGCCTCGTCAAACTTATCTCCGGCAACTTTAATCGATGAAGAAACAACAGTGCCGCCAAGCGAAATAACCGCAATATCGGTTGTGCCGCCCCCAATATCCACCACCATGCTTCCGCAGGCCTTGGATATGTCAATCCCGGCCCCGATGGCGGCCGCTATCGGCTCCTCGATCAGGTAAGTCTTCCTTGCGCCGGCCTGCATGGACGCATCTATCACGGCCCTCCGTTCAACTTCGGTTACGCCGCTTGGCACGCAAACCATGATCCTGGGCTTGAATAATCTGAACAGCTTATTGCCGCATATTTTATTTATAAAATACTTAAGCATCCTTTCCGTTATGTCATAATCCGAAATAACGCCGTCTCTTAACGGCCTTATCGCTACTATATTGCCCGGCGTTCTTCCAAGCATCCTGCGTGCTTCTTCTCCTACCGCCAAAAGCTTGTCCGTATTTTTGTCAATAGCCACAACAGAAGGCTCACGGAGCACTATGCCCTTTCCCTTGATATAAACCAGGACAGATGCCGTCCCGAGATCAATGCCAATATCCAGACCCAAGCCCAATAAAAACACCCCTTTATTAACCTGTCTATAGAATTTGCCTGTTTGCCCGTAAATGAATATTTATGTTCAATTTGCTTGTTTGCCAGTAAAAATTTGCTAAACTTGCAAAACCTTAAATTAATATTATCATAATAATACAATTATGCAACATGCAATTATGTATCATTTAGTTTCATATATATTAAAAATATATGATTATTTAAAAAATAAGACGAGCAATTACTTTTGCGCGATTAAGCAAAATAAAAAGTTGAAATCAGTATTTAACTTGATCCAACTTTGACATGGAAATATGAAATAAACATTTATGGCACAGGCTATACAACTCTTACATTCCCGCCCTGATACTTCGCTTTCGTCGCTTCTCCACCTCTGATATGCCTCTCTGCCTTGTTCTCCTCGAGCACTGCCCTTACACTGCCGGCAAGTTCGGGATTTACTTTAAGAAGCCTCTCAGTGACATCCTTGTGTATTGTGTTCAGCATCGGTGTCGGTTTTGTTACAGTTCAATGATGCTCCCGGAATATGTCGGATAGCCGGATAACGTAGTTCAGCCCTTCCATGTGTTCATCGATATTAAAACAGACGTAGATTTCCTCTCCGGACATCACCCTGATTTCCTTTACGATTTTTTTCAAATCGTTATTATCTATGCTTTCGGTAAATCTGAAATTATCAAAAGCCTCCCTGAACCTTTTCAGGCATTCCCTGGTATGCCTGCTGAGCTCCCTGGTTTTGTCCGCACTGTTCAGTTTAAAGCTGAGCTTTTCAATCTCCGCGTTAACAGGCAGCATGTCCTGTTTTGCCTCCTCCATCGGTATCAGCCCGTCCAACGCCAACTCTTTCAAACGTTCGCGCCTGGCCGTGAGTTTCTCAAGCTGCTCCCTTGCTTCCTCAAGGTCATAGCCCTCGCTTGCCCGGACATATTCCCTGACCAGCGCGCTGCATTTTCGCTCTACTGACTCGAAGAAGGCGGCTTTATCACGTATGAGGCCGTTAAAGAGCCTGTCCAGTCCCTCTTTAAGCATGTCCTCATTTACCCTCGCGTATTCCGACTCGCAGCGGTTCTTCCCGTAAGCGCTCCTCTTTGAGCAAGTCCACCATACATATAAATGCCCGTTTGGCGAGTATCTCCTCTGGTACCGCCGGAAGGAAAAACCGCATGATCCGCATTTAATCAGGTTGGAGAACAAGTGCTTCTCGCTCCTCCTGGTAAACGCGCAGTTGTATGCTTCGGCATTTAGCTTCATCTGCTCCTGTGCCTTATAAAACTGCTCATCCGAGATTATGCGAAATTCCGGCCTTTCGACGACATACCATTTACTTTCAGGATTGTTAACCCTTTTATTGGTGAATATGTCTACGCTGCTCTGCTTTCCGTTTATAACACGGCCTATGTATATTTCATTTTTCAGTATTTTACCGACGGCCGTCTGCGACCAGTTGCAGCTGGGCTTTCCGTTCACCGGCCTTTTGGTTTTAACCCCGCTCTGATACAAGTAGGAGGCAATCCTGGCCATGCCCCATTTTTCCTCGGTATAAAGGTCGAATATTTTGCGGACCCATTTGCTTTCTTCGTCATTAGGGACAAGGTTGTAACGGTCAATCCTGTCATAACCGAAAACAAAGTTGGGCACCCTCCCCTTTTCCTTGCCTAACTGCTTGCCAAACTTGACCTTTTCCGAAATACGCTGGGACTCGCTCTCAGCCAGCATCGCCATCAGGTTTAAAGTAAAGCTGTCAATATCCTTGCCCTCACCCATATTGACAAGATGCAGGCTGACCCCGTAGGAATTCAGCTCCCTTGTAACGGTGATAAAATCCAGCGTGTTCCTGAAGAGCCTGCTGATATCCTTTACATAGAGCTTCTGAAACTCAGCGCGTTCAGCTGCCTTTCGCAAGCGCTGCAAGTCCTTCCTGTTCTGCATCTTTGTAGCCGACTTGCCCTTGTCGCAATAAACGGCTACCAGCTCATCTCCCCTGGCAGGTATATACTTTTCAAAAAACTCACGCTGGTTTTCCAGCGAGCTTTGCTGTTCTTCCTTATCGGTACTGACCCTGATATACGCGGCAGCCCTCATCCGCTATCATCCTTCCTGCCGCATTCTCCCGCATTTGTCAATGGCGGGACCCCTGGCTTCCCGCAGCTCGCCCGGTTTCCCATGTCGCCCGGATTACCATCCGCTGAACCGTCAACAGCATTCCCGGTGATATTTTCAACCACCGAATCAACAATATTTCTTGCAACCCCGGAGGACAACGCCTCCGATATAATTTCCAGGATGGCAGGATCAAGGTTTTCTTTCGTGTTGATTGGCTGAGCTTGTCCCATCTCCCTACCCCCAACGTTGTCTCCTTTTTAATGTATATTTCCTGGACGGGGGATTTATTCTTATGCCAGCATCCGCCTGCGTGAAAAGATCCGCCTGTATATTTAGCGCACTTCACTTTATCAGCCCTGATTATCACTGGCTCGCACATGTCTATGCCATCATAACAAAAGGGAGAATCAGCATTCTCCCCTTTAATGTACTGGCCTGTTCACTTAAAACCATATATTTATATGCTTATCTCGACGCGTATCCGCCATCTACCTGAATCACGGCCCCGCTTAAATAATCAGACGCGGCGGAAGCAAGGAATATCACGGCACCTTTCATATCCGACGGCTCTCCCCATCTGCCGGCCGGGATGCGTGACAAAATATCCCGGTTGCGTTCTTCGTCGTTCTTAAGTGCCATGCACATATCTGTCGCCATATATCCGGGAGCAATGGCATTTACATTTATGCCTTTGGATGCCCACTCATTCCCCAGGGTTTTTGTCATTTGGGCTAGACCGGCCTTGCTCGCTGTATAAGCCGGTATTAAAATTCCTCCGAAATAGATACTCATCGAAAGAATATTTATTATCTTACCCTTCCCTTGCTTCAGCATTTCACGCCCCGCCAGCTGACAGAGAATAAATGCTGACCGCAAATTCACGTTCATAATATCATCAAAATCACTCATTAAAAAATCTTCGCTGTTCCTCCTGCGTTGAATGCCTGCGTTGTTTACCAATATGTCGATCTTTCCGCCAAGCAAATCAAGCGCCTCTTTAAAAACACGCCTTGTATCCTCCTCATAAAGAAGATTGCCCCTTACAGCGTGTGCAGGATATCCGGCGGCACGAAACTCGCCGGCCTTCTTTTCAGCCTTATCCGAGCTTCCTGTCAAAACCACCTCGGCACCTGCTTCTAAAAGACCTTCCGCTATGCCGCTTCCCAGTCCGGTTCCTCCGCCTGTGACAAGTGCTTTTTTCCCAGTCAAATCAAACAATTTCATCATCTATCATCTCCAGTCGCTAAATATATTATCATTGCTAACTACACCATAAACCACGTTTCTTAGCATATACAGTGCGCTTAACAAGCCTGTCCATCGCTTGTGATAGATAAGATTTATGACATCGGTCATTATATTACGTACCTGGTGCTATGCAGTGTGCAAGGATATTCTTATGACCAGGATGGCGAGAAAGCCTATATGTCAACAGTATTATACCACCTTTGGATACGCATAACAAGCAAGCCTTCGAATCCGCCGCTTGTCTGTGCAACCCTCGAAACAGCTGCCGGTGCCGGTCTTCAGCGGCGACCGACACCGATCCTTAACACCGTGTGTACGGTGCTTTTGCTGATTCCAAATTTCTTAGCGGCCGCCCTTACGGTCGCTTTTTCCTCAATAATGTAATTTGCCAATTCTATAGCCCTCTCTTCAATATATACCTTCAATTACGTATACCCCCTCTTCAAGTCATGCTGGTGGAGTTGCGTATAGTTTAGTTGCGCGCAAAGGCGCAAAAGGCCCTTGTTGCCCTGCGGAATGCCGTTTTCACGGCATCTGTCACGCTTATTGTATATATATGCCGTCTGCGCCGTCTATATGAATTAAAAGGGGAAAATCAAAAGAGACGGCACACCTCCGATTATCCATCGAAAAATGTACCATCTCTTTGATGCATGCCATCCGATATACTGAATATATTTATGCTTCCTTTGTGAATTTGTTTACAGCTTTATTCTGCCGCGTTATTTGGCAAGTATGCCATCGGATCCACATTTGCATCATCTTTCAAAACCTCGAAATGCAGGTGGGGCGGTTCCGAGGATTCGTCCATGGCGGTATTCCCGACACTGCCTATAATCTCGCCCTGCCTGACTTTTTGGTTGACCACAACCGTATCGTCCGATGCCAGGTTCCTGTAAAGCGTTTTGAGGCCATCGCCATGGTCGATTACCACGGTAATCCCATAATACTGCTCGTTCCTGACATCACAGACCACCCCGTCGGCAACGGCAACAACCGGAGTGCCTCTATCGGCGGCCAGGTCTACGCCCAGATGCGTACGCCATTCTTCGAGCGTTTTCGAGTATACCAGTTTATCCTTTGCAAACTCAAGCACGACCTCCCCGCTTACAGGCATTATGAAGCTTTGCCTTTTCACGGGTGTTGTGCTCTTTGAAGGTTTTGGATCGCTTTTGGGCTTTTCGGAAGTTTCATCCTGTTTATCGGTTTTGTCCTTCTTGTCTTTGTCTTCATCATCCTTTATCTTTGCGGCGCTTTCACTTTCAAAATTGTCAATGGAAGCGGGGGCGCCGATATCGGATTGTTTCCCGGGTACTGCGGACGCCTGTGTATCGTCTGGTTCATGGGCGTTTAGCCCTTCCGCCTGATTTAATCCTGCATTCTCCCCAACCAAATCATTTTCCGTTTCATTGCTGATATTTCTCGCGTTATAATCAGGCTGCCTGGAAAGTGCGTTACGCGTGCTTACAAATATTGCAGTGCCGGCCACAACCGCTATACACAATAAAAGTATGACGTAAAATCCTTTCTTGTCCAAAAACTCTTTAATTCCCTTTTTTGCTCCTTTATCTTCCGGAAACTTCTTCATGTTCACAAATTCCACCTCCATACTATATTGTTTCCGCGTATGGCAACTATATACATATGGAGTGAAATATTTTAATTTTGCTTTTCGAAATCCTCTATGGAGATAATATCCACACCGGTATAGTAATGCCTGAGAATCTCTTCAAAAGTGCCGCCTTTTTTCGCAAGCGAATCTGCGCCCCACTGGCTCATCCCCACGCCATGCCCGTGGCCTGTCGTAGTAACCCTGACCAGGTCGTCCTCAATCTGCTCAACCGTGAAGCAGGCGGAACGCAAACCGAACAATTTTCGAAATTCGGTGCCTTTTATTACAATATTCCCGACTTTTATCATTTTAACCCTGCGGCCGACAGTCAGGCCCAGTATCTCAATGCTGTCCGAAGATATTGCGTCAATCTTCCTGTCGGGATAAGCTTCCTTAAGTTTTTCAGCTATTTCGTCCGTTTTAAGCATTACGCTCACAATGTAATCTTTTGATGCTTCTTCCCCCTCGCTTTCAACACTCCTCAAATAAGGCACATATGTACCTTGCCACACGTTTTCGGCATTCTCGGTCCTGCCCGGGCTGCTGGCATGAAACAGAGTATTGGCAACCGTCCCCTGGTACGTCACTATCATGCCCCTTGTCTCGTTAACCGCCCTTTCTATTTTGCCCCAATATCTCGGGGCGGATAATATTCCCCATTTTTTCATCGCATCTTTCTTGCTCACCCACGCCTGGCAATGGGTAGAATCGGTACATATATCGGCATCGTCATGCATTCCCTGCTTTGACGCATAAACCCCGGACATGCGTCCGTATGCAAAAGTGCGTGCCGCGACCGCCTGCGCTTTTAAGGCTTCCAGGTCAAAACCGGCCGGCATTTCCGCAGCCACGACGCCTTTTATGTATTCCTCGAGGTCCATATCAACAGTCTCGCCCGTGGAAGCGACATATACAGTTATTTTATAGCTCTCTGCTTCCGTTGTTTTTTCGGGAGGCTCGGGCTCGGGTGCGGTTCCGCAGCCCTTTACGATGATAAGCGGAAGCAGGACAATGACAACGACCATCACACCGGCATAGTATATAAGTTTTTTCATCCGGACCCCCTGGATCAGCTTTCCTGAATTATCACGTTATATATATTCACATAAAAAAAAAGTATGCAGCTTATCCGCATACCCCGTCTCCTAGTCTTTTTCATATTTGTCAACGCGCCGGAAGTTCATTTGCCGTTTGTCAGGCAGATTCTTTCTATCCGCCGGGGACTTATTCATCTTCACCGGAGACTTATTCGTCTTCAGCCCTGGAAATTTCAGCTCCCAGCCCTTTCAGCTTTTCATCCAGTTTCATGTAGCCCCTGTCGATATGTTCAATATCAAGTATTTCCGTTATGCCTTCCGCTATCAGCCCGGCAAGGATCAGGGCGGCCCCGGCCCGCAAATCGGTTGTCTTTACCTTTGCCCCCGTTAGCTTTTTGCAGCCTTCGATTATCGCACTCCGGCCTTCCACCTTGATATTTGCCCCCATCCTCTTCAGTTCGCATACATGCATGAACCTGTTTTCAAAAATAGTTTCGATAACCATGCTGGTGCCGCTTGCTATGCTCAGCAGCGAAGTCATTTGGGACTGCATGTCGGTCGGAAACCCGGGATACGGATGGGTCTTGATATCAACGGCATTCAATTCTCCTCCTCGTACCCGTATGGATGTCAGTTCCTCCGAAACCTCCACCCCTGCCTCCCTGAGCTTTGCAGTAACGGGCTTCAGGTGGTCCGTGACGACATTCTCCACCACGATATCACCGCCTGAAATAGCCGCCGCCACCATGTATGTCCCGGCCTCAATGCGGTCCGGTATGATGGTATGGTTCGCTCCCTTTAATTCTTTAACCCCTGTTACCTTAATAGTGTCCGTTCCCGCGCCCTTGATGTCCGCGCCCATGGAAGTCAGGTACGTGGCCAGGTCTACTATTTCAGGCTCAATCGCGGCATTCTCGATAACCGTCAACCCGTCGGCAAGCGATGCCGCCATCATTATGTTTTCCGTCGCTCCCACGCTTGGGAAATCCAGGTATACCTTTCCTCCCTTGAGACGCCTGTTCCTCCTTGCTTCGACATAACCATGCCCCTGCGTGATACTCGCGCCCAATGCCATAAATCCTTTTAAGTGCAGGTCAACAGGCCTTGACCCTATGGCGCATCCCCCCGGGAGCGATATCCGCACATACCCTGCCTTTGCCAGCAGCGGGCCGGCTACGAGAAAAGACGCCCGCAATTTATTCACCAGCTCGTATGGGGCAACCACTTCCGACAATGATCCACAGCTTATTTCCAGCCTGCCCTGGTTCTCGTGCATTACAACGGTTGCGCCCAGCGATTTCACAAGGTCACACATTATTTTAACATCGTTAAGATATGGTATTTCATCGATAACACTTTTGCCGTCGGTAAGCAGCGACGCAGCCAATATCGGCAGCGCGGAATTCTTCGCCCCGCTCACGCGGACCCTGCCCTTCAGGTTCCTGCTTTCTGACACTATCAGCCTGGACAACTAACCTCTCCCCTTTGCCTCCTCATTTGCAATTTACAATCAGTACTCCGTGACAATTACTGGCGTAGCCAGCCAAATGTAAGTCCTGCCCTCGTATGAATTGTACCTGGCCGCCATGTTCACGTTTACACGCTTGCCATTCACCAGCACCGCGCTTTTAATCGAGGGTGAAAACGCCGTTATGCTTACCAGTTCATTGCTTCTTGTACCGTCGATTATATCCGCATGAATACTGCTAAGTGCCTTGCCGCACAATTCCTCTATTTCAGATTCCGATAGCTTCCCTTCCATGCTTCCGGTAACCGACAGGTTCACCTCGGGTTTTGCGCCAAGTTCTTCCGCCAGTCCCACAAGGCCGGCGACGGTACCTGAAGAAAACGGTTGCTGTGAAGTATCAACAAGGCTTATCACCAGCCTGTATTTTCCCGCAGTATTTCCCTCTTTTTCCTTTAACGCGCCAATATGTATCCTGCAATCTTCATCGATTATGTAATCAGTTTCCGTGCCTTTGCAAAAATCGGTATCTATAACGGCAAATTCAGGTTCATTGACGGCAATATTTCCGCCGGCCTTTGCAATTACCCTCTTTATCAACCGCTGTCGTTCAAGCTCATCATCATACAAGCCTGCGTTTAGTTCACCGCATATAAAAACCTCGGAACTGACAATCCTTGCGCCGGTTTTGCCGAACGCCTCCAGGATGAGTGCCGTTGTTGCCGTTTCCGGTTGGTTTGGATGTATAATTTTAATGAAAATTGAGATAAATAAAACCAAAATAGAAACAATAAATATACACTTTTTCAACGGACATGCCCCCTTATGCCCTGCAAGCTTGTTTACCGTAATGAGTTGCAGGATAATCTTGATTTTAATTATTGCCTCATTAAAGGGGGCATATACATGAAAATATTCTATAAACGGCTTATTTGCTGGATAATAAGCTTGTTTTTATTTAAATTTTTAAAGTTCACCTACATATCGAAGCAGTTTTTCAAGCAGCACCATTGCCTCAGCGCGCGTCACGATATCTTTCGGCCCCAGCGTATCGGAAAACCTGCTTGTAATGACGCCGGTTTCCAGCGCGAACCGGATTTTTGGCAACAGCCTGGGGTCGGCCTGCCTGATGTCTTTATATATATAAGTTTCATCGCCCGACGCTTTCGCGCTTTGCGAAGTTTTCAGCTCATAGACTCTCATAGCCATGGCTATGAGCTTTTCCCTGGTACAGCCCTGGTTCGGCGCTCCGCTGTCCGCAGCAGGGACGATACCCGCCTTTACGGCAAGTGTCATGTAGTTGCTGCCGTAATCAACATCAAGCATATCGAGCATAAATTTCGCGCAGTCGCCGACAGTGAGGTTTTTTGCAGGTTCAAACCTCCTGCCTGTTATTGATTTCAGCTTATGCACGGATGCCACGTTGGCAATTGAGTTTCTCGCATAGCTTCCGGATATGTCGTCGTAAAAATCCTTGCCCTGATCCGCTATTGCCAGCCGTCCCGGAACAAGCGTCTCAAACGCGAGCGTGCCCAGCCCGCGGTCAGGATCAAAGCTTCCCGAGGAAGCGGCTTTTATCCATTCGGCGGAACCATCGGGCAGCACATACCCAAACGTGGTGCCGGGCTTGTACCATGCAGCGGTAGTGTATTCATATATTATCTTCAATGGTTTATTAAGCTTCTCCACAGTGCTGACGATGCCGTCCGACAGGCCGATTTCCAGCTTTGAAACCGGGGTTCTGAAAGTAAGGTTCCTCGTGTTGATGTTTTCCGTGTTGCTGTCAAGAACTATCCCGAAGATATAGTCGGCATCCCCGGCGGCAGACCGGTAAACCCCGCTGGCATCCGGCATGACACCCGGCCTGATGACAATCATGTTTCTCTTCGTCTTCAGAATCAGGTTCTCGCCCAGCATACCGAGGGCCTTAAATACCTTGTCGGATATAATGACAGATATTTTTTTCGTACCGTCAGGCATGGTCCTGAGGTCGATAACATAATCCAGCACATTATCCGTCCGGACATATTGTATGAAGCGGTCCGCATTGACGCCGACAATCCTGACGGTCCATACCCCGTCCACCGATACCGGGTCTTTCTGTACAAAGTCGCCTCTTATAATGTCCTCGGTATCTTCGCCGGAATCATATTCGTCGGTGCTGCGGGGCGTTCTCACCACTATGCTCTGCGTAGGTACAGACGCCAGTTTTTTAACCGGGTCGTACGCATAAAGCCTGGCAAAGTACCTGAAATTCGACCTGAGGTTTTCCACGGTAAATTCGGACGCGCCTTTTATCTCGTACCTGGTGCTTTCATGGTAATCCGCCGCGTCGTCTATCTCAAGTATGTAATCCAGGCCTTCCTCGGCAATCCACTCAAAAGTTATGCTGTTCTTCACACCGTCACCTTCCGTCCTCTTAACACCGAACCCTTTCGGTGTATCGGGAGGAATATCTTTAGTGGTTTTTACAAGAAAAGAATCGCTGAAATCGGAGCTCTTCACCTCTCCTGACTCACTTGTCGCTTCAGCCCGTATCCAGAAATAATAAACCGTGTCGGGAGTGAGCCCGGTTACCCTGTAATACGTGGTAAATTCCAAATCCTCCGGCGTAATTATTGCTCTGCCCGTCGCTTTCGCACGGTCGTCTTCCGTTCCGTATTCCAGGTAATACACGTACCGGTTGTTGAAATTCCACCCCAGGTCAATATATACATCTCCCGCATGGCTGTAGTTAAATACCGGCACCGTTGGCTTTTCGACAATATCGGGAAGCTCGGGCAGCGTCGTGACAATTATGGGGTCCGAAGGCCCGGAAATAAGGCCGACACTGCGCCTTGCCGCCCTGACCCATATAACGTACGTAGTGTTTGGCGCCAGGTCATCAACGGTAATGTTGATATTGTGCTTTTTACCGTCAGGTATAGCCCCCGGCGCATATATATCCTCTTCGGGGTCGTTGGGAGTTACAGGTATATTAACCACCTTGTCCGTCGGCAATGTCTCAATGGTACTATAATCAAAGCCCGGAGTATATATAGCTATACCCACGTCAAGGGTAACCCCTTCGTCATATTCAACCTTTCGGAATTGCAGCGGGTCTGCAGTGCCATTTTCTATCGCATCCACAAGGTTCTCTACCGGCGGGTCCAGCTCAAGTCCTGCTTCATTTATCTGTTCCGGGGTCCTGTAGACCCAGCAGGCTCTCCCCCCGGAAAGAGGCGGCATATACTGCTCGTACCATTTGTTCTTAAGCGTTATGACTGCCGAGGTGTTGGTAACCATATCCTTTCCCTGGCTGTCCCTTTTCAGCTCAAGGGGCGGCCTGCCCGGCACGATGGGCTGGTCAATCGGCCCTAGCGTAGGAGTTATGATGATTTTCATTGCAGCGTCCGACTGCAATGTAATATATCTGAGCTCGCCGTCCTCAAATTCGACATAACTCTTTTTAGCGACGATTTTAAAGTAATAAGTCGAGTTGGGCACAAGATCATTTAAGTAAAACTTATAGCCGAGGAGTTTCGTGCCGCTCATTACCTTGTTGCTCTCGCCCATTTTAATGTCAGACGCAATCATTGTCCCGGGCGGAGGATCATCCAGCGTGTTGGGGTCGCTTATAAGCCACATGTCGTACATTGTTTCTTCATCAACGCTTCCGTCTCCCTTTAAGGGCGCTTTCCACAATATGACCGCCCTGTCGGGCTTCAGTTCTTCTTCGTAAGAAATAATCGTAACACCGGCATTTGAAAATTCGGACACCAGTTCAGGGACAGGAGGTGTTGACGGCACTTCGGATTCCCTGACATAAATGCGCTGTGACTGTATTCTTATACCCGGGTACAGGTCCTGGCCGTCACGCGTTACAGTGGCTTTTATAACATAGTAATAATTTTCTTCACCCGGTCCGAGCACCAGGAAAAACACCGTGTCCGATACAGTGGCTATGTATTCCTCAATGCTTCCTCCTGCGCCCGTACCCCTGTATATCTGGTAGGAAACCTTGACATTGCCGCCGATACCGGTTACCACGGGGCTCCATTCCAGTTTCCAGACCGTCCCTTCATCCGTAACGGACATTTTTGTCGTCTTTGCAAGGATATAACTGCTGACGACAACAACACGGCTTTCCGGAGACCTCTTGAGCTCGGTGTCGGTAGTATCGGGGACTATTTTTATATGGTACACCCTTCCCGGGTCCCTGACCGTATGGATATACTCCAGCTTGCCCGCCGCTTCGTTTACCTTGACAGGGCCGTCCTGTCCGATTTGCTCCTGTCCTATATATATCGGGGGACTGTTCGCAAAAGACTCGTTTTCTGAAATATACAGCTTGTAGTCCATTCTTTTCCCGGAATACCACACATCGTCCCACTCTATTTTTATCTGGTTGGGGCCATACGGATAGGCGTTGATGGCAATATCCGTCAGGAACCTTACGGTATTCGACGGGTTCGACTCGCTGCTGGTATATACGACGGAATCCTGTGTATACCTGTAGTACGCCCTTGAATAAGCGTAGTAAACCGTTCCCGAATTAAGGTCCCGTAACCTGATTTCGTTGTCTCCATCGGTTTTGGCGGGAACATTCCCTTCTTTCAGGAACACGGGCCTGCTCGGCCTGTATGGCTTGTTGACCTCCTGGAGGTAATAATTCAGGTATATGTCCGCTCCGGATACGCCATGCGGTGTATCCAGTTTATCGCACTTCAAATCTGCATAATACTTGTCAAACTCGTTGTAGCCTATCGGGGGTTCCACCCGCGGCGGGGTATCATGTATCGCCTCCACCCTCAATCTCTCCGGCGCCGGTTGCGGAACGGTGTCCGCTGAAACAGGCATTATCAAACCCTGCAGGAACAGCAGCACCGTTGCCAGCAGAATGGATGCCACCCTTCTGCCTGCTTTTCCGCCTGGTTTTTTAATAGTTTTGCTTACGGTTCTCCCACCGTTTTTTTTGCCTGGTATCATTATTACTCCCCCGTCTTTGGTATATCTTTCCTCAAGCCGGGCGCTATTGAAGCACTTCCGGAACTCTCTTAATCAATATCTCCCGTCAGTCTCAGCATTTTTACAAAGGCCGCCACGACCTCCGCCCGCGTCATCTGCTCCCCGGGACGGAACCTGCCGTTGCCGTCAAGCTCCATAACTTTCATGTCAACGATCATGACCACCGGCTGGAAATAATCATCCCCGATAGCATTTTCGTCGGCAATCATTATCCTGCCGCCAGGTTTCAGCCTGTCCATGGCGGCGCCTTTCTTGACGGAAAACAATTTCAGCAGCACCTTGGCCGTCTCCTGCCGCTTAATGTTTTTTGCAAGCGAATTGGGGTGAATAATGCCGGAAAGCCCCAGCTTCACATTTTTCTGCCGGATATCCAGCCCGGCGTTTTCCGCCGTTTTACCTGTCACTTTTTCGTAAAGCAACACTACCTCCCTGCAGGTTGCCTTGTTGTCGGGCATAAAGTTATCGCGTATGCCTGGGAAAACATCGCTGAGGTCGTACCTTGACGCAATAGCTTCAATATAATCCCTGGCCCAGTGCACCTGTGACACGCCGCCGATAACGGTCTGCGCAGCCATAATGACAAACTTGCCTGTCTTTACCAGGTTGAAACGCACCATCGAGCCTTCCTGTAAAGTACCGGCAGATATTTTTTGCCAGCTCCTGGAACCGTCATACAGCACGTATGGGATTTTCACCCCCCTGGCCGCGCCAACCGCCATTCCTGCCAGCACAGGCGCTCCGGGTTCTTCAATTCTCTCTACGGCGTTATCTATTTTTGCATCCTGCAAAGTATCGTCAATGTACAATGACAGTTCTTTCTCTATCATGTCCACAATATTTTGCGCATACTTCTCAATCGTGGCGGTTGAACCGGGCCCGCTTCCTACATATGCATTCAGCAGTAAATTGAGCTTTTCGCTTACCTGTCCGGTATCTTCATCGTAAAGCCAGTCATGATACATTTTTGCCATGGCTTCATCGGTCATGGACAGGCCGAAGGCGATAATGTCCAGCTCACAGATACCGGTAATTTTCAGGTGCTCCTGCGGAAGCGGGATTGATGATGAAACCGAACGCAAAATATCAACCTTGACGTAAATATCCTTTACTTCCTCTCTCGCCAGGATCTCTTTCAGAGGCCCGTTTGCCGACGCATCCAGCGTTGCCGGCCTTAATACCAGTTCCATGCCCTCGGTCCTTATGACAAGATTCTTTCTGAAAGCATTCATGGTTTTGATGACAGTAATGGGCACGTATATGACATCCGATGCCACATTGATTGAAAGCGGCGTCAGGTCCACGGTAAACGAGTCCCCCGGTGAATTCCTCATTGCATCGGCAACTCTCATACCCTTGAGCAATATGGTAGTAGCGCGGCTTCTTCCTATTGCGACTCTCCAATAATAACGCTTTTCCAGCATTTCTATTTTGTCAAGGAATATGGCTTTTTCCCGCTCTTCGCGATCAATGTTGTCGTAATCCTCCTGGCTGAACTCGGTGCGGATGTTAACCGGGCCTATGTACTTGGAATAGGCGATTATATTGGTATCTACCGCATCAATTTTTACCGACCTTACTTTAATAAAATATTTAACATTGGATTTAAGCGGCTGTCTGGTCACAATGCCGCCCTGTATTACGACATTTGCGCTCTTTATCTTTGCATAATAGCATACTTTGTCGTTATTTATCGTATACGCCGTTTCTTCCGTATAATATGGCAATACGGAGCCAGTCTTGTTAATATAATGCTCGAGGTCAGCCGCCGTGAGCACCGTATATTCCGAGCCGCCCTCTTCCATTATCGCGATTTCATAGCGGGCATATTCATCCAGCGGCTTTCCGATCCACTTAACCTCTATTTCATGGCACGCGTCTCTCGTTTTCACGGACCTTTTGTCATATACTGTCGTATTGGCCCCTTTAATCACCTTTATATCATAATATGTGTTCAGCTTAAGTTCCCGCACCCTGCCGTAATAGGTCTTTCCGTCGGTATCCTTTATAACTGTCGCCCTCGACCGGTCCATCAGCTTGTAATCCTTATCGGAAGGGCCTTTTACGTATATTTTATAATCCTCGGCCGTCAAGCCGGCTGTATCATCCGTCCAGTAGAAGCCCAGTTCCGCGCCCAGTACTGCCTCCAGCGAAAGAGGCGCCTCTATGAGGGCGGTCGTTACCGGGATGGAGACCCATACGCTTTCCGATGCCGGCTCCAGCGGTTTCCTGTCGGCATCGACCCTCACTGCCCTGAGGCTGAAATAGTACAGCTTGTTGGGGAATACCCGCCGATCCACTGTATAGGTACAAGTGCCCGTTACGCTGTCATACGTAAATTTCCCCGGGTGCGTCGAATCATCAGCAGGGTCAAGATATACAGCGCCGTTTTCGGTATTATCGCTTAACAGGTCATATTCCTGCAGGAAACTCAAGTACTCGGGATCGTTGGCGTAATCTTCCGTTTCGGCCGCAGGATTTACCTTTCGCGTAGTTTTAATCATCTGGTAAATAACATCATTCTCCCGGCGCTTCCACGAAAAAGTCACGCTATAGTCGGAAACAAGCGGCTCTCCGCTTTCTTCATCCACGGCAATTGCGAAGTCCGTGGGAGCAAGCGGTTTTCTCGCTTCGTCGTCCGGCGGGATTATGTCGAGCCGTACGGTCGTAACAGGCAATACCGTCGTATAGACGGATTCCTTTGAGCGTACATCCGCCGGGTCGGTTCTGCTTTGAATAACCAGCCTTGTCCTTGCCTTTATATAATATACTGTATTCGGCAGCAGCTTATAGCCGAACACATTGACATTTTCCTGTTCCTCAAACCTGGATATGCGCGCCCTGACAGAAGTGCTTTGCGGATCCGCTGCGCCGGTGAAAACTACATCGCCGCCGGGATTTTCGGTTGTCCCTATAAGTTTAAAAGAGAGCGGGTCATTTCTTAAGCTCATCAGGATATCGTAGTAAATATGATAGCTGTAATTCCCAGGGTCATAATCGGTCACGTGCTTGTTCCAGTCCAGGTTCAGTATTTTGTCAAACCTTACGCTGATATAGTTTACCGGCGGGTCCTCGGCAGTGTCCTTTCCGTTGGCATCAAGAGCAAAACTCATGGGCAGCGGGACTTCCAACTCCGCGCCGTCCAGCGTGGTAAAGCTGGTTATGACGGAACGGTCGGACATTTTGCTTGCATTGGTCGTCCCCCTGTTTTCAGCATTTGTCGTGTACATCTGCAGGAAGTAAACGGTATTGGGCAGCAAAAACCCGGGATAGTCCCCGTGGCCGTCGATAGTGCCGTTGTCGCTTTCCGTATCGCCTTCCCATGTAAACAGGTCAAACGCGCCCAGCGTATATTCGAGGCGGTTCCCTACTTCCTTTATCTTGTCGGATTTTGCGCTTATGTATTTTACCAGCCTGTAAACCGCGGGATAATTGCCCCAGTGGTGTTCCCCGACGTAAAGAGGGATATCCTCGGTGATAGCCGTTTGATTTGTACTCAGCATGAAGTGAAAATATAAATTGTTCTTTATAGTATCCCAGTTAAGCGGCTTGTCCCATGATATGGTTATATCCGTGGATTTTACGTCTATTTCCACGCCGGACGGTGAAACTACCTTCCCGGAATTGAGAACCCTGTTTGTTACCGTTACGCCCGTGGGGAGCGGCGGCCTGCTGGTGTCCACCGTAAGGGTGTACGGCATTGCCGGCGATTCCAGCCTGTCAACCGGGCTGTCGGACTTTACGACAATCTTGTAGAAAACCTCGTTTTCAGGACTGACCCCGCTAATCACTGTAATGGCAAAAGGACCGCTGAAATAAGTGTCATCCATGGTCCCTTTCACGACCCAGTCGCCCGGGATTGAAGGATCGTCGGTTGCCTGCACTTCATAATAAAGCCTTGGAAGATCGAGGCTTCCCTGGTTTATTTTATATATCTTGACATATATGTTGTTTGCGCTGTCTTTTGTCAGTTGAAACCGTATCGGGGTGCTGGCATAAGACCTTTCTCCCGACAGCATGCTCCCGTTCTGGTCCTCGGGGCCGCCGACCGTAACCGCTGCCACGTTGTTTCCCATGCTATCCTTGTAAATCGGCTTGATGTTCATATAGTACACGGTACCGGGAAGTATGTCGTTATCAGGCAAAATGTAATCAATGCCGGCGGGAGGCTCAGGGACTTCCGAATCATCGTCGGCCCTGCCCCAGAGCTCAAAGCTCATTGTACCCTCTGCGGCAACAATGGTGGCAGTGTCCGTACCGCCTGAGACTTGCGCGGTGTAATTGTTCCCGCCTGCCTGTTCAACAAGTACCGATGCTTGCGTAGAACCCGCATTCAGCAGGTTTAAATCAGTAGAAATGTTGATCCTGTAATTTAGTGTCGAAATTTCACGATTGCCCGGGTAAATCGAATTAAGTGCATTCTGCATGTAAGCCAGGGCATCGCTGCCATTGGCCGGCACAAACTTATTGTTGCCGGGGTTCGGATCGGGATCGGGATACACCTTGTTGTCCGGGTCGCAAAAAATCTTCGGCACTGTCCAGCTTAACCTAAGCCTCGGCATGCTTCCGATTTCACGCCCGCCGCCTTCCAGGTCCACGTACGGCTGATCAGGTGTCGCAGATTGAAAGGTCATTTTCGGCATAAAGAAGAGAAGGCCTCTTCCTATCGGGTCACCGACCGGGTTTCCTTCCTCATCCACGGCTCCGTAAACGGCAACGCTGATGTCATATATGTAATCATTCCTAAGCCCGCTGATTGTTGCCGTCCGGACGGGCGACAGGATTGTGTCCGATACGACCAGCTCGGCGGTATCGTTGGTATCCGGCTTGTGAAAAGCGACTACCGCAGCGGCAGCACCTGAAATATCACTCCAATGAAACTCCAGGGTCCCGTTCCTGTACGAATCGACCGTAATAACGACAGGAACCGCTGCCGCGTAAACCGCGACAAACAAGCCTCCAAAAAGGCTATATAGCAAAATGGCAACGATTAATAAGGAAACTGGCTTTCTTATATGGTTCATATATGACAGACCTCCGGCAAATACATCTGACCTTCTGGTTTTTTATTGAATTATGCATTCCACGCCCGCGGCCTTTTGCCCCCGGGTAAGTACTATTATTATATCGGCAAAACCCCTGCACAAATTAATAAAAGAACGGGGAACTTACGGTTTCTTGCTTACAAATATCTGATTCCTTCCGTGCTTTACGGACCTTTTCACGTCATATCCTCTCATTACCAGCGTGTCATATATTTCATCCGCCTGGTTGAAACAATTGTTGCCGATGTCCAATATGAGCGTTTCTCCAGGTTTCAAATTTTTCGAAATATCTTTTAACGTTGTATCAGTCTGAAGACATTCTGCATATATCGACATATCCCCGGTGTTTCCTGCGCGCTTCCTGTCAGGGCCGCTCCCGTACCCGGAAGTATCTTTTTTGCAGTTCCTGCTTGATTTTTGATTTGACATTGGCATGTACCCTCCACAATAAAGTAAAGCTGAAATTGTCCCGGTTTTTTATAAAGATTGTTTGTGATATAGTATAGTATTATCATGAACCATAAATTTTATATGTAAATACTAATGCCAAGAACAGTTTTGTCCGGGTTTGGGTATGATGAATAAAAATGTTGTTTTGATAGGAATGCCGGGAGCTGGCAAAAGCACGGTCGGGCGGCTGCTGGCAAAGGCTCTTGAAATGCCTTTTATCGATACGGATAAATTAATCCGGGACCGGGAAAAAAGCAGCCTCCAGGAGCTGATCAATAAAAAAGGCATCGACGAATTTTTAAGGATAGAAGAAGAAGTAATCCTGGGCCTCAAAGCAGAAAACCATATAGTCGCTACCGGCGGCAGCGCCGTTTATAGCGAAGCAGCCATAAATCATCTGAAATCAGGCGGCATCGTCGTATTTTTGGATGCAAAACCCTACCAGCTGGCAAGGCGTATTAAAAACGCCGAAAAGCGCGGCATAGCAATGAAGAACGGCCAGACCCTTGAAGGACTGTACCGTGAAAGGCTTCCCCTTTACAGAAAATATGCAGACATTGAAATCAACTGTTCCGGAAAGCACATCAACGCCATCGTATCTGAAATCATTGGCTTTTTACGGCACAGCTCCGGTTGATGGAACCAGAAATCGAAAATTTCCAAAAGCGCGGGATATTTTTTTAAAAATAATGTATAAAGAACAATAAAAGGGGGAAATAATAATGTTGACCTCACAAAATACATTTTGACCCCCTTTACATGGTTAGTCGCCAGACTAACCAACTTTTTTGCCTTTTTCAGGCTATCCTTTGCTTAATCCGGTCTTCGGGTTATATCCTCAGAACGTCCGTTTTGTGGATATGCAGTTGTGGATAATGTTGATAAGTCTGTGAATAAGCCCGTTTTTATTGAATATTTAGCCGTTTATACTGCCGAAAACCTGTGGATAACTAAAAACCCGCCTTAAATCTAAAGGAGCTTGTTCACATCTTCTTCAGGTATAGGCCTGGAATAGAAAAAACCCTGGACCATGTCACATTTATGCCGGAGCAGGTATTCCACCTGTTCCTCGTTTTCAACCCCTTCCGCGACAACAACAAGTTTTCTCTGATGGCCTATATGTATGATGGATTCCACCATATTGCTTTCGTCTCCCGGTATGTCGTCGACAAAGCTTTTGTCGATTTTTAAAGTATTGATAGGTAACTGCTTCAAATAGCTAAGAGATGAAAAGCCTTTGCCGAAATCGTCAATAGATATTTTTACCCCGTTTTTCCTCAGTTCCTGGAGCTTCCTTAAATTGAAATCAATTGATTCAACGAGCTTGGATTCAGTAAGCTCAAGCTCAAGCAACTCAGGATTAAGGCCTGTCTGCTCAAGTATACCCATAACCGTATCGACAAAATCGTCCTGCATAAGCTGCATGACGGAAATATTTACAGATATCCTGAAATTGCTCTGCATGCGGTCGTTTATTCTCTTTATAAATTCACAGGCGGTTTTCAAAACCCACTTGCCTATTCGAATTATCAAACCGGTTTCCTCGGCTATCCTTATAAAATTCAGCGGTGGAATAATGCCGCGTTCAGGATGCACCCATCTTATCAAGGCTTCAAAGCCGCATATCTTTCCTGTCGCCAGCTCAATCTGCGGCTGGTAGTGAAGTACAAATTGATTCTCCTCTATTGCTTTATGTAAACCGTTCTCCATGTTTATCCGCTCGGTTAACTCATCATTCATTTCATTTCTGAAGAAAACCTGCTTGTTCTTGCCTTCTTTCTTTGCGCTGTGCATTGCCAGGTCGGAATTTCTAAGCATTTCCTCCATACTGCCCGCATCTTCCGGGTATATCGATATACCACAGCTGGCAGTAATATGTACCTGTTTTCCCATTACTGAAAACGGTTCGCTGAAAATGGCGCCTATCATGTTAACTTTTTCATCCAGTTCTCTTTTGTCCCGTATGTTATTTAAGAATATGAAAAATTCGTCCCCTTCAAACCTGGCAACAATGGCGCTTCTTGAAAACGTCTTTTTCAGCCGTTTGCCGATTTCAACAAGAAGCTTGTCCCCCGCTGAATGCCCGAAGGAATCATTTATATATTTCAGGTTGTCCAGGTCAAGGTTGAACAGGGCACATTTCCTGGTTCTGCTCCTCCTGGACAAGGCTTTCTTCATTGCCTCGTAAAGAGCATTGCGGTTTGGCAACCCGGTGAGGGGATCCTTAAAAGTAAACTGCCTTATTGTTTCTTCGGTAGCGGCTAATTCATTATATACAGCTGAGAGTTCTTCAAAGCTGTTCTGGAGCTTTTTTTCCTGGTCCACCCTATCCGTTATATTGATGCCCAGGATTTCTATCAGGTTGTTGTCTTCCTTGTCGGTGATTACATTGCAGTAAACGTAGACAGGCTTGCCGCTTCCGCGCTTTAATGAAAGTTCAAGCGCCGTGCAGCTGTTTTGATGCTGGAAATCCGAAATGGCGTCCTTCAGCTTTTCGATGTCATCCCGCGATAACAACTCGTAAATATTCTCCACTTTGTCCATCCCGAAGCTGTCAAAGTAATCCAGTATGTCATCGGCATACCTGTTGGTTGAAACGATTGTGCCGTCCCTTTCAATTTCTATAACCATCAGGTTTGTCATGTCTGTAATTCTCAATGTATTCATCTGCTGCCTTTGCAGATTTATTTTCATCAGGCGCAGGCGTGTCAGCGCAAATGCTATAATAAGCGACGATACCAGTATAAATATGAATATCACGGCAAAAACATGGTTCAGTCTTTCAAATGCCGCATTTTTAGGCAGCGTCACCGCTATTGACCATCCCGTATTTTTTATAGGGGAAAAGCCCATTATCCTTTCTTCGCCATCATAAAAGTAACTCCCGGCCCCGCTCTGCCCTGAAACCATCCTTGTTTCAAGCGCGACCAGATCCTGTAATTCAGGGTCGTCTTTTCCCGTTTTCAAATCATTCCTTATATCGTATATAAACTGCCTGTTTTCGTGGGCAATTATATCCCCGTCTCTATTCAAAATAAACGTATACCCGTTCTCGTTCAGCCTGATATCGTCCGTCATCCGGCTTAAAACATCAGCATCATATGTTATGCAAAGGACGCCGTTTATCCTGCCGTACTCAAAAACAGGAACAGCAACCACATATGCCATCGAATTGTCCTGCCGGCAGATGAACGGATCGGAAACCGCCGGTTTCCCGTTCATTGCTTTAACATAATATTCCTGATCGTAAATATTTGATTCCGTACCATCCAGCGACACTGAGATTCCATTTGCGTCCGTAATGCTTAAACTTTTGTGCTTATCCGGGTTAAATTGCTTTTTCAGTTCAGCCAGGCGTTCTTCCACCGGTAAACCTGAATTGCTGATTATACTGTTTGAGGATATTGACCCGGCCTCGGACAGGCAGCCGGAAAGATAGGCTTCAATAGTTGCGGCCCTTTGTTCCGCATAGCGTATTAATGTATTCTCCAGGTCGGAATAGAGCATCCGGGTAACCGTGCTGTAAATAATCAGGCCCGTTATCAAAGCTATAACGGCCATTTTAAGCGTTTGTACAATGACAGAGTTTTCATTAAGCCTTTTCAGAAAATCACCTTCTATTAATCTTTTGTGTTTTGTCCCGCCACTTTATATATCGGAACCAAGGTCAAATTATAGAAGCAATTTGTGCTTAATATTCCACAAATTGCCCCCTCCTGGCGTTTTAATCCGGGCCGGACATGCCGGCCGGGACTTAACCCTCCATAAAATGCGCTAACTTTTCAATTCTTCCATACAAGCCCGGCAAATATTCTTACCCCTGTAACTGATAATATCTTTTGCATTTCCACAGAAAATGCAGGCTGGTTCATATTTTTTAAGTACAATACTGGCTCCGTCTATAAAAATCTCCAGGGCGTCTTTCTCCGCTATATTCAGAGTCCTTCTCAATTCGACCGGCAATACTATCCTGCCAAGTTCATCAACTTTTCTTACTATACCGGTAGACCGCATTCAGTCACCTCCCGCTTTATACCAGTATATGCACGCTTCTCACAAAAGTGCCATACATGGAGGAAAGGTATTATCATGTTAATGTAAATAATACACTTTATTCCCTAATAAATTAATGAATTTTTTCTAGATTCTACCCTGAAAAATGTCAGTTTATGTCTGTTTGTCCGCGCTATTCCTGTATTTGCTCGGACTCATTCCCATGTATTTCTTGAAAATCCTGCTGAAGTATTCGGCATCTTTATAGCCCATCATCAGGGCCGCCTCATACGTCTTCAAACCGTTTTTGACCAGCAGCCTGGACGCTCTTTTCATTTTTACCCTTGTTATATACTCGATCAGCAATTCTCCTGTTTTTTGCCTGAATACTTCGCCCAGGTATTTCCTGTTCATATAAAGGGCTTTTGATATTCCTTCTATGGAAACCTTGTTATCCACTGTTTCCAGCACATGCCTGGATATTCTGTTCTCGATTTGCCCCCTGTTGCTACCATATTCCAGCCCGGTTATCGTCTCAAACAGTTCTCTTACTGATGCCTGAAAGGATTCTGACGCTTCTTTGGCACTGCCCATGCCCGTAAAATCGATTCCTTTGTATTTTTGAACGTCAACAAACTTTTCCAGCCATTGATAGTACATTGACAGCTGCCTCGTCAACTCGGCCATTGTCCGCTTAAAAACCATGCCCGCCATTATCATGTTATCCCCGAACACCGCTTCGATGGCATCCGTAAGCCTGCCGGCATTCTTCATAACATCGGGGGACTTGACCTTGAACGCTTCAACCAGCTGCTCGAGTTCAACTACGGGCAGATGGTCTTCCAGCTTTTCTTCCAATCCTGATTTAAGGCTGTTTACAAATTCCCGCTCTTCCTTTTTTTGCAATAGAAATTTCCTGGCTCTTTTAAGCATGCCGGCCAGTTCATCCTGGTTCACCGGTTTATTGAGGTAATCAAAGGCACCGTATTGTATACCTTGCTTTGCGTATGTGAAATCTTCGTGGTCACTCAGAAGCACCACGCAAGGACACAGTTTATCCCTGGTTACCTCCTTTAACAGTTCAATGCCGTCTATTTTCGGCATTTTTATATCGGTTATCAATAAATCGATGCGGCGGCTGCGAAGTATGTCAAGCGCCTCCTGGCCATTCTGCGCCTCCGCTGCGATTTTAAACCCCGTATCTTCATTCCACAGATTCATCCGTGCAATATGCCTGCGGCTTGTATCCATATCATCAACCAACATAACGCTGTACAATAAGAATCACCTCGCCATGACATGTTTCGACAACCTTCGATAGACAAAAAGCTATAAACAGGCACACAGATAATATTAGCATAAAATTGCTTGTAATGGTAACAAAAATATTCTGATTTTTTGTAGTGTTTTACTGTTAATGAGTAACAAATGTTCATGGGTTTCATGAAAATCGGGGTTTCTTTAATGACAGCATTCACACTAGTCATTTTCCTGGCTGCCTGGCTTGATATCAGCGAGTTGCTGTTTATACTGCTGTTGTTATGGTTTTATTCGTTCTTCGACTGTATAAACAGGCGCTATTCAAGTGATGAGGAATTTGCCGCCATGGAGGATTATTACCTGTTTTCCATAGACAAACTGCTGGCGTCAAGCAGCAAACTGTCAGCGATACGCAAGCCGTTGGCAGGTATACTGTTGCTTCTCTTGGGATTATACCTGGTATGGAACAACCTGCTGATGAGCTGCCGCTGGCAATGAAGCCGGTCTGCCCTCATAAGAAGCATTGTTTCCGCTTCGTCAGCAATAAACAAAGTCAGAGCCTGTCAGCTATTATGCCGACAGGCTCTTTTGCTGTACCTGGTGCGCCCAGTAGGACTTGAACCCGCAACCTTCTGGTCCGTAGCCAGACGCTCTATCCAGTTGAGCTATGGGCGCGTTATTGTCAGCGCCGCCTTCATGTCCGTCCGGCCATGTCAACGGCGCATATACTATGATAATACATCCGGTTCGCAAAATCAACTGTATTTATTCGGGACTGGCTTCAACCCTTGCCCTTGGCAATAATACTCTTTCTGTAGGCTTCGCCTTCCCAGTTCAGTATAAACCCGATATCCTTGTCCGACATTGTCTTCAGCGTCAAACCGCTTTTCTTGACCCAGCTTATTATATAGAAGTATGCGGCAAGCGTCTCCTCCATACCCATGGCTTCGTTCAGGGATGCCGTATAGACCAGGTCACCCGTTTTAGGGTTGATGTTCAGCTTTTTACCGGTTCCGTCAAAGGCGAAATTGCCGTGCAGGTAGACCAGCTGGTCCGGGTAAAGCACGTTGCTGTCAATAAAGTCAGCGTCAAAATCACCGGACCTGAAAATATCAATAAGATACCGGGTGTCGCTTCTGAAAGTATTTTCGCTGATTTCCCTGAGCCTGATCTCCGGGAATTTCTCATCAATCCCCAGGTAAGCCTTGATGGTGTCGTTGATTTCGTCATGCAGCTCTGCACAGGCTTTGGCGTCATCATCGGTAACAATCAGCCCGTGGTTTTCCATAAATATAACCTGGGGAAACCTATCGCCGCTGTCCAGGGATTTCCTGACATACTCGTTTATTTTCAAGGTAAGCGCGAACCCCGGGCTGATATACGGAATCCATACCGTCTTGTAATCCTTGTTTCCGAATATCCGCCGGACCAGCCCGGAACCGTTTTGGGCGCAGCAAAGAATATTGGCATATACGGCGTGGGTGTGGATGACATACTTTTGCAGGATGGAGTGAAACCCTGCCTCCACCGAGGGACGAAGCCTGGCAAGACCTTCGTATTCAACCACGTTGCTCCTTACAAATTCGGCGCTTTCCTTCTCGTAATCCCTGTCGGCACTCAATTCAACATTATTGTGATATTCCTTTATGTTCTTGTAGTTGATTACAACAAATCCTTCCCTGGCCGTAACCTGTTTTAGCTTGAATCCGGATGCTTTAACCGCCATGAGCGTATCATCCAGCTTGGCGGAGGTGTTCCCGCCGCCTCCCTGCGTATAGTCACAGCGGTTTCCCGCCTTCTGAGATATATATTCCAGTCCCTCTAAAGCCTTTTTGATCATGGTACCCTCCAATCACGTCCTCTTTTGAAGCACGGTTTCCTCGTATTTCTGAATCTCCTTCAGCCAGTCAGAGCCCACAGGAACTCCCATTTCGAAACAGAATTTATCCCACACGGCTCCAAATGGCAGGCTTTTGAATTCCTCCATCAAGGCAAGTCTGTTGCCGTAATTTCCGGCTTTTTCCGCATCGGTTATAAGATGGGTGGGTTCGAGCAGTGAAATCAGTATGGACTTCAATGCCGCTCTTGTACCGGTAACCCAGGCGGTAATACGGTTGATGCTTCCGTCAAAAAAGTCAAGGGCGTAATATACCCTGTCAAAGGCATTGCATCTTTTGATTTCCTGGGCCACCGCCAAAAGGTCGTCGTTCAGTATGACTACATGGTCGCTGTCCCAGCGCACCGGCCGGCTGACATGAAGCAGAAGGTCGTCGGTGTAGGGAAGAACCGCGGATATCTTGTCTGCGATGCTTTCTGTAAGATGGAAATGTCCCATGTCCATGCAAACAGTAATTTTATTCTTAAGGGCATAGCTCAGGACAAATTCATGGGAACATACGGTGTAGGATTCCACACCAATACCGAACAATTTGCTTTCCAGCGCATCGATCAGATATTTCCTGTCATATTTCTCTTCCAGTATTTCATCCAGGGATTTCTTCATCTGGAGCCGGTAGCCCAGCCGGTCGGCAGGAACGTCTTTCATTCCGTCCGGAAGCCATATGTTCATGACGCAGGGAGTGCCAAGCTCTTTGCCGATGTCGGCCGCTATTCTCCGGCAAGCCTTGACATGCCGTACCCAGAAGGAACGGACCTTTTCATCCTTGCTGCCCAGCGTGAACCCTGATGCAGCCATGGGGTGGCCAAAACAGGTAGGGTTGAAGTCGATACCGATGCCAAGTTTTTTTGCCCAGTCGATCCACTTTCTGAAATGGCGGGTTTCTATCTGGTCCCTTTCTACGGTTTCACCGTCCGTTTCCAGGTAAATGGCGTGAAGATTGACCCTGTGCTTACCCGGGATAAGGCTGAAGGCTTTTTCGTAGTCTGCCCTGAGCTCATCGCCGTTTCTCGCCCGGCCGGGGTAGTTTCCGGTGCTTAAAATCCCTCCGTCCGGCCCCCCGGCATTGGCTTCAAAGCCCCTTACATCATCACCCTGCCAGCAGTGCAGGGATATCTTCATTTCTTTGATTTTCTCCAGGACCGAATCGGTATCAACCCCATAAGCCGAATAAACTTTTCTGGCATAGGAATAACCCTCGTTAATCCTTTCTCTCAGGCTGACATCACTCATTTTAACATCTCCTTCCCCATTGGTACTGAAACAACACACACAAACACAATCTAATCGTTTTTCTTTGCTGAAACAACCTTTATAAACCTGTCATAGGCTTCCTCCCACTGATCCGATTCCTGCGGCATGAACTCTGCCAGGGTTTCGGATCTCTTTACCAGTGTCCTGCCTTCATCCAGGCTCTTGATTTCTTTCAATGCCATCAATTGAACAATAAGATTGCCTATGGCAGTTGCCTCCGCCGGGCCCGTAATAACAGGCCGTGCCGTGGCGTTGGCGGTAAACTGATTCAGCATTTTGTTTTTGGAGCCCCCGCCCACCACATGCAGCACAGGTATTTTATATCCCACAATCTCTTCAAGGGATTCAACAGCCATCCGGTATTTCAGGGCGAGGCTTTCCATGATGCAACGGACAACCTGGCCTTTTGACCCGGGTATTTTTTGTCCTGTCTTTTTGCAATACTCCCGGATTTTCCGCGGCATGCCGCCCGGACTGAAAAAGGTGATATCGTCGGGATCAATAAACGCCAGGAAAGGTTCGGAGGCGTATGCCATGTTAACCAGGTCATCAAAGGATAAAGCTGCCCCTTCTTTTTCCCATTCTCTTTTGCATTCCTGGAATATCCACAGCCCCATAATGTTCTTTAAAAGCCTTGTACTCCTGTTATAACCGCCCTCATTTGTATAATTCAAGCTGAAACTGAGATCATTTATAATTGGTTCCTCGGATTCCACGCCCAGCAGCGACCATGTGCCGCTGCTTATGTAAGCATAAGGCCCTTCTCCCGCGGGAACCGAGATAACGGCGCTTCCGGTATCATGCTCGGCAACCGCAACCAGGGGTACCCGGCCTGTTCCGAGCTCACCGGCAACTCTTTCGGTCAATCGGCCGGCCATTTCTCCGGCATCCACGATATTGGTCAGAATTTCCAGCGGTATACCCAGCTTCTCCAGTAAATATTTGTCCCAGCCCGAGTCCTTGGGGCCAATCATCTGTGATGTGCTGGCTATGGTGTATTCGCACGTTTTTTCACCGGTAAGAAAGTACCTGAGCAAATCCGGGATAAACAGCATGGCAGATGCCCTGTCCAGCAGATCCGGGTTGCCAGTTTTCAACGAAAAGAGTTGGAACAGCGTGTTAAAAGGCTGTAACTGAATTCCTGTCCGCTCATATATAACATTGCCGGGTATCAGCTCAAAGACCTTGTTCATGGTGGCTTCGGCGGAATTCCTGTAATGATAGGGATTGGCCAAAAGCCTGCCGTCTTTGTCCAAAAGGCCGACATCCACTCCCCAGGTGTCAATTCCAATGGAGGACAGTTCCGTTCCCGCTGCCAGGGCCGCTTTTGATATCCCCTGCATCATTTCATGGAACAGTCTTAAAATATCCCAATACAGGCCATCGGCAAGTTGTACCGGGTCATTGGGGAATCTGTGCAATTCCCGGAGCGACAGCCTTTCACCGTCAAAATCCCCAAGAATGGCCCGTCCGCTTGATGCACCGTAATCGAAAGCCAACAGCTTCAATGTTCACTCCCCCTTCAAACATAAAGATACAGTTCTCATGCCATTCATTGCCTTTATTATAAAACATATTATTGAAAATTGACATAGTGTACGTTAATCTTTCCTGGTTCTTTCATGATATATAATATCAGGAATAAACATTTTTGAAAACAATCAATCAAAAATGTGATATAATTTTGATATGATTTTATTCAATGAGTTCGGTTTTAACAAGGAGCACACGGATGTTTGCCATTGAGAGACTTAATAAAATCAAGGAAATCTTGTTCAGGGAAAAGCGAGTCGATGTTTTTGAACTTAGCGAGATGTTTTCCGTAACCGAAGTAACAATCCGGAGAGATCTCGATAAACTTGAGCAGGAAGGCTTTCTTATAAAGACATACGGGGGAGCCGTTCTAAACGAGAAATACCTGGATAGCCCTTCAATTGCGAGTTTTATGGAAAGGGCCAGTGAAGAAAAGCAAATGATCGGAAAAATCGCGTCCGCGATGGTCGAGGACGGGGATGCCATATTCCTGAGCCCGGGTTCCACCTGTCTTGAAATAGCCCGTAATATCAAGCAAAAAAGAGTAACCGTTGTGACCAACGATCTGGTAACGGGCCTTGAGCTTCGTAACAGCCCCGGGGTGAAGGTTATTGTTACAGGCGGTGACCTTATCCAATCCACCTCAACCCTTGTGGGCGGCTTTACACTTCAGGCTCTGCATGGCATTTATATAAGTAAAGCGTTTATTGGCGTCAAGGGAATCAACTTCAATTCCGGGTATACTGTTGACAGCTATGAAGAGGTAATGGTGGTTGAAGAAGTGAGGAAAAAATCCAACGACCTCATCATCATCGCCGACTATACAAAATTCAATTATACTGCATTCGCCAGGCTGGGCGATTTGCAGATGGCCAAAAAAGTAATCACCAATAAGCAAGTTCCCGCTGAATATAAAAAATATTATTTTGAAAACGATATAAAATTATATACAACCTTTGAGTTTGAGTAAGCCTTGATACCGTGGCAATCTGTGGAAAGAGGGTTTATTAGTTGGGCAAGTATTTGGAAATGAAAAAAATAACCAAGCGGTTCAATGATAATCTGATTCTTGACCGTATAGATTTTAGTGTTGAAAAAGGTCAGGTCCATGCGATTGTAGGTGAGAACGGAGCAGGGAAAACCACCCTTATGAAGATTCTCGCAGGGCTTTATACCCCCGATTCCGGTGAAATATTTATAGATGGGAAAAAAGTTATTATTGATTCACCCAGGAAAGCCCAGGATCTCGGCATTTCAATGATATACCAGGAAATAAGACTGTTTCCAGATTTAAACGTCACCCAGAACATCTTTATCAAGAGGGAACCCCTGGTAAAACCAAAATGGCTGAGGCTTATTAACTGGGACGAAGCATACAGGGAAACCATCCGGTACCTGGAAGCCTTCAAGCTGAATATAAACCCCCGGAGCCCGGTGAGCCTGCTTAGCCTGGGTCAGCAAAAATTTGTGGAAATTATAAAGGCGCTCTCCCAAAAATCAAATATTCTAATCATGGACGAGACCACCGCGGCCTTAACCGAATCAGAGATTCAACTCCTTCTTGAGGCTGTCAGGTCCATCAAAAAACTGGGAGTGGCAGTCATTTTCATCTCGCACAGGCTGGAAGAAATCAAGCAAATTGCCGATGCGGTAACCGTATTGCGGGACGGCAGGGTGATACGCTCCTCGGCCATCGGCGAAGTCGATTACGATGAAATTATCAGGGAGATGGCAGGCGGGGAACTAAAGGACAGGTACCCTAAAATAAAAATTAATCCCGGCAATGAAGTTTTACGGGTTGAGAACCTTAATTACAGCGGAATATTGAAAAACATCAACCTGGAAGTTAGAAAAGGCGAAATCTTTGGGATAACAGGCTTAAGCGGTTCGGGCAGGAGAACACTGGCCAAGGTGCTGTTCGGCATCAACACTCCCTATGAAGGCTGTATCCGTATCAACGGAAAGACCTTCAAGTCCATATCCCCGAGAATCGCTATGAAATACGGCCTTTGCTATGTTGCCGGCATCGGTACCGATGAGGGCCTGATTAAGCAGGAAACGGTCTCAAAAAACATAACCCTGACCAATCTGAAAAGGATTTCCAAGGCAGGTATCATCAGTCCGTCCCTGGAGTCCAGGCATGTTTCGGACCTGATCGAAAGGCTTGAAATTTCCGCCCGGAACAAGGATATCGTAGGCACCTTGAGCGGCGGCAAGCAAAAGAAGGTCAGCCTTGCCAAGTGGCTTTTCAACAATGCCAAAATATTAATTATTGATGAACCCACCGCCGGTATTGATATCAGCTCCAAGGTTGATATTTATAATATCATTAACGAATTGGCTATGTCGGGCGCCTCGGTTATCATGATATCCTCGGATCTTTCCGAAGCAATCGGGATGTGTGACAGGATCGCCATCATGTATAACGGCGAAATAAGGAAAACCCTTGATAAAAAAGATGCGACCCGTGCCAAAATCATACACTATGCGTCGGGTGGAAACGATGACGATATTCCCCTGGATGAAGACTAGGATGTCGCTGCCGGGTTTTTAGCCATTCTGCTGTTCCATTCAGCCATTCTGTTGTTCTGTGACATAAACACCAGGAAACATAATCATTCATGACAAGTGAAATTATTCTTGCTTGAGAATATGTTTATAAGATTAACATGTTAAATTCTTCACTTTTCTATGATTATCTGTTGACTTTTTTATCGATTAAGTTTAATATAAATATAAAACAACACAAACAAACACAAACGAAACATATTGTTACATGACAATATTCCAAAAAACGAATTTATTTCACAAAAATAATAAACAGGGGTTGCATTATGTCTGATTACATTTTGGAATTGAAAGGAATAACAAAGATATTCCCTGGGGTCAAGGCTCTTGACAAAGTCAATTTCCAGCTAAAAAAGGGCGAAATACACGCCCTCATGGGAGAAAACGGAGCCGGAAAATCAACTTTCATTAAAATCATAACCGGTGTTCATCAGCCTGAAGAGGGAGAAATCTACATAAACGGAGAAAAGGTTGAAATCAAAAACCCAAAAGACGCTCAAAGGTACGGTATTGCCGCCATTTATCAGCATATCACCTGCTACCCCGACTTAAGCGTCACCGAGAATATCTTCATTGGCCATGAAAAGGTTGAAAAGGTTACCAACCGCATCTTGTGGAAAGAAATGCACGCCAAGGCCAGGCAGTTGCTGGACGAGCTCGGGGCGGGGTTTGACCCGAGAACTCAAATGGGTACCCTGAGTATTGCCCAGCAGCAAATTGTTGAAATCGCAAAGGCGCTGTCTACCAATGCCAAAATAATCATCATGGATGAACCGACCGCCGCCCTTACCAAGAGGGAGAGCGAAAACCTGTATAAAATAACGGAGAAGCTCCGGGATAACGGAACCTCGATTATTTTCATATCCCACAGGTTCGAGGATATGTACAGGCTGGCAAGCAGGGTTACCGTGTTCCGCGATGCAAAGTACATAGGCACCTGGCCTGTGGATGGAATCTCCAATGACAAGCTTATTTTTGCAATGGTCGGCCGGGAAATAACCCAGTTGTTTCCCAAGAGAGAACCCTGTATGGGCGAGGAAGTGCTTCGGGTTGAAAACCTTAGGAGAATCGGGTATTTTGAGGACATTTCATTTTCAGTACGGAAGGGCGAGATTGTTTCGCTGACCGGTCTTGTCGGCGCAGGAAGAAGCGAGGTATGCCAGTCAATTTTCGGGATTTACCCTTATAACGGCGGCAAAATCTTTATTGAAGGCCGCGAGGTTTCCATAAAGCATCCACTTGAAGCAATGAGGCTGGGAATCGGATACCTGCCCGAAGACAAGCAAAAACAGGGACTGGTCCTTGATTGGGCAATTGCGAAAAATATTACGCTGTCAACACTGGAGAAATTCTCCAAAAGAGGCTGGCTCAATGAGGAAAAAGAAAACGAAAGCTCACTGGCCCTTTCAAAAAAAGTAAATGTAAAGACAACCAGCATCTTTAACCCGGCAAGCTCACTGTCGGGAGGCAACCAACAAAAGGTAATCGTAGCCAAGCTTTTATCGGCTGACCTGAAGCTGATAATCCTGGATGAGCCTACAAAGGGTATCGACGTAGGCGCAAAATCCGCCATATATGAAATTATGAATGATTTGGCAAACCAGGGCTATGGTATTCTCATGGTTTCTTCAGAGATGCCGGAAGTTCTCGGTATGAGCGACAAGATTCTTGTTATGCGTGAAGGCCGCATAACGGCTACATTTATGAGAGGCGAAGCAACACAGGAAGCAATTCTTGAAGCAGCGATGCTTAAGAAAACCATGACCAGTGCGTAGTGTATCAATAAAAAAAGGTGGATTGGCATTTATGTTTGGTAAAACTCAGAACAAAACGACAACGGGAGAGAGTATCTCCAGGTTCAGAGAATTAGGAATGCTGATGATTATAATACTTGTCTCCTTATTGGTTCAATTACGCAATCCGAGTTTCCTAACTCTCGAAAATATCGATGACTTGCTGAAAAACACCGCGATCTTAAGTATCTTGTCTGTGGGCATGATGCTGGTTATTGTAACAAGGGGCATTGACCTGTCAATAGGCGCAACCCTTGCGCTGTCAGGAATGATTTCGGCGTTAACGGTTTCCGCCAACCCGGGCTTAAGCCCGGTTCTGGCCATCCTGCTTGGCATCGGCGTTGGCATTGTCTGCGGATCGCTGGTCGGACTCCTGGTCGCAAAGTTCAACATTCTCCCGATCATTGCATCACTGGGTATGATGAATGTGTACAGGGGCCTTACCTATATCTTGAGCGGAGGTAAATGGGTCAGCTCTTACCAGATGCCCGAAAGCTTCAAAAAAATAGCTACCGGCAATGTACTGGGGATAAACATGCTGGTTTTCATAGCCATTATTATATACATCATATTCTATTATTTCATTAATCACGTAAGGACGGGAAGACAGATCTACGCAGTGGGAAGCAATCCCGAATCGGCGAAAATAAGCGGAATAAACAACAGCAAAATATTATTTATTGTGTACGTAATAATGGGTGCCCTGGCCGGACTGGCCGGTGTCCTTTGGGTATCGAAGTTTGCGTCAGCCCAGGGCGATACAGCCGTAGGGTATGAAATGAATGTCATCGCAGCCTGTGTACTGGGAGGAGTCAGCATGGCAGGCGGTTCGGGAAAAATTTCCGGACTTATAATGGGATCGGTGCTGCTCGGCATACTAAATAACGCGCTGCCGCTGGTCAAAGTATCTCCCTTCTGGCAACAGGCAATCCATGGCGTTATCATTCTCGCTGCCGTATTGATCAATACGCTTGTCAAGAGAAGAGTTGACAAAAATAATCTGTTGAGGAGGAAAATTTAACCATGGAGCAAAGAAGTATGATCGGCAAAAAAGATTTCAGTCTCAAAAGGTTCTTCTTTCAATGGGAATGGATGCTGGTACTTATCTTTATCCTTATAAATATAATCAACTCCAACCTGTCCCCATACTATCTTGATGGGAAACAGCTTGTAAGTGCCACCGCAACGTTCCTGGACAAGGCCTTTATCGTATTGCCCATGGCGTTTGTCATCATCCTCGGTGACATCGATATCTCCGTATCCTCAACTGTCGCCCTGTCCTCGGTAATCATGGCTGTATCGTACAACGGGGGAGTTCCCATGGAGCTGGCCATCGTGATATGCCTTGCAGTGGGAACGGTATGCGGTTTTATAAACGGTTTAATAATCGCCAGGTTCAGGGAACTTTCCGCAGTAATTGTGACCCTTTCCACTTCAATCATTTACAGGGGAATTGCCTACATCATCCTTGAAGATCAGGCTTCCGGCAAGTTCCCTTCATGGTTTGGCTTCCTGGGATGGGGAAATGTATTCGGAGTACCGTTCATACTGGTTCTGTTCGCGGTATGCGCGGTAATTTACGGGTTATTGCTGCATAAGACAACCTTTGGCCGCCGTGTCTATGCAATGGGTAATAACGAGACGGCAAGTAAATTTTCGGGTGTCCAGGTTGACAGGATCAAGATCATCGTGTTTACCCTGGCAGGTTTAATGTCCAGTGTGACAGCGCTCTTTCTCACCTCACGGATGGGCAGTACCAGGCCCAACGTAGCCAACGGTTATGACCTGGATGTCATTGCCATGGTCGTCCTGGGAGGCGTCAGCACGGCGGGAGGCAAGGGAAGAATAGGCGGAACAATACTGGCAATCTTCATCATCGGCTTCCTGAGGTATGGCCTTGGCCTTATCAATGTGCCGTCCCAGGTTCTTCTGATTATCATAGGCGGCTTGCTGATCGGTTCCGTCCTTATACCTCAGCTTAAAGACATTAAAACCTTCAAAAGTGTTTCAGCCAAGCAGTAACACGCGTAACAACCGGTAAGGTATGAAGCAGGAACCTGCTTTATATAAAAAATAAAATTTAAAGGAGGCAAAATAAAATGAAGGGGAAAAGATTATTATCCGCTGTTATTGCCATCATGCTCATCGCTGCGATGCTGGCAGGATGCGGTGGTGGCGATAAAACTTCACCTGCTGCCACTCCTCCGGATAAGCCCGCTGACAAAGAGGAGGCACAAGACGCAGCACCCGCCCAGAAAGCCAAAATTGCTCTGATCGTTAAGAGCACCGGTAATCCTTTTATGGAGAAAATGGCGGACGGGTTTAAGGATGCTGTTGAGGAAACCGGGAATGAAGCTATTATAAAGGCCCCGGATCAGCCTACCGCTGAGGCCCAGATTCAAATGATCGAAGAGCTTATCGCTCAGAAAGTCAGTGCCATCGCAGTCTCGGCAAATGATCCCGATGCCCTTCAGCCTGCTTTGAAGAAGGCCATGGATGAAGGTATCAAGGTTCTTTCCCTGGACTCCGCCGTCAACGCACAGAGCCGCATGGTTCATATTCAACAGGCAGACCCCGAACGAATAGGCCGCGTCCAGATCCAGGCCGCCTACGAGATGATCGGCGGAAAAGGCCAGATCGCAGTCCTTAGCGCGACTTCCCAGGCTACCAACCAGAATACCTGGATTAAGTGGATGAAGAAGGAACTGGAAGATCCCAAGTACAAGGATGTCGAACTTGTAAAGGTTGCCTACGGGGATGACCTCAGGGACAAGAGCGTTTCCGAAACGGAAGGCTTGCTCAAGACATATCCCGACCTGAAATGTATCATAGCTCCTACTACCGTTGGAATTGCCGCTGCAGGTAAAGTTCTCACGGACAAAGGACTGAAAGACAAGGTATACCTGACAGGGCTTGGATTGCCCAGTGAAATGGCTGAATACATAGAGAGCGGTGTTTGTCCCTGGATGTACCTCTGGAACCCGATTGACCTGGGATATCTTGCCGGTGCGGCGGCAGATGCCCTGGTGAAGGGAACCATCACTGGCAAGGCCGGAGAAAAGTTCACTGCGGGAAGGCTCGGTGAAAGGGAGGTTGTCACGGTGGACGACGGAACTGAAATCATGCTGGGCGACCCGTTCAAGTTTGACGCATCCAACATAGCCGAGTGGAAAACCGTTTATTAATACTCAGTCGACATATGCAGAATCTTGCTCCTCCTGTAGGCATCTGCTTATAGGAGGAGCAAGCATATGTAACCGGTTAACAGGAGGAGGGTAAAATGACCAACAGCAATAAATTTGCATGGACATGGTTTGTAAAGGAAGAATGCGTGGACGAGTATGTAAAAATGCACCTGGAACCATGGGAAGAAATAATGGAAGAGCACAGGAAAGCAGGAATCAGGAATTACTCGATCTTTCAGAACGGCAACCAGTTTTTCTACTGCTTTGAATGTGATGATGTAAAGGCTGCCTTTGAGTACATTAATAACAGCGAAGCATGCCAAAGATGGAATGCCATTACCTCAAAAATGGTGAAAGGCTCCTTTGATTTTGGCCAGGCTGAGCCAATCAAGCCTTTGCGTGAAATATTCTACTTAAAATGAGTTTTCCATTGAGTTTTCGATACTCAATTTTTTTATATGGAAGCCATTTGTCATTTGGGCTTCATGCACCAAGGAAGGAGGATAAATACAGATGATACCTTTTAAAAAATTTGGCACGGTTATTCGAGCCAGGCCCGCCATAAGCATCAAAAGCAAGATCCTGTTCTGTTTTGCCGCGGCAATAATCATTGCGGGGTGTACGAGTCTATATCCTCTTCTCAGCTACAAAAAACCTGTCGGAAGATATGACAATGTCCTTGAAAACATAACGCTGGCAAATAATATCGTCACTTTATCCACGGAGCTTCATACTGATGCAAGGAATCTCATGATCGACCTCGAAAAAGAAGAATTGAGAACGGCTTATAACGAAAAAATTCAAGCGCTTAATGAATCTGTTATCCAGCTTGAAAACGGGCTTGAGGGGCAGTCTTCGGTTGAAGCCATGTCTTCCCTCAAAAGCCTTGTAGAGACTTATCTCGAAAACTGCGAGCAGGCGACTGACGCCGCTTCCGGCATGGAAACCGCCGAACGCATCGAGATCATGGACTATGCAAAAAAAGTCCTGGGCTTTATTGATACTTACACGAAGCAGCTCATATCCGACGAGATTGAATACAGTAAAACGGTGAGACAGGAACTGGTGAAAACCACCTCAACCATCATTACCGTTACGGTTGTGATTCTTGCGGTAGTATTGGCAGTATGCATTCTGATCGGATACCTGTTGGCTGCCGGAATTTCCAGGCCGCTGAACCGGATTGCCGGACAGGCTGACAGGATTGCCAGCGGTGACCTGACTGTTGAAGAGATAACGGTTCTTTCCAGGGATGAGCTTCAGACCCTGGGTTTATCCTTCAATAAGATGCTTGCAAACCTCAAAGAAATGATTTCCAGCGTAAATAACGGCAGCCGGCAGGTATTGCAGGTATCGGACCAGCTATACCAAAGCACTTCCGGCAGTTCTGCGGCCAGCGAGCAAATAACCATATCAATACAGGAAATCGCCGACGGTTCGCAAAGCCAGGCGGATCTTTCCGAGCAGACCGCTGCAACCATTGACCAAATGTACAACATGGTCCGGAAAATTTACGATAAAACCGCCGACGCCAGGCAATCGTCCGATGAGGCCCAGAAGGTCACCGGCGATGGGGAACAGTCAATAAAAGAAGTAATTAGACAGATGAACAGCATCAATTTAACCATTGAAGAATCTGCCCAAATTTTTGAGGAGTTTCGGAATAAATCGAAAGAGATTGGTCAGATCGTCGATGCCATCACTGCTATAGCCGAACAAACAAACCTGCTTTCGCTGAACGCCGCCATTGAAGCCGCAAGAGCGGGGGAACATGGCAAAGGCTTTGCCGTTGTTGCCGAAGAGGTAAGAAAGCTCGCGGAGCAATCAAGTCATTCGGCAAGCAGGATTAGTGCCATAATCAGCAGTATACAGGCGCAAAGCGAAAAAATGACCGCCAGCATGGGCAAGAGCATCGATGAAATACAGGCTGGTATTAAAATCACCGGCGGTGCCGGAGAGGCCTTCAAAAACATAAGCGATGCGATCGGCCGGGTCGACCGGCAAATCAATGAAATATGCTCCGAAGTTGAGCTCATCAACGCAGCGATTATGGACATCAAGAAAGCCGGAGACAGTATTGTGGAAATAAGCAGGACCTCCGCATCAAGGACACAGGACGTGGCAGCTTCTGTCGAGGAATTAAGCGCAGGCATAGAGGAAGTACTTTCAACCACCAATATTCTCAATAATCTTGCATCCGAGCTGCAGAAACTTGTAGACGGGTTCAAACTGTAAGAAATACAGATCATTCCAATCCTTGGTTATACGCGAAAATATTTGTATCCCGGTTTTTATACAATGACGGGTATGATATAATAAACCATAACACATATGGTAGTCCCGATATTACATAAAGCTGTGAGGTTATTTGTCACATGGTTTTCAATGAAAACTTGTCCTTACTGTATTCAGACATACTTGTACCTGATATTTTTATTTCAGAATACATGCCTTCACTGGAAAGCGATTTTGTAAAGGTATACTTATACTGCATTTTCCTTTGCAAGCACAAAATAACCTCGTCCGCCGAAGATATGGCCAAGAGGCTTGAACTACGGACGGAACGCGTTAAAGAAGCGCTGTCTCGCCTCGAAAGCCTTGGTTTGATAAAAAGAAGCGCGGATAGCGACATAGTAAACCTGGTTGACCTGAAAGAAAGGGAAATTAAAAAGCTCTACAGGTTGAAAACCACGTCTTCTCCCGCTGATGCAGGGCTAAGTTCCGAAAGGAGCAAAAAGAGAAGCCGCTTGATTTCCAGCATAAACAATGCTTTTTTCCAGGGTGTCATGTCACCGTCATGGTACACGGACATTGATGCCTGGTTTGACAAGTACCAGTTCGAGGAAGACGTCATGTACGCCCTTTTCAAGCACTGCTACGATTACAACGGATTATCGCGCCAGTATATTTCAAAGGTAGCGGACAACTGGCACAGCAAGAAAATCCGCAACAGCTTCGACCTTGACAGGTACTTCATGGAAATCCAAAGAATCAAGGATATCCGCGGCAAAATCATGAAGAAGCTCCGAAAGCAAGGTTACCTTACCGAGTATGAGGAGGAATACCTGGAAAAATGGGTATGTGAGTACGGCTACGATTTCTCTGTTATTGAGCTGGCGTTAAGGCGTACTACATCGGCCGTCAACCCAAGTTTCGAATATATTAACAGAATATTGACAAACTGGCATGAAAAAGGCTATAAAACCAGGGAGGAAATCCTCGCGGCGGAAGAGACAGATAAGAAAAAAACGCCGGGAACGCGTAAAAGCAGGGCCAGGGAAAGCGCAGCGCCCCAGAAAGGCAATTTTGAACAAAGGCAATATACCGATGAGGACCTTGAAAAACTGTACAAGAATGTTTGATATTTTGGCGGGAAGGATGAAGCATCCATGAATATGAATATATATCAAAAAATAAGAAACGAATATGAAAAAAGGCGCAAAAAAGCTTTTGACGAACTGGAAGATAAGAAATCGGAACTATACAGGCTGATCCCGCGTCTGCAGGAAATCGACGATGAAATCAACCAGGCCGGCTTTAAATACAACAAGGCCATTCTTACGGGAACGCTGCCTTCGGATAACGCCGCAAAAAAATTGTCCGATACGATTGAAAGCCTGAAAGCCGAAAAAATTAAGCTGCTTAACGAGCATGGATATCCTTCTTCGTATCTTTCTCCCGTATTCCAGTGCGAAAAATGCTCCGATACGGGCATTATCCGGTCACCGGATTCTGATGCCGATGCTTTCTGTATTTGCTACAGGCAGCAGCTCATAGATTACCTGTACGAACAGTCAAATCTTTTGACTGAAAATAATGAAGGTTTTGAAAGTTTTATCACCGATTATTACCCCGATATTGTCGACGAGAAACGCTATGGCATAAAAAAATCGCCCCGGAAACAAATGCTGGGGATATTGGACAACTGCAAGAATTTCGTCGATAATTTTAGAAACAGCGAAGTAAATAACCTGCTGTTCACCGGTCATACCGGGGTGGGCAAAACCTTCATGGCAAGCTGTATTGCCATAGAGCTGATGAAGCGTGGCTATACGGTGCTCTACCAGACGGCCCCCGCGCTCTTTAACGCGATATACGAGTACCGCTTCAATAAAGCCGATAACGACGAGTGGGAGTCCGCTATATACACCAACATCCTTGAATCGGACCTGCTGATCATCGACGACCTTGGGACCGAATCGCCGACCGGCATGCGTTATTCGGAGCTTTTAAACATAATCGATACCCGTCATGCCAATAATACGCGAAAACCGTGCAAAACAATCATCTGCACGAACATTGACCTTAAAAATCTCTTCGAGTTCTACGATGAGAGAATCATGTCCAGGATCATCGGTGGATTCGACATTTTCAGGTTTGCCGGCGATGATATCCGAAGGCTGAAAATAATGGCATCCACGTGAAAATGACGGCCGGATGAACGGCGGCCGGCCCATTGGGAGGCTGGCCGGCTGACAGTTGGCCCGGCTGCTGAAAGCTGCGCCGTTAAGAATCAACAACCGGGCCCCCGGACCGGTGTTTTTCAGATCGTCAGCACCCCGTCGGGAGTGTCTACAATCAGCAATATATCTTCTTCCTCCCCCGTTTCTGCGTTTATATATACGAGAAAATCCTTGTCGTTCAGTTTGCCTTTGAATTCATGGCAGAATATCTCCTTCCTGTATTCGGTCGGGATTATGGCAAGGCCTGAGCTTTCAATCCTGACTTTCCCGTTTATCTTTTTCCTGGCTTCTTCCGTTGTGATTTTTGGCTCAGGTATGTCTCTCCTGGTGTGATTGGACAGGTATTGCCTGGCTTCCAATCCCACTATCTCCCCGTTGTCAAGGGCGACCTTGACCTTTACCAGGTCGGGGTAAACCGTGACATTGTCCTGTTTATACGCATAATTAATAGTGGCGATATTGTCGTGTTTTATATAATAAGTGTCGACCATGTTGTCATAGCCCTTTTCTTTCAGAAATTTCATGCCGGCTTTTTTTGCCTCGTCCATATCCAGCTTGTTTTGTCCCACAGGCCTGTTGTAGAGCATCCACTCGATATGGCCGCCTTTCTGCGTCACGCCGATATTCACAGAATGGTCTTCCGGGGCGTCTTTAAGCCTGACATTAAAGCTGTATGTTTTTATCTGGCCGGTGTCATTTTTTCCGGCGTCGGATATTTCCCCGACCCGGTCGGCTCCTAAAAATTCCTTCACTTTTTCTTTCGCCTCATCCATGCTTATCGTGTCGCCCGTCAGACCTCTCGGTTTCGCGGAGGTCATATGGTCGGAAAACGGCCCGTCATATATCAGCGTCGGGTAATCCTGGAAATTATCCCCAAGCGCCTCGACCTTTTTCATCATCTCGGCAGGTTTTGTCTTGCTGAAAAGCTTTGTGCCCTTGTCCGCCAGTTCTCCCCATCTTAGCCTCCCGGAGCCCAGGTCGTTTTGAAGTTCCCTGAGGCTGTCATTCAATTTAACCGCATATTTGTACAGCCGTTCGACAGTATTATACTGATCGTCGTTCAGCATCCTGCCCCTGATATTCTGGTTGTCAAGGGCAAGGCTCAAATCGCTTACCTGGCTGAGAAACTTGGATGTGCTGGCCAGTACGGGCTGCGAAACCGGCAGCTGGCCCAGGTTGGTCTGCGCCAGGTTTGCCTGTCTCCAGGCTTCCTGAAGCGTGACGGCCGTTCTTTGAGTAGTGGCGCCCACCAGCGATTTCGCCAGCAGTGTTTCTACGTTGTTAACATATCCGACCATTTCGTAAAAAGCCCTGTTGTATTGGTTGTCCAACTCCTGCCGCAGGTTGGCGGCACGCTTGTATTGGTAGATTCCCCAGAGCGACACCGCACCTACCAGCACTATAACAATACTGTACATTTTCCTGTCGGACAATCTTCTTTTAAAATCGAGCAGTTTATCACGTATGCCCAAAATATAACTCCTCCTAACACCGGTTATACACCGAAATTGTGCTTGCCAATCGTTTTAATAATCTTCCTGCTCCATATCCAGGAGCTGGTCGCGGTGGCAGGATTCCAGTAATAAATGGCGCCGCCGGTCGGGTCCCACCCGTCAAGCGCATCCTGGGCAGCCTTTACAACGCTTGAGCCCGGGTCCAGCGGCACATTTATCTGCCCGTCGGAAACCGCTGTAAAAGCGCCCGGCTGGTAAATCACCCCCGCAATCGTATTCGGAAATTTCGGGTCCCGGACCCTGTTCAGAATGACGGCTCCGACCGCTACCTGGCCTTCGTACGGTTCGCCTCTCGCCTCACCGTTAATTGCCCTGGCCAGCAGCTGCACATCGCCGGTCCTGCTGTCTTGCGCATACGCTCTTTTTTCCGTAAACACATCGAAACCGATTATTATATAGAAGCAGATTATAGCGTACAAGGCAATCAAAAACGCGCCGCTGATTTTCTTCAAGGCATCACCCTCCCTTATAAAAGCCTGTTCCAGTATTATCAATTTCCAGGCAGTATTATTTTTTGCGTTAAATTAAAAAATATTCCGGCAAGATTGGCGCTTTTGCATTATTTGTTATAACAGTTGCTTAAATTGCCAATAATGAATACCGGAGGGTGAACCTTTGATGTATATACTTATTTTAACCGCTGCTACAGGCGGCGGTCATGCAAAAGCTGCGTCGGCTCTGAAGGAATATATGGAAAAACACATTTCCGGCTGCAGGGTAGATATTGTGGACGCACTGAAATATATAAGCCCACTGGTTGAAAAAGTAATTACAGGTACATATCTAAAGGCGATAAGGAACGTTCCCGGCGTATACGGCAGGCTTTATGACCTGTCCGAAAAGGATGAATCCATCTCGGGTATGGTAAAAGGGTTTAACGGGGTATTGGCACATGGTCTCTATAGCCTGTTTGAACGCGATAAGCCCGATGTGGTAATCTGTACTCATACCGTACCTCTGCATATGGTCTCGCGAATGAAACAAAAGGGGCTGCTGGATGCGCCTGTAATCGGCATCGTAACGGACTATACAAACCACTATTTCTGGAAACTTGATGAAATTGACGCGCTTGTGGTAGCGCACGACTGCATCAAGGAAGACATGGTCAGGATCGGGATTCGCGAAGAAATCATACATACCTGCGGCATACCCGTATGCGAACGCTTCACGTCGGACCCGCAGCCGGACAGAAAATATCTTCTGAAAAAAACAGGCCTTGACTATAAGCCCACGATCCTTGTCATGGGAGGCAGTCTCGGATTCAGCGGCATGTGCGGCATTTTTTCATCTTTGCTGGAGCTTGAGCGGGATATCCAGGTCATAGCGGTGACAGGACATAACAAAAAGCTGAAAGACAGGCTTGACAGCATTTCGCGGGGTTCCCGCAAAAAAACAAAGATATTCGGCTATACCGATAACATAAGCGATTTAATGGGAGCTTCCGATCTCATCATAACAAAACCGGGAGGTATTACCGTATCGGAAGCGCTCGTCAGAAAACTTCCCTTGATAATAGTGACACCGATTCCGGGCCAGGAAGAAAGGAATGCAAGGTTTTTGGCAAATTCCGAGGCCGCATTTTTGCTGTCCCCGTCTGACGATATGGAAACTGTACTCCGGAGGACATTGGACAGGCCCGGCGTGCTGCGGAAGATGTCCGAAGCCGCCGACAGGCTGGCAAAACCCCGGGCATGCGAAGACATTATGGCTCTTGTAAAAACGCTAGTAAAAACGGAACCCGAAGTCTTGTGCGTCAGCCGTTCGTTTCGTTAAAGATACGCCTTGCCGCTATAACTATTCCTTCTTCGTTTTCCCTGTTGATTTCCCCTATTTTAACGTAACCGATTTTTCTGCCGGCATATATGTAGTTACCATCGCCGATGCATATCCCTGCGCAGGTAGCTGTTTCAGATTCGCCTTCACCGGTGCCGGCTATGAATACAAGGTCTCCTGCCTTTGCATACTCCGGCTTTATCTCGATCCCGCTTGAGAACTGGCCGGTGAGTGTCCTGGGCAAATTTATCCCGTTTATCCGCGCACAGATGTATATAAGACCGGGAGCGTCTATTCCCATGTAGGACACTCCGTTCAGAAGAAAGCTTGCTCCCTTCATCCTAAGCGCTGTTGCCGCAAAATCGTCCGCATTTGTCACCGGGATCAATTCACCGGGCCTTACGTGTATGATTCCGCTTCCCCTGAACCATCCGGTTTTATTGCCGGGAAGGAATACCTCGTAAGCATCATTATAGCTGTTAAACGCGTAAAACTCTGAACCCATGGGTGCAACTGCAATCGTAACGCCTCCCGAATGGTCGGAATAAATACTTTTCTCCCTGCTTGTAACAATAATCCTGTGCGTATATGCCCTGCCGTATATGCTGGAAACATCCCTGTCGATATGCTTTGTTTTCATCCATCCGTGGCAACCGTCAACTGTCGTTACTTCAGACCAGCCGCCCTCGCTTTGGCGGACGCTGACCGGCTGGTTATACAGGGCCTGTGTTATGCGTTGTGATTTCACATCGGGAGCGGCATAGACATCGGAGACGCTGACCCTGATAACGCCTGCATTTTCATCCATGGGTATACCATATATGTAATCCACGGTTTTTCCGTCTTGCACGGTATCGCCATCTATCGCCGACGTTTCCGTCGCCTTGCTCCCGCACCCTGAAACAGACGCAAAAATAAAGGCAGCGGCTGCCAATAACAGTATTGCATTTATGCACCTATGGTATGTATTTCTTATCAATTGTTTCATTTTCCGGCCCGCCAAATCATTCCCAACCCCGTATATTTCCTTTGCTATCCGTGTTTCCGGCCTGACTTCCTCTACGTTTCTATCACAGTGAACGCGATGGCAAACTCTTCGCAATGCGAAAGGCTTATATCTATACTCTTGCCGCCGATAATGTCAAATTTTTTCCTGGCATTCCCCGACAGTACCACGTATGGCTTGCCCTTATCATTATTAAGTATTTCCACCTGCCTCCAGTCCAGGCCGTCAGCCATGCCTGTCCCAAATGCTTTCAGCACCGCTTCCTTGGCCGCGAACCTGGCGGCGTAGCTTTCATATTTCGCCCTGTTTCTCTTTTCGCAATAGTCTATTTCGCCTTTTGTAAATACCCTGTCCCTGAAGCTTTCAAGACCGTTGATAGACTTTTTAAGCCTTTCTATTTCTACAATATCAACACCGCAGAATATAGCCATATTTCCTCCCTGGGGCCTCCTGCATCCAACCCCCGCATTTAGCTCCTCAGCTTGCTCCTCCGCCTGCTTTCCAGGACGGTATCCAGCGCTTCGGCCTCATTTACCGCCGTTTCAAGCTGCTCAAGCATATCCTCGTTTTCAACGCTTGATATGATCCTGTGCTTGAACATATTTACGGTGCTTTCCATGTAATCCAGCTTTGCCCCGATTCTCTCCAGTTCCCTCTTTTCCTCTTTAAGTCTTAGTATGAATTTTTCGTCCATTTCGATAATTTTTCTCAAATCCTCGGCCATGCGTTCATCCTTGGCAAAACTTAATCTCCTTTTGTTATTATTTATCCTGTTGGTCACTGCGCCTACATCCACACCGCTTAGCTCCCTGTTCCTGATGCAGAAATTGTTCAGAAGCTTAAGGTAAGCAATGACCAGGTTAAGTGTCTGTTCCGTTATTTTTTCTTTCAGGTAGCTATGTTCTCCGGAAAAAAAGGAATTGACTATATCGCTTTTATCTTCCATTACTTTTCTGAGTTTTTTCATGTATGTATTGTTGGTATTCCTGCGCGCTTCGCTTGCCAGCCGGTTTGCCAGGCGGTTCAGCTCATGGATGCCCCTGAGTTTTTCTTTACGGCTAAAATCCTCATGAAACTGCTTGCTTAACAGGGTCTGAAATACGGACACCGCATAAACGGCGACACTTCCCGTTATAGTAATGAAACTCGGCAACGCATAGCCATAGCCCAGTGCTCTCGGCAACGCGCCCGGGTCGCTTAGGAGGGAGGCCAGGATTAATGCACCGGCCAATATGGCAATATTTCTTATTTTAAATAGCGCACTTAATACCATTCTTGTTTTCATACAGGTTAACCGCCTATTCTGCCGTGAAAAACCAGCCGGTCAGTATAGCAGGCCTTCCACGTTACTTCTCCGTATAGCCCGGCTTCACTGAGTAGCCTTGTTTTCAACCTTTTCTTTTACCTCAAAGCCCTGCTCGCTGCTAAGCATGGCTTCCGCCCTGGCTTTTGCCCTTTCTCTCGCGGAATTCATGTCAAGCCTCTTAAGCTTAAGGTCCAGGTTGGTGTCTCCGAGCGATTCTACCGCGTTTGCGCGGGCCGTCTTCCTGTTGACCATTTCCCTTGCCCTTTCCATGCTCTCATTCACCTGCCCGACCCTGCTGCTCTTGGACGTATATCTCGCATTGACGGCATTGATATTTTCCCTTAGCCGGGCCATCTTCGCCTGGGATTTCAAGGTCCTCAATTCGTTAAGCTTGGCAGACATCTCAGACTCGAAAATCTTGTAGTCTTCCCTTATCTTCGATACCTCTGCCATTGCAGTATCATATGTCGCCTTGTGGGTTTCATAGGTGGCCTGGTATTCTTCCTCCTGCATAAGCAGTTCTATGAGCAGTTCACGGTCGCCTTGCTTCTGCGCCGCCTCCACCCGTGATTTGACCGCGGCAAGATTCTTTTCCGCGTTCATCATCTCAATCTTTATCATTTCCGCATTTGTTTGAATTTCAAGGATTTGCTGCTCAGCCTCTTTTCTCGCCTTTTCAATCTGCATCTTGATGTCTTCAAAAAGCAGCTCAGGATTGCTTTCTTCGATTCCGCCCAGCAGGCGTCCGAAGAACCCTCTTATCAATGCTCCCAGTCTGCTGAAAAAACCCATAATAAAGCCTCCCCGTTTATATTTTGGTACTCTCAGTCAGTTTTTGTATATAATTAATTTATAATAAATCGATAACAATGTAAAGCGCATTAATGCCTTCATAAAACGTAAAAGCCACACTTATCTCTCAACGGACAGGTTTTTCTTATCGAGAAGCCCTTTATATTTTTCGGGCAACAGGTCCTTGTCATCGCATTCCTCTATTGCCAGCATCGTCATGAACTGGACCTGCTGCGTGCTCGGACGGCACCTTTTGATAGCCTCGCTCATAATTTCCGCGGTAAGCATTTCGCCGTTATTATCGTCCTCGCTTGCCAGTTCGTAGGCTTTACGGACTACCGTTTCTATTTCGGCGCCTGTATAGTTTTCAGTCTCAGCCGAAAAAATAGTAAAGTCCTCAACATCCGTCTGAAATCCGTATTTTTTTATTATTATTTTAAATATTTCCGCTCTCTCTTTTTCATCCGGCAGAAGTATCGGGATCTTCTTGTCAAACCTGCCTGCCCTCTTCAAAGCCGGATCAATAAGGTCCGGCCTGTTGGTCGCGGCAATAAAAATAACTTTACCCCTATTATTAGTATTGCCGGTAAACTGTAAAAATTCACTGAAAATATTCCTGCTGACACCGCTGTCCCCGCTTTCTCCCCTGCGAAAAGCCGTATCGATCTCATCGACAAACACGATAACGGGATGTTGTGATTGTGCGCCCAGCAGGCACTTCTTGAAATTCTTTTCGCTCTCTCCCACGTACTGTCCGAGAATCCTTGACATATCTATCTTGACGCAGTTGAAACCACTGGTCTTTGCCAGCGCATTTACAAGCAGCGTTTTACCCGTGCCTGACGGCCCGCAAAGCAGAATCCCCATCGGGACCCTCCGGAGATCACCTTTCTTTATGGGCTTGACAACATTCTTAAGCAGGTACTCCTTTGCCTTTTCCATCCCGCCTATGTCCTCAAACCCTATTTCCGGGTATATAAATTCCAGGACATCCCCATACTCCTTCTGGAGCACCGAATGCTTTTTTTCCTTGATAAATTCAAAGCTTATGGGTATGTCCTCCGCTTCCGACTTAAGCTTTATATCTTTGATGGATTTCTTGCTGAGCCCTGAAGACAATTTCGCAAATTCGTCAATAGTTATATCCGTCTTCACCTTGTCGTCTTTCAGCAGGTATTCGATGTATTTCCTGCGTTCTTCCTCACCGGGGAGGCTCACAAATATAGGTTCTATCCTGTACGAGGATTTCAGCACTTCACGGCTGACGTCCGCCAGGTTGTCGGCCAGCATCAGGATCGTGCTCCCGACGGATGAAATCCTGGCATTTACGGACCACTCGCAAATCCATATTAACGCGATCCTTTCCTCCAGTGTCATGCCGGCTATGTCTCCCGCCGGTATGATCTTTTCCACGTAGTCGATAAAAAGCGCCATCTTCGTGTTCTTAAGCGCCTTGTCTATATGCGGGAAAATGCGGGACGGCATGGCATTCATCAGGTTTACGGCCTCGTTGGAAGTTATGATGTTAAACTCCTTTTCCATACCGTCGTCAAGGAAGGTCAGCCCCCTCGATATGTCATAGAAAGCGACAATGCCAAAGTTTCTCGGCTTGATGAATTCATCATAAATATACCTGTCCATGTACCTGTAATTATCCACCAGGTCCCTGACATTGAAATGGAAAAGGAATTCATGTGAAATGCCGGATTTATACTTTTTTAAAAAACTATCAAACCAGAATTCCCCGGTATTCATTAAAATCCTCCGTTTCTTTCCGATTCATCGCGTGTTCCTCCCGGCAGCGCTTCAATGAGGCCGGACGAAGCTATGCAATAAATTATACGGGTTTTCCCGAATAATTGTTTGACATTATAAATCTTTTCTTAAAAAAAGCAAATAATACAAGTAATCTAAAACTCGTGCCGGAGGTATCATATGGAAACTGTATTCAACGTGCCGTCAATCTCCTGCAGCATATGCGCAAACCGTATCAGAAGCGGTCTGGGCGGTATGGAGGGAATAGAAAGTGTTGATATAAATCTGAAAGAACAAACCGTAAAAGTACTTTACAACCCCGATATAAGGCAGCCCGGGGATATACAGAGCAAAATCGAGGAGATGGGCTATGAGATAGTTCAATAGCCCGAATTCCCGGGCATTCCCTCCGGGTTACGCCCCCTGGGTTACTTTATCTTAATGGACCTTATTATCGACTCTTCCTGCTTCTTTATATGCTCCTGGGCAAATTTCATAGCCGCTTCGGGATCTCTTCGGGAAATAGCGTCGCATATCTCCGTATGCTCTTTTACAAGCTCCTCGGAACTGCTGTAATCTTTTATATATATCACCCTGTATCTTTGCACCTGTTCCCTCAGATTGTTCGATATCTGGATCAGCTTGTTGTTTCTTGACGAACGGTAAATCACATCATGAAACTCCACGTCCTTCTTTATGGACCCTTGCAGGTTGTTCCTCTCCACGCAAACGATAAACTGGGCAAGAACATTCTTTAATTCCTTTTTTTCGCTGTCGGTTATGCGCAACGCGGACAAGGAAGACGCAAGCCCGTCAAGAGTAGCCCGCACTTCGAGGACATCCATGATTTCCTTCTCCGAGAGGTGCGCCACCCGGGCGCCCTTCCTGGGCAGCATTTCAACAAGGCCTTCCAGCTCCAGCTTCCTGATCGCCTCCCTTACCGGCGTCCTGCTGACGCCCATCTTTTCGGCCAGCTGCACCTCCATCAGCCTTTCTCCCGGCTTCAGTTCCCCGGCAATGATAGCTTCCCTGAGCGTGTCAAATATGATTTCGCGTAAAGGCTTGTAGTCGGTAAAATTTGCTCTTGTCCATTTCCCGCCCATATTATTTAACATCTCCTTCGCATAATATATCATTTGTCTTGCCGTATTCGTGATGTCGCTGTCACGGTCGGCCGTTTACATGCCACCGGTTGTCCTTGTCTTAAAGCATTCCCATGCGGTTTCTGAAGAGAGTTTTTCATAAGCCGCGGACGCCGTAATACTATCTTTAAATAAACCAAACACTGCAGGGCCGCTCCCGCTCATCACGCTTCCCAGGGCACCGGCCGCCATTAACCTTTTTTTTGCCTCGCCAACTACAGGATACTCCGGTATGGTAACATGCTCCAGCACATTCTTCATATGTTTTGCAACCAGCCCGACATCCCTTTTCTTCAGCGCTTCTGTCAACAGTGGCGTATCAGGCCTGCCACCCCTGGGGATATCCTGTAATTTAAGTCTTTCAAATACATTTGCCGTCAGGACTTTTACTTTTGGCCTTACTATCACAACATCCACACCGCTGAATTCCGGAAGCGGCGTCAATATTTCCCCTATCCCCCCGGCAAGCATTGTTCCTCCGGCTACACAGTAGGGTACATCCGCACCTAAATATTTCCCTATTTTTCTCAACCCGGCATTATCCAGCCCCAGGCTGAAAAGCTCGTTAAGCCCGCGCAATACCGCCGCTGCGTCGGCGCTTCCCCCTGCAAGCCCGGCGGATAACGGGATTCTCTTTTCTATTGATATTTTCAGCCCTTTTCTGATGCCTGTGCTTCGCATCAATATATCCGCAGCTTTCCAGGCCAGGTTCGACGAATCTACTGGCAAACCGGGCACGTTGCATTCCAGGTATATCTTTTCTCCCTTTATTTCCTCAATCCTTACCATGTCATGCAACTCGACCGTTTGCATCAACGTACTCAGCTCATGATACCCATCCTCCCTTTTCCCTGTTACGTCAAGGGAAAGATTGATTTTTGCATAAGCCGGCACCTCTAAAACCGCCATTTTATACCTCTGTTGTTTTTACGTACATTATATACAAAAGACATGGCCATTACAATAAAAAGTGCCCGAAAACATGATTTCAGGCACTTGCTCTAATTACATAAAGCCTTGATAATACAATTTATGTTTTCCTCAGGATTATAATTTGCTCTCCCGGGGCTATTTCCTTTTCGGCCAAATCATTATTCCTGACCAGTTCGTCAACCGTCGTGCAGTTTCTTTTTGCAATACTCCACAAGGTATCACCGGGCTGTACGAAATAGACGATGATGCCGGGCTGTTCTTCAAGCCTTTTTTCATCAAGAGGCTGTTCGGAAGCATCTGAGATGACGGGTAGGGATACCTGCCTGTTAAGCCGCGTGTTTATTCCGATAACGAAACGGACTTCGACCTCTTTCGGGGAAACAATGCTGTAGCTTAAATGCTCGATATCCATTTCGACCCCCAGCCCCATCCCGGCTTCGGCGCCCTCCATGTTTACCGTCTGTTTAAATGGAATCTCCCTGCCGGCGCAGTAAACCGGCTGTTCCGCATTGTCAGCCAGGTAGAGTATGTTTGAAACTACAACGCCTTCCACCATAACACGGCCGTCGGAAATCTCGCTGCCCGACAGGGATAATCTCCCAAGAACATTAAAGAGCTCCAGGATGACAGGCGCGGCCTCATCAAGTTCAATAGTTTCCTTCAGTGTTACCTGGCTTTTATTTTCGGTCACCAGCTCCTCGAGCTTTAGTTCCTCCCTTTCAAGAATTACTCTCGAATATGGATTATAGGCATCCTCCACGATCTCCACGTTCTTTGCTCCGTAACACTCCGCAAAAATAACGAGGTTTACATCATACTTCAATTGGCGCAGTTCTCCGTCCTCATCCTCGACCGCTTCGGCAAGGATATCCCCCAGCTCGAAATCAATGTTGCAGTATGAATCCTCGTTTGCTCCGGGAATATCGATTAAATGATTGAACGGTATTTCATGTTCAACGAACTGTATGCTGCGTGTTTCATCATCGCTCACGTACAAGGTCGATATGTTCAGTTCACCGTTGGCGATAATTTTATTTTCCAGCGCCTTATATTCTTTGGCGGCTATTTTTACATCGCTGCGTAAAATCTCCAGGACAGAAGGCTTTCCTGCCGGTATGTCAAGTATTTCGCCGACCGGGCATTCCATCCTGCAGTCTCCGATATATGAATTTACACTGATGGTGTTCCTTAACACCTGGATGTCGTCTGACCCTGTAAAATCCTGTGTTATGTACTGTTCCGACTGATCGGTCACCCGTCCGTACAGGCTGATGATTGTTTTTACATTCACCTTTCTGCTATTTAGTAATTTCATATTCCAAATGCTCAATATCACACTTTGCCCTGCAACACATCCCCTGCCTGGTATCGGGGATGTCCATCGAGTACTGGAAGGCGGACGAAGAGGTAATGCTCCTGACCGGCTGGTCCGGGTCATCTGAAATATAGAGTATCCTGTACCTTATGGTTCCGTTTATCAGGATCCTGTCGGTTGCGGCTTCCGCGCCGTTTATCCAGGCATCGCCGTCTGCCATCAGTATCCGGACTATGTCGGGCTTTACATCCGGCACGATAATATCATTTTCAATAACGTTCTGCGTAGTATCCTCGCCTATTGATTGGTTAAGCCTCACAGCTTCCTTGACTAGCTCAAGAGACATTAATAATCCTCCCCCCGCGTGACTTTAATGCATACTTATATAAATACGTCTTTGCGACTTAATTAATGTATATTGACAAGGCCCTGGAAATATTACAGGAAAAATTCACGCGGAGGCACGTTTTTCCGGCGATTGGTGCTATAATTCCCGCGGCATGTTTTTATCGCAAAGGCCGCAGGCATGCCGCGGGCCAAAAAAACAGCCCGGTCGTCCGACCGGGCTGTTTCCTGGCTTTTTATCTTTATCATCGTGTCAACTGACGCGTATTTTTTTATCATCCTTGCAAACTACAAGCTCCACCGCCTTGGTCAGTATGTCGGTATAGCTGTAGGATACCCGCCTTGTTGTTTCATATTCGTTTTCAAACTTGATGATGAAGATACTGGGATATGATTTCTCAATAATTCCCTCTTTAATAAATGCCTTTTTCCTGCCTTTGTTTGCTTTAAGCTGAACCTTTTCCCAATGCAAGTTTCAATGTTTTTCTTTATTTGAAGCAGGTCGCTTTTTTCTGCCATTAAATCACCTCATCTTATGTTTTTGTTATTATATCACAAGCAATATGGCTTGTCAAAAAAAATATATATTATACAGTTAGCAATTGATTATGTCAAGTATTTTTGCAAAAATTTGGTTTGTGAACCGTTTATGATATTGTCTTAATAACCCGTCAGTGATTTTGTCTCAACTTGATGTGCTGATGTGGTATATAATAACCTCATATCAAAAAATATGGGGTGGAAAGTATGAGGAGGATTAAATTGGCTGAGGACGGAGAAAAGAAGTATGAGGTAATAAAGGAACTTGTCGAACAGAATGGAAACAAGAACAGAGCAGCAAACAGACTTGGTTGTACAAGGCGCAGCATTGACCGGTATATAAAGGGCTATAAAACTTATGGCAAGGAATTTTTTGTGCATGGCAACAAGGGACGCAGACCCGTGCATGCGCTTAGTAACGAGGTTAAGGAGTTAATTGTTGATCTTTACAGGACTAAGTACTACGATGCAACTTACCAGCTTTTTACGGAGCTGCTCCAGGAATTTGAAGGTATAAAAGTCTCTGAGGCTGTAGTCAGAAAACTGCTCATGGGGCAATATCTTCTATCTCCTCAAGCTACCAGGGAGACAAAGAAAAATGTTCGAAAGCTTTTGGAAGAGATGAAAAAGGCAGCGACCACTTCCCGGGAGGAAAAAAGGCTTCAGGCACTGATTGTCGATATTGAAGATGCACATGCCAGGCGTCCGCGTTGTGCATACTTTGGGGAAATGCAGCAGATGGACGCATGCATATATCCGTGGTTTGGAGGTGTAAAAACCACGCTTCACTTAGCAGTGGACGACGCGACGGGGACTGTTACCGGCGCCTGGTTTGACAAGGCAGAAACCCTCAATGGCTATTACAATGTGTTCTGGCAGATACTGATGGACTATGGCATACCGTTCATGTTCTATACGGACAGGAGGTCAATATTTGAATTCAAGAAAAAAGGCGGCGGGCTGGACGAAAACGACACTTACACACAATTCGCATACGCCTGTAAGACGCTCGGCGTAGAGATTAAGACCACCAGCGTATCGCAGGCAAAGGGGCGTGTCGAGCGCATGTTCTGGACATTGCAGTCTCGCCTTCCTGTCCTGTTAAGACTTGCGGGTGTTACCACTATAGAGCAGGCAAATGAATACCTTAAACAGTATCTTCCCCGGTTCAATAAGCGGTTTGCTCTTGATCACAGTCGTATACAATCGGTATTTGAAAACAAACCTACACAGGAGAAAGCAAACCTCACTCTGGCTATACTGACAAGGCGTACTGTAGACAGCGGACATTCTATCAGATTTTTCAACAAATATTACCGCACTGTCAATCAAAACGGTATTCCCGTTTATTTTCACAAGGGCACGGAGGGGCTTGTTATACGTACTTTTGACAATAACCTGTACTTTAGTGTAGAAGATCGGGTCTATGCTTTGGAAGAAATTCCTGAATACGAGCGTACGTCCCGGAATTTTGATTTCAAGGAATCAAAGGTAAAACCAATCGCAAAGTACATTCCTCCCATGAGCCATCCATGGAGGAAAAGCTTATTCGACCAATTTAAGCAAAAGCAGAGCCACCGTGCTGAGCTGAAAACCGGAACATAAGCAGGCAAGGGCTTAGAGTAAAACTTCAATAGTGACTTGCATTTTTAGCTGATTCCCGAGGTAAATGGCATTAATGCTTATGATTAGCAGAGTCCGGCGACCGCCATGCAATAATGGAAATACTGGGGGATGAAGAACAACGTGAACTTGCATTTTCCCTTCATCCCTCGGCAGAGAAGAAGGGGCATGGCGGGACAGGACATGTCAAGGCACTGTGGAATAAATGGGAGGGGCCCGGCGTAAGCCGGGAGGGAAACCGTTTATGCCGCAAAAGGCCTTTACATGTCCTGTCAGACGGACGAATGGTATGAGGTGATGTTACGGTACTATTTACGGTACTATATTGAATACTACAAAGAAATTACATGCAAAAATGCGCAGCATTTTCACATTTTGATTATGTGCTATTAAAGTAAATTAAGCTTTGAACTACGGTAAAAAGAAAAAGAAAAACTTGCCCGCGTTTACTTGGCACAATCAAGCCAGGGTATACCCTTCGCCAACTGTTGCGATTTAGTGTATAATATGAATCACTGGAGAGGGGGTTGTACCATGGCATCAAATCCTATTTATGAATTTCATGCACAGTTAAGGGATTACCAGCCTAAAATATGGCGCAGGTTCCAGGTGGTCAACAATACTACTATGGCTCGCTTGGGCTACATTCTGATGACATTGTTTGAAATGCAGGCAAACCACCTGTTTCGCATCGAAGTGCCTTTTAAAGAGAACTTAATTGAATCTATTCGCAAAAGGCTTGGCGATAGTGAATACAATGAGTTATTTGCAGCAGACAAACCGTTTAACGATGTTGACGAGAATAGAATATTTGAAATCATTACGGATGATACATACCTTTACCGAGATGAGGATGAAAAAGTTTATGACATTACTGAGCATAAATTAAAGCATATCATAACAGCGCCGGGTTCCAGGCTGGTATTTGTCTATGATTTCGGCGACAACTGGATTGTAGATGTAACCCTTGAACGTGTATTCAAGGATGATGACTTGCCGGGGAGGCTTCTTCCCCGTGTACTTGAGGGAGAAGGACATGGCATTATTGAGGACTGTGGCGGCGTAGAAGGACTTGAAAAATTGGCCAGGGCCTTTAAGAAGAAAAAGGGTGAAGAATACAATGCATACCGTGAGTGGTTGGGTTTAGATGATTTGGACCTTGAACGTTTTGATATTAATGACATAAATTTTAGGCTCTTGAGAGTCCCTCGCATATATGCAAACATTTATGAATACGACTTGGAACCCTCAGAGCGGTCGATGGATATTCTTGAACGACGGTATCTTTTAAATAAATGAACATGCAGAGACACGATGTCAAATCATCCAGCGTGCATTGGCAAGCGGCAAGCCATACTTGCGGCCAGCCTGTGCCTGCATTGCAGCGGGTCAGGGTTGCTATAGCCTGTCTGAACCTTTGCCGTAGCTGATTCTCCCTGTCTCAATACGCGCTTACAATTAAAAAAGAAGCCCTTTTTACCTCGGTGTGGGGATGAAAAGGGCTTACCTTTTTGAAAGAGCATTTTCCGGCTAATGATACTCAAATTTTAAGACAAAATCACAAACAGTATTTTTGCAAAAATTTCGGGTTCCGTAGATTGCAAGTTTAATTGCCTTACATTTTTTAGCAGAACCTTGTTTTAAGCAACCATCACCTTAGCCATCATGTTTGCAGTTCGATAACCAAATATTCTTCCAGGGTAATTATTCATCCAGCGCTCTATCCTTTGTATTTCTCTATGTGTGAGCTTACCTATGTCTGTCCCTTTTGGAATAAATCGTCGAATAAGTTTATTGGCATTTTCATTCGAACCACCCCATGAACTGTAAGGATGAACATGCTGAAACCGGTTTGCGCTAAGCTTTAACGGCGCTTTTCATGCCCAATTCCCTGTAAATTTTTATCCGTTCATTAAGATTGGGATATTTCTTTATCATCTCATCGGAAAACATTGCATTTGCGATATTCTCCGTGGCAGCCCGTTCGTGGCCAACTAATGCCCAGGTGGAATCAATAAGGTCGGCAAACTCCTTATCCCTCATGGCAGGGCAAACGAAAGGCTGTCGGGGCGAGTTGATATCTTCCCCGCTTATCTGGAACAACCCGTGCTTTTCACACAATGCTTTTACCCTTTTTAACTGGGCTGTCGTATTTCTCGAAGGCATATAGGTAACCGCATTAAAGCCCAGGCTTTTCAACACCTCAAAAAGCAAATCCAGGTAATCATCCTCAAATTTTTGGGCTTTTTTATCTCCGGTAACCGAATCGCCCACGTCTCCGAGGTAGGCATACGCCGATATGGCGCCTATTTCCCTGCAAAATGCAATGGCCTCCCTCACTCCGGGACATTCGGAGCGGGCATCTATGTAAAACATTTTTACCATATCGCTCTTGAGGGCCCCCAGCAGGTCGTACTCATAATATATATTGCTTTCATCAAGAAGGTATTTCTCTATCCTGGGGTTTAAATCCAGTTCCAGTGAATTTTTGAGAAAGCCAACCAGCCGGCGGCCTTTGCCGAATTTATTCACCAGCTTTTTTGAAAAGGCAAAAAGGATGTGCCTTTCAGTGATGCTTCCTCCCTCGGCGTACATAGAAAGAGACTTTACATCCACTTCAAAATCGAGCGTAATCCCGAAAGGTTTTATTGTTTCGTTAATCTTATTTACCATCAATATATTTCTTTTAATTCTCTCGTCCAGGTATGGCCTGAGAAATTTCTCCACGTCGCTGATTTTCTGATGGGGAATGCCGTGAAATGCTATGTAGGCGTTAGAAACCTGGTCGGGATTATTCAGCCTTTTGCCGCGTAAAGGAGTATCGGAAAAGTCGGCCCTGCACTCAACACCGATTGTTGTAGCTACACCCAGTATTTTTCCTGCCTTGATGAATTCCCTTGCTCCGCTTATGGTATCGTGATCCATTATCCCGGCAGTTTTGAGACCCGCCTGGTAAGCCATCCATATGGCTTTCGAAGGGGAGTAGGGAGAGAAGGAGTATATTGTATGAATGTGATTGTTAACATCGTTCCCTGGTTCCGGGCGCTCTATCTCTCCGGCGTCAACGGCGGCTTTCAGCATCTTCAGGCTGGAAAGCCTTTCCTGTGCGCTATTGGCGTTTAAGCCGTCTATGCAGCAAAGGTGCTCTTCTTTCATCTGCGGCCTCCTTCCACCAAGTTTGCCCATGCCTTATGCAGTGCTTCTTATCGCATTTCTTGTCCACCGGTGACATTTATTGCCTGTCCCGTCATGTAGCTTGCCTGGTCGGAGGCCAGGAAGACCATGACATTGGCAACGTCCTCGTATTCGCATCCTCTTCCCAGCGGGACCTTTTCCAGGTATCTCCTCCTTACCTCCTCCACGGTGATGCCCTGGTTCCTGGCATACTGCTCGTACAGGCTGTCGGTCCACAGCGGGGAATCCAACAGGTTACCGGGACAAATAGTATTTACCCTTATACCGTACTCGGCAAGTTCCAGGGCAAGACTCTGCGTAAGGCCGATCCCTCCGAATTTTGAAGCAGCATAGGCGGAATTCTTGTATGATCCTTTTTTCCCTGATTTGCTGTTAATTTGTATAATATTACCCTTCCTGTTTGGAATCATCGCTTTTGCGGCTGCCTTGGCGCAGAGAAAATATCCGACAAGATTTACATCTATTATTTTGCGCCATTGTTCGGCCGGAAACTCCGTAACGGATTTGGCAACAAGTATCCCCGCGTTTGACACGAGCAGGTCCAGCCGGCCGTATTTTTCCACGGCAGCCCGCACCATTTCATCCACTTGCTTTTCATCTGTAATATCCACCCTAAATGCAAATGCTCTGGAAAGGCTTTTTGCCACTTTTTCGGCGCCCTCAAGGTTAATGTCGGCCACTACTACATTACAGCCTTCCTTGTCGAGCCTTCTTGCAAGCGCCTCTCCCAATCCTTGGGCTGCCCCCGTGATAATTGCCGTCTGTCCCCACAACATACCATCGCTACGACTGCCCATATGAACCCTCCTATGAACTCCTTGCTATTTTCGTTTCTTTTGATGTTATGATTGTAACTCCCTGCTTCCTGGCCTCTTCTTCAATTTCAGAAGGAAGCTCTTTTTCACACACCCATATGTCTATGTTTTCAAGCCCTGTATAGGTAAAAGGCATGTTTTTGTTAATCTTTCCGGAATCCATCAGCATAATTGTCTTCCTGGCCTCTTTTACCACCTTGCGCTTTAATTCGCACTCATATATGTTTGCAACCGTAAATCCGCTCTCCAGTGAAAAGCCGGACGCCGCCATAAACGCGACATCTATATTTATTGCATCTAGAAGGGATAATGCATTCGGCCCCGATGTCGATAATGTGTTGCGGTTAACAAGCCCTCCCAGGGTTACAACTGAGACTTTCGCCTTGTTTATAAGCTCGAGGGCGATATTAATGCCGCTTGTTATTATTGAAAAATTGTCGTCTGATAGAGCCTTTGCAAGACACATGACGGTAGTACCCGCATCGAAATAGACAGAGCGTCCCTTTTCAACCATCCCGACGGCATATTCCGCAATTTTCATCTTTGCGGCCATGTTTTCCATTTCCCTTGCGGAATACGCATTTTCTTCACCGAGGTTGCCGGCGAGCTTTTTCACGCTAACCGCCCCGCCATAGGTACGTATGGCATGCCCATTATTTTCAAGGCTTATAAGGTCCCTCCTCAGGGTCATCACGGACACATCGGGAAATATATCTTTTAGCTGCTGCAATTGTACTTCCCCTTTTTGCTCCAGTATCTGCAATATTTGGTTCTGCCTCTCGTTATTCAAGAAATCACGCTCCTCATTTTTCTCTGTTTTTCCTGGTTTATCTTCGTTTCTTTCCGGCTGCAGCCCGGCCTCTTCCATGTTTGTCACAGGTTTTTTCACTGGCTTTCACATGCCTGCCGCTTCACACGCCCATCCTGCTTCGCCTCATTTGCTCAAGAGGAGTAAAGTTGTTACTTGCCACGTGTCCTTTTAAAGGTACAATCCTTTCATGTATTGCGTCTATTATCCAGTCTGGCTGCGGGAAGAAATCCTTTTCAAGCTCAAATGCCGGCGTTATCCAATTCCTTGCGCCTACAACCACCGGCGGCGCATCCAGGTAATCAAACGCAAGCTCGGTAATATTCCGTGCAATGTCATTCAGGTAAGAGCCCCGTTCGCATGCATCACCCGACAGGACTACCCTTCCGGTCTTTTTCACCGACTCAATTACCTTCTGATAATTGAACGGAACCAAGGTGCGAGCATCGATGATCTCCGCCGACATGCCGTATTTCTCTTCCAGGATATCAGCCGCCTCTATTGCACGGTAAAGGGTCGCGCCTACCGTTAATATGGTAATGTCTTTCCCTTCCCTTTTAATGTCGGGTTCCCCTATCGGCACCTCGTAATATCCTTCCGGAACTCCGCCGGGATGGAACATTTCGCCGACATCATAAATGCGCTGGCTTTCGAAAAACACAACGGGGTCGGTTCCCTTAAGCGCGCTGTTCATCAGGCCTTTCGCGTCATACGGCGTAGCAGGGAAAACGACTTTCAGGCCGGGTATATGAGCACACAACGACGTCCAGTCCTGCGAGTGCTGCGCCCCATATTTTGAACCGACAGAAACCCTCAGGACCACGGGCATCTTCAGGATGCCGGCACTCATTGCCTGCCACTTGGAAAGCTGGTTGAACACTTCATCCCCTGCCCTTCCAAGGAAGTCACAATACATCAATTCAGCAACAACCCTTCCGCCGCACAGTGCGTACCCGACTGCCGAAGCGACAATCGCGGCCTCGGAAATCGGCGCGTTGAAAAACCTGTGATACGGCAGCGCTTCCGTTAAGCCCCTGTAAACCGCGAAAGCTCCTCCCCAGTCCCTGTTATCCTCACCGTAGGCTATCAACGTCGGGTCAGTAAAAAATTTATCCAGTATGGCTTCAAATATACCATCCCTTAACTGGTAAACCCTGTTCCTGGGGACAGGTTTTCCGTTTTCAAAAGCTGTCCTTGCCTTCCTTTTAATTTGCTGCACCCTGGGATTGTCCTCCCTGGGCATGAGGGTTTCGCATTGCCTGTCATCCATCTTTTCAACTTCCAGGTCGGAAAACATATACTTGCCTATCGCATCGGGGTCTTTTACGAGGTCCATCCTGGGCGAAATACTGTCATCCGTAGCCAGCCTGCATATCTTTGTCACCAGTTCCCGCGTGTCCTCAAGGATGCTTTCAAACGTTTCATCCCCGGCAATACCCGCCTTTATTAATTCGTTCCTGTAGCAGATGAGCGGATCGTGCTTCATCCACGCCTCAATCTCTTCTTTTGTGCGATAGCTCGAGGAATCGGAAGGCGAATGTCCTGTAAACCTGTATGTAATAGTATCGAGGAGAACAGGGCCTTTTCCTTCTTCAAGCAGCTTCTTCTTCCGCTTTATGGCATCAATTACTGCCAGCGGGTTGTAGCCGTCTATTCTTTCCGCATGCATTTGCTCGGGATTTATTCCAGCGCCCAGCCTCGCAAGCATTCCGAAACCCATTGTCTCTCCCGAAGTCTGTCCTCCCATTCCGTAATGATTGTTAAAGAAATTAAATATTATCGGCAGCCCGCCCCTGTACTCTTCTTCCCACAGGACCTTAAACTGGTCCATCGCCGCAAAATTCATGGCTTCCCATACAGGACCGCACCCCAGGGCGCCGTCTCCCACATTTGAAATAACAATGCCCTTCTTCCTGTTCACCTTCTTGAAAAGAGCCGCTCCGGCCGCAATACCAGCCGCGCCGCCGACAATGGCATTATTGGGGAAAATGCCAAACGGAGGGAAAAACGCATGCATCGACCCCCCGAGCCCCTTCTGGAACCCCGTCTCACGGGCAAATATTTCGGCAAGCACACCATATATGAGAAAATCAACAGCCAGCTCCTTCACATTTCCCCTGTTTTTCTGTTTCCCTTCAACTACCTTCAGGACCGCGCCGTCCAGGTAGCTTTCCATTATTTCGACAAGCTTGTCGTCACTTAGCTTGCGTATGGCTGAAAACCCTTTTGCAAGGATTTCGCCGTGGCTCCTGTGCGAACCGAAGATATAATCATCGCAGTCAAGCAAGTATGCTTGTCCTACCGCTGCCGCTTCCTGTCCTGTCGACAAATGGGCAGGACCGGGATAATTGTAGCGTACGCCGTTATATTCGCCCAGTGTTTTAATATCCAGCAGCATCGACTCAAATTCCCTGATCATTGCCATATCCTTGTATATTCCAAGGAAATCTTCGATCGCAAAGTTATTCTTTTCATCTTCTATGGTCTTATTATACTGGTTAACCGGTATTTCCTCAAAACTAATTTTATCGCTTTTTCTAACTTCATCCGGATTGACAAGCAGTTGTTTAGGCATTTCCACTACCTCCCCCTTTAGCAAGTTTTTCCGGTATTTTTATGTCAATTATTCTTTAAGCTTCTATTATCCGCACTTTATCCGGCCAGTGCCTTTGCACCCCTTGTTCTTATATACTGCAGGCAAATACCCCTTCGCGTATGATTTCGGATACCGTAGGATGCGGAAAGACCAGCTCGCGTATGTCATCCACCCTCATCTCGGTTTCCATCATCAGCGATGCTCCGTAAATGATTTCGGACGAGTAATTGCCTGCCATGTGCACCCCTGCCAGCTTTCTTAGTTTCCGGTCAACAATAATTTTGCATATTCCGCCGCCCTCTTCATTTTCGGCTACATACCTGCCGCTGTACTTCATGGAAAGGCTCACGGTCTCACAGTCTATTCCCTTTTGGCTTGCCGTTTCCTCGGTTTCACCGGCACAGGCTACTTCCGGGTTCGTATATATAACTGAAGGAATGGCATTATACCTAACAATGTCCTTTTTCCCCAGCATATTGTTTATGCATGCTTCTGCCTCGCGGTACGCGGTATGTGCGAGCATCGAGCGACCGTTCACATCCCCGGCCGCATACACACCCGGAATATTTGTCCTGCCCGTTTCATCCACGTTGATTCTTCCCGATTCCGTATCAACTCCAATCCGCTCAAGGCCTATCCCTTCTATTGCTGGTTTCCGTCCTATGCATAAAAGTACTTTTTCCGCCGCAATTTCCCCGGTATCGCTCCCGGACTCGCAAATCACGCTTCCTTTCCTGACTTCGGAAACCTTTGTACTGAGCCTGAATTCAACACCCTTTCTCTCGTAGCTCTTTTTCAATATATCCGATATATCCCTGTCTATATTCCCGCCTACATGGTCCAGCATTTCCACAACTGTAACCCTGCTGCCCGCGGAATTGAAATATGACGCCATTTCAAGGCCAACCACGCCGCCTCCGACAATAACAAGCGATTCAGGCACTTCATCGATATCCAGGACCTCCCTGCTTGTAAGCACAAATCCTTGCTCCAGTCCTTTTTCCAGTCCTGGAATCTGAGGCAAAACAGGTACCGAACCGGTCGCAACCAGGAGTCTTTTTGCCGAAAACATGCTGTCACCCACTCTAACCCGGTAACCATCGGAACTTCTCCCTGCAATTTCACCGGTACCTTCCACAACCACAACATTATGCTTTTTTAGAGTTGCCCTAATGCCTGCGGTAAGCGTTTTCACAACCTTGTTCTTCCTATTGATTACCGTTTTATGGTCAAGCTTTATATTTTCCGCATAAACACCATACCTGGCGCCGTTTCTTGCGTTGTCAAATATTTTCGCCGAATAGAGCAGCGTCTTTGAGGGTATGCATCCTTCGTTCAGGCACACCCCGCCTAAAAACCTTTTTTCTGCAAGGAGTACATTCATTCCCGCGCCGCCTGCCCTTTCTGCGGCAATATACCCCGCGGGACCGCCTCCTATTATTATCAGGTCGTAGCTCATCCGCAAACAACTCCTTTTCTATAACATAAGCATGTTTACAAGAGTATACTTACAAGCATTTGCACTGTTGCGCTGTGTATTCCGCAAGCATGCAGGCAAGTTTTATTTCGCAAGGAGAATGCTGAAATTCTCCAGGTTCGTTTTCAGTTCACGCAGGAATCTTGCCGCCGGGGCTCCATCCACGGCCCTGTGGTCAAACGTAAGTGAAAGCGTCATGGCAGGATAGCAGGTGTATTCCCCGTCGCTTTCCCTTACTCTTTGTACGATGGAATTAACGCCGAGAATGCCTGTTTGCGGGGGATTCAACACAGGTGTGAACGACTCGATTCCAAGGACGCCAAGATTGGTAACGGTAAAGCTTCCGCCCTTCAATAAGTCAGGATTTATTGTACCTTTCCTGCAATCCTCGGCCAGTTTCTTTGCCTCTGCCGATATCTGCCCTAAAGACTTCCGGTCCGCGTTAAAAATAGTCGGAACCATCAGGCCTCTTTCGGTATCCACGGCTACACCCAGGTGCACGCTGTTGAAAACAAGCATCCTGTCTTCAAAGAAATGCGCATTCAGCGCGCCGTGATTGGGCAGTGTCCTCGAAACCGCGTAAAGGATGATATCATTCAGCGTAATACTCTCAATACCGAGCCTGTTCCCCTCAGCCTTCAGCTTTTTACGGAAGGAGAGAATTTCAGTGGCATCGAATGATGTGTTTAAGGTTAATTGCGCGGATTCGGAAAGCGAACGGTGCATAGCGATGGCTATTGCTTTCCTGATATTTGTAAGCTGGATCTCAACATAATCTTTCCCGGGCTCTTTCCAGGGCTCCTCTACAGGTCTGCCGATACCACCAATTTTTTCAGCTGCGGTCTCAAGATCGGCCGCCGTTATCCTTCCGCCGATGCCGGTACCCGCAACCGTATCTGCGGCTTCCGATTTTATGTGCGTTAAATATTCCTCCCTCGCCGCATGTGTAATGATCGGACCATTTAAACGCATGGCTTCTATGTCCCGTTCAATGATTCTTCCTTCGGGCCCGGTTCCTTGCGAGTTTTTGTATGCGCTAATGTAATCGGCTCCAATCTTTTCCGCAAGCTTTCTCGCACGCGGCGATATTTTTATTTTTGAGTCATAAACGTTAGGTGATGAACCGGAAGACGGCCTGGCGTCTTCATGTGTACCAGGCGTTTCCCGGGCCTTTCCGCTTTGGGCTGTGCTGACTGCTTCGGCCTCTTCGGACGCCGGTTTTCCCCTGGGATCGAACTCCCGTATATCCTCTCCTTCGCTGCCGATCACACAAACATTTGTCAGTACCGGTACATCGTCACCCTCGCCGAAGAATATTTCCAAAAGAACACCTTCTGCTTTCGCTTCCTCATCAAAAGCAGCCTTGTCTGTTTCATAGGAAAAAAGCAAGTCACCCGCTTTTACCTTGTCGCCCTTGTTTTTATGCCACTTGGTGATAATGCAGCTTTCTACGGACTGCCCTTGCTTTGGCATAATTACCGGTACAGCCATTTAGTATCCCTCCGATTTGACATGGTTACATTTGTGGTTACATTGCAACATGGCAATGTTGCTTTCTATCATTATTTAGTTATATTTTAACATTAATATCTGTACCGGTCAATTTATTTTTCATACTTCTTTCATACATGTTCAAATTGGTTCCGCGTTGCCAAGCAGGAATCTTTCAGCTTCTGCCGACCATAGCCCGTTGTTCTTCTCCACTATATCCGCAAGGGAAGCAAAAAGCGGGTTTGCTTTTCCTTTTTCTCTCAGCTCGTTCAATGCGGTAAGCTCCATTTTGATATTTGTATAGATGAGCTTTTTCCCGCCGCCTATATAAGGCAGGTTAAAAGTTGTATGTATTACGCTGTCCAGCCCTCCCACATGGGTTATCATCGCGGCAGGGTTTAAAAGGCCCTCCCCCATCATTTGCAGTGACTCTGCCATGTCGTCGGTATTTCCGCCGCTTGAACCCACGACATGTGTTGAATTGTAATGTACGTTATATAGGTTCAATTCGGCTGAAAATGAAGGATCTGTGGGTCCTGCGAAGAAATTCAGGCAGCCGTCCCTTCCAAGCAGCCTGTCACCCTGTTCAACCAGCTGCCTGACAGGAGCAAAGACAAACACATCATCGTATCCCTGCCCGTCCGTATAAGAGAGCAGGCGTGAAGGAACATCATCAATACCGGCCGTATTTATGTATACAAGCTTTACTCCATATTTAGCGGCATCTTCAGCGGTATATATTGAAGCCGCCCTTTTCAGCCGGAATTCATCAATATCAGTCACGACAAGAAGTCCAGGCCTTCTGGAACAATGGATGGCATAATCGATTGCGCCCAATCCCATGGGCCCCGCCCCCGCAAGTATAGCCATATTTCCGCCTTCCTTGATTCCCATCTGGTGGACATAACTGCCGCCTGTGGTGTGATAGCTGGCATGAAAGGCCCCAATAATACATGACATTGGTTCCGCCAGTGATCCGTAGAAATACGCTTCCCCGTTATACTTGAGCAGGCAGCCGTGCTCCATGACAACAGACGGTATAATAACGTATGTGGCATCGCCGCCAATATACGGGAATGAATACCCGGGAGCCGCGTAAGGATTGTTTTTGTCGTTTATTGCCGGCTGGATGGAGAACTTGTCCCCCTCTTTGAACTTATCTCTCCACTTTTTCCCTACTTCCACTATCTCTCCGCAAAACTCATGACCTATGATGACCGGATTTTTGCCGACGTTTTTTGGCACCCTTTTATGATCAGCCCCCTGTATTAAAGCTTTGTATGAAGACATGCAAATACTGTCGGATATAATATGGGCAAGTATTTCGTCGTCTTTTATCGGCGGAAGCTCAAATTCTTCAAGCCTTAAATCATTTTTTCCGTACAAACGCACCGCTTTCGTTTTCATTTTATACCTCCCCTTGCCGGATTGATTTAATGCAAATTCATAACATGTTATGTTTAATTATAACATAAATATGATAATTATTGTAATGCTTTTTAACAGGCGCCGGCGAACCGACGTATTTAAATTAATACATCCGGCATCGGAAGAATCCGATTTGACCTCGTCTGGAATTTCCCTTTGCGGTATGAAGGAATGGATTGATTTAGCTGTAAGGTTCGTCAGGGTATCCCTCCCTGTATTTTCCTCTCGTCTGTATGCCCCCGATGCCGGTCTTTCCTGTAATTGTATTTTCAATAACATCCTCGGCGTCGAGAACCTTGTCAATGCTTGTGAACGCAACTTTCTGGCATACCCTGACAGGATCAAGCGCATGTATCAGGTCCCTGAAGGGAGCGCTGGCATAATTTGCCCCCGCTTTTATGATTTCTTTATACATCGACTGGCAGGCTCCGGCGAAAATTACAAGCGAATCCATATCGCTGTCATATTGCCTTGCCGCTTTTACAGCTTCAATAAAATAGCCGGAATTTCTATAGGATGAAACATTGGAATAATTGTCCTTGCCTTTTATTATCCCGTCATGGCCCGTCAGGACCAGGATGTCAGGCCTGTGCTCCTTAAGCAGTGCAACAACGCTTCCCGGTTGGTCCTTTTCCGGCACATATTCACCCGTGGCATCAAGGCCCAGCCTCCTGTATTCCGCAAGGCAGTTTTCCAGGTATTCTTTATCCCCGTCCAAATGAAGTATTTTCCCCGGCCTCTTAATCCTGGCCGTCTCATCTTCGGAGGTGTCTCTATAGAATACTTTTTTTGGATAGCCCCTGCGGCGGGGCAAGTAAAAATTTCCGGCATACCTGGCTCCGGCTTTTCTTTCTGCTATGCACTTCTCTGCAGCCCGCCAGCATTTCTCCCTGTATTCCCTTACCCTGTTTTCCGGCTGTATTTCCAGGTCCGATTCGGGTGCGTCGGCCTCTATCCTGTAGCTTATGCCTTTTAGCGTAATAATCCGCTCACCTTTTCTTCCCGTAATGTCCACCACTTTGAAAAAAATGTCGTACCCGTAAGATTTGCGGGCAACTATATCGCCGATTTTCAGTTCGGACATATAATACACCACCACTGCCAAGCTAAACGATTCTATTCCGTGCTCCGGAACAATCATTCCTGGTATATAATATGTTAACTGGCGGAAGTGTGATAATATGGAAGGTGAAGGCAGCCTCTTTCAGCAGTAAAGCCTGCAGTATTGCCTGATAAATTCATTTAATGGCTCTATTTCATCCACGATTTCCTGCAGCCTCAGGACATAATTTCTCTCCGACCAGCTCCGCCTGCTGTTGTAATAGCGGTTTGCCACCCTCCAGAGCTTTTGCGGGAATTGAAGAATCGCTTTCATTACTGAAAGTTCGTCATTTTCAAGCGCATCCACCGAATTGTAAGAGTCTAGTATTATCTCGGCTTTCGTAATGTTCCAGCCGCATTTGCGCATTTTTCGTCTTATAAAATTAGCTATGTCATACACCCTGATCTCATGGCGGCAGTATTCGAAATTTATCACCATCGTGCTGTCACCGTCCATTATTATGTTATTATGCGTGTAATCATGGTGGCAGAAGGATTGTTCCTTCCTGGCCTTTTCAACAACACCGCCGTATCCCGAAGATATTAGTTCCTCTCTTGTCCTTTCTCCCAGTTCCATGAAGTAATCCACATACCGGGTAAACAGGTGGTCAAAGTGCCCTTTGCCCTTTTGAGCCTTCCTTTTCATTTTTCTGATATCATCCAGCCTCTTTGAAAAGAAGACGGGAAGTTTGCCAAGATCATCCTGGACCATGCATCCCTGCGGCGCTTTATAGCCCCTGGACGCCTTGTGCAGGTTTGCCAGCGTCACGGCTGCCCTTTTAACATCATTATCGTTGTCAAAATTGCTTTCCCGCCCTGCGGGATAATCCACAACAACATGGCAGCTGTTGTTATAAATGAAGCACGGGTCACCCGATAAAGTGCACAGGTACCTGTCGGTACTGGCAAAACCGCTGAAGGCAAGGTGCTCCTTTGCGTAATGCACAAATTTCAGTCTTCCGGCTGAAAACGGCAATTTCCTGACCAATAATTTCCGCCCTTGCTGAGTAACGATAACTAAAGCGTCTTTATACGGGAAAATGTTGTTCACTTTAAGGCCGTAATAACCCGCAATTTCGTTTTCGATTCCCTGCATGCCATACCTCCGGTTATCCAGGCTGTTTTTCCGGCTGCTTTCGCTATAAGACATATAAATTATATGCAGGGAACCAGGCATATAGAATTTACGCCCAAAAAAGAACTGCCGGCGTTTATTTCCGGCAGTTCCTCGTTTAATCTCCATTTGTGGATTCTTATTTGCATCCGGTTATGCTTCTTCCCCGGCCTTCCTGAGCAATTCAGCCCATCTCTTGTCGACTTCCGCCTGTATTTCTTCAATCAGGGCTTCATTGCCGGGCCTGAACAAGTGCCTGAACCTTCCCTGGGTTTTCAGGAAGTCGCTCACCGGTATCTTGTTCTTGGGCTTGTAATTGACCACGTATTTGCCGTCTATTACTTCATAAAGCGGCCAGTAGCAGGAATCCACCGCCAGCTTTACGACCTGCATCAGGTCAGGGGTATTGTATCTCCATCCCCTGGGGCACGGAGCCAATACGTTAAGGAAGCAAGGGCCCTTTGTATAGATTGCTTTTTCGGCCTTTTCATAAAGGTCTCTCATATTCCCGAACGGAGCAGACTGGGCAACGTATGGAAGATGGTGATTCGCCATGATGTCGGTCAACTCTTTGCGCCACTGCAATTTGCCCGGGACTACCTTTCCGGCCGGCGACGTTGTGCAATCGGCGTACTTGGGTGTAGCCGAAGACCTTTGGATGCCCGTATTCATGTAAGCGCCGTTGTCGTAGCAGACATAAACCATGTCATGCCCTCTTTCCATTGCTCCTGAAAGAGACTGGATACCTATATCATATGTTCCTCCGTCTCCGCCGAATGCAATGAACTTGGTCTCGCCCTCGATTTTTCCTTTTCTTTTCAAAGCCTTGTACGCCGCTTCAGCACCTGATACCGTCGCTGCGGCATTCTCAAACGCGCTGTGGATAAATGAATCCGTCCAGGAGGTATAAGGATAAAGAAACGTTGAAACCTCCAGGCAGCCCGTCGCTGACGATATAACCGCGTGATCTTCCGGTTTGAGTGCCCTCAGGACTTGCCTGACCACTATCGGAGCTCCGCAACCCGCGCACATTCTATGTCCACCGGTTAATCTCTCCGGCTTTTTTGCCACTTCTTTTAAATTATAAGCCACTTCCAGCACCTCCTACTCTCTCACGCCAAGGTAATTGTATACCTGTTCTACCTTGCCGGTTTCAGCTATTTTCAACAGTGTTTCGAATACCAATTCAAGATCGTCGGCTTTTACGTCCCTGCCGCCCAATCCATAAATATAGTTGATTGCCTTCGGCGACAGAACGCCGTTTGCATACATCGCGCTGGTTACTTCGGTATAAAGAGGTCCCCCCGCGGCATTAAAACTGTCTGCCTTATCCATAACGGCAATCGCCTTGAACTTCGAAAGCGCCCTGGACAGCTCCTCTGACGGGAAAGGTCTGAATACCCTTGGCTTTATCAAGCCGACTTTTTTCCCTTGCTCTCTCAAGCGGTCCACCACAAATTTTCCGGTTCCGGCGCTGGAATTGAGGATTACCATGCAGACATCGGCATCCTCAGTTTTATATTCTTCAAAAAGCCCGTACTTTCTGCCGGATATTTTTGCAAATTCATCGGAAACCTTGAGGATTACCTCCTTGGCATTCTTCATTGCCTCGGCCTGCTGCCTCTTGTGTTCGAAATAGTGCGTAAAATGATCCAGCGGGCCTACTGAAACCGGGTTATCCCTGTTCAGAAGATAGTTTTTCGGGTTGTATTCCCCGACGAAAGCCTTGACCACGTTGTCTTCCAACAGCTCAATATTCTCAATCGCATGCGATGTAATGAAGCCATCCTGGCATACCATAACCGGAAGCTGCACCTTCTCGTCTTCGGCTATCCTGTTTGCCATGAGCATGTTGTCATAGGCTTCCTGGTTGTTTTCGCAGTAAATCTGTATCCATCCCGAATCCCTGGCGCCCATTGAGTCGCTGTGGTCGTTATGGATATTAATAGGCCCGGACAACGCCCTGTTTATACAGGCCAGGACTACCGGAAGCCTCGCTCCCGAAGCAATATAAAGCATTTCCCACATAAGCGCGAGACCATTTGCAGACGTGGCGGTCATCGCCCTGGCGCCTGCGGCTGATGCGCCTATGCAGGCCGACATTGCACTGTGCTCCGACTCTACCGCTACAAACTCGGTATCCACCTCACCGTTGGCCACGTATGATGAGAAATATTGGGGAACTTCTGTCGACGGAGTAATCGGAAATGCAGCGACTACGTCGGGATTTATCTGTTTCATGGCAATAGCTACTGCCTCATTGCCGCTTAATCTCTCTTTAATAGCCATTCTTCTCGCCTCCCTACTCGCTTTCCTCTACAAAGTCAATGGCTTTGAAAGGACATACCTTTACGCATATGCCGCAGCCTTTGCAGTGGTCATAATCAAAATCCGTTCTTTTTCCGTTTTCATCAATCAATATGGAAGTATCGGGACATACGGGATAGCAAAGCAGGCACTGCTTGCATTTATCCTCAAGCCAAACCGGTTTCATGGAACGCCAGTCTCCCGTTTTAAAAAGGTGTGCGTTCCCTGCCGAATCAATAATGCCGCCTATGGTAATTTCCCTCCAGTTTACATCGGCCGGAGGCGCTTTTAATTCTTTTTTGCTCATAACCCTTTTACCTCCTGCATAGATCTTTCCAGAGCCTTCATATTGCCTTCAATTACTTCCGGCTTGCTGGCAAACTTGTGTTTGAACGAATCGGCCATATCCTTCAGAAATACTTCCTCATCCATTATCCCGCTGACCTTTACTACTGCGCCAAGCATTGGGGTGTTGGGGAAATATTTCCCGATTGTTTCAATTGAAATTGTTCTTGCATCAATAGTACAAACTTTGCCTTTGTAGCCTTTCAACAGCGGCCTAATCTCCTCGGGTGTTTTTGTAGTATTGATGATAATTGCCCCGGATTCTTTCAGACCCGCCGTAACATCGACGGAAGTTAGAAGTGTGTCGTCCACAACCACGACATAATCGGGCTCATAAATATTGCTGTGAATTGTCAGCCTCTCATCGCTGATCCTGTTGTATGCGGTGATTGGGGCGCCCATCCTTTCAGGACCGTATTCAGGGAAGCCCTGGATGTATTTGCCTGTGTTGAACGCTGCGTCCGCGAGCAGCAAAGACGCCGTTTTGGCCCCCTGGCCTCCACGCCCGTGCCATCTGATTTCAACGACCTTGCCCATAGTTTAACCCCCTTCTGGTTATAAAAACGACAATTTTAATTGCCAGTTAATTGTATTTCATAAAACAGATTACTGCATATGAATTTATTGATTTGTACAATCAAGATGGACCGTAACATAATATTTACAATCAAATTCAAGTATAAATCTTTGTCAATTTATTGTCAAGTTAACTTTTTAGAAACCCTTGTATGAATATAATTTCAAGGGTGTGCAGCTGTTTTTTGTATACAAAAAGAGAACAAAAGACGTGCGTTACGGCTTTCCGAAAACAAGTGTCAGAATCACAAGCAGGATAACTCCCGGTACGCCCAGCGTACCTGCTATGAATGCGGTATATATATTGAAAGCTATACGGAAACCAAAAAGACCTCCGGCCAGGTTAACCAGGAATATAACCACTGCTCCAATAAGCGCGTTACAGACAAGCTTCATTACCACCTTCAGCGGCACAAACAGAAGCCTGCCCAGAACCAGGAGCAATATGATACCTATAATATATGCCAGAATGACACCGTAATCAACCGCCATATCCCTGCACCAAGCATAACAACATGCTTATCCAAAATTACCTACATGATATTTATACTTGTACAATAAACCAATTATGACTTGATACGGCTAAATATAATGAGAAAGGCCTTTTTCCTTTGCCAGCTTCACAAAATAAGCATACTTCGATTCACAGGCTTTTAGCTTGTATACGTAGTAATCTACAAGCATTTCCTCGTGTACGTATTCAAAATTATTGCCTGCTTCTATCCATTCATCGCGCGCTTCAAATACTGCCTTCAAAATTTGCCTGTCTTCATTGGACAGGCTTTCGCGTATACGCGCGCCCGATAATACTGATTTGCCGGCGGGCTTTTGCCTGGCCCTCCTGCCTCTTTTTTGCCGGTCAATTTTTATAAGCTCGGTATTCATGAGTTGCACCTTCTTATTCTTATAGCAACATTACTAATTACTATAAGTATAGGCAACCATTTACATATGTATACATCCATCCCTGAGATAATCAAGAACCGCTTCCGTTGTGACACGCCTGAACCTGGCCCAGTCCTCCCACTTTCCCTTAACATTGCCGAGAGACTGTACCACCCGTTCAAGCCCATCCAGGTCAACTTCCATAACTTCGCTTATCTCGTCATCGCTGGCATCTTCCAGGAGTTCCCCGCCCGTTTCATTCAGGATGAAAACGTATGAATAAAACATAACTCTTTGATTCCTATATTCAAAACTGATCCTGACCACACCTGCAAAAGACGCAATTTCTGCGTCAAGGCCAAGCTCCTCTTTCACTTCGCGGTATACGGCCTCCAATATATCCTCATTGTGACCTATCCCGCCTGTTGGTATCCTGAAAATGTTTTTGGGATACTCCTTGCATGTTATGACAATTATCCTGCCGTTTGGCCTGACAACGCAGAATACGACTTCTCCCCTTCTGTCACTGTTCACAACGTTTTTAATACGGTTGAAATAGCTTTTCGACTGATAGCGGATTACTACATCCTTTATCGGCGCATTAGTGCCCAGTTTCTTGCATATCTCCTTAAATTCCGCCTCATTAAATACATTCATATATTTGAACCCTTCCGCTATAAGAACCCTTCCGTAAACCCTATCCCTTTAATTTAATCGTAATACATTTCTTCACGTTTTTCCACTGCCTGGATTGATTTTTTAAGATTTTGGCAACAAAAATTAATATGGATGAACCGGCGGACAGGCCGGTTCATCTACGCTATGCTCCCATATTTTGAAAGAAACAATTGCTGTTTTGCTTTCGTCTATCTATAATGTATGTATGCCTGTAAGTTCGCAGTCTGACAAATTAGTAAACAATAGTTTAGCAAGCGGATTTACCGGATATATATAATTAACACATTTATTTGCTTTGCCATCTGTTTATACGGGGCATTATAAGGGGTAGGTCAGCATGGAACCTGAGGTACAGGTAAAACAGCAAAGAGAAAAAAAGAAGCATGTCCTTGTTATTGTATTGCTCATTTTTATCGCAATAATGGTTCTGACGGGAACTGTTTTTGCATATCTGACCCTGCAATATGACAAGGTCTACAAGGGAGTACATATCGAAGGTAATGACGTTTCCGGCCTGAGCAAGGAAGAGGTAAAGCAGTTCCTGGATAACATGTACCAGGTTCCTTCCGAAGAAAGCGAAATAATCCTCAGGGCTGCAGGTAAGGAACTTAAAGCGTCATTTCCCGAGCTTGGCGTATACTATGATACTGCCGCCGCTTCCGAAGAAGCATATTCCATAGGGCGAAGCGGGAATATATTCAGGCGTTTATACGACATAGCCCTTGCCGGTATTAAAGGTTTAAGGCTCAGTATAGTCCCTTCGTTTGACGAGGACAAGATTGAGACGCTGGCAGAAAAATTTTTTAATAAAACGCATGAAAGTGTTAAAGAAGGATCTCTGGTAATAACCGACAGCCAGGCTGTCATCCGCTCGGGTAAACGCGGGACGCATATAGATAAGGCAAAAACGGCCGGACTCATCAAGGATATGATATTAAGCCATAAAGGCGGTACCATTGAACCGGAGGTCATCATTACCAACCCGACCAAGTTCAGCGTGGACGATGTATACGCCCAAATCATCAGTGAACCTTCCGATGCCTGCTTCAAGGTTGAAAACTCGGAACTGGTGATGGTCCCTCATTCTGTCGGCCGCAAAATAGATAAAACCGCCCTGAAGGAAATAATCGACAGCATTGAGCGGGAGGAAGGCACGGAACGCGTACTCCCGGTGTCATTCATAATGCCGGAAATTACTTCCGAAGTTGCATCCTCCATGCTGTTCAGGGATGAATTAGGCTCTTCAACCACTTACTTTTCCACGGGGACTCAAAACGGTAAAAACAGAAAGCACAACATGGAGCTTGCGGTACTAAAAATAAATAACCTGGTACTGCTGCCCGGGCAGGAATTCTCTTTTAACGAGGTCGTCGGGCCAAGGAACGCTGAGAACGGATATTTAATGGCCCACGTTTACAGCGGCGGAAAAGTCGTTGACGGCGTAGGCGGCGGCATCTGCCAGGTCTCTACTACCATATATAACGCGGTATTACAGGCCGACCTTAAGGTTACGGAAAGGCGCAACCATTCGTTTACCGTGGCATACGTGCCCTTGGGCCAGGATGCCACCGCATTCTACGGCGGTACGGATCTCAGGTTCGTCAACTCTACGAGATGGCCGATAAAAATGCTTGCGAAAGTCGAGGCCAACAGAATAACCATTACTCTGCTGGGTACAAACGAGACTCCGGGGAAATCCGTAATCATCAGTAACAGGATTTTACAGGAGACGCCTTACCAGGTAATAAGGATCGAAGATCCCAGTTTGCCGGAAGGTACGGTTAAGGTAAAGCAGGAAGGGTCCAATGGCTATGTGGTTGAAACCTTCAAAACTATAAAAGTGAACGGTAAGGTGGTCTCACAGGATAAACTGCATACCAGCAGGTATGTTCCATGCCCGGAAGAAGTACTTGTCGGCACCAAACCGATTGACAAGGAAGCACCTCTTCCCGGCGATACTGCCGACACACCGGGTTCCGATACGCCCGATGCCACTGCGCCCGGCGATACTGCCGATTCGTCCGGTCCGGATACTCCCGGCGGGCAGCACGGAGCAGAAGCTGAAGAAGAAGCAGCGGGAGAAGCAGAAGAAGCAATAAGGGAAGAAACGGGAGGAGAAGCTGCGGAAGAGGCTATATAACCCGGCCATGTTAAAAGTGAACAGTTAAAAGGTGACCGTGAAGATACTCTCGGTCACCTTTTGTATTAGTACGTGTCTACCTTTGAAGCCCCATTGCTTCTTAGAATGGATGAGACCTGGCCAACCTTATCCTCATCGGTCTTCATGCTGAACAATATCTTGCCCTGTCTTATATCGTTCTCATACATCCTGCTTCTGTTTTCAGGAATGCCCAGGTCAACCAGGCCCCCGACTATCCCGCCTGTTACTGCCCCGGAAAGCAGGCCGGTTATCGGCCCTGCTGCCGCAATTATTCCAAGGCCCGGTATGAAAAGGCTTCCCGTTCCGATGAGCAGCCCGGCCAGGCCTCCAAGCACACCGCCTGATAAAATTCCGCCGGATATGTTGTCGTTTGCGCCCGCCTGCCTGTTCATCATGGTTGCATTAATGCCTTCGCCGCCTGCCGCGTTGTCCTCCGCCTGCTTTGCCACTATCGAAATATCATCCGTGCGCAAGCCCTGGTCCTTTATCTGCCGCGCGGCCATCTCCGCCTGATCCCTGCTATCAAATACACCTACAACTGTTTTCGACATATGGTATCCTCCCCAATATTCTTTGAAAATAATTGCACCATCGTTAGCATTTCTAATTTATATGCATATTATTCAAGGATGGGACAGGGGAACGTGGGTACAGTGGGGGCAAGGGGGCAGGGACATTGTTCCGCCATCCCGCCGCGCCGGTATTATCGCAGGTAAATATTGCCGCGGTCAATATATACGTCTATCGATGCGCCTCCACCGCCCACATCACTGTAAACTTCAGCGGAAGGCGTTCTTTCCGATATTTCGGGAACCGGCTGCATTTCATTGTATACACGCCCCCTGGCAGATTTTGCTGTCAACGAGTACCCGGTATTTTGGGGCATTTCCAGGCGTATTTCCCCGGATGCCGCCTTGACCGAGTATTTGCCCGCCGCATCAATCTCCCCAAGCTCCGCCTCAATATTCCCATTTGTCGCATATAATACGGAACCGCCTTTGAGCCTGGTATCCCTGACAGTTATGCTTCCCGAGGAAACGTCACAGTTGAGCCTGCCATTACATCCTTCGATAACGGTATCTCCTGATACCGATACAAGTTCAATCTCTCCGTTCACTTTACTCAGCTGAATATTTCCCCTGCCGCAATTATATACGCCGCGGCCTCTTATATCTTCCGCCGAAATCGTCCCCTTCGCGGCGCTGGCATGGATTCTTGCGGAATTGCATTTTTCCATATGAATCCGTCCTTTTCTTACGGATAAATCCATCCGGGACATGCCTTCCAGGCCGGACACCAGGATTGACCCGTTATCGATGCTTATACTGATTGACGCAAGGGAAGCCGGCAATATCAGCTCAATATCATTTTCATAACCAAACAAGGGCTTTATGCCCTCCAGTTGTCTGCCGTCAATATTTATGCCGGAAGGAGCGCTTTCCACCCTGCACCTGTTCGCTTCAAGATAGCTCATCAATGTTTCACGGCGCGCAGGGCCTTTTATGCTCCTGTTTTCCACGATCTGAACATGTCCCTGGCTGCTTTGGGTGATTTTTACATCACCGTTATACAGAACAAGGCTAAGCTTTGTTCTTGAACCGGCATCCACACTGGTTATTGATTTGTCTTCCGCCATTATGCCGATTACAGGCCAGGCCGCGATTTTTGTCCGGTTTTCGGGACGGAAAGCAAAAAAAAGAAATACGGCTATGAAAGCCGCAATATACGGAACTGCTTTAACAATCCTTGCTTTCACCGCAGTTTTAGCCTACCATCCTTTCTCCAAAAACTTTTTCGCCGTATAATCCGTCAGATTGAAAGATTGCCAGCCTCTTTCCGCCGAAAGACGCTTCTTTTTCTGTTCCAGGACGTCACGGGCCGCCGATGACACCATTGGGTCCTTGTCTTTCGCCAGAACCGCCAAATCGGCGACAATGCCGTCGGACAACGTTCTGAAGTATTCCATGTCAATATTATTTGTTTCATAGTATCTTTTAATGTTATTTCCGGCAATAATCGCATCCACGTTTATATAATTAATTATCGTAAAGGCAACAACGGCAGTAACTATATACGGCTTGAGCAAAGGCAGGTACGTGAACCAGACCCTTGCCAGCGTAATTATGAATAAAATCAGCAGGAAAACCATGAAAGCATGGGTCATGACGCGAAGGAACGTGAATCCGTAAGCATTTTCGTACAGCGACATTCTATAGTGGGCCGAGTATAGCATAATGAACGTGCAGCATATCATAACGGTATTCAATATTTTCAAGACAATATCCGCACCTTGCCTGGTTCTTTTCGTATAAGTAAGGGTACATGCAAGGATGCCGATATTCAGCATGGACACTAATACCAACTCGAAAAACCCCCTGCGCGCATAGCCGGAATAAGTAAACCCATCGGGGAGGCCGGACCTTCCGAACAAGTATAGGAACTGCACCGCGACAAAGGCAATATAAAGCACATCAACCATTAATGTGACAGTAATAACTGTTACCTGGTCCCACCGGCGCTTCTCTTCCGGCTGTTTCGGCACATCGCCGCCCACAAGGATGTCGCACAGTTTTTCGCCATTGCCCAGGCTCCAGGCATAGCTGAATGAAAGGAGAAAGATGATAAGCGCCATAACTGACCTGCCAATAAATTCCCCTATGTTGATGTCGCGGAAAAAAACGGACAGTTTCCTGGCAAACTCGCCAAAAACCGCATCTGCCGAGGAAAGCAGCAAACCCAGCACGAAAATCAGGGGAAAAGAAATAATGAGGCCGAGAAACACTTTTGCCGCCGCCCTGCCTTTACGTTCCTTTTTTCCGCGCAGCGCAGAGGATAGGAATATAAACGGCTTAGCCACGTGATAAAAGCACCTTCCAAACACGGAGTACATTAAATCGGCGATTATCCCCGGACTGTCCCATTTATAGCTGTTACCCCCGGTAATCAGCAATGTTTGAAGCAATATGAGCACTGGAAGGACAAGCAGGTTTAGCATATGCAATGTTTTGTTTCCATACAGAAAAAACGTCAGCGAAATCATCAAAACAGGTATGCTTAAAAACCAGCCGAATTTTGCTTCTTTTTTTAATGATGTTCGCATGTATGAGAGAAGAAGCGCGTAAAACGCTATTACAAGAATTGGAACGGATATACCCGGATAGTTCCCGTAAAAAAGCCAGGAAAATAAGATTCCAAGCGCGAAGGCTCCTAATAAAAGCAGTCTGTCTGCTTCTTTGAACTCAAGTACAGGTTCCGGCCTTAATTCTTGTTTCTTAATTACACCGCACATATCACGGGTTTCGATAACCTTATCATTCTTTTCATTTCTTTCAGGCATTTGCCCACCTCATTCTTTCACTTTTTATTTCTAACTGCTCGCATGTCCCGCTATTTACTTGTATTCAGGCTCTCCCATCGCTTTTTTAGCCGCTGCCGGATTCGCCGCCGTCATCATCACTGTCCTCCACGTACTCCAGGATGTCTCCGGGCTGGCACTCAAGCACCCTGCACAACGCTTCAAGCGTAGAAAACCTTATAGCCCTGGCTTTATTATTTTTCAGGATCGACAGGTTCGCCATTGTTATATCCACCCTGGCAGCCAGCTCTGTCAAGCCAATCTTACGTTTCGCCATCATAACGTCCAGATTTATCCTAATACCCATATGCCCTCCTGTTTACTACAACTCATATCCGCTGCAGCCCCTGCCATTAGTCACTTATCCTCTCTTGCCGCACCTTTAAGCAAAACCCGGCATTTCATACACGCCCCTTTATTCCGCGCTATTTGCTCACATCTTGTCTTGCCCTCTATATGGTAAGATCATTTTCCTCCTTTACAATAGCTGCCTGCCGGAATACTTCCGCCAGTATCAACAGGAAAAAGCCCCCGATAACGAATACCATTAACAGAATAATAGTGAGAAAAGAGTTATAGAAAAACATCTTGACCGCATATAAAAACGCAATTGCAAAACAGCACACCGACATGATTCTGAAGCTCCGTACATTATCCATCCGGAAAGGATCCATACGGTTCAGCGTCCTGAATACCTTGCGCAGCTCATTGACAAGGGTCAAAGCAAGAATGCCGGTTAAATAGAGAAACGGCAGGAAAAACGCGTATTGCCCGCTTGTACTCCCTTTTAGCCAATCCAGGTACCACTTCAGTAAAAACGGGAGCCCGAGGACAATTAATATGCCTCCTGCGAATATAATATCCAGGAAATATTTCACGGCGACCGACAAGCTTTTCTCACCAAGTATTTTCATTTCAATATCCCGCCCTTCCTTGCATAAATTAAATTAGACACATCCTCAACCGCAATGGTACGTAATTGAGGCACACAAAACATATTTTGGCAATGCGCAAAATAATTATACATCATATTTTATTATTTATCAATATAAATTTATTGAATATCGATAAATTTATATTGATATTCAATTAATACGTTGCATATCAAAGAATATTCTCTCAATAAAAAAATGAACGCTTTAAAAGCGTTCACAAATCCTTTCCTCTTTCCCATGGCGGGATTGTTACAGTCTGCCCGGATCTAGAAAGCTACCCAGGCTGGTCCTCCTCTGAAATCACGATTCAGTTTGTTGATTGCATCCATTTCTTCTTCCGTCAATATAAAATCAAATACCTGCAGATTGGAAACAATATGTTCCTTCTTTGTGGATTTCGGAATCGTGATAATTCCCCTTTGGATATCCCATCTTAAAATGACCTGGACCGGTGTTTTGTTATATTTCTCTGCAATATTCTTAATGACCGCATCTTCTCTCAATTCACTAATAGATCCTCCAAGAGGGCTCCAGGCTTCAATCTGGATACCCTTTGATTGACAATAATCAACTAGTTCGACCTGGGTCAGATAAGGGTGTAACTCAACCTGGTTAACCGCAGGAATAATTGCAGATATTTCAGCCAATCTCTCAATATGTTTTTTTTGAAAGTTGGAAACCCCTATCGATCGTATTTTCCCCTCCAGATACAGTTTCTCCATAGTTCTCCAGGCGTCTTCATAACCTGGAACGGGCCAATGAACCAGATACAGGTCCAAATATTCAGTTTGAAGTTTATTCAGGCTTTCATTAAAAGCCTCAAGGCATCTGCGCGCCGTGATATCTTCATTCCAGAGTTTTGTCGTGATAAACATGTCCTCGCGCTTAACGCCACTTTTCCTAATAGCTTCGCCTACACTTTCTTCGTTAAAGGTAAATTTGAGCAGTATCGATATGTCTGTACCCGGCTTCTATTGCATATAGTACGGTTTGTTCAGTCTCTTCGCCCGGCTTACACTTCCAGACACCTAATCCGATTTGAGGAATCTTTACCCCATTATTTAGTTCAACTGTTGGTGCTTTCATTCGGCTTCCACCTTTCACAGCTTTATCGATGTTTCCCGTGTACAGCAAGGACACCCCTGGTACCTGCGGTTTTATGGACGGAAAAAACCAACAGAGAAAGAGTTTTCCGTTATGTTGATTTGGTTCTTTCCGGTGATAAATCTCTGCGGGTGAGAAGAAGCACGTGTCGCGTGCATGTTTTTGTCTTTCAACCGTCTCGCTATTTCAAGTACAAAATTAAACTGTTCAGACGGTTGACCGCCTGAATCGTCACCTTATTGCCTGCATTATAATAGAAAACCTGTCACATGGCAAGATTTCCAAACCTTCATCTGCCTTGCAATCATATTCTGATATTCCTTTTCCCATATGATAATACTTTCTCTTTGGGCTGGTTCACGAGGCCCAACAAATTTATTATAAGCGGAAGCCTGAGAATGATAAGTTCCCTGAAGCGGTTAGCCGATCCAGGGAACATACTTAACATAGCCTTAATTATTTGCCGGATGAACTGTCCGCATTTTTACCGGATGCTGCAACCTGGTCCAAACGATAATTTCTGAAATAAAGGATAACATCACATGAAACCATAACGAGGTTGATAACATAGAAAACAAACACATATGTTATGTTGTCCGCCAATAACTTGCTTATGATTCCGCAGATATACCCCGCCCAGATGAACAGCAGAAAGATTAAGCTCTTGCCTTTACTTGTCCTTGCGCGCCAGGATTTCATTATCGAAAGCGGCCATGAAACCCCAAAACAAATAACCATTCCTGCCTCAAACAGTTCTTTCATAATAAATCCTCCATTCTATGCTGCAATTAAAGATTTCGACAGTCTTTTAAAATACCTGCCTTTTCAACTGCTTCGACCAAAGCCTGGCCAATTCTGTCAGGTGTAAGCGCAACATTAATCCCGCACTCCCGCAGGGTTCTGATCTTGTCCGTTGCGCTTCCCTTTCCTCCAGATACTATTGCGCCGGCATGGCCCATTCTTTTCCCTTCGGGCGCGTTTTGCCCGGAAATATATGCTGAAACAGGCTTTGACATGTTCTCCTTAATCCACCAGGCGGCTTTTTCCTCGCCTGTCCCGCCTATTTCACCAATCATAACCACGGCATATGTATCATCATCGCCTTCAAACATTTTCAGCAAATCGATGAAATCAGTCCCCCTTGCCGGGTCACCGCCTATTCCGATAACTGTTGACTGCCCGATTCCCAGGTCGGTCAGTTGCTTAACCGCTTCATAGGTCAAGGTTCCCGAACGTGATATGACCCCGACATGCCCTTTACGGTGTATGTCCCCAGGAAGAATCCCGATTTTGCACTCTTCAGGAGTAATCAGCCCCGGGCAATTAGGCCCTATAAGGCGTACTTCCTTCTTTGCCAGGTATTTATTTACCTTAATCATGTTTGATATGGGAATTCCTTCGGTAATACAGACGATTAGCTTAATACCCGCATCAGCTGCCTCCAGAATGGAATCAGCCGCATATGCCGGTGGGACAAAAATAACGGATGCATCGGCCCCGGTCTGCTCTACGGCATGGTAAACCGTGTTAAATACCGGGATATCGAAAATCTTTCTTCCGCCTTTACCCGGTGTCACCCCGCCAACTATATCAGTGCCATATTCCTTCATCAGGCCTGTGTGAAAACTGCCATGAGATCCGGTTATTCCTTGTACAATCACCTTTGTCCGTTTATTGACAAGTATGCTCATTATTGCCCACCGTCCTTCCTTGTGCTGACTGCCTCAATGCTTTTAAGTGCGGCTTCCGCCAATGAGTCGGCAGTAATAATCCCCAGGCCGGAATTACTCAAAATCTCCATGCCTCTTCCGGCATTTGTCCCTGCCAGGCGGACAACTATCGGTATTTTCACATCGACTGACTTTGTCGCTTCGACTATGCCGTTTGCAATCACATCACATTTGGCGATACCGCCGAATATGTTAACCATTATTGCCTTCACCTGGTCATTCGACAACAAAAGTTTAAACGCCTCTGTAACCTTTTCAGTCGAGGCGCCGCCGCCAATATCAAGAAAATTGGCCGGACGACCCCCGTAGGCGTTAATCACGTCCATTGTAGCCATGGCCAGACCGGCCCCGTTAACCATGCAGCCTATATTCCCATCCAGGGAAACATAGCTAAGATTATATTTTGAGGCCTCCGCTTCCCACGGGTCTTCCTCTGCAACGTCACGCAGAGCGGCTATTTCAGGATGACGAAACAGCGCATTTGAGTCAAAATTTATCTTTGCATCCAATGCCGCCATCCCGCCGTCCTCCGTCTCGGCTAAAGGATTTATTTCCACCAGTGAACAGTCTTTATCTACAAACAGCTTAAATAGCTGTATGGCTATTTTCGAAAATTGCTTGTATAAATCGGATGATATTCCAATCCGGCGGGCTATTTCCCTTACATGATATTCCTTCAGACCTGTTTCCGGGTCTATAGGCCATTGTATTATTTCATCCGGGGACTTTTCCGCGATTTCTTCGATATCCATACCGCCTGAAGCTGATGCAATCAATAAATACCGTAAATTTTCAGCATCACTGATTATGGAAAGATAATATTCCTTTTTGACAGATACGCCTTTAGCAATAAGAACTTTATGAATAGTTTGGCCTTCCGGGCCGCTTTGACGTGTGACAATTTTACTGCCCAGCATCGAGCGCGCCTCCTGTACGGCCTGCTCTCTGCTCCGCGCGATTTTTACGCCGCCTGCCTTCCCGCGGCCGCCTGCATGTACCTGGGCTTTAATAACATAAAAGTCTGTGTCCAGTTTTTCAACAGCTTCTTCTATTTGCCGGACGTTCTCAACCATCTGACCTGGCGGAACCGGTATTCCATATTCGACCAACAATTTGCCTGCCTGATACTCGTGGATTTTCATTGCTTCCTCCTATACAGCGATTGCTGACAAATAAGTTTGCCTGATTAATTCTTCTTCACTTATGAAAGCCATGGGAATTCGTTTTTATATTCATATTCTATTGTTTTGAAAACAAAAGCCGCCTGCAGGAATAATCCTTGAAAGCGGCTTTTGTGGCGGAGAAGCGGGGATTCGAACCCCGGCTGGAGTTACCCCCACTAACGGTTTAGCAAACCGTCCCCTTCGACCTGCTTGGGTACTTCTCCAAGATCAAATATCCGGTATATGGACCGCTTGAATCGTCTGGCGGAGAGAGTGAGATTCGAACTCACGGTAGCCTCACGACTACGCCGGTTTTCAAGACCGGTGCCTTAAACCAGCTCGACCATCTCTCCGTAATAAAGTCAAACGACAAATCATATTCTACAATGAAACCCCCGTTTTGTCAATCCTCTAAAATGCCATATTTCAAGCTCTAAAATGAAAGTAAAAAATCCACATTTCAAGCTTTTATAACCTCAAGCCCGCCCATATATTTTCTCAGTACCTCCGGAACAACAACCGAACCGTCTGCCTGCTGGTAGGTCTCAAGAATACATGCCGTTGTCCTTCCGATTGCCACGCCGGAACCATTCAGAGTATGGACAAATTCCAGCTTTTCTTTTGGCCCTCTCCTAAACTTTATATCCGCCCTCCTGGCCTGGAATGATTCAAAATTGCTGCAGGACGATATTTCCACGTACCTTCCGTAGCTTGGCATCCAGACTTCCAGGTCATATGTCATGGCGGATGAGAAGCCGAGATCCCCGACGCAAAGCTTCACTACCCTGTAAGGAAGCCCGAGCAGCTGCAATACTTCTTCAGCATCATTTGTCAGCGTTTCAAGCTCTTCGTAAGATGTCTCCGGCAGGGTAAACTTTACCAGCTCTACCTTATTAAACTGGTGCTGCCTTATAAGCCCCCTGGTATCGCGTCCTGCCGAACCGGCCTCCGCCCTGAAACAAGCGGAATAAGCCGTATGCCTGATTGGCAGGTCCTTTGCGTCAAGTATCTGTTCCCTGTACATATTAGTAACCGGCACCTCTGCGGTAGGTATCAGGAAATACTCCGTTCCGTCAACCTTAAAAGCATCTTCTTCAAACTTTGGAAGTTGCCCGGTTCCCACCATGCTGTTCCTGTGAACCATGAAAGGGGGAAAGACCTCTGAATAACCATGTTTTTCAGTATGGAGGTCCAGCATGAAATTTGTAAGGGCACGCTCCAGGCGTGCTCCGGCGCCTTTATAAAAAATAAACCGGGTGCCTGTAACCTTTGAGGCAGTCGCAAAGTCAAGTATATCCAGCGATTCACCGATTTCCCAGTGTGGTTTGACTTCAAAATCAAATTTACGCGGCTCCCCCCATCTCCTTATCTCCTGGTTATCCTCATCGCTGTCGCCATCGGGCACACTTTCATGGGGCACATTTGGAATTGATAAAAGCAGTTCGTCTATCTTTCCGTCCACTTCCCTGATCTGGGCATCAAGATCCCTTATATCACCCGAAAGCTTCTTCATCTCTTCCAGGAGTGAAGAAGTATCCTTTCCTTCTTTTTTATATTGCGGTATTATTTTTGAAGTAGCGTTCTGCTTGCTTTTCATTTGCTCGACCTGGTATATCAGGCTGCGCCTCCTGGCATCAAGCGATAAAAAGCCATCTATGTCAAACTCGTCTTTGCTTTTTTTCAATGCTCTTTGAAGAATCTCCGGATTGCTGCGTATCAATTTAATGTCCAGCATATTGTTTCTCACTCCCTCTAATTTTTAATTGCCTTATACTATTTAAATGCCTTATACTAAAAACCTTGCAGTACAAAACATTATATGCCTAAATGATTTCTGTTTTTGCCATGCTTTATGAAATAAGCATTTGCAAGCGTGCGATGCTTTATTCAGTATAACTGTCGTCATATCTGTCGGTATAGCTTTTTTTTACGTGCAATTTGCGCGCGCTGTCGATAGCCTTGATTTCTTCGGCGGAAAGCGGGTATTTCGACTTTCCTCCCATTATCGGTTTTGCATAGGTGGAGGAAGTCTCCCTGGAATACAGGCTGCTTATGACAACGCCGTCATCATTGTTATCCAGCATAGCTATTGAGAAGCTCAAATCGCTGCCTACATTATCAAAAGCATTATACCGGATAACACCTATCTTTTGAACGCAATAAAGCAGGTTTCTTTTTACAGCATTAAGTTCGTATTCCAACTCCTTGTTCTTTCCAATGACACCATTCACCTTGTTTATGCAGTCGTAAAGGACATCCTCCATACTGGCCCCGCTGAGTCCGTTCATGAACTTGTTGTACTTAGCTGTTAATTTCCTGATTTTCCTCCTGTTCGACAAGTTCATGATCAGCAATATTAAAATAACCAAAAAGTTGATAATAAGAATAATATCCAGTAAATCGTATAAAATTTCTTGCATGCCCATATCCCTTCTTCTGTCATTATGTTTCACGTGAAACATTTATTTTTTCTACAATATTTATAATCCTGTCAAGATCTTCTGGCGAATAATATTCTATAAGGATTTTCCCGCTGTTTTTCCTGTTTATAATCTTCACCTTGGTGCCGAATACTTCCCTGAACCTGTCTTCGATAGCCTTATACTCGGCGTCAAAGGTTTCTTTTTTTCTTTTTTGCTTTTCTTTATTATCCTTACCAATACGCTTTACAAGAAGCTCGGTGTCACGGACGTTAAGTCCTTTCTCCACTATTGTCGCAGCGGCTTTTGTCTGCAAACCGGGATCTGCTATCGAAATAAGCGCACGTGCGTGGCCGCTGCTTATATCACCTGATATAAGCATATTTTTTATGCTGTCGGCAAGTGAAAGCAGCCTCAGCGAGTTCGCGACAGCAGGCCTGCTCTTTCCGACCGTGACCGCAATTTCCTCCTGTGTCATTCCGTAATCATCAATGAGCTTTTTGTAGGCTTCAGCTTCCTCTATCGGGTTGAGATCCTCGCGCTGAATATTCTCAATCAGGGCAACTTCCATAACCTCTCTTCCCGACAGCTCCCTTATGATAACGGGAACCACCTTTACTCCGGCGAGTCTTGCGGCTCTCCATCTTCTTTCTCCTGTTACTATTTTATATGTATTACCGTCTCGCTGCACTATAAGGGGCTGGATTATGCCGTGCTTTTTAATGGATTCGGCAAGCTGTTCCAGTTTTTCGTCATCAAAACTCTTCCTTGGCTGTTCAGTGTTAGGCTCTATATCGTTTATATTTAATTCTATTACGCCGGTATCTTCCGTCTCCGCGGAAGCTATCAATGCCCCTAACCCTTTCCCAAGCCCTTTCTTCATCCCGCTTCTAGACCTCCTCAGAATAGTCAATAACCTCCTGTGCCAGCTCAAGATAGCATTCCGCGCCCTTCGATTTTGGATCGTACAGTATTATCGGCAGTCCAAAACTTGGCGCTTCACTGAGCCGCACATTCCTGGGTATGACCGTACGGTATACTTTATTCCTGAAATATCTCTTTACGTCTTCGACCACTTGAATGGAAAGATTGGTACGCGCATCAAACATTGTAAGCACAACTCCTTCAACATCCAGGGAAGGATTCAGGTGCTTCTGCACAAGCTTGACGGTATTCATCAACTGGCTCAATCCCTCTAGCGCGTAATATTCGCACTGAATAGGGACCAATATGGTGTCCGCGGCGGTTAAAGCGTTCAGAGTCAGCAATCCGAGCGATGGCGGACAGTCTATAAGAATAAAATCATACTTGTCCCTTATATTGCTTATAGCCGCCTTCAGCCTGGTCTCCCTTGATATCACGGAAACAAGCTCCACCTCGGCGCCCACCAGGTTTATATTTGACGGACATAAGAAAAGATTGTCAATACATGTTCCAAGTAAAGCTTCCTCTATGTCTTCCTCATTAATTATAATTTCGTAAATCGATCTTTCTACTTCGTTTTTGTCTATCCCCAAGCCGCTTGTCGTATTCCCCTGCGGGTCAATATCAATAATTACAACCTTTTTACCTTTATAAGCAAGGCATGAACTAAGATTAACCGCAGTGGTAGTTTTTCCTACCCCTCCTTTTTGGTTCGCTATAGCGATAACCTTGGCCAATACATTCACTCCTGACATATATTCATAGGAAGCTTAAGTTATTATAACATAAAGTGATAAATTATAACAATTGTTATCCGTCTAACGCTCCAGTATTCGATTCCCCCGCGGTATTTTCCCGCCGGGCGAACAAATCCGTCTCCATTCCATCGCCTCGTGTGTAGTCCGGCACCTGTTTAATGCACATATAAAAGGAACTATCCTTGCTTCATTTATCGACAGTTCCTTTTTAATTTACGATTGTTTCACGTGAAACATAATTTTATATATCCAAGTTTGTTACGTTCTTGGCATTCTGTTGTATAAACTCTTTTCTCGGCTCAACTTTTTCGCCCATCAGAACAGTAAATATCTCATCTGCCGCAACCGCATCTGCAAGCTCAACTTTTAACATTGTCCTGGTTTCAGGATTCATTGTTGTTTCCCACAACTGCTCTGCACTCATCTCTCCAAGGCCTTTATACCTTTGAATATCGTAATCTCCCTTCTTCCAGTTCCTTTCCCTGGTTATTTCTTCAATCTCCTTTTCATTGTAGGCGTAATATTCTTCTTTACCCTTATATACTTTGTACAGGGGCGGCATCGCTATGTATATGTGGCCGTTTTCGACCAATGGCCTCATGTACCTGTAGAAGAAAGTCAGCAGGAGTGTCCTGATATGCGATCCATCCACATCAGCGTCCGCCATTATGATAACTTTACCATAACGCAGCTTTGTAATATCGAAGTCATCTCCTATTCCTGCTCCCAGGGCTGTTATCACTGGCATTAGCTTATCATTCACATATACTTTCTCCGGCCTTGCCTTTTCCACGTTCAGCATTTTGCCCCACAGCGGCAATATTGCCTGGAACCTCCTGTCTCTCCCCTGTTTTGCCGAGCCTCCTGCAGAATCACCTTCGACAATATAAATCTCACACACCGCAGGATCTCTTTCAGTGCAGTCTGCCAGTTTCCCCGGTAAAGTGGTCGATTCCAGCGCATTTTTCCTTCTTGTTAGTTCTCTCGCCTTTCTTGCCGCCTCCCTTGCCTTGGACGCGGTCATGCATTTATCCAGTATAGTCCTTGAAACCTGTGGATTTTCCTCCAGGTAGGTCGCAAGTTTTTCTGAAACCACGCTTTCCACCAGGCCTCTTATTTCACTATTGCCCAGCTTGGTCTTCGTCTGTCCTTCAAACTGCGGCTCCAGGAGTTTTACGCTTATAATAGCCGTAAGCCCTTCTCTGACATCCTCTCCCATGAAGTTCTTGTCATTTTCTTTTAATATATTATATTTTCGCGCGTAGTCATTCATTACCTTCGTAATGGCCGTTTTAAACCCGGTAAGGTGAGTGCCTCCCTCGGTGGTGGCTATGTTGTTGGCATAACTGAAAATGTTCTCAACATAGCCGTTATTATATTGCAGTGCAATCTCACATATAGAAGTATCCTTCGATCCTTCTATATAGATGGGAGTGTCATGCAGCACTTCCTTGTTTCTATTTATATACTGTACAAAGGAAACGATTCCGCCCTCGTAATGAAAGACCTTTTCTATTTTCTCTTCACGCCTTTCATCAACAAGCCTTATTTTCACCCCGCCGTTCAGGTAGGCCATTTCCCTGTATCTTCCTATCATGGCGTCAAAATCAAACGTCACTTCTTCAAAAATGAGAGGGTCCGGCCTGAAGGTTGTTTTTGTTCCCGTACTCTGTGATTCCCCTATGATTTCAAGAGGAGTCACGGCCTTGCCCCTTTCATATCTTTGCCTGTATATCTTGCCGTCTCTCGATACTTCTACTTCCATGAATTCCGAGAGCGCATTCACCACTGCAGCACCTACGCCGTGCAATCCGCCCGATACGGTATATGCGCCCGTACCGAATTTTCCTCCCGCATGAAGCATCGTATGTACTACTTCTATCGTAGGAATGCCTACCGTCGGGTGGATTCCTACCGGTATCCCGCTTCCGTTATCGGTGACTGTTACGGAATTGTCCTTGTGAACAGTTATATTAATTTCGTCACATCTTCCTGCAAGAGCCTCGTCTATGCTATTTGCTACTATTTCATAAACCAGGTGATGCAACCCTCTTGTAGATGTGCTCCCGATATACATGCCGGGCCTTTTTCTGACGGCCTCGAGCCCTTCCAGCACTTGTATTTGATTCTCATCATATAATGCGTCATTACCATTGTGTCTTTCTTCCATCTTATCCTCCGGTTAAATTGTGTATTATCGTATGTTTGAAATATCTTCGATATATCCCGACCTTTTTTGAAGCGTAACGGACGAGATAGGCGAAAGGTATATCTTGCTCTTCTTATCTATCTCCGTTATTATAAACGTTTTTGGAAGATTTTCCGATATAGCCTCGACGAAACCTTCCTCTTCCGCTATTTTAAGAAACTCCCTTGTATCCTTTGAAAGCGTTGTTGTATCTATATCCATTATAGCTATAATATTTTTCACGGGAATAACCACATCACCGCCTATATGCAAAAACATAACGCTCCTCCGTTACATCTAATTACTATTTTTATTTTATCTTATTTGACCTTCCAGTGCAATTAAAAGCATCCTTCATATGTAATATATTCATATTTCCTCCGGATTAACCCTGCCTGCATTGACATAAAAAAAGGCTGCTTCTTTCTTTTCCTTATCATAAAACTCTCTGTCCGTGCATGTAATAAAGGTTTGTAATCCGTCTATGCTATCCAGCAGGTATTCCTTTCTCCTCCCATCCAGCTCTGAAAGAACGTCATCAAGCAAAAGCACCGGATATTCACCTATTTCTTCCTTTATCAGGTCTATTTCCGCCAGTTTCACAGACAGTACAGATGTCCTTTGCTGCCCTTGCGAACCATATATTTTTGTATTCTTTCCATTTATCAATATATCTATGTCGTCCCGGTGGGGGCCTGTAGAAGTCGCGCCTCTCCTGTGCTCCTCCCGCCTGTTTTTATATAAAGTATTTTTAAAAGCCGCCTCAATATCTTCTGCCGTTGAATTCTCGTCAAAGGCTAATGAAGGTTTATAAAACAGGTTCAGGGACTCTGCATAATTTGTCAGTTTTTCATGCCGCTTCGCTGCAAGCGCATCAAGCCTCTTTATCAATCCTATCCTTTCGTATATAATTTTAGAGCCTGTTTTTGCTATATGCCTGTCCCAGACGTCCAGCATATTTTCATCTATTCTCCCGCTTTCCGCCTTTTTTAACAGCGTATTTCTTTGAAACATTATCCTGTTGTATTGCTGCAGTTCATAAAAATACGCAGGTTTCATCTGGCTCAGCGTGATATCTATAAAACGCCTTCTTTCGGCCGGCCCCTGCTTTATAACCATAAGATCTTCAGGTGAAAATATAACCGCATTCAGGTGCCCCATGAGATCTCCTGTCTTTCTCAGGGGTACTTCATTTATCTTTATCCTTTTTCTTTCTTCATTGCCGAATAATATACTTATCTCTTCTTCATCGCTGTTTTTTCTCAATACCACGCTCACTTCAAACCTGTCGGTCCCGTTTCTTATCATTTCAAAATCCCTGGGTGTCCTGTGAGAGCGTCCTGACGCGCATAAAAAAATAGCTTCGATAATATTCGTTTTCCCTTGGGCGTTATCACCATATATTATATTAAAGTTGTTTGAAAAATTAATTTCCAGCCTTTCATAATTCCTGAAGTTCTTTAATTTCAGGTTCTTTATCCACAAGCGGTTTCTTCCTCCAGATCTTCTTTTTCTATTTTCTTATCGGCAATACCAGGTATGCAAACTCATCGCCCTGTACCGGCTTTATAGTGCAAGGCCCTATATCCGTCGTAAAGTAAAGCGTTATCATTTCGTTATCAATAACCCTGAGCGCTTCTATAAAATACCTCGGGTTAAAGTATATATCAAGGTTCTTCCCTTCAATTTCCGCCGTTATCTCTTCCCTTGCCTTGCCCACTTCCGTGTTTGATGTGATAACTATCCTGTCTCCTGATATATCCAGGTTTACAGGATACCTTCTTTCCTCGCTTGTAATCACCAGGGATGCTCTTTCAAAGCCAGCCAGCATTTTTTTTGTATCTATTGTTACTTTTGTCTCATATTCCTGGGGAATAATCCCTTCATAGTTCAGATACTCACCTTCAAGCAGCCTCGATACCATTATGCAGTTCCCCATATCAAAAAGCGCCTGGTTTCCTGATGTATATATGTACATATCTTCATCAACCGGCTGTATTATCTTGGATATCTCGTTAAGAGTCTTTCCGGGTATGACAATGCTCATATCTTCCATATCATTCTCAATGCCGGTCCTTCTTAAAGCAAGCCTGTAACCGTCAATGGAAACTACCGTAAACCTTCCATTTTTATTTTCAAACAGCGATCCTGTAAGAATAGGCCTGTTTTCATCCGGGCTCGTAGCGAATATCGTCTGCCTGATCATGTCTTTCACTTCTTTTTGCGTCAACTTTATGCCTTTTTCCTTTGTTACCGTCGGAAGGACAGGATACCCCTCGGAGGAAATGCCCCTTATCTCAAATAATGAGCTTTCACACTCTATTAAAACCGTATCATTTTCTTTGACCTCGATTAAAATTTCAGCATCGGGCATTCTCCTGACGATGTCCCCAAACATTCTTGAATCAAGGACTATTGATCCCTTTTCCCTGACATCAGCCTCCACGTAGCATTCTATGCCTATTTCAAGATCATTTCCGGTCAACTTTACTTTCTCATCTGCTTCTATTAATATTCCTTCCAGTATCGGAAGCGTAGTTCTCGTGGAAACAGCTCTCTGAACTATGTTAATTCCTTCTGCCAGTTTTTCCTTTGAGCATATAATTTTCATTTAGCCAACCTCCATATTATTTATAAATATAATATAAACTTATAGTAATAGTAGTAAGCGTTGTTGATATCGTGCATAACTTATACCGGTATTGATATTACAGTATTTTCGGTGTTGATTAGTATGTGGATTTATTCTTTATAACATACTAAAACTTTTTTATTAAGCAAATATCAACATATAATCAACAATCTTTTTTCCCCATATCAACAGAAAACGGGGGATAAAGTTTTATCATTGTCCCGAAATATTTCTTCTAAGCTCTTCTACGGCACGCCTTGTCTCCGTGTTGTTTTGAATATCTTCTTCTATTTTTTGTATTGCGTGTATTACGGTAGTATGATCGCGCCCGCCAAACTCTTCGCCGATTTTAGGGAGGCTTGTCCCGGTAATTTCCCTGCTGAGATACATTGCTATTTGCCTTGGATATGATATGCTCCTGTTTCTTTTCTTAGAGAAGAAATCCTCAGGCTGCAGGTCAAAATATCTTGCCACTGATTCGATAATGTAAGGTATATCGATAACCCGTGCGTTTTGAGATGACAGGAGTTCTTTAAGGACTTCAGTGCACAAATCCACCGAGATAGGGGCATCAGTCAGCGAAGAATACGCAATAACCTTGTTTAAAGCGCCTTCAAGCTCTCTTATGTTGGAGACGACTTTATCGGCTATGAATACAAATACGTCATCCGGTATTATGACATTCTCCATTTGTGCCTTTTTCTTTAAAATGGCAATCCTGGTTTCAAGGTCAGGAAACTGTATATCGGCTGTAAGTCCCCACTCAAACCTGGAGCGGAGCCTGTCCTCAAGTGTCGGTATATCCCTGGGAGACCTGTCGCTTGATATAACAATCTGTTTGTGTGCTTCATATAAAGCATTAAAAGTATGGAAAAATTCCTCCTGGGTCCTTTCTTTTCCCCCTATGAACTGTATGTCGTCTATAAGCAGGACGTCAATGTTCCTGTACTTGCCCCTGAATTCTTCATTCCTGTCGTCTTTTATCGCGTTTATCAATTCATTTGTAAATTTTTCGGAAGATACGTACAATACCCTCGATGTAGCATTCTGGCTCAAAATGTAATGGCCTATGGCATGCATCAGGTGTGTCTTCCCCAGGCCGACGCCGCCGTAAAGAAAAAGAGGGTTGTAAGCTTGTGCCGGAGCTTCGGCAACTGCCACGGAAGCAGCATGTGCCAGCCTGTTGCTGTTTCCTATGACAAACGTGTCAAATGTATATTTCGGGTTAAGTATGGAGTTATAAACATCATCGTTATCATTTCCTTCGCTTTGCTTCCTTGCCGATTCCTGCTGAGTGGTAACGACAATTGAATATTCCCGCAAAGTAACTTGTTTTATCGCATTGGAAATCAACATAATGTATCTTGATTCCAGGATGCCTTTATTAAAATCGGTAGGGACTTCAAGCTCGAGAGTGGTTGAATCTATATAGATGGGTTTGATTGTTTTTATCCATGTGTTATAACTAATTTCAGTCAATTCGTTTTTTAAAAGATTCAGCACCTTGGGCCACATTGCTGAAAGTGTAGCATTCATATCGCTTCCTCCAAAAGCATGTTTTAAGTTTTTTGCTTGATTAAGAACGGCATACGTGCTTTTGCCGATATTTTCTTTTGTGATTAGATTCAACCGTTAGCATAAATAAATATATCAGACTTCAGCCCAATATTCAATTAAAAAAATGGATACTTATCCACAATTAGCACATATATTTCGTAGTTATCCACAGTGGTTGAGCAATTTCCGCACGAGGAAAAAAATATGCCCCATTTATCGCATTTACCGACATCCTTGGCATACTTCCTTTTAAATATTCGCTCAGATGTATGTTTTTGGCAAGTATAAATCCGAGCGGTGCGGAACTTAATTTTCCGAGCACCCCTGTCCCATTATTGGGACTTCATGGTTGAGTGTGTTAACCTGTAGCTTTGGCCTTCGAAAACAAGCAAGTGACTGTGGTGTACCAATCTGTCAATAATTGCGCTGGTCAGTTTTTCATCATAGAAAATACCGTTCCATTTGCTGAATTCCAAATTCGTTGTGATTATCACGCTCCTTTTTTCGTAGCATTCTGAAATTACCTGGAACAAAAGCTGTGAGCCATCTTTTTCAAAGGGAACATATCCCCATTCATCGCAGATCAGCAGATCAGTTTTGCGCAACTGTTTCATGAATCGCTGTAATTCTCCCTTAGCCTTTGCCTCACTTAAAAGATTAACTAATGCTGCTGTACGATAGAATTTTACCTTCTTTCCCCTGGAACAAGCTGCAACCCCGATAGCCGTAGCCATATGGCTCTTGCCGGTTCCTACAGGACCATAAAGGATAAGATTTTCAAGCCTGTCAATAAAAGCTCCGGTCTTTAATTCTTCAATACTGATAGCACTTGGTATCTGGATATCCCCAAATTCATAGCCTTCAAAAGTCTTGATAACATCAAATCCTGCAGATTTTAGATTCCTGTTTTTCCTGACAAGTTCCCGATGGTCTATCTCCATCTTTAATAGCTGGGCAAGAAAATCAGCATGGTCAGTTGCGCTAATCTTCGAATAGCTATTGTAGATATTCATTCCAAACCGGAGTTCCTTGCAATATTGCTTAATCAATGCATCTGAATTCATAACTGCAACCCTCCGGAAGTAATCAGTTGATCATATATCCTGATGTCGGGTGTATATTTCTTAAGTTCCGGAACTTTATCCGGCAAGGGTATCTCCGGTTCCGGTAAAGTTCCGGTCGTTAAGCGGCAATATGTCGCCCAAATACTGTCCGGATCGCTGACACCTAATTTCAGCCCTTCTTCAAATGCTTCTATTGCTGTGTCAATACCTGTAGCCTCTGTCATCTTGGTAAACAGCTTTAAAGCCTGCTTTTTCCCCTCATAATCGCTTTTATCCAGATATTCTTTAAGGATCTGTGGCAATTGATTGTATAGCCCTGTGTATTTTAATGCGGTCGGTCTTCTGCTCATAAGTTCAAGATAGGGGATCCAGTTCATTGATTCCTTTTCTTCTCCGTAAAGCCGTTTGTGTCTGATAATATGATTGCAGTTCTCATCAAGTATTTCTACATCATAAGCACCAGCTTTAACAATGACCTGGCGCCTGGCCATATTAGGAGAAGTCGAATAAATTCTGCCGTCAAACTTGACTTTTCCGTAGTTGTCAGTTTTAGCGAATTCGTGTATGTACACATCAAAAGGAACTTTCGGAAGTTTGAAGAATTCCTGCTTATCCTCCCGAAACAAATCTTTGATCAGCCCATACCCCTTGTAATGCATCCTATTCATATCCCGGTCACATCTTAAAAGGAGCTCCTTGTTGTATTCCCTCAAATCCTTAAATTCCGGAATTGGTACAAGCATATTCCGGCGATGATAGCCAACCTTGTTTTCTACAGAACCCTTTTCATGACCACTGTTAGGATTGCAGAAATTGCTCTGAAAACCATAATGCATCATGAATCTTAAAAAACCTTTGGTTAAATCCCGTTCTCCATAGTCCTTGATTTTCTTAACAATCGTAGACATATTGTCAAACCAGATGGCTGTCGGAACACCGCCGATGTGTTCAAAGATTGCCTTCATTCCCTCCATAAGGCATTCCTGGTTCATACTTTTGAATAATTGCATGTGGCCGCCGTTACTGTGAGGATATGACATGTTTAAGTAATACCCGTCATATGCAATACCATTCTCGATGAAGCGGGCCTCCCCAAAGTCTGCCTGCGCTTCTCCAGGAGGATGTTCCAGCGGAAGAAACCCGTTTGTATCTGTCTCCAATTCCTTTCGAATTTCCGCAACGAATTTCCTGACAGATCTCTCACTGACATCAAATTCATCACCATAAAGCTCTTTTAACCGGTCATACACCCTTTTTGCAGTGTGCTGCTGTTTGGGCGGTGCTTTCTTATCGTTGATAAGCCATGCGGTGACTATGCTCCTATATGGAGATAATTTGCCTTGTCGCCTCTGCTTTGGACGTAGTGATCTGATTGAAAGTCTTCTTTTTCAACATACTTCTTTACAGTTTCAAAATCATGTCCGGTAATTTGAGATGTTTTCCTTAAGCTCTTGCCTTCAAATTTCTTCATGTTTCTGATGCGATATACTTGCTCCATTGTTAGCATCCTTTCTCTTACCCCCTTCAAGTGTGGACAACTTAAAGGGTATTATTTTTCAGGGGCGCTCGCAATGGAGTTTCCATTTTATGCAGGGTTTTTTAAGTTCCGCTCCGCTCGGTTTTTATTGTACCGAAAACAACTAAAAGCATATATTATTGAATGTATGTTGTCACAATATGTGAGAATGCAAAACAGTTATGTATAAGAAGTAAGGGAAAAATGCCTTTCTGGGAAGAATTAGCGATATAAAACCTAGTGTACCAAGGGGATAGTTCTCCTAATTTACGACGCTTCCCTGAAAAATAACAATAGCTGGGGGGAGTGGCAGGATATGCGGGTATACGCGCGCAGTAAAGGACAGGCTATGACGATTCATTACTTTCATTAGCCCTAAACTACAGTGTAAAGGAAAAGGGGAGGTTTGCCCACGCTTACTTGACGCTATCCGAATAAAGCCATTCTTCTTGACATGGATAAAAGATTTAATATATAATTGGCGTGATGTATAATTGAAAAGATGTGTATTGATTATTTTTTTTCTGCAAATACTTAATGTTGGAATATTTTCTCCGCAATAGATGGGGGTGTTAGCTATGAAAAGGACATATCAGCCTAAAAAAAGAAGACGCAAAAGGGTTCATGGTTTTATGAAAAGAATGAGAACCGCCGGCGGAAGGAAAGTGTTAAAAAGGCGCAGGCTGAAAGGGAGAAAAGTGCTATCAGCATAAGACCGCACAAGTGTGGTCTTTTTCTTTAATTTTGCTTGCAAGAGGATTAAATGAAAAAGACGGTAACTATTAAAAAAAATCATGAATTCGCCCGTATATATAAAAAGGGAAAATTCTTTGCAGGCAGGTACCTGGTTATTTATGTATTGAAAAACCGCCTGGGAGTAAACAGGCTTGGAATAACCGTAAATAAAAAAGCAGGCAAAAGCGTCAGGCGCAACAGGATAAAGAGGCTGATCAGGGAAAGTTACAGGTTATACGAGGAATTTATTCCGGAAAGTTATGATATTATATTTTTTGCAAGGAATACGGAAGCGGAGTATACCTATAAGGAAATAACGAAGGAAATGAAATTCCTTCTTAAGAAAGTGCAGGTCTTTGATCAGGAAAAATGGGATGGCTTAAAAAAATCTTAATATATATAATAAGGCTGTACCAGAAATATATATCGCCTTTGAAAAGGCAAAAAAGCTGCAGGTTTTATCCGACCTGCTCGCAATATGCCATTGACGCGTTGGAAAAGCACGGAGTAATAAAAGGGTGCCTGCTCTCAATAAAGAGGTTATTGAGATGCCACCCGTTTCATCCGGGAGGTTATGACCCGGTAAATTAAGAGAAATAACATGGAAGGGAAATAAACATGAGCCTGGATTTTATCGCATATCCGCTTGGTAAATTTTTATTGTTCATTTATAACATTGCATTTCAAAACTACGGGCTGGCAATAATAATATTCACGATTATCGTCAGGCTTGCCATGCTGCCGCTTACGCTGAAGCAGTACAGGTCAAGCGCTAAGATGCAGGAATTGCAGCCCCTTATAAATGACATCCAGAGAAAGTACAAAAACGACAGGGAAAAGATGAACGAGGAATTGATGAAGCTTTACCAGGAGCACAATTACAATCCGGCAGGAGGCTGCCTGCCGATGTTTTTGCAGTTCCCGATAATTATTACACTTTATTGGGTCATTGTACAGCCCCTTAAATTTATGCTTAATAAATCGGCGGATGCCATAAATAAAATTGTTGAAGCGGCAGCCAAAGGAGTGGCGGCATTGGAAGCTGCGGCAGGGACCGCGGGCGCGGTGCCGAGGACTGTAGAAGAAATAATAAGGTCCTGGGGAAACCACAAGGAAATACGGGCGATGAATTTCTTCAACGAACACCAGGAATTGCTTTCCGAGGTATCGGGATGCCTGGACAAGTCCGAGCTGATTGATTTCAAGAGTTTCCTCGGGCTGCACCTGGGAGAGACAGCGACCTATAATTTCAGCAAGATTGTAGCACAGCCGGAAGTCTATGTACCTCTGCTGATACTGGTTATTCTCGCGACTGCAACGACATATTTTTCCGGGAGACTGGCAATGCCTAAAACCAGTGATTCCAGCGACAAAGCGGCGGGCTGCACAAGCAATTCGATGGTGCTTATGGGGCCGGTCATGACGTTGATGTTTTCGTTCCAGATGCCGGCGGGAATAATTCTTTACTGGATGTCGGGGTATGTTGTAGCCATTATTCAACAGCTATATATTAACAAGTACGTGTTGAAGAAAAAAGATAAACCGTCTGAAAATGCTGTTGACGCCAAGAGTGCCGATAACGCCGATAACAAGGATAAAACTTTGAAAGCCGGGGAAGAAACAGACGCCGGGGAACCGGTTGCTACGGACAAGAATGAAAGTGCGGGCAAACCGGAAAAAGGAGCCGGTACAGCAAAGCCCAGGCAGGGAAAGGCCAAGGAAGGAGGACAAAAAAAGGGAAAGAAGAAAAAGGGCGGAAAGAAAAAGTAAGCAAATAAGCAGCTTAAAAAGGAGGCTTATAATAATATATGAAAGATATGGTTGAAGTATCTGCAAAGACGGTGCAGGAAGCGGTAGATATTGCTCTCGAAGAGCTTGGCGCGCAGATGGACGATGTTGAGATAGATGTTATAGATGAAGGTACAAAGGGAATCTTCGGAATAGGCAGCAAGGATGCCAGGGTGAGCGTAAAACTGAAAAACTCGCAGAAAGAACACGGGATGCGGTTTTTGCGGGATGTACTTGATAAAATGAACGTGTCGGTAGATGTCGAGGGAATGGAAGAAGAAGACGCCTTGCTGTTTAAAATATCCGGGAAAGACAGCGGCATAGTCATCGGCAGGAGGGGAGAAACGCTTGACGCCCTTCAATACCTTACAAGCCTGGTCGTAAACAAGAGAAGCAACGGATACAAGAGAGTAACGATTGACATTGAAAATTACAGGCAGAGAAGGGAAGAGACACTGGTAAGGCTGGCCGGAAGGCTGGCGCAAAGGGTTGTGAGGAACCGCAGGAGCATAACCCTTGAGCCAATGAATCCTTATGAAAGAAGGATTATCCATTCAGCCCTCCAGAATAACAACAGGGTTGAAACATATAGCGTGGGGGAAGAGCCGAACAGGAAAGTGGTAATAACCCCGCGGCAGGGAGCAGGCCTGAAAAGAAAGTAAAAAACTTAAAACGGAATGACAGGCGGACGGAGGATGCAACAACAGCCTCTATCCGCTTTTTTGCATATAGACCCTTTTGGTCGGAGCCATTATTGAATATAATAACTGTAAGAAAATCAATTCAGGCGGTTGGAGCGTTTTATGGCAAATATATGTGAACAATACGCCGGCAGTGACACTATTGCCGCAATATCGACACCTTTAGGAACCGGTGGCATCGGGGTCATCAGGATCAGCGGCCCGGACGCTTTTACCATAGGCGGGCGTGTATTCAAGGGCAGGATGGCGTTTAAGGACATGAAAAGCCATACCGTGGCCCATGGCAAGATAATTGATCCTTTAAACGGCCATTTCCTGGATGATGTGCTGCTGGTAAAAATGAAAGGCCCCAATACCTTTACGGGTGAGGACACAGTTGAAATCAGCTGCCATGGCGGGATTGTCGTGTTGAGAAACGTCCTCTCGCTCGTATTAAGGGAAGGCGCCAGGGCTGCAGGCCCCGGCGAATTCACCAAGAGAGCCTTTATAAATGGGAAAATAGACCTTACCCAGGCTGAAGCCGTCATAGACCTTATTAATTCAAAGACCGACGAAGGCTCCCGGGCAGCCGCGGCACAGATGGAAGGCAGGCTTTCGCAGCGTATCCGGGCAGTGAGGAAAGAACTTGTCGGATTGATTGCCCATATAGAAGCGGTACTGGATTACCCCGAATATGACATTGAAGAATTGACAGGCGAGAAGGTCGTTAACGGGATACGGTCGGCAAAGGACGAAATATTGAAAATCGCGAAAAGCTATGACAAGGGAAAGCTGTTGAAGGAAGGCATAAGCGCTGCTATAATAGGAAAGCCGAATGCCGGAAAATCATCGCTGCTAAATGCGCTGGCCGGTGTAAACAGGGCAATTGTTACCGATATACCCGGGACGACCAGGGATATAATCGAAGAATATATAAATGTAAACGGCATACCTGTCAGATTCCTGGACACTGCAGGTATACGCAAAACACAGGACCCTGTTGAATCGATCGGCGTGGAGAGGGCAAGAAAAGCGGCGTCCGAGGCCGACCTGGCAATTATTGTCCTTGATGCTTCGACGGGGATACTGCCCGAGGACAGCGAAATACTTGCGTTTTTAAAAGAAAGAAAGAAAGTAATTATTATAAACAAGACGGACATCGCCGATGAATATAAAATCGGTGCCATGAAGCAGCAACTGGAAGAGGCGGGCAATTCTTCGCCCGTGATTGTCGCGTCGATGCTGGACGGCACGGGAATGGACGAACTGCTGGACGCAATAAGCGGGCTGTTCATGGAGGGCGCCGTCGATGTGAACAACGAAATATTGATAACAAACATAAGACATAAAACACTACTGGAAAAGGCGGCCGAATCTCTTGCGTCTGCGAAACAGGCATATGAAAAAGGGCTTCCGCTGGACCTGGTCGCGATAGATATAAGGGAAGGCGCGGAGAATCTCGGCCGGATTACCGGCGAATCAGTGGCCGAGGACATAATAAACGAAATATTCTCCAGGTTCTGCATAGGAAAATAGTATGCGTTTAAAACCATGTTTGCTTGTATTATTGTTAGGATGTAATGAATTGTTTACGGAGGAGATATGGAATATATAGCTGGAAACTTTGATATAGCAGTGATAGGAGCCGGACATGCAGGGTGTGAAGCTGCCCTTGCAGCCGCAAGGCTTGGCATGAAGACAATACTATTTGCCATAAACCTGGACAGTATTGCAAGCATGCCGTGCAACCCCAGCATAGGCGGCACCGGAAAAGGGCACCTGGTGCGTGAAATTGACGCATTGGGCGGCGAGATGGGCAAATGCGCGGACAAGACGCTGATACAGTCAAAAACACTGAACGTAAAAAAAGGGCCGGCGGTCTATTCGCTGAGGGCACAGATAGATCGCAGGCGGTACCAGGCGGAAATGAAGAATACTCTTGAAAACCAGGAAAACCTTTACCTGAGACAGGCGGAAGTAACGGAAATCCTGACGGGTGAAGCAAACCAGGTAACAGGAGTAAAGACCCATACCGGCGCTGTATATCACTGCAGGGCCGTTATACTCGCAACAGGCACCTACCTGAAGGGCAGGATAATAATCGGCGACGTCAGTTTCAGCAGCGGGCCGGACGGATTGTTTCCCGCCAACAAGCTATCCGAGTGCCTGAAAGAAAAAGGGATTGAACTAATGCGTTTCAAGACAGGCACACCTCCCAGGCTTAACAAGAACAGCATAGATTTTTCAAAATTTATCGAACAGCCCGGGGACGAGGTCATAATACCGTTTTCGTTTGAGAATGAAGTGATAGAAAGGGAACAGGTTTCCTGCTGGCTCACGTACACCAACAGCAAAACGCACGACATAATCAGGGCGAATCTCCACCGTTCACCGTTATACAGCGGAATGATAGAAGGCATCGGCACCAGGTATTGCCCGTCCATCGAAGATAAAGTCGTCCGTTTCGCGGATAAGGAAAAGCACCAGGTTTTCGTGGAGCCGATGGGGCTTGGCACCCAGGAAGTGTATCTCCAGGGGATGTCAAGCAGCCTGCCGGAAGATGTGCAGACAGAAATGATGCGCACGGTGCCGGGACTGGAAAACGCCCATATTATGAGAATCGGCTACGCAATAGAATATGACTGCATAAACCCTGCCCAATTGAAGACAAGCCTCGAGTTTAAAAACATAAGCGGTTTGTTTGCGGCCGGGCAGATAAACGGTAGCTCCGGGTACGAGGAAGCCGCTGCGCAGGGATTAATCGCCGGCATTAACGCGGTGATGAAACTCAGGAACAAGCCCCCGCTCGTCCTGGACAGGTCGGAAGCGTATATAGGGGTATTGATAGATGACCTTGTAACAAAAGAGCTTTCGGAACCGTACAGGATAATGACTTCGCGGGCGGAGTACAGGCTCCTTCTCAGGCAGGACAACGCGGATTTGCGGCTGACTCCGAAAGGATACGGGATAGGGCTGATCAGCCGTGAAAGGTATGAAAGGTTCCTAGAAAAGAAAGACAGGATAGACAAGGAAATAGAAAGGCTGAGAAATACCATCCTGCCGCCTTCCGAAGAGGTAAACAAGTTCCTGGTATCACTCGGCAGTTCGCCGGTAAAGACCGGGGTCAGGATGTCGGAGCTGCTGCGCCGGCCGGAGATTACGTATGATGCGCTGGAAGCGGTAGATACCGGCAGGCCCGGATACCTCAGGTCGAATGGGCGAAAAGGCTACAACCCGGTATCGCAGCAGGTTGAGATAACTTTAAAATACGAAGGCTATATAAAAAGGCAGATGCAGCAAGTGGAACAGTACAAGAAAATGGAGAAAAAACGCATACCGGACGATATCGATTACGAGTCCATACACGGGCTGAGGATTGAGGCAAAACAGAAGCTGATGAAAATCAGGCCCGCGTCCATTGGGCAGGCTTCCCGCATACTGGGTGTCTCGCCCGCCGATATCTCGGTGCTGATGGTATATCTTAGTGCCAAGTACGGCCTGGAATAACCCCCTGGAATAACCCAGGGCAAGGCGGTGATTAAAAATGGAGACAGATGCTGCGCTTCTATTAAAAAAAGGAGCCGGAGAACTCGGTGTAGACCTTGACGAGGCTAAAATATCGGAGTTGTTTAAATACAAGGAAATCCTGCTGGAATGGAACAAAAAGTTTAACCTGACAGCTATTACGGACGAGAAGGAATTTATTATAAAGCATTTCATCGACTCATTAAGTGTCATCCCATACCTCAGGGGCATAAAGAGCCTGGCGGATGTGGGGACGGGAGCGGGTTTCCCGGGCATACCCCTTAAAATAGCCATGCCGTCGCTGGAGATTTCGCTGCTGGAATCACAGGAAAAAAAGGTAAGGTTCCTCGAAACTGCTATCGGCGAACTTGGATTGGCGGACATATCAGCAGTCCACATAAGGGCGGAAGATGCGGGCAGGTCGCCTGGATACAGGGAGAAAATGGACGCCGCTGTCGCCAGGGCTGTTGCTCCCATGCCTGTCCTGCTGGAGTATTGCCTGCCGCTTGTAAAGACAGGAGGCATATTTATAGCAATGAAAGGCGGCAGGGAGGAAGAAGTGCCGTTTGAAAGGGCACTTGAAATTCTTGGGGGCAGGGTGGAAGAAGAAAATAAATTTATTTTGCCCTCAAGTTCTTATAAGAGAAATGTTGTCGTAATAAGAAAGTTTCGACAAACTCCGTCAAAATATCCCCGGAAACCAGGGAAACCGTCAAAACAGCCGCTGGTTTAAGTAGAGATTTGAAACAATACCAAATAATAAAACGAACGATTTTTATTGCATAAAAAAGGAAAATAAAAAATGTGTGGCGAATATAATCCGCATATACAACAGGTAATAAATGTAAAATATGCGGGTTGTTCATAGCCGGACAGGCATATGGTACGGACCCGGAAAAAGAGGATGGTGCTGTATGCTGGAAAATAAGCTTCACTTTTTAAAGGGCGAAAAGAAAGAAGACGCCAAGAATATATCATATCTAAGCATTGACTCGGTAAGGCCCAATCCATATCAGCCGCGCAAGCAGTTCAGCAAAAGCGCCCTTGAGGAACTACGGGAATCCATTCGGCAGTATGGCGTTCTTCAGCCTATCAATGTCAGAAAGATTTCAAACAATAACTACGAGCTTGTAGCCGGCGAAAGAAGGTTAAGGGCGGCAGTAATGGCGGGGTTGAAAGAGATACCGGCCATCATTGTCAACGTCAATGATAATGATTCGGCTGTCATGGCGCTCATTGAAAACCTTCAGCGGGAGGACCTGAACTACATGGAAGAGGCCGAAGGGTATAACAACCTCATAAACGAGCATGGGTTCACACAGGAGGAGCTTGCCCGGAAGATAGGCAAAAGCCAGTCCACTGTCGCTAACAAGATAAGGCTTTTGAGGTTGTCTCCGCTTGTAAAAAAGATTCTCGCCGACAACAACCTGACCGAAAGGCATGCAAGGGCGCTCCTGAAGCTGAACGATGAACAATTGCAGCTAAAGGTCCTGAAGCATGTCTGTGAAAAGGGCTATAATGTGAAAAGAACGGAAGAGCTTGTGGAAAAGGTTATCGAGAGGTATCTTAACCGGGATAAGGAAAAGCCCGCCGATAAGAAATTTACCAAGACAATTAAGGATATAAGGATATTTGTAAATACCATACGCCAGGCAATCAATTTAATGAGGGAATCGGGAGTCAATGCAAGAGCGGCACAGTTTGACAGAGGCGAGTATATTGAGTTTGTAGTTAGAGTTCCCAAATCATAAGACCCCTATCTTTGTCAGGTTGCTTCAAAAGCAACCTTCTTTTTTTATGAAGGGGAACCGATAAACCGGGCGGATTACATGCGCCTGCGGCAGCTTCTCAAATACGAGGCAAAAGTGGAAAAAGTGGACATGAGATTAAAAATTTATTAAAATATAAAGGTATCCGCAATTAAGCTTGCGGAATTTATATTGTTAATTTTTACGCGAAAGAGGTATTATTTAATGTCTGGCTTGGAAGAAAAAGATGTACAAAGAATCATACCGGTTGATATCGAAGATGAGATGAGAAAATCTTTCATAGATTATGCCATGAGCGTCATCGTCGATCGTGCGCTGCCCGATGTAAGGGACGGCTTAAAGCCTGTTCACAGGAGGATACTGTACTCCATGTATACACACGGCTTCACTGCCGACAAGCCTTACCGCAAATGCGCCACTACGGTGGGAGACGTTCTTGGCAAATACCATCCTCACGGAGATGCGGCCGTATATGACAGCCTGGTCCGCATGGCGCAGGATTTTTCACTGAGATATCCGCTTATAGACGGTCATGGGAATTTCGGCTCCAGGGACGGTGATCCGCCGGCGGCAATGAGATACACTGAAGCCAGGCTTGCAAAGATATCGGCCGAGATGATGGCTGATATAAATAAGGATACAGTAGACTTCAAGCCAAACTTCGACGAGCATGAGATGGAGCCGGTTGTTTTGCCTTCAAGGTTTCCAAACCTGCTGGTAAACGGTTCGTCAGGCATCGCCGTCGGTATGGCGACAAATATCCCGCCGCATAACCTGACCGAAGTCATTGACGGCGTTATTGCCCTGATCGATAACCCGGAGATTACCATTGATGAGCTAAACATAATTATAAAGGGCCCTGATTTTCCCACAGCCGGTACCATTATCGGGAAGCAGGGCATCAAGGACGCATACAGGACAGGAAGAGGAAGGATAGTAATCCGTGCGAACGCGGAAATAGAGCAAATGAGCAACAACCGCCAGCGTATAGTTGTCAGGGATTTGCCTTACCAGGTAAACAAGGCAAGGTTAATAGAAAGGATTGCGGAGCTGGTAAAAGACAAGAAGCTGGAGGGCATTGCCGACATAAACGATGAATCCGACAGGACTGAAGCGGTCAGAATAGTAATCCCGCTGAAAAAGGATGCAAACGCAAACGTAATCCTCAACCAGCTATACAGATACACGCAGATGCAGGAAGTTTTCAGCGTCAATATGTTAGCCCTGGTGCAGACGGAAGAGGGCAAGTTCGAGCCTCGCATATTGAACTTAAAGCAAGCGCTGGAATACTACCTCAAGCACCAGGTGGAGGTAGTGACCAGGCGGACGCGCTTCGAGCTGGAAAAAGCCGAGGCGAGGGCGCATATATTGGAAGGCCTGAAAATTGCGATAGATAACCTTGATGAAGTTATAAAAATCATAAGGTCGTCCAGGACGGAAGACATTGCGAAAAAAGGCCTGATGGACAGGTTCGCGCTAAGCGAGCGTCAGGCTCAGGCTATTGTGGACATGAGGCTGGGAAGGCTGACGGGCCTCGAAAGGGACAAGCTGGAAGCAGAGTACCGGGATATACTCGAGAAAATCCAATACTACAAAAATATCCTGGCGGATGAAAGGCTTCTCTTAAACGTAATAAAGGAAGAGCTCGAGGTCGTAAAGGGCAAGTATGGTGATGAAAGGAGAACGAAGATAACCGTGGGCGAAGAAGACTTTGATATAGAAGACCTGATCCCGGAAGAAGAAAGCGTCATTACGCTTACCCATTTCGGCTATATCAAGAGGCTGCCTGCTGATACCTACAAGAGCCAGAAGCGCGGAGGAAAGGGAATAACGGCGCTTAGCACGAGGGAGGAAGACTTCGTCGAGAGAATTTTTATTACATCAACACATCACTACATCCTGTTCTTCACAAACAAAGGCAGGGTATACAGGCTGAAAGCCTACCAGGTGCCTGAAGCAGGGCGTCAGGCAAAAGGTACCGCGATAGTGAATCTCCTGGAACTGGACGGCGGCGAAAAAGTTTCTGCAGTCATCCCGGTGCCGGAATATAAGGAAGGTTTGTACCTGACCATGGCTACGAGAAACGGCCTGGTTAAGAAAACCGACCTGATGGAATATGATAATATCAGGAAGGGCGGGCTTATTGCCGTATCGCTCAGGGAAAACGACGAGCTTATTGATGTCAGGCTCACGGACGGCAACCAGGATATTATGCTGGTAACAAGGAACGGCATGTCCATCCGGTTTCGCGAAAGCGATGTCAGGCCTCTTGGAAGGGTTGCGCAGGGCGTCAAGGGCATTACGCTGGAAGAAGACGACTATGTTGTCGGCATGGCGACTTCCATGCCTGATTCCACGCTGCTGGCCGTTACGGAAAATGGCTTCGGCAAAAGAACCGAGCTTGACGAATACAGGACGCAAACAAGAGGCGGCAAAGGTATACTTACGTACAGGGTGACCGAAAAAACCGGCAAAGTGGCTGCAATCAGGCTTGTACACGAAGACGACGAAATCATGCTGATAAGCGAGGACGGCACGGTTATACGGCTCAAGGTGAACAGCATCAGCATACTTGGGCGCGCTACTCAGGGAGTGACGCTGATGAGAGTATCCGAAGGCAATCATGTTGTCAGCATAGCCAGGATTGAAAACGATGATGAGGAAGACCAGGACGAAGATTTGCAGGATGAACAAGACGAGCAGGACGAGCAGGATGAGCAGGCTGACGACACTGATACGGCTGCCGGCGATGAAGAAGAGTAGCACTGCCGTAAAAGTTATTTTTGAAATCGCGGCGGAGAGAGCCGGAAAATGTGCCAATAAAGCCGAGGATAGAAAAGAGAAGCGGGAATAAATCATACCTATAACGGAAAAAGATAAGCAGAGAGGGTTGAAGAAAGCCGGCCGCGGTGATATATTGTATAAGCTGCTTGCACAAAAAGTGCTGTAGCGGCTGGTGCTTTCGTAAAACCCTCGTAAGAGATTTGGGATAAAACGAAAGGCCGGAAAGCAGGAACGATGGCACCAAAAAAACCGAAAAAAAGGATGGTTGACAAAACGGAGGTCATCGTGTTACTATAATAAAGCTGCTCAAAAAAAGCAGCCGGATGGACCTTGAAAAGTGAACAGCGAGACAACATACCGTATCATATAACGGGTATGCAAAGGGACTCGTCAAGAGTAAGAGGATAACGAATGCAAGGAGCCCAGACAGGCTCTTTTGGGAAGATTTTTTCAGAGAGTTTGATCCTGGCTCAGGATGAACGCTGGCGGCGTGCCTAACACATGCAAGTCGAACGGTCTTATAGGATGGAGATTGGATTTATCTGATATCCGCCCTATAAGATAGTGGCGGACGGGTGAGTAACGCGTGGGCAACCTACCTTTCACAGGGGGATAACACAGGGAAACCTGTGCTAATACCGCATAACATACTGACAGGGCATCCTGTTGGTATCAAAGGAGCAATCCGGTGGAAGATGGGCCCGCGTCCAATTAGCTAGTTGGTGGTGTAACGGACCACCAAGGCGACGATTGGTAGCCGAACTGAGAGGTTGATCGGCCACATTGGGACTGAGACACGGCCCAGACTCCTACGGGAGGCAGCAGTGGGGAATATTGCGCAATGGGGGGAACCCTGACGCAGCAACGCCGCGTGAAGGAGGAAGGCCTTCGGGTTGTAAACTTCTTTGGTGAGGGACGAAGCAAGTGACGGTACCTCAGGAACAAGCCACGGCTAACTACGTGCCAGCAGCCGCGGTAATACGTAGGTGGCGAGCGTTATCCGGAATTACTGGGTGTAAAGGGCGCGCAGGCGGGGATGCAAGTCAGATGTGAAATACCGGTGCTTAACACCGGGGCTGCATCTGAAACTGTGTTTCTTGAGTGTCGGAGAGGAAAGTGGAATTCCCAGTGTAGCGGTGAAATGCGTAGAGATTGGGAGGAACACCAGTGGCGAAGGCGGCTTTCTGGACGACAACTGACGCTGAGGCGCGAAAGCGTGGGGAGCAAACAGGATTAGATACCCTGGTAGTCCACGCCGTAAACGATGGATACTAGGTGTAGGAGGTATCGACCCCTTCTGTGCCGGAGTTAACACAATAAGTATCCCACCTGGGGAGTACGGCCGCAAGGCTGAAACTCAAAGGAATTGACGGGGGCCCGCACAAGCAGTGGAGTATGTGGTTTAATTCGAAGCAACGCGAAGAACCTTACCAGGGCTTGACATGCAGACGGATGTTGTGGAAACACAGCAGTCTTTCGGGACGTCTGCACAGGTGGTGCATGGTTGTCGTCAGCTCGTGTCGTGAGATGTTGGGTTAAGTCCCGCAACGAGCGCAACCCCTGTTGTTAGTTGCCATCACGTAGAGGTGGGCACTCTAACGAGACTGCCGGTGACAAATCGGAGGAAGGTGGGGACGACGTCAAATCATCATGCCCCTTATGTCCTGGGCTACACACGTACTACAATGGCTACTACAGCGGGAAGCGAAGGAGCAATCCGGAGCGGATCCCCAAAGGTAGTCCCAGTTCGGATTGTGGGCTGCAACTCGCCCACATGAAGTCGGAATTGCTAGTAATGGCAGGTCAGCATACTGCCGTGAATACGTTCCCGGGCCTTGTACACACCGCCCGTCACACCATGAGAGTCTGCAACACCCGAAGTCAGTAGTCTAACCGCAAGGGGGGCGCTGCCGAAGGTGGGGCAGATGATTGGGGTGAAGTCGTAACAAGGTAGCCGTATCGGAAGGTGCGGCTGGATCACCTCCTTTCTAAGGAGAAGCTGGAGCGATTAAGCTCTGCTAATCCAGGTCGATATGGTCCGGAGGTATATGGGGAGGGTTTAAGGACCCGACCGATGACCGGACGGATCATCAACGGATTATGAACGGAAGTCTCTTTGTGAAGCAATGTTGTCTGGGCTGTTTACTTTTGAAGGTCCATGCACCGTGAGGTTTGCGCAGGCAAACGTTACGGAGTACGGCGGAGACCGGGAGTCAGAAGACAGAGGCCGGAAGTCAGAAGTCGGAAGACAGAGGGCATAAGGCTAAAGACGGAGACCGGAATCTGCCGGAATGGATCATTGAAACAAGAGATAAAACTGGTTATGGGGGTATAGCTCAGTTGGGAGAGCACCTGCCTTGCAAGCAGGGGGTCATGAGTTCGAATCTCATTATCTCCACCAGGGTTTTTCCCCGGCGTAGCCGGGGGAGAGCCGCAACAGAGGAATTTAAAGCAAGAAAAGCCTTGCTGACAGGCGTTGCACCTTGAAAACTATATAATGTAAAGCGAAGAGAGAAGACAAATAAGGGTAACTACATCAGGAACGAGGAAAGTTTCTGAGGGAGTGAACTTAGGATTACACGACACTGGATGAATGGTGTTGTGTGGTAGAGATCTCGAAGACGTGCAAAGACGACCACTTTTTGAGGGAACCAAGCTAATGAGCTGGTCAAGCTACTAAGAGCGTAGGGTGGATGCCTTGGCACCAGGAGCCGATGAAGGACGTGATAAGCTGCGATAAGCCACGGTGAGGCGCAAATAGCCATTGACCCGTGGATTTCCGAATGGGGGAACCCGCTTGAGGTAAGCACTCAAGCACCGTTACATGAACACATAGTGTAGCGGGGGGATACGCGGGGAACTGAAACATCTAAGTACCCGCAGGAAAAGAAATCAACCGAGATTCCGTAAGTAGTGGCGAGCGAAAGCGGAAGAGCCCAAACCGGCCTGGGATTATTTCCGGGCTGGGGTTAAGGACCGGCGCGACTGACCTGAGCGTATAGCAGAATGAGGCACTGGAAAGTGCAGACCATAGAGGGTAACAGTCCCGTATGCGAAATATGCGAAGGCAGGCCGGTATCCAGAGTACCACGAGGCACGAGGAACCTTGTGGGAAGTTGGGGGGACCACCCTCCAAGGCTAAATACTACCTGGTGACCGATAGTGAAGCAGTACCGTGAGGGAAAGGTGAAAAGAACCCCGGGAGGGGAGTGAAAGAGAACCTGAAACCCTATGTTTACAAGCAGTTGGAGAGCGTTAAGGCTCGACAGCGTACTTTTTGCAGAACGGTCCGGCGAGTTATTGTATGTGGCGAGGTTAAGGGCTGAAGGTCTGTAGCCGCAGGGAAACCGAGTCTTAACAGGGCGATAAGTCACATGCAGTAGACCCGAAACCGGGTGATCTACCCATGGCCAGGTTGAAGCGAGAGTAAAATCTCGTGGAGGACCGAACCACACGACCGTTGAAAAGGTCTGGGATGAGCTGTGGGTAGGGGTGAAAAGCCAATCGAACCCGGAGATAGCTGGTTCTCCCCGAAATAGCTCTAGGGCTAGCCTCAGGCGTGTAGTCTCACGGAGGTAAAGCACTGAATGGGCTAGGGGCCTTACCGGGTTACCGAACCCTATCAAACTAAGAATGCCGTAGAGATGTTGCCTGGGAGTCAGACTGCGGGAGATAAGTTTCGTAGTCGAGAGGGAAACAGCCCAGACTGCCGACTAAGGTCCCGAAATCACGGTTAAGTGGGAAAGGATGTGGGCTTGCTAAGACAGCTAGGATGTTGGCTTAGAAGCAGCCATTCATTGAAAGAGTGCGTAACAGCTCACTAGTCGAGTGAGCCTGCGCCGAAAATTACCGGGGCTTAAACCGTGTACCGAAGTTGCAGATTCATGCACATCCAATGGTGGAACCTGTGGAGGAGGTAATTTCACGAAAAACGACCTTTGAAATTGTTTCAGAAGTTTTTCGTTAAATTGTCTCAAGCTGAAACCGTGTACAAACGAGTTTTAGCATCAGCTGAAACGGTATGAAAAGGTTTAGCATCAAGCTAAACCGTGTACAAACGAGTTTTAGCATCAGCTGAAACCGTGTACAAACGAGTTTTAGCATCAAGCTGAAACCGTGTACAAACGAGTTTTAGTGTCAGCTGAAACCGTGTACAAACGAGTTTTAGCATCAAGCTAAAACCGTGTACAAACGAGTTTTAGTGTTAGCTAAAACCGTGTATAAACAAGTTTTAGCATTGAGCTTAAGCGGTGCCATACAGGTTACAGCATTGGGTGTGTATGAGTGGTAGGGGAGCTTGCTGCGATAGGCAGAAGGTCGACCGAGAGGACGGCTGGACGAGGCAGCAGTGAGAATGCCGGAATGAGTAGCGAGAGTAAAGTGAGAATCTTTACCGTCGAAAGCCTAAGGTTTCCTGGGGAAGGTTCGTCCGCCCAGGGTTAGTCGGGTCCTAAGGCGAGGCCGCGAGGCGTAGTCGATGGACGACAGGTTGATATTCCTGTACTGCCGATACTCGCATGAGAGAGGTGGGGACGCAGGGGGATAGGTTAAGCGAGCAGCTGGAAGGGCTCGTCCAAGGGAGATAGATAGTCTGGCAGGGAAATCCGCCGGACGTTTCGAAGGCCTGATGGGGAGGGAAAAAAGAGTACCGAAGTAACCGACTCCGCACTGACGAGAAAAGCCACTATCGAGAGTATAGGCACCCGTACCGCAAACCGACACAGGTAGGCGAGGAGAGAATCCTAAGACGAGCGGGAGAAGCGTTGTTAAGGAACTCGGCAAATTGACCCCGTAAGTTCGCGAGAAGGGGTGCCACAGAGATGTGGCCGCAGTGAAATGGCCCGAGCAACTGTTTATCAAAAACACAGGTCTCTGCTAAATCGAAAGATGATGTATAGGGGCTGACGCCTGCCCGGTGCTGGAAGGTTAAGGGGAATTGTTAGTCGAGAGGCGAAGCAATGAACTTAAGCCCCAGTAAACGGCGGCCGTAACTATAACGGTCCTAAGGTAGCGAAATTCCTTGTCAGGTAAGTTCTGACCCGCACGAATGGCGTAATGACTTGGGCACTGTCTCGACAACGCACCCGGTGAAATTGTAGTACTTGTAAAGATGCAAGTTACCCGCGACAAGACGGAAAGACCCCATGGAGCTTTACTGTAGCCTGATACTGGGTTTCGGTATTCTTTGTACAGGATAGGTGGGAGACTGAGAAGCGTAGGCGCTAGTTTACGTGGAGTCACTGTTGGGATACCACTCTGAGAGTGCTGGGGCTCTAACCAGAGGCCGTGGACCGGTCTTGGGACACTGTCAGGTGGGCAGTTTGACTGGGGCGGTCGCCTCCCAAAAGGTAACGGAGGCGTCCAAAGGTTACCTCAGCGCGGTTGGAAATCGCGCATTGAGTGCAAAGGCATAAGGTAGCCTGACTGTGAGAGGTACATCTCGAGCAGGTACGAAAGTAGGGCTTAGTGATCCGGTGGTAGAACGTGGGATTGCCATCGCTCAACGGATAAAAGCTACCCTGGGGATAACAGGCTTATCTCCCCCAAGAGTCCACATCGACGGGGAGGTTTGGCACCTCGATGTCGGCTCATCGCATCCTGGAGCCGTAGTAGGTTCCAAGGGTTTGGCTGTTCGCCAATTAAAGCGGTACGCGAGCTGGGTTCAGAACGTCGTGAGACAGTTCGGTCCCTATCTGTCGCGGGCGCAGGATATTTGAGGGGATCTGTCCCTAGTACGAGAGGACCGGGATGGACCGACCGCTGGTGTACCAGTTGTCATGCCAATGGCACGGCTGGATAGCTAAGTCGGGCACAGATAAACGCTGAAAGCATCTAAGCGTGAAGCTAACCCCAAGATGAGATATCCCACCAGCAATGGGTAAGACCCCATGCAGACGACATGGTTGATAGGCCGGAGGTGTAAGTGCAGCAATGTATTGAGCTAACCGGTACTAATAGGTCGAGGGCTTGACCAAATAAAAAAAATTTGCTAAAGCAAGCGTCGAGAGATTGAGAATAGTCTTCGGTAGATTTGGATCCTGCAGTGGTCTGGGTTTAGGTCACAGCTTTACATTATATAGTTTTGAGGGTGCAAATGCCGGTTTGCAAGTCAGAGCTTGCACCGATTTGATAAGGTTTAAGATTTCCGGTGGGCATAACGAGAAGGCAACACCCGTTCCCATCCCGAACACGGCAGTTAAGCTTCTCAGTGCTGACGATACTTGGCTGGAGACGGCCTGGGAAAATAGGTCCCTGCCGGAATAATATCAAGGCCCTGTGCTCAAAAGGCACAGGGTTTTGTGTTAATGAGCATTTGAATCGGATGAGGGTGCAGCTTGTGGGTGTGTAAGGGTATGCATGAGTATTGGGTCAGGCTTACTTTATGCAGGAACATTATGCATCAAGCCTATAGAGCCTGTTAATCCGAGCAAATACCAGGCAAAATCACGACCTGTTCGAGCACCCCGGTTCCATGGGCGAGTCACGTTTGATTTTGCGCATAACGCGGACTATTAAGTACAATGCAGGTCCGCGCCGGCTGAATTTACAGGCTCTTAGGCTTTATGCATCGTTTCTGAATAAAGTAAGCCTGGCCTCATACCCATACATACCTACAACCTGCACCACGGACGGTGCAGGCGCGCGATGCTCAAGCAAGTGTAAATCAGAGGATAGGGCGGCTTGCAATTTGACATTGGGGTTCCCTCATGGGCAGGCTGTAATGCTTTGACTCGTCCCTACCCTCCGTTTCTACCTGCCCGGGACCTGTTCTCCTGTCCCGGATGACTGGATTTATAAGGAACTCAGAAAGCCCGACTTTACAAACATATGCGCAAGTATTACAATGTATTAAAGCATGCAGGAACAGAAACTGAATAATGCAAATTTACAGCAAATACAAGTAATTAGTTAGAGGAAGACATATGAACAAGAAGGAATTAATTCAGAACATTGCGAAGTTGAAAAAGCAAAGAAATGCAGTCATCGTAGCGCACAACTACCAAATAGACGAAGTCCAGGATATCGCCGACATGGTGGGCGACTCCTTCGCCCTTAGCAAATACTGTGCAAACACGTCATACGACGTCATTGTTTTCTGCGGCGTCCATTTCATGGCGGAGAGCGCGAAGCTGCTGTCTCCCGAAAAAACGGTCCTGTTGCCCGAAATAGACGCCGGCTGTCCTATGGCGGACATGGTTACCGCCGAGGCGTTAAGGGAAGAAAAGAAAAAACATCCCGAAGCGGCGGTTGTATGCTATATAAATTCATCTGCCGGGGTAAAAGCTGAAAGCGATATTTGCTGTACTTCATCCAATGCGCTCAAAATAGTCAGGTCTGTCAAGCAGAAAGAAATCATTTTTGTCCCTGACTGCAACCTGGGAAGCTATGTAGCGCAACAGGTACCGGAGAAAAAAATAATACTGTGGAAAGGCTTCTGCGTGACACACCACAGGGTGGGGCCCGAAGAAGTCAAAAAAGTTCGTGGAATTCACCCGGATGCCCTCCTGCTGGTACACCCCGAGTGCAGGCCGGAAGTTACCGCGCTTGCCGATTTTATCGGGAGCACCAGGCAGATAATAGATTACGCGTCTTCAAGCAAAGCTTCAAAATTTATAATAGGGACCGAAATGGGCATCCTCCACAAACTGAAAAAGGACAACCCCGGGAAACAGTTTTTCCTGCTGTCACCGGGATTTGTGTGCCCCAATATGAAGAAAACCACGCTGAAAAGCGTATATGAAGCATTGCGGGATATGAAACATGATATTGTCATGGACGAAGAATTAATAAATAAAGCAAAGCTACCACTTGAAAAAATGCTTAAGGCGGACCAGTGAAAGAAGGAATCATAATTGGGCAAATACAGGTATCTTATCGACTTTGACACGAAAGGCCTGACGAAAGAATATCATGACGTCATAATAATAGGCAGCGGAATAGCCGGAGTGTATACGGCGCTTGAAATCCCGGAAAAATATAATGTGGCGATATTAACGAAAGAAACTATTGATATAAGCAGTTCGATCCTGGCACAGGGGGGAATCGCCGTATCCCTTGACAAAAAGGACTCGCCGGAGCTGCACATGGCGGATACGCTGTACGCCGGCGGCGGCCTTTGCGATGAAGAAGCGGTCAGGGTCCTGGTTAACGAGGCTGCCTTGAACGTGGAGCGCCTGTGCAAATTTGGAGTTAACTTTGATAAAACAAGCAATGATGAGCTGGCCCTTTCCAGGGAGGGCGCGCACAGCAGGAACAGGATAATTCACGCAGGCGACACCACGGGCAGAGAAGTACTGGAAAAGCTAATTATAGCCGTAAAAGGGCACTCAAACATAAATATACATGAACGCTGCTACGTTATAGACATGTTAACGGAAGACGGGGCATGCAAGGGTATTTTGGCGTACGACGAAGATACCGGGCGTGTTAAAGTCTATCTTTCCAATATTGTCGTATGCGCCGCGGGAGGATACGGGCAGCTATACAGCAACACTACGAACCCGGAGGTCGCCACCGGGGACGGGGCATGCATGGCGTACCGGGCAGGCGCGGAGTTGATGGACCTGGAGTTTGTTCAGTTTCATCCCACGGTGCTTAGTCACCCGGAGAATAAGAACTTCCTGATATCGGAAGCGGTAAGAGGTGAAGGAGCGCTGCTGAAAAACGCCCATGGAGAGCGTTTCATGCCCGGGTACCACCCGATGAACGAACTGGCCCCGAGGGATGTCGTGTCAAGGGCTATCTTTAAAGAAATGAAGAAAACAGGGACGGACCATGTATACCTGGACATAACGTTCAGGGAGAGGGAATACCTGGAAAACAGGTTTCCGAATATATTCAATACATGCATGAAATACGGCATCGACATGTCAAGGGACATGATTCCCATTGCCCCTGCAGCGCATTATTGCATGGGCGGGATCAGGGCGGATGTTCATGGAAGGACCAACATAAAAGGCTTTTTCGCCTGCGGGGAAGCCGCATGCAACGGAATACACGGCGCCAACCGCCTGGCCAGCAATTCATTGCTCGAAGGGCTGGTATTCGGGCGCGTAATCGGGCAGCAGGTGGAGGATATCCTGGAAAGCACAGGACGGGATGTCGAGTTCAAAGACTTTTCGTACAGGACTTCACGCAGGCCTGTGGCCATAGACGCAGAGGCTATTGAAGACGACATCCGCAGGGAAATGACCGCCAGGGTGGGGATTGTCAGGAACGAAGAGGGCATGAAAACCGCGCTTGAAAAGGTTAAAAACTACGAAAATGAAATAGCGAACATGGAAAACAAGACAATAAAGGACTTTGAACTGCAGAATATTGTTCTTTTATCAAGGCTGGTCATAGAATCGGCTTTAGAGCGCAAAGAAAGCCGGGGAGCCCATTTTCGGTCGGACTATGAAAAGACTGACGACGTAAACTGGAAAAGGCACATTATAAAAAAGGGGTAGGAGATTGCCATGCTTGAATATCTGTTTTTTGATGAGCTGATAAAAACAGCCCTAAAAGAGGACATGCCTTTCGGGGACATAACTACCGACAACATCGTGAAACCCGGGACCAGGGCCAAAGCGGTGCTTATTGCGAAGCAGGACATGGTTTTGGCCGGCATGGACGTATTTGAAAGAGTATTCAAGATATTGGACGACAAAACCACGTTTTCCTGGAAAGTCTGGGATGGCTGCAAGGTTCCCAACGGGACAGTGTTCTCGGAGTTTGAAGGCGATGCAAGGGCGTTGCTGAAAGGCGAAAGGACGGCGCTCAATTTTTTGCAGCATATGTCGGGGATAGCGACTAAAACCGCAGAGTTTTGCAGCGCAGTCCAGGATTTGCCGGTAAAAATAGTGGACACCAGGAAAACAATACCGGGTCTCAGGCACCTGGAGAAGTACGCGGTCCGGATGGGCGGAGGCTGCAATCACAGGTTTTGCCTGTCAGACGGCGTGCTGATAAAGGACAACCATATAAAAGCGGCAGGCGGTATAAGCCAGGCAGTTGCTTCAGCAAGGGCGGCAATATCTCATACCGCCAGGATCGAAGTCGAGACGGAGACGCTTGAGCAGGTGGAAGAAGCGCTGGAAGCCGGCGCCGATATTATCATGCTGGATAATATGAGCCTGGAAATGATGACAGAGGCTGTAAAGCTGATTAACGGGCGCGCCATAACCGAGGCTTCCGGGGACGTGAATATTGACAGGCTGCGTGACGTGGCCCTGACCGGCGTCGATATTATTTCGGTAGGGGAACTGACCCACACGATTAAGGCAGCAAACATCAGCATGCGTTTTGTTAATTCATAGTTAAGACAGGATGTAATGACGACCTGTGGATAAAACTCTTTTTTATCCACAGGTTTTTTGCACAAATCAGGAAATAACTAGAAATAAACCCCGAAAGCCCTGACAGCACTGCATTACGTGCGGTTAACAACAAAAATACTTATCCACATCCGTGTGGATAAGTCACTGAAAATCGACGCAAAAGCGTGATGTTTTCATTGTTTGGGCAGGCTGTTGATTATTTTAATGCCGGATAAGGCATCCGGTTTTCGAGCATTTCCTTGATTCTCCTGTAAACCTTTTTATTATAAAGGATAAGCTTGTGGTTGGCGGCTTTTAATATATCCCCGCTAAGAAGATTATCCACAGTAAGGTTGCCTGTCCCCAGGTCGAAAACCTCCGTTTCCATATTCCAATCCTCAAGACTTGCATTCGCCAGGCTTACAACTTCATCATTCAGACTCAGTATGTTTCCTATTTCTATGGAGGGGTTGAGCCCGGCGTTAACCATGGAAGGAAATACGGTTGTAAACAGGGCGCTGTCTGTTGACATATCTTCCATGCTGGCGTCCTGGTAATAATGAAGGCCTATGGAAGCGAAAGGCGAGCCTTTGTGGGGTACCGATACAAATACCAGTTTTCTGACGTCGCCCCTTGAAGCGTACTCGCTTCCGCACGTGTAGTACCTTGCGACAAGCCCGCCCATGCTGTGTGTTACCAGGTCAAAACGGGAAACTTGCACTCCGGCGTCTTCAAGGTCCGCTTTAATCCTGTCAAGCTGCTGGGACAGCTCGGCTGCCGCCTTATCGACACCTTTCTCCGAGTCATATTGGATGCTCACGGGATTAAACCCCTGCTGCTTTAGATATTCCGAAAGCCCGGCAAAAATATCCGGCGAAGCCTGGTAACCATGTACCAGGATAACGGGTACAGGCACGAGGCCGATATTCACGGAACTGCTATTTTCGCTGCCGGAAAGGAAAGCGGTCAGTTTTACCGTGTTTTCAGCCGGGGCGTTATCAAGCGGCGCGGGCGGCAAATACTGCGATAAGAAGACCCCGCCGGCATCCGTGGTTCCCTCGGAAGGCCGGAAAACCCCGTATCCCCCCGGAAAACTCAGTCTATTTTTCCCGGATGCTTCAAGCCTGACGCGCGCGCCCGGCACGGCGGCTCCGGTGCCGTCCCTTACCTGCACCTTGAGGACCAGGGCGTTTTCGGGATCTGCCGCCAATGTATTTATACCGGTATTTGCTGTTGACAGGCTTATGGAAAACCCGTCATTACCGGCATATTCATTTATATATATATCCGGGGTAGCCTTGTTAACTGTCGAGGTATAGGCCGCCGGCATGACAATTAATAACAAGGCCATAACCGGAGCCAGCAACGCGGCAGGCTCACCCCGCACAGCCGATTTTATATTTTTTAGCATAAGGCGCGTTCCTTTCGTGACTAAAGTTAATAAGGCGCATGCCTGAATGTGTATGGAGATTTATATTTAAATTTAAAAGTGAAAAAATAATTCTACATATATTATAGCCCCGGCGACGGCGGGTATGTAAAGCGGTAAAATTTAACGCATGCCGGATTGTGACAGGCGGCGGCTTTCGTAAATAACTTTATATATGAAGGGAAAAATAAAACCGTCCTGATAACAATATATATATAAAGGAAAAAAGGAGGTAGCAGTTTGAAGGTTAGAGATATCATGACAAAAAATGTGGCACAGATCAGGCCGGACGCGTCCGTGTATGACGCCGCAATGCTCATGCAGCAGAACAATGTCGGCTCAATCCCGGTTTGCGACAATTCGGGCGTGGTGGGAATAGTCACCGACAGGGATATCGTTGTAAGAAATGTTGTCACGGGTTCGGACCCCAAGTCTACACCGGTCAGCAACATAATGACGACCAATGTGACGACCGTCACACCCGATACCGAGATCGACAGGATAGGGGACATTATGGCATTCAAACAGGTAAGGAGAATACCCGTAGTGGAAAACAACGCGCTGGTAGGCATCGTGGCGCTTGGCGACCTGGCTGCGGATAAACGGTTTGATGTCGAGGCATCTCAGGCATTGACGGAGATATCAAAGCCGACAAAATGATTTTGGTCAAAACTTGTCCTGATACGGGCAGAAGGTTTTCTTCTGCCCGTTTGAACGTTGAGGCCCGCATGGGGTGGCATGTGCAGCCTTACATTATAATATAATAGTTACAAATCTGATTGAGTAAATATCGCACATTACCAAATCATCGGAATCCGGCGGCCTCAATACGATGTAGCTGGCGCCCACCGCTACGAGGGTACCTGTGCGGTCAGTCAGAAGGTTCGTTCCCAGGAGAAACTCGACCCGGACTCTCCTGCCTATCTGCGTTCTCAGGAAACCTGCCGTAAAAAGCGTGCTTTCCAAGGTCGCCGGGATTTGCATTGCCTGGCCCTGTGGCGCGACGGGCGCGGCGGGAACGCCGGTAATTGGAGCCGTGGGAACAGCCCCGGCAACAGGAGTCCCCAAAGGCACTCCCGTAGGCAGAGTCGGCAGCTGCCGCGGTGACCCGGACGCCATATCATTTTGCTGCCCAGAGTGAAACAGGCCCTGACCGCATGGATACGACGGACTATGTGAGCCGAAGGTTGCCGGCACTAAACCCCCTTTATATTGCATTGTGATCATCTCCTTTTTATACCTGTCATAACGGCTTGGTCATCAGGTCTGATAGTATAAAGGCGTCGGCTGGTAGAAACAATGCTCGCCTATCCTGTTGAAAAAACTTCCCGTCCCGTTTCTTGGAAATAAATCCTCGCATATAGGGCTGAAAGGGTTATAATACCAGAGGCATGGAGCCACCGCGGTCAGCACGTTCCCGGCAAGTGCCCAGTCCGCTATGTCGTAATGTATCTGTTCCGCGGGTATGTTGAAAATATTCTGCGGGTTCACCTGGCCGTATACTTCCGTCAGCACGCAGGTGAACTGGAACGGCTGCTCTATCACCCTGCGGAGACTTCCCTGGTTGACCCGCTGGTATTCGCCGTCCGTTGCGTGGACCCTGTTCATGACGACGGTAGCCACCGCCTTCATCCCGACTTCGCCTTCGCCCTCGGCCTCACACCTGATAAGCCTCGCAAACATTTCCCTGTCTGTCATTGGTACAATCAACCTCCTCCTTTCATTATATTAACATAACGTGTAATTGGTACATTTTAATTCCATCCGATTTAATTTTTATAATGACAAGTTAATGTTAAATTGAAGTGTTATGGAAGTGTTATAAAAGCTGTCACGCGCGGGCATTATAAATACGTGCGCTGATGCATGGGAATTACCCGGTAAAAGGAGGCGGTACTGTGGGTAGACGAAGGAGTATGATGTCGGAGGAACTAAAGCACGAGATTGCGAAAGAACTTGGAGTCTACGATACGGTAGAGGCTGAAGGCTGGGGGGCCGTTTCTTCCAGGGACTGCGGGAATATTGTCAAGAAAGCTATAGAAATGGCCGAAAGGAGCCTTGAAAGCAACAAGTAGCCTCTTTGCAAGTCAGCGTAACGAAAGCCGGTCTCGTACCGGCTTCTTTATTTTATCCGGAGTCGCGCCAATTTCTTTACATAAGCTGTTGAAACATGTCTTCATAGATGATATAATAATAACTGCTAAAATCTGGGGATGTCCGTTGTGCCCTGGGCGGCAAATCATGCCGGATGGGCATGGCGGTGTTGCCCGGATATGGTCGCATCGGTCACAGGCATATTTACCCGAAAACATACGGAAAAAGTGTTGGAAATGAGTAGTAGGGCTTTGTTGCAAAACTATTACAATTTCTTTACACTTGATTTGGATATGTTGACTGGTAAAAATGCCGGTGATATAATCAACTTGAATTCAGAGGGGGTAGTTTGTCCTTTCTGATGAGAGTTGCAAGGAGGGTCGGATTATCACTGGGGAGAGGCGTAATCCGGCTCAGTATAAAAAAGCCTTTCCCAAAAATATACGAGGAGGATTTGAGAGTATGAGAAATCTCAAGAAGTTACTTGCAGCAATCGTAACAGTATGCATGCTTGCTACATTTGCGGTTCCTGCATTTGCCGAAAAATCTGATGCCGACATCTGCACAGATCTTGGCATGATTCTCGGCGAAGGTAGCGGCGTAACGGCTGAATACTTGGCAAGTCAACCTTACAGGCTCCAGGGAGCTATCATGTTCCTGAGATTAAAGGGCCTGGAAGACGAAGCAAAGGCATTCGTAGTCACCGAGGAGAATTTCTCTGACGTGGACGGACTGAATGAGACCAACAAGGCAATACTTGGCTACCTGAAGGCTCATCCCGAGCTGGGGTTTGTCGGTGTTGGCAACAACATGTTCGCCCCGTTCAAGGAAATGACTGCGAAGGAGTACTACAAGGTACTGCTCGTAGCACTCGGCTATGAAGAAGGAGTAGACTTCACATGGGCAAACCTGCTGCAGTTTGCGGCTACAAAGGGCCTTGTAAAGCTACTTGACAATACTGCATTCACTGTCAACGATCTCTGCGTTGCGACTGTTGAAGCTTTGAAGGCTACCGTAAAAGGCGGCGACGATAATCTGATCACCATGCTGGTCGAAGCCGGTGTCATCGCAGCTGACAAGGCAGTAGCCACCGGGCTGTATTCCGGTGTGCCGAGGGCTCTGCAGGTGGTAAGCGCTAGCGCGGACAACCTGAAGACGGCGAAAATCGTATTCAGCAAGGAGCTTGACAAAGACACTGTTAATACGGAGCAATATAGAGAATGACGACATAGAAGAAGTCAAGCTGCTTGACGACAAGAAGACTGTTCTTGTTATATTCGAAGATGGTCTGAAGAATGGCGACGAGAAAGAAGTCACCATTAAAGACGTGAAGGCTGCAGACGGCGCGAAGATAGCTGAAGTTGAAAAGACCATTACATTCTATGATACCACATTCCCGTCAATTACCGGCGCTGTAGCCGAGGATGCGAAGAGTATCGTGGTGTCTGTCAGTGAGCCGATAGATCTTGAATACGGCGATGTCTTTGAAGTGTACGACGACATAGAGATAGACGGGCATGATATGATAGCGCAGGCATCCTTCGATTACGTGAAAAATACCATTACGTTCACCCTCAACGATGTGCTTGACGCCGGGACACACAAGATTGACATCAAAGGTTTGAAGGACTATGCGGGCTATGTAGCCATGGCTGCTTCCTTCAATATCGCAGTAGCAGAAGACAAAACGGCTCCTGAAATTGTCAAGGGTGAAGTAGTCTCTGTTGAGAAGATTAAGGTTACTTTCAGTGAAAATCTTGATGAAATTGGAGACTTCGAAGTAGACGGCAAGGATGCAGAGGCCGCAGTTTGACGGAAGCAGCAAGAAGGTTGTTGTTCTTGATAGTTTGAGAGATGACTATAAGCTGAGCATAGGCGCCATAGTCGAAGTCAGAGTAGAATATAAAGGACAGAGAGACGTCGCAGGAAATGAAGTCGAGGACTGGAAGGTCTTCAAGTTCAAGGTAGAGGATGACACGACGCTGCCTACGGCTACCGCATCGCTTGACAGCGATAACAACCTTACAATTACTTTCAGCAAGGCTATGCTTAAAGAGAAGGTACGCTGAAGGTACTACGATAAGGATGAGAAGCTAAAGGAAGGAAATAACCATTGCAGATAAGGCGAATTGGGATAAGCGATACGGTGCTTAAGTATGACGCCGAGGAAATAGGCTTAGACGGAGTGGATGCGGCGGATTACTACGTCGTGCTTGAGGGCATGTACGACGGTACAATCAGAAAGAATCCGCTTGGCAAGGAAACGCTGAAAGTTACGGCACAAGGATACGAAAGACCCCAGAAGCAGAGGAGTAATATACTGTTGATAAAACGAAGACACAGATTACCTTCTACTACTCCGAAGCCATGGACGCGGATTCAATCAAGACCCTCAGCAATTATCGCTTAGCAGCAGAATGTTGATAACGGTCCGGGCGATGGTCATAGACTTTGCTGCAGGCACCTCGCTGGCCCTAAAAGACGCTGGGAGCGAAGGTCAAGTCGGTAGCGTCCGACGGCAAGAGCATCACAATCACCGTAGAGGACATTAGCAAACTTGTTACATCAAAGCTGGTGCCAACGTTCGATGTCTGGGCGGTAAAGGACAAAGCGGGCAACTATCTGCGATAAAAGTCGGTCCAGTTACGAAGTATAGGCAGGTTCCTTTGAATTAGCTACGGATGATACAGTTGATACAGTTGTAGCGAACGTCCGATAAAGAACTTGAGGTTACATTCAGCAGCGACTGTTAAAACCTTCAGCACGAGCGTATTCAGCGGCGTGTATGACGGATGCCGATGACCGTATTGCATACTGTAAAGAATTACGAGATAGACGGCGAAAACGGTAAAATTGACGCTCAGCAAGGCGATACCTACGGATCCCACAGGCTTATACCTCATGCGCGAAGGTCGGCTTCGTGAAGCATATAACCGCTGCAAAGAACATTTACGGCGATGCGCTAGTTATCGCGGACGCTGAAGTTGGCAATTTCGTAGACGAGATTGCGCCTACTGCAAAGGTAGAAACAGGCGAGGATGCCGGCGAGATCAAGCTCACTCTTCAGCGAAGCAGTAGAGGCTATGGGCGACGACGACGACGAATCGTCTTATAGACGCCATCTTGAGCGAATTGCTAGGCAAGACGGCTGACGGCACGTTGCTACGCTATGGCCGCGTACTGAAGGGTTATACTTTAGAATAGTCGATGAGACAAACGACGTAGTCATTGTCACGATTCAGGACAAAGACGGCAACAAAGTCGAATTAACACTGAATACCGCGTATCCATAGTTGCCAGAGGAAGAGCAACAGATAGATGTGACGGGAAACGCGCTTGCCGAAATGGCTGAGAAGAAAGTCAAGACAGGAAAAACTGATTAATGATTAAATCTAGCTAAGGCACATTAAAGGGCTGCCTGCGAAAAGCAGGCGGCCCTTCTTTTTCTTTACAGACAATTCATTGTATAATAAAGTATATATAGTTGACATTTATTAAATGTCTTTTTTAGACTTAATGGTTGATGGAAGGAGAAGCAGGGTGAGGCGCTATAAATTATTGCCGCGGTAGCAGCAGCCCTTTTATTGTTCATGCCTGCACTGGCGCATGCCGAGGCTGGGCCGGGAAATACGCAGGCGCAGGCTGACGAGGGTATAAAGCTGACATATGACAGGGCAAAGGCTTTTACAAAGCTGAACAGTGTCACTATAAAAAGGCTTGCGAGAGCAGAAAGGGACTCTTACAAGAGATATGACAGTTACCTTAAAGAAGCGGAAACTATTGATCCCATGGGCTTTACATATGTCTTAGGAGGGAAGGAATACTATTTCTATTATGACCTGGAAACGCGGCTCATGATGAAGAAAGCAAAGGAGCTTGTTCCCGGGCAGATGAAGCTGGCATGGGAAATCGCGAAAGACAGCCACGAAATAGGCGAAAACTCCATAGAGATAGCTTTGAGAGGGATTTACCTGGGTGCGTATCATGCCCGCGCCGATTTGCTTCTGAAGCAAAAACAGCTGGAACTGGCGTCAATGAAAAACAGGCAGGACAGGATCCGGCTGGATAGAGGGCTTATTTCCCCGCTTGATATGGAAGAATCGGAGTATAACCTGCTGAAAGCGCAAAAAGAAGCAGCGGCAGCAAAGCGCAATTACGAGAACATGGCGAGGAACCTTAACAAGTTTATGGGGCTTCCGCCCGAAACCGTGTTTTCCGGCATTATGGTTGATGAGGGACCGGCGCGCGCAGTTTCGGAGCCGGTGGAGCATTATATCAGCGAAGCGTTGAATAACAGGCATGAAATCAAACAGGTTGAGAAGCAGATTGCTTTAAAGCAACAGGAAAAAAGCATCCTCGAATCTTCCTACCTTTACAAGGTCAATACAGCCTTCCAGGAGGAGTACGCGTTCCTGCTTATTGAGCTTGAAAAACTGGGCCTGGACCTGGAAGAGGCTAAATTGTCCATTGAAAATGAAATCAGGAACGCTTACGCCGATGTCGTCAGGACCGGTAAAAGCGTTGAAAATATAAAAAAGGCCGTGGACTTGCAGGAAAGTATGTACGAAAAGATGAAAGCAAGGTACGATGCCGGCCAGGTAGCTGAAGTTACTCTAAAGCAGGCGGAAATTAACCTGATGAATGTCCAGAACACCTATGCCGCCGCACTTTTTGACTATAAAACCAAGATTATGCGTTTTGAATATGCAACCGGGATTGGCCCGGCTTACCAGGAGTGATTGGATATGAAAAAATTAGTTGTCTCGATTGTCTTGATATTTATGTTATTATTTACGGGCGCCGCAGTTACGGCGGAGTCGGATGCACAGGGCCGGATGAGGAATCTTCCGCACTTTCCCCGCAGGAACAGGATGTCTTGTTTTTAGACCCTGCAAGGGAATACACCGTGAAAGAGCTGCAGGATATGGCTGTCAGCAACAGCAGGCAAGCCCTTGTGGATGATGTTGACATCAAGAAGAAGGAATTGGCGGTCAGGACCGTAAGGTCGGATATAAATGCCATGAGCGACAGCATACTATGCGTTACGAAGCCCATGGACGTTAAACTGGAACTGGAGGCTGCGAAAAGGGCCAGGCAGGACCGCCTGAACCAGTTGAAAGTGGACGTGTATAAAGCCTGCATGGATATACTCCTTTGCGGCAGGAAAATAGAGATGCTGGAGAAAAAGCTTTCCATGGCGGAAAAACGACTGGAAATGGCAAAGGCAAAGCTTGATACGGACATGGTGACCCGGGATGAAGTTGATTCCGCGCAATATGCCGTGGACAGCAGCAGGGTGGACCTGTCAGGCGCAAAGGATGAGCTTGGCTCCCTCTGCCTTGAGCTGAAAAAGCTTTTAAACCTGCCGCTTGATACAACCCCCGTAAAGATAGCCGGTGATATAAAGCAGGATAGTATGCTTAAGGCGGATACGGACTTGATACTGGACAGCCTGTACGAGACGGAGACGTCAGTTTTCAGGGCGGCCGGAAAGCTTGAGATAGCAAGGACGGCCATGGATATTGCGTCGGATCTGTACCGCGAAGGCGATTTGTATTATGACAGCGCCGTACTGGACCTGGAGGAGGCGGAGCTTGACTATTTGGCGGCAAAAAGGGAACTGGAAACAAAGGTGAAAAACGCCTATAATGATATGGCAAACAGGGCAGACAGCCTGGAGCTTGCGGGAAAATACACGGAATTGACGGCCAGAAAGCTTGAGAGCATAAAAATAAAGTATGAAAGAGGCACTGTAAGCCTGGAAGATTACATAAGGGCGGAAGAAGCTTTGCTCGACGCGCAGTTTGCCGAGCTGTCCGCCATTGTTGAATATAATGTGGCAAGGGCTGTGTTTGTCAATATCGCCGGTGAAACAAATTTGCCCTGATTTTCGTCATTAAATGTGTCAATTTTATTAAAAATATGGCTGTCAATAGGAAGAATTGGTATAATCATATGGGGGTGGTCTACAAATGAAAAAGAATGTTGCATGCAGGTCGGTTATAAAGAAAGCATTTTCCTTATTCTTGTCCATAGCCATTTTTATAATGATGTTCGCGTCGGCAGCGCTGGCCGATACAGACGACGGGTACTCTGCAGGCGATGATGATGCGTATGAGGTTACGGATATAAATGAAATGGCTGCGGCATTGAATAAGCTGGACATACTCAGGGGAGCTGACGGTGATTACAAGCTGTACGAACAGGCAAGCAGGGCCGAAGCGGCGGCTTTTATTATCAGGATGCTGGGAAAAGATGATTATGTCACGCAAAATGCTGCGCTGTTCAGGTATACGAAGTTTGTCGATGTTATTTCCGGCAGGTGGTACGCCCCATATGTAGGCTACTGTACTTCCGCAAATATTCTTGCGGGTACTACGGACAGCACGTTTGAGCCTGAGGAGCCTACTACGGAAAAGCAGTTTCTCAAGATGGCTTTATGTGCCCTCGGCTATGAATATAATACAGATTTCAATTGGAGCAATGTGTACCAAAAAGCCTACGCGGTAGGTATTGTTACCGATTCGGCTTATATTGACAGGATACAGGATAATACATATTACCTCCGCTCGGATGCCGTTGCTGTGATTTACAGGACGCTCAGCACGCCCAGGAAAGGCGAGCAGGTAAAACTGATCGAGGTCTTGGTAGACGAAGGCGCGGTTACCAGGGAGCTGGCGGTGGAAAGCGGCATACTGGAAGAAGAGGAGGAGGAAGAACCGGTCGAGGATGACGGCCTGGTGAACGCTGCATCGCCAACCAATGTTATAGTGAGCCTGGACCAAAAGATAGCCGAAGTAAAGCAATCAGACGTCGTTATTTATGAATCCTCTGCGCCTTCCAACATACTCCCGGTGCAGACGCTGGCTTTCATGGACAATAAAATCCAGGTTATAACCGAGGCGCAGACGCCGGAGAAAGCATACACGATTAGCATAAACAACGTATTGTATGCTGACGGGAGCCAATCGGGCAGGATTTTGGCCAATTTTACCGGTTACGTGCCGAAGCATGTAACGTCCGACTTTTTCAGGATAATGAAGGTTGAGCAGCCCGCGGCGAATGTTATCAATGTTTACTTTACACACCCCGTTAATGAAAACAGCGAGACTGCCGCATACTATGAGCTGACCAAGGACGGCTCGGAGTTCCTGAGCGGGTCATCGCAGAACATAACCGTGAAGAAACTCCAGTCGGACGATAAAGCGGTATCAATACATTTGAAAAACATGATCCTTGAGCCCGGGCGCCTGTACGAGGTAAAGATCGACGGCAGGCTTACCAGCAGTTATGGGGTAAGGCTGGGTGAAGGGCGTGGCGACGAAATTGACTTTGTCGCAAAAGCTGCCGAATCAGGGAAGCTTGAGGTGTCCTCCGTCCAGGCGTGGACAATGACGGCGGTCAGGGTATTGTTTAACCGGGAGGTAAACCGGAACTGGGCTGAGAAAAGAATAAACTATACGGTAAAAGAGAAAGACGGGCGGGAGATTGCCGTAACAAAAGCTGTAGTCGGCGGAACCGGCAACCTTGCCGGCAGGGAAGTACTTCTGAGCCTGGATTCGGTCCTTGATAGAAATGATAAGTACGAATTGAAAATAGAATTTATACCCGACATATATAACCAGAGCCAGATAGAAGAAGCGACCTATACGTTTTCAGGGGCTTACCCTACAAACAGGGAGCTGGAGCTGAAGCATGCAGTATCGGAGCATAACAACAGCGTTTTGCTTACCTTTAACAGGGCGCTGGACAGCACCTCCGCAAGCAACAGCAAAAACTATATTATATACGGGGTAACCGACGATGATTTTTACGTAGTGCCCAAAAAGGCCTATTATTCCGAGAAAAACGGCACATACACGGTAAAACTGTTCCTGCCCGAGGGAGAAACCTTCAAGAGTTCGCACAAGTATGTTGTTTATACGGACGACATTAAGGATGCCCTTGGGGAGTACCCGGATTCCACATGCGAAGCCGAATTCAGGGGCGGTAAGAGCAGCATCGTAAAACCAAGGATAGCAGACGCGGTTACCGTTTCGAAAAACGCGATAAAGCTGGAGTTTAATATCGAAATAGCGTTTAGCGTGAATAATATAAGCACTTCCAATTATTCGCTTGAATACATTGAAAAAGGCGAAGTATTCAGGGTGAATCCCATAGGCGTTACTTACGTTGATCCGACTACGATTGTGCTGCATTTTGACGAACTGGATGCCAGGACTTCGTACCAGCTGAGGTTCAATTCGATTACGGATTACTCGGAAATATATACCAGGACGGAGTCGGATGGCGATAATACGATAGCCGTCAGGTTCGGCAGGTAAAAACCTGCTGCCATGGTAAAATTAATAAGGAACGCGTATTGCCGCTAAACTTTGAATTATATCGGTTTAATGATATAATGTTTAGCGGACCGTTCTTTATTTTTTCTACTATGTTGTATTGAGGGAGAGTATTTTGTGTGAGTAAAAAAATACTAATTGTGGATGATGAAAAGAATATTGTCGATATTCTGAAGTTCAACCTGAGAAAAGAAGGTTTTACCACGCTGGAAGCGTATGACGGGGAGCAGGCTATTGATATAGCCATGAAAGAGAAGCCCGACCTGATACTTCTGGATGTAATGCTTCCCAAGATGGATGGTTTTACGGTATGCAGGAAACTGAGACAGTCCATGACCGTGCCGATCCTCATGCTTACGGCTAAAGAGGAAGAAGTGGACAAGGTACTTGGATTGGAACTGGGAGCGGACGATTACATAACAAAGCCGTTCAGCCAGCGCGAGCTTATGGCCAGGATCAAGGCAAACATCAGAAGGACGGTGCTGGAGGAGTCGTCTGCTTCCGCGACTAATTTTATACAAGTCGGCGATTTGACGATAGATGTCGACAGGTACGAGGTAATGAGGGGCGATACGCCTATAGAGCTGACATTGAGAGAGTTTGAGCTGGTGAAATTCCTTGCGATGCATCCGGGACAGATATTTTCCCGGGAAACCCTGCTGGAAAAAGTGTGGGGCTATGAGTATTTCGGAGACGTGAGGACTGTTGACGTAACGATAAGAAGGGTAAGAGAGAAACTCGAAAGAGACCCGTCCAATTGCGAATATATACTGACAAAGCGCGGAGTAGGCTACTACTTCGGCAAGCAGTCCTGATAAAGCCGGCAAAGTTATTTGCTTCCTATGAAATTTGAAGTGAGGTGCATATGTTCCCGAGAAGTTTACAGTGGAGGATGGTAAGTTTCTTTTGCCTGGTGGTATTTTGCCTGATTATAGCGATAGGCCTCTACCTCAACAGCAGGATCGAAAGCAAGTACTACCAGAACTTTATTGACCGGCTTGAAAAAGGGTTTGATACCTGGATTGCAAGTAATGATTCGCTGGATGCGGAAAGCCTGAAGGAAAAGCTGATAAACAATCCCAGCGCCCTGCTGGGCAATCCTGAGCATAAAACGTACACGATAACAGACAAGCAAGCCAGGATATATTATACCAACGATGAGCTTTTGAGCAACCCGGAAACATCCCTGAATTCGCTCCTGGCTTCCGATAATTTTGTCCAGGCAATGACCGGCAGCGAAGACAACAGGAAAATACTGGAGAGCTACGGGGGCAAGAGCTTTTTTGATTATGCAAGGTTTGTCGGGGACCATATTCTCTATTTCCGTTATTACAAAGATGATTGGGCTGAAATAACAGGCTATTTTAATAATATTATATATACAAGCCTTGCGCTGAGCCTGGTGATAGCGTTTGCCGCCGTGTACTTCCTTTCGGGGGCCATCACTTCGCCGCTGGTAAGGCTCATGCAGAAAAGCGGAGAACATAGCCGCGGGGGATTTCGGGCAGACGCTGGAAGTGAAATCAAACGACGAGATCGGGAAACTGACGCATGCGTTCAACTACATGGCAAACAGCCTTAAGAATACCCTTACGGAAATATCAAGCGAAAAAAGCAAGATGGAAGCTATACTGAACTACATGACTGACGGGGTAATCGCGTTTAACATCAGAGGGGAAGTCATTCATACAAACCCCGCGTCTTCCCGCATACTCGGTGTTGAAGGCGATATCGGGAATTTTGGCGAATTTTGCGACCGTTTCGGCTTTGACTACTCATTGGAAAATGTCCAGTACCTTCAGTCAAAGCAGCCTACCGAGATGAGCGTACAGACCGGGGAAAAGGTGGTGAAAGCCTATTTCGCGGTTTTCACCGATGAGGAGAAAAAACCCGGGGGCGTCATCACGGTGCTCCAGGATATTACGGAGCAGCAGCGCCTTGAAAACATGCGGAAAGAATTTGTAGCCAACGTTTCACATGAATTAAGGACGCCGCTTACATCCATAAAAAGCTACTGCGAGACACTGCTTGACGGTATGCTCGAAGACAGGGAGACGGCGGAAAAGTTCCTGGGCGTCATCAATTCGGAAGCGGACAGGATGACAAGGCTGGTAAAAGATTTGCTGCTGCTTTCCCGGCTTGACAACCAGCAGGCCCAGTGGAATTTTGAGCGCGTTTCGCTGGTAGACCTTGTAAGAAGCGTGGTTGAAAGGTCGGAGATGGAGGCGGCTTCGAGAAAGCAGAAGCTGGAATGCTTTGTGCTGGGTGACATACCGGAAATCGAGGCGGACTACGGGAGAATGGAACAGGTGATTTTCAACCTGGTTGGAAACGCCATTAAGTATACGCCTGAAGGCGGAGAGGTAACTGTTTATGTCGGCAGGATATATAATGACGCATATATCAAGGTGACGGACAACGGTATTGGAATCCCGGAGGACGACCTTTCCAGGATATTTGAGAGATTTTACAGGGTGGACAAGGCGCGCTCGAGGGAAATGGGAGGAACGGGCCTGGGGCTTTCCATTGCCAAGGAAATTATTGAGGCCCATAATGGTTCAATTACAATCAACAGCCAGCTTGACTCCGGCACCGAGGTCACCGTGAGGCTGCCGGTGAGCCAGGGAAGCGGGAAGAAACAGGGTTTATAGGGTTTACATGTAATTTATTCTTAAATGGGCTGTAATGTTTTCGTAATACTCTTTTTATATAATGTATTTAGCAAAATTATGATATGCTGGGTATTGTACGGCAGTAATGAAAATAGTGGTTCCGAGGGGACATAAGTTATGAAAAAAATATTGGCGATTATACTAGCTTTAATAATTATGACTGCTTTTTCAGCGAACGTGTTTGCAAAGACGAGTGATCTGGCGCTGGAAGAGTTTGAGGAAAAGGTCCGGAGTATTTTGAAAAATGGGCAGGCAATAGATAACGGTGATTTTATCATGACCATCACCAGGCCTGAAAATGACAGGGACTCTACTTATTACAAGACCTACAACATTACCGGCAAGTCCGATTACAATGATGTGGTCATATCTATTTTCAGGTACGACGAAGACACCGGCGAATATGTACCCATGACCAATACGGACGGGGAAAGCTCGTGGGATTGCCTGGGGATATTTTCAACGGATATCAAGCTTGAAATAGGCGCCAACAAGATCATGATCCATGCATACAGGAAATCCGAAATGGTAGCGTCCAAGCTACAGGTCAACTGCTTTACCATAGAGCGTTTGCCGGAGAAGATAGCCGAGAGGGTTGTAAAGAACCAAATCGAGAAGCGTCTGCAGAGGCTGAACGCATTACAGTAACCGGCAGGGGGCTTAAATGAGACGTGAAGCAAAAGAACGTCTTAAGACGATCCTGATATTTCTTCTCATATTCTCAGGTGTAATACAGGTAGGAATCCTCTGGAGTTATCAAAAACAGGGGACTCCTACTGATTTTTTGTCTGCGTTATTCAGGAAGACGCCCAGGATAAGCGATGAGGACGTCCGGGAGGCATTATTTGTCCCGGACAGGCTGGTATTGTCCGGCGGGGAAATGTCGCACTGGATTATGCCAAGAGGCAGCGTGGAATATAACAGGCTCTGGGATGAAGCCATGCAGGGTCTCGCCATGATTGTATCCGGAAAGGCAAGTCTTGCAAGGACAAATGAGGAATGGGGAGACATTACCGAAAAAATGGGCTATATGATTGATTTCGGGTACGATGTCAGGCCTGAGTTGCTGTCATGGTTTCTTGGCACAAAGGTTTCCTCGCAGGATTTTCCCGTCGCAAGAAAGATTATGGTAAGGCGGGACATTATCGACGAGAGCCTTGCCACTTATTATATCAGGAGCAATAACGGCCTGGTCTATGTTTCCGGTCCCATAAGAAATGAAAATGCTTTCAGGATCCGCGGTACTATTGAGAAGCTTTTAGGCGAGGAAAATACGGGATACAGGAACTATTACACGCTCGGGGGCAGCAATATAGCAGAGCCGATGGGAGCCGAACCGGACGTGCTTTACATTTCGGGGGCGCCTAAATACTGGCCTTATTATGAATACACGGTAAGACCGCCCGCAAAGGCGTCAGATGAGGACGAGCTTGCGGAAATACTGCTTGGGACGGATAAGGACCGTTATAGCAGGAGTACCGGAATCGATAAAATTCAATTCAGTTTTGTCAATAGTTTTTACGAGTATCACTCCAACGGTTACCTTTCGTTCAACTACCTCGGCACGGTCGATTCGTCGGGAGAGGGCGGAATGGTAAACGCCCTGCTGAATGCGTATAAATTTGTCGCAGGCATCAAGGGGCTTCTTGGTCCGGATGTTGATATCGCAATTGCATCGATAAATGAAAGCAAGACAAGGCAGGGCGTGTATGAGATAGGATTCGACTATAGGATCGGAGGGATGCCTGTAATGGTGGATATTGATTTGAAAGGCGGCGCTGCCGGAAAGCTGTCCCATGCCATAAGCATCCAGGCCGACAGGAAAAGGGTGCTGAAATGCGACGCCTTGCTGAAGGATTTTGTCCAGGGTCAAAAAAGCGGGTACAACGACCGGTTTATTGACCTGCTGGGGCAATCGGGCATGGGGTATAAGGATATGAACGTACAGGATATGTACTGCGGCTATTATATCGATTCCCCGGATGCCGAGGTCCTCGAACCGGCGCTTCTGGTCTATCTGAAGGACGGAAGCAGTATAACTCTTGATATGATGCCTGAAGAAGGAGACTGACATATGGACATTTCAAAGGCAAAAATCATAATAATCGTATTATTGGCCGCCTTTAACGTATTCCTGCTTGTCAATATTTTTATTATATCAGGCGGGCAGGATATTCATGCGAAGACGATAAAGAATGCCGAATTGATACTGAATAGCCGCGGCATCACGCTGGAATGCGATATTCCCGGCAAAACAAGCGGTTTTCGCCGGCTCGAGTACGGGAATGGTGAAATTGACAGGAAGGCGTCGGCAAAGAAACTCCTGGGCAAGGAGTATGAAATATCGGGCGAAGGGGAAATATTTGAACATTCCGGCAAAAAGATTGTATTTAAAAGCGGTACCAAATTTGAATATACCGACGAGCAGCCGGCGCCGGGCATGGATATCCGCAGCGATGACAAGGCGGCGGATGCTGCTTTGAAGTTTTTAAAGGACAAGGGATTGCTTGAAGGAAAGTATGTTGCGGATGATATCATGAGGGATGCTGATGGAAGCGTAACGGTGCATTTTGTCGAAAAATACGACAATATGCTTTTGTTTGATAATTACTGCACTGTCACGATAGGCGAAAAAGGTGTCTCGCGGCTGGTTTACAGCAAGTACGAGGTTAATGGGTTTACGCAGAGCAAGGTTGAGGAGTTTGAGGCATACCAGGCGCTTCTTGGATATTTCGAAGGCGGCGGCAGCAGGGTGATTACCTCGATAGACAGCGGTTACAAGCTGGGCGGCTGCCCGATGGAAGAGATTGAGTCGATTGAACTGCTGCCGGTATGGAGGATTAAATTAAAGGATGAACCCGATCCTGTCTTCATAAGCCCCAATGATTTGAAATACAAGTGAACCGGCTGATGGGACATGTGGGACAGGTACATTGTCCCGCTTGGTGAGTCGGACGGATTACATGCGGGTGCCGGTCAGGGTAAGCAAATCATTCAAGCCCGACCCCTTGTCACCCCTTCAAGCCTGACCACTTGTCGCATATCATTTAAGCGATATAGTGCAAATGTAAAAAGAGTGGTATAATAAAAAATGGCACATAAGCAAGAGCTTACAAATGACAAAAGGCAGGTGCGCAAAGTTTGGAGAAAATAGTAATTAATGGCCGCAAGGCTCTGCAGGGCGACGTATGCGTAAGTGGCGCAAAGAATGCTGCGGTCGCGGTCATACCTGCTTCTTTGCTTATTGAGGGTACATGCAAGATAGAGAATCTTCCGGATATAAAAGACACCCGCATTATTGAGGGCGCGCTTTCTCATTTGGGAGCGGAAATACACTTTGAAGATAAAAACACTATTGTTATAGATTCAAGTAATGTCCATTCCTATACAGCTTCCTACGAGCTGATAAAAAGCATGAGAGCGTCATACTACCTCCTGGGTGCGTTGCTGGGCCGGTTCGGGAGAGCCGAAGTTGCGCTTCCGGGAGGATGCGATTTTGGTTTCAGACCCATGGACCAGCATATAAAGGGCTTTGAAGCACTGGGCGCCAAGGTCGTGATTGAACACGGGATGATAAAGCTTAAGGCCGATAGATTGGTTGGAAGCCAGATATATCTTGACGTGGTCAGCGTCGGGGCTACTATTAACCTGATGCTTGCCGCCGTACGGGCAGAAGGTACTACGGTAATCGAAAATGCCGCAAAGGAGCCTCACATAGTAGACGTGGCCAACTTTTTAAATGCTGCCGGGGCGGACATCAAGGGCGCCGGGACGGACGTAATCAAGATCAGGGGAGTCGACAGCATGAAAGGCGGTCATGTGCATTCCATAATACCCGACATGATTGAGGCGGGCACGTTTATGATTGCTGCGGCGGCCACGGGCGGGGACATAACCGTAAAGAATATTATCCCGAAACACTTGGAGTCTTTGACCGCGAAGATGATTGAAATGAATATCAATGTAATTGAGGGCGAGGACAACATAAGGGTAATCGGCGGGGACAAGCTTCAAAGGGTGAATATCAAAACACTGCCATACCCGGGTTTTGCAACCGACCTGCATCCCCCCTCCAGTGCCTTGCTGTGCCTGGCCGACGGAACGAGTACAATTTCGGAAGGGATATGGCCCCTTAGGTTTCAATATGTGGATGAACTGAAAAGAATGGGCGCGAATATTCGTGTGGACGGCAGCGTTGCTGTTATTGACGGGCCTTGCCGGCTGACGGGGGCACCTGTTAACGCAACCGATTTAAGGGCCGGGGCGGCGGTTGTCATTGCCGGGCTTACGGCGGAAGGCAAGACGGAAGTATATAACGTAAAATATATCGACAGGGGCTATGAAGATTTCGTAGGAAAGCTTCACCGCCTGGGAGCCGATATTTACAGGACTGATAAGTAACTTCACGATAAAGTGCCGCACATGAAAGCCGGCGGCATTTCTTTACGGGGACTGATATGATTAAATTCTGTAGTTTATATAGCGGAAGCAGCGGAAATTCATTATTTATTTCGACGGGAAATACCAACCTGCTGGTTGAAGCAGGCTTGAGCGCGAAGAGAATAATAAACGCCTTACATTCCATAGACGAGGACCCTTCCAGGCTAAATGCCATCCTTGTATCTCATGAGCATGGCGATCATACCAGGGGAGCAGGCGTTATGTCACGCAAATTTAACCTGCCCATATATGCAAGCAGGGGAACCTGGGAAGCCATGGAGAAGGAGATTGGCCCTGTTCTTGAGTGCAACAGGGTTGTTTTCGATCCGTGTAAACCTTTCAAAATAGGAGATTTTACCGTGATACCCTTCCCGGTGCCGCATGACGCAAATGAACCGGTGGGCTACAGCTTTCTTGCGGCGGGGAAGAAAGTCACGGTGGCGACGGATATAGGGCATATCAATCCGGACCTGCTGTCCTATTTTGATGACAGCGACCTTCTGCTGCTGGAATCAAACCATGACATTGAAATGCTTAAGGTGGGGCCATACCCATGGCCTTTGAAAAAGCGCATAGCGGGCAAAAACGGGCACCTTTCGAATGACGACGCCGGCAGGGTGATTGCGTACATGGCGCAGAAGGGAACAAAGTATTTTTTGCTGGGACATCTGAGCAAGCAGAATAATTTCCCCGAGCTGGCGTATCAGACGGTTTGCAGCGTGTTGAATGAAAAGAGCATTAAAGCCGGGACGGATATTATGCTCGATGTTGTTCTCCGCGACCGTATAGGGAAAGTGATAGAGATCGGATAAAACATAATAATTTTATTGCATTATAATACAAAACATGGTAAAATCGTATCACCGAACGCTCGTTCAGTTTGCCGGATCTGTTCATAACAAAGGAGAACCGCAAAACAAAAAGAGAAGATAACTTATTACCATTACCAGCCGCCGGCATGGATTGAGTAAATGAATAAAAATGAGGCGTACTTGTATGGATGAATTTCGAAAACCATTTGAGTATTTTGAGGAAAAAGGGTTAAGCGGTATTTTAATGATTCTTTTTTTTATGCTTATTGCAATAGAACCATTAATAGGTATTGCCGTGGCATTTTACGGGTATTATCAAATAAATATCAGTATACTCAGTAATATTTTCATGGGGCTGGCAGTCCTGTACACATTGTTTTCCATATTTTCAGGCATTTTATTAAAGAGAATGTCGCGTTTAGCCGTCAGGTTCACGAAGATTTTTCTAATATTCAGACTTGCTTTTTTGACGCTGTATTTATGTGCGGATCTGCGGCTGCAAATAAATGATATTCAACATTATAAAATTACACCTTCCACGTATGAAGAAATGTACGGAAGCATAGTTACGTTATTTATAATATGCCTGTCATATGTAGTTGTTTTTAGTGTCGCATGGTATGCTTATCTTTGCAAATCAAAAAAGGTCGGCGACCTTTTTATGAACAAAGACGCCGGGGCTCATAGGGGCTGAATCGGGCATATTGTTTTATTGCGTTATAATAAAAAACAGGGTAGAATTCATATATAGCTAACGGCCGTTCTGCTTGCTGTGTCATTTAAGGAAAGAAAGGGGACAGTCTGGTGAAAAAGCGGGGGATTATCGTCCTTTTAGGGGCTGTTATCTTCGTTATAGTGATTTTCGCGGCACATGGCATCAGAAATAAAAGTAACATCAGGGTAGCAGGCGGCACAGGCTTGATTGAAGCGCCCCGCCTGATAGCGCATGCGGGCGGGGAGATTTACGGGCTGCGCCTGACACATTCGCTTGAGGCCCTGGATAATTCCTATAGTAAAGGGTTCAGGTTTATAGAAGCAGACATCAGCCGGACTTCCGACGGGGTACCTGTCCTGGTGCATGACTGGGGGAATGCAAACTGGCTGATGGACGTAAGGTATTCTGACAAGGCGCCGTCATACAAGGAGTTTAAGGCCAGGAAGGCCATACTGGGCCTTCACCTTATGGACCTTGACATGCTGGCGGAATGGGTCGCCAATCATGATGACGCGTACATTGTGACCGATGTGAAAGATGACAACCAGGACATTCTTAGATTGATAAAAGAAAGATACCCTGAGGTATATGGCAGGTTCATCCCGCAAATATACTCCTTTGATGAATACAAACCCGTAAGAGGGCTTGGGTATGAATTCATTATTCTTACATTATACAGGATTGAAGCCAGTGATGATGAGATTGTCGATTTTTGTAAAAGCCATTCCCTGTTTGCGCTGACCATGCCATACGAAAAAGCGTCTCCGGACACGCTTGACAGATTTTCAAAACTAAGCATTCCTGTCTATGTCCACACTGTTAATGACTACAATGCATATATAAAATTGAGGGACAATGGCGCTTACGGCATATATACGGATTATTTCCACCCGTCGAAATGGATTGAGTAAATAAAGCGGAAGCATAATCATGCCATCCGGGCCGGGGCCTAATCCGGCGGATGAATACTTCCCGCATACCGGGGAATAATTTTACTGCCGGGGAGTATTCAAATGACAAACGGTTGGTTGAAAAGGCTTAGAATAGAATATGCGGCTGTGGCTGTAATCCTTGCGATATTATTTTTTACCTTGTTTACCAGGCCTGTTATCGGTGTTGCCGACAACGGCGATTTCGCACGCATCATGAAATCCGCGGGGCTGCATTACCTGTCGGATGATCCGGCCGAACGCTATTTCGGATATGTCAACAGGCTTTATGGAATAGGGTTTATAATTCCCTTCATGGGGGCATACCTTTCCACCGAAATCCCGCTTGTGATACTGGCGGTTCTTATCAATAAAGCCGTGACGGCATCAAAATATTTTGACATACGCTTCCTTGCAGCTATATATTCCGTTATTTTTGCCACAGCATGCTTCTTTTTGGTGAGATACCTGCGAATGCTGTCGAAAGTTGCCGGGATTGTGGCAGCTGCGGTAATAATTTTTGTGTTCTGCGACACCGGGTATATCTCATACTTCAATTCGCTGTACGGGGAAGCGGTATCGTTGGTATCCATCCTTTTGATGGCTTCGATGGCCCTGGCGGTGGCTGCATCTAAAAAGCCGGCGCTATGGATGCTGCTGCTGTTCGGCGCGGGCGCGTTCTTTTTTGCAGGGGCAAAGGCGCAAAACACGCCGACAGGCATCCTGGCGGCACTGCTTCTCATAGTGGCGGCGCGGCTGGGAGACAATGCTTTATGGAGAAAAATGTCGATTACTGCCGCCATGATGGTTGTTACCGTTTCCCTTGTTTGCTATGCGGGAATTCCGAGGAATATCCGGATATGCAACAAGTACCAGGCTGTTTTTTACGGGATTTTAAGAGGCTCTCCCAACCCTGCCGCCGACCTGGAAGAACTGGGGCTTGATCCTTCTTATTCTGCGCTTGCCGGTACTAACTATTTTATGGACGAGTACCCGGTAGATATTAAATCCCCGGAATTTCAGAAAGACCTGTCCGACAAGGTAAGCCACATCAATATTTTGCGGTTCTACCTGGAGCATCCGCGCCGTTTCCTGCAAAAGCTCGAATACGCGGCGGAAAACGGGTTTAGGATAAACCAGGGGATGGGCAACTACGAAAAATACCCGGGAATCGGGTATAAACAGGTTGCGGCTGCGTTCAGCGGCTGGGGATGGTTCAAGCTGAACATACTGCCGAATAATCTTTATTTCGTGCTGGCTTTTTACACCGTGGCAGTTGCGGTGCTGACTATTGAATTTGCAAGGGCCAGGAAAGAAAGGATTCGTTTTTTTATCGCTTTTATGTGGTTTATCGCATTGGTGGGAGCCGGGCAATTTGTTCTGCCGGTAATCGGTGATGGCGATGGACCTGGGCAAGCATCTTTTCCTGTTTAACGTCGGGTTTGACATGCTGGCAGCTTCTTTTCCCGTATATCTCGCTGTGAAAGCTGCCGCGGCGGCCAGGCGCTTAAGGAGGAAATGCTGATTCCGGTGTCAGGGCTGCCGGGGGACTGAAGGCACAATAAAGGGGATACCTTTCGGAAATATCTCGAATACCGCCTTGTCCGCCATAACGATTTCACCGTCGCGGTTCAGCGGTATGGGCTCATCCGGGATGATTTCCACGCTCTTGCTGCGTATTAAATGGACTCCCTCGATTTCCCGGTGCAGGCCTTTCATATACTTCGTGAACAGCCTTAATATGTCCAGCCTTGGTTTTGCTTCCACGTAACAAATATCAAACAAGCCGTCGTCCACTTCGGCGTCCGGAAGCGCCAATACTCCTCCCCCGTAATATTTGCCGATTCCTACAGCGACAAGGAGGGTTTTCCCGGAAAGTACCCCGTTGTCTGTCCTAAGTTCCATGTGATGGTTTTTGCATATTGATATGGTTGACAATATTCCAAGGACATAAGCCATGCTTCCGGAGATAAGCGGCAGTTTTTTAAAATGGTTTGTCTGGTATGCGACTTCCGCGTCAAAACCAAGAGATGCTATGTTTATGAAATATTTGTCATTTATCCTGGCATAATCTACGGGCTTTTCCTTTCCTTCGACTGTATGCCTGATTATATTCTCAGGAATGTTGTCCCCGGCAATGCTCCGGATGAAATCGTTGCCCGAACCGCTGGGTATTACCCCCAGGATGCTCCCGCTGCCGGCCATTCCGTTGAGCGTTTCGTTCAGCGTACCATCGCCTCCGACGGAGTAAATCCTGAGGTTTTGCGCCGAACTGTACTCCCTCGCGATTTCAGTGGCATGTCCCGGGTATTCCGTGACTCTTATTTCATATTCCTCCTCGCCGGCCTTTCCGCCTGTCTCGAAATATTCCTTTATTTCAGCTATGCGCCGGAGGGCGTATCCTTTTCCTGCAACCGGGTTGACTATAAATAAATGCTTCATGCCAGACCGCCTTGTTTTTGTTTGAATCTGTTTAATGTAAGTTTTTCCGCTTAGTAAATCATATTATAACAGTAAAAACCGGCATGTACAATTGACAATGTCGAAATAGCAAAACTGAATGTTTTTTTGTCCGCGCAAAGTGCCTGTTGTGCGGCCGGCTGTGTATGCTTCACAGGTCCGGGCAAGCAGGATTTTTTTTGGCAACGGCGAATATAATTATATAGGGTGGGAAAAATGCTTATAGACGCAAGTGTTACCATCGCATATAAATGTACTTTTTGCGGGAGTTTTAGGTTTATAAACATCTCGCTGTTTACTTTTTTATATAAAAAGAGCTGCAGCTTGCCATGCGATTGTAAAAAATCAAGGATTGCAATAAAACGGGAAGGTGAAAATTACTACTTGTTCAGTATTCCGTGTATTGGGTGCGGCTGTGAGCATACCTACCTGGTAAAGAGAAAAAATATTCTTTCGGGCCGGACAGAGACCGTAAACTGTCCCGCGACAGGCATGCAAATATGCTTTATCGGCAAGGATGAGGCGGTTCGGAAAAAGATTGACAGCCTTGAGAAAGAATTTGACAAGCTGATGGACACATACGGGTACGAAAGTTATTTTCGCAATACCCGGGTCATGCTCGATACGCTAAACCGCCTCCATGATATTGCCATAAGCGGAAACCTTTACTGCGGGTGTGGGAGCTCGGATATAGAATTGGCATTGTTTTCCGACAGTGTTTTGCTCATTTGCTGCAAATGCGGCGGTAAAAAAAGAATTCCGGCCGTAAAGAATGATGACCTGAAGGAGATACTAACCAAAAACATGATAATGATTACGGAAGATGCCTTTCAGTACAATGCCGAAAACGCCGAAAGCCGCATATCCAGGAAATCAAGTGATAAATTCGGGAAATAATCTTTAAAATTTGGCTAATTTAGCGATAAAATACGCCATTTGAAGGTTTTTGATTGACAATTGTATATTTCGAGTGCTATAATAGCCAGGTAATGCTATGAATTAATCTATTGATTAGCTTTTCCCAATCAAACTTGAGTAAGTTTTATAATTGAGGAAGCGGAAGCAGCCGAGCATGATTGATAGCCGGCCTGATTCTTCGGATATATCCAGGACTTGTAACGGTGCAGATATTCGAAAGAACTCCAGGTTGCATACTATATAAACATTTAATTAACAGGTGGTGTATTATGGAAGAAGTTAATCTTGCTGTGAAATCTATTGAAGATTTACAGTATATAGCGAAAATGATGGGATTAAGAGGTATTAAAAATAAGACCAAGGAAGAGCTTATAGAGAAAATACTCAAAGCCGGAGAAGCCGCAAGAGCGAAAGCAGAAAAAGAAAAGGCAAAGAAAGAGGCGGAAGCCGAAGCCGAAGCAGGCGATACCCCGGTAAAATCCAGGAGAGGCAGAAAACCCAAAAAGGCGGAACCTGAAGAGGAACCGGAAGAGGAAGCCAAGGCGGAGACGGGTGAAGACACCGACGAGGCAAAGGAGCCTGCTGATGAGGCCCCGGAGAAGCCTAAAAAACGCGGCAGGAAAGCAAAAAGCGCGGCGGAGCCCGATGAAACCCCGGATGAGACAGGTGCTGCCGACAAAACAGGAACACCGGCTGAGAGCGAAGAATCAGAAGAAGCGGTAGAATCGAAAAAATCCAGGGAAACGGAAGAAGCTGGTAAAGCGAAAGAAGAGGAAGCGGCCAAGCCGGACAAGACGGATGCGGAGCAGGAGAAAGAGGCTGCGGCCGAGCAACCTGCCGTATTGAAAAAGTCAAGAAGGGGCAGGCCGAAAAAAACCGAAGATGCGCCCGCGGAACAAACCATGATAGAAATTGCGGATAAGCAAGCTGCCGATGACAAAGCCGGGGAAAAGAAAGAGGACGAAACAGTAAAGGAAGAGAAACCGGCAGAAGAGGGAGCGGAAAAGGACGGGCAGGAGCCGCAGGAGACGGCAAAGGACGGAGAGGCTAAAACGGAGCGTAAGGCAGTGGACGAGAAAGCCGGGGACGATAAAAAAGAAGATGAGAAAACGGAAGATAAGAAAGCCAAAGACAAGAAGGCAGAAAACGGAAAAGCGTCTGAAGCGGTAAAAACAGAGGAAAAACCCGCTTACAGGCATTACGAACCACATCAGAGAAGAGAATACTGGGCGAACCAGCACAACAACGGCCTTGAAAAGATTGAGAGCGATGATCCCGTTGAAGGGGTGCTTGAGGTATTGCCTGACGGGTATGGCTTTCTCAGAAGCGACAATTTTCTTTCAGGAAACAGGGATGTATACGTGTCTCCTTCTCAAATAAGAAGGTTTAACCTGAAAACGGGTGACCTGATAAAGGGCAAGGGCAGAATACCAAAGGAGGGCGAGAAGTTTCAGGCGCTGCTTTATGTGCAGTCCGTGAATGGAGATTCGCCCGAGATGGCTGCCAGGAGAATTCCGTTTGAATATCTGACCCCGATATTCCCCGACAAGCGCATAACTCTTGAGACAGATCCAAAAGAGCTTTCAACAAGGCTTATTGACCTGATTGCTCCCATAGGGAAGGGGCAGAGAGGCATGATTGTTTCGCCTCCGAAAGCCGGCAAGACAATTTTGCTTAAAAAGATAGCGAACGCGATAACAAAAAATTACCCTGAAATTGAGCTGATTGTGCTTTTGATTGATGAGCGCCCGGAAGAAGTTACCGACATGCAGCGTTCCATAAAAGGCGAAATCATATATTCAACTTTTGACAAGGTACCGGAGAACCATATAAAAGTGGCTGAGATGGTATTGGAAAGGGCTCAGAGACTGGTGGAGCAAAAGAAGGATGTTGTTATCCTGCTGGATAGCATCACCAGGCTTGCAAGGGCATACAACCTTACAATCCCGCCCACGGGCAGGACGCTGTCGGGCGGCCTGGACCCGGGAGCGCTTCACAGCCCGAAAAGGTTCTTCGGCTCCGCGCGCAACATAGAAAACGGCGGCAGCCTGACTATCATTGCCACAGCCCTGATAGAGACCGGGAGCAGGATGGACGACGTTATTTTTGAAGAGTTCAAGGGTACCGGCAACATGGAAATACATCTTGACAGGAAATTGTCCGAGAAACGTATATTCCCGGCCATAGATATAAACAAGTCGGGTACCAGGAGGGAAGACCTGCTCCTGAACCAGAAGGAGCTGGAAAGCATCTGGGCCATACGCAAGGCCATGAGCAATCTTGGTCCCGCGGATGTAACGGAAATGATCCTTAACAAGCTGATGCAGACAAAATCGAATGAGGAATTTATCAACAGCATAAACAGGGCGTTCCTGGACAAATAAAATACGTGGGTATTGATAACTGTTGAGTATTGTGCTAAAATATCTTTTGCTTGTTGCGTGGGCAAAGAAATGTGGATTATATTGTAACGCGGCGAAAGAAGGTGAATTGCGATGAAGGAAAAAATACATCCGGAATACGGAGAAGCAGTTTTACGGTGTGCTTGCGGAGAGACCTTTACCACAGGTTCCACGAAGAAGAACCTGCGTGTTGAAATATGTTCAAAGTGTCATCCGTTCTTTACCGGGAAGCAAAAATTTGTCGATACCGGCGGACGCGTTGAGAGATTTAAGAAGAAATACGGTATTGAAGACGCCACGGATGAATAATTTGATGAATAATTTTGCCTTGGCGCAGACGGAATTTGAAATAGCTTGTTATAGGTGTTGAACTAAAGGCTGAGGATAATTTCGGCCTTTAATTCTACTTATATAGAGAAGTTATCTGGGGAGAATATTATGAAAAAAACAACAATAGGGGGACAGGCTTTGATTGAGGGCCTGTTGATGATGGGGCCTGAAAATATCGCCATAGCGGTAAGGAAACCAGATGGCGAAATAGTGCTTGATAAAAAGCCGCTGCCTAAAAAAACACCGATAACAAGAATGCCTTTCATTCGTGGCAGTGTTAATTTGTTCAGGCAGATGGTCATCGGAGTCAAAGCGCTGATGTACTCGGCCGATTTTGTGGAGATAGAAGGGGAGGAAGGCCAGGAGCCTTCAAAGCTTGATGCTTTTATAGAGAGGATTTTCAAAGATAAAGGCAAGGATGCGGTAATCTATGCTTCGGTTATAATTGCCCTTGCCATGGGTGTCGGCCTTTTTATCATTCTCCCGAACCTGCTTGCCGGTTTGCTGAATTTGAGCAAAACCGGAAAAGGCGTCATTTTGTACAACTTGTTTGAGGGACTTATACGTATCCTGATACTTTTTATTTATATATATCTTGCAACAATGCTGAATGATATAAAAAGAGTCTGGCAATACCACGGCGCCGAGCATAAAGCCATACATTGCTACGAGGCACGGGGAAGAGCTGACCGTGGAAAACGTCAGGAAGTACTCGACAAAGCACCCCCGGTGCGGGACATCCTTCCTTTTCCTGGTGATGGTCGTGAGCATTATCATGTTCTCGTTCCTCGGATGGTACCACCCGGTTGTTAATGCATTGCTGCGGCTGCTGATGATACCCGTGGTCGCGGGAGTGGCGTATGAGATACTGAAGTTGGCCGGGAGGCACACCGATTGGTTTATCATGAAAATTATCAATGCACCGGGATTGCTGTTCCAACACCTGACAACAAGGGAACCTGACGATTCACAAATCGAAGTGGCCATCGAGGCGTTGAAAAATGTGTTGGTGGATGACGGTTCCGACAGGTGGTAGATGGTATTGAAAATGACATATAATGAAGCATATCAAAAAGGAATACAGCTACTAAAAGATGCAAACATAAGCTCCCCGGCAGCCGATGCCGGGGTTCTGCTTTGTCATGCCGCCAGGTGCGACAGGATATATCTTTTTGCCCATGGAGACATGGATGTCGGCGAGGGCATTTTAAAAACCTATTTTTCGATGCTGCAACGCCGTCCTGGCCGGATGTCCGCTGCAATACCTGACAGGGGTGCAGGAATTCATGTCGCTGATGTTTGAAGTTGGCCCGGGAGTTCTGATTCCCAGGCAGGAAACCGAGCTGCTGGTTGAGACTGTTATCAGGTTTTGCAGCGGCAGTGATAAAGCATCACGAAGACGGTGCATTTGCCGAAGAAAACCGGATTTCCGGGAAAAGCCGCGAAAACGCCAGGGGCATATTTCAATACTCGATATGGGAACAGGCTCGGGCTGCATAGCCGTGAGCCTTGCCCGGTACATTCCCGGATGCCGGGTAACTGCCGTTGATATAATGCCGGCCGCTCTTGAGGCTGCGCGAAAAAACGCGCAGGCTAACGGCGTGGCGGACAGGGTGCGCTTTATTAAAAGCAACCTGTTTGAAAGTGTTCCGGAAGAAAAGTTTGACGTTATTGTTTCCAATCCCCCGTATGTAAGGACCGAAGAGATAAGCAGGCTTCAGAGGGAAATCAGGGAATACGAACCCATTTCCGCCCTGGACGGCGGTGCGGACGGGCTGTTTTTTTACAGGGAGATTATCAAGTCGTCGAAGGCGTATTTGAAGCCCGGGGGCATGCTGGCTTTTGAAACGGGATATGACCAGGCGGCAGATGTGGCAAGCATGCTGTCCGGCAGTTTCAAAGATACCAGGATATATAAAGACCTGGCGGGTATTGACCGGGTCGTTACGTCTATTTTATCTCCAGCAGCGCCATAGTTACATCATCTTTTAATGCGCCCCCGTTCCCGATTCCGGCAAAATCGAACGCGGATGCTTTTATCTTTTGCAGTAGCTCTCCCGGATTCAAATCATTGTTCTGCAGTATGTCAAGCAGCCTTTCTTCACCGTACTGCTCATTTGCCTTGTTTCTTATTTCAAGGATGCCGTCCGAATACAGGAACAGCCTGTCACCGGGCTGAAGTTTCCGTGACGCGTCCTTGTACTCCGGGCATTTTGCCCAGTTGCTGATTGGTATGCCCGGCAGCCACAGCATATCGTACCGGTTTTTGTTGTATACGATGGGAATTACGTTCAGTCCCGCGTTTGAATATACCATTGTTTTTTTATCCAGGTCGATTATCGTGTAGAAAACGGAAATATACAGATCTTCATCCAGGTCCAGCCTGCATCGGTTGAACTCGGCGTACAGCTCTCCAAGCGCTTTGGCAGGCGACAAGAGCTTCCTGTTCAGCGTGGAGCGCAGAAAGACGGTCAGTAATGCAGACTGAACGCCATGGCCGGATACATCAGCAATATATAAACCCACGTGTGAATCGTCAATGCTGAAAATATCCAGGAAGTCTCCACCAAGTGATTTACAGGGGATGAATACCATCGAAAAGTCAGCCGCTTATCGGACGGTGGATCGGGCAGAAGGCTTACCTGCAGTTTTCTTGCCATTTCCAGGTCCTTTCTTAGTTCCGCATTCTGTTCCCTCGTTTTTTCATACAGCCGCTTTACCTGTGTTGTGTCTCGCAGCACTTCTACCGCCGCTATTATTTTTCCTTCCTTGTTCCTGATAGGCGACGACATTACGGAAAAAATCCTACCGTTAATGTGCTCTTCCTTTTCGTGGGAGCGGCCGTCAAAGACCATCTGTCTTAAGGTACAGTTATTGCAGGGTTCGCTGCGGCCTAAAATTTCGTAGCATTTTTTCCCCAGGGCAGGATGACCGAGGCTTTCGGACATTGCTTTATTCATATAGATTACGTTGTTGTCGAGGTCGATTACCCTGACCCAGTCATACATTCCATCAACTATTTCTTCGATAAAGTGCTCACTTTTTCTGAAAGATTCCGTAAACGACACCCCCCAATATATAATATCAGATTATTCGACACAAGTAAATCAATCCAGGGGTTCTTAATTTACAGGTCAAAATAGAAAAATTAGTAATAATTGAATGGTGACTGGAAATAATATATAAAAAGAATTTTCAGGGGTTTACGATGATTGCAAAAACCACAAAAAGGCATAAGTACATTGATGTAAACAGCACCAACGCTTTCCGTGATTTTACCGATGAGCTTTACGGGTATATCGCCAGGGCAATTCAAACAGGCTTTAAATCTATTGTTTTTGTCTGCATTGGTACCGACCGGTCGACCGGAGACAGCCTGGGCCCGTTAATAGGGTATAAAATATCAGGCTTGAAGCAAAAACGTGTCTATGTATACGGCGACCTTGAAAACCCTGTTCACGCAAAGAACCTCTGCCAAATAATGAAACGCATATCTTCCGAGTGCGAGAACCCGTTTATTGTTGCGATAGACGCGTGCCTTGGCAGCATGAATCGCATAGGATATGTGGGAATCGGGGAAGGCCCTGTCAGGCCGGGGTCGGGAGTCAATAAGCAACTCCCGCCGGTTGGCGACATGTTTGTTACCGGCATAGTCAACTTCGGAGGATTTATGGATTTCCTTGTCCTGCAGAATACAAGGCTTCACATAGTAATGAAAATCGCCGACCTGGTTGCATCGGGAATAAGGTATGTTATCTGGAAACTTGACTTCTCCCGGTTATATCAGACATTTTGATTCAATGCTATTATAATATTGTAGAGAAGAATTAAATCTGGTTATTCGGGAGGTCTTAACATGAACAGGACCGGAAAAGTTCTGGGAGTAATATTGATTGTACTTGGAGCGGCGGTTCTTTTGGATAATGTCGGGTTAATTGACCTGTTTGGTGATATTTTAAGTATAGGCAGGCTCTGGCCTTCATTATTTTTCATACTGCCGGGCCTGCTTTTTCATGCGGGCTATTTTTCCGGAAGCGGCAGGAATCCGGGGCTTCTTGTGCCAGGCGGAATATTACTTGTATTGGGTATTACGTTTCAGATCAACATGCTTTTCGGCGGATGGGATATAACATGGCCCATGTATATTTTTTCCGTGGCTTTCGGGCTTTTTGAGCTTTATATATTCGGTTCCAGGGAAAAGGGGTTGTTAATTCCCATAGGCATATTGACAGGGCTGTCATTTATTTTTTTCGTATCATTTTCTCTGAAGAAGCTGTTGAGCTTTAACACGCAGCCGTTCGCTGTTCCATTGTTATTGATCGGGATTGGGCTTATAATATTGCTTGGAGGAAAGCGAAATAAATAAGCATGTATTTGTGGAGGCAATATGGCGGATAGGTATCGTCTGGGCGATATTGTTGAATTCAGGAAAGAACACCCGTGCGGTAACAGGCAATGGGAGGTTATGCGTACCGGCGCTGATTTCAGGGTGAAATGCCTTGGATGCGGGCACCAGGTCATGATGCCAAGGCCGAAGTTTGAAAAGAGCGTTAAAAGGATAGTCAAATCAGGCCACTCAACCGGCGCCGGCGACAGTATATAAGCACATGATGGAAATAAACGGTATTCCTCATTTTTCCGTATGCTTTAAAGCAATCATGAAATAATAATTATGATTGCTTTTTTAGTTTTAGCTGGGAAAACGAGGATGAAGAATGTTTAGAGGAAAAGACCGCGGCATATCCGCTAAAATAATAATGGCTTCGCTGGTGAGTTCGATGCTGGCCGGACTGCTCGTGTATTTTGCCGCAGCCAGGAATGTCTTGCCCGGCATGCCGGGAACCGGCCCCGGTGACGGCAGCAGGGCGGTGCCTATGCAAGTGACCGGCGGCAAATCTTTATTGGAGGGCGGACCGGCTCAATACCCCGGTGAGAACCCAGGCGGCGGGACGGTGCAAGTTGCCGACCAGGCCGCCGAAATACCTGTGACTCAACTGGTGGCAAAAATAGCAACGGCCGGTGTTGTTGGGATTACTGTTGAAAGTATCCATGAGGAAAGCCTGTTTGACAGGAACAGCAACAGGGAAATAGGCGTGGGCTCCGGCGTGATTGTCAGTTCCGACGGATATATACTGACAAACAACCATGTCGCCGGAGGGAAAAACAACAAGCTGACGGTATCCATCGCGGACGGAAGGAATGTTACCGGCAGAGTGGTCTGGGCTGATCCTGTCCTTGACCTTGCTGTTGTTAAAGTGGACCTGACGGGCTTGACACCGCTGGTACTGGGTGACGCTACGAAGCTGGAAGTAGGCGAGCCTGCTATTGCGATAGGAAATCCGTTCGGCCTGGAATTCCAGCGGTCGGTGACATCCGGAATTATAAGCGCGCTGAACAGGACAATCCGTATTGAAACGGAAACCGGCCCTAATTACATGGAGGACCTTATTCAAACCGATGCAAGCATCAATCCGGGTAACAGCGGCGGGCCTCTTCTAAATTCCAGGGGAGAAGTCATCGGTATCAATACGGTAAAGGTGTCAAGTGCCGAGGGTATCGGTTTTGCTATTCCCATCAATATTTCAAAACCTATCGTGGAAAAACTGGTTGGAACTGGTGAGTTCAAAGAGCCGTACCTTGGGCTTTTTGCGTACGATAAACCTGTTATTCCGTATATAGACGGAGCCTCGGATGTCCCAAACGGCATATACGTAGCGCATGTTGATAGAGACGGCCCCGCGTACAGGGGAGGGATACGCAAGGGCTGCATTATCCGCAGGATAGACGGAAATGAAGTTAATACGATGATGCAGCTGAGAACTTATATTTATTCAAAGTCTCCCGGAGATACGGTACAAATTACGCACCTTATGCATGAGAGCAACGAATGGGTTACCACTGCGGTTGTGTTGGGCGAGAAGGTGAAGGACGGGCTTTTAACGAGGTGATTTTAACGGGGCAACGGTTCTTTGTCGTGTACCCATGTATATTATTGCCTGTATCAAGGCAACACTTAGTCTATGAGGCGGAGTAAAGGCTACTGCGGCGCCGGCCTTGTAAACCGGCCAATATGGATGTGTAATATCAGGAGGCGTGAGTAATGACTGATAAAACAAGAAACAATTTTAAGTTTGAAAAGACCATGAAGTTTTATTTAAGGCAGGCAAATAAAAAACTTAATTATGAGCTGCCGGGTACCAGGGAGGCTATTAAGCTGATTGCAGCCGAAAAGATAAAGTATTTCATTGAAATGATGGACAAGGGGCTGGACAAGGAGGAACGGGAGTTTCTCAAAGCGCTGATTATCACCAGCATGCACCAGTCGTTCTGTTATGGCTATGGGATCGGAAAGATTGAGGGAAATACGAACGAAAAAATTTGCCTTTGATTCATTGCCGGAATATTTTGTCACGGCCGGCATAATAAAAGAACCCACCGGGCGGATACTATCCGGTCAGTGGGTTCTAAAGACCTGCGCCGTTAAGAAACTGTGCTCCCCGCTTTTTAGAAGATCGGGACTACGGCGCCGCTGTACTTGTTTTCTATAAACTTCTTAACTTCGTCGCCCTGTAGCGCCTTTATAAGCTCGAGTATTGCGGGATTGTTTTCATTGCCTTCCTTTACGCAGATAATATTTGCATATGTCTGTGCGGCGGCAGAGTCTTTTTCCTCTATTGCCAGGGCATCGGTCCCGGCATTGAGGCCTGCCTGGATTGCATAGTTTCCGTTGATTACGGCCATATCCACATCCTGCAATGACAATGCGAGCTGGGCAGCTTCAAGCTCCTTTATTACCAGGTTTTTAGGGTTTTCGGCAATATCCAGGACGGTCGCGGACAGCCCTGCGCCTTCCTTGAGCTTGATAAGGCCCTGGGCTTCCAGCAGCATCAGGGCACGGGCCTCATTTGTTACATCGTTTGGAACAGAAATTACTGCGCCGTCGGGCAGCTTGTCGAAGGAGCCGGTCCTGCCTGCATAGATGCCAAGCGGCTCGTAATGTATGGAAGCCACCGACACGAGGTTAGTCCCGTTGTCCTTGTTGAACTGGTCCAGGTATGGCTTGTGCTGGAAGTAGTTGGCGTCAAGGTTGCCGTTCTCCACGTTAAGGTTTGGCTGTACATAGTCCGTGAACTCAACCACTTTAAGTTCGATTCCCTTTTTGGCAAGAATCTCCTTAGCCTCGGCAAGAATCTCTGCATGGGGTGTAACGCTGGCTCCCACAACGAGAGTCGTATCCCCCGCTTTTGTTTTCCCGCCGGAACACCCCGCAAAGCTTCCGAGCAATAAAGCTGATACTAAGATTGCCAGTACTATTTTTTTCATAATAAACCTCCTCTTTAATCTGATTTATATAAACCAAATCTGCTTTACTTAATTAATATTTACTCACTACCTTATGCGTTTATCGCATTTCCTGGAGATCAGGCTCCCGATTTCCTGGAACACTGCGACAATTAATATCAGGATGACTACCATGACCAACATTATATCGGTCTGTTTGCGGTAATACCCGTAATTTATTGCGATGGTGCCGAGTCCGCCGCCGCCCACGAAACCGGACATGGCCGAATAGCCAAGGATTGTCGTGGCCGATATGGCTGCCCCCATGATAAGGGAGGGCTTGGCTTCCGGCAATATAACTTTCCATACGATTTCGAGCGTTGACGCACCCATTGACAGGGACGCTTCTATCACGCCCCGATCAACCTCCTTTGCAGAATTCTCCACCATTCTTGCCACGAATGGAGCAGCCCCGATTACCAGTGGGACTATGGTGGCCGTGGAGCCTATGGTTGTTCCCACGATGGCGCGGGTAATCGGCATTACGGTAACCAGCAGTATTAAAAACGGCACTGAGCGAAGGATGTTGACTATGCCGCCAACGACCCTGTTGACCGTGGCATTTGGTTTTATACCGTCTTTATCGGTTACAACCAGCAGCAACCCGACCGGAAGCCCCAGCAGGTAAGACATGAAAGTGGAGATGACGGTCATATACAGGGTTTCAAGTAATCCCAGCCCTATCAGGCCAAGCATTTCATTGCTGAATATCATACTGTTCCTCCTCATACGCTATATTCTCGATATCAAGGTATGCCTGCATTTTCCGGACCAGATCGTCGTTGTCGGGAAGCTGCAGGACCATATGCCCGAACGTCCTGCCGTCAATATTTTTAGTGTCGGCAAAGACTATGTTCACCGGTGCGCCGCAGCTTAAAACCATGTTCGCTATGATCGGGCGGTCCGCGGAATTGCCTTCAAATACAATGCGCAGGAACTTGCCGCCGCCTGTAAATCTTTCGATATGTTCGCCCTGCGGGAAAATCAGCCTTTTGGCGGCCTGTGTTTTAGGACGTCGGAATACCTCGTCCACTGCGCCGATTTCTTCAATATGGCTTTTGTCAATAATGGCAACGCGGTTGCATGTCTGCTCAATAACCTTCATCTCGTGAGTGATTATTATTATCGTTACGCCCAGCGTCTGGTTCAATTCTTTCAGCAGCGCCAGGATTGACTGGGTCGTCGTGGGGTCCAGCGCGCTGGTCGCCTCGTCGCATAGCAGGACTTTCGGCCTTGTGGCAAGAGCACGGGCAATGGCGACACGCTGCTTCTGCCCGCCGGAAAGCTGCGAAGGGTATGCGTTTTCCTTGTCGGCAAGCCCTACCGTATCGAGCAGTTCCCTTGCCCTGTCCCTTGATTCCCTGCGAGGCACTCCTGCAAGCTCCAGCGGAAAGCATACGTTTTCAATGGCCGTCCTCTGCATCAGGAGATTAAATCCCTGGAATATCATGCCGATGGACCGGCGTACTTGCCTGAGTTCGCGGTCGGAAAGGAGGGTAATATCCCTTCCGTCGAAAATGACTCTCCCGGTGGTGGGCTTTTCAAGCAGGTTGATGCATCGCACCAGCGTGCTCTTCCCGGCGCCTGACAGGCCGATTATGCCGAATATCTCGCCCTCCTCGACGGACAGGTTGATGTTGTCGAGGGCGACTACGGCATCCTCGCCTTCGCCAAAGGTCTTGTTGAGATTTTCAATTTGTATGATTGGCTTTTTCATATCGTGCTCCTTTATACGAATAATTTCATGGTACGTCAAAATCGGCATTAAAAAATCCTTGATGAATTTCATCAAGGACGACAGCGTTCGCTTCGTGGTACCACCTTGTTTCGCCCATACCTCGCGATATGAGCCTCGCAGAGTACGGATTTGCATCGATACTCCTGCGCTGTTACGGGCGCTCCCGTCGCAGCCTGTGCATAATAATGCAGTCGGTGCGCGGCTCCAAGGCCATCTTCAGCAATTTTCCGCGTGCCCCTTTCCACCAGCCGGGGTTCTCTGTTACGCTTCCCACTGCCTACTCTCCTTTTCATTGCCTTTAGTAGTTCCGATATTTTTCTTGTCAAGCTTGTAAATTTAACTTATAGTTTACATCATACCATGTGGTTCGTCAATATATATTTTCGTAAAAAATCCGTCCGTAGATTGCGGGCAAAAAAATGTGCCGGTATCCGTACAAAAATTCCTTGACACTGCCAAATCATGCTGGTAGAATATAATACAATTAATTTTTAGCAGCCTGTTTGCAAGAAGCTTTCATTATAATATATTTACATTATATATTTACTACTTACTACAAGCGAAAAATGCGATGAAGGAAAAAAGGCACGCCTGATTTGTTCAAGAGAGCCGGTGTGGGGTGCGAACCGGTACATAGGGCCTGCGTATAGCTCATTCCGGAGCATCATCACTGAAATCACGCGATACAGGTGATGACGTTGACTACGTTATAGTCGAGTACGTCAGTACACTAGTTGAGGATAAGCCATATGCTTGTCGAACCAGGGTGGTACCACGTGGGAATTTACCCTTCGTCCCTGCAGCGATGCAGTCGACGAGGGGTTTTTAGCATAAACAGGAAAAACGGAACGGGAATGAAGAGGAGGCATCATGAAAATAACCGGTGCTGAAGCTATTATAAAATCGCTGGAAGCGGAAGGCGTAGAAACCATATTCGGATATCCCGGAGCGGCAATATCTCCATTCTATGATGCTTTGGTCGGCAGTTCGGTCAGGCACATACTTACGCGGCACGAACAGGGAGCGGCGCATGCGGCAAACGGCTATGCCCGGGTAACGGGACGCGTCGGGGTTTGCGTTTCTACTTCAGGCCCGGGAGCGACCAACCTGATAACCGGGATCGCAAATGCATACATGGACAGTATTCCCCTGGTTGCGATAACGGGGCAGGTATCCAGCAGGATGATCGGGACGGACGCGTTCCAGGAAGCCGATATTACCGGCGCGACCGCGCCGTTTAGCAAGCATAATTACCTCGTAAAGGACGCAAGGGAATTGCCGGAAAAAATCAAGGAGGCGTTCCACATAGCATCTACGGGAAGGCCTGGCCCTGTCGTGATTGATGTACCGGTCGATGTCCAGAATCAGACACTTGATTTTAAGTACCCGGAGAATGTGGATATCAGGGGTTACAAACCTACATACAAGGGACATCCGATGCAGATAAGGAAAGTCGCGGCGGCGCTGGAAAACGCCAGGAGGCCTGTAATATGTGCGGGAGGCGGGGTTATTAACGCCAATGCCTCCGAGGAATTAAAGAAGTTGGCGGAAAAACGGGGCATACCGGTCATAACAACCTTGATGGGGATTGGATCCATACCGTCGGAGCATCCGCTCTACCTGGGCATGGTAGGGTCCCATGGAAGCCCTGCTGCCAATTATATTCTCAATCGTTCAGACCTCTTATTAATACTGGGGGCGAGAGTCGGCGACCGTGCAATTGGAACAGCGAACGCCCTGGGCGAAAAGGCGGTTATCATCCATATAGATATAGACCCTGCCGAAATCGGCAAGAATATCGATACCGCAATACCGGTAGTCGGAGATGTGAAGCTGGTATTGAAAGATATCCTCGATATTGTAAAAGAGGGTGGGAACAGCGAATGGAACGCTGTCGTTGAGGAACAGAAACGGCGGAAAAGCGCGAAACCATGTGCCGGTTCCGGGGAACAATATGTAAATCCGAAATACCTGCTTTCAATACTTTCCGAGTATTTGCCGGAGGATGCCATAGTCTGCACCGAGGTAGGGCAGAACCAGATTTGGGCTGCAAATCACTACCGCGTGCGCAAACCGAAAACATTTATAACATCAGGCGGTTTGGGAACGATGGGATACGGGTTGCCTTCGGCAATCGGGGCGAAACTGGGCAGGCCGGATGTACCGGTCGTGGTTGTCAGCGGGGATGGCAGTTTCCAGATGTCGATGCAGGAGCTTGGCACCATCAGCCATTACGGTATCGGGGTGAAGATTATACTGTTTGACAACTGCTGCCTTGGAATGGTAAGGGAGCTGCAGACGAACAAGCACGGCGGGCGCTATTCCCAGGTGCATCTTGATAAGAACCCTGACTTTGTGGCGCTTGCCCGGGCGTATGGAATCAAGGGGGAAAAGATAAACTCCGATGCGCAGGTCAGGGCTGCCCTGGAAAGGCTCGCTTCGGAAAACGGGGCCTGCCTTTTGCATTGCCTGGTAGACCCGATGGAACCTACTTTATAAATAAATCAAAATGCCTGCTTAAGAGAAAAGACGATTTTTGTCGTAAACAGTCACAAACGGCAGGTATTAAAAGATTTGAAAGGGGTAAAAAAGTATGGCGAAACATATATTATCGGTCCTGGTTGAAAATCATGCGGGCGTGCTTTCAAGAGTGGCAGGCTTGTTCAGCAGGAGGGGCTTTAACATTGAAAGCCTCGCGGTCGGTGTTACGGAAAACCCCGATGTTTCCAGGATGACCATCGTGGTCGACGGTGACGATTATACGGTTGAACAGGTGAGCAAACAACTGAACAAGCTAATAGACGTAATTAAGCTAAAAAACCTGGATAACACGGAGTCAATCACAAGGGAGCTGTCGTTGATAAAAGTGGCGGCAAATACGTCTACACGCTCTGAAATCGTTCAGCTTGTGGAAATATTCAGGGCCAAGATAGTAGACGTATCGAAAACCACGCTTACGATTGAGGCTTCAGGAGACGGGGAAAAGGTGGCGGCGCTTGAAGACATGCTGAGGCCGTTCGGGATAAAGGAGATCGTGCGGACGGGCACTATTGCCATCGAAAGGGGCAATAAAGTTATAAAGGCAGCTAATAATGAAGAGGAGTGATATATATGGCTAAAATGTATTACGATGCTGATTGCAGCCTTGATATGCTCAAGGGAAAGACGGTAGCCATCATAGGATATGGAAGCCAGGGGCATGCCCATGCGCTGAACCTGCGCGACAGCGGCGTAAATGTGATCGTAGGTTTGCCGGCATCAAGCAAGTCAAAGCAGAAAGTTATTGATGACGGCCTGAAAGTCGCGGATACGGCCGAAGCCGCAAAAGAAGGCGATCTGATTATGATACTGGCTCCTGACCATCTGCAGGCCTCGATTTATGAAGAGAGCATCAGGCCAAACCTGGAAGATGGAAATGTGCTGATGTTTGCACACGGTTTTAACATTCATTTTAAACAGATAATACCGCCTGAATTTGTCGACGTGATCATGGTTGCCCCGAAGGGTCCCGGGCATACCGTGAGAAGCCAGTATCTCGAAGGGAAAGGGGTGCCTTCGCTGATAGCTGTTTACCAGGATGCGTCGGGAAAAGCAAAGGAGTACGCGCTGGCTTACGCTTCAGGCATTGGCGCCGGCAGGGCAGGCATTATTGAAACGACATTTGCCGAGGAGACGGAGACGGATCTTTTTGGTGAGCAGGCAGTTCTTTGCGGCGGCGTTACCGAATTGATGAAAGCAGGGTTTGAAACGCTGGTGGAGGCCGGGTATCAGCCTGAAATCGCATATTTTGAGTGTATTCATGAAATGAAGCTTATTGTTGACCTCATTAACCAGGGGGGATTCTCACTCATGAGATACTCCATAAGCGATACGGCGGAATACGGCGACTATAAGACCGGCAAGAGAATTATTACCGAAGAGACAAGAAAAGAAATGAAGAAGATCCTTAGCGAAGTACAGAACGGTACTTTTGCTTCCAGGTGGATATCTGAAAACAAGGCCGGGGGCAGGGCGGAATTCCTTGCAACGAGACGGCGTGAATCAGAGCAGCTACACGAAAAGGTCGGGGCTGAACTGAGGAAAATGATGAGCTGGCTGAAGAAGTAGGACGTTTAAACGCGCCGAATGCGGCTTCCGGTCGGTGAAGCGGCTATATCGGCGTGATAGACGGGATAACCGACAGCTTGCGTAATTGCCTGTAAGGAGGGAAACTGCGTGGATAAGATCATAGTTCTGGATTCCACTTTGAGAGACGGCGCCCAGGCGCAGGGCATATCATATACGGTGGAGGACAAGCTGAAAATAGTAAAAAGGCTAGATTCCCTGGGGGTGGCCTACATTGAGGCGGGAAACCCCGGATCAAATCCCAAGGACCTGGAGTTTTTCGAAAGAGTCAGGAAACTCCGGCTGAAGCATTCCAGGCTGGTTGCCTTCGGCAGCACAAGAAGAGCAGGAATCCCGGTGGAAGAAGATCCAAATGTAAGGTCGCTGCTGATGGCGGACACCGACGAGGTGGTAATATTCGGGAAGGCATGGGACTTCCAGGTTACCGATATACTTAAAACCTCGCTTGAAGAAAACCTTAAAATGATATACGAGACCGTCAAGTATTTTAAGAGCATGAACAAGGGCGTTATTTATGATGCAGAGCATTTCTTTGACGGATATGCTTCCAATCCGGGATATGCGATGGAAACGCTGAAAGCTGCGGCAGACGCGGGAGCGGACAGCCTTTGCCTATGTGAAACAAAGGGCGGTTTCCTGCCGATGGATATTTATAATATTACGAAGAAGGCATGTGAGGAGTTTGATTTGCCGATAGGAATCCACTGCCATAATGACATAGGCACGGCCGTCGCAAGTACGCTGCTGGCGGTCCAGGCAGGCGCGACGCATGTACAGGGCACAATAAACGGCTTTGGCGAGAGATGCGGCAATGCCAACCTTTGTACAATAATTCCGACGCTTCAGCTGAAAATGGGATACAGGTGCATTCCTGATGAAAGCTTGCCGGAGATGACCTCGGTTGCGCGTGCCATCAGTGAGATTGCAAATGTTATACATGACGAGAGGGCGCCTTACGTGGGCAAGGCGGCTTTTGCGCACAAAGCAGGAATGCATGCGGACGCGGTTGTAAAGAACACTTCCGCGTATGAGTTGATAGACCCTGTACTTGTAGGAAATGAAAGGACATTCCTCATGTCCGAAGTTGCCGGCAGGAGCGCGGTTTTAAACCTTGTCAGGAAAATTGACCCGTCTCTTACAAAGGATTCGCCTGAAACCAGGGTTATTATTGAAAAATTAAAGGAGATGGAGCATAAAGGTTATCAATACGAAGGTGCAGAGAGTTCTTTCGAGCTGATTATCAGGAAGATTCTCGGCAAATACCGTCCGTCCTTTGAGCTTAAGGGCTTTAAAGTGATAGTAAATGAGCCTGCGGGGTCGGATGAATGCAATTCATCCGCGATGATCAAGGTTAAAGTCGGCGACCAGGAGGAGATTACCGCAGCGGAAGGCTCCGGCCCGGTCAATGCTCTTGACAATGCGGCCAGAAAGGCGCTTTCGAAATTTTATCCCGGCATAAATGAAATGAAGCTTACGGACTTCAAGGTCAGGGTCCTGGATTCCGAGGCGGCGACAGCAGCGAAAGTAAGGGTTTTGATTGAGTCTACGGACGGAAATGAAGTATGGACTACCATTGGTGTCTCGACAGATATTATTGAGGCCAGCTGGAAGGCGCTGGTCGACTCGATAGAATATAAGCTCGGGAAACAGGAAGCAGAGGCAGCTTGTGGCGCAGGGCAGGATAAATAAGGTAAGTTAGAGTAAAGCAAAGTGAGGCAAAGAGGCGATGCTTCACTTTGCATGATCAATACCCGAAAAGGGCAACATCATCCGGTTGCCGGGGAACAAAGGCGGGGAAGGGAAAATTGACTTTACGCGGTAAGATTTATGTTAAAGGGAAGCTGGTAAGCGAATCTGTCGCTACGGACAACGAGCAGGAGCACAGCTTCAGGGACAAACTGGAGAAATGCCTGACCGGGGTATGCGCGGGTCTTGATATCCCTGTCCCGTTATGGCTTAAAAAAAATACTCGCGAACTTGCTATTTTCAAAAAGACTTTTTTTACATCAGAGCAATTTATCGAAAAAGTCTGGTTTGACAAACTGGAAATCATTCTGTCGGGAAGCGAATATTAATAACCCTGCCGGGTAAAATTCCACCCGGCAGATATTTGACCTTGAAGAATCAGCATATTAAAAAGCGCATATAAATAACATGAAAAAAGAAAATGCATAATTCCTATTATGCATTTTTTACGCATTTAGACGGGGAATCAAGCCAGGCGTGAGACTCCGTCCGGAGGTGTTCTGGTGGGCAGGTTAAAACTGCTTGTGGTCTATTTCATGGCGATTCTTTTTGCATTATCTGTTACGCAGGCGATTATTGACGCGCGGATTGAAGCGTCTTTGAACATCGCCAATACGGATAAAAGCAACACTTACAGTATTTTTATCGAGATAGAAGACAAGACCCTGTACTTGCTGCAGGGCGGAAAACGTATCAAGGAGTACAGGATAGCTTCGGGGAAATCGGGACTGCCTTCGCCTCTCGGCACCTGGAAAATTATCGAAAAGGGCGATTGGGGCGAGGGTTTCGGAGGCAGGTGGATGGGCCTTGACGTCCCCTGGGGGAAGTACGGCATCCATGGGACGACAGAGCCAGGGTCGATAGGGACGGCGGCAAGCCATGGCTGTATCCGTATGTTTAGGGATGATGTGGCGGAACTGTACAGCCTTGTGCCGGTCGGTACCGTGGTGACGATTGTTAACGGGCAGTTCGGCCCTTTTGGAAGGGGCTTTGCCGAGATAAACCCGGGAGACAGGGGAGCGGACGTGCTTGCCATACAGTACAGGCTCAGGCAGCTCAAGTACTATACCGGCGAACTGGACGGCATATACGAGGATATGCTTAAAAAGGCCGTTCACCAGTTCCAGCGTGACAACGGCCTGAAGGCGCGGAACACCATTGACAGGGAGACCTGGCTCAAGATGGGGTTCCGGGAGTTTGAGTGAAAAATATACATGTATCAACCAGTTCTGATGGCTGGCAGTATTGCTTTACAATATTGCCGTGCCGGGGCGAAAAAGGGATGCAGCGGCATCATTTCAATGTATAGGTGCTGATCAGCTTGCAAATCTGGGAGATATCCGTTCTCCCTGTAAACTCGAATCTAACTCTGCCAAGACCGCTAAACCATAAATCCAGCTCGGCATCCAGGTCAAAGTGACCTGCTGTCTCAACAGAGAACACCTGAATTTTGCTGTAAGGCATGGTAGTGAAATCCTTCCTTTTACCGGTGATTCCCTGCACGTTTATCGAGATGATTCTTTTATCGGTAAAAATAACACCATCCCGTATTCCTTGAAAAGTGGCAACGATTTGTTCATCAGGTATAAGCATGGGCTCCACAAGCGAGACAAGACCACTTCTGTCAACAGGACGAAGCTTTACAAAAGAAGCATTTTTAAAATCTATCATGATTATTTCCTCCTTAAAAAGAGTTATTTTTAGTCTATAGTATGGCGAGTTTTTGCAAGATAAACCGCATCCCTGACTTTTATTTATACTCCACGTCACTTGCGGCAACAATAAAATCAATCAATTTCTTTTTTGCAGCAGGACATGTATTTCATATCCGGTCTTTGTCTTATACTTCTTCGTATAACCACCATGCGCCGTGCAGCGGCGCATCCTGTTTAAGCATCGAGCAATTCCTGAAAATGACCTGGCTGACATTTGCAAACCCGCCGGAATTATCGAACGCTATAACCGTATCTTTGCCTTTTTTACGGCAGGAAACAACTGTGCAATCGTGAAAATTAAAATTTTAGACGAAAGAAGGTTCGCCATCTCTGAAGGTTTTCCTGTATTCCTTCCAATAAGCCTTCACGGTAGACATGCTGGCTTTTCTGTTCGCTTTGCAATACGCCGTTATTTCTTTTTTAACATCGGCGGAAGCGCGGTTCAGCGCCAATACCCGGATATCCGCCACTTTCCTGAGAATCTCGTCGGGCAGGCTTCTTTTCAAATTCTTGATGTTATACCGCAATGATTGTTTATAATTTTTCTTTTCCTGCTCCGGATCAAAAGCAGGTCTGTTTATAAAACCTATACGAGCCTGCTCCCTCATTTCCGAATACCTTTTCTTTGCTTCTTCATATGCTTCTTCAAATTCGGATGGTGATAACGGATGACTGCCGAAAATATATCCGGCTTGAAATTCCCCGGGAAAAACGTCATCAAATTTAACTTTTGAAACTTCTTCCCGTAATTTCAGCCAGGCTTTTTCACCCTCTTTATAAAGTTTCCTGAAATAATCTTCGGAAAATGCTTCCGCCTTTTTGGAAACTCTCAAAAGCAGATGAAAACCTGTTTTTTGCGAGGTTTCGTACCATTCCCCGGTCATGTATTTCATTAGGCTCAATTTCCTCCTTATCATTAAGTATACGGATAAAACTGCGACATGTCCATTGTTTGTATTCCAATCTAAACCATCCTTTTTTGAAAGCGTATAAAAAGATATTTAAATAATTTGCAGAATATGTTATAATGATGTGGTCAGGCCACCATGCCACCAGATGGGAGATAACCATGGAAGTAAACCCTATTAGTATGAAAAGAATCTATCAGTCTATTATAGGACAGTTCATTGACCTTATAAAGGACGGCAAGCTGAAGGTCGGCGACAAGCTCCCGCCTGAGCGCACCCTTGCCGAGATGTTCAATGTGAGCAGGGCGTCCATCAGGGAAGCGTTCAGCGCGATGGAAATCATAGGCCTTATAGAAGTGAGGCCGGGGGAAGGCTCGTTTGTGACCGACCTGAACATCGGTCCGTTTATCAGCACCATATCGCCGCTGCTGGTTTCAAGCGAGAGCATGGACGCCGATTTGCTGGATTTCAGAAAGCTTATTGAAATGGAAGCGGTCAGGCTTGCCGCCATGAAATCGGACGAAGCCGGACAAGCCTTGTTGATGCGCACGATTGAAAAGATGGAAGAAGCGCTGAAGGAAAATGACAGCATCATGGGAGCCGAGGCGGACATAGATTTCCACAAGGTGCTTTTTAACCTTACGGGAAATTATATATTGATAAAAGCGGCAGAGTGTACGGCATACCTGCTTGAAAGCTCTGTCAGGTTCAATAGGGCGAAAATTTTGACCGATGAGCGCAACGCAAAGATTTTACTGGACCAGCACAAGGAGATTTTCAGCGCCGTCAGCCGGAGGAATGCACAAGAGGCGGCGGAAATCATGGACAGGCATCTCAATTTTGTCCGAGAGATAAAGTAGTTATGGCAGAGGCAGGGAGGGTAAAGGGTATCTTATCGGTCAGGCCACTAGGCCGCATGAAGAATTAAAAAATTATTGCGCAGGGAGTGTTGAGATGAAGATATTGGTTTGCATCAAGCAAGTGCCGAGCACTGCAAAAGTCGAAGTGGACGAAGAAACAGGCGTACTAAAGAGAGACGGCGTGGAAAGTAAAATGAACTCCTATGATTTGTACGCGCTTGAGGTTGCCCTCCGGATAAGGGAGAAGCTCGGGGGTACAATTACCGCCGTGACCATGGGTCCTCCCCAGGCGCAAAGCATTATCAGGGAAGCCTACATGATGGGCATAGATGAGGGATATATTTTATCCGACAGGAGGTTTGCCGGGGCGGACGTGCTTGCGACTTCCTATACGCTTTCGCAGGGGATAAGGGCCATAGGGAGCTTTGACATCATAATTTGCGGCAGGCAGACGACCGACGGCGATACGGCGCAGGTGGGACCGGCTGTCGCGGAATACCTTGGAATACCCCATGTGGCATGGGTGAAATCAATCGAGGACGTCACCGAAAAAAGCATCACCGTTGCGCAGGACATGGCCAACAGCGTTGAAATCGTCGAACTGGCTTATCCCTGCCTGATTACGGTTGAGAAGGATATCGTGCAGCCGAGGCTTCCTTCATTCAGGAAAAAACTCCAGAGTTCGGACCGTCCGGTCAGGGTGTTCAGCCTGGACGATTTTGCGGACAAGGATGAAAACAAGTACGGCTTGAGCGGGTCGCCAACGAGGGTGGAAAGAATCTTTCCCCCGGAAGCAAACACGCAAAGGGTGATATGGGAAGGCAGCCCGGAAGACCTTGCCGGGAACGTATATGATACTTTGAAGGAAATGAAGTTTATATAAACAACGGGTGCGCTTTGTTGCGATATTTCAGCAGGGATGGCATCAATGGCCGGAATAGCAAGGGTAATAATATATTCTGTTAAAGTGATCATGAAAGGAGACTGTATGGCTGCTATAGCAATATTCGAAAAAAAATGCAACATGTGCGGCGCTTGCGTGAAGGCATGTCCCTTCGGCGCCTTGGAAATCAAAGGGGATAAGGTTGAAGCAAATGCTTCGTGCAGGATGTGCGGGATTTGCATTAAAAACTGTCCATGCAACGCGATTACAATTATAGATGAAGCCAGGCCATCCGTTAACAAAAGCGAATGGAAGGGCATCATGGTTTATGCCGAACACGTGGACGGCGCTGTCCATCCTGTAACAATAGAACTGATAGGAAAAGCCAGGGAACTTGCGGAAAAGATACATCATCCGGTTTATTGCCTGATGATTGGAAACGAGCTGAAGGATGAACCGGAAAAATTGCTGGGTTTTGGCGTTGACAAGGTATTCGCATACGAAGACGGGCAGTTGAGGTATTTCAGGTCGGACTTGTATACGGACGTTTTTGAAGACTGTATAAATAAAGTAAAGCCCGCAATTGTGCTGGTTGGGGCCACTTCCGCAGGCAGGTCGCTCGCCCCGAGGGTGGCTGTCAGGTTCAGGACGGGGCTGACGGCTGACTGCACGAAACTTGAAATAAGGGATAACACGGATCTTGTCCAGATCCGCCCTGCTTTCGGCGGAAACATCATGGCCCAGATAATTACTCCGAACAGCAGGCCGCAGTTTGCCACCGTCAGGTACAAGGTAATGGACAGGGCGTCGTGCGTGGAGAACCCGCAGGGTGCCGTCGTTCATATGACCATAAGCAGGAAATTAAAATCAAGAATCAATGTAATCAAGGTCACACCGAAAGAAAAGCAGCCCGGAATTTCCGATGCCGAAGTGCTGGTGGCCGGGGGAAGGGGCCTGAAAGAGCGGAAAGATCTCGCATTGCTCGAGGAGCTGGCCCGTCTCCTGGGAGGGCAGACCGCCGTTGCCAGGCCGTTGGTCGAAGCGGGCTGGGCGCCGTATACAAAGCAGATCGGCCTTTCCGGAAGGACCGTGAAGCCCCGCCTGATTATAACCTGCGGCATATCCGGGGCGGTACAGTTTACAGCCGGCATGAATACGTCGGAGTGCATCATTGCCATTAACAAGGATAGGAACGCGCCTATTTTCGAAACAGCCCATTATGGAATTGTAGGAGATCTCTATGATATAGTGCCGGGGCTTATTGATATGATAAAGAAGGAGGGCGGCGATTTATGCGGTATAAATATAAAAAGGTGACTGCCGAAGATATATTGTTTTTCAGGAATACATGTTCACCGGATAGAGTGTTCACGGGGAATGATATAAATGACGATTATACCCACGACGAGATGCCGGAATACGGGAAATACATGCCCGAGGCCGTGATAGAGGTTTTAAATGCCGGCGAAGTGTCGGAAATCATGAAGTATGCTTACGCGAATGGCATACCTGTCACTCCAAGGGGATCGGGTACCGGGTTGTGCGGGGGAGCAGTGGCCATACACGGAGGAATAGTGCTGTCTCTTGCAAGGATGAACCGGATACTGGAAATTGACGAAGAAAACTTGACGGTTACGGTTGAACCGGGAGTGCTATTGATGGAATTAATAAAGGCGGTGACAGAGCGCGGGCTTATGTATCCGCCGGACCCCGGAGAAAAGAGCGCCACCGTCGGGGGAAACGTCATGACTAACGCCGGTGGTATGCGGGCGGTAAAATACGGTGTGACAAGGGACTACGTCCAGGGTATGGAGGTGGTCCTGCCGGACGGGGAAATTGTCGAACTCGGGGGCAAGATAGTAAAGAACAGCTCGGGCTATAGCCTGAAGGACCTGATGATAGGTTCGGAAGGCACGCTGGGCGTCGTGACGAAGCTGGTTTTAAGGCTGATACCGGCTCCGAAAAAGGTGCTGAGCCTGCTGGTGCCTTTCAACAGCCTTGACGAATGCATCGATACCGTACCCAAAATTATCAGGTCCAGGAATGTGCCCACGGCAATAGAGTTTATGCAGAAAGAGGTTATCGAGGCGGCCGAGGAGTACCTTGGCAAGCAGTTTCCCGACAAATCGGCAAGCGTCTACCTGCTGCTGACTTTTGACGGCAATTCGAAAGAGGAAATTGAGCGTATTTATGAGGAAGCGGCCCGGCTGTGCCTTGACGCCGGCGCGGTGGATGTCTTCATTTCGGATACGGAAGAGAGGCAGGAATCCATATGGAACGCAAGGGGCGCCTTTCTTGAAGCAATCAAGAGCTCTACCCCGGAAATGGATGAATGCGACGTGGTGGTGCCAAGGAATAAAATACCCGAGTTTGTCAAGTTTATAAGCACGCTGGAGAAAAAGCACAATATAAGGATCAGGAGCTTCGGACACGCGGGCGACGGAAACTTGCACGTTTATGTATGCAGGGATTCGCTTGCTGAGGCCGAGTGGAAATATAGGCTCGAATGTGTAATGAACGCAATGTATGAAAAGGCAAAAGAGCTCGACGGACAGGTTTCGGGAGAGCACGGAATAGGGCATGCCAAGATACCTTTTCTGCGGAGTTCTGTAGGGGATACCCCGATGAGGCTGATGCAGGCGATCAAGAAATCTTTTGATCCGAAGAACATACTCAACCCTGGAAAAGTGTGCATGTAGGCTAAAAGCCGGTAATCCTGCAATATGTTTAAAGGGGTGTTGTAGTTATGAAAAATATCAAAATTCCCTATTCAACTGGTTACAAGGAGATTTTGCTTGATGGAGCAAGGATTAAGGGCATACTGAAATCCGGCGCAGATGATTTTAAAGCCGGGCAATCCCAGGAGGAACTGGTAAGAATGGCGCTTGAACGGCCTGTCAATTCGGCGAGGCTTCGTGACATGGCAAAGGATAAAAAAAGGGTATTGATTATTACCAGTGACCATACCAGGCCTGTTCCGAGCAGGATAACCCTGCCCATAATTTTGGAAGAGGTCAGGAGCCTGAACAAGGATGTCGAAATAAAGATTCTTATTGCCACAGGATTTCACAGGGGAAGTACATACGAAGAAATGGCGGCCAGGTTTGGCGAAGACATAGTAAACAATGAAGTTATTATTAACCATGATTCCAGGAATAAAGAAGATATGTCATTTAAGGGCATACTGCCTTCGGGAGCCGAGCTCTGGCTCAATTCCCTTGTTGATTGGGCAGACCTTGTCATATCCGAAGGCTTTATTGAACCCCACTTTTTTGCAGGATTTTCCGGCGGGAGAAAAAGCATATTGCCGGGAATTGCTTACGAGAGAACGGTTATGGCAAACCACTGCGCCCGGTTCATTGCTCACGAGCGGGCAAGGACGGGCATTATTGAAGGCAACCCGATCCACGAAGACATGGTATATGCGGCGCATGTGGCAAAACTGAGCTTTATACTAAACGTCGTCATAAATGGAAAAAAGGAAATCATCAGGGCTTTTGCCGGGCATCCCGATGAAGCCCACTACGAAGGCTGCATGTTTGTAAAGCAGCTCGCTGAGGTAAAGGCCGTGAAAGCGGACATTGTGATTACCTCGAACGGGGGGTATCCTCTTGACCAGAATATATACCAGGCGGTAAAGGGAATGACCGCGGCAGAGGCATGTGTAAGGCAAAACGGCGTTATTATCATGGTTGCCGCCTGTAATGACGGCCATGGCGGAGAGGCGTTTTTCAACTGGTTTGCAAATGCGGAATCAGCATCAGAGGTTGCTGAAAAGATATCCCGTATTCCGCAAATGGAAACCGTCCCCGACCAGTGGGAAGCACAAATCCTGGCAAGGGTGCTTTCAAAATGCACTGTTATTATGGTTACCGATATGTGTGATCCCGGGCTTATTGAAAAAATGCATATGAAGCATGCGTCGTCTATAGAAGAGGCGCTGTTCATGGCAGAAACTATAACAGGGAAAGAATCGGATATTGCCGTGATTCCGGACGGAGTGGGCGTTATCGTGGTTTAGGCGAAGATGACATTTCGTGCTGCAGAGTTAACAAAGGAGAGTGAAAATAAAATATTATTGACAACTTCATTTTCTCGATATATACTGTACGCATACAGATGGTATGCTCTTTGTAGTATTATTTAACATTTCCATGTTCTAGGGCAGGCGGTTTTGATGTCAGCTATAGTACTTGCAAAAGCCAGGGTTTGATTTTGCTGTTGGTATGTTATAGTCCAGGAGTAAACCATCTTAGAAACCCTAAATGCATCAATTTATGCAACTGCGGCACACTTTCCACGATATATGTCGCAGTTTTTTTCTTTTTCTTATTCTTACGATTCTTACGAAAAATTAACGCAGCCGACCCCTGAGAAAAATTATTGACAAGTGTTATACCAAGCTGTATACTGAGTGTATACAGATAGTATATATTAATGTACTGCTGACGCCGTAATTGCTTAATTTTTAATTGCTTAAAACCGTATGCAATGACGGGCGCTTTCTATTTGAAGAACGTCATTCTAATATATCTGGCAAGTCATTTCATAATAAACGGAGGATTGCTATGAGAAAAATTGGTTGGATTGGAACAGGAAAAATGGGACAGCGCATGTCAAAAAGGCTTATCACAGAAGAAAACGAAGTTTTTGTATGTGATATATTGCCGGAAAATGCTGCCCCGGTTGTAGAAGCGGGCGCGAAATTCGTACGGACCCCCGCCGAAATGGCCTTATGCGCCGATGTTATTTTTACAATGATACCTAGTTCAAAGGAATTAAAAGAGATTGTGAACGGTGAAAACGGGCTGCTGAAAAATTTCAGGCCGGGAACGATTGTTGTTGACATGAGTACCGTTGACCCGAAAGGTTCATTGGAGGTCAACGAATTGATTGAGAAAAACGGCGGGATTTTTTTACGCTCACCGGTGACCGGCAGCATAGAATATGCGGAAAAGGGCGAACTCGGAATAATGACCTCGGGAGATAAAGACGCCTATGAAAAGGTATTGCCGCTATTGAAAAAAATTGGAAACAGGCATCACTACCTGGGCGGCGGCGAAGAATCACGCTACATTAAAATAGCAGTGAATATGATGGTCGGGAATATTGCCCAGATGCTGGCCGAATCGCTTGTAATAGGCCAATCTGTGGGGCTGGATTGGGAAACAATGATTGATATATTTGCAGACAGTGCGGCTGCTTCTCCTATCATCAAGTTTAAAGCCGAAGCGCTGAAGAAAAGGGATTTCTCGCCAATGGGCAGCGTAGAATTCATGGACAAGGATATGGGATTTGCACTTGATATTGCGGACGATAAGAAACTGTCTATTCCAATGACTGCATTAACAAAACAATTTTATAGCTCGATGGTCAGAACCGGGCGTGGAGACCTCGACTACGCATCGATATTGCTGCTGAATGAGGAAATAAACGGAATAAAGCATGAGTAAGCGTCTGAGAAACTAACTCTTTGAAGCTGTCAAAAAAGTGAATTGCAATGATGAATTGCAAGAGAACAAGGAGTGAGGGGTAAAATGAAAAAAACAATGAAAGCGCTTGTTTTGCATGCAAGGACAAAGGTTTCGCTGGAAACAGTACCGGTTCCTGAGCCCAAAAAGAATGAAGTGCTGGTAAAGATTAAAGCATGCGCGATTTGCGGAAGCGACCCAAAGCTTATGTTTGACCCCAAGGGCATTGGACCTGACATACATCCATATCCCTTTGTTCCCGGGCACGAAGCGGCCGGTGAGGTTGTTGCCCTGGGAGAAGGAGTCCAGGATTTTAAAATCGGAGACCGTGTGGCTATTGAGGCCCATTGCGGCTGCGGGTATTGTGAAAACTGCAAGAGGGGTCTTTATACGTTGTGCCTGAATTACGCAAAACTGCACACCGGGCACAGGCAATACGGATTTCATTGGAACGGCGCTTATGCGGAATACAACGCGTATAACATTAAAGCCCTGACTAAAATACCTGACGGTGTTTCCTATGATGAGGCGACAATGTGCGACTCCGCAGGGACACCGATGAACGGCATAAATCTTATTGGAATTACACCGGGAGGGTACTGTGCCATCATAGGGCCTGGTCCTATCGGGCTTTGCGCGATGATGATTGCAAAGGCAAAAGGCGCGAATACAATCGTAATAGGCAGGGGTGCGCGGCTGCAGGCAGCCAAAAAAATCGGCGCGGATCATATCATCGACATTGAAAAAGAAGAGGTGCGCAAGCGTGTACTGGAGATAACCGGCGGCCTTGGGGCGGACGAGGCTATCGAATGCGCGGGAACAGAAGATGCAATTAACGAAGCCATATCAGTAGTCCGTCGAGGCGGGAAAATAGCTATGCTGGGATGGCCGGATATGTCGAAAAACATGAGCATTAACATCGGCCCTGTTATCGCTGATCAGATCACCATGGTAGGAGTACGTGCAAATGCGAATTGTTCAAAACAGGTGATGGCCTTAATAGCAAATGGCAGTCTGCATGTAAAGGACATTATAACGCATCATTTTACACTTGATGAATACGAGAAAGCGTTTGACACTTTTATAAACCGTGTGGATGGCGCCCTGAAGGTTATTATACATCCATAACGGTAACTATTGGAGTTGGGAAGCAGATATGTTTGTGCATATGCAATATTGCTAGTTTAGCGGAATTGTGATATACTGTAAAAAAATAATGGGAATGATTGGCATAATGAGTAATTCTTCCTCCAAGAAGCTTTCAGATAAGAAACTAAATATCGGCAAAACAGAAAAACCGAAGCTGGAGATTAAAAATGGGACAAAACAGCAGTATGCCTATAATTATTTGAAAGAGAAGATTATTAAAAATATATACAAACCGCAACAGTTCCTCAGCGAAGTCGAGTTGAGCAAGGAAATGGGGGGCATTAGCCGCACTCCGATACGTCAGGCTTTGCATTGCCTGATGTATGAGGGTTTGGTGGAGAGCCTGCCGGGCAAAGGTATGTTTGTTTCCGATTTGCGTTTTGAAGACGTGATTGAAATACTGGAAGTCCGTGCCTGTCTTCACTCGAGCGCAGTCAGGCTCTTTATACAGCGCACGGATGACAGCGGCATTGAAAGGCTCGGAGAAGTATTAAACAGACAAGCTGAGGCTTTTAAAAGCGGAGATTATATCAAAGCGGTTGAGATTGACAACGAGTTCCACCTGGAAGCGGTCAGGGGAGCCAGGAACAAGAACTTGTACTCATTGTGCCAGAAATACGTTGATTTGATGGCTCGTGCATCGTACTATACCACCCACGATGCCAACCGGGTAAAAAGGTCTTTGGAAGAACATACTGCCATATATGAGGCCATCAAGGAACGTAATGCGGATAAAGCGGTTGAACTGGAAAGATCGCATTTCGAAGGAATTATGAAATATCTTGCATATGCGCAGATTAATAAGCATTCACTGTTTTCCCATACGGATATTTAACTAAAAATTAATAACTGAATTTTGTTGAAGTTGTTCCCAATATGATTGTATATCTTTATGGACAATTTTCAAAAGGCCGGCAATGTATAAACCTGAAGCCTTATGGGAATGGGCTAATATTGTCCGCAATACAATCTGTTGTTTATAAACCAGGGTACGGAAACATTAACACAATATTATATTTAGGAGGTAAGAATATGGGAAACGAAAGATGGTTACTTACGGAGCACGAGGCTATACGGTTTGAAAACAATGTAGTGGGCAGGCTGAAAAAGGAAGTCTGGGATATGAGTGAGGAAGAGATAGAAAAGTTCCTGAAAGAAGAACTCGGCATGCCGGCAGAATCAGAACTGACGAAGGCGGACTGCTACATTCAGACAACACCGCGGTACAAGCTCAAGGAGAGACGCAGAAAAAACGATATCGTGCTGGTGCCGATTGGATGTACTGAAAATCATGGCGACCACTGTCCCAGCGGGCATGATACTTTCCAGGTGACCCAGTTCCTGGAGGGCATAAGAAGATATACGGCGAAGAGAGGTTACGAAGTGAACCTGGCATTTCCGCCGCTGCTTTACGGCGGACACCCCTATCACCACATCGGAATGCCCGGTACAGTAGTGCTTCCCCAGGAAGTGGTAGTTGAAACGATGATCGCGGTGATGCTGGGCTTGTGGGATGACGGTTTCCGGAAGATTATAATCGTCAATAATCATGGGCATCTTTGGAATCTTGTGACTGCTGTTCAGGAGTTCTGCAAGAGATATCAGCTTCCGGGCATATTCCAGGTATTTGACTGGCACCGCAGCGTAAGAGAATTTTTCTATCCGAACAACGGGAAGCCGCATTGCTTTGAGACGGATTTTGTCCATGCGGACGAGTGTGAAACGTCGCTGGGGCTATACATGTTCCCCGAAATGATTGACATGAAATACGCGATTGATACAAAACCGACAAAATTCTTGGCGGACGGCTGGTTTGACAACTCTGTGGACAACTACGCCAGGCCGCACAGATGGGATGAGGGAGAGGGACATGCTGCAATAGAATGCAGCGCAACGCCTGAAGGTGTTGTGGGCAGGCCGACACTTGCCGACCCGAGAAAGGCAAAGAGGCCGATTGTCGCAATCACAAAGCTGTTGATTGGCCTGATAGAGGAAATACTCGAGAAATTCCCGCCTGGAACGGTGCCTCCTGTAGAAGCCATGACACTGAGGACCTCGGAAGAGATGGCGCCTTATCTGAAAGAGCCGGGCAGCGAAGGCTGGAAATCAGTTTACTCGCTTCCTAGAATCGGTCCCGTGGAAAAGCTTTAGTTTGAGGCAAGCAGGCTAGTATAGTGATATTTTTAGGACATTTTGCCTAAATTAACGGATGACAGGTGAGAAAATGATGTTTTCGAAAAAAGAAATTGACAGGTTTGCTTTGCAAATAAGACTGGAAACGCTTAAGGAGTTTAAAGCCTTGGGCTTCGGGCATGTGGGCGGCGCAATGAGCATTGTGGATGCACTTGCCGTGCTTTACGGAAGTGTGATGCGGATAGATCCGAAGAATCCCGGGTGGGCGGACAGGGACTGGCTGGTAATGTCCAAGGGGCATGCCGGCCCCGCCCTTTATGCGACGCTGGCTTTGAAAGGATATTTCCCTCTGGAAATGCTCAAAACGCTGAACAAACCGGGAACCAACCTTCCAAGCCATTGTGACAGGAACCTGACGCCCGGGATCGATATGACGACGGGATCATTGGGACAAGGCATGTCAACCGCGGTTGGAGTTGCTTTAGGCAACCGGCTTGATGGACGGGACAGCTTTACCTATCTCATACTTGGAGACGGTGAACTGGACGAAGGGCAGGTCTGGGAAGGCGCTTTGTTTGCCAACCATTACAAGCTCGCAAATCTCATCGCATTTGTAGACTGGAATAAACAGCAACTGGACGGCTATATAAAGGACGTAATGGACCTGGGCGACATCAAGCTGAAATTCGAAAGCTTTGGCTGGCATGCGCAGACTATCGACGGCCATGATACGGAGGCTATTTACAACGCAATAGATAAGGCCAGATCGGAATCGGAAAGACCCTCGGCAATAATACTCGACACTGTTAAAGGTAAGGGATGCACATTTGCGGAGGGGATTTTGAAAAACCACCATATGGCTTTTACTGAGGAGCAGGTGGACGAAGCCATATCTCATATTGAAGAATTATTGAAAGTTGAGGAATCAACATATGAAAGTTAAATTAGCAGCTAACAGGGAAAAAGACACTATAATGATGCGTGATGTCTATTCCAGCACGCTTATAAGCATGGCGGAGCAGGACGAACGCATTGTAGTGCTGGATGCCGATCTCATGAATTCCATGAGCATGAAACCGTTTCAGGCGGCGTTCCCGGAGCGCACGTTCAATTGCGGAGTACAGGAAGCCAACATGATCGGAGTAGCCGCGGGGTTATCAGCCACCGGAAAAATACCGTTTGCGCATTCGTTTGGGCCATTTGCCACAAGGCGCGCTTTCGACCAGGTATTTATATCGGCGGCATATGCGAAACTTAACGTAAAGATAGTCGGAAGTGACCCGGGGATTACCGCGGCGTTCAACGGCGGGACGCATATGCCTTTTGAGGATATGGGAATTATGCGTGTGATACCCGAAGCGACAATTCTTGAACCGGTTGACAATGTTATGCTGAAAGACCTGCTGCTTAAGGTTAAGGATCTTTACGGCTTATTCTATATACGGCTGCTGCGCAAAGAACCCGTAAAAATATACGAGGAAGGCTCGGAATTTGAGATTGGCAAGGGGATAGTGCTAAAGGAAGGAAAGGACCTGACGATAATTACAAGCGGAATCCTGGTGCATGAATCGCTCAACGCGGCAGAAGCGCTGCAAGTGAAAGGAATAGACGCAAGGGTTGTAAACATGTTTACATGGAAACCTGTTGACAAGGAGCTCATTGAGCGATGTGCGGCTGAAACGGGAGCGATAGTTACCGTGGAGAACCACAATATTATTAGCGGATTGGGTTCGGCGGTAGCGGAAACGCTTGCTGAAACTTGCCCGGTTCCCATGGAAAGGGTAGGATGCATTGACCGTTTCGGAGAGGTGGGACCACAGGACTACCTTCAGAAGGTTTTCGGAATGACTGCTAAAGATATTGAAGATAAAGCGTACAAGGTTCTTGAAAGAAAAGCTGATAAGTAAAAAATGCAGGTAACGATTTAAAAGTAGCAAATAATGAGGTGATAAATAATGGTAAAAGTCGGTGTAGTAGGATATGGAGTCATAGGCCAAAGACTGGCTGACGGTGTGGCTTTACAGAAAGATATGGAGCTTGTCGGCGTGGCAGATGTTGCGCCAACTCTGGCAGTCCGGGCTCTGAAAGAAAAAGGAATGCCGTATAAGTTTTTCAATGCCCTTCCGGAAAACGAGGGCTTGCTGAAAGACGCGGGCATACCTGTAAGCGGTACCCTTGAGGACCTTGTTAAGGAAGTTGACATTATTCTTGATGCGACCAGTGCAGGCATTGGCGCAAAGAATAAGGAGCTGTATAAAAAGTACGGGAAAAAAGCGGTATTTCAGGGCGGAGAAAAAAATGACGTTGCAGATGTCTTTTTCCACGGATATGCCAACTATGAGAAGGGGCTGGGGAAACAGTTCCTTAAGCTTACTTCCTGCAATACGACAGGCCTTATCAGGGCGGTAGACTGCCTTGACAGGGAATTTGGAATAGAAAAAGTTATGATTACAATTATCAGAAGGGTTGCCGACCCGGGAGATTATCACAGGGGATTGACAAATGCGCTGCAAATTGCGAATGCGCCAAGCCACCAGGCTGTTGACCTGATGACAATAATGCCCCATATCGACGCAACGGGGATTCTTGTTCATACCCCTGTTACGCATGGGCACATAATTACCGTTGCCGCAACTCCAAAAAAGAAAATAACCAAGGAAACGGCGCTGGAGTGCTTTGAAGCCCACGAAAGGATACGTGTTGTGCGAATTGCCGACGGCTTTCTTGGAAATGCGTCACTCTTCAGGTACGCCCGTGACCTGGGCAATCCCAGGGGAGATATGTACGAGATTGCACTGTGGGAGGAATCAATTGTATTCTCAGGAGACGATATAATGTTTGCGATAAATATCCCGCAGGAAGCAATTACAATCCCCGAAACGATTGACGGAATCAGGGCTGCGCTCGAAATGGAAACTGACAGGCTGAAAGCTACGAGTACGACGAACAAGTACCTTGGGCTGATAAAAGCAAAATAGCATGCGGGCAAAAATGAGGTGTGGAATATGAGATTTGGAATATGCACGTTGGATGACTTCGACATAGAAGGGAAAACCGTGTTGTGCAGGGTCGATATCAACCAGCCCGTAGACAAGGAAACGGGGCAATTGAAAGACCATACGAGGATAAAAGCTTGCCTGCCCACTATAAAGGAATTATCGGATAAAAAGGCCAAAGTGGTTTTGCTTGCACACCAGGGCAGCGACATAGAATATAAGAATTATTATTCGACAGAGCCGCATGCCGGGGTGATAAGCGACCTTCTTGGCAAGCCCGTAAAATTCATAGATGACGTTACAGGGCCGGCGGCAAGGGAAATGATAAGCAATCTGGAGCCCGGAGAGATGCTGATGCTTGATAACGTCAGGTTTGTGGCCGAAGAAATGACCTTGTTTGAAACAAAACTATGTTTAAGCCAGGAAGAACAAAGCAAAACACAAGTAGTAAAAAAACTTGCCCCGCTTGCCGACCTTTTTGTATGTGACGCGTTTGCCGCAGCGCACAGGTCGCAGCCAAGCATTGTAGGATTTCCGCAGGTGCTGCCTTCTGCCATGGGAAGGCTTTTTGAGCAGGAATATTGTGCTGTTTCCAAAGTTATGGAAAGCCCGGAAAGGCCGTGTGCATTTATACTGGGCGGAGCAAAAATACAGGATGCGTTTATGATGATGGAAACTGTCCTGGAAAAAGGGACTGCGGACAAGGTTTTGACCGGTGGCCTGGTCACAAATATAATGCTGCTGGCAAAAGGAATTGATATTGGAACACAGTCATATGAGCTTATACAAAAGATGCATTTATCAGAATATGTTAATACGGCGGCTGCGTTGCTCGATAAGTTTGAAGACCGGATACTGCTGCCGGTTGACCTGGCATATATAAGCGGCAGCGGCGACAGGAAGGAAATGGCGGTGAGTGACCTGCCTGTGAACGAGCTTATCGTGGATATTGGCGGCAAGACGGTGGATATGTATAAAAAGGTCATAGAACAGTCAAAAACAGTATTTATCAACGGGCCAATGGGGATTTTTGAAGAGAAGCCCTCAGAGTATGGTACAAAATCAATATGGGAGGCCGTGGCAAAATCGGGCGCATACTCGGTGCTTGGCGGAGGAGACAGCGTTGCTGCGGCAAATAGATTTAACGTGGAAAAAGAAGTGTCTTATATTTGTACCGGCGGAGGTGCGCTCGTAAGGTTCCTGTCCGGTGAAGAGCTGCCTGCGGTAAAGGCATTGAAATATGCAGCGGAGAAATTCGGGTGCAGGAAATAAGCAATTAATGAAAAATATGGTTGACAATATTATTGGTTTGTAACGGGCATTGCTTGCCCGTTCTTTTTTTATTTCGGAGGGGTATAGAGCAATATTTACATATTTATATGCAATTAAAGCAAAGAAATATTATTTAGTATAGTATATAATTATTATAGAATACAAAAATAAGATTGTGCTCTCCCGGCATTAAAACCGAACAAGGTACTAAAAAAACCGGAATCCGAAAGACTAGAGGGAGTGAGTATTATGATGAATATGTTTGATGTGAAAGGGAAGACAGCAGCTATACTTGGAGGAGGCGGAATACTCGGCGCGGCAATGGCCGAGGGTCTTGCGGACGCCGGAGTTGATCTGGCAATATGCGATTTATACCTGGATAAGGCACAGGCTGTCGCGGACAAGGCGGCAACAAGAGGTGTCAAGGCAAAAGCGTATAAACTTGACGCTATGAATCTTGATGAATTGAAATCAGTGGCGGCTACTATCTTCAAAGATTTCGGAAAAGTAGACATCCTTGTGAATGCCGTGGGAGGTAACATGAAAGCGGCAACGACATCGGATGAAGTCTCGTTCTTTGACCTTCCGGATGATGCGATTGAGAAAGTAATAAACCTTAATGTGATGGGCGGAGCCATACTTCCTTCCCGTGTATTTGGGAAAGAGATGGTAAAGAGCAAGGATGGCGGGGTTATCATAAATATTTCATCCATGTCCGCTTTCAGACCGTTAACCCGCACACCCGGTTACTCGGCTGCGAAAGCTGCGGTAAGCAACTTTACTCAATGGCTTTCGACCGACATCTGCAAGCAGTATGGAGATAAAATCAGGGTAAATGCGATTGCCCCCGGATTTTTCCTTACGGAACAGAACAGGTTCCTCCTCACCGACCCCAAAACAGGCGAATTTACCCAAAGGGGCAAAACGATAATAGAGCATACGCCAATGGGAAGGCTGGGGCAGCCTGAAGACCTTATAGGAACGCTGATATGGCTTTGTTCCGACGCGTCGAAGTTCGTTACCGGTATAGTTGTTCCGGTTGACGGCGGTTTTTCGGCGTTCTCGGGAGTATAGAAATATTTTGCAGTAAATCATGTAGAGGAGAGTAAATATGAGCAAACAGGACATTGGAGTCATTGGCCTTGCCGTAATGGGCAAGAACCTTGCGTTGAATATTGAAAGCAAAGGATACTCCGTTTCGGTGTATAACCGATCGCCGGAAAAAACAAAAGATATGTTGGCGGAATCAGCGGGGAAACGGATTTTTGGCGCTTATTCACTGGAGGAATTCGTGAACTCGCTTGAGAAGCCCAGGAAAATCATCATAATGGTAAAGGCAGGCAAGCCGGTAGATGACACGATAGAGAGCCTGAAACCTTATTTGTCAAAAGGTGACATAATAATTGACGCCGGCAATTCATACTATGAGGATACCATTAGGCGAAGCAAGCAGCTTGAAGCCGAAGGCTACCGGTTTATCGGCACAGGCGTGTCCGGCGGGGAAGAAGGAGCGTTGCTTGGACCCTCTATTATGCCCGGCGGAGAAAAAGAAGCCTATGAGGCGATTGAGCCGATTTTTACCGCCATTTCCGCAAAAGTGAACGGCGACCCCTGCTGCACGTATATAGGCACGGATGGAGCCGGACATTATGTAAAAATGGTGCATAACGGGATAGAGTATGGGGACATGCAGTTGATCTGTGAAGCTTACTGGCTGCTCAAACATATCCTGGGCATGGATGCCGGCGAACTTCACAAGGTATTTGCCGAATGGAACAAGGGTGAGCTGAACAGCTATCTCATAGAAATCACGAGTGATATCTTTACAAAAACCGATCCCGAAACAGGCAAACCCATTGTTGATGTAATCCTGGACAGGGCCGGACAGAAGGGAACCGGGAAATGGACAAGCAAGAGCGCACTCGACCTGGGAGTAGCCATTCCTACAATAACCGAGGCGGTTTATTCCAGGTGCCTTTCGGCCATCAAGGACGAAAGGGTCAAAGCGGGCAAGATATTAAAAGGCCCGAAACCGGCTCAGTTTGAAGGGGACAGGAACAATTTCGTCGAGTCCATAAGGCGTGCCCTGTATGCGAGCAAAATATGTTCATATGCGCAGGGATTTGCGCTTTTGAAATCCGCCTCGGCTGAATATGGATGGAACCTGGACTATGGGCGTATTGCAATGATTTTCAGGGGCGGGTGCATAATAAGGGCGCAATTCCTTCACAAGATCAAGGAAGCTTATGATAAAGACCCCGGGCTCACCAACCTTCTGCTTGATCCGTATTTCATGGATATTATCGAAAGATACCAGGATGACTGGAGGCATGTCGTATCTACCGCGGTCAGGCACGGAATCCCGGTAGCGGCGTTTTCCTCCGCGCTGGCATATTATGACGGTTACAGGAGCGAGATCCTGCCGGCAAACCTCCTGCAGGCGCAGAGGGACTATTTCGGGGCGCATCTTTATGAGCGCGTCGATCGTCCGCGGGGAGAATACTTCCATACCAACTGGACGGAACTTAGCGGAACAACCCCTTCTTCGGCGTACACGGTATGATTTGATTTGCGGCAGAAAACGAGGCTTTATGCGATAAGTAACGTTGGATGGTGGCAGGAGCAGAATAGGGGGATAACCATGAAAGAGATAATTGTAAAATCAAAAAGCGCCAACGGAATTGAAGACGAAGAACTACGCGGCATTTTGGAGGAAAGCATATCGGAACGTAAGGCAAATCTGAAAAAGGTGTTGCTTGTTCCGCCCGATTTCACAAGGATGCATTCCGGCGCCGGAAAGATATCCGCGCTTTACTATGAAATGCTTAAGGACTCCTGTCATATCGATATCATGCCGGCTCTTGGCACCCATGAGCCGATGGCGCCTGCCGAAATAGATGAATTTTTCGGCGGTGCCATCCCCCATGATGCTTTCATTGAGCACAACTGGAGGACGGATGTGGTAAAGATCGGCCAGGTCCCGGCGGATTTCGTAAAAGAAGTTTCCGAGGGGCTGATATCGGAACCCATCGACGTGGAAGTAAACAAGCGCGTACTCGACAAGTCGTATGACATGATTATATCGATAGGCCAGGTCGTGCCCCACGAGGTAGTGGGAATGGCGAATTATAACAAAAATATATTTGTGGGATTGGGCGGCAGCAATATGATAAACCAGTCTCACATGCTCGGCGCTGTCTACGGCCTTGAAAGAATCATGGGGCGTGACCACTCTCCCGTCAGAAAAGTATTTGATTACGCCGAAAAGCATTTTGCCATGGATCTTCCCCTTACGTACGTCCTGACGGTAACTACCGAGACCGATGGAAAGGCCTTGATTCATGGCGTTTTTACGGGCAGGGACAGGAGAATATTTGAAGAAGCGGTGTCACTGAGCCAGGAAAAGAACATCATATTCCTGGACAAGCCCATTAAGAAAGCGGTTGTGTACCTGGATGAGAAGAGAATTTAAAAGCACCTGGCTGGGCAACAAGGCTGTATATAGAACCAGGATGGCTATTGAAGACAGAGGCGAATTGGTTGTAATAGCACCCGGCGTCAGAAAATTTGGCGAAGATGATGAGAATGACAGGTTAATCAGGAAATACGGTTACGTGGGAAGAGAAAAAGTTCTTGCTTTATGCAAACAAGAAGAAGACCTTAGAAATAATCTCTCGGTCGCGGCGCACCTGATTCACGGGTCGTCGGACGGCAGGTTTACAATCGTATATGCGCCCGGAAAGCTGACAAGGGAAGAAGTTGAAGGTGTCAATTTCAAATATGCCTCTCTTGAAGATACGGTGAAACGGTACGATCCCGGCAGCCTCAAGGACGGCTTCAATGTGATGAGTGACGGGGAAGAGATCTATTATATCAGCAATCCCGCTCTTGGCTTGTGGGCGTGCAGGGACAGGTTCTAGAAAAATATCACACCGCGGGGACGGGAGGTACATGAGGATGTGGATGGAAATATGCGGTATGCTTGATGAATGCGGAACGGACGTGGAAACTGTAAGAAACCGTGTCCGCGGCGGATTTGACAAGTACCGGGTATACCCGGATTCGATTAATTATTCTGACGGCTCGTTTTTCTTCCTGGCATTGGCCGGGGATTATAAAAAGAAGCTGGTAGTTTACCGTGACGGGAAACATTTTAACAAGTTCAGAGGCAAGGAAGCCGGTTATCCCGGCGGGAAGGCGAAGATATGCGATTTAAGCAACGAAAACTGCACTGGCTTTAAGGGAAGTATTCCTTTTACCAGGCCGTCGTCCCATAAGGGAAGAGATACGACCATTGGCCTGGGAGACCGCCTTGGACTGGCCTCTGCCGGGCATTTAAGGTTGGTTAAAGGCAAAAACGTGTTTCCTGTCCTGGCCCAGCAATCGATGCGCGAGCTAAACCTGACGGGCAGGAATTATAAAGATGTCCTGGATGCCGCATCATGGGCTGTTTTCCAGGAAGGCTACACATCAGGCTTCGGCGCGGACGGCGACCACCTGAAAAAAGCCGAAGAAGTAAAAATGGCGATTGATTGCGGCTATTCAATGATTACGCTTGACTGCTCGGAGCATATAAACAATTCCGTGCCGGGCTTGAGCCAGGAAGAAGCCGATAAAATGTACGCATCGATTCCGGCCGGGGAAAGGCAGCGCCTTGAAAGCAAATATCTTGGCAAAGACTTTGCTATTGACAACGCATTATCTATAAAATATGACGCCGATGAATTCAAAAGGATAGTGTTGATTTACCTGGAAGCCATCCGTTATGCCGCGTCTATTTACAACAATATCATTAAAAACTGCGGAAGGCCGGTTGATTTTGAAATGTCCATTGATGAGACGCTTACGCCTACTACGCCCGAATCCCATTATTTCGTGGCTTCCGAACTGATATCGGGCGGTGTTGACATTACCAGCCTGGCCCCGAGGTTCTGCGGGGAATTCCAAAAAGGCATCGACTATATTGGAGATTTGGACCGGTTTACCGCTGAGTTTGACATGCACGCCAGGATAGCCGGGAAGCTGGGCTACAAAATAAGCGTACATTCCGGGAGCGACAAGTTCAGCGTATTTCCCGTCATCGGAGAGAAAACGCGCGGCAGGTACCATTTGAAAACAGCGGGAACCAACTGGCTCGAAGCTGTCAGGGTAATAGCGGAAACAGACCCGGCCTTTATAGAAGGATTCATAAATTTGCGGTTGAAAACCTTGACGCCGCCAGGAAGTACTACCATATAAGCGCCGATTTAACGAAAATACCGGACATAGATACAATGAGTGACAAGGATTTGCCGCGTTACCTTGACATGGACGACTCGAGGCAGGTATTGCACATAACGTACGGACTTATTTTGACAGAAAAAAATGAAGACGGGTCATATGTGTACAGGGATGAAATCTATGATTTGCTGACCAAGCATGAGGAAAAGTATTACAAGGCTTTGCAGGCACATATAGGAAAGCACCTGGAAAAACTGGGCGTACAATAGCATGGATACAGGGAGGTTGGCTTGTGAAAAAATTTATGGATGAGAATTTCCTGCTGGAAAATGAAACGGCAATAAGGCTCTACCATGAGAATGCGGCGAAAATGCCGATAATAGACTACCATTGCCATCTCAGCCCGAAGGAAATAGCGGAGGATAAAAAATACCGCAATATCACCGAGATATGGCTGGGCGGGGACCATTACAAGTGGCGCGCCATGAGAATCAACGGGGTTGATGAAAAGTATATCACCGGCGATGCCGATGACAGGGAGAAATTTTTCAAGTGGGCGGAAACAATGCCATATTGTATTGGAAATCCGCTTTATCACTGGACGCACCTTGAGCTTAAAAGGTATTTCGGGATAGATGCGCTTCTTTCGCGCGACACCGCAGGCGAGATCTGGGATAAATGCAATGAAATGCTGCAAAGGGATGAATTTTCGGCTAAAAACCTTATTAAGCGTTCAAACGTGGAAGTACTTTGCACGACGGACGATCCGGCGGACACCCTTGAATACCATGATGCCATTAAAAATGACAAAAGCTTTGGCGTAAAGGTTTTGCCCACTTTCAGGCCCGATAACGGGATTAACATAGAAAAACCCGGATTTGCCAGCTGGGTGAAAAAACTCGCCGCCGTCTCCGGAACGGAGATTAAAAACTACGGGGACTTTGAAGAAGGCTATGGCCGGCCGCATGGAGTATTTTAACTCCAGGGGATGCATATTGTCCGATCATGCCATGGACCCGGTCGTATTCATGGAATGCGGCGAACAGGAAGCGTCGGAAATATTCGAAAATGCCCTTGCGGGGAAAAAGCTTAGTCCTGATGAAGTTATGAAATATAAAACGGATATGATGGTTTTCCTGGGCCGGCAGTACTCAAGGCTTGGGTGGACGATGCAACTGCATATCGGATGCATCAGGGACGTCAATAGTTCGTATTACAGGCTGCTCGGCCCGAATACCGGATTTGACGCGATAAATGACCGCAGCTTTGCGGAATCCCTTGCGAGGCTCCTGGATAGCATAAATGAGGCGGGAGGACTTCCCAAAACCATTATTTACTGCCTGAATCCCAGCGATAACGAGGTGATCGGCACAATCACGGGCTGCTTCCAGGGCGGAGGAATCCCCGGCAAGATACAGTTCGGGACGGCGTGGTGGTTCAATGACCAAAAGGACGGCATGCAAAGGCAGATGACGGCATTGGCCAACTTGGGGCTGCTTAGCAGGTTTGTCGGGATGCTGACCGACTCGAGAAGCTTCTTGTCTTATACCCGCCACGAGTATTTCAGGAGGATTTTGTGCAACATGATAGGGGAGTGGGCGGAAAAAGGCGAGGCGCCCAATGACATGAAGCTGTTGGGGAAAATGGTTGAAGATATTTGTTACAATAACGCAAAGAATTATTTTGGGTTTTAGACTATTGCCAATATTTTAAAATATAGGTTAAAATAGCGGGGGATGTGCATGCATTAGAATTCGGGAAGAATAGACGGAGGATATTCGATGTTGCTTAAAGAAAAATATGATTTCAACGACCTTCTGGATATCATGGCGCGCCTTCGCTCCGAAAAGGGGTGCCCATGGGACAGGGAACAGACACATGAGACCTTGCGCATATACTTGATCGAGGAGACCTACGAAGTACTTGAGGCTCTTGATGCAGGGGACATGGGCAAGTTTTGCAACGAGCTTGGCGATCTGCTTCTGCAGATCGTTTTTCATGCGCAGATAGCAAAGGAAAACGGAACTTTTGATATCGGCGACATCACGACGGACATATGCAGGAAATTGATTTCCAGGCACACGCATATTTTCGGAGAGGACAAGGCCGATACGCCGGACCAGGTCTTAAACAACTGGGAGGAGATAAAAAAGAAGGAAAAACACCTGGAAACCCACACCGGCGTCCTGAAGGACATACCATCCAGCCTGCCGGCGCTCATCAGAAGCTTCAAGCTGCAGCAAAAGGCAGCCCGTGTCGGATTTGACTGGGATAATATCGAAGACGTATTCAGGAAAATAGACGAGGAAATACGGGAACTAAAGGATGTATACACGAGTAAAAATGTGGAAAGAATAACGGATGAACTGGGAGACGTGTTTTTTGCCCTTGTAAACCTGTCAAGGTTTCTTGGCGTTCAACCTGAACTTGCTCTCACAAGCACGAACAACAAGTTCATCAGGAGGTTTGAATATATTGAGCGGCAGTGTGCAAGGGAAGGCAGAAAGCTTGAGGATATGAGCCTTGCAGAAATGGATGAGCTTTGGAACGAGGCGAAAACACATATCCCGGAAAAGAAAAAAGACATGTTAATAAAGGAGGATTAATTTCATGAACAAAGCTGATCTTGTTAAAAGTATTTCTGAAAAAAGCGATTTGACAAGGGCGGATGCCGAGAAAGCTTTGAACGCTTTTATTGAGAGTGTCGAAGAGGCGCTTGTGAATGGTGACAAGGTGCAACTCGTGGGATTCGGATCTTTTGAAGTGCGGGAAAGGGCCGCAAGGAAAGGCAGAAACCCACAGACAAATGAAGAAATAACGATAAAAGCATCCAGGGCTCCTGTTTTTAAATCCGGCAAGGCGCTGAAAGACCTGGTGAACGAATAAACAGGTATGGGGGATGTATTTGATGAGGCTGGATAAATACCTGAAAGTGTCGAGGCTTATCAAGAGGCGCACGCTTGCCAACGAAGCATGTGAATCCGGACGTGTCACGGTAAATGGCAAAACGGCCAAGCCCGGCACGGACGTAAAGATAGGGGACATAATTTCGATAAGGTTCGGCAACAGCCTCACAACAGTTGAGGTTACGTCCGTAGCCGAGCATGTTTCAAAAGCGGATTCAAAAGAAATGTACGTGATAAGGTGACTAATTTATATATTCTATTGGCATTATACATGTTGTACATGCATATAATTCAATTATGTAATGCATATAGTTTTATGCAGCCTGCCGCGGATATCTTCCGAATTATAAGGGGGTGCAACATGTATGGCCGAAGATAAAAAGATATCGAAACCCAGGGTTCAGAATCTGATCCTGGAAAACAGGGAAAAGCTGAGCATTTCCGGAGTGATTGACGTAGAAAGTTTTAACGACGAATGCGTCGTCGTTGAAACAGAGCTTGGGACACTGATAGTCAAAGGGATTGACCTTCATATCAACAAGTTGAATATTGACAGCTCGGAGCTGGGAATAGAAGGCGAAATCATAAGCTGTGAATATTCGGACAGGGAGTCAAGGAACAGGGGCGGGGCTTCTTTGCCCGGATGTTTAGATAATGTTTTTCATAAGCTTCCAGGTATATGCTTTTCTGTGCACTGTGGCAGGGGGCATGGCTATTGCATTGCTTTATGATATTTTCAGGATATTCAGAAGGACTGTCAGGACGGGCATCCTGGCGGCCTATGTTCAAGACCTGCTGTACTGGCTGATTGTGGCCGTTATAATGTTCATGACCATTTACTACAGCAACGACGGCGAGCTAAGGGCATACTTGTTCCTTGGCGCATTTCTGGGCGTTTTGCTGTACGCGCTCATATTTAGCAGGATTGTCATGGAATCATCGATGTTTATTGTCGGAACGGCAGTGAAATTGTTAAAGTTTATAGTTTTAATCATGTCATACCCGATAAAGCTGATATTGCGCTTATTTTCCGCACCGGCAAAAATGCTGGCCCGAAGGTCGGCCATGTTTATGCGGAAATTAAAGCGCGGAAGCAAGATACGAGCATCAAGGCGCGCGTTTTTTAAAAAATCATTAAAGCATATTATAAAAAAGATTTGATGTCAAAAGAAGGATTTTTAACAGATACATAGAATTTAATTAATATATGGAATATTATTATTTGTTTTATTTAAGGTGAATTCACATGAACAAAAGAAAAAAACCGGGGTTCGGAATATATATACTGCTTATCATCTTTCTTTACCTGTCATATATTGCTGTGGACCAGCAAAAGCTGCTCAATGCAAAAAACCTTGAATTGGAGAAGATTGAGAACAAGATCAGGGAAGAAGCAACGTTTAAACGAGGAACTGAAAAGAGAACAAGAGATGATACAAAGCGACGAATACAAGGAAAAAGTCGCCAGGGAAAAACTCGGCATGGTGAAAAAGAATGAAAGGGTTTTTGTCGATATAGGAAAGTAGGCGTGCAGAATCATGACCCGCAGCCATTTCTCCGCATGATGTTTTAATTTGCAAATGTTCCAATTCATACATGGAAAATCTGCAGATCCCGTATAAATAAAGGCTTGACGGATTATTATGCATGATATATAATCAAATTGTTTTTATAAAAGATAATTACAGACCGGAGCACATCTAAAAGCGGCATTGTCCGTTTTTATAAATTTTAAGGAGGATTTCTTTTTGTATGCTTTTTGAGGTTGGTAGCATATTGTGGATGGCAAAGTCGCCGGGATTACCAGTTTCGGAGCTTTCATCCAATTGCCGGGTGGGAAAACAGGTCTGGTTCACATCTCAGAAATTGCCGAGGAGTATGTCAAGGACATCAAAAATCACCTGAAGGAAAATCAAGAAGTCAAGGTCAAGATTCTTTCCATGGATAACGGAAAAATCAGCCTTTCAATTAAAAAGGCGATCAGCCAGGATCCTGCACTCAAGGCAAATAGACAGCCTATTGAGATAGATTGGGGCAAAAGCGCATGTGAAGCCATGACTTTTGAAGAGCGCCTGGCGAAATTCATGAAGGACAGCGAAGAAAAAATGCATGACCTCAAGAAAAGCTTCGAATCAAAAAGAGGCAGCGGAGGCTATAGGAAGTCGACGCAGTACTTTTAAGTTGTCCGGGTATTCTGAAGACACGGGGAATTTGAAACTGGGGTAAATTGACCAACCTTAGCGAAGCAGGATGAAGATCAGACCAATCTGGGTCATGTCCGCCCATATATGGCGGCTTATCAGAAAATGGCCGGTTATAAGCGCTTGCATTTTGGATGCCATGGTGTTATTATAATGTAGTCGAAATTACATGCCGAAGTGGCGGAATTGGCAGACGCACAGGACTTAAAATCCTGCGGGCCTTAAAACCCGTACCGGTTCGATCCCGGTCTTCGGCACCAAAGAAACGGCTCATTACCTGAAAAAACCGCTTGCATTATTTACATTACGATGTTATACTGTATAAGCGCAGGGAGTAGTAGTTTCGCAAACCTGCTATTTTATATACCGCGGGGTGGAGCAGTCCGGTAGCTCGTCGGGCTCATAACCCGAAGGACGGGGGTTCAAATCCCTCTCCCGCAACCAGGAAACAGCACCTTTCAGGATTTTATCCGGAAGGTGCTGTTACGATTTTCCGATACATTCACCTTTCGCCTTAACTCCCATATTTCCCATTTTTACTGCAAAGCAAAATTCCGCTGTCTGCGAAATCAGGGTAGAATTCGCTTTTCAATTTAATAATAACATGTAATAGCCTTGCGATAAACCGCCTAAACGAACAGTACCAAATTCGTAAAAACAGGAGTGGAGAAAATAAGAATACTTGAAATTATGTTCCAAAAGGTATATATTTGCATTGCAAGATTACAGTTTTACCATATATTGTAATATAATTGTCCCTCGGATGTAACTATGAAATGCTTATATAGGTGAGAGGAGAGAAGTAAGTGCGCACAAAAACAGTAATTAAAGTGTCAAATCTAACTAAATCATTTAATGGAAATACTGTAGTCGATAAGTTGTGCTTTGATGCAAACGAGGGTGATATTTTGGGGTTGCTGGGTCCTAACGGTGCAGGAAAGACTACAACAATAAGAATGATACTGAACCTGGTAAAAAAAGGATTAAGGTGAGGTATTTATTAATGGCTGCAATACAGCGGCAGAAAGTAAAAAAGCACTTTTGAGCTGTTCCTAAATCTGACTGCAAAGGAGAAGATCGGGGCATGAGAGTGTTAGTGGGCAATGAGTTATATAAATCGTTCAGAAGCAAAAAAATATACATTATCTTACTTATACTGTTTGCTGTTACTTTATTAACGGGCATTATGATAAAACATGACAAAGATCTCGAGGAAAGCGGACTGATTGAAAAATATGGAGGACCAATGTTTCCTGTTACAAATCTATACGGAATCACAGAGATTTTATTCCCGATTTTTATTATACTCTTTGTAACTGCCATGATAACCGACGAATATCAGAATGGAACATTTAAACTGCCGTTGTTGCATGGATGTACAAGGTCACAGATGTTCCATGCAAAGTTGTTGTCACAGTTTTCACTTATTGTAATACTTTTCTTGTCAACTTTCATATTTTCATATATTTCCGGAACAATACTCTGGGGAAGTAAAGTATTCAGCTACAATGAGTTTATTGCCGGGCTTAAAAGATATGGATTGACATTGTTACCATTTTTGGCGTTTACACTTGTAGTATATTTTATCGGGTTAAACATCTCTAATAGCGGAATTGCAATCGGAACAGCGTTGACATTAGTGTTTGTAAGCGCTATTATAGGTCAGTTTTTAAAAGAGGCGAATCCTTATTTAATAACATTTTATTTCAAAGCATTTTTGCTGGATTTGACCAATGCTGAAATAATAAAAGGCTGCTTTGTATCATTTGGGTATGGGTTACTGTTCTATGGGCTTTCAAGGTTCTCATTGGCAAATATGGATATATTAAAGTGAAACGGATTGCGGTAGTTACCGGTGTTCTTTCAGTTATAGCACTGTTGTTATCAATAATTGTGTTCAATAAAAAACAACCATTAAAGAGTGCAAAGATAAGGGCGGGTTATCTTTATCTTTATCTTTAGTACGCTTATTTCCTGTTATAAGAAATATAACATAACGGTGATATTTTTTGTTCACTCATCGTGATGCTTTAATAAAATGGATTATTTTTCTTGATTTTGGCAATAATATACTATAAAATATAAATAATGTAATTTAAGAATAAACGAAAAAGGCGGAGGATGTGGTTAAATGTACGAAAACATTACTTACGCGGAGCTTAAGAGTCTTCCGAGAGAACAAAAGGTTATCGCATGGAAGGAACTGAAAAACATGTATTCGACACAAAAGGAATTGGCGGAGAAACTGGGCGTAAGTCCGAATCTTGTTTATAACATGATTTCAAGGTATGTGAACAATGCACCTGACGAGACAGAAAAGGATGAAGAGCAGCAAACCGCGGAACAAGCGGGAAAGGCCAGCCACAGGAGGAGAAGGAGAAAAAGACGGCTGGACAGCGACGCCGTAAGTGATATATCCGGCACGGTACAGAAAATCAGCTTTACTGAAGGAAACGAATTGTTTTCAATATCGATAAAAAAGATAGTTGCAGGAGAAGACGCTCAATTTCTTTTTAGCGGAATCGGCGGTACCATGCTGAAAGATCGAAAATACATGGTAGAAGTTAAAATAACGGAAATATGAGGGCAAATTTACGGGCGCTATTTATAGCGCCTGCTATTTGCTGTTAAAATAATTGGCACCCGGGCATATAAAGCCGATTGATCGGCGCATGCCGCCATTTTTTATTTGCCCGTGCATAAGCGTTATATTGCCTTGATAGTGTGCCGGACTTTCTATTTAAATTTGCCATTATTATTATGGCCTTTTATTATTTCGGCTATATTCCCGGACTTGTTTCCTGCCTGGAATATACTGTAAGAATATATTGATTAATTGTACAAAGCATGCTAAATTGATGAATAGAGTTCTTTGTTGGGGGTGTGCTTTGATGATGGTTCAGCCGTATGATTTAAGCCTTGAAGAGCTTAAAGTGTATAAGCCCAATCTTACAAGACAGCCAGATTTTGAAGAGTTCTGGAGATTGACACTGAAAGAGCTGGAGAAAACCCCGGTAAAATTCCGGCTAAAGCCATATGATTACCCCGCCAAAGGGGTCAAGGTTTTTGAAATCATTTTTTCCGGGTTTATGAATGCTGATATTAACGGCTGGTTCGCAATACCCGACGCTCCGGGAAAACACCCCGGATTGGTATTATATCACGGCTATAACTGGGCAATGGACGGGTGTATTCACGATACGGTCAATATGGCCCTGCATGGGTACGCCGTTTTGCACATGCTTGTCCGCGGGCAGCAGGGCAAAAGTGTCGACAATGTGGTCTCATCCCACGGCCATAATGCAGGCTGGATGTCAAAAGGCATTTTATCAAGGGATGAGTATTATTACCGGGCCGTATACATGGATAGTGTCCGCGCTGTCGAAGTACTTGCGGGCATGGACGATGTGGACGCAAACAGGATCGGTGTTATGGGAGGCAGCCAGGGAGGTGCTTTGACGCTGGCAGCTGCAGCTCTTTCGAATATTCCCGTTGTAGCTGTTGCGCAATATCCGTACCTGTGCAATTTCGACAGGGCTATTGACGTTGCCCTTAAAATGCCCTACGGTGAATTGAACGAATTTTTCCGCAGGTATTCTGATCCCGAAGTGGAAAGGCAGGCAAAAATTACCCTTAGTTACTTTGATATAATGAATCATGCACCGAATATCAAGTGCCCGGTTTTACTGTCATGCGGCCTGGTGGATGAGATTACGCCGCCGTCAACGATATTTGCCGCATACAATCACATGGAATGTCCCAAGGAAATTGCCGTGTATCGCTACTTTGGGCATGAATACATACCCGGTTTCGTTGAAAAACAGCTAAGAATGCTGATGAAGCATTTGCAGCGGTAAGAGGGAATGGAAAATTCGATGTAAAATATTAAAGCGTTCCGGGTTGCTAAGTCCGGAACGCTTGATTTTAGTGGTACGCCCGAAGGGACTCGAACCCCCGACCTGCGGTTTAGGAAACCGACGCTCTATCCTGCTGAGCTACGGGCGTGTGTATCAACGGAATTATATTTTACAATTATAAGGCGCCTTTGTCAAGCCCGGCGAATTCTGTAAAATTGCCCATGCGTCATTAACCTTCACGTTTCATATGCCGATAATTATAAAGGAGTATGCTTTCGGAGGGGTATCATGAAATCCGGTTTGAAAAAAATCATAGTGGCGATAATACTGCTTGTGATGTTAATTCCTAATGTTGTTATAGAAGCACAAGGCGGAGATTCAATTGAATTTACAGCCTGGGCGGCCGAGCCGGACACGGACACGAAAATAAAGCTGGCATGGTCTTCGGTTCCGGGCGCATCTATTTACCTGATTCTTAGGGATGACGGACCTGGAACAGACTTTTTGGAAATCGACCGAATTGATGTTGACCAGGTGCTGAATCTGGCGTATACGGACATCGGGTTGCAGCCGGAAACTACATATACTTATAGGATTGAGGCATACGCCGATGGAAGCCTCATGGATTTGCTCGCGGAAAAAACAGCCGTTGCTTCTACTACGCCAATGATTAAGCCTTATGACCTGTGGGCGGTATATGACATAAATTCGCGGGAAATATCTCTTGAATGGAAGTGTTCAAGTCTTGCAACCGGCAGTGTTGTCCAGGTTGATGACGGACAAACTTTCGAGATCAGTGAAACAACATCATTTAAATTTAAAATTACAAATCTATTGCCCGTTCTTATTTCGATAAAATCAACGGGCCAGGAAATAGAATCTGAAATGTCACATATCAGTGTCACTCCTGTAAGGCAGCCGACAATACGGGTAACCTCGAGCGGGGGCACCTCTTCGATATCATGGGGCAGTTATAGCTTTATAAGCCGGTTCCAACTGGAACGGTCCAAATGGAACGGTACCTCATGGGACAGCTGGCAAATAATAAATTCAGATCTTTCAGGAACGGGCGCCACGGATAAACCAGCGGAGAGCGGGCTGTACCGTTACAGGCTGAGTGCCAAACCCGGAAGCGGTTATACCGGTTTCAGCAATATCTCCGATACGGCAAGCCTGTTGCCGGCTCCTTATGACCTCACACTTACTATTGTCAGTCCGGAGGAAATAAGGCTTAATTGGAAGAACAGTCCGGGAAATACGGCGGGCATACAGGTGATGCGCATGCTTTCCGACGGGACATTCACGGAGATAGCCAGGCTTTCATACACGGAAGATTCGTGTTCCGATTTGATAACTGTAAATGTTGGCACTACTTACACCTACAGGGTGCGTGCTTTTGATGAGACCGAAGGCATTGCTTCTGAAGCGGCTGAGGCAAGTATTACCGCCTCTCTGCCCAGCAAACCGTCTTCTCTTTTTGCCCGCGTGGCTTCATCATCGGCTGTCAGGCTGGACTGGACCGATAATTCCGACAACGAGCTCGGCTTTAAAATAGAAAGATTGACGGATACGGGTGTGTTTACGGAGATTCATACTACCGGCCCGGACGTGGAAACTTATACCGACGAAAACGTAACGGCCGGACATACGTATATATACAGGATCCGCGCATACAATGGATTGGGAAATTCCGACTATTCCAACGAGGCAACCATTAATTCATGGGATGCGGTACCGCCGGCTTCACTTGATGTCACACCTGTTTCGCCCACAAGGATAGACCTTGTATGGAGCTATAGCGGCACGGAGAATTACAACACGGTTATCGAGCGGAAAACGGGTACTGACGGGGAATGGAAACCCATATACACTACGGCTCTCGGCGCAGTAAGGTACAGCGACACTGGGCTTAAACCCAACACGAGGTATTTCTACCGCATCAGGAAATCTCTTGGGCCGGGTTCTTTGGGTATTCCTTATCCCGATAATGATATCGGGATCGGGGCCTACACCCTGCTAAATACTTTGCGGCTCTATGGGGAAGCGTCCTCCGGCAACACTATATATTTGCGCTGGAGCGGAAATAGCAGCAATGCTGATGTTGTGATCGAAAGAAAAATGCCAAACGGCAGTTTCAGCGCTTTGACAACGGTTGGCCCGTCTACCGTCGGATGGTATGACAGCACCGGCCTGGTTCCCGGCGCTTCATACACTTACAGGGTCAAAGCCAGGACTGCCACGAACGAATCGTTGTATTCTAACGAATTGACGGTTAAAAACCTGTATCTTGAGGCGCCGTCCGGTCTCACCGCCTCGGTGGAGGCCGACTCTTCCGTTACGCTGAATTGGACGGACAACTCGACTGACGAGTCAGGATTTGAAATATGGAGGTATGTTGAAGGGACGGACACGGGCGGATATACTCTGTATGCTACGGTCGGGAAGAACGTCGTTACTTTTACGGACAAGTCGGTGCATACCGGTGTCCAGTACAGTTACATGGTACGCGCGTATGTTGCGGACGGCAGCCTGTATTCAGATTTTTCAGGCACGGCTTCCGTCGGCGTCGGACTCATCAATCCGCCTGCCAACCTGCGTTATAATTATATATCGAGAACACGTGTGCAGTTGATATGGACCGATACGTCAGACAACGAAAGCGGATTCATAGTGGAACGGAAGATCGGCGAGGACGGGGAATGGAGTGAATATGACTGGGTCTCTCAAAACACTACTGTGTGTGATATCACAAATCTGAACCCGTACACCAGGTACTATTTCAGGGTTCGTGCATACACAACCAGCGGGAACGCAGATGCGGTAAGCAAGGAAATACTGGTATCCACCGCGCTGCCGGCGGCTCCTTCCGATGTTGTGGCATCATCCCTTTCGCCCGCGCAGGTGAAAATTACGTGGAAGGATAATTCCGACAGCGAAGAAGGTTTCAAGATATTGCGCAAACCGGCGAATGGATACTATTTCACGCCGTTGGCGGTACTTAAAAAGGATACGACCATTTACCTGGACAATAATGTGCAGCCCGGCATGAAATATGAATATATAATAGAAGCATATAATGTCGTAGGCTCGTCCGAAAGTGAGCCGGTTGAAGTAAAAACCGGCACAAAAGCGTATTTCAATGATTTAGGGAGTGTTCCCTGGGCAAGAGATGCCATTGAAAACCTGGCAGGCCTTGGCATTATAAAGGGAGTTTCTGATACGCTTTTTAAACCCAATAACACGATTACAAAGGCCGAGTTTACCGTAATAGTAGTAAGGGCGTTTGGTTTTGAGACGGTGCCCGTTGGCAGCCTGGCGGATGTCAAACCGAACAAATGGTACTATAAGGATGTTATGGTTGCCGAGAATCTTGGCATAATATCAGGCGACGGCAAGAACAGGTTTTACCCGGAAGTTCCAATAACAAGAGAGGAAATCGCCGTAATCCTTTATAAATCTCTAGTGGCTTCCGGTAAGAATTTTAAGATGCATGACAATACGGTGCTTGAAAAGTTCAGGGACAGGGATAATATTTCACCTGATGCCGTATCGAGCATGGCTGCGCTTGCGGGTGAAGGCATAATAGAAGGGCTTTCCGGAAATACAATCGGGCCTAAATATACGGCGACGAGAGCCCAGGCGGCAGTGTTCCTGTACAGGCTTCTGAACAGCCTGAACAATTAAGCGGTTTTATGGCGGGGCGGAAAACCCCCGCCTATTTTTGAATCGTTATTCTGGTTGCGGCATCCACGTAGTCATAAAACTCTTCCAGGTCTTCATTGTTCATGCCGACGCAGCCCCATGTCCAGTCTTTTCCCTTCCGGGGCGAGTTTCCGCCGTGTATTCCGACTCCTCCGCCGAGCTTCGTGTTCTGCGTCGGTATCCAGCGCCTGTTAAGCAGGTAGATAATGTTATTGTATGTCCGGGTGTCAATTAATCCCTGTTTCAGGCCCCTTTCGGCATCTTCGTAGTTTGGATAGCTGAGCCTTAGCCAGCGCGTCCCGAATTCTTCCTGCGGAGGGTCTAATATGGCTTTTTGGCAGATATAGAAATTGCCTTCGGGTGTCCTGTGGTCGCCGGCTCTAACCTTGTCTTCGAGGCCTCCGTCTCCAAGCTCCACATGATATGATTTAAGCCAGACGCCGTCAAGGTATAATGAGAGCGTATGGTCGTATTTGTCCACCAGGATACTCATCCTTGAGCCGCCATAATAGACGCCCATCTCATCCATTATTTCCTTCAGCGGCCTGGCTTTTCTGAACGGGATTTTCAAAACTTGCCCGGGAAATATGATATGTGTTTTGATGTTATTGGCAGCTTTGATTTCGTTTACCGCGGCGCCAAATTTTTTCCCGATATTATACAGGGTATCGCCTTTTTTCACGGTATACCGGCTATGTTCCAGGGGAATGAGCAGGATCTGGCCCGGAATGATGATATCTGTTTTCAGCCGGTTCGCATTTTTTATTCCCTCCACGGAAACACCAAAGTTTTTAGCAATTTTATAGAGATAATCCCCGCTTTTGACTATATACTGGCCGGCTTTTGAAAGCTGACCGGCTGCCGACGCGCCGGCGGGAAGCAATGTTAAGGCCAGGGTAAAACTCAGGGCTGGGATAAAACACTTAATAAGTTTTTCATGTCTTTTAAATTTGTTTTTTTTACCCAATGCAATCAGCCTCTCTTTTAATTCATTTATATTATCAAGAAAAGTCAACATAATAATTCATGGTATAATACGCCATGCAAAGATGTGGGAGAATAATCGGACGGGGCGGTTTTCAACCAGGCGGGTGCGGGGCGAGGCGCCTTATGAAAGCGACTTGGCGAATCCCGCATATGCCAGACAAAGGTGAGGCAGGCAAATCTACCACCATCACGGACTGCGGATTTAGCTGGAAATGACACGGACGTCATTAGAAGCGGCCGAACTAAACAAGGGCATATGCGTTTGAGTCGCTCGGAGCTTCATCCGATGTCTTGACCCGCACCCGCCTGGTTGAAAACCGCCCAATTCGACGATTCATCCGGTTGGTATATAAAGAGATTCTTGTTTTTTAGACGAAATTCTAATATAATCTTATCAATGCCGGCATCCTCAAGGAGCCGGACCGGTCTAAGGTTGAAAACTCAAATGTTTTACGACTGGTATCCAAATGCATGGAACTAGAGCGGAGGTATAAAATGTTTGAAGGAAAGAGGTTTAATGTAAGAAAGCTGGCTATTGCAGGTGTACTGGGAGCGTTGTCCATAATTCTTGGAATGACCCCCATAGGTTTCATACCCGTAGGGCCGACCAGGGCGACTATCATGCACATTCCCGGTTATAATAGGCGCCATAATGGAGGGGCCTGTCGTAGGCGCGGCCATAGGGCTTATATTCGGATTGTCCAGCATATTTCAGGCGATATTTAATCCCACGCCGGTGTCTTTTGCTTTTCTGAACCCGTTAATCTCAGTAGTACCGAGAATACTTATAGGAATTACGTCCTATTACGTGTTTAAGGCTCTAAACAGCCTTGGAAACAAGAGGACCATGGTATTGTTAAACGCCGTATGGCTGGCCATAACCGGTTACCTGTGCTACGGTATTTACAGTATTGTAAAAGAATCGCAAGCTGCCTGGTGGATAGCTGTGAATATTGTCTTGATAGTCATTAACCATGGGAATGGCTTTTATAACAAACAGGAAAATGGAGGATAAGCCCCTTGATACCGTAGTGGCGGCAGTTGCGGGCACACTGACCAATACGGTCCTGGTTTTGGGATTGATATATTTAATATACGCCGAAAGCTTTGTAAGAGCATTAGGTCTGGATACCGGACTTGCCGGGAAAACGATACTGGGAATAGGAATAACCAACGGGATACCGGAGAGCATTATTGCAATACTCATAGTGACTGCTGTGGTGAGCGCCTTAAAAAAACGTAATGTGCCGGTGGCACAAAAGTAAGGCTTCCGAAAAGGGTTGACAGCTCACGAGTAAAAAGCTTGGGAGGATAAAAACAAATGCCGCTTAAAACGTACCCCGGGTATATAACAGATGTAAAAGGTATAAAGGTCGGGCACTGCCAGTCTGATGAAGGCATGACCGGATGTACGGTGATTATATGCGAGAATGGTGCAGTGGGCGGGGTGGATGTGCGTGGCTCCGCACCGGGCACCAGGGAGACCGACTTGCTAAAACCCGGCAAATTGGTAGACAGGATTCATGCGGTTGTATTGGCCGGGGGCAGCGCTTTTGGACTGGATGCCGCGTCAGGGGTGATGGGTTTCCTTGAAGAGCAGGGAATTGGCTTTGACGCCGGAATCGTCAAAGTGCCCATAGTAGTTTCCGCTGTTATTTTTGACCTGAACATAGGAAATCCCGGAATAAGGCCGGATTATAAAATGGGCTATAACGCGGCACGAAATGCTTCATCGGAAGAAAGAAGGCAGGGGAATGTCGGCTGCGGAATGGGTGCCACCGTCGGCAAGGTGTTAGGGCCTGCGAATGCCATGAAATCCGGAATCGGAAGCGCGACTGTCGCGGCGGGGGATCTCTTAGTGTCTGCCATGGTTGCGGTAAATAGTTTCGGGGATGTTTTCGACTATGAAACGGGACGCCAAATTGCCGGGGTTTATGATTATGAAAAAAGAGAAATGATGAATACATACACAATAATGAAAATGAAAAACGAGCCTTTGGGGTTCCCTATGAGAAATACAACCATAGGCGTTGTTGCCACCAATGCCATACTGACAAAGAGTGAGGCCAACAAGCTGGCGGAAATGGCCCATAACGGCTTTGCAAGATCAATCAATCCGGTCCATACGATGCTGGACGGGGATACCATATTTACGATGAATACCAGCGAGGTCAGGGCCGATTTGAACCTGGCCGGGGCCATGGCAAGCGAAGCGGTGTCAAGAGCCATAACAAATGCAATAATAAACGCAAAACCTTGCTGCGGGATAACCGCGCATTGCGAGTTGTAACAGGCTTGGAAACCGGGCAGACCGGACCCGTCAGAAATATTTGATATTGAAGATCCGTATGATTCCAAGCTTGTCATGGATCATAATATTGTACTTACGTACTGTCCCTGTCTTGAAAACAGTATTGGAAATGTCGGAATAGCGCGTTTTCGAATAATCAATTACTTTCAGTTCAATAACAGGTTTTTGGCCGCTTATAGCCTTGGCAACCGCCCGGTCAAACTCTTTTCTGTTTTCCGCGACCAGGCCGTTCCTGTGATAGTAGCTGTTTTTCGAACTCGTACATGCGGGGTAGGCGGACCTGTCCCACCTGTTTTCACGGGCCATTTCATCGTCCGACAGGTTAAAATAATTATACGTGAGCATGTTGGTGCCATCATTTGTTATAGGATCGTCGTTTGTGACATCAATGTGGTAATACGAACCTTCTATTTTAACGATGTTCCAGGAATGGCTTTCCCAACGCCCGTTATTATCAGCCTCCCCGGTGACTATCATGCATTCTATCCCGGAAAGGTCGCACAGCAGTTTCATGGCTTCCGAATAGCCCTCACATACCGCGGTTCCGAGTACAAGGCATCCGTATTCTTCAAAGGCCTCCTCGCTCAAAGTATGGTTCAGGTAGTTTTCATAGTCATACTCCGTATTGTTTACGATGTAATCATGCAGTATTTTTTCTTTCTCGTAGTCGGACATATCCGCCGAAATATGACCGGCAACAATATGCCTGGCTTTATTGAGCGCGTCGGCTGCATTTTTCTTTTTCCTGTTGTATTCATTTTTTGCATACCGGTATGTTAAGCTTACTTTTAAGCTTTGGCTGCCTGACCGGAAATTCCATTTCCATGAACTTACGAAACTATCGACGCCTGTTATTTCTGCTACTGCTTTCAGCGCCCTGTTGAAAACACTTTCAAAGTCGTCCGTCGCTTTCCCGTTATAGATGCTTGTATCAATGCTTACCGTATCCTCAAACAAGTACAGTGTTCTTCGCAGCAATTTAAACATATCTTCGCTGTTTTCGGCGACGTATCCGTTTTTCGTCAATGGCTTGCCATATTTCTCCGGATTCCCCAGTTCCGCTGCAAGGTCGGATGTATAAAGCTTAAGCGCCTTGGCTGCCGGTTTGAATATGGAATTATCACTGACCAGCTTGTCCAATAGCGTAAGCGAAGTCCCCTTTATCTTAATCGATAATGCATTGTGGGAAATGGAAAACATGTCCCTGCGCAAAAATACGTTCGACCTGTTCAGCGCGGATATTTCCGCATCGGACAACAAGCCCGTTTCTTTTGCTTTATTCATAACCGTGTCCATGGAGAAATCCTTGTTTTCCTCATAACCGGCGGAACGGAGCACAAGGGTGATAAATTGACGGGCTGTAATCGGGTCATTGGATCCAAACCGGGAGTCTCCGGCACCCCTGATTAGCTTGTTCATGTACATATAACCTACATAGTTGTTTGCCCATGCCGGCACATCGGTAAAAGGATGTGAATAATTCCCCTGCTTTACCTGTTTTTCTTTACCAAGCAGGCGAATTAGCATAATAGCTCCTTCAAGCTTTGTGGGAACGCGGTCAAGCTCGAAATTTCCAGGAGAATTGGCTGCAAGCCCCAATATTTTCAAATCAATTGTTTTTTCATAACTATCTGCCGGGACGGTGACAGAAGCCGCGTACGACGGAAACGGCAAAAATACGGCCGCAGCAATGAATATAAAGGCTATAAAGGCAAAAATAAAAACTCTATTTGAATAAGCCTTCATTATATCATTCCTTTAAGTATTTCTAAATCCGACAAAACTGGATACCGGCATGAGAACCGGGTAATCATTTAACAATATTGGATTTTTCTTCATTACACGCTGTTTATTGTATCAGAAGAGCAGATAGTATTCAATAAATGATACAGAATCGTAATTTTTAGCATGAAAACCGCAATTGAGAGGGGGAATCAAGATAACTATAAGGGGACATATTCCTCCGTACCGCCGATTTCCCGGCACGGCAGAACTGCCCCTCATATTAAGTACGCGACGGCAGCATATTTTAACCGCCAAAAGTTTTTCATCCGTTTATTCCTTGTAATATCCTTCATCTTCTCTTATGAAAATTCCGGGGAAAATCAGGATAATAACCAGTATGATGATTATTATCCAAATCCAGTTGAAGGGCCCGCATCCAAGACCAAAAAAACCGCCTCTTTCGTTCTCTGCCATCAAAACAGCTCCTTTCAATATATAAAATTGCTATTCAATCACGTCAGCATCCCTTGCAAAACATCCCCTGTCCACGAACAGCAGAAGAAACAAAATAATAAAAAATAGTATGGCGCAATTGTCAAATATCCCTCCAATAAATTTTTTCGACACTGGAAATACCTCCTTTTACGGGCTTGATATAGCTTGCTGCCTTCTATATCATATTCATGGCTGCATACATGTGTTACTGATTTGGAGGTTTTGGCGAATATGAAACCACCCTGGACGGGTGGCTTCTTTGTCCGACGGACGCAATCCGGCTGGTGTTTTTCAAAGGTGTCTTCAGCAGAAGAAATCCCTACGATCGAAGAACAGCAGCAGGAACAGAATAATAAAGAATAAAATAGCGCAATTGTCGCCAAAGAAGTTACAGCTTCCTCTTTCCGCCATTTTACAGGCCTCCTTTCAACCAGATAGTTCACATAAACTTATTATTCTATTTCAGTTTATTCTTCCTTGGTATTAATTGTTACAGTACCATTATATTAATAGCCGCCCTGGCCTGTGACAGTAAAGTTAACCGGAATACTGCCGATAATAATTATAAAGAGAGAAGATATGCAGGCATCATCCTGCGGCGCTTATTATGCGGAGGAGGTGGAAGCATGGATTTAATGGCAGGTAATGTCGTTGCGGTCAAGCATTATTCCATGATAAGCGTTTTTACCAGTATTGTTGCCAACGTCCGGGACCAATTTATTGAAATAGAGCTTCCCAAGGAGTGCATGGGAGCGGAGTTTTTGCCGGGCGACCCTTTGGTCGTGGCTTATGAAAACGGCAACACGACCGAGATAAAAGGCGGCAGGGTAGTGGGCTATAAAAAGAATGAAGGAATGCTTTCTTATACTGAAGACGTGTATGATGAAGAAAAAATAAAGATGAGGTCATTCGCACGTTTTCCGGTATCGCTTTATGCGGATTATAAGGTGCTGGAAGAATCGGGGAACAAGAAATATTTCGCCCTTGTAAAAGATATAAGTGAATTCGGCCTCATGGTCTATTCCACCGAATCCCATTTTAAAGGCTTAAGGCTTCATATGGACATATACCTCACGAGAGAAATACTAAACTTGACAGCTGAAGTTGTGAGAAAAATTGAGTGCGATGGGTATTATGAGTATGGATTGAGAATAAAACACAACGGTCCGACCGTTTTCAGCCAGATAAAAAACTATGTAAGAAAATCGCAGGAAGAACTCACCTCCAAGTTTTCAAGTTGATAGAACGGACCAGCATATAGGGCGGCTTGCAATTTGACACCAGGTTCCGTCATGGACAGGTCGTAATGTCCTGTCTCACTTCAACGCGGGCGCTTGTTATTCGCCATCCGTAGCTCAGAACAAGCGACTTCGGCGTCCATGCCGAAGTATTACGGGTATTCCTCTTGGGTTCCGCGTTCAAGTTTCACCAGGACATAACACCCTGCAACCATTCCTGCACAAAATCTCAAATTCCAAGCCGCCCTACCCGCCGATTCTATCCGCGCCCTGGCACTGCGCGCCTGCACCGTCCGTAGTGCAGGTTGTGGTTCCTGGTACCGCATTCGGCCATCGTCAAAGCATAACACCCTGCGGCCATTTTTCCACATGATGTCATATTTGCGCCATACCCGCTCTTTTTTATGCATATGCGTTTGAATCGCTCGGAGTTTACGTCCGGTGCCTTACCCATATCCATAAGCAAGTCGCTCTATCCACTAGTTCATCCATGACTTCCAGTCTCTGGTCTCTGAATTGCAAGCTGCCATATCCACTGATTCACTTGCCCCACGCACACATATTACCGAACATATGTTTGATATTTTCCCGTGCTTGTGATAGAATAAATGCAGTTAAATCTTGATTGAGCATGCGGAAGTATCCGAATGACGGTGATGCCATGGAGTTGATGGATAAGCTTGAAATATTGGCAAATGGCGCGAAGTACGACGTATCATGCGTTTCCAGCGGAAGCTCGCGCAAAAACACCCCCGGCGGCATAGGCAGCGGTTTTGCGTCCGGCATATGCCATACGTTTACCGGTGACGGCCGCTGCGTTTCGCTGCTTAAGATACTGCTGTCAAACCAGTGCATATACGATTGCGCCTATTGCGTAAACAGGTCGTCCAACGACAAAATCGCCAGGACCGCTTTAACGCCTGAAGAGGTCGCAAACCTGACGATAAACTTCTATAAAAGAAATTATATCGAAGGCCTTTTTCTCAGCTCCGCAGTAGTCAAGTCACCAGATCATACGATGGAGCTGATTATTCGTGCGATCCGGCTGCTTAGGGAGGAGTACCGCTTCAATGGCTATATTCACGTAAAAGTGATTCCCGGGGCCGATGAAGCCTTGGTGGAGAAAGCAGGCAGGTATGCAGACAGGGTAAGCGTCAATATCGAATTGCCTACAAGCGGTGGGTTGAAGCTGCTGGCGCCGCAGAAGAAAAAGGAAGACATACTTGTGCCGATGGATTTCATCAGCAGGAGGATAAATGAATCAAACGAAGACAAGACGCGCTTCAAAAGCGCGCCCCGGTTTGTGCCGGCCGGCCAGAGCACCCAATTGATTATCGGCGCGACCCCGGACCATGACCTGACCATATTGAAGCTTGCGGAAGGGCTTTATAAGCGTTTTGGCATGAGGCGGGTATTCTATTCGGCATATGTTCCGGTATCAAATCATCCGGCTCTTCCGAGGACGGCCAAGCCTCCTTTGATGCGGGAACACAGGATTTACCAGGCGGACTGGCTGCTCAGGTTCTACGGTTTCAAGGCGGATGAACTGCTTGACGAATCCCACAAGGACTTTGACATATCGCTGGACCCGAAATGCGACTGGGCGCTTCGAAACCTGCACCGTTTTCCCGTGGAGGTAAACAAGGCGGAATACTGGGAACTGCTTCGTGTCCCTGGCATCGGTATAAGGTCGGCTCAAAGGATAATTAGGGCAAGGCGGTTTCAAAGCCTTGATTTTTCAGATATAAAAAAGCTTGGTGTTGTACTTAAGCGAGCCAGGTTTTTCATTACATGCAAGGGCAGGTATATTGACAAGCTTGATGCTACCGACGGCTTTATCAAGGCAAACCTGCTGGCAGGGAAAAAGCGGTTGCCGGCGCCGGATACGGGCTATACGCAGCTCAGCTTTTTACCCCCGAAGCCGCCGCTTTTTCTGCAACAGGCGGCGCATTGGGGTACGGCCGGGCTATCTGCACTTGCCGGCACTCCATATAATGAGAGAGACCGCCTGCTAATGCCGGCTGCGACAGAGAGCAGCAATACCTCAGGAACAAAGCCTTTACCGGCGGCTCTTTTGCCCACGGAGATTATTCATGCAAGCATTACGGGGGAATTATGACAGTATACATTTATGATGGAAGTTTCGAAGGTATTCTTACCGCCGTATTCGAGGCGTTCAGCCGAAAGGAGGCTCCATGCGCCATCCTGCCTGAAAATAATCTCCAGCAGGACTTCCTGGTTTCATATGTTTTCATCAGGACTGATCCCGCTAAATCTGAAAGAGTATGCAAGGCAGTCCCGGATAAAATCTCCGGGGAATCATTGGAGAATATTTATCATGTTTTCCTTTCGGAACACCCGGATGCGGCGACGCTTATTTATAAATACCTGAAGCTGGGCTTTGCTATGGGCGGCAAAGTGGACATGCACCTGGCGGACAACACTGTTTTCAAGGTAATGGATATATGTAGAAAGCTGGAGTTAGAATTGCACAGGATGATGGGCTTTGTGCGCTTCAGGCAGGTGGAGGGCGGCATATTTTATTCTCCCATTGCCCCCGACAATAATATTGTCGAGTTGCTTGCGCCCCATTTCGCCGAACGTTTGCCCGGTCAGAACTGGATAATCCACGATGTCAAAAGAGAAATAGCGGCGCTGTACAATACTGAAAAATGGATAATATCCGAGTTTTGCACCGGTGATATACCAAAGGCTACTCAAGATGAAAAGCAGTATGCTGCGCTTTGGAAGAAACTCTTCGAGACATTGGAGATTCCGGACAGGAAAAATCCTCAACTGCAAAGAAGGCTTCTACCGAGGCGCTACTGGGATTATCTCACGGAAAAATGGTAAATGTTAATTACCATATACCGTCACTTCTCCTTATTCATATCACATGGAAGACTCTTGTCGGTATATAAATATTTTTGTCGAATAATATCGTAAATTAATAACAAAAATGAGATTGACAACAAAAACTAAAAAATGTTACCATATTTACGTATATTTTTACTCTTATTAAATGTAAATTTAGTATTTCATCCACATGTTTTGACAAGATCGACGGGTATTTCATCATTCTATCGACAATAGCGGTATTTGCTACGCTAGTAATTCTAAAGCAGTTTTTCGGGAGGTTGTCATGATGAGAATATTAAGAACGGTTACATTGATGCTTGTGATATTTACCATCTGTTTTGCCGTTTTGAAATCATCAAGTGCATTTTATTTTTCTCAAAATGAGCCGGATGTGCCTTTATACGATGATGTGCAAGATGAACCTTCAATTGAGGAACAGACTGATTCGGATGATGAGTCGCCGCAGGAAACTGAAACCACGGATGGTTCGGGTGATGAATCGCCGCAGGAAACCGAAAAGACAGATAATTCGGATGATGAGTCGCCGCAGGAAACCGAAACCACGGATGGTTCGGGTGATGAGCCGCCGCAGGAAACTGAAACCAAAGAGGCAACTGCCCTGGAAAATATACCAGCGGCAGTACAGGCGGCCGTCAGGCTGGAAATGTATAATAACAACCTAAGTGAAGAAACAAATACGGTTTCACCGTGGTTTAAGCTTTATAATACAGGTGAAACGCCTATAGAATTGGAAGATCTTAAAATCAGGTATTTTTATACAATAGACGGAGAAACGGGCCAGTCTTTCTGGTGCGATTGGTCAAATATCGGGGCATCCAATGTAACAGGTTCATTCGTTAAAATGCCAGTCTCCATGGTTGGAGCGGATTATTATTTAAATATAGGATTCAGCAGTAACGCCGGAGTTCTCTATCCGGGCGAAAATATTGAGTTGCAGAACAGGTTTGCAAAAATTGATTGGAGCAATTATATACAATCAGATGATTTCTCATTTAATAGCAATGGAAAAAAATACTCCGATTGGAACGAAGCTGCTGTATATTATAAAGACAGCCTGATATGGGGGATAGAACCTTCCGAAACTGCGCCGGTTATTGTGCCTGTGACATCAATCCGCCTGGAAGTTAGCGTTGCGAACGAAAATGACAGGACAAACACTCTTTTCCCAAGGTACATATTGACGAATACCGGAAATACCGCAATTAACTTAAGTGATGTGAAAATAAGATACTATTATACGAATGAAGGAAAAAAGCCGCAAAATTTCTGGTGCGATTGGTCCAGCGCCGACGCCCGGAACGTAACCGGCAGGTTTGCAGAAAACGGCTTTCAGTCCGATACGGCGGATTGTTTCTGCGAGACGGGATTCACCGGCGGAGCAGGTTTGCTGCAGCCGGGTAAAAGCGTAGAGATACATACAAGAATAGCCAAAAAAGATTGGTCGGATTACCGGCAGTTTAATGATTATTCATTTACCGGCAGCCAGAAATACGCCACATGGGATAAAGTTGCCGTGCTGATAAACGGAGAACTGTTTTGGGGAAACAGCATGATTTTCGGTAAGCCGGCCGGGTTAAAGGCCGAGGCATATGAGAATGCCATAAAGCTTACATGGATGGGATTGGAAGGAGCCAGCGCCTATGAGATTGAAAACGACAATCAAATCATTGGAACAGTGTCAGGTACAAGCTTTGAGCATACAGATCTGAATTGGGGAACCGTTTACAGTTACAGGGTCAGGGGCATAAGCGGCACATTGCACGGAGAGTGGAGCGACGCCGTATCTGCGCTTACTTTTTCCGCGCCGCCTCATGAGATCAACAGCATTTCAGGTGAAAATCAAATTACTCATTTATTGGAATGATTCCGCCGGGGCCGATATATACGACATTGAAGCCGACGGACAACTAATTGAGAATATCGGTTGCCGGTATATACATACGGAACTTGAACCCGGCACGCAGCACACATACCGCATAAGGGCCAAAAATTCAAGCGGTGTCGGAAGATGGTCCGAATATTTCACTATTTATACCCTGCCGCCGGTAGTTACCGGCATACAGCCATTTGCAACGCAGGATGTTATTTCTGTAACGTGGGATGATACGCAAGGCGCTTCAAGTTATGAGGTCTTATTTGACGGACAAATTTATGAGTGTGGATTCCCATCATTTACAAAAGACGGACTCCTGCCGGGTACGGAATATTCCTTAAAAATACGGGCGGTTAATGAAAGCGGGGCAGGACAATGGAGCGATACAGTCTCTTATTGGACAATACCCGGCATTGTCCGGAATATATCCGGTAATGCAACAACGGCGGATATCAGTCTTTCATGGGATGATGCAACCGGAGCGACCGGTTATGACATTGAAGTCGACGGGCAAATTATTGAGGACCAGACAAGTCCTTACAGCCATATGCAGCTTTCTCCGGGAACCAGGCATGTGTACAGGGTCAGAGCCAAGAATGCCAGCGGCGTGGGAACCTGGAGCGAAAGCGTAACGGTATGGACTATCCCGGATGTGGTAAACGGTTTGGTTTTGCATCCGCAATTAACCGAAATTATGGTGGAATGGGAACCGGTAGACGGCGCACATGGTTATGATTTGGAAGTTAATGGCGCTATCATACCGGATGTGGAGCAACCTTACAACAATACCGGGCTTTTACCGGGCAAATATTATGAATACAGGGTCAGGGCGAAAAATTCAAGCGGCGCCGGTGAATGGAGCGCACCCATCGGGGTCAGAACCATACCGGGAACAGTACGGCATGTCATTTCCCAAGCAGACGAAAATACCATATTTATCGAATGCGAGCCTGTAGAAGGTGCTGATATATACGACATAGAGGTGGATGGAGTTTTGCATGAAAATGTGGAATTCCCCTACGTCTGCCAGGACCTTTTACCGGGCACCGAGCACAAGTTCAGGTTCAGGGCTGCTAATTCCAGCGGCGTCGGCGAGTGGAGCGAAGAAACAATAGTATGGACGCTGCCGGATGTACCTGTGAATATAATACAGTCGGCGGAAGAAACTTCTATAACTGTTATGTGGGACAATGTAACAGGGGCTTTCTCATTCGATATAGAGGCAGATGGAGAAATTATCCGGGATGTCGGTAATCCGTACGTGCATGCAGGCTTGCTCCCGGGAACTGTGCATAGATACAGGGTCAGGGCAAAGAACTCCAGCGGCGAGGGGAAATGGAGTGATGAATATACAAAAATTACATTACCCGGTTTGGTCGCCGGTGTTGAATCAAGCGCCACGAAATATGATATCACCCTGGTGTGGGAACAAGTAACGGGCTCCGACGGGTACGACATATCGATAAACGGCGTTGTGACAGAAAACGTAAGCAGCCCGTATACATTTACTGATCTTTTGCCGGGGACAGAATACAAAATCAATATAAGGGCGGTAAATTCCAGCGGTAAAGGCAGATGGAACGAAGAAACCGCAGTCTGGACATTGCCCGATGCACCTCAAAACATCCAGGCGGCAGCGGCATCAGGTTCAATTTCTCTAAAATGGGACGTTGCCAAGGGCGCAACCGGTTATGAGGTAGAAATATTCAACACTCCTGTAAGCGCCGGGGAAAATGCCGCTTATATACATTACGGGTTAAGCCCGAATACCCAGTATACGTACAGGGTAAGGGCGGTTAACTCCAGCGGAGCAGGCGAATGGAGCGATATTGTCGCAAAAACGACGTTACCGGCGGTCCCGAATGGTATCAGGTCATATTCAAGCAGTAATAACATCAGGTTGGATTGGGACGATATCTCGGGAGCAATTGCATATGACATAGAAGTTGACGGCGAGATTATTTTTGACATAGGCGAGTCGTCTTATGACCATACTGATTTGCAATCAAATTCAGTGCACATTTACAGGATAAGGTCAAAGAATGACGAAAGCGCCGGCGAATGGAGCGATGAAATTCATGCTGCGACACTTATGGCCGCGCCGGACTTTTTAACCTGCGAAAGCTCAACGGATAAAATAGAAATTGCGTGGAGCGCGGTGGAGGATGCGACAGGTTATGACATTGAGGTCGATGGAAAGCTGTTGGATAACGGGGCGCAAACATCATTTGCCCACAGCGGACTTGATGCGGATACCGGGCACGTTTACAGGGTCAGGGCACGGAACGGAGATTTTCCGGGCGCCTGGAGCAGCTATATTTATTGTTATACACTATGTAATCCGCCGGATAACATTTCGATTGATGTTGACAGCACGTCAATAAAAATAGAATGGGATTTGCTCCAGGGGGCTTCGGGATATGAAGTGGAATTTGACGGCGAAGTAATAGACAACGGCTTAAGCGGGAATTATACCCGCTCGGGGCTTGCCCCGCTTTCCGAGCATAAAATCAGGGTAAGGGCAATAAAAAATAACAAGCCGGGAGCCTGGAGCGGATATATAACGGGAGTCACCCTGGTAGGCACACCATCAGGCGTTTCTTCCGTTGAGCAGAGCGACCGGGTAAATATCAGCTGGGATCCTGTCCCGGGCGCTACGGGATATGAGTTGATGTTCGACGGCAATATAGTATATGCCGGAATTCAAAACGAGTATCTCCAGACCGGGCTTGAGCCGAATACGGTGCATTTTTACAGGATCAGGGCAAGAAACGGGGAGACGGCCGGAAAATGGAGCGAAACATATACTTGCAAAACATTGATCGGAACTCCCGCAAATTTGAAATTTACAACCGAGAGCAACAGGATAATAATCAGCTGGGACAAAGTCGCAGGAGCCGTATCGTATGATATTGAAGCGGATAACGGCGTCATCGAGGGCAATGTCAACTTGTTTTTCATACACGACCAATTGGAACCGAATACAACACATCAATACAGGGTCAGGGCCAGAAGCGAATCCGGATTGGTAAGCGAGTGGAGCGCTTTAGCCGCCGTGACGACTACAATTGGCGTACCTAAAGGCATTAAGGCGGATGCGACAACATCCGGGATAACCTTGAGCTGGGAATATGTCGATGACGCCATAAGCTACGACCTTGAAGCTGACGGGATAATAATCAAGGACATTACGGCCAATTATTATACGCATAAAAACCTAAAGCCAAACACACAGCACACGTATCGCATCAGATCAAAGAGCAATGCCTCGGTAAGCGAATGGAGCAGGCCGATTGTACAAAGCACCGTATCTGAAGTCGCCATTCAAATAAAAAATGATAATATATTCAATTTTGTTATTGTTGTTCCGCCTGCGACGGATGGCGCGGACCGTATCGTAATTGTGGAATACACCCCGGAAGAACTGGAAGTGTTTGACCTTTGTGCCATTACGGCAGAACCGGAACTGGAAACAGGCCGGATAGAGGGAACCGGCATTTCCGTGGAAGAGTTTTCTCCCGGAAAAATTATCTATAAGATAGCAGGGTCTGCAAAAACGGAAATAAACATAATCAAGTTCCTTTCGAAGACAGCCGGGAATTCCAGCGTTACATACGCCATTAAATAAGGAGGGATGAGTCTTGAAAAGCATGAGAGTACTTTTTAGAAATATAACGGTCTACTTTTTGATCATTTTATTCATTGTGTCGGATGTACCCGGCGCGTTAACCGGACTTGATTTGTTCGATAGCGGCGTTTATGCATTAAATGCAACAATGTACGTTAACTTTCCGGAAAGTTCAAGCAGGAGCAGAAGTAAAACCGTTACGATTCCAAACCTTGTAAGAATAACGTCCGTAACGGTCGATACGGGGAATGTCACTTACAGTGTAAATGGTAACCAGGTAACGATAAATGTATCAAAAGGAAAATCAACGGATTCATATACGCCAAGCGAATATATCAGCAATTATACATACTATACGGGGACCGCGACGCCTCCGTCCAGCGTCTACTATTCCAGCGGCGGATATTCGGGGACATTGAGTTTGTATAATGCTACCAATAACGGCTATTATGAAATTAAGGAATCAACAAAATACTTTACCAAGACTGTTACAAATTCGCGGTCATGGACTAAAACACAAAGCGGCGTTGTTTTCGGTCCATGGGCAAAACCGGACCACGGAAGCTACCAGGAAATTAATGAGGACGGATATAAAGGCAGCATACCTAGATTAGACACAACGTATAGCCCTTCTGATTTCAGCAGTTACAAGGTCGGCGACAGCGGTACGCAAGTGGCTACCGGATATTTCGGCGGGTACCTTACAAAAACCGAATTTATATGGCATGATGATTGGTATGGCCATTACCGCGGAACCATCTATGGTTCTACGACTTACTACTATGAATACAATGTTACTATTAAATACGTATCAAATATACCGCCGTCAATAAATATTATTAATCCGGCCGAGAACCAGGTCTTCAGCGGGGAGGTTTCGTCATACATACCTACCGTGTCCGTTTCGGATTCGGACGGGGATACACTGGCCTGCAAGCTGTTTCTTGATTCCGAATCTTCGCCGAGAGATACCAGGACCATATCCAATACGGCGACGCCTCAAAATATCAGCTTCGCTGCGCAAGATATCGGGCAACTGGCAGAAGGCGACCATAAAATGAGATTTACCGTTTATGACGGAGAAGCTACAGTGGAAAAGGAGATTAGCTTCAAAGTTGACAAAACTCCACCAGTAGCCGCTTCAGTTTCTTTTGCTTCGACAGATACAAGCATCAGCATTTCCGGGACGGCGACGGACAATATATCCATGCATGCCGAACCTTACCGCTTTAGAGCCGGGAGCGCCGAGAGCCAGTGGACCGCCAGTTCAAACCACACTTTTTCAAACCTTGTTCCAAATACGCAGTATACAGCCAGGTTCGTTGCAAGGGATAAAGCAGGTAATATGACCGAGGTTGCGCAGGATATTTACACTAAAGCCTGCAGGCCGTCAATGTCTGTCGGCGGCGCCCGTGAAAATAGCCTGGTTATAACGATGACCGATGCCAACCCCTCTGATACCGAGTATCTTATAAGCTGCGGAGCAAAATACGTTACAAAGCACGGGACGCTTTCACAATCGCCGGAATGGATAAAGCTTTCCGGCAAAACAATTGAAATTTGCGATCTTGATGAAAACACTCTTTATACTTTTGCTGCCAAAGCCCGTTGCTTTGACGGTACTGAAACGGCGCAAAGCGAACCGGCGTCAGGGCGTACCCTTGCGCCTCCGCCGAATGTGCTGAGGTTTGAGGATGTACAGCAAACCCAGATAAAAATTTCGTGGGATGCCGTTAACGGTGCGACCGGTTATGATATCGAAGCTGACGGATTTATCCACGATAACGGCACGTCGGTATCTTATCTGCACACTGGCTTGTCCCCGGAAACAACCCATACGTATAGGGTGAGAGTCAGAAATGCCGGGGGTACGGGAAATTGGAGCGGTGAATTCAGCTGCGCCACTTTGATGAACAGGCCGGGAGTTCCCGAAAATATCAGTTTTACTGTCCAAAAGACGGAAATAACATTATCCTGGGATCCCGTTGCAAGAGCGGAAAGCTATGAAGTAGAGGTCGACGGGGTGATACAGGATGCCGGATCAAATTGTTCCTACACGCATTACGGCCTTGAGCCCGACTCCACCCATAAATACAGGATAAGAGCAAAAAACCAGGGCGGAGCGGGGGAATGGAGTTCCTATATCGAAGCGACCACCCTGCCGAATCCGCCCGGACCGCCACAGTCGGCAGACGCGGAAATCACCAAGACAACAATAAAGCTGATATGGGAGCCGGTTGCAAAAACCGACAGGTATGAGATTGAAGTGGATGGAACCATTTTTGACGCGGGGGAAAATACCGAATACCTGCACGAAGGACTTGTTCCGCTTACCACTCACAAATACAGGTTAAGGGGAATAAATGCGGGCGGAACGGGAGAATGGAGCGGTTACATATACCTGACCACCCATCCGTATGAGCCTTCCGTTCCCGGGAACGTCATGGCGACTTCCGATGCAAATTCCATAAGTCTATTCTGGTATATGGCTTCTTTTGCATATACTTATGAAATCGAGGTAGACGGAAACATTGTCGACGAAGTGTTCAGCACGAATTACAAGCATGAAAACGTTACACCAGGTTCCAGGCATACATACAGGATAAGGTCGAAAAATATCAGCGGTGTAAGCGACTGGACAAACCCTGTAACAATTACCGCTTCTTCAACCCATACAGGTCAGGATATGCTTGTAACCAACCTGGCGGCCGTAATCACCTATGATTCAATAACGCTTTCCTGGAATTCTCTTTCTGATGATTGCCAATATGATGTGGAAGCGGATGGAGTAATTTTTGATAATGCTTACAATACCGTTTTTAATCATACGCACCTGGAACCCGGAACATACCATGAATATAAGATTCGAGCCAGGGTCGGTGAAACGGCTGGCGAGTGGAGCAATGTATTAAGCTTGTCAACATTGCCGATGCCTCCGGGGGCTCCGGCCATAACCAGGTCTCATGCTACAAGCACGTCAATACAGATTTGGTGGGAGCCTGTTGAGGATGCCGTCAGTTATGATGTTGAGGCGGACGGCGTGATAATAACGGGGATAACGGATATCACATACCTGCATGATCAACTGCTCCCCGGAACTACGCACCAATACAGGGTAAGGGCCAGGACGCTTGTCGATGTCAGTCCATGGAGCGAAGTTTATGATAAGAGCACGGGAAGCACAGTTTACATAATAGACTGCACCGAGGGCGAAGTGTTTGACTTTAGCTTGCTCGCAAGGAACATACAGGATTTCAGCGATATCACATTTGTTGTGACTTATGACAGCGGCCAAATTGAGGTTGTCGACCTGTTCGGAGGCACTGCTCAAATAGATTTGACCAATGAAGGGCAAGTTCCCGGAACAAATATTTACGCTAAATATACGCCCGGAAGAATTGAATTCAAGGTAAACGGAAGCATTGTACCCGGGACAAGCTGGTCGGGAGAAATAACGAACATCGTATTCAGAGCCAGAAAGACCTGCACTGCGGAGATAAGTTTCACCGAAGAGTGATGAGGGGGAAGTCATGAAAAAGAATGCGAAAGTAACCGCCGTTATCCTGACAATAATAATTTCGGTTTCAATTTTAGGCTTTGCTTTTGATGGTTTTAGTCAAATACCTATAAAAGCAAAATCGCCGGCAAAAATTGAAAACACGGATGATAAACGTATTGCAGGCGATATATCAAGCATGACAGGAGTTTCCGTCGATGAGATTCTTGCGGTCAGGAATGCCGGTATGTCATGGAATGATGTGCTGCAAGAACTGAAGACAGGAAAATATCAAAAAGGAAGCGATGCTTTTCAGAGAGAGAACCGCCTGTCTCTTTCCGGCATGGAAGAAGCCGACCTCAGGAAGCTGAAAGAAGAAGGCTTTACCGATAATGAACTGCAGCAAGCCATATTGCTGATCGAACGGCTCATATTCCAACTCCGGGAGATAACTGCCGGTGATCATGCGGCACATGCCGTACCGGAACCTCTGATCTCCGGCGGCGATAAAGATGACGACTTGCAGAAATACCGCGATATTGCCGCACGAATAGATGCCAAAGAGTGTCTTTATCTCGTTCTCAGGCTCCGGCATGAATTCGGAAGCATGGAGAAGGCGCTGGACGAGTATCTTTTCTCATTGCAGGCGGGAATAAACCTGGCTTTATATATTGCTGACAAAGAAGAATACTTGAGAAGGCGGGAAGAAAAAGCAGCGGAGCTTGGCATGCAAGGCATTATTACTGCCGCAAAAATAGAAGAAAAAATGCTTGAACTTCTCAGCCAAAAAAAAGAGACGGATAATACCGGCCTGACCGATTTTTCAAAGGCGGAAACCCAGAAAACACCTGAGAGCGAAAATTCCGCCGGTAACGATGTTTTGCCGGACATGCCAAAACCGGGTTTGGGCAGTGTTATGCCTGAAAACCCTGCTGACAGGATAAAAAAGGAAATTGACCTTCTGGACCCTATGAAAACTGAAAATGGAGGAATCGGGCGATGAGAAGAATAAAAATATTGAAAATGGCAGCGTTCATACTGATAGGCGGAGTTCTGCTCCAAACCGCAATAATGGCCTATACAGGCGTGTTTAGCGAAGGGGATGTGGACATCGGCAGCGTAGAAGTATCCGAGGAGATTCAAAACCTGATAAAAGCCCAGGATGAAAACCAATATGAGAGAAATTTAAGAAACTACAAGGAGATGATAGTACTGCTGAATGTTCACGACAACTATAAGAATATCATTGAAGACATGGTGAGGGACGGGAAGAAAATAACGGATATCATGATAGCATACAATTTCCTTAACGAATGCTATGGAAAGGTTTCACAGTTGAAACCGCTTGTAGAGCAAAAGGAGTCGGGGGAAAGCTGGGTTAATATTTTCAAAAAATATAACAGGGAAAACAAGGCATTTGAACCGAGAAGTTTTGATTTTGCTTATCTCGAAACCCTCATGAGCCAGGAAGGCATTACAAGCGATGATATTATGATCGCCGACAGAATTTCCCAAAACGCAGGTACGGACTTCAGTGAAGTAATAGGGGAAAAAGCCTCAGGAAAATCATGGCGTGACGTCAGCGAAAGCTACGGCATAGTAAACGGGCAGGAAACGATACCCAGGGTTTCGATTACACAGGAACAACTGAAGAAGTATTCGGCAGGAGGGGGGCTTACGGAAGAACAGGTCACCGAAGTACTGGTCGTCGCAAGCAAGCTTGGGTTGAAAGAGCAGACGGCCATAGACAAGGCAAAGGGCGGATTCACGACGGAACAATTCTTTGCGGAAGCACTTGAAAAAAAATACTACTGAGAAAAGCTGCTTTTGAAATATCTTTTTCACTGATTATTGATTAAGGGGGATTTTGCGCGGTGGGTAAATTGATTAAAAGGTTGTTGTTTATCATATCGTTTCTGGGCATAATATCATGTCCGCAGGTTGTCTTCGGAGAAACGCTTGAAGAGTATCTGAACAATCTTGTGGGACCCAAGGAACAATATAATACCATGCTGTCGCCTGTTTACCTAAGAAACAATGCCCTGGAAGAATCAATCAGCGCGCAGAGCGGCGAGCTTTCATTAGCCCAGACGGACTATGTGCTTCCGGGAAGAAATGGATTGGACCTGGAGATAAAAAGGCTATATAAGAGCGGAATCTCCAATGTCAACGAAATGAAGGTCAAATATGTCAATGGAGCATGGGTCGATTATACGCAAGCCAACGCAAACACATCGTCTTTCTTTGAAGACAGGTATAATCTCGGCATCGGGATGAGGTTCTCGTTTCCCGCAATAGAAATTAGAAAGAACGACGACGGGTCAAGCCATAAATTCCTACATACGGAGGCAGGCGATACTTACAGGCTTACGGGGCCTACCCTTGTGGACGGAGTTAATACATACCTGCCTGAAAATCAAACGGTAAAGGATGTGGTAGTCAAGGAAGACAACAGCTACAGAAACGGACAGGGAAATGAAATATCAAAATACGTAATGGTAGGAAATAACGGCAATCGTACTTATTTTACCGATGACGGAAGAGTCATTGGAATCGTTGACCGCTATGGCAATACAATAAATTTTGAGTACACAACGCAAACCTATACTATTGACGGAGTCACGAGAACAAAGAGACTAATATCGAAAATAACGGACTCGGTTGGAAGGGTCGTAACTATTGAATATAACGAAGACTATAACTATAAAGCGGGGCCGATAACAGATACGCATTACGGCAAGAATGAAAGCTGGAAGGAATCGCAAAACCCAAACAATGTGGATTCCGGGGAACTTAACGGCAAATTCCAGGTAATAGTCAGGCTCCCTGGCGGAAAATCCATTGTATATGACAAGTCGGCAGTATTGTTGGGGAAAAACAAAAATGTCATCAGAACAAGGCTGCAGCGTGTATTTGACGTTGACGGAAAGCCGAAATACCATTATTGGTATGAGCAGACCGACCTCGGCTTTACCTATGCTAATGGTTCTTCCTATTCTGTTTATAACCGTTATGAAAACCTTGTGCAAATTGATTTTTGCAAGACAAATCAAATAAAAAGATACACTTATAATACTTATATACGAGGTCTTGCTGATAACGGAAGCCTTCAGTACAGAAAGATATTCGAGAAAAGCGAACTGGAAAAGAATGATTATGATGCCTCGAAAGCCTTTCTAAACAGGTTTGTATGCGACGTAAAGGACAGGATCAACTATACTTATACAAACGAAGCGGACGGTTATAATTACAGCGGGTATAAACCGAATAATACCGACTACCTGAAAAACACTTACAGGTATTACACCAAAAAGACAGATATGGCCGGTTCCGCTGTTACATATGCTTACAACGGCATACATGAGCTTGTAAGCATTGAAGATAGGGGGCCTGATCATAAAGAAGTAATTGTGAACGAACATGACGAAAAGAAGTTTCCAAAGAAGAAGGAAACAATTATATATAACATTGTTAACGGGCAGGAGACAGGTGAAACCGTAAAAAGGATAGAGAATTACAGGTATGATGAATTCGGCAATCTTACAAACTATACCGGACCTGTCGCAAACAGGGATGAGAACGGATACCCCACGGATATTGAGCATACGGTAATCTATTCATATGCATATGATAAATTCCATGTGCCGCAGCTGAAAACATGGAAAATAAACAGCAACACCACGTGCCAGATAAAGTATGACATAGACGACAAGGGCAATGTCACAAGGCAGACGGAAATCCAGGGAGACGACCCCGCGAAGTGGATCATTACCGACTACAGTTATGACAGCTATGGCAATGTTATAAAAAAAGAACTTAAATCGCCGGAAAGAACTTATACCACATTTTACGAGTACGGCGTCGATATGAACGGGACAGACCAGAAGGGCGCCAGTCTTACCAGGGAATATACAATAGTAAACGGTACTGAGATTTCGAAAAGGTATGCCTACGACTTTAATACCGGCGTCGTTTTAGCCGAAGAAGACGGAAATGGCAACAGGACCGGATATGAGGTTGACCTGCTCGACAGGGTAACGAAGCAGATACTTCCCGACAGGTCATATAAACAATATGCATACGGGGACTTTGCTTATTCCAACAGAAATATAGAATATACCGATCCTTCCGGCACTAAATTCCTATACATATACGACATTGCGGGAAATTTGCTGGAAGCGTACGTCTATGCAAATAATGCATGGAACTCGTTATCAAAGTTTGAATACGACTTTAACGGAAACAAAATAAAAGAAACCGACGCCAACGGCAACAGCGTCAGGTTTGCTTACGACAGCAAAAACAGGCTTGTAAAAAAGACATTTTATGAAGGAGACAATGTTAAAAAAGCCGAACAGGCTTTAAGCTACACTTATGTCTCCGACGGCGACGCCATGCTGCTTTTATCAGTCACCGACGAAGAAGGCTATACCCAGAAATTTTATTACGATGCAAATCACAACCTGGTAAAAAGTGAACTGACGCCCGATAAAAAAATATCATACATCAGCACGTTTACTTATGACTATGTCGGAAATAAAATAAAACAGACCGATGCGCGAGGCAATGCAAGCGTCTTCGAATATGACGGCATGGGGCGCCTGGTGTCTAAAACCGATGCGCTCGGATTTACAACCAGGTATACATATAACGGCATGAGCAAGCTGCTGGCCATGGAGGAGCCGGATGGAAGAATCACCGAGTATGCTTTTGACGAACTTGGACGTGTAAAATCCGAGAAGATCTATAAAAAAGGAACGTCGGACGGCATATTCACCAGGTATGAATACGATGGAGCGGATAATATCATATCCGTGAAAAAAGGAAGTTTTTTGGGCGGAACAGAGACAATACTCGCCGAATCAAGCTTTGTTTACAACAATATAAACCTTGTGACCGATGAATACCGCAAGGTGGATGACAGCAGAACCGCCCATGCCAGGTACGGATACGACAGCAATGGAAGAAGAACATCCATTATTGAGTATTCCAACCCGGAAGAGAACAAATACAGGTCCTACAGGTATGAGTACGATTTTGCCGGAAGGCTGGTATCCGAAGAGGGAGCCTATACTTCAAACGGGAATACGGGCGGAGTGATGGGCAGCTATTTAAAGGAATATGAATATGACTTTGCCGGCAATCTGAAAAAGCAGGCGCTGTATAACGGAAATGAAAAACTGGTTGCACAATTCGATTATGATTATAGAAATCGGCTCGTACAGAAGACGGAACCTTTCACAGCTCAAAGCAATAAGATTACAAAATACACATATGACAGGAAAGGAAACCTCTTGTCCGAGACCCTCATCGTGCAAGGAAGGGAGTGCACGACATCCTACGCATATGACGGTTTGGGGAGAGCAATAGCAGAAATATCGCCTACAGGAGGAATAACAACAAACGTATATGACGAAATGAACAATCTGATAAAGCAAATTATTCCCGCATATTACGGCAAGCCATTGGATGCCGCCCCGGGTATGGAGTACGAATATGACGCCCTCAACAGGCAGTACAAAGTAACAGCCTTTGACGGGAATAAGAGGGAAGTGGTAAGCTACAAGGAATACGACGCAAGAGGAAATGTCGTCAAGGAAGCCGATGGAGCCGGATACAACGTGTCAAACCCGAAAGCCTCCGTTGGAGCGCTCTACGAATATGATATCTACGGCAATATGACAAAATATATATCCGCACAAACGGCGGCGGACAATAAGCGGAACGGGACAAGCCTTCATACCGTAAAGACGGCCTATGACGGACTTGGCAGAATTGTTTCCCAGGAGGATGCATATGGGAATATAACGCTGTCATCCTACTACATGGACGGCAAACTGAAGGAAAGGATTTATCCCGACGGAAGCAGGGAAAGCTGGTATTATGACCTTACGGGCAAAATAGAAGAAATACGTACGGATAAAGCGCAAAATATCACACGGGTTTTCTATAATATTTTCAATAAGCCGTACAGGATCGAATACCCGGACAATACAACGGAAATATATATTTACTCGGAAACCGGGAACTTGGCTGAAAGTATCGACAGGGCAGGAAATTCTTCTTATTATGAGTATACGCCGGACGGCAATCTGACCGACAAGAAGGAATTTGTGAAATCCGACGGCACATATGATTGGTTCAAGCTTACAAGGCGGACATATGATGAGGCCGGCAACATACTTTCCGCTGAAACCTTTGAGTACGGAAAACCAAAGAATGGCGGGACAGGCGAAGTACTTATCCCTGCTGGAGACAGGCGTGAATACGCGTATGACAAGGCCGGCAGGCTTATAAAGGCGAAAGGTCCCGGGGAAAGGGAGACACTGAACGAATATGACATAAACGGCAACCTGGTAAAACAGATGCAAAAGGTTGCCGGGAATGATTATGAAATCAAGCGGTATACGTACGATATCAGACAGCGTGTGCTGAGCGAAGCCGTGCTTGTCAAGACCGAGGATATATTTGCGGATTACCTGCACGGTGCCGTACCCGACAGCGAATATGGAAACATGGTCGCATGCAGCACACATTTTGAGTATTACAGCACGGGCAACCTGAAAAGCCGGAAGGATGCGGCAGGGAATACTACAATCTATGAATATGACTATAACGGAAAGATAATAAAAAAGACGGACCCGATGCAAAGAAGCACCGTTTACAGGTATGATGCAATGGGCAATCTCAAGCAGGAAACGAATGCGATGGGATTTACCACTACCTACGATTATGACTGCATGAACAGGCTCATCAGAATGACGTCTCCCGCAGCGGACGGCAGTGATGCAACCATACGGTATATTTATGATATTAGAGGAAACATGGTAAAACAAATCCTGCCCAACGACTACGCCGGGGCGTTGGATACGCCGGAGCTTGCGGGTACCATGCCGGGCATGTCTTACACTTATGACTGCATGAACAGGTGTACAGCCGTACTGTCGCCCGAAGGAACAGTCCTTGAGGCAGTCAAGTACGATGCAAAGGGCAATGTCATCAAAAAGACGGACGGCCTGAGGTATAACGGCAGTATCGAATCATCGCCCGGAACTGCTTACACCTACGACGGACTGAACCGTGTGACGGAAGTGACAGACATACTCGGAAACAAAACGACATTTGCGTATGACATAATGGGCAACATGGTAAAACAGACAGACGCCCGGGGCAACACCACGATGTTCGAGTATAAAGGCGACGGCACGCTTGCAAGGGCGTTATACGCTGACGGCGGCATCAGGGAATTTGCATATGACGGGTTGGGCCGGGTAGTATCGGAAAAAGATCAGAACGGCAATATCACGAAATATAAATACAACGGGTTTGGGAAAATCAAGTCCGAAACCGATCCGTACAGCAATACAATAGAATACAAGTATGACCTGAACGGGAACCAGGCATCAATAAAGGACAAGAGAGGCGGCACGACACTGTTCAGGCATGATAAACTCGGCAGGCTTTCGGAGAAAATGGTTCCAATATCGGTCGACAGCAGCGGAAATACGGTATGGTCCATCGAAAGGTACGCATATGATGAAGCGGGAAACCTTGTGAAAAAATCAGTTTCCGGAACAATAGACGCACTGGATGCGAGGGAAATCAACTATACATATTATGCAAACAACCTGGTCAGGACCGTATCCGACAACTCCGGCGCGGAGACGACCAATTATTACGATAAAAACGGCAATATAATAAAAATGGCAGTACTAAGGGACAGCGGGGAGCACGACATACAAAAATTCGAATATGACAGTATGAACCGGATGACAAAAAGCATCAGGCTTATGGATGAAGACGATATATTCAATGCGGCAAGCATTCCTAACGTCAGCAACCTGCGCGACAGCGAGCATCCGGGGAAGATACGCCTGGTTACGGCATACGAATATGATGCGATAGGTAACAAAACTAAGGAAATACATCCGAAAGCATTTGGATATACCGAGGGCGATACGGTTAACAGGGACAATTATTCGGTCTTCTACTCGTATGACCTGTTAAACAGGCTTGAAAAGATTGCCTGGAGACACAACGGAAGCGAAGTATATACACGGTACGTGTATGATGAAACGGGAAATAGAATAAAAACGATAGATGAGCGAGGATTCGAGACGACATACGAATATGACAGCATGAACAGGCTCATATCCTCTGCCGACCCGATGGGCGGGGTATGGAGCTATACATACGACCTTGCGGGGAACATGCTGTCGGAGACCAATCCCAAGGGCGATACAATAAGCTATGCCTACGATAAGCTAAACAGGATAGAGACGGTAACGGATCCATATGGAGTAATTATCACAAGGAACAGTTACGACGCCAACGGAAACATACTTGAAACAAAGGATTCCAAGGGCTGTGCAACCACCTATGCTTATGACCTTGCAAACAGGTTGATCATGGTAACCGATCCCGAGGCGGCTGATAAGGGAAGCTATACGGAAAAGATCGAATACAACCAGTATGGGGAAAAGGTAAAAGTGACGGACGCGCTCGGCAATGAAACTGCATACGCATATGATGCCGCAGGAAGGCTCATAGTGGTGACGGATGCGCTGGGAACCGACACGCAATACGGCTATGACAAGGCCGGCAACAAGCTATATACCGTTGACGGGAGAGGCAAGACCACAAGCTACAGCTGCGGGGCGTTTGGAGTACTGCGCTCCATGACCGACGCCGAAGGCATGAGCATGATTTATGCATACGACCTTGCAGGAAATACCGAAGCGGTAACGGACAGGAACGGGAATATAACAATATATACCTATGACAATCGGAACAGGCTCACGGAGAAGATATGCGCGAGCACCGGAGACAGGATAGGCTACAGCTATGACTCGGCAGGCAACAGGACAAGCATGACGGACGACAGCGGCAGCACCGTCTATACATACGACGGCAACAACCGCCTGACCAGGGTGGAAAAGGACGGAGCGCTCCAGGTTGCCTATGGTTATGATGCCGTAGGGAATGTAACCTCCGTCACCGACAGCAAGGGTAACACCACGAGTTATACCTACGACAAGTCAAGCAGGATGAAGACAGTAAGCTTCGGCGGCAAAACGGTCACATACGCCTATGACACCAATGGCAACAGGACATCTGTAACATATGACGGCGGAGTGAAGGAAGAATACACTTACGACAAGAACAACAGGCTCCTCACTCTCGTCAATACCGGGCCAGACGGAAGAGAGATATCCCGGTACAGCTACACCTATGACCTTGCCGGCAGGCAGACCTCCAAGACGGACAGCTACGGGACCAGCACCTATACCTATGATGCGGCGGGAAGGGTAATCAAGGCGGAGACGCCCGGCAAGACCACGATATATGCATATGACGCGGCGGGCAACAGGATATCCGCGAGCGAGACATATGCGTCCGCGCAATCCACAGGCTTCACCGACGAGGTAAGCGGAATCGGGGCGGAATATATCCTCAAGAAGAGCCAGTATGCATACTCGGCGTCAAACAGGCTTGTCAAGCTGGTAGAAGAGATGTATGATAATGGTAACAACAAGGTACTGACCAGGACAGTGCAGTACACCTATGACGCCAACGGCAACCAGTTATCGGAATATGCCGGTTTCACGCACCCGAACAACACCAACTACACTAGAACAATCTCGGCAAGCGCATACGGCGACAACCAGCAGGCAGAGCCCGATGTGCTGATAGACAGGACATTGAACACGTATGACGGCTTCAACAGGCTGGTCAGGACAGAGAAGATAGAAGCCGGGGTAAGGACGGTAACGGAGTACACATACAACGGCGACGACCTGAGGGTAAGGAAAACGGTAAGGAAGTCGGACAGCGGGTATACGCCTCAGGTAACATGCTTCCTGTACGACCGGCAGCATGTGATACTGGAGACGGACGGCAGCGGGAACACGGTTACAAGGTACATCAGGGGCATCAACTACATAGCGCAGTACAGCGGCACGGAATTTTCATACTACCTGTACAACGGCCATGGCGACGTCGTGCAGACAGTATCCGCTTCCGGCGAGATATTAAATCACTACGATTATGACATATTCGGCAACCCGGTATTAACCATAGAGACAGCCGCATGCAGCATAAGGTATGCGGGAGAGTACCTTGACAAAGAAACGGGCCTGTATTACCTCAGGGCGAGGTATTACAACCCGTACATAGGGAGATTCATATCCGAGGACAGCTACTGGGGCGAGGACGACAACCCGCTGAGCCTAAACCTGTACACATACTGCTTCAATGACCCCATCCGCTTCATCGACCCGACAGGACATGATCCTTATGACGAAATTATCGCAAATGCAAGAACACAGAGCCAGATTAACTGGATTGTAAATGAGATTAATAAACAAAAAGAGATCTGGTTTGTGGAAGAACAGGGAGCGGGTAAGGATCAAAAAATGTTGACACAAAATCAGATAAATGCAAACTATAGGGCGAGTCAATTAAGAGCACAGCTGCTTTCCCTTGAAAAGGGAAATCCCGACTTGCAGAACCTGATAAGAGATGATGAGAAAGGAAAAGCCGGTGCATGGGAGCAATACAAAGTAATAAAAGCCATACAGGACATAGAAAGCGATGTAATTATTGACTCAAAGATTGACTCGAAGAAAGTAAATCTTTTGTATGAACGTACCAAGGATGCGATAATAAGCAGTAATCTGAATATACATATCCATGGTATTGACAAGAGCGTCATAACGGAAGAATCGATGACCCAGATAGAGAAAGCGGCAAGGGAATTTGTATCCGGAGAGCTAAAGAGGATAGCAATAGCCAAACTTAAGCATGCATGGGACAATCCCGGGAAGACGGCAGATGAAATTACTCAAAATATAACTGAAATAATTGAGAATAAATTCATTACGGAAGATGATCCGGAATTCGTTCAATTTGCTTACAAGGCGATCAAGTATATAGGCGTAAGATATATAGCCGTGAATGTGATGGTAGCGGATTATGCAAAAGGAATTGAAGAACTGGTGAAATATCTGGCGAAGGCATACCACAGGTATTCTCCTGAAGGCATAAGCATGAATGCGATGATAAGCGAGATGAAATCCGGAGGCGATTCTAAGAAAGCCTTTTTGTACTTCATAGAGGCACAGTTTGGGCCTGACTGGGAGATGATAAAGGGTATTTTTACCGGTATCGTAGATGATTTCAAGACTGTACTGGACAAGGAAAAGGCGTATAAGTTTTTCCTGGACTCGAATGCAAAACCGAGCGAAATAGCGGAATATGGAGAAAGCCTCATCAATGCCGTCAGTGTATCAATAGTGGCAGGGAAGCTGTCAACAGCCGCAGTCAAGGCAGGCATCACGGCTGCAAAAAAGATTCGTCTCAAACCTAACGTAGTAATAAAGGATGGAATTACCAGCTATATAGATGATGCAGCAAATGCGGCAGATGATATAGCCAGGATGGCAAGAGAATCTGTAGATGATATAATAGAGGGAACGAGTAAGACTGCTAATGATATATTATCAAATAAGACTCTTACAAATCAAACTGGTAAAGTAGATAATTATGTATCAGATGTTAAAGGTTATGACGCTGCTTTGAAAGATTTTAATGCATTAAAACCTAATAATGTTAAAATTTATTCAAATGGCACTATTGTAGGAGATTTGCCGGATGGCAGAACTATAAACCTTCACCCTTCGACTTCATTGAAGGGAACTCCCACTGTTGAGATTCGAGACCCTTCGATAGATAGAAGAAGCATAAAAATACGTTATTAAAGGATGAGCGAATTATGGAGAAGTTAAAAAATTGCAACATTGTAATTGATATAGAAGAAATTGAATTGATTTCAGGTGCAAATCAAGAATTTGAAGTTTTACTTATGACTAAAGATAAGAAAAAATACAAAATAGTTTTCAATTATGTCCTTGGATATGAGATACTCAATAGAAAATGCTTCTATATAGATAGGTTTTGCAATTTCCGAAAAAATATGTCTGAGAATTTGATAGATAATAGCATTTTTATAGTTGAAAATTCAGAATATGTCAAGTATTTTAAGAATCAAGTTTCAGGAACTATTCCTGTAGATAATATCACGCATTATATTTTATTTGATAAAGTTGATACCATTATCGATGTACTTACAGCAAAAGAACCAATACTTTTAAGTATAACTACAGGGTAATAATGTTGTTTTGCTTATTATATGAGACCGCACAGATTCAGGATATGTTGACTATACAGGCCGAATGGTAATTATATGGCAAAGATGACTAAGCCGGGTGATGTTCCAGGTTCAAAAGCTATTTACTATAAAGAAATTTCGCTAGACGGAACTACTATTAAAGTCTATAAAGATACATTTGACCCTGCCGGTAATCTTGTCCATACAAAACCAAAGTAAGCTGTAGGAAGGAGAACTTATAATGTTGCTTCAAATACTTGAACAGTTCAGAGATTTAGTGATAGATAAAAATACACTGATTCAGTTGCTACCGCTGGAACTAAAAAAAATAAAAACTGATAAACCTGTAGAAAGTATGTAATAGACATGTATTGTTGCTGCTAGAGAGCTATCAAAAAGGTGTTATTTCTAAACAATGGCTTCTAGATTGGGTAAATACTGTATGGTTTTCTGGCTTATTTGAATATTGTGATGAAAATTGTGATTGTATAGCCAGTGTGATGAATGAACTAGAAGAAATTGATGAGGATGGGAAAAGAATTAACTCATGAAAAAATAAATAAATACATTCATGCATTAGAGAATAATATTGAAATTTAAAAGAAATTAACCAATTAGCGGTTTCTTTGTATGCTACATCAGGGAGCTTCTTAAGCATATGTTTTTACCCGGCAAGCCAATACAACGGCAAGTCGGGTTTTCTTTTTATCTGCGCTTGACATAACGTAATACATTGTGATACAATAAAACCAACAAGAAATACAGGAGGTGCAATGATGTCTACAGAAAAGGATAGTATGCTTCGGGTAAGGCTTACACAAAGGCAGTCTGATGAATTGGATGCCATCATTGATGAACTGCAAGCGCAAATGCCGGAAGCAAGTGTTACCACATCAAGCATAGCAAGATACGCTCTGGAGAAGTATGTGAGCGACCATATTGCCAAGCGTGACTGGTACCAAGATTTTTATTGAAGTGTCTACCGCAGATGCCACAGAATGAGGACATAAAGAATCTCTACGACCTTCTATCCAAGTTGTTTGACGAAACAAAGGAGAATTACTCACCAATGGTTCATTACATGGTTGGAGAGATATTAGAGCCAGTGATGATGAAGATGGCAAGCCTCATGAAGTGTAACTGGTAAACTAAAAGGGGCCAAAAATGGCAAAGAAAATTCCCCCACCTAATATAGCCTTTCTGGTATAGTGTTAGACGACGTTATACTTGGGAGGCGGAAAGGTAATGGTGAAGGGGAAGATGTTCAACGAAATACAAGCTTACAAGCAAATAGGATATACAATTAGAAAATGTGCTCGAGTACCGGAATTGACAGAAAAACAGTCCGTAAGTATTGGAATATGAGTGCAGAGGAATATTTAAAATATCTGGCTGCGAGTCGTGAACGGACTAAAATACTTGACCCGTATCGTGAGGAAATTGTTTCAGAGCTTGAAACCTACCGCTAATATCACTTCAGCGATAATTTATGACCATCTGTGTGAGCGGCATGAGGCTTTTGCACCATCATACAGAAGTGTTCGACTTTATGTAATGACCCTGCGTGAAGAGCTTGGTATACCTACAGAGGTAAAAGTCCGCGCAATATACAGAGGTTTCAGACACCCGCCCGGATTTCAGGCTCAGGTGGATATGGGGCAGAAGGTCATGACCGACCCCTTTGGGAGCAAAACAAAAATCTACATATTCGCCATGGTCATGAGTATGTCACGCAAGAAATTCGTGTACTTTCAGGAGCATCCGTTCAGCGCATCAGAATTTGTAGAGGCTCATGATTTGGCATTTAAATATTATGGTGGCCGGACTCAGGAAATTGTCTATGACCAGGACCGTGTTATGGCGGTTTCAGAGAACGCCGGAGATCTGATTTGACTGAAAACATTTGAAAAACTACAAAAAGTATGCCGGTTTTCAGATCGGCTCTGCCGAGGTTTTGACCCTGAAAGCAAGGGTAAAATCGAAAGTGTTGTTAAATATGTTAAGAACAACTTCTATCCTGCAGGATATATCATGGCATATCTGTATTAAACAGTGAGGGTCTGGCATGGCTTGACCGTACGGCAACGCTAAGGTTCACGAGACAACTAGAATGGTACCAGACAGACTGTTTACGGAAGAAATCAAGCACTTAAAACCAGTACCTACACTGTCGAAGCCTATCGAGCCAAAGTTGGCGATTATTCGCAGACCAATGTGGTGCATTATCGCAGAATCGCTATGAGGTCCCTAAAGGCACATACTTCCCCGGAAGGCAAGCCAGGATTGAGGCTGACACCCAAAAGGACATGGTTTCTTTTTATGACAAGGAAACCGGGGAATTACTGGCGACACACTACCTTGCCCAAGGAGTTGGTAAACTCATTCGACTTTCAAAGAATATGCAGCGTTTCAAGAGACCAAATATGATGAGCTTAAAGATACAGTATTAAAAAGAATGGACGGGCTAACCTTCGCTGAAGATTACATAGACGCCCTCATAAAAGCGTATCCAGATATGCCCGTGATCAGCTCCGCATAATGAATAGCTGCATTGAACAGTACGGGAAGGATGAACTGGAGAATGCCTTAAATTATTGCGTGGAGAGAGATCTGGTAAGCGCAAATGACTTTCGGGACACCTTGGCATTCTTCAGGGTGGACGAGCCGAAGATTATTCCAAAGCAGTTTACTTTGCCGGAAAAATATCAGATGGTGAAACCTAAAGTTAGAAGCGTTGAAAACTATATACAATCCGGGAAGGGAGGCAGAAGCATATGAACTCGGAAATCATATCGCTGGCAAAGCAGTTTCATATTGGCATATTATCGCACGGGAAATTCATGCCTCAGCAAGGGTTAAGTAATGAAGAATATTTGCTTGAGCTATTCCGCGCGGAAGCAGAGTCAAGACAAAAAGGCCGAGGCTGAACGCATAAAGCAGGCACGATTGCCAACATACAAGGGCTTTGATGAATTCGATACAAATTTTCAAAAAGGGATAACCCGAGAGCAGCTTAACACCCCTGGCAAAGCTGGAATGGATTGACGGAATGTTCAACCTTGTACTTATAGGACCACCGGGAACGGGCAAAACCCACATAGCTTTGGCGATTGGAAACAAAGCGTGCATGAAGGCTACAAGGTGTTTTTTGCGACCATGGATACTATGATGCACATCCTAAAGACGCAGGAAATATCACTGAAAAGTGCTGCAAGAGTGAGATGGAATAAACAAGTGCGACCTTGTGATAATCGACGAAGTTGGGTACTTGCCTGTCAGCAAAACGGAAGCCAATTTATTTTTCGGCTTAATATCACAGCTCTACGAATCAGCTTCTGTAGTGATTACGTCAAACAAAGGCTTTGAAGGCTGGGCGGAACTTCTTGGCGACGCTATCCTTGCAACAGCTCTGCTAGATAGGCTGACACATAAGTGCCAGGTGCTGGACTTTGCTGATGAGAGTTGGCGCCTTGCTCATAGGAAACAGATTTTTTAATAGAAAAGTGGTGGGAAAATTGTTTGCCAAAAATGGCCCAATTTTGCTTGACAGTAACACTAAGCCTGGAGGCAATATTTTAACGAAGACGAGATCGAATGGAGATATACTATTTTATAATAAAGCAAACAATGAATTTGCTGTAAAAGCCTCCGATGAAACAATAAGAACTTATTTTAAACCGACTGATGGCGTTGACGGCAACCCGGTATTAACCATAGAGACAGCCGCATGCAATATACGGTATGCGGGAGAGTACCTTGACAAAGAAACGGGCCTGTATTACCTCAGGGCGAGGTATTACAACCCGTACATAGGGAGATTCATATCCGAGGACAGCTACTGGGGCGAGGACGACAACCCCTTGAGCCTGAACCTGTACACATACTGCTTCAATGACCCCATCCGCTTCATCGACCCGACAGGACATGATCCTTATGACGAAATTATCGCAAATGCAAGAACACAGAGCCAGATTAACTGGATTGTAAATGAGATTAATAAACAAAAAGAGATCTGGTTTGTGGAAGAACAGGGCGCAGGGAAGAACCAGGCAGCATGGACAGACGCCCAGACAGAAGCCAACAGGAGGGCGGAAACATTCAGGCAGCAACTGATACAGCTTGAATCAGGCAATGCGGACACACAGAGGCTGATTAAGGATGATTCAAGAGGAATCGCCGGGGCATGGGAAGGCTATCAGCTATCTGTCACTGCAAGATTGGCGGAAGCAAATCCCGGTAGGGATTACAGCGATATGATAAGACGGCAGGCACAGGATTATGCACTGGCAGAGAAATATGGCAGGAATGTGATAGGCATTGATGCAAGTATGATTACAGAAGAGACCAGGACAGCTGTAGAAAGGTTTGCTGAAGATATAGTTGCAATTTACCGAATAAGTATGGCTGTAAATTCATTATTAGCAGAAGGATATGGAGACTTCGAGAGCGTACTTGTAACTGCGGATAGTGGTAGAATTGTTTTCCCAGGACCGATTTTTGCATACAGAGGAAATGATTTTCTTCTGTTATCTTATACAGATACAAAAACGAGTACCGAACAGGTTAAATCAGCAGAAGAACTGTTGATTGATTTGATAAAGTGTATAGAAAGCTATCCGAAGGCTAAAAAGCACATATTGGGGTTTTTGGGAATCAGATCAAAAGAGCGGGCGAGGACGACAACCCCTTAAGCCTGAACCTGTACACATACTGCTTCAATGACCCCATCCGCTTCATCGACCCGACAGGACATGATCCTTATGACAAAATTATCGCAAATGCAAGAACACAGAGTCAGATTAACTGGATTATAAATGAGATTAATAAACAAAAAGAGATCTGGTTTGTGGAAGAACAGGGCGCAGGGAAGGATCAAACATCATGGACGGGTGCCCAGACGGAAGCGAACAGGAGGGCGGAAACACTCAGGCAGCAACTGATACAGCTTGAATCAGGCAATGCGGACACACAGAGGCTGATCAAGGACGATTCAAAGGGAATAGCCGGGGCATGGGAAGGCTATCAGCTATCTGTCACTGCAAGATTGGCGGAAGCAAATCCCGGTAGGGATTACAGCGATATGATAAGACGGCAGTCCATTGGTTATGCGCTTGCTATTGCTTTAGGACGAAATGCTGTTGGTATACACGCAAGCGATATTGTGGAGATTAACAAGACAAAAGAAGAGACATTTGTGAGTATAATAAACTGTGATCTGGAAAGATACTTTGCTCCTAAAGTAGAGCAAAAAGATTTGCTGGCATCAACTAAGCCTAATACAGGGAATCTCAACTTGTTTATTGATGGAATGAGAATAGAAGGGGCAGAAGTAATAAATGGTTCTGCATATGCAGATATCAAAAAAATAGCTAAGGCATTAAGATATAAGATTTCTGAAGATGATGATCAAATATCATTATATTATTTTGATGAAAATGGAGCTAAATTCACAATATCATACAAAAAGGAAGGCTGGCTTAAAAGAAATGGAAGTCTAATTGTTAAGGTAAGAGAGCTTGCTGAGTTTAGAGGTTACGGAGATACTATAAGTTGGTGGCATGACAAAACGAATAAGCTTAATGTTACTGTTAATCCAAGCATGAAGTATGCACCAATAAAAGTTATAAGACAAGAAAACGTTGTAGAAATAGCCGCATACATAAATTTTATAGGCGATTCAAAAGAGTTAATGCCTTCAACAGCATTCTCTTACGCAGAAATTGCTGCTGCAGGTATTGAAGTAGATTGGGCTGGGAACTATTCGGTAGACGGAAAGAGGATTAGCTTAACTACAAAAGTTTATAGCCACAATGCTAGTCAGAATAATATAATACAGAAAGCTGAATTAGGTTCTTCTACAAAACAAAAGTATATAGACTTCGAAATAAAAGATGAAGTTGGTAGGTCGCGTCAAATGGACGGGAATTTGATTTCTATAGTAGGGGATTATCTTATAGGAGATAGATATAAGTCTGGTGATCCAATATATGATAACTGGTCAATTGCAAATCCCGGTAAGGTAACACTCTATACAAAGACAAAATATAGTAATGTCAAGTATGATCCTAATGATCCTTCGACATATAAAACATATACGCAAAGGGAACTTAGTAATGTTGCTTCTCATGAATTTGGGCACTTACTAGGACTTGGTGATGCTTATGGAGAAAAAGGATATCGGTATGCTGCACCAGAATATTATATCTTGCAAGATGGAAGTATTTTGTGGATGCCGTCCGACGATAAAATGAGAAGTTCACAAGGAAATGTTAGCGATATAGATATAATGTTCATGCTTAAAGCTTGGGAGATGAATATATTTCAGCCATTCCCAGAGACATCCAGTTACCAATTTTCGCCGGGTTCTACAAGTACCCAATAATTGTTTATAAAAATATTGAATATATTTGTAAAGTATTTCTTACATGGAGGGATAAATAAGTGAATAAAAGGACCGTAGTATTAATTCTAATTATAATATCTATTTTGGCAGTGGCATTGGCAAATAGTATTGTGGGGGTTTACAATCTAGTATCATATAAGTACTTAATGCGTGTATTGCCGGTAATCGGGATAATATTTCTGATCCTTGGCGTGATATTATTTGTATTAAAAAAAGTGAAATATATTATGATTATTTCTGCATTTTTTATTTTGGCATTATATATCTCAGACATTATTAGTGTAATGTTTATTAATAACCAACGTCAAAATATTTTTAACGATGGTACTCTAATTGCCGGTGCAATTGAAAGATATTATGAAGATAACAATAAGTATCCAAAGGATTTAGATGAGTTAATTCCAAAATATATTGACAGTATCCCTAAGATAAAAACTACATACGATGAGGGAGACTTCACATATTACATTACTGAGGGCGGAAAATCCTACTTTTTAGGTTTTGAAAACTATTATTATGATGGAATTGGTTGGATTGAGGCAGAATAATAGTTAAAAAGCTATTTAAAATTATATTGATACGGTGACGATACATAGGGAGGTTCATTGGTGAGAATAAACAAATAGTGGAATGAACTTTGCTATTGACTTTATGTTCATTCACTGCTACAATAGAAAAGCGCGCGGCGGCGTCTTTATAATGCATGAGCGAAACGGGCGCTTTCTCGCGATAGATGGCGGCGTAGCTCAGGTGGCTAGAGCATGCGGTTCATACCCGCAGTGTCGTTGGTTCAAATCCGACCGCCGCTACCATAACGAATTATCTGGCCCATTGGTCAAGCGGTTAAGACACCGCCCTTTCACGGCGGCGACAGGGGTTCGATTCCCCTATGGGTCACCACATTCTGTGCGGATACCCCTGCTATGTAGGGGTTTCCGGCAGTATGGCCACTGGAGCAGGAGGACGCAAGGCATACTTCGGCCTCCTGTTTCAATAAAACAATACGGATAAATGGCTGAATGCTTCATAGTTAATGGAGCGTTTTTTATTTTCCTATCAGGCCTTTCTATTAAAGATTTTTGTCCTGCAGGAATAATCCTGTCAAGCTGACGGTTTTAACCCTGGGAACAACAGGATAATTATTATCGTCAATACAGTTAGTGTTTTCCATTATCAAAATTAATAAGAGCCGGATATCCTGCTGCGATGCCGGGCTTGTTAATTGTGTCTGAATGGAGGGAACGAGTGTGGGCAGACGTGTAAAGATAACAGTTATTCTTGCCGTTGTGGCGATAATAGCCTTGGCTATTCCCCTTGGAGTATTCTCCCGGGAAACCGTACCGGGTATCATGACTGCCGCAGACGAAGGACCGGAAGATCAGAACTGCGGCATAAACAATGACGGGAGCGGCAGAAGCGGCGATACGGACATTATACGCGAAAGGCTTAATGAAAGCGTCATTTTATACGTTGGAAGCCCGGTCGCGTATGTAAAAGGAGTCGAAACACGTATAGACCCGGGCAATATCGAAGTCACCCCTGTTATTAGCGATAATGTGGAGATGGTGCCTGTCAGGTTTATTGCGGAAAGCCTGGGAGGCAGCGTCCGGTGGGATCAGGACAGCCTTTCCGCCACTGTCATTCTGGACGGCAGGAGCTATAAATTTACGCAGGGCAGCAGCATTATGCTGGCGGGCGGTTCAAGTTATCCCCTCGGCGCAGAGGTATGGGCGTACAAGGGAAGGACTTTTGTACCGCTGGATAAATTCGTTAAGGCGCTTGGCAAAAAGGTTTTTTACGACAGGGGCCTTATTATTATAAGTGATGATGAAGTTGCTCTCGACACTGAAAAAGACAAGGAACTTATAAGCGAGTGGATTGCGAAATTGAGTTATCTCCCCGCAGTGGGCTCCCGCGATAAACTGCTGAGCCTGCTGGAAGAGGGGCAGAAAAGAGGAACTGGTGATTATATAGAGATAATATTGCCCCAGGTGGATACGGGTATATCCGTGGAGAAAGAAATAGCAGCCTGGGAAGCGGAAGGTTCATCGACGCCGGGCATTGCAAACCAGGCGGCTAAGGTTGCGGAAAGTCCGGCTGCGGATATGGCGGTGGCAGATCCATCCGGTCGGGAGCAGGATTATTCCACAACCAATGTCCAGGTTCAAGGCGTTGATGAGGGAGATATAGTAAAGACGGACGGCAATTATATATACCAGGTCAGCAAAAGAAGGGTGGTTATCGCAAAAGTCGATAATCCGGACAACATGGAAATTGCCGGTATCCTGGATTACACCGATAAAAACCTGACTCCGCAGGAGCTGTACCTGCACGATGAGAAGTTGGTTGTCATAGGTTCTTCGAAAGCGTATTTCCCAATATATAAAACGAAAGACGGCGTCCGGACCGAAATATATCCTTCGCCGCGTTATTCGCAAAACAGCGTTAAGTTATTGATATATGACATTTCGGACAAGAAAAATGCCAGGCTGGTCCGGGAGGTTGAACTGGAGGGGAAGTTACGTATCGTCAAGAAAGATCGGTCCGGCGGTTTATCTTGTAGCCAATGATTATATTAACTATTACCGCATTCAGGACAACGTTCCGGATGATGAGCCGAATATTACGCCATACTACCGGGATACTGCGGAAAAGGATGAATATAAAAGCATAGGCTACGATTCGATACGCTATTTCCCTGGAGCGATACATGATAATTACATGATTGTTGCCGGAATTGATGTTGACGGGAACGAGCCTGCCAATGTTTCCACGTACTTGGGGGCAGGCCAGAATATCTATGCGTCGCCGGAAAACCTGTATGTGGCTGTGACAAGCTATTCCCGGATTTATTCCAAAAGGGGCTATGAAGAAAAAACACAAATATATAAATTCGGCATGAAAGATGCGAAACTTACATACTTATGCAAGGGCGAGGTGCCCGGCATCATACTTAACCAGTTTTCCATGGATGAGTACGGCGGTAGCTTCCGCATGGCGACTACAAAGGGCAGCATATGGGCTGCGGATGAGAGAATTTCCAAGAACTGCTTATACGTAACGGACAGCATGCTTTCCATTACGGGCAGTATAGAAGACATGGCGCCCGGCGAAAGGATTTACTCTGTCCGCTTCATGGGCGACAGGGCATATGTAGTGACATTCAAGACGGTAGACCCGCTCTTTGTGATTGACCTGAAAGACCCGAAAAAGCCGGCTATCCTGGGAGCTTTAAAGATACCGGGGTACAGCGATTACCTCCATCCTTACGACGAAAACCACATTATAGGCTTCGGGAAGGATACTGTTGAGATAAAAGGCCAGGCTTATTACCAGGGTATGAAGGCTGCGCTGTTTGATGTGACCGATGTAAGCAACCCGGTGCAAAAGTTTGCCGAAATAATCGGAGACAGGGGTACGGATTCCGAGCTTCTCAGCAACCACAAGGCGCTTCTTTTCTCGAAAGAGAAGAACCTGCTGGCATTCCCCGTGACATTGATGGAAATCAAGGACGCCGGTGAAACGGGAATGAATGCACTTGAATACGGAGAATTCACGTTCCAGGGCGCCCTGGTGTATAGCCTGGATCTTGAAAACGGGTTCAAGTTAAGGGGCAGGATAACCCACCTTTCCGGCGATGATTATTTAAAAGCTGGAAGGTACTGGTACGACAGTGACAAGAATATCAGGAGAATCATCTATATAGGCGATAATTTGTTTACCCTTTCAAATAGCATGATCAAGGCAAATGCATTGGAGGATTTGGCAGAGAAGGGCAGCGTTGCGATACCGCAGGCTTGATTGTATCGGATATACAATATATACTTAATATGGATAATGATTATGCGCCCTGTTCGCGGGCGCGGTGAGATGCGGGGTCGATTATGAGAAAAAGGCCCAGTCGCGGTATGACTGCCATTGCCGTAATATTGATCATACTTAACCTTTCCCAGGTTGCCCTGATTGCCGCAATATTGCTGTATATAACAGGAATGGGCGATGATCCGGGCCTGCTTGCGAATCCATGGGTAATTGCTTTACTGCTGGTTATACTCGCGGTTGTTATCATAAACAGCCTGGCGGCCCTTAGGAGCAGGAGCAGCACGCTGCGCTCAATCTACCGGTTCCGGATGCTTGAAGACACTCTTTCAAGGCTGGAAACGCTAAACAACACCTTGCGGGCGCAAAGGCATGATTTTCTGAATCACCTGCAGGTTGTTTACTCTCTCATGGAAATGGAAGAATACCACGTGGCTGCCGAGTATATTGAAAAAGTATACGAGGATATACAGAAGGTCAGCAGAATCCTGAAGACATCAAATGCCGCCGTAAACGCGCTGCTCCAGGCAAAGCTGCTGACTTGCGAAGACCGTGGCATCGAGGTCGGGTTAAACGTGACGACCCAATTGAAAAACCTGAAGATACCCTCATGGGAGTTCTGCAGGGTTTTGGGAAACCTGATTGACAACGCAATTTACGCACTTCGGGATAAAGAAGGCGTTAAATCGGTTAAAATCGATCTTTATGAAGACTTAAAATATTATTATTTCAGGATATCTGATAATGGTGTCCCGATTCCTGAAGAGCTTCAATAAAAAGATATTCGAAGCCGGGTTTACCACCAAGGGCGGCGAAGGAGAAGGGATGGGATTGCCGATAAGCGCCGGGATTATGGAAAAATACGGGGGAAGCATTACTTTATCGTGCGAAGGAGAGTACAAGGTTTTTGAAGGAAAGGTGCCGCGGTGTTGATGGTTTTACAGGCGGATGAGGGAGCCGGGCAGTTAATAAATCCCTGGGATGATGATTTAACAGTCAGTTAAAAAGACATTTCAGCGCTGCAAGTGTATAATATGCGTTATGTGCATTTAATTTAGGCCTTAGCAATTATATAATATCATTGGATAGATATTGTTCAAGGCAGCATCCTTGAAGCACAAGGTGATGGATTTAGCCTTAAGCGAAACGGATTTTCCTGAACGGGAGGTGCTATGAGTGAATATAGGAGCGTTATTTGTCGGTTATAACTGGATACCGATACTTTTCCTGATCGCGGGGATTGTATTTATCGTAATTGAAATGTTGCAACCGGGTTTCGGAGCGCCGGGGATTATCGGAATAGTGTTGCTGTTGCTGGGGATTGTCCTGTATGCCAGGAGTTTGCTCGAGGCCCTGATAATGATTATTATATTGCTTGCGATACTGGGGGTGGCGCTTACGCTGATCCTGCAGTCGGCTTCAAAGGGGCGCCTGGCCAGAAGCCTTGTTTTAAATGATACACTGGACAACAATGTTAGTTATCCGGCGATAGACGACATGAGCTACTTCCTGGGAAGCGAAGGGGAAACCATTACTGCCCTGAGGCCTTCCGGGGTTGCGGATTTCAGCGGTGTGAAGCTGGATGTCGTCTCGGAAGGGGAATACATTCCTAAAAATACTACGGTTATTATCAGCAAGATTGAAGGAACCAAGATCATTGTAAGGCAAAAACCGGAATAAGCGCGTATAAAGGTCAAATACCTTATGAAAGGAGACTTTTTCAATGGAAATTTTAATACCTGTGTTTATTGTAATCCTGGCATTTATTTTCGTTATATTGTTTTTCACATTTATACCGGTGGGGCTATGGATATCGGCTTTTGCGGCGGGAGTGCGCGTCGGCATTTTCACGCTGGTGGGCATGAGACTAAGGAGGGTCAGCCCCAGCAAGATTATTCTCCCGCTCATAAAAGCGTCAAAAGCGGGACTGGACGTCAATGTCAACCAACTGGAGGCGCATCATCTCGCCGGGGGCAATGTTGACAAGGTTGTAAATGCGTTAATTGCGGCACATAGGGCAAACATGGATTTGCAGTTTGTCAGGGCCGCGGCGATAGACCTGGCGGGAAGGGATGTCCTTGAAGCAGTTAAGATGAGCGTAAATCCAAGGGTGATAGAAACACCTAATATCTCGGCGGTTGCTAAAGACGGGATTGAGCTTTTGGTCAAAGCGAGGGTTACGGTCAGGGCAAACCTGGACAGGTTGATTGGCGGAGCAGGAGAGGCTACTGTTATTGCCAGGGTCGGGGAAGGCATCGTAACGACCGTGGGGAGTTCGGAATCACACACAGATGTGCTTGAAAACCCTGACATGATATCCCAGACAGTCCTTAACAAGGGACTTGATTCAGGGACTGCATTTGAAATATTGTCCATAGACATAGCGGATGTGGATGTGGGAAGGAACATCGGCGCTCAACTTATGACCCTGCAGGCGGAGGCCGACAAAAATATAGCCCAGGCAAAAGCCGAAGAAAGGCGCGCCATGGCAGTGGCGAAAGAGCAGGAAATGAAAGCGCTTGTGCAGGAGATGCGCGCGAGGGTCGTGGAAGCGGAAGCGGAGGTGCCGAAGGCTATGGCGGCCGCTCTCAGGGAAGGAAAGCTTGGCGTGATGGATTATTACGGCATGCAGAATTTGAATGCCGACACCCAGATGCGCAGCACCATATCAAAAATTGGCGGCAAAGCGGATAATGACGAAAATATTATAAAGAAGTAGAATAGAAAGGATATTATCATGCCTAAAGATAGTTTTGGTTATTCCGGGTTTAATCCGGCGCCGTGGCCGATGCCGGTAAGTCCGCCGCAAGGGCAGGGGCAAAAGCACGGCAGGGGTTGTCGCAGGAGTCAAGGCCGAGGATGGCGGCAAATCCGGCGCCGAGGTCGGGGCCTAATATGACGGCAGGGCAGGCGAAAAGATGCCAATAGGGACGGCGCCAATGGTGCGGGGTCCATGAAGGCATCGGGGATACCTCCGGGATGACAGCATCCGGGATATCTTCAAGGATCGTCGGTGGGCCGGATGGCGCCGGGAACGGCAGCGGAACCGGCGCCGGGATATGTCACGGAAGTTGCGCAAAAAAGTACGGCAGGAAGCAAAATGACGGGGCCTGTGCTTGATTTCTCCCCAGGCAGCCTGCTTAACGGCATTATATTATCTGAAATACTTGGAAAGCCCAAGTGTTTGCAAAAAACGTTCGGAAAACGATGGTGATGGCTGTTGGATATTAAAGTACTGATAGCTGACGATGATAGCGGCATGCGGACGGTATTAAAAAAAGCTGTTGAGAAAGTAGAAGGCTTCAAGGTGACAGGAGAAGCGGAGGACGGCGAAGCTGTCCTTCTTTTATTTGAGAGGCACCGCCCGGACGTGGTGTTCCTGGACGTGGAAATGCCGCATGTTACAGGTATAGAATGCGCAAAAAGCATTGTGGATATTGAGCCAAAAACTATCATTATTTTTGTAACCGCCCATGAAGAGTACATGCCGGAGGCATTTGACGTTTACGCTTTCGATTACCTGGTAAAGCCTTTCAAGGTAAGCAGGCTTATCAAAACGCTTGAACGGATAAAAAGGACCAGCGCCGAAAAACCGCGTGGCAACGGCGCAAGTTCCGCCGAAACACAAGGAACTCTTAACAAGCTTATGGTCCGTAACAAGGAAGGGGTAAGCCTTGTAGATATGTACGAAATCATATTGATACAACGCGAGGACAGGAGTACGGTCATATATACAAAAAATGAGCGTTTTGTAACATCCGAAAGCCTCGGCAGTCTTGAAAAAAGGCTTGACGGCAGATCATTCTTCAGGTGCCACAAATCCTATATCATTAACCTTAACGCTGTCAGCAAAATATACCCTTACGGCCGGTGGACATACATCGTGAAACTGAAAGGTATCGATAAAGACGCCCTCATAACACAAGACAAATATGATGAATTAAAAAGGATTTTCTCATAAAAGGAATATGGTGAAGCGGCAACCGGGAATTTTGCAAAATGCCCGGCTCTCACAGCTTTATTGCTGCCTCAAGCCCGCCAATTTCGGATGCAATCTCACCAGGAGTCTTTCCTGAATCTAAAAGAGGCTGCACAACATCAATAAAAAGGTTCGGAACGTAAGTTTTTAACGCGGTAAAATTTCCGCTTAACGAGTATTCCCCGAGGGCTGCCGGGACCAGGACAGAATCGCCGGTCTTTACACCGGTTTTGCCGCCGTTCCAGGCGATTGTTCCGCTGCCGGAGATTAATACGTAAATGTAGAACCTGCTGCCGTCGGCGATTTCATGGATTTCACCGTTAATGTTAATATCATATATTTCGGTGCAGAAATATTGATTGGCAACTACGGTTTTCTTAGAGCAGCCGGCGCCCAGGCTGAGCTCAATGCCACGGTATTTTTCCTTCCGGCCTTCCGATTTAAAATCGATGACTTGAAGCGCCTTTTCGATATGAAGCTCCCTGCCGGTGCGGCCGTAATCATATATCCTGTATGTTGTATCAGAGTTTTGCTGTATTTCGGCGAGGATAATACCCTTACCGATGGCGTGGACAATTCCCGCGGGTATGTTGATTACATCTCCCGGGAATACTTGTATGGACTTCAGGCAGCTTTCAACGTTATTTTTTTCAATGGTTTCGGCGAATTTCTCACGAGTTGTGCCGGGAACTACATCGTAAACGAGCCTGGCGCCGGGCTTGGCGCTTATTATATACCACATTTCATTTTTGCCATATTCCCCGTTTTCGTACGTTTGCACAAATGCATCGTCGGGATGGACCTGGACGGATAAATTGTTTTCTGCGTCTATGAATTTAACCAGCAGCGGGAATTTTTCGATATCCTTGTCAGGGAGGGCATTCCCGATGATTTTCCTGCCGTATCGCATGATGAGGTCCGCAAGTGACATACCCTCGTACTCACCGTTGGCTACGATGCTTGTGCCGTTTTTATGGCATGCTATTTCCCAGCTTTCGGCGACAATTCCTGAGGGAGGAAGTTTTTTGCCTAAAGACGCCAGGTTTCTTCCGCCCCATACGTAGTCCTTGTACAACGGCTTGAATTTAAGCGGATAAAGCATAAAACCCCTCCTCACCATGAAATTCATGGCGTTTACTTCAGTTCATTGACTTAACCGATATTATCCATTACTGAAATAAGTATACAGCATAGAGCTTTATTATTCAACATTTAACGGGATGCGATATTGTTGAGAGTTGCGAAAAAAGCCCGGCGGCTTGCTATTTCGGCTACCTTTTCCTCACCGGGTAATAGCTCTACCTTGGCAAAACCCTTAAGTTCCTTTTCAGGCATAATTGCTGAAACTCCGGGTGCTTTCACATATAACTGTATGATTTCCTTTCCTTTTACAGGACCGATGTTCTGGAATTTAGCCACGGCATCGATAATTGTATTCTGGTTAGACGGCAGGTTAAGATTAACGCGATCAGAACCTTCATTTTTGTTCACATAATTGCTCCGCTAGATGACATAATAATATGGTTTATCCAGTTATGTCCACATTTCGCGCCCTGAAGCTGAATTGCCAATAGAGGGGTCGGCAGGAATCGACAATAGGGGAGAAGGCAAAAATATCATTGATTTTAATACCGGTAAGTTATATTATTATAATAAATATCCAGCTTCTGCGCGGATGAATTCCAAATAGATTGTGAGATAAACATGGACAAACTAAAAAACAAGCTTGCAGATTTATTAGCATACCCTGTCAGGTTTTATCAGAGCCTTTCCGATAAGAGGGCTACGCTGTTTGCGGGGATAATCCTGGTTGGCGCCATTGATCTTCTTCTGCCGGACATAGCCGCGGTATTTGACACCTTTTTTTCAGGCAAGCCGACGGATGATATTCTCTTTAACGCCTTTATGATGGTTTTCGTCATATTGGCGGCGGGAATAATTGACGTTGTCTTTCTCAGTGTGCCGCTTTTTGATTTTTTTAAGTTTTTGAAGAAGAGGGAGATAGCAATGGAGACATTCCGGAGACGGCGCGTTTCATTCGCTTACGTCTTCGCTCCCGCCAGGGCCGGACAGCTGGGAAAGCTGGGACCAAAAGCCTTCTCTTGTGAAAGTAATGAAGGTGTATATTGTTTCACACTTCATCATTATCCCTGTTACAACATTCGTTTATTTCGCTTTTGCCCGCAATATTACCGAGAGCAGCCCTGCCTGGATGCAAAACCTGTACCTGCTTATTTTTGTACTGACTTTCATATGGGCCGCGGCGATAATTACGAGAGGCATAAACGCCGTCTTCCGCTTCAACCCTTTGTTTAAAAGGCTGACATATATTATAGTGCTGATATGGAACTTTATCTTTTCAATGGTGTTTAGCATGCAAATCATGAAATGGCTGCTGATGCTCTTCAGGCGATAGGGAATTTAACAAAGATATTGATGAGTCGGGCGGCTATATGCTATAATCTACAAAGTAATTGTTCGTAATTATACCATGAAGGTATACGACCTCTCGAAAGAGGTATTTTGAAGAGGCGGTACCGGCGTGGTTTTTTATTTTTTAACTGCTCCAATCCGGTCACGGATGATTGACCCTGGCCGTGACAGCCGGGCAGGACTCGCCGCAAGCTGCCTGTTCAGGAAATTTCATGATTTATGAATCAACTTATGAATTAACGAGAGGAGAATTACCTAATGAAGACATCATCAACTAGGAGGCTTGTGCTGGCCGGATTGTTTATCGCACTCGGCCTGTTTTTACCATTTTTAACGGGACAGATCCCAAGAGTGGGAAGCATGTTATTGCCGATGCATATCCCGGTCCTGATAGCCGGTTTTGTATGCGGATGGCCATACGGCCTGATAGTTGGTTTTATTACGCCGCTGCTCAGAACCGTGCTGTTCGGAATGCCGCCGTTGTACCCGACCGCGGTTGCAATGGCTTTTGAACTGGCGGTTTATGGCTTTGCAACGGGCTTTTTCTACAATGTGCTGCCGAAAAAGAATATTTTTGTATATGGAGCGTTGATTATTTCAATGGTTTGCGGTAGAATCGCCTGGGGCATTGTAAGCTGGGTTTTATACGGGCTGCGCGGAACGGCGTTCACATGGCAGATGTTTGCCGCGGGCTCCGTAATTAACGCCATTCCGGGGATAATAGTTCAAATCGTTATTATTCCCGTGATAATACTTGCCCTGAAAAAAGGAAACCTGATTGAGAGTGGAGCAAGTGCATAACCTGGAAGAAATACTGGTTAGCCATTATAAAAAATATCCCTGCATGCAGTTGCAGGATGCGGTGAAACTTGTTTACCAGAATGAGTTTGCAGGAGGCCATTTCATTGAGGATGAAGGCAGAAGCCTTGAGATTCTCAGGGAAGAATTGCGTCGTGTCAATAGTCATGATACGGGCGGAGACGCAAATCACAGGTTTCAGTTGTTCGAAGATATAGGAAACGGCCTGTGCAGGCTCCACCTGAAGGGCCTTAAGGATTACGCCGTTGACGTCGGGACGGTAAACAAGTTCTTCGTTTACACGGCCAATTCCAACGCCGGAAGTGTGCGGGGCTTCGAAGAAAAGCTTGATGTTTTGAGGAAATGCTGCAAGGAGGGCAGCCTGCCTTTCCCGCCAGGGGAACTGGAGGAATGCCTGCAATCCTGCAAAAGGCATGGCTACCCTCCAGTAAGCCACAGCGGGAAATACCGTGAAACATATTTCCCGGCTTACCGCGTCGTGAGTTCAATGTTCCGTGACTATTTCGAGGTGTTTTGCAGCATAGATTGCCTGCTGAAAAAGAAAAACAGCATCATTGCGGCAATTGACGGAAACAGCGGAGCGGGGAAAAGCTCGCTGGCGTCGCTGTTGGAAGAAATCTACGACTGCAACGTGTTTCACATGGACCACTTTTTCCTGCCTTCCAGGCTCAGAACCAGGGAAAGGCTGGCGGAAACGGGCGGCAATGTTGATTATGCCAGGTTTAAAGATGAAATCATAAAAGGTTTGCTAAGCGGGCGTGAATTCAGCTATCACATGTATGATTGCGCCAGCGACACAATGGACCGGTCAATAACGGTAACCCCCAAGAGGCTGAATATTGCTGAGGGCAGCTACAGCATGCATCCGACCCTTATACAGTATTATGACCTGAAGGTTTTCCTTGGTATCGACAAGGAGACGCAAAGCCACCGCATCCTTGAAAGAAACGGTCTCGCCATGCATGAAAGGTTTATGTCGGACTGGGTTCCGATGGAGGACAGGTATTTCTCGGAAATGGACATCCCGGCAAAAAGTGATATTGTTATTTATGGTCCACAGGCTTGAAGCATGGCTGTGTTATGTTATAATATAATAGTCCTTAGTAATGAGGACGATTTCGTCTTATAATTTTTTACGCCCCGGTGGCCTAATGGATAAGGTAGCGGATTCCGGTTCCGCGGATGCGGGTTCGATTCCTGCCCGGGGTACCAGGAAAATGACCACATATTCGTGGTCTTTTTTATATATGTATCCGATGAAGTAATGTTTTAAATAAAAGTGTTATAATATACTTGTATGCATAAATTGGCAGGCGTACAAACAGTTCGGCAGATAAATCATGGTTTATAAGAATAAGATAAAATAACCAGGGAGGTTGGATGAGTTATGCCGAAAGCTTTGATAATTTATTACTCAAGAACCGGAAATACAAAAAAGATGGCTGAACTTGTTGCAGAGGGCATGCGTAGTGAAAATGTGGATGTGGAGGTCCGGGACGTCAATAATGTAAAGGCGGATGACCTCCCGGAATATGACGCGATTATTGCCGGCTCACCTACTTATTACGGAGGCATGGCGGGTGAAATGAAAAAACTGTTTGACGAATCCGTCAAGTTTCATGGAAAGCTGGACGGAAAAGTCGGTGCGGCGTTTTCTTCCAGCGCGCAGGTAGGAGGCGGTAATGAGACGACTATACTGAACATCCTGAACGTAATGCTTATCCATGGCATGATTGTCCAGGGAGACGCCAAGGGAGACCATTATGGCCCTGTTTCAATAGGGTCACCGGATAACAGGGCTAAGGAAATGTGCATTCGCATGGGGAAAAGGACAGCGCAGCTCGTAAAAAAATTGAAAGGGTAATATTCACGGGCGCTTTTCCGCTATTTACATTGCCTGCAGATTATATTCCCTATAGGGCATCCGCTGCTTTATGGGCGGATGCTTTATAATATTATTGATTTGTTGTACAATCGTAAAAAGTGTGACATAAAAACGAGCGGTATAAATGGTGCATTGTATGAAGATAGGACCGGTTGCATTAAAAAACAACGTATTCCTTGCGCCGATGGCAGGAGTGACCGACCAGGCTTTCAGGATACTTTGCAAGGAGCAGGGCTGCGGGCTTGTCTGCACTGAGATGATCAGCGCAAAGGGAATGTACTATAAAGACGAAAAGAGCTGGAAGCTGGCGGAGTTAAGCGGGCTGGAACTGCCGGCTGTGGTCCAGATTTTTGGCTCTGACCCCGGCATAATGGCTTATGCCGCGGAAAAGCTAAACGATTCGGCTGCCGCAATCATCGATATCAATATGGGCTGCCCTACGCCAAAAATCACCAAGAACGGCGAGGGAAGCGCGTTGATGCTGAAGCCGGAGCTTGCGGGCGACCTGGTTAAGGCCGTTGTTTCCTCCACTAATAAACCGGTGACCGTGAAGATACGCAAAGGATGGGATGAGGAGCGCATCAACGCAGTTGAAATAGCCGGTATCGCAGAAAAAAACGGGGCTTCGGCCGTAACCGTGCACGGCAGGACACGGAATCAATTTTATAGCGGCAAGGCGGATTGGGATATAATTAAGAAAGTAAAAGAGGCTGTTTCAATACCGGTAATAGGAAACGGCGATATTTATAAGCCCGAGGACGCGGCGGGGATGCTGGAATATACGGGTTGTGACGCAGTAATGGTAGGGAGGGGGGCGCAGGGCAACCCGTGGATATTTAGAAGAATCATTCATTACCTGGAAACGGGTGAACTGTTGCCGGAGCCTGAAATGGACGAAAAACGGGCTATGGTCAAGCGTCACCTTAAAATGCTCGTGGAGCTGAAGGGTGAACGCACGGGTGTGCTGGAAATGCGGAAACATATTGCGTGGTATGTCAAGGGATGCAGGAATTCATCCCAATTCAAGGACCGTGTTTTTAAGGCGGTATCTTATGAAGAAATGATGGACCTGGTTTGCGGGTTCTTCCGGTGAATCACGGCCGTGTAAACGTTCAAATAATTAAACAATTCAAATATATTGAATACTAAAACAAAATAAGGTATACTTTTTCTTGGCAGAACACTAGTTCTTATCCTTGGAGGGCTTTTTATGAACCTGGAGCAAGTGCTGGATTATTTCAAATCCTCGGAAAAAATAATGAGGAATGTTACCTCGTGGGTGGAACTGCCCGCCAGGGAACCGGTATACGCGGAATTTCCGGATTTTTTGGATAGCCGTATCAGGGAGGCGCTTCAAAGGAGAGGCGTAAGGCAGCTTTACTCTCACCAGGCTTCTGCCATCCAGGCTGTACGTGAGGGCGAAAACGTGGTGGTTGTGACGCCCACGGCTTCAGGTAAAACCCTGTGCTATAACGTGCCGGTGCTGGATGCGATCCTGAAGGACGAAGAGTCCAGGGCGCTTTTCCTGTTTCCCACCAAGGCGCTGTCGCAGGACCAGGTGTCGGAGCTCCATGAACTGATCACGGAAGCGGGCGTGGACGTAAAAACATACACCTATGACGGAGATACATCGCAAACAGCCAGGAAGGCCATCAGGCAGGCAGGACACATTGTCGTTACAAACCCTGACATGCTGCACAGCGGCATCCTGCCCCACCACACAAAGTGGGTGAAGCTTTTTGAAAACCTCAAGTTTGTTGTAATCGACGAAATCCATCATTACAGGGGCGTATTCGGAAGCCACCTGGCGAATGTTATCAGGAGGCTTGCAAGAATATGCAGGTTTTATGGTTCAAACCCCCGTTTTATCTGCTGTTCCGCCACTATTGCCAACCCCGTCGAGCTTGCTTCAAGAATTATCGGCAAGGACGTAAAGCTTATCGATAACAACGGCGCGCCCTCGTCAAAAAAGCACATTATTTTCTATAACCCTCCGGTGGTCAATAAAGAGCTTGGCATCAGGAGGAGCAACATGCTGGAGACCGAGGGGCTTGCGAGGACGCTTATACGCAACGGCGTTCAAACTATCGTGTTTACCAGGAGCAGGCTGAGCGTGGAGGTGCTGGTTACCTACCTCAGGGAAATGTTCAGTGGAAGCGGGGACGGAGAGAAGAAGGTGCGAGGTTACAGGGGAGGATATCTCCCGGGGCTGCGGCGCGAGATAGAGAGAGGCTTGAGGGAAGGGAGCATAACAGGCGTAGTGTCGACTAACGCGCTTGAACTGGGGATCGATATTGGGGCGCTGGAAGCATGCGTTATCTGCGGCTACCCGGGCACCATAGCCAGCACCTGGCAGCAGGCCGGGCGCGCAGGACGCAGGAGTGGTGTTTCTGCCGCTTTTCTTGTAGCGAGCAGCAGTCCTCTCGACCAGTACATTATAAACAACCCGGAATATTTCTTCGGCAAAAGCCCGGAGAACGGGATGATAAACCCGGACAACCTTGTTATCCTTTACAACCACATGAAATGCGCCGCTTTTGAGCTTCCGTTCGAAGACGGCGAAAAATTCGGAGTGGAGACTACGGAGGAAATTTTATCATACATGGAAGAGGCACGGCTGGTACGACACGTGGGCAACAGGTGGCACTGGATGTCCGACGCGTTTCCTGCCGAGAATATAAGCCTTAGGAGCGCGTCAAACGAAAATATCATTATTATAGATATAACTGAGCCGAAGCCAGTCGTCATCGGTGAGGTGGACAGGTTCAGCGCGCCGATGCTGCTTCACGAGGAAGCGATTTATATGCACGAGAGCGTGCAGTACCAGGTGGAAGAGCTGGACTTTGACGATAAGAAGGCTTACGTGCGCAGGGTGAATGTCGATTACTATACGGACGCAAACCTTGCCGTAGACCTGAAAGTACTGGATGTTTTCAGGGAGGGCGACGACGGGCGCGTGCATAAGAGCAGTGGTGAGGTATCGGTTACTTCACTGGTAACGATGTTTAAGAAAATAAAGCTACACACCCATGAGAATATTGGTTCAGGCCCCGTAACGCTGCCCGAGCTTGAGATGCATACAACGGCGTACTGGGTGAGCCTGCCCGGGGAAGTACCCGGTATGTCCCAGTCGGATGTGCAGAACGGTCTTCTCGGCATTTCAAATGTCCTGGCAAATGCGGCACCGATTTACCTTATGTGCGACCCGAGGGACATACGGGTGGTGCACCAGGTCCGGGCCCCGTTCACGCAGCGACCGACGGTGTACATTTACGACAATTACCCGGGAGGCGTCGGGTTTAGCGATAAACTGTACGAGCTTCACGGTGAGCTTTTTAAGACGGCGACGGACATGATCGGGCAATGCGGCTGCAGCAGTGGGTGCCCGTCATGTGTAGGGCCGCTGAATGAATTTACGGGGACGGATAATCCGAAGGAGTTGACGCTAAAGCTTATGAGGGCAGCCAGCGGGATGAGCCGGGAAGGATAAGCCGGCGCGTCGGGCTGGGACAGGGTATTGCGTGACATATCGGATAGGAGTTTGTCCAGATGGATTTGAGAAGCAAACTTCAACTATATAAAGAGAGCGCGAGCCGTGCGCCATTACCACGGGCGCGGCATGGCGAGCGGGATATGGACGTGCTTGTGCCCGGTACCGTGCTGGAAAACGAGCATGGCACATGCTATGTTATTGAAAATAAGTACCCGCTGTCGTACCTGTACGGGGGATGCAGCATCGGGGATGCGCTGGATATCGGGGAAGATACTGTCGCCACGCTGGGAGGAGCCGGCTGCAAGGCGGTGCGGCCAGAAAAACTGCTTTACCTTGATACGGAGACGACAGGCCTTTCCGGCGGCGCCGGTACGGTGGCTTTCCTGGTTGGTGCCGGTTTCTTCGAAAAGGAGGCTTTTGTTATCCGGCAGTATTTTATGCGGGACTATGATGAAGAAGCTGCAATGCTGCAGGAATTGCAGCAGCTTTTTGCTGAATGCCAGGGGTTTGTGACATTCAACGGAAAAGCGTTCGACATGAATTTACTGCAAAGCAGGTTCATATCCAACCGCTTTAAGCCTTTCTTCAAAGATATGCCCAACCTGGACCTGCTTTACCCGGCGCGTAGAACCTGGGGATTGAAGCTGGAAAGCTGCAGGCTTGTCTCCCTTGAGGAGAACATACTTGGCGAAACCAGGAGCGGCGATATACCGGGGGAGCTGATCCCTGCCGTATATTTCAAATACCTCGACGACAGGGACGCAAGCGAAATCAAGAGGGTTGTAAAGCATAATGAGCAGGATATCCTTTCGATGGTCTCACTTCTTTGCAGGCTGGCGGAGATGATAGCAAACCCGATTTCGGAGACCGACGGCGGCTTTGAGCTTCTCGGCATGAGCAGGCTTTTTGAAGCTGACGGGAGAATTGACGACATGCTTGAATGCCTTGAAGCCTTAACGGCATCAGAGCATTTCAACATCCGCATGAACGCTGTGAAACGCCTGACAAGGGTGTACAAGAGAAACGGAAGATATGACCGCGCGCTGGAGCATTGGAAGGCTGTCGAAGCCGAAAACCCGGGTTTCGAATGCTTCCACCTGGTAGAGTTGGCCAAGTATTACGAACATAAGGCAAAAGACTATAACATGGCTTTGCACGCGACAAACAAGGCCATGGAAAGCTGTATCCGCGCGGGATTTGCAGGCGGCAGGCAATTGGAAGAATTGAGGAAGCGCAAGGACAGGCTGATAAAAAAGCTAAACCGCAGTGGCGCCTTGAGCCGGGAATCCTGAACGAAACCCCTGCAAAGAAATCGAAATGAAATTGGCATTTAACTGTCATATTAATTTATTCCTCTAATAAAAATTAACAAGAGAATTTACTTGGAGCAATCATGTGCGAAAATCTTTTATAAGCGGCGTGGTGATACTTGCGGCGGCAGGATTGGTAGCCAGGCTTTTTGGATTTTTTTCAAGGATTTACCTGTCAAATCTCGCAGGGGCTGAAGGAATCGGGCTTTATGAACTGGTGTTGCCGGTATATACCGCGGTTGTGCTTACCATAACTTCGGGAATTATCATTGCGGTATCAAAAATGGTCGCCGAGCAGAACGCGCGGCGAAACCGGTTTGAAACGGGAAGGATTACAATGTGCGCCCTGGCGCTTGTTACCGCTGCCGGTGCGCTTGTTTCCCTGTTTATTTTTGCAAATGCAGGTGTAATCAGCAAGTACGTTCTGGGTGATGCGAGGACCCGTAATGCGCTTTTGGTCCTTGCGGTATGCTTGCCGGCAGTCGTCGCCGGAGCTGCCCTGAAGGGGTATTTTTACGGTATGCAGCTAGTTATGCCTGCTGCATTTTCACAGGTAGCCGAGCAGGCAGTAAAACTTAGCGTATTGATTGCCCTGTCGAAAGGAGTTGCTGAAAGCGGGGCGGAGTACGCATGCTCCATTGCCACGCTGGCGGCGCTGTTGGGCGAGATGGCAAACCTTGCTGTCCTCTCGGTTGTTTTTGCTATAAGACAAAAGCGTATTTCCAGGGAAAGAGGCGTTGGAAAGCCCCAAAGGAAAAGAAAAATCATTGCCTGCCTGCTGAAGTCGGCGGTTCCTGTTTCGGCAAACAGGCTGGTTGTTTCGACCCTGTCGGCAGCCGAGCTTATCCTTATACCCGTAATGCTTGCGGCCGGCGGGCTTGACGGCAAGAGCAGCATGGAAATGTTCGGCCGGCTGACCGGCATGGCGATGCCGCTTATAATGTTTCCCTCGCTGGTCACAAATTCGCTGGCCACTTCGCTAGTGCCGGCAATCTCCGAATCGGTAACGCTCAGAAACCGGAAATCTGTCGGTTACCAGGTTTCGAAGGCCATACAAGCTACGTTTATCCTCGGAATATTTTTCTCCTCGTTGTTTCTATGTTATCCGGATGACATTGGTTCGCTTATCTACAGGCGCGAGAGTATCGGGGATCTTTTATTTATGCTGTCTTTTTCATGTGCGTTTGTCTACTTGCAGCAGACAATGGCAGGCATTATGAACGGCCTGGGCAAGCAGGGCGTTCTCCTGGTAAATACCGTTATCGGACTGTCGATGAGAATAGGGGCTATTTATTTCCTGGTGCCAGTCATGGGTGTCAAAGGTTATATCATCGGTTTTATCATTAGCCTGGTAGTAGCTGAAATCCTCAATCTTTCAGCAATTCACAAGATAACCGGAATGGTGTTTGACTTGCGGAACTGGCTGATTAAACCGGGGCTTGTTGGATTCGTAGTAGTCATTACGGGTAAATGCATTCGTTGGCTTTTTGATATGTTTCACGTTGGGGCGCCGCTGGCCACGTTATTATCATTGTCTGCAAGCGCGATGACAGCAGCCTTTCTAATGGTGACAGCCGGCGTTTTGAAGCCGCAGGAAATTCTAAGAACAGCCGGTTTAAAAAAAGGCTGAAATTTCGAGAAAAACTGAAAGATCTGCATGTATTTCACAATAATGACTTTACGCGGGATTAAATGGTCAAAGATAGTCAAAATCAAACATTGCTACATAGGCAATAATGGTTTACAATAAAGCCAAGGTCAAAGAAAGTCAAAGACAAACATTAAGTAACACGTACGAATGCTGACTTGATTATCCTGGAAATAGTATGAATTTAAAATTGCGGAGGTGTTGTGTATGTTCGGATTGGTTCCATTTAGAAGAAAGGTAAATGATTTGGCTGCGAGGAGGGACTTCTTTGATTTGGAGAATTTCTTTGAGGACTTCTGGAGCTGGCCGTTTACGACAGGATTCGTTGCTGCGCCGCACCCGATCAAGGCGGATATAAAGGAGACAGACAAAGAGTACATCATAGAGGCTGACCTTCCGGGTGTAAGAAAAGAAGACATCAGGCTGGAGCTGAAAAACGACGTGCTTACAATCGGAGTAGAACATAATGAACAGATTGACGAGAAGAGGGAGAATTACATCAGGAAAGAGAGAAGGTACGGGTCATATTGCAGGAGTTTCCGGGTTGACGGCGTAAAGCATGAAAATGTTAAGGCAAAATACAATGACGGAGTGCTTACCGTGCATTTGCCCAAGACGGAAGAGGATAAACCGAAGACACACAGGATAGACATCAACTGATAAGCCCTGTCTTAGAAAGCTACAGATGAGAACCAACTTATTATACTCAATATATATCCTCTTTTCGTTAATAGCTTTGACATCAGTGCGCTTTGATAAAGTACCGGCATATGTAAAAATCCAAAGAGACAGGGCTTTTAAATAGAATGAAGCTGCTTTAGGGCAGCTTCTTTATTTTATTGTCTTATTCCGGCAGGTACGTTCGTGCCTTCGAATGCGGTTTCATTTTGTTCTTTTCTTGCCAGGTTAAGCGCTGCATACAGTATTGCCGCTATAATCCAGAACAGCAGGAGGATTCTTTTGAAAAACCATACATGCTCGACAAATCCGATTACAAGGAGGCCTGATATGGCGGCCAGTGATGCTGCCAGTATGTTGTTTAAGCCGGCATTTCCTTTTTCGCGCATTGCGGTAAAAGTATTTTTAAGCATTCTCACCAACATGGCCAGAAAACTCAAAACACCAAGCAATCCCGTTTCAAGCCACAACTGTATGTAAAAAATGTGTGTGTGCGCCACTACTGACAAGCCGGGAACTTTATACCTGTTAAATATCAGGTTTACCGCATTATTGCCAAGCCCGACCCCCGTAACCCAATAATCCCTTAACACGGATACGGCGGTATCGAATATTTTCTTTCTGAATTCCAGGGAGGAATCGTTCGGGTTGAATATGGTCAGTATCCTGTTATAGATGGGAGCGGGCAAAAATGGCAGCGCGACCAGGCCGATAATCATAAATACGGGCACGAGCCTTATATTCCAGAAAAGCAAAAATACAAGCACGGATATGGCAAACGCGCCCCAGGCCGCCCTGGAACCGGTTTTTAACAGTACTAGAACCATGGGTAACATCAAAAGTGCCCACAGGATTTTCTTCAGCCAGGTTTTTTCGTTTATGATAAGTGCGAAAAAAAAAGGTATCGTCATAACCAGGAATTCGCCGTAAACGTTGGCGTTGCCCATTGTAGAATACACCCTCCCGCCGAGGTCCTGGCTTAGCGCCAGGTCTGTTTCAAGGGGGTTTACCGGGATGCCGACAATTTTCCACTGGTAAATGCCATAAATCGCCGTCAGAAAAGCAGCAGCCGAAATCATTTTTATAAACGTGTCCAGCTGCTTTGCGGAGTTAATTGAGCTTACAGTAACTACAAGAGTTAAAAAGCATATGAAGTAAAAGATGATGAAACTCAGGCTTTCGGATAAAAACATCGATGTCGCTCCCGCCATGAATACGACCAGGAAAAACAACACGGCGGAGTGGTCCGCTGCAGCCAGGTTAAAGCCGTCCCCGGCAGACGTCATTGTTTTTAACAGGAAAACGGCAAAGAGCAGGATGGTCAGGTATACGCTATATTCGTTGTGCCACAGGTGATGGGGGACCAGCATGGTCACGGCCAGGCACAATCCGACCATGATGTGCATCTTATCGGCCAGGTATTCCATGACTTTTATAAAAAAGCTGCCGTCAAATGCATGCTTCCATTTTGCAAACAAACGATTAAGGAAACTATAGAGAGCATTGAACAGGAAATTCAAAACAGAGAAAAATATGCTTTCGTTCCAGGAATCCCGCGAATAATCCGGGCTGGCGAAGTAGTTTAATATTCTGCTGTTATTTACCGCGTTTTTTAAGAAATTTGCCATATGTCCACCTGTCTATTTATTCACCTTACTATTCAGCCTTGGCAATCTTAGATATTCTTCCGTCTTTCAGCGTGCATTTTCCGACATTAAGCGTTACCGTCAGGCCCACGTGATATACCGAGTTTCCTATGGTTACGCCGTTTTTGCCGATTATGCCCTCGGCTTCCATTGTCAACACCAGCGAAGAGTACCCTTCCCTGCTGGAAGATACGAGCTGCCCGTCGTCCCCGCTGCTCCAGAAGATCGAATCACCGGTGGTGATTTCCGTTACCTTGCCGAAGCTGGAATTTTGGACTGATTCTATCACCGGGTCTCCTGTTTTTATTGCCTTGACAATATTATCTTGAACGTTTTCCATGTAAAAGGAAACCAGTATTTTTTCCTTGGGAGTTACCGGAGCGGCTACGCTTGCCTTTGAAAATTTGTACACCGTCCCGGCGATGCATACAAGCAGAATTATGATGATTACCAGGTCTATCCACGTAAATTTCCTTTTTGCCATGTCAATCCTCCTCGACTTTAACAGCGTCGTAAATCCTGCACCATATTACGGAGGTGCCGAACCTGACATTTAGAGCCTGCCCGATATAAAACCTTGAACCGCCTGTTATTATGCCGTTTGAATCGAGCAGGGCATTCGCCTCGGTTGTTATAAATACGGATGAATACCCCGCTTTCGTGGATTTTACCTGTTTCCCGTCTTTATCCACTCCCCAGGAAACAGACTTGTCCGATTTTATATCGACTACATTACCCAGGTTCGCGTTTTTGAGAGAATCGCTTGCAGGGTCGCCGATTTTTATATTTTCAACCGTGAATGTGCTGACTTCTTCCTGGTAAAAGGTTATCCTGATTTTTTCGGTGTTTACCGTTACCGCCTGTTTTGGCGAAAATATCCCCAGCCTTGCGGCTGCAAACAGCAGGACCGCCAGCAATACTATAACGATTATTATATCAATTATACTGATTTTGCCAAACAGCTTGCCGTTTTTTATAATCATAAAAGAATCACTTCCTTTGCATCCTTTGCAAGAGCCCTGTATTGTCACGCAATAAGTTTTTTATACGCTTTTCGCAGGGCGATAAGGCAGTTTGGCCGGCGGTTCCGCGCATACATGGCTTTGCTGCCCGTGTAACCCTAATGTTTATATAAATTATAAGTTTCTTCGGCTGCTTTATCAAGGCAAAAGTGTTCCCTGATAATCCTGGATCCGTTTTCCACGTATAGGTTTCTCAATTCCTTTTCCCGGGCCAGCTTGGCGAGGCTTTCGGCCAATGCCTTTTTGTCGCCGTAATTTATCAATATGCCGTTTTCAAAGCGGCTATTTACAATTTCCGCCGCACCGCCGCTGTCCGTGGATATTACGGGAATACCCGCCGCCATGGCTTCCAGTATCGATATGCCCAGCGACTCGCTTTTCGAGTGGGAAATAAAAATATCGGAGCTTTTCAGTAAGTTTTTAATATCATCGATATAGCCGGTAAATATGATGTCGTTTTGCAGCCCAAGCGCCCCGGCCTTTTTCACTATTTCCCCGCGCAATTCACCGTCGCCTGCCAGGACGAACCTGAATTTGCCCGATGCGACGCCGAGCTCTTCCATATGTTCTTTAAAGTAACCTATGGCGTCGATGAAAAATTCATGCCCTTTTTCCTCGGAGAACCTTGCAATCGATGTTACCAGTATTTCATCCGCGGAAATGCCATGCTCCTTCCTGAAAGTGGGCGTGACCGGAATGCTCCATTCTTCAAGGTCTATCCCGGTATATATCAACTCGACCTTGCCGGGATTGATCCCTTCGCTGATAAGCTGCTCCCTCACGCTGTTGCTGACGGCGATAATTTTACTGTTAAACCTGGTAAAAAAGCGGTTTGCGGCGATGACCCGCTTCGTGTTTTTAAAAAGCATATGCCTGGTATTGATGATCTTTACCTTGTTTCCAAGTATTTTTGAAAGGACGGCGATATAGTTTTCCCTCAAAAAATGCGTATGAACCACGTCTATCGACAGCCTGGCGCACAATGCCTTAAGCCCGGCGGCTGCCCTGATATCAAGCGGATTTCTCATTTCTAACCTTAGCAGGTCAATCCCGCTTCTTCGAAAAGCTCCCTTCCGCCGCCTTCCTCCGAATACGCGGATAAAACCTGCATAGCCTGTTGTGGAGCTTTTTTGCCAGCAGGCATATGTATTTTTCGGACCCGCCGCGGCCGAGGTGGTTAATCAGGTGCAGAATATTCAGCATCTTCGTACCTTCCGTAATTTTATATGGAAATATTATACCATATAATTTCTTGCGAAAAAGATAAATCAAACTTATAATTATCACGAGCGGATTTACAAGGCAACATACGATTTACGGTGCAGCACGGAAATTCCGCGTGAGAATCGCAAGGTGAACCGCAAGGTTGAAACCGGCGAAACAGGATGTGACCATTAGTGCGGACAATATGTGAGAGCGTGCTTTGCACGGGGTGTGCTGCGTGCAGCCAGGTTTGTCCCCAGGGTGCAATAGCGATGACGGCAAACTCCGAGGGTTTTCTTTACCCTCGCATAAACGAGGATATATGTAGTGACTGCGGATTATGCATAAGGACATGCCCTGTTAACAAGGCCCTGGAAACCGGCAGTGAAGGTGATACCGTTACCGGCGCGGGTGCAGGCCATAAACAGGATGCCGGCAGCAGGTTTTATGCCTGCTGTTCTGTAGATGAGGCTATAAGGACTGCGAGTTCCTCGGGCGGTGTTTTTTCCCACCTTGCAAAGAGCGTTCTTTCGGAAGGCGGGGTTGTGTTTGGGGCCGGATTTGATGAAAAATTCAAGGTGAGGCATGCCTGTATAGAGGACGTAAAGAAGCTTGACAGTCTCAGGCGTTCCAAGTATGTGCAGAGTGAAATCGGGGATTCTTTCAGGCAAGCCAGGGGCTTCCTGGACGAGGGAAGAAAAGTGCTCTTCTGCGGGACACCGTGCCAGATAGCCGGATTGAGGGCTTTCCTGGGCAGGGAATATGGCGGATTGCTTGCGTGTGACCTGGCGTGCCACGGGGTTCCATCGCCTAAAGTCTGGGACATGTATCTTGAGTATCTCAGGGATAAGTACAAGAGCGAAATCAAGGCGGTTTCGTTCCGGGACAAATCCACCGGGTGGAATAACAGCAGCATGAGGATTGATTTTAAAAACGGCAGTAAATACATGGATTCGGTAAAAAGGGAGATTTTCTTCATCGGCTTCGGGAAAAGCATATTCAACAGGAGATCATGCTTCAACTGCCTGTTTCGCATTAATAATACAAAGGCGGACATAACCCTGGCCGATTTCTGGGGCATAGACAAAATCAGCCCCGGCGAGTTTACGGACAACAGGGGAGTATCGCTTGTAATAACCCACACTCCTGCCGGGGAAGAAGCGTTTTTGCGGATAAAGGATGATGTCCGGGCAGAGGAGAAGGCATATAACGCGGCCGTAAAGTACAACCCGAGACTTGTTTCTTCAGTGCCGGAGCCGCCGGCACGCAAAAGCTTTTTTGGAGATTTGGTGTCCGGGTATGATTTTGACCGCCTTGTTGAAAAATACATGGATAATAAGAGCCTTAAATATAGGGTGAAATGCATAATAAAAAGAATACTGGGCAGGGGATAGAGCGATAAATGATTGGCTGCGGAGCAAGCAGCCCGGCACATGGGAAAGATTGCGAGGACGTACGTTGTTGTATTGAATGCGGATAACACAATGCGGAGATAACGGGTGATGACACGTATGGTGCGGAAAATACGCTTTGAAAGGAGCGGGTGCTTGACGTGAAGGCCGGAATACTGACATTTCACTATGCGCACCATTACGGGGCGCAGCTCCAGGCCTACGCGCTGATGAAAGCTATTATGCGGCTTGGAGTGGATTGCGAAATAATAGATTATGTCAGGAGAGATACCGTCGAGGGCAGCAGCCTTTTTAAGAAAGGATTTTCTGCAAGGGCTTTGCTCTCAAATGCCAATACACTGATAAACTATGGAAAGCTTAAAAAGAGGCATGCCCGCTTTGACAGCTTTGTGCGTGATGACATGCGGCTTTCCGTGAAGCATTACTCGTCATACGACGAGTTAAAGGCGGACGCTCCCGAATACGATGTCTATGTGTGCGGGAGTGACCAGATCTGGAACCCGTTGATATTTGAAGAAAAAACGTTTGATCCTGCTTTTTTTGCAGATTTTGCGAAATCCGGAAAGCGTATCGCGTATGCGCCCAGCTTTGGCATAAGCTCCATACCTGGAAACTTGAGGGACACGCTTAAAGAATACCTTGACAAATTTGACTGCCTTTCCGCCCGGGAAAAGCAGGGAGAGGATATAATACGTGAGATTGCCGGAAGGGAATCTGTAACGGTCCTGGACCCGACCCTGCTGCCGGGGAGAGAGGAATGGGCTGCACTTGCGTCTGCGCCGGATTTCAAAGACCCGTACCTGCTATGCTATTTTATAACCGACGGCAGGAAATATGGGGAAGCCGTGAAAATGCTGTCAGATAAATACGGACTGCCGGTTGTCTCGCTTTGTGGGTCAAGAAGGGTTGTCCCCTCCACGCGGTTTTCTGTGATGGATGCCGGGCCGAAAGAGTTCCTGGGTTTGTTCGCAAACGCCGGGGCTGTTTGCACGGATTCATTTCACGGTACGGTTTTTTCTATTATTTTCGAAAAAGCTTTCGTTTGCTTCGAATCAGGTAAAAAGGCGGAAAAAGCTGTCAATTCCAGGCTTTACAACATACTTGGCAAGCTAGGACTTCTTTCGCACATCTATTCGCATACGATTGATGCAAAAGAATTCGAAAAACGCGTTGAGGAAACCGGGATGCCTGATTACGGGCGGGTTGCCAGGAATCTTAAAGACGAGCGTGAAAAATCTTTCCATTATCTTGAAGCCGCGTTGCGCGGCTGCTAAGAATATGGTTGTGAATATCCGATAATAGAAATATAATAAATTTATCGGAAACGGGGATGGCAACATGAAGCTATTGCCCTGGAAACTGCGCTTCGGCAGGAAGCTTGACGTAAAAGCGCTAAGAGACAATGATATCCCGCTGCTTATACTGGATGAGCGCTGGAACGGGCTTTTTAGCAGCACCCAAAAGACGTCGGCCATAGAACGCCTGGAAGAAAAGCTGAGGAAACTGCTGAAGGAGGAAGCCAGGCTGGCTGCCGAAAAGAAAGATATCGATGCGCAAAAAAGGCGTCATATGAATAGAATTATTTCGCTTACTCCGGATGTATTTGAGAAGAGTGATGAGGATGCCAGGAAGATAATGCAGGAATCTGAGCGCGAAATAAACAGGATTAACCGGCAGGCTGCGCAAATCGAGAAACAGCTTGAGAGATTGCCTGGAAGATTGAAACAGGCTAATCTTGAGCTGCTGGCCGTGACAGTAGGCACTGTTTACCGCAAAATCAAGTCAGGCAGAAAAAGAATCGAAAAACTGGAAAAGCTAATTGAAGAAACCAGGGAAAAACTGAGAGCTTGCATAGATGAAAAAGAGACGCTTGCAAAAGAAAACGCCGATGTTTATTCCTGCTTGCATAATCTGCTGGGCGGGGAGAGACTGGAGAAACTGGACGGGGTATTTCTAAACAGGAATATGAACGAAATGGAAAATAGTCTGAATAAGGAAGGATAGGAGCAGTTAATATGAAAGTAGTTACTCCGGCACAAATGAACGCAATCGACTCATGCGCAATAAATGAATACGGGATACCCTCATTGCTGCTTATGGAAAATGCTGCCGCTGCCGTGGCTAATGAGGCTTCGTCAATGATGGGCGGCGCTTTTGGAAAAACGGTAACAATAATTGCCGGCAGGGGAAACAACGGGGGCGACGCGTTTGCTGCAGCCAGGCTTCTTTATTCTAAAGGCGCCCATGTACGTGTGTACCTGGTGGGCACGAAAGACGGCATATCGGGAGATGCTTTAGTTAATATGGGGATCCTTGAAAGGATTGGCATACATGTCGAGGAACTTTCGGAAGCGGGCGGCCCGGATGAAGAGAGCGGTTTTGGAAAGCTTTCGGCAGATATAAGAAGTTCCTGCATGATTATAGACGGTATTTTCGGTACCGGCCTCAGCCGTAATATTGACGGGATTGCCGGGACGGCCGTGGAAATGATGAACATTTCCGGGAAACCTATACTGTCTGTTGATATTCCTTCCGGCATTAACGGAGCTGACGGCAATATCATGGGTGTCTGTGTGAAGGCGGATGCGACCGTTACTTTTTGCATGCCCAAGCTGGGGCTCGTTTTGCATCCGGGATGCGAATACACGGGCAGGCTGAAAATCGCTGATATTGGAATACCTCCGGGTGCAATAGCCAAGCAGCGCATTTTAACCGAACTGACCGACCGGGTGACGGTTTTGCGTCTGATTCCGGCCAGGAAACCGGAAAGCAATAAAGGTGATTATGGAAGAGTTTTCATAGTAACAGGCTCCACCGGCATGACAGGCTCCGGATGCCTTGCATCGCTGGCCGCGCTTCGTACGGGAGCAGGACTTGTTTATGCGGGAGTGCCTGAAAGCCTTGCAGGCATATATGGTTCGGCGCTTGCCGAGCCAGTGCTTTTGCCGCTGAGAGATGCCGGCACCGGTATATTGTCTGAAGAGTGTGCGGAGCAGGTAATCACGCACATGGAAAAAATGGATGTAGTGGCGGTTGGACCGGGGTTGACGGCTTCGGAATCAATAAGGCGGATCGTGGAGAAAATCGTGGCAAACAGCAAGGTCCCCCTGGTGCTGGATGCCGATGCGCTGAATGCAATTTCAGGCAATACGGAAATCCTGGAGAAACTTAAAACGGATGCCGTTATCACTCCGCATCCCGGTGAGATGGCAAGGCTGACCGGCCTTGACACGGCCGGCGTGCAGCGTGACAGGTTGGGTGTTGCCGCGAAGTTTGCCGCCAAGTATGGCGTTACGGTAGTACTAAAGGGAAACAGGACCGTTATCGCACAGCCTGACGGGCGTATCCATGTCAACCCGACCGGCAACGCGGGAATGGCTACCGCCGGTTCCGGCGATGTATTGACAGGCGTCATAGCGGGACTGATTGCGCAAGGCGTACCTGCTGCGGATGCCGCGGTCGCAGGTGTTTACCTGCACGGCTTGGCCGGGGACAAGGCAGCCGGTGAAACAGGCATGCACGGAATGTTGGCAGGCGATATACTGGGGTGCTTACCGCCTGTGATTAAGGAATTGGCTGAGCAAAATGCAGAATAAGCAACAGGGCGGACGCCGGGACGGGTTACAACCAGGATGTCCAGGTATGCCCAAGGGCAATAATGTGCAGAAATAAAAAATGAATGAATAAACAAATTCGGTATTATATATAAATATAGGGGTGCTTTTTGGAGGATGCGGAAATAGCAAATATTTGATTTGACCGGCATATACTTTTGGATATATAATTATATATATCTATCTCATAATTTCAACCCGGTCAGCAAAAATTATAATATTCGCTGCCTGACTGAACCATGAATTCTTTATAAATGGGGGATTTATTTTGGCGGAATTGAAAAAAATACTGATAAGCCTTCCTGATAACTTGCTGAAAGAAATTGATTACATCGTTTCTGTTGAGAAGACAAACAGGAGCGAATTTGTCAGGGAAGCCATGAGGTTGTATTTGCGCGAAAAGAGAAAGATACAGTTGAGAGAAAGGCTGAAGAAGGGTTACCTGGAAATGGCCGAGATTAATATCAGTTGGGCGGAAATGTGTATGAATGCTGATTCCGAGCAGCAGCAAATATATGAGGTACGGCTTGGGGAGTTGGAGAAAACGTGATTATAAAGCGCGGTGATATATTTTATACCGATTTAAGCCCGGTCATTGGCTCGGAGCAGGGAGGAGTCAGGCCGGTTTTGATAGTACAGAATGATATAGGGAACAAGTACAGCCCGACCGTTATAGCGGCGGCAATTACATCGCAGATTAATAAGGCGAAGCTTCCTACACATATAGAAATAAGCGCGCAGGATTACGGCTTGCAGAAGGATTCCGTGATACTGCTTGAACAAATAAGGACCATAGATAAGAAAAGGCTTAGGGAAAAAGTCGGGCATCTTGACGATGAACTCATGGAAAAGGTAAATGAAGCGCTGAGCATTAGCTTCGGGTTGACGGATATATAAAAGTTTTTATTGCAGCAAACAGGACACGAAGCATAAAGCGCGGCAGATTAAGCATTCTAACGGCACGTTTTGGTTCCATGCACAGCCTGTAAAACCATTCGAGGCCGTTTCTCCTGAAGAAATCCGGGGCAAGGCGTGTCCTGCCCGAGAGAACGTCAAGCGTTCCGCCGACACCAATGCATACCCTGGAATTCAGTTTATCCTTATGGCCGGAAATCCAATACTCCTGCTTCGGCGCTCCAAGCGCTACCAGCAGGATGTCTGCATTGGCGGCGTTTATTTCGCTGATAATTTCTTCTTCCTGGTCCGCGGTAAAGTAACCGTTCCTGCAGCCTGCAATAACAATGCCGGGGTAATCCCTTGCGATATTTTCCGCCGCTTCTTCAGCAACGCCTGGTTTTGATCCGAACAAAAATACCCTGATGCCTTTTTTTGCATAAGCCTTGAAAATGTTTATGACCAGGTCTACACCCGATACTTTTTCCGGAACCCGGCAACCTAGTATCCCGGAGGCCAGTACAACGCCGGCGCCATCGGCTGTGAGCATGTCAGCGTTTAGCAGGATATCTTTTAGCACGGGATCCTTCAAGGCGGCCATCATTATTTCGGAATTAGGCGTATAGACAGCATGAACGCCGCCTTCCTTGATAAATTTGCCGATTCGTTTAACGGCTTCGTGCATTGTTACACAATCTACGGGTATACCAAGAATATTGGCTGTTTTTCTCATAGCTTTACCTGCATTATTTTGCGATAAGGGTTTTTCATAATATCCAGGATAACTTTCGCATTATATACAGATGATAATATAACCGCGGTATTTTGTAAAGAATTTGAATATCAAGGCTCCACTTGGGTATAAAATATATGGAATGGAGACCCGGGCAAGGTGGTGTTATCTGTTGAAACCGGCCGGTAAGCTTAGAGATATTCGTAATGACTATATACTGATTATCATGGGAGCCGTAATTACGGCTTGCGCCATCAATGTTTTTCTTGTTCCGTACAGGCTTGCGCCGGGCGGGGTGGCCGGGATTGCCACGGTTATCTATTACCTGGCCGGCAAAAGCTTGCCTGTAGGCACTATCATGCTGATTCTAAACATACCGTTGTTCATTTTCGGGCTCAAGTTTATAGGACGCAAGTTTATTGCCAGGACAATTTTCAGTACTATCTTCCTTTCCATAGCAGTAGATATCTCGGAACCATATACAAGGCAGTTTATACAGCAGCTCGAATCTGAAAATCCTGCCGGAAGCCCTGACCTCCTCCTGTATGCAATATTTGGCGGTTTCTTTATGGGTATCGGTCTTGGACTGGTTTTCAGGTCGGGAGCAACGACGGGCGGTACAGACCTGGCTGTCAGGATTGTGCATCATTTTAACCCGGGACTTTCAATAGGCAAAACGCTCCTTGCCATTGATACCGCTGTCATCATCCTTGCAGCGATCGTGTTCAAAAGCTTTTTGATTGCTCTTTATTCGGTACTGTCGCTTTACATCTCCTCAAAAATTATTGATATCATGCTGGAAGGCATTAATTTTGCCAAGGCGGTATACATTATTTCAGATCGTGCCGACGACATTGCAAAAGATATCATGAAAGAACTGGACAGGGGCGTTACCGCATTGAAAGGGACGGGGATGTACACGGGAAAGGAAAAGAAAGTCCTTTTTTGTGTTCTTCATAGAGGACAGCTGACACAGCTAAAGTCGATAGTGAAAAAGATTGACCCTTCGGCGTTTATCATACTGGGCGAGGTTACCGAAGTGCTTGGAGAGGGATTTAAAACGTACGAATAAAGGCTTGGATATAAATGCCGTTGAAAATGAAGTGAAAATATCCACGCAAAAATTTGTCCATGGTATTGACATGGACAGTGATTTGATGCTAGTATGTGTGCAGTAACTGAATATAATCTTCAGGGCAGGGTGAAATTCCCGACCGGCGGTGATGCGGCAAATGAGCCGTTAGCCCGCGAGCGTAAGCAGACCCGGTGAGATTCCGGGGCCGACAGTATAGTCTGGATGGGAGAAGATTTTTATTTGCTTTTGGGTAGCATCTATTCCCTGGGATTATATTCCGGGGAATTTTATTTTACAGGGGGGTTTTTATCAATGAAGTTTGGCGTAAAAAAATTGGCGACGATGGCAGTACTGTCAGCACTTTCAATCGCACTGATGCTGCTTATCAAGTTTCCGCTCATACCGGCTGCTCCTTACTTAATTTATGAGCCGGCCGATGTGCCCATTTTTATCGGCGCATTCTTATTCGGACCCATGGCAGGCCTTTTGATTACAGTTGTTGTATCAGCTATTCAGGCTTCAATGAGTCCCGACGGATGGGTTGGCTTTGTCATGCACGTATTGGCTACCGGCACATTTGTTGTTTTGGCGGGACTGATATACAGGAAGCTGCATAATATTAAAGGGGCAATTATTGCCCTGGTATCCGGAACGATAGCAATGACGTTAATCATGATACCGGCTAATTTAGTGATTCAGACACTTTTCCGTGACATGGAATTTGCCGCAGTTGCCAAATTGCTTATCCCGGTTATCATACCTTTTAACCTTTTAAAGGCGGGACTCAACTCAATAATAACTTTTGTAGTATATAAAAGAATAAGCAACATATTCCACAGGCTGCTGAAAGATACTGCTGCGCCGGCAACTTCTTCCTGTGAAGAATGATATGTTAAAAATCGGGTTCTTTATACTTTAAGCTTCTTGGATCAAACCGATGCACTGCGCTTATAACAGACGGGCGTTTTCCCGGCGCCAGCAACGGATGTTTTGAATATTGTCTCCGGGGCGGGTTGAAAGCCCCTGCCTCATTATAATTTTAGGGAGGGATTGTCATGGTTGCGAGGAAAACAAGATTGGTTGTAATTGTCGGAGTGATGTCAGCCCTGGCGTGGGTCCTGATGGCATTGGATTTCCCGCTTTTCATTTATTTTCCTTCGTATCTGAAGATAGATTTCAGTGATATACCGGCAATATTCGGAGGTATGCTCGCGGGACCTGTTGTGGGAATAATCATAGAATTTATTAAAAATGTTCTTCATTTCTTTACCATGTCCAGGCATGGCGGTATTGGAGAGATAGCGAACTTTTGCACCGGGGCAGGCTTGGTTTTGCCACTGACGATAATAGTGCGAAGAGATGAAAAGAAGATGATTCATGGGTTTGTCGCAGGTATCATTACAATGACTATTACGGCAAACCTGGCCAATTATTTTATAACGCTGCCGCTTTATATGAAAAATCCGCCGGCTGAAGTATTGCTGAGCGTCATCCTGGCATACACGCTGCCGTTTAACATAATAAAGGGCGTAATAATCTGTACAACATCGTATTTTCTTTACAAGGCACTTAGAAATATCATTAACAAGCATAAGATTTAAAACGTGTAGCATATCGGCGAATAAGGGCGCCTTACTTTGAGTGGCGCCCAGGGATGTAAAAAAAATCTAGTATAAGCACATAAAATATAACAAAAATATATTGACATTATTCCAGGCTTGTACTAAAATCAAATAAAAATGTAATAATTTACCTTATCTATATGTTGTAATGGATGCGAGAAAAAGTCAACGCGGAGGATTATACTTATGGAGGTAAACAGGAATAAAATCCGTGACCTTATGAATACCAACTGCGCAGGAAATTACAACCGGTTTGCAAGGGAACTTGGTGTTGACCCGTCGCACTTATACAGGTTTTTGAAAACAGGGGTCGGCGGCGGTAAAAAGATACTGATGTCGGTAATTAAGTATTGTAAAACTAATGGCCTGGATTTCGAAGATTACATATCCATCTGATGCTGAGGCGGGAGATATGCCGTCCGTTGATAGCATGATGTAAAAGGCCCGAGACATGATCTGCATGGAGGCAGGAAGCCTTATGCGTGGATAATTTACCCCGCGGAGTCACATAAAAGTGGCTTCTGCGGTTTTTTCATTATAAAGGTCAATGATGCGGATTAATAAAAGGATGTTATGTTCGCGATCCGATTGTTCCAAGCGATGCCGGGACTTGCAAAGAGACGTGAAAAGAACGAGGTATCCCCGCTTAAATGCGTGGTGCCTCGTTCTTTTTTCTGAGCAGAAAGAAGCGCCTGGAAAAACTGCCCGCCATTTTTGTGGAAGCGTCCTGGTAACCGTATAATTACTTTTTCTTAACAGGAATCCAAATTTCACTGTAATAATTCTCGTCTTGGGTACCCTTGGGATAATCACACGCTGCAGTGTACATTTCAATGTTATAACTTGCCGCAATATCATAATCCTTGCAATTTGGCAACCATTCCGAGTATATTTTGCTGTGCATATCTTGCAGGGCCTTCGGCATTGCGCCTCTGCAGGCAAAAACAGCCCAAGTGTGTTTCGGGATGGTCTTCGTGACGAAACCTTCCGGTACTTCCGCGGATGGGTCATAATTGTCCGCAATCAAATATTCAAATTTGTCCGGATCGGCGCCCTCATCAAGGCATATGCCGTACATTCCGCAGATAATGCTTCCTTTCCCTGTCTGGAAATGCTCCGTCCAAAACTGAGGAATCTCATCTTTTGCCGTGTCATGCCTGAACATCCTCGAGACGCCAATGACTGTAAACTGATCCTTTTCAACAATTTTGTAATCCATAAGATAACCGCCTTCCAATCTGAATTTTATCTTTAACGGCGCAAACGATTTAATCATAGCTCCATCCTTGCGCACGGCGGTAGGAGTGACACCGTGAAACCGGGTGAAAGCTTTCGTAAAGCTATCCGGTGAATCATAACCATACTTCAGGGCTATATCAATGATTTTCTTATCGGTTGAAACAAGCTCACTGCCGGCAAGTGCGAGCCTGCGTTGCCTGATATACTCACCAACCGAAAAGCCGCAGAGCATGGCAAAACCTTTTTGAAAATAAAACGGGGAAACAAATGCACGCTTTGCGATGTCTTCTCATATCCAGTTCTTCCGTTATATTTTCTTCGATATACCTGATAGCTTCGGAAATCCCTTCAATCCACCTCACATCACTGCCTCCTCTCCGCATTCACATCTTATCAGAACACATGCGCCCACACCCGATTTTTTATGTCCTGTTTTGTCCGGAAATGTTACCAGGCCCGGGAATTATGAAATATAGAAAATCTTTCCATGTAACCTTAATTATATATTATTAAAATACTAATTTCCAATTATAATCATAGGCAACTAAATGGACTGTTCTATTGATTAAGCAAAAGCAGAATGTTATATTTAGGTAAAGAATGGGAAGTTTGTTGGTATGACAATAGTGACCTGCGTGTTAAGATAGATTATAGCGGTTTGGCAGATATCGACAGTAAGACTAAGATAAAACGAATAATAAGGTAAGGTGATTGTACCATGATGAAGCAAAACGCTGTTGTATTGTTCCAAGGAGACAGCATAACGGATTGGGGGCGTGACCGCAACGATTACTACAGCCTGGGCACGGGATACGCAATGATGTGCGGGGCCTGGATAAACTCATTGTATCCCGAGTTGAACATAACATTCCTTAACAGGGGTATCGGCGGAAACAGGGTTAAAGACCTGGAAAGCCGGTGGCAGAGGGATTGTATTGATCTTAAGCCGGATGTTGTTTCCATATTGATTGGTATAAATGACACATGGAGAAGGTTCGACAATAATGATCCTACGCCGGTCGAAAACTTTGAAGCGTCATACAGGAGCATTCTCACCGAAGTGAAGGAGAAAACCAGTGCGCAACTTATCATCTGCGAACCGTTTCTGCTTCCCGTCACGGAGGAGCAGAAGAAGTTCTGGCGCGAAGACCTTGACCCGAAGATTAACGCGGCAAGAACCCTTGCAATGGAGTTCGGAGCCATTTATATACCGTTCGACGGAGTATTCGCCGCAGCATGCATGAAGCAGCCGCCATCCTACTGGGCGGCAGACGGCGTACATCCTACACCAGCGGGCTTCGCCCTGATGAGCAGGCACTGGATCGCTGCTTTTGAGGAGCTGTTGCGGAGAGATTAAGGGACAATGAACAAGGAGAGATGAGTTTATGGAAAAAGCGATGGAATACATAAAGAAAGACGGTGCCAAGGCAAAAGTCATTAAAATTGATATTGAGCATTTGACAGGAAAGGCGAGAAAGCCCTTGTGTCATTTTATCGAGCTTTTCTGGTCCTGTTTCTACGTGTGCCAACTTTTAATTCTATTGACAAATTGGAAAACATATGGAAGAATACTATACAAGTGAGCATGCATAAGAGCCTGAGGCTTGAGCTGCATGGAGGCATGAAGCCTTACACGTGGATGTTATACCCCGCGGAGTCACGAAAAAGTGATTTCCGTGGGGTTTTGCATTTAAAGGGCATGCCGGAGTACGGCAACAGGTCGGATTAAGATGATAAGGACGGCGATGAAAATTATGAAAACTCTGGAAACAGAGCGCTTGATTTTGCGGCCATTTGAGGAAACAGATTTTGAAGCGGTCCACGCTTATGCAAGCGTTGTCGGGAATGTTCGGTATGTGTTTTGGGGGCCGCATGATAAATCTCAAACCAGGGCATTTATTTCGCAGGCTATTGCGAGATCAAAGGAAAACCCATGTAAAGATTATCAATTTGCTGCTGTTCTAAAATCAGGCAAAAAGCTTATAGGCGCATGCAATTTAACGATTGCGGGAGAGGATGAAGCGGTAATCGGCTGGATTTTACACAGGGACTACTGCCTGCCGGCTTCTTGCGCCGGTCATTCGTGCGCATGGGATGAAAAAGGTATTGATAACCAACGATCCAGCCAACATAGCTTCCAGGCGCACATGTGAAAAGCTTGGCGCAAGGTTCATCCGTATGGCGCGCTTGCCCGGGGGGCATGACCTTTCAGACAAACAAAAGCGTGTTCAATCAATAATGGCAGAAAAACCTTCAAACCTCCATTATATACCCGTGGATTTTACAGAAGATGGTTGGGAGCTTAAATTAACTGCTTGCCCGGTATTTGAGCAAAATAAAATCAGTTTCTGCAGTTTGCTTGGGATGTGTTACTATTTACCCAAACAGACCTTTACCAGGATGATTAGTATTATTTTAAATATTGTTCCAAAAGGCAGCAGCATTGTTTTTGATTACCCGGATGAAGATACCTATACCTCAAAAGCAGGAGAACGGATCAAAAAGCAAGTAGCAATGGCTGCCGCGGCAAATGAAAAGATGCTTGCGGGTTACTCTTATTTGGAGCTGGAGCAATTATTGGGTGATAGTAATTTCCTGATTTATGAACACTTAACGCCAAAACAGATAACAGAGCAATTCTTTGAGAAATATAATCAATCCAATCCACAGCATCCCATAACAGCTTTTGATAATGTGAATTATTGTCTGGCGGTGAAGGGATAGGGGTGGTTAATTCTCTTAAGGTATTTGTATTCTAGGGGGAAACACTGAATGAATAATGTGGAGGAGTACTGCAATTTCGAGTATGATGAATGTTTTCGGGGTTTCCGGTGAAAACTGTACGTATTATGGCCACTGAAGGCTTGGGAGCCATGTGTGAAGATTCATTAATGCAGTTGCCGGAGAAAGATTTCATGGAATGGGTGGATCTTCTCTATAAAATATCTGAAAATAAAGTAATTTGGGGTTCGTGTGAACACTTGCTGTATGTTGGAATTAAGGCTCCCTGGTTTTAAGAAATGATGACCCTGACTATACAATTCCCGGCAAGCGGATATATCTTTCCCGGCCGGTTGATTGTTAAAGCCGAATACCGAAACCGTGGTATAGGCGGCATTATTACAAGTTATTTGATTGATTACGCAAAACGGCTCGGATACGAAGAAATATCCGAAGGCTTTACAAATGTGATTTTAGAGGGGGAGGATGAATACGGCAAATATGTGAAACTATTGAGGAAGTTATGATAATAAGCTTAAAATATATGATATTTGTTTAATTTGTTGTAAAATAGAGGTATATTGCACGGATTAGCAGATACTATGAATAATACGGCAAGAGAGGATTTGTCTAATGAAATCCAATAAGAGAATTTGGATTGACATATTAATTTTAGTTGTACCAGTGATTATAATGATTTTGCTGACGCCTGTTTTACCGGAAAAGGTCCCTATTCAATGGAATTTCAGCGGCGGCGTAAACAGGTATATTGACAGGAAGTATGCGTTTCTTTTAGGATTAATACCATTTGTGTTATACGAACTTTTTAAATTCAGGTATGGAAAAAGATAAATAATCACAGACCTATGTGATTATAAAACAAACTCTTTCCCTCCCCGGCTCCGCTTACCCTTACCCTTAAACCTTACCCCTTGAACCTGTTTAAGCGGAACATGTTTATTTGCAAAGGAACGACTTTATTTGCAATGGAACGAGTTTATTTGATGTTTACAACCTTAACGGCGGTGGTCAAGGGTTTGTGTAGTCCTTGACCATAAGCGCCCTGACGTAGCCCCTGTCCTTGGTGGTGGAGTCTATGTAGAATCCCCTGTCGTAGTAGAACCTTACCAGGTCACGGTACTTGGAAGCGGTATGCAGGGTTGCCTTTTTAACGCCCTTTTCGATTAGCAGTTTATCAACCAGGCTCATGATTGATTTTCCGACACCTATATTGCGGTAGCCGGGTATAACGCCGAAACGGCTGATGTAGGCCGTATTATCAGGTAATATCCTGACCCTGACACTGCCCACGGCAATGCCGTCTATGAGCGCTATGTATACCTCGCTGTTTTTTATGTCATCGACAATGTCTTCACTTGTTTCTTCAAGGGCTTCCATGGAACCTGTAATGCCCGTATCTTTCTTGTATTTTTTAAACGCTTCCCGCATGATTTCCTGGATGGCGGGAGCGTCTTCAGGCACTGCTTTCCTTATTATAAATGAATAATTCAAGTTTCTTCACCCTACTTCCGTGTATCATTATCCCATAAGCGTGACCATGATAGCTTTTTGGACATGCAGCCTGTTTTCGGCCTCATCAAATACGTATGAATTGGGGCCGTCAATTACGCCTTCCGTAACTTCCATATCCCTGTAAGCCGGCAGGCAATGCAGGAACATTGCATCTTCTTTAGCCAATGAGAACAGCTTCTCATTTACCTGGTACGGTAAAAATGTCTTCAGGCGTACTTCTTTTTCGCCTTCCTGTCCCATACTTACCCATGTATCGGTATAAACAACATCCGCGTCTTTAACGGCTTCTTCAGGATCGGTTGTAATAACCACCTTACTGCCCGTTTTTTTCGCGGCGGATTTCGCCTGTTCGATAATTGTGCCGTCACAGCCGTAATTTTCGGGTGTGGCTACATATATATCAACGCCTGTTTTCGCACAGCCTTGCAGCAGCGAGTTGGCCACATTGTTGCCGTCACCGGTATAGGCAAGCTTCAAGCCTTTAAGCTTTCCTTTTATCTCGTACACCGTAAACAAATCCGCGAGCACCTGGCACGGATGCATCAGGTCTGTAAGCCCGTTTATTACCGGAACGTCACCGTACCTGGCGAGGTCTGCCACATCACTGTGTTTGAATGTCCTGATCATTATGCCATCGATATAACGCGAGAGCGTCTTTGCCGTGTCATGTATGGTTTCTCCGCGTCCCAGCTGGATGTCATTGGAGTTTAGATATATTGCGTATCCTCCGAGTTGATATATTCCTGTTTCAAAGGAAACTCTTGTCCTTGTGGATGACTTTGTAAAAATCATACCAAGCACTTTTCCTTTTAACAGGTGGTGTTCGATGCCTGCTTTCAATTCTTTCTTGAGCTTTGCCGCAAGAGTGAACAGGTCCTCTATTTCCTCAGGCGTCACATCGTTAAGGTCTATAAAATGTTTCATTATTAGCAACTCCTTCCGATCCCATTTAGTGGCTTTGCAAGCCTGCACTGTTTGAGTATTCGTCAAGCGCATATATTTCAAGGTCCGTATTCCCGGCCATGTGTTCCAGGACGTCTATAATCGCATTAATCGTGTCCAGCGACGTGATGCATGGAACGTTGTATTCCATGGAAGCCCTCCTGATATAGAATCCCAGCCTGCCCGGAACGCCGGTTTTTGCCGGCGTGCTTATGACCAGCGATACCTTGTCGCCCTTGATATGGTCGAGCACGCTATTTTCAGGCACCAATACGACAGGCAGTCCCGCATCTCTCAGGTAGTTATATGAGTCTTCAACGGCCATCAGCCGGAAGCCAAGCTTGTTAAGCCTTGATGATATTGCAATGCAATCCTCCCGGTCCCTCTCGCCTGTCGCAATCAATACGTTTCCACCTGAAGGAATCGATATACCGGATGCAAGAATGGCCTTGTACAACGCATGGCGAAAATCCCTGTCCACGCCCATTACCTCGCCCGTGGATTTCATTTCCGGCCCCAGGAAAGTATCAAGGGTTGTGAGCTTCGAGAATGAGAAAACCGGAGCTTTCACCGCGGTAAACGCGGGTTCCTTTGCCAGGCCCGGTTTATAGCCGAGATCCCGGAGCGTTTGGCCCATAATAAGCTTTGTTGCGACATTGACCATGGGAATGCCCGTTATTTTGCTCATGATGGGAATTGTCCGGCTCGCGCGCGGGTTGACCTCGATAACGTATACCTTGTTGTTGGAATCTATAACGAACTGTATATTGAACAGTCCGACTATTTTAAGCGCTTTTGCCAGCCGGACGGCATAATCGGCAATCGTTTCCTTGATTTCCTGCGGGAGGGTATGGGGAGGATATACCGCTATGCTGTCGCCCGAATGCACGCCTGCCCTCTCTATATGCTCGAATATGCCGGGTATAAGCACCTCTTCACCGTCGCATATGCCATCCACTTCGGCTTCCTTGCCTTTTACATACTTGTCTATCAATACCGGGTGCCCGGTGGACAAGTCCACCGCAATTTTCATATATTCTTCAAGCGCACTGTCATTGTAAACAATCTCCATGGCCCTTCCCCCGAGTACGTAGGAAGGCCTGACCAATACCGGGTACCCTATTTGGTTGGCGATAGCCTTGGCTTGTTCCACCGAGTACACAGCGCTACCTTCAGGTATCGGTATATTCAAGTCTTCGAGGAGCTTCAGGAATCTATCCCTGTCCTCGGCTATATCGATGCTCTCCACGGAAGTCCCCAATATCCTGACGCCTTCTTTTTGGAGATGGCCTGCAAGGTTTATGGCAGTCTGCCCGCCAAACTGCACTACGACGCCCTCCGGGTTCTCCTTCTTTACTATATCCAGGACGCACTCCACGGTAAGAGGCTCAAAATAGAGCTTGTCGGCCGTGTCGAAGTCGGTGCTTACCGTCTCGGGATTGTTATTTATAATGATGGATTCTATGCCAAGCTCTTTCAGCGTTCTGACCGAGTGCACGCTGCAGTAGTCGAATTCTATGCCCTGGCCTATCCGTATCGGGCCGGAGCCGATGACCAGCACTTTCCTCCTGTCCGATACGACAACATCGTCCCGTTCTTCGTACGTGGAGTAATAGTAAGGAGTGGCAGCCTCAAATTCTCCGGCGCAGGTATCAACTATTTTATAAACGGGCTTTACGGGGTATTTTTCCCTGAGGTCAAGTATCGTGTCCAGCGGCACGTTTACGAGGTTCGCAATGTAGGAGTCTCCGAACCCGATCTTTTTTGCGCGGATATAGAGGTCATAATCCAGCCATGCAATGCCGGCGTTTTTTATTTCCTCCGCAAGAAGCACGATATTTTGCAGCTTGCGGATAAAAAAGCTGTCTACCTTTGTCAGTTCGACTATTTTTTCAACCGAAACCCCTTTCTGAAGAGCCTTGAAAATGGCGAAAATCCTTTCATCCCGGGGGGATTTCAGTATTTCAAGCAACTCGTCGGTGGTCTTGTTGTCGAACAACTCGAGGCCAAGCTGATAGTTGAACTTGACGTCAAGCGAATCGATTGCTTTGAGCAGCGATTCCTCGAAAGTCCTGCCGATGGCCATTACTTCTCCCGTTGCTTTCATTTGCGTGCCAAGTGAACGGTCTGCCGAGGAAAACTTGTCAAAAGGCCAGCGGGGAACCTTCGTGACGACGTAGTCCACCGTAGGCTCAAAGCAGGCATATGTGCTCTGAGTGACGGAATTGCGTATTTCGTCGAGGTTGAGGCCGATTGCTATTTTGGCTGCCACCCGGGCAATCGGATAGCCTGTGGCCTTGGAAGCAAGCGCACTTGAACGGCTGACCCTTGGATTTACCTCGATGACAACGTACTCCAGGCTGCTGGGGTTTAGTGCGAATTGAATATTGCAGCCGCCCTTTATTTCAAGAGCCCTGATTATCTTGATGGAAGCGGTCCGAAGCATTTGATACTCAATGTCGGATAATGTCTGGCAGGGTGCCACTACAATACTGTCACCTGTATGGACGCCTACCGGATCAAGATTTTCCATGCTGCAAATAATCAGGCAATTGTCGGCCCCGTCCCGCATCACTTCAAACTCTATTTCCTTCCAGCCCGCAACGCTTTGTTCGAGCAAGACCTGGTTTATCATGCTGAGCTTTAATCCCTTGCCGCAAATATATTTGAATTCTTCCATGTTGTTTGCGATTCCTCCGCCGGTCCCTCCAAGCGTATACGCCGGGCGGATTATTACCGGGAAGCCCACTTTCTCCGCAAATGCGACGGCATCGTCAAGTTTATTGACTATGGTACTATGGGGCACTTTCTCGCCAATACTTTTCATCGTTTCCTTAAATAGCTCCCTGTCCTCGGCCTTTCTTATGGACGTCCGGGAAGTGCCCAGAAGCTCAATTCCGGCGCGGTCAAGTATCCCGTCGTCGGACAACTGCATCGCCATATTCAGGCCTGTCTGCCCTCCAAGGGAAGCGAGTATGCCGTCCGGTTTTTCCCTTTCGATTATTTTTTTTAAAAAGTCCAGCGTAATCGGCTCGATATATATTCTATCCGCTGTTTCGCCGTCCGTCATGATGGTTGCAGGATTGCTGTTGACGAGAATGACCTCTATGCCTTCCTTTTTCAGCGATCTGCACGCCTGTGACCCCGAATAGTCAAATTCTGCCGCCTGCCCGATTATTATGGGGCCCGAACCGATTACGAGCACCTTTTTTATATCATTTCTTTTTGGCATATGATCCTCCATGGCTGTATGCTTAGTACATTGTCACATCGTTTCTATAAACCCGTCGAAAATATAATTTGCATCTCCCGGCCCTGCCGCTGTTTCTGGGTGGTACTGCACACCAAGCACGGGATATAATGTATGCCTGAAAGCTTCGACGGTGCCATCGTTGACGTTAACCTGCGTAATTTCCACATCTCTGCATGTTTCTTTTTCAAGCACGTAATTATGGCTTTGGGATGTAATATAGCACCTGCCGGTGGTGTAATCCCTGACCGGGTGGTTTGCGCCATGATGTCCGAACTTTAGCTTGCAGGTATTACCCCCAAGAGCCAGTCCAAGGAGCAAATGTCCCAGACATATACCCAAAATAGGGAATTTGCCAATCAGTCTCTGAAGCAAGAGCTTTACTTCGGGCAAATCCTTGGGGTCGCCGGGCCCGTTGGATACCAGGATGCCGTCCGGTCTGCAGGAGATTATATCCTCATAGGACGATGTGGCCGGAAGTATATATATATCACAGTTTTTCATTTCCAGGTACCTTATGATTGAATACTTTACGCCCAAGTCAAGCAGAGCCACCCTTTTTCCGGTGCCTTTTATGTGTATCGGCTCCCTGGTGGTTACCTCCATTACAAGATTGCGAGGTTCCTGTTTCTTTGCCCTGAGCCTTTCCAGCAATACATCGACGTTGCCGCACTCGGTGGAAATAATACCGTACATACTTCCGTGCTCACGTATATGCTGAGTCAGCGCCCGCGTATCTATGCCCTTCAGTCCGACTATCTTGTTTTTCCTGAAGTACTCGTCCGTTCCAATCGAACAACGCCAGTTATTGGGGTGCTCACAAAGCTCTTTTACAATAAAGCCCTGCACATGTGTTTTATATGATTCAACATCCTCATCGTTGAACCCGTAGTTCCCTATAAGAGGGTATGTCATTGCAACTATCAGTCCGTTGTATGACGGGTCGGTGATTATTTCCTGGTAACCTGTCATGCAAGTATTGAAAACTACCTCGCCGACGGTCTCCCCTTCGTGTCCGAAACCTTCTCCCGGGAAATATGTCCCGTCCTCAAGCACCAATACTGATTTCATCTCTTTACTCCTAACCTAAAGCTTTATGATTTATCCTGGAAATATCCCAGTACTTCATCGAATATCCCTACAAACTTGTCAATGTCTTCTTTTGTTATAATCAGGGGAGGAAGGAGCCTGATTATGTCCAAACCAACACTGCCAACCAGGATACCCTTTGCGAGCAGCTTATTTTTCAGTTCGGAAGCTTTATCTTCGCGTAATTGAATGCCTACCATCATGCCGGTGCCGCGCACTTCGGAAATAATCCGGTGTTTTCCGGCAAGCCGGTTAAGGCTGTCCATTAAATATTTCCCCATTTTTTCGGCATGCCCGGGAAGATTATTCTCAAGGATTTCAGTCAATACGGCAACTCCGGCCGCGCATGCGAGCGGGTTGCCTCCGAACGTGGAGCCATGGTCACCGGGCTCAAATGCCGAAGCTACTTCTTCTTTTGCGCACAGGGCTCCAATGGGAAAACCTCCGCCCAGGGCTTTTGCCAGTGTGAATATGTCCGGCTCGACCCCGTAATTTTCATACGCGAATAATTTACCCGTCCTGCCCAGGCCTGTCTGAATTTCATCAAGTATTAGCAATATACCGTTTTCGTCGCATATCTTCCTGACTGTTTTCACGTACCCGGCATCCACAGGGTGGACACCACTTTCACCCTGTACAAGCTCCAGCATGATGGCGCATGTCTCTTTGCTTATGTTTGCTTTCAGCTCATCGATGTCATTGATCGTGACATGCCTGAACCCTGGTGTAAGCGGCATATAGGCTTCCTGGTATTTTTTCTGCCCGGTTGCAGCCACGGTGGCCAGTGTTCTGCCATGAAATGAGTTTTTAAGAGTTATGATGGAGTATTTGTCCGGCATCCCTTTTTTCTTAAAATAAATTCTTGCAAGCTTTATTGCTCCTTCATTGGCTTCCGCTCCGCTGTTTGCAAAAAAGACACGGTCGGCGCACGAATTTTCGACAAGCATCTTTGCAAGCTTTGCCTGGCTTTCTATATAGTATAGGTTTGAACAATGAATGAGCCTGGCAGCTTGTGACCCGATAGCCTCAACAAGCGCCGGATGGCCGTGACCCAAGGCATTAACGGCAATACCCGCTAAAAGATCCATGTACTCGCGGCCCTCATTGTCGTAAAGCATTATCCCCTTTCCGTATTCGAAGCACACAGGAGTCCTTTTGCCGAAAGTATTCATGAAGTACTTGGAATCCATCTCCATAATTTCATGTAGTTTCACCGGTTGCCGCCCCCTTTTTATATTTATTGGTTTTACCCGGTTAATAATATTCATAATTATACACGCATATGCATAATAATGCAACATAAATTTAAAATAAATATGAAAAGTTGCTGCAGGAAGGGCGAGGGCGCAAATTGGACATATTATTTTGTTTTACTTTTTGCTTTTTTCGGATTTGGACTTGTACCGATGATATATTTCGGCGATTTCATCCTCGAGACGCGCAAAATATTCGGACAAATACTTGCTGCTCATACTGTCGCATTCTATGAATTGCGCGGCATGGTTAGCCGTGTTATCCCAGGAATATCTTCTCCTGACTATTTTCCCGGTTAGATTTGAAACAGAGCCATTTGGAAGGTATAAAGACATTTCTATATGTTCATTGGTATCGAATTTTTTTTGCATATGAAAGCTGCTCCACCGTAAGAGATGTCTGTCACGAGACATTCATACGGCGTGTCATCCCAGATTGGCCTTATAAATGCTTTCAGCCTGACATCATAGCGTGGATACATCCGGTTGTTTATAAATTCGACAACGCTGTTCATTGCGAGCGTGATACTTTCGGGGAATTCCGTGCCGATGCTTTTTACTTCGCCGCAGAAATAATACATGAAATAGTCGTTTGAGTATTTTACCCACACGGGAGTACCGGGCTCCACGGGTTTATTTACGGATTTTTTTACGGATTTGTCTATGTATGCTATCTTTATTTCGTTATCTGTTACTTCATATATTATGTTGCCGTGCCACGGAGCATCATGCCCGATACGTACCCCTATCATCATGCCCTCGCTCAATATGGAGGGAACAACAGAGGCGTTCACAATACCACCTCCATAAAAAAATTGGACTCATACGTATTATATCATAATTTAGGATGATTTTGCCAATATAAGTATATAAGCGGGTAAGCGGGGGCATGTGAGTGGGGTCAGGCCTGAATTATTTACTTGCAAGCCTGACCCCACTTACTTACCATCCTTAAGCTACAGTTGCTCATTTTTATGATAAAGCACTTTTTCTTTCATAATCATGGTACCGATGCCCTTGTTGGTGAAAATCTCCAATAATATGCTGTGCGGGATCCTGCCGTCTATGATATGTGTCCTTCCCACACCTTTTTCCACCGCCTTGAGGCAGCCGAGGACTTTGGGAATCATGCCGCCGGTAATGATGTTTCTGTCAATAAGTTCGTTTACTTCCGCGGCTGTTAGCGCATGCAGGATTCTCGGGTTTTCATCTGCTGTTTTGACTCCTTCCACGTCCGTCAGAAGCATAAGCTTTTCCGCTTTAAGCGCAATTGCAATTTCGCTGGCAACCGTATCGGCGTTTATGTTGTAGCTGTGGCCGTCTTTTCCTATCCCGATGGGGGCGACTACCGGTATGTACTCATCCTTTGCTATCAATTCGAGAACCTTGGAATTTATATTAACGATATTGCCGACATAACCTAAATCTTTTTCTATACCGTCCATTTTGGTTTTATACTGCTCGCATTCGATCAAGTTGCCGTCAATGCCGCACAGACCGATTGCCTTGCCGCCTTTCTTGTTCAGCATTGAGACAATCTGCTTGTTTATTTTTCCGACCAGGACCATTTGCGCGATTTCCATCGTATTATGATCGGTAACCCTGAGGCCGTTTAAAAACTCGCTTTTTATGCCGAGTTTATCCAGCATTGAGTTTATATCGGGACCTCCGCCATGTACGACTATCGGATTCATTCCGACAAATTTCAGCAACGTGATATCTTCCATGACTGAATTCCTGAGTTCGTCATTAATCATTGCGTTGCCGCCATATTTAATAACAATGGTTTTACCGTGAAGCGCCTGTATATAGGGAAGAGCTTCTATGAGTATTTCTGCCCTTTTTATAAGATTTTCCATCGTATACCTCCAACTATCCAATTACATCAATTATTCCTCTAAACCGGTGGCTTCGTCAATACCCAGCATTATGTTCATGCACTGCACGGCTGCGCCCGATGCTCCTTTGCCGAGGTTATCAAGCCTTGCGATGAGCAGGATATGCTTATCATTGCCCCTGACATAGATTTCAAGGTTATTGGTTCCATTGCATCCTGTAGCGCATAGAAACCCGTCCTTGATTCCGCCTTCCGATTCGTAATCGATTACCTTTATGAAACGTTCGCCTTCATAATATTGCGACAGAAAGTCACATACCGATCCGGCGGTGTTTTTGTGAGGAAGCATGGCCGAATAAAGCGGTATTGCAACTGTCATCCCTTTATAATACGGGCCGATTATCGGGGTAAATAACGGCGGATGTGCAAGTCCGCATGTTTTCTGCATTTCGGGAAGATGCTTATGCTGAAGTGTCAATGCATAAAATCGGGGGCTTTTCATGGATTCATCATCCGGGTCGGCAGATGCATACTCGCTTATACGCTTTTTCCCACCGCCGCTATAGCCAGACACGGCATGGCACGTTACAGGGTAATCACGGGGAAGAATGCCTTCCTTGACTAAAGGATAGACAAGCGCGCTAAACCCGGTGGCATAGCATCCGGGTACCGAAATGCGGGAAGACTTCCTGATTTTTTCCCTGTATTCCGGGCCGAGTTCGGGAAAGCCGTAGGCCCATGCTTCATTGGTACGGTGCGCCGTACTGGCGTCAATCAGCCTTGTATTGCTGTTTTCAACGAGAGAAGCGGATTCAATGGCCGCCTTGTCGGGCAAGCACAAAAACGTGATATCCGACTCGTTTATTATATTTTTTCTTTCACGGACGTCTTTCCTCTTCCCGGGGTCTATAACAAGAAGCTCGATGTCATCACGACCGCGTAAGCGTTCATTAATTTTGAGCCCGGTTGTTCCTTCCTGACCGTCGACGAAAACTTTATACGCCATGCCATACACCATTCCTTTAAATATTTACTGTTTTTATTTTGTTTCATCATTATAATGTTTATAATTATACATTATAACGAATAAAAATGCAATATCTAAATTGCCATATTAAATATTAAGACAAAATTCGTTAATTGAAAAAGTTATTTCGACCCCAATTTCATAAGCAGTGGAAGTTAGTTTTGCAAATCAAGAGAAATTAGGAGAGTGGAAGTTACTTCTGCAAAAATCAGCACTCTGTTGTTATCCGTCCACGACACTCGGGGGGTGTAAAGGGCGGGCAGCTTTTGCCCGTTCATCGTAGGCGAAGCCGAAGACCCTTTACATCCATCGCACATATATCCTTGTGTTCCCCGGTCTGTTTTTATGACAGACCGGCTAGCTTCCGGCGAGGACAGGGTTTGGGACAGAGTCCCAAGATTATATTTTAATCCACATGCGAAAACTGGAAGCTTGTAAATTATGTTTCAAAAATCTATTATATATCTATAGTGGTTACTACATAAATGGAATACAAACAGGGTGGAAATTACTCTTGCAAAAAGTTAGATAATTTTCACACCTCTGGTTTGTTATACCCGAAAATTGACTGGCTTTGCTTCTCTATCCTATATTTTAACCTATTATTGCATATAAAGCACTAAAAATATGTTTAAATAAACTAATTTGAAACTGGTCAAAACGCTGATTCAATCTGAAACTGCAGCCTATGTGGAATTTACTTTTGCAAAGTGGAATTTACCTTTTCAATTGACCTTAAGACAAAATTATGCATAGTTACTAAATATAAATTTTTATTTTTGTTAAAAAGTTTACTAGTTGAAAAGAATTGAGCGTGCTATATTTATATTAAATCAATACGGCAGGGACCGTATACTTGTTTATGGAGGGTTAAAATGGCAAGTGTTAAGTTGAAAAACGTTTATAAGAGATTTGAGGGCGGCGTTGTTGCTGTCAGCGATTTCAACCTGGACATTGAAGACAAGGAGTTTGTCATTCTTGTGGGGCCTTCCGGCTGCGGTAAGACGACGACACTGAGAATGGTTGCCGGCCTTGAGGAGGTTACGGAGGGCGAAATCTACATAGGTGACAGGCTTGTCAATGATGTCCAGCCGAAAGACAGGGACATTGCGATGGTTTTCCAGAACTACGCCCTGTATCCTCACATGACCGTGTTCGACAACATGGCATTTGGGCTGAAACTCCGCAAGACTCCGAAAGATGAAATCAGGAGAAGGGTTCACGAAGCGGCCAAAATACTTGAAATAGAACATCTGCTCGACAGAAGGCCGAAGGCGCTTTCAGGCGGTCAGCGGCAGAGGGTCGCTCTTGGCCGTGCCATAGTGCGTGATCCAAAGGTATTCCTCATGGATGAGCCCCTGTCCAACCTTGACGCAAAGCTAAGGGTACAGATGAGGCTTGAAATCACAAAGCTTCATCAGAGGCTCAATACCACGTTCATATACGTTACTCATGACCAGACGGAAGCCATGACCATGGGCACAAGGATTGTCGTTATGAAGGATGGATTTATCCAGCAGGTGGATACTCCGACTGCGCTTTATGACAAGCCGGCGAATATGTTCGTCGCAGGATTTATCGGCAGTCCGCAGATGAACTTCATCAATGCTGCAATAGAAAAACGCGGAAGATAGACATTTTCCTGAAATTTGGCGAGAATAATGAGATAAAACTTCCCGAAGCGAAAGCGAAAAAACTCGAAGGAACCGATTATGTCGGCAGAGAAGTTGTTATGGGCATCAGGCCTGAAAGCATCCACGACGAGGAGGCTTTCATCGAGTCCATGCCCGACAGCGTTGTGACAGCCAACGTGGAGGTTGTCGAAATGCTCGGCTCCGAAACATTGCTGCATATGCATATCGGCGATATCCCAATCACGGCGAGGGTCAATCCCAGAACGAAGACAAGGACCGGCGACGTGATAAAAGTTGCGTTCGACGCCAACAGGATACATCTTTTCGACAAGGATACCGAAAAAACACATGGTATAAACTGCATATATACTGACGATTAAAAGAGAGGCGGTCCTTTTCCCTTGACGCGCTCTCTTTTGCATTTAATTTTTCTCCCTTTTTATGTATTCCATAAAATATTCCGATATAGTATAATAAAGTTTACAGTTGGTACCGCAGCAAAGCATTATCAATTTGCCGGGCAATGTTCCTTGCAATAGCAAACGCTTCAGCGGGCTGTTACGGCGAGGATAGTTTATGGTTGTCAAAAAGTATCGGTAAATTGTATGGTTTGATATAAACGGAGGAAAAAGTGAAGCTGTTTCAGAGACTGATATGCCAATTTCACGAGTTTGTAGACGGATACTACGGTGTGATGGATGAAACAGGCCTGATCCTGGGATGTACGGACGAGTCGGTTACGGGCACTATTCACCCGTCTATTGAAGCTGTTATTGGCAATAACGGGATTTATCACGAGGAAAACGGGCAGCTTTTTCAAAAGATTTATATCAAAAACAGACTCGAGTATATTGTGTTTATAAATGCTGAGGATGGGCACAGCAAGAGCCTTCTTGCAATGCTTGCGGTTAATGTTGCGAATTTAAGGAATTACCATGAGGAGAAATTCGACAAGAGTAATTTTTTCAAAAATATAATAACAGACAATATTCTTCCCGGCGATATCCAGTTCAGGGCTAAAGAACTCCATATACCATATAGCGCATTTAGGGCCGTATTATTGATAAAAACCGGGAAGGTCAAAGATATACAGTTATATGAAGTAATCCAGAGTCTTTTTCCAAAAAGGGGGAAAGACTTTGTAATTTCGCTGGATGACAGCAGCACCGTGTTAATAAAGGAATTAAAGAGCGCCGATGATAACGAGGAGGTTGACAAAACCGCCAAGGCGATCATTGATACATTGAATACCGAGGTGATGGTAAAGGCGCAGGCCGGAATTGGTTCCATCGTGGATAATATAAGGGATATAAGGCGTTCATACATGGAAGCGCAGACGGCTCTCCAGATAGGAAGCATCTTCGAAAACGACAAGGAAATCAACAATTACAACAATCTCGGTATAGGGAGGCTGATTTATCAACTTCCCACCACAATGTGCAAGTTATTTTTAAAAGAAGTTTTTAAAGTAGGTTCACTGGATTTGTTTGACCAGGAAACAATCAGGACGGTTCAGAAGTTTTTTGAAAACAACCTGAATGTCAGCGAAACGTCCAGGCAGCTTTATGTGCACCGCAATACGCTGGTGTACAGGCTGGATAAAATTCAAAAAATGACAGGACTTGACCTGAGAAATTTTGATGATGCCATTACGTTCAAGGTATCAATGCTTGTGAAAAAATACCTTGATAAAGCTGAAAGCGCAAGAAGCGATATTATATGAGACAGCGAAAATTCCTGAATAGTTGGGGAGTGTTGAAGTGGTCGAACTTAGGAATGTGTCAAAAACTTATCCCAACGGGACGGTGGCCTTGAGGGATGTAAGCTTGAAAATTGAAAAAGGCGAGTTCGTTTTTTTAGTCGGGCCAAGTGGTTCCGGAAAATCAACCCTTATAAAACTTTTACTTAAGGAAGAGGATGCAACGGAAGGAGAAGTCTACGTAAACGGGTACGATGTTACTTCCATGCCAAGGCAGGAAGTGCCGTACCTAAGGAGAAGCCTGGGAGTGGTATTCCAGGATTTCAGGCTGCTTCCGAACAAGACGGTGTATGAGAATGTGGCATATGCGATGGTTATTACCGAAGCGCTTCCGAAGGAGATAAGAAGACAGGTGCCAATGGCGCTTGCGCTTGTCGGTCTGAGCAGGAAAGCCAATATGTATCCGGGGCAGCTTTCCGGGGGCGAACAGCAAAGAGTGGCGATGGCCAGGGCTCTGGTCAATAATCCTGCGCTCCTGGTGGCAGACGAGCCTACCGGCAACCTGGACCCTGAAACATCATGGGAAATAATAAAGCTGCTCAGCGAGATTAACCATAGAGGGACTACGGTTATCGTAGCCACACATGAAAAATCCATTGTAGATGAGATGAAGAAACGGGTCATCGCTATCAATAAGGGAATGATAGTGATGGACCAGGAGAAAGGACTATACCGCTATGAAGATAAGAACACTCAGGCATATAGTTAAGGAGGGCATGGTAAATACATACAGGAATAAGCTCATGTCGCTGGCCTCCGTCATAATAGTCGTGGCGTCATTGATGGTCTTTGGCTTCTTTCTGTTGACGTCATATAATCTTGATGCAAATATAAGAATATGGAAAGAACAACCTCAAATCGAAGCATTTTGCTACGAGGGACTGGATGATACCCAGGTAAACCGTATTGAAGAAATTATAAAAAAGAATGATAAAATTGCCGAATATACAAAAATAACCGAGGAAGAGGCCTTTAAAAGAGCGCAGGAAAGGCTCGGAAAAGGCTCGAAGCTGTTGGAAGGGCTTAATGTGGTATTTCCCGTTTCCTTTATAATTAAGCTGAAAGATACGTCTTATAGCCAGGAAGTGGTTGAAGGACTGCAGAAAATCAGCGGTATTGATACCGTCAGCTATTCTCAAAACACAATAGACATAATTTCGCGGGTATCTTACTGGCTGAAGCTGGCCAGCAGCCTGTTGGTGACGGTATTCCTGATTGTCTCGATATTTATTATTTCAAATACGATAAAGCTCACCGTATTTGCCAGGCGCAGAGAAATTAGCATTATGAAATATATCGGGGCAACAGATTGGTTTATACGCTGGCCTTTTATCGTGGAAGGTGTTATAATAAGTCTGATAGGAGCTTTGATATCGTTTATATTGTCGGCCTATGGCTATAATACAATAGAGGAAAGGTTTTCACAGGATTTGTTTTTAGCTAATACGCAGCTGTTGGTGTTGGTAAAGATCAGGGAAGTATGGTCACAGCTTGCGTTGTTCTATTTTGCCATAGCGACTGCAGTAGGAGCGATAGGGAGCCTGATTTCGCTCCGAAAGCATTTACGGGTATAGATGAAAAACCTTAGGCTTTATGCATCTATGCACGGGATAAATCTGGTACCTGGAGGGTTTAATTCATGAAGCGATTGGTAACAGTGGTAATTGTAATTTCCTTGCTGGTGGCTTCTGCCGTTCCGGTAGTGGCTGATGAACTGAGCAAGGTAAAGAGCCAAAAAACGTATACCGACAATCGAATCAGTGAATTAAAAAAGAAACAGAATGAAGAATTAAAGAAAAAATCGCAACTCGAACAGGAAAAGAAAAAAATAGCGACTGAGCAGGCTAATGAGAATAATGCATACCAGGAACTGCTCAAGCAGGTCAGGGACGCCGAGGAAAACCTGAGGCAGACAGAGGCTGCGCTTGCCGAAGCGGTGGCAAATTATAACAAGCAACGGGAGCTTGTTAAAACCAGGCTTAAGATTATGTATAAAAACTCAGGCACGACCATGCTGGATACGCTGCTTGAGTCAAAAAGCGTGATTGAGTTCTACGAGAGGCTCCAATACATGTCGGTCATTTCGAGATATGACAACAATATGATAGAAGAATTGAATAACGCCAGGCAGGAAGTTGAGTATAAGAAAAAGCTGCAGCAGCAGGCAAAAGAGAACCTGGAGAGAAAAGTCAATGAAAAGGAAGAGCGTCTCTCCCGGCTGAAAACTTCCAGGGCGCAGGTTGAAAATGAAATCGCCAGGAGCAAGGCAGCGATTGACAAGCTTGAAAAAGAAATCGATGCCCAGATAGCCGAGTCAAAAAGGCTGGAAAGCGTTATAAAGAATCTCTCCACCAGGAAAAAATATGTGGGAGGCTCCATGGTATGGCCTGTTCCCAGTTCATATACCATAACCTCCTATTACGGCATGAGGAAGCATCCCATACTGAGGAAATATAAAATGCATACCGGCATCGATATTGCAGCCAGCAAAGGCGCCTCGATAGTTGCTGCAAACAGCGGTACGGTTATCATGTCGCATTATGATAAAAGCGGCGGTTACGGCAATATGGTCGTCATCGACCATGGCGACGGGATCACCACCCTTTATGCGCATGCAAGCAAGCTCCTTGTAAAAGTGGGAGATGAAGTCAAAGCAGGCCAGACAATAGCAAAAGTAGGGAGTACCGGTTTATCCACAGGGAATCACCTGCATTTTGAGGTAAGGGTAAATGGTGTCACTAAGAACCCGCTTTCATCCGGATGGTTGTCTAAATAAGAAAAAATATTAATCTAAAACGTTACTTGATTTTAACTCGGTTAAAAACCGGGTTTATTTATTTTGTAGAGAGCATAAGATATATTGATTGACCCCGTAAGGAGAGTGCACGATGGATAGGAAATTCTCAATTCGGCAGGTGGCTGCAATTGTAACGGCAGCCGTGACGGCTGCCGTATGCCTGACCATATTTTTGTTTTTTACGGTTAATTCATTCAGCAAAAGGTATATTATAAGTTTCGATGCAGATTCCGTAAATTATAAAAATATCAGCAAGTTCAACCGGGTAAGGGAAATTCTTAAAAAAGACTTCTATAGAAATATTGATGAAAACAAAATGATCGAGGGGGCCATAAACGGCCTCGTGGAATCTTTGAACGACCCTTACACCGTTTACTTCAACAAGGATGAGATGAAAGCATTTATGGAAAAGTCCCAGGGGAGCTATGTGGGCATAGGTGTTACTGTCAATGTTGATGAGAACGGGCTTCTGACAGTAATTGAGCCATTTGAGAATTCTCCCGCAAAATCTGCCGGTATAAAGCAGGGCGATAAAATTATAAGAGTTAATGATAAAGATGTGACAGAAATCCGGGATGAGAATATGATAATAAGCATGATTAAGGGAAAAGAGAACACAAAGGTAAATATAACGGTATATCGCCCGGAAGAAAACAGGTACTTGCAGTTCGACATCGTAAGAAAGCGCATCAGGGTGTCAAATATTAAAAGTGAAATCCTTGATGGTGAAATCGGGTATACCAAGCTTGTCATGTTTGACACTGAAATAGCTAAATATTTCAAAAATGACCTTAATAAAATGCTGAACAGGGGGATAAAAGGCTTGATAATAGACCTCAGGGATAATCCCGGCGGGTCATATGAGCAGGTAATTGAAATCGCTGACAGCCTGCTTCCTGAAGGAATTATAGTGTATACCGAGGATAGAAACGGCAAAAAGAATGTTAGGAATTCCGACAAGAGAAATATCGGGCTGCCGCTGGCAATCCTGACCAACGGCAATAGCGCCAGCGCGTCGGAAATACTGGCAGGTGCGATAAAGGACCATGCAAGGGGAACGATCGTTGGAACCAGAACGTTCGGAAAAGGGCTCGTACAAGAGCTAAAAATGCTTGATGACGGTTCCGGTCTTAAAGTGACCGTGTCAAGGTACTTTACGCCGTCAGGAGCTTGCATACATGGCAGCGGTATTGAACCGGATATCGTAATTGATGTGCCTGATGAATATAGAAACATGCCTGTTTCGCAAATACCCAGGAACGCGGATATCCAGCTTAAAGCCGCTATTGAGGCGGTAAAAGGGGAAATTAACCCCGATTAATGCATAAAAGGTTTTTTTCTCCGTAAAATAAGGAGTAAATTCATGAAAGATATGAGAGGCATGCAGATATGGAAAAAAACACGGACACATTGAAATTTGAAGTTGCAAGAGAACTGGGATTGGCTGAGAAAGTGCTTAAATTCGGGTGGAAAAGCCTGTCGGCAAAGGAAACGGGCAGGATCGGGGGCCTTGTATCAAAGAAAAGGAAGTTATTGCAAGGCTCAGAAAAGGGACATGTGTGAAATAGTTACGAGCAGTTGATATTTCCGCGCGGTTTTGAATATAAAGCTCCGGTTATGGATAATATAATATTGCATGTGCTTATTGTAACAAGCAATGCAAAAGTACAAGTATTTTGTAGCGGATTATGTAATCCTTGTTCATTGACAAGCGGCAAAGCAATATGATAAACTGTTTTTGGTTTTGGCAAGCAGTAATTATGCGGTCAACTCCAAGTTAATTTCAGGAGGTTTATGTAATGCAAAAAGGAAGAGTAAAATGGTTTAGCGCGGAAAAAGGTTTTGGATTCATCGAGAGGGAAGACGGAAACGATGTTTTTGTACACTACTCTGCAATTACCATGGATGGGTTCAAGACCCTGGAAGAAGGCTGCGAAGTCGAGTTTGATGTCGTCGAAGGTACAAAGGGACCTCAGGCTGCAAATGTGACTAAGGTTGTGTAAATAAAGTTAAAAGCTTTGACATATATCAAGCTGGCAGCAAAAACCCCGATATCGAAATATCGGGGTTTTTGGTTTCGTTATTTTTTTATGCGCTATGCTTGAATTGTTGAGCATGGGGGAGCAAGCCACAGAAAATACTAGCCCTTAGCGGGTAAACTAAATAAAGGATGCAAATTATTATTGACTTTGAAATATTATTTTTGTATACTATTGATTGTCGCTCAGCACAATAAACGTGGGCGCTTAGCTCAGCTGGGAGAGCACCTGCCTTACAAGCAGGGGGTCATAGGTTCGAGCCCTATAGTGCCCACCAGCAGTTATCAGCTGCAAGTGGCATGATTCACAGACAACGGTATTGCAATATGTGGCCCGGTAGTTCAGTTGGTTAGAACGCTAGCCTGTCACGCTAGAGGCCGAGGGTTCGAGTCCCTTCCGGGTCGCCAGCAATACGGCATAAAGGGCAAGAATCCAAGGAGGAGCGAACCGCCAGGAAATAAAATGCGTTTTCGGTGGGGCGCACGAGGATTTCTGGCTCAGGTTACGCCCAGATAGCTCAGTTGGTAGAGCAGAGGACTGAAAATCCTCGTGTCGCTGGTTCGATTCCGGCTCTGGGCACCAAGCTTCTGCCATTTACACACGCGGGATTAACTCAGTGGTAGAGTGTCACCTTGCCAAGGTGAAAGTCGCGAGTTCGAATCTCGTATCCCGCTCCAGACATACAAAGACCAGGCATGCAATAATTTAACGCAGTATTTCTATTGATGCATAACCGTAACAATTACGGCTCCGGGTGCATGCATGGTCTCTATTAACGCGGCGCCATAGCCAAGTGGTAAGGCAAGGGTCTGCAAAACCCTCACTCCCCGGTTCAAGTCCGGGTGGCGCCTCCAATGATACCAAGCCTTCCGAGGCCTGGTATTTTTCGTTGTAACGGCAAATGCCTGCAATTCTATCGACAGAATACCGAAAAAAAAAGCTTTCTTTTGAAAGCTTTTTTTTTGGTTGGCTGCCTTGTCGATTTTATTCGGGAGATAGAGCTTGTTCATAGTACAGCACCCTCATCGTCGTTGCGCTTCCTTAAAGCTTAAGGATAGATGTAGTATTACAATTGCTGTGACCTGGACTCTTAGTGACTGATGCATTGTCCTGTTCGCAATGGTACATATAAACCAGTCAATGCGAATCAAAAAGAAATGCCGGTAAATATCCTGACAAGAGCCATATAGCACAGGGTGCCGCAGCCAATGCTAAGGAGCGTATTCCTTTTCCAAAGGTGCAGCGCGGCGACAACCGCAACTGAAATCAGCCCGGGTACGCTTCCTGAAATCCGGGTGAAATCAATATCTTTAAGGCAATAGATGACCAGTGTGGCAATAATCGCGGCAGGAAGATACTTCCCCAGGTATACGACCTTTTCGGGGATTTCCTTTTTGTTTCCGAATATCAAAAATGGTGCAAACCTGACGGCTATTGTGCATATCGAAGCAACGGCAATACATAATAATACGTAAAGAGTACCCCTCATTATTCCTGTCCCTCCCCGGCATTTTTCTCAACAAACGGCTTTGCGATAAGCAAAAACAATACAGTTGCAATCAATGAAGGCATAATGAATTTGCCGCTGCCAAGAAGCAAAAGAAACAGGATTCCGGAAACCAGCCCTATAACTGCAGGCATATGGCATTTGGAACCCTTCCATTGCTCAATAAAAATTGTAACAAACAGCGCCGTCATTGAAAACTCGATTCCCGGCAGGTCAATGGCCGCCAGATGTCCTGTTAATGCACCCGCAAGTGTGCCGGCAATCCAATAGCAATGGTTTAATAAAGCAATGCAGAATGAAGCCTTTTTTTCATCCACTCCATCCGGGTATTCACATGAACACAACACTGAATAAGTTTCATCCGTGAGCGAAAAGACCATGTACGGGAATTTTCTGCCCATATCCCTGAATTTTTTGAGGAAAGGCAATCCGTAAAAAATATGCCTGCTGTTAATAAAGAGTGTCGTAACTGCAACCGTTGCGATGGACGCCCCCGATGCCAGGAGGCCCGTCAGAACAAACTGCAGTGAACCGGCGTAAACAACCAGGCTGGAAAGAAGCGCCCACACCCAGTTGTAGCCGGTTTGCTGAAACAAGATCCCGAAAGCGTACCCAAGGAATAAATAACCGAACATAACGGGAACAGTCTTCCTGAAACAGAACTTTATCATTATAGCCATACCTCACATTAGCAACCGCGGGCTCGGAAACCGCAATTACAAAAATGTCCTGATATAACGCGTATTATACCATAGTACGCTTTGCGGCTACAATTAAATTATCGTCAAGGGAGGACGTAATCTCCCGGGCAATCACTGCTTTACTGCTTTTTGCTCTATTCGGCAGCTTTAAAATTGTAAACGGGCTTTATTATATCAACTATCTCTACAGTATCTTGTATATTATCAATTATTTCATCCATCGGCTTGTAGGCCAGGGCGCATTCATCAAGGGTCGATTTATTCACGGTGGTTGTATATATGCCTTTCATCGATTCCTTAAACTCCTCAAGGCTGATGGTCGCTTTTGCCTTTCTCCTGCTCATCACCCTTCCTGCCCCGTGGGGAGCTGAATAATTCCAGTCCTTGTTGCCTTTCCCGATGCAAATGAGGCTTCCGTCCCGCATATTTATCGGTATCAGCACCCTCTCGCCCTTTCGCGCGGAAATGGCGCCCTTTCTAAGAATCATGCTGTCAAGGTCTATATAATTGTGTATAGTGGTAAACTGCTCCGCAACTTCAAAGCCCATCCTGGTTACTATTTCGTCGACAATGGCCTTGCGGTTGTATACGGCATACTGCTGGACTATTTTCATATCATGCAGGTAATCCTCATAGCTTTTGCCCTGTACATAAGCCAATTGCCTGCTGATTTTCGAAGGATTGCCGGCAGCCATAAGTTCCCTGTACCCCCGTTCCTGGTAGTATTCCGCGACTTGCTTACCCAAGTGCCTGCTCCCGGAATGGACCACCAGGTACAACGCCCCGTCTTTATCCCTGTTGACTTCAATAAAGTGGTTCCCGCCTCCCAGCGTGCCTACGCTCAGCACCGCCCGCTCAAGATTGACGTGTTTTTTGCAGGCAAGGCTGGCCAGGTCTATATTGTCGGCGTACCTGTGCCGTTTTTTCCTGATATCAAATCCCGCGGGAATATGGGCATATATAATCTTGTCCAGTTTTTCGAGGTTAATCTCTTGCTTAAGTTTCAGGGTCTCCATGCCGCAGCCTATATCGACGCCGACCAGGTTCGGCACAATTTTGTCCGTTATCGTCATTGTCGTGCCGATGGTGCAGCCGGCACCGGCATGTGCGTCAGGCATTATCCTGATGATACTGTCTTTAGTGAACTCCTGGCTGCACAGCTCCAGTATCTGGGAATAAGCTTCTCCTTCCAGGTTATCGGTAAACACTTTTGCTGTATTGTATTTTCCCTTTATCTCAATCATGTTTCCACCTGCCTCGTTTCGCAGCATTTTTTTCATATACGGATATGCAAGATACTGAATATAACGGCACTGACTTGATTACATTTTCAAAGCCAAGATTCTTTGAAAAAATTCTTATCGAATACTTGGGTTTATGTCTTGTAACATCGTTTTCTTTTGCAAGCTGTGCCGGGATGCTATTGAAGAACCTTATAATAGCATTGGATAGCATATTTATCAAGCCATCTTATCCTTTTTGCCATCCGGATATCTGGCTTGCCGGGGTCTGTCTGTATCTGGAATGATACCGGCAATTTCGTACCCGTATCTCTGATAGAATTCGTAAGGATGGCCCAACAGACGAAGAGTCCAAGGAACGCCTAGAACCCTCCGCTGCTTCCGCCTCCTCCGCTTCTTCCGCCGCCTCCGGATGAACCTCGGAAGCTGCCGCCGCCATAGCCTCCGCGGCCACCGCCGAAGCCGCCGCCGCCCCATCCTCCGCGGCCACCGCCAAAGAACCGGCTGAAAAAGAGCAACCTGAATAAGAAGCTGGTAATTCGGAACCTGAAGAAAATACCATCTATTGCGATATAAAGAATGAGTATGATAATTGAAGAGTAGTTGCTTTTGCCTGTATGCCCGGGATATGCATAAGAATCGGGCGGAGTGTATGGAGCGTGCGGAACGCGCGCTGTGCTTCCCATGTCCACAGTCACGCCATATTCAGCCGCAACTGCTTCGACAATGGCAATATAACCATACAAAAACCCGTTATCAAAATCATCTTCCTTGAGATAAGGATTCATGACGTCGAGCCTTATCCGTGCGGCTTTTATGTCGGGAAGGGCCCCTTCAAGGCCATATCCTACTTCTATCCTTAATTTTCTCTCGGAAATTGAGGCCAGTATGAGAACGCCGTTATCCTTGTCCTTTTGGCCGATTCCCCATTTTTCAAACAGGTCAACGGCATAAGCGTCAATATCCTGGCCTTCGAGAGAGTTTACCGTCACTGCCACTACCTGCGCGGAAGTTTTTTCTTCAAGCTGCTTACCGATGCCCAATATCTTCTCCTCGGTGCTTTGGCTTAAAACCCCGGCAAAATCATTGACGAAAAATCCAGGAGTCGGGTCCGGGTAATTCACCTCGGCACGGACTGCTGAAGGGAACACGAACAGTGCTATTAAGATAATAACAGCTGCTTTGAAAAACTTCCTCACTAATAGTCCCTCTTTCTTGCTTGATTGATGATGCGGTCCTGGCTTGTTTTACACCACGATATTTACCACGTATCGCTTGAAAGCGCTATGAATATATTACAAAAGCCTTTTGTTAAAACTTGACTTTAGGGGCTTCTTTCGCTTCGGAAGAGGCCTCAAAATAATCCATCGGCTTGAATCCCATCAGGCGGGCGAAAATATTCCCGGGGAACCTTGAGATTCTGGTATTGTAAGCCTGCACGGATTCAATGAACCGTTTTCTTTCAACAGATACCCTGTTTTCCGAACCTTCGATCTGCTCCTGCAGGTTGGTAAAGTGTTCGCTTGCTTTCAGTTCCGGGTAGTTTTCCACCAGGAACAGTATGCTTCTGCCCGCAGATACTATTCTGTCATAAGCCTGGAGTTTGTCGGCCACATCGGCTGAACCGCCTTGCAACACATTGTTTGCGCTGGCAATATCGTCTGCTTCATTGAGAATTTTACTTCTTGCTTCGGCAATTTTGCTGAAAACCTTTTCTTCGTGCTGAATGTAGCCCTTGACTGTTTCTACTTCATTTATTATCAGGTCCGCCCTTCTTTGCATAACGTTTTCGACCTGCGCCCATTTGCTTTGCACATCCTGCTCGGCTACCACAAGGCCATTGTACGTAGAAATCGAGCTGATTATCAATATTGCCGCCACCAGGACAACAATGCCTATTTTTATCCTTCTGCTCCAGATATACGAATTGTAGCCGTGATTCATACCAGTACATGCCTCCTTAAATAGTCTATATTCTTATAATACCATTCAAACCCATGAATATGAATAGTTCTATAATGTTAAACGTTAAAAGAAGAATAAATGTCTGATCCGGCGCAGGGATGTTTCAGACAGGCTTCACTCGATTGACGGCCGGGTGCTATTGCATTTGCAAAAAGTGTATGTTAAAGTTTATGTTAAAATAAACCGCGATTTCCCGGGCGGATTTCCCGCCAGAAACCTAAAAGGGGGCCAGTTTATGCGTAACTATAGCGCAGATGATATCAGGCGGATTGTAAAAGATGAAGATGTGAGGTTTATCAGGCTGCAATTCACGGATATATTCGGCATGCTGAAAAATGTCGCCATCACATCCGCACAACTGGATAAAGCGCTCAACAACATGTGCATGTTCGACGGTTCATCAATAGAAGGATTTGTCAGGATCGAGGAATCTGACATGTATCTCAGGCCTGATCCAAGCACGTTTGCCATTTTCCCATGGAAACCCCAGTTCGGGAAAGTCGCCAGGATGATATGTGATGTTTATAACCCGGACGGGACTCCGTTCGAGGGTGACCCCAGGTATGTGCTGAGAAGGGCGCTGAAGAAGGCGGCTGATATGGGATATGACGGGTTCAATGTAGGCCCTGAATGTGAGTTTTTCCTGTTCCTTACGGATAATGAGGGGAAACCGACATTGATAACCCATGATAATGCAAGTTATTTTGATTTAGGGCCGGTCGACCACGGCGAAAACGCAAGGCGGGATATGTGCATGGTCCTGGAGGAAATGGGTTTTGAAATAGAAGCCTCGCATCATGAAGTTGCTCCCGGCCAGCATGAAATAGACTTTAAATATGAGAATGCGCTTGCAACCGCAGACAATATTATGACTTTTAAACTTGTGGTAAAAACAATTGCGCACAAAAACGGCCTTCACGCCACGTTCATGCCAAAGCCGATTTCGGGAATCCATGGTTCGGGCATGCACACAAACTGCTCCCTTACCAGGAACGGCAAAAATGCTTTTTATGATGAAAAAGATCCGCTGAAGCTGAGCCAGGAGGCATACTGGTTTATTGGAGGGCTTTTGAAAAACATGAGAGCCATCACGGCTTTAACAAACCCGACAGTAAATTCGTACAAGAGGCTTGTTCCCGGCTATGAAGCCCCTATATATATTGCCTGGTCGGCCAGGAATCGCAGCCCGCTGATAAGGATACCCGCCGCAAGGGAAGAGGCTACAAGGCTGGAATTGAGATGTCCCGATCCGTCCTGCAACCCGTACCTTGCGCTGGCGGCTATATTGTGCGCGGGCCTGGACGGGGTTGAGAACAGGATACAGCCTCCTGAGCCTATAGATAAGAACATTTTTGAAATGACACCTGCCCAGAGGGCTGAAAAAGAGATAGAATCCCTGCCCTCAAGTCTTAAGGAAGCCATTGATGAAATGGAAAAGAGCGAATTTGCCAGGAAGGTCCTGGGAGAGCACATATTTAAAAAGTATATCGAGGCAAAGAACGAGGAATGGGAGCAATACAGGACAAGGATCAGCAACTGGGAGCTGGACATGTACCTTACTAAGTACTGATAAGCGTTTTGCCGGGATTCACGCCTTATGCCTGTTAAAACTGTCTTTGTTATAAAGCTGTCTTTGATATAATATAATGTAAATATGTGTATATATTGCTATAAACACGGAGAACGCTTATGTTCAAAAAAAAGATACTGATTATTGATGATACCGAGCTTACGGTTAAGCTGGTAAAAGATATACTGACAGAGAAAGGCTATGAGGTCGTGTCGGCAAATAACGGTATTGACGGTATCAGGATGGTAACGGTTGAAAAACCCGATTTGGTCCTTCTTGATGTTGTTATGCCGGGAATTGACGGTTTTGAGGTAATAAAACAGCTCAGGCAGGATGAGAGCAACAACCTTTTGCCTATTATTATTTTAACGGGGAAGGGCAACGAAGAAGACAAGCTGGTCGGGCTTGAGCTTGGAGCCGATGACTACATCACCAAGCCGTTCAACCCCCGTGAGCTGGTAAGCCGGGTCAAAAACACTTTGCTTCGCATAGACAGGAACAGGTGGGCCAATCCTCTGACCGGATTGCCCGGCAATACCGAGATACAGGCGGAAATCAACAGAAGGATTGCAAAGAATATGAAGTTCTCGGTATTGTATCTCGATATTGACAATTTCAAGGCATATAACGACGTTTATGGCTTTGCGCGCGGCGACACCGCCATAAAGATGATAGCGGACATACTGGCGGATAATTCCCGGACTTTCGGTTCCCCGGACGATTTTACCGGTCATATTGGCGGCGACGATTTTGTAGTCATCACTTCACCTGAATATGCGGACGTCCTTTGTGAAAATATCATAAAGGAATTTGATGAAAGGGTCCCGCAGCTGTATTCCGATGAAGACAGAAAAGCCGGGTTCATAACTACGACCAGCAGGAGGGGAGATATCATCAGGTACCCGGTAATGACAATTTCAATTGCAGTCGTATCAAACCAATTCAGGGTACTGGGCAATCATATTGAAGTTGGCGAGATAGCCGCCGAGTTGAAGAAAAAGGCCAAATCCATGGCAGGCAGCGTTTACCTGAAAGATAGGCGAAGAAAATAAATAAACGGGAGCGTTGTTTATGAAACAATATATAAAGTGTGGAGCCAGGATTTTATATGATTATATAATATCACTGATAGTATTTGTAGTTTTGCTCTATCCCTTTATAGGCTTGACAGGGGACAGGCTTTATATTTGGCTTCCGCTGTACAGCTTCGTAATGTTCCTGCTCGCTTTCTGTCTCATATATATGGAAATGAAGGACCAGGGAATAAAAGAAGGAAAACCGCAGAACAAGATGAATCCTTACCCCTTGAAAGGACTTGTATATGGGCTTTTCAGCATCATTCCGCTGTTGGTTGTATTCACTGTCGTATCGGCAATCCCCATAGAAGACCCGGTAATGAATAATTTAAGGCACGTGGCAATAAATGCTTTTTTAGGGACCGCTTTACTTCTTCTTCAAGTGGTTCGACGAATCAGTGACAGGGTATATCGCGTCCATAATGTTGATACCCGTCATATCCATGCTTGGTTATCTTGCCGGATACTACGGGTTTCATCTGAAGAGCCGGATATTTGGAAAGAAAGAGATTGCCAAAGAACCTGAATTCAAAAAAAGCCCATGGAATCCCACCTTGAACCAAGGGAAAAAACCAGGAACAAAAAAGAAAAAGAATAGCAAACAGTGATTGTAATATGTCCAACCCGTCCTGGAATATCCTTATAGTAAATTTGTATTGGAACTTGTAAAGGGAGACGGGGAAATATGATAGTAATCATGAGAAAATCCAATGTGATCCTGATAAGCCTTATCTTTGCATTGCTTCTTGCCATATACAGCTTGAATATGAATGCCAATACACAGGTATCCGTGGTTACCGGCGAAAAGCAGGGGGTAAAAACCATTGTCGTCGACGCTGGACATGGCGGGGAAGATCCGGGCAAGGTCAGCAGTTACAGCAGCTTGAAAGAAAAGGACTTGAACCTGAAAATTGCGTTTAAGGTAAAGGAATTTCTGGAGCAGGACAATTATCGCGTAATAATGACCAGGGAGGAAGATAAGCTGACATACAGCGAAGGAACGACCAACATATATGACAAGAGGCTGCAAGACCTTACCCGGAGAAAGGAAATCATGGATAACAGCGGCGCGGATATCGTAGTAAGCATACATATGAACAGCTTTAGTGAAACGCAATATTACGGCGCCCAGACGTTCTATCCCGCTAATTCACCGGAAAGCTTGAAACTTGCCATGTGCATCCAGGACTCGCTCAGGGATAACGTGGATAAGAACAATAAGCGAAGGCCGCAGGAAAAGGGGCCTATTGTAATACTTACAAACCTTAAGACGCCAACGACCATTGTGGAATGCGGGTTCCTGTCCAACCCTGATGAGGAACGCAAACTGGGTATGGACGATTACCAGGATTTGTTGGCAAAAGCCATAAAAATTGGGATCGACAATTACTTTAAGTAGGTTTAACGGAATACTCTTAAAGGCTCTCCAAGGTGGTTATAATCCGTAACAAGCAATATTTGACAAAAAAATATCAAAGTTGTATAATTTAATTATCTGATAAAAGAATGAGGGGTAATGCATGGCTCCAAAGAAGAAAGTCTCTATTGCGGTAATAAGGCGGCTTCCAAGGTATTACAGGTATCTGTCCGATTTGCTGGCGATGGATATAAAAAGGATATCATCAAAGGAGCTAAGCAAAAGAATGGGCATTACCGCGTCCCAGATACGGCAGGACCTTAATTGTTTCGGAGGGATTTGGACAGCAAGGCTATGGTTATAACGTTGAACTCCTCTTTAATGAAATAGCGAATATTCTTGGCATCAATAATAAATACCAGGTAATTATATTGGGAGCGGGAAACGTGGGGCAGGCGCTTGCATATTACGAGAATTTTGAAAAAGAGGGTTTCATATCACCGGTATTTTTGATGTGAAACCCGAACTTATAGGCAAAAAGATCAACAACCTTGAAATCATGCATATGGATAAGCTTGATGATTTCGTAAGCCAAAACAAAGTTGACATAGCCATAATTTCAGTTCCTTACGACCAGGCCCGGGAGGTGGCGGAAAGAGCCGCCCGCCTCGGCATTAAAGGCTTGTGGAATTTCTCGCCGATGGACCTGAATCTGCCTTACGATACGGTTATAGAAAACGTGCACCTGAGCGACAGCTTAATGGTGCTGGGCTACAAAATCAAGGACAGATTCGGGAGATAAGATCAAAGCTTGTTAAATGTTTCGAAAAACTCCGGGTACACGATATCGACGGCTTGTGTTTTCCTAATAAGCGTTTCGCCTGTTGCGGCAAGACTGGCCACGGTCAAGGCCATTGCCAGCGAGTGGTTGTTGTTGCTGTCTACTACGGTTCCCTTGAGGCTTTCCTTGCCTTCAATCACAAGACCGTCTTCCGTCTCTGTAATTTTAGCGCCCATTTTGGTTAGCTCAAGCGTAAGTGCCTTGATTTTACCGGATTCCTTTATTTTAAACCCTGAAAGTCCTGTGATTTCGGTAGTGCCTTGCGCATAAGCGGCAGCGACTATTATGACCGGCAGTTCGTCGATAATATTCGGGACAAGCTGACCGTCTATCTTGACTCCGGTCAGCGGGGATGACACTACGTGTATATCGGCTACTTTTTCATTGCCGGCGAATCTCTCGTCAAGATATTCTATTTTTGCTCCCATGGATTTATAGATATCGATTATTCCCGCCCTGGTCGGATTTACGCCTACGTTTCTTACGACGATGTCCGAATTGGGCACGAGGAGCGCCGCGGTAATAAAATACGAGGCCATGGATATATCTCCGGGTATTGATACGTGCTGCGCATAAAGATTTTCAACGGCATGGCTCGTAACCTCCAATCCGTTGGTTTTTATGTCTGGCGCCGAAGTAATTGAGCATGAGCTCGGTATGGTCCCTTGATTTGACCGCTTCTCTTATTACAGTATCGCCGTCGGCGTATAAGCCGGCCAGGATTAACGGCGACTTTATATGGGTTTCATGAATGGACAGGTCAAAACTTGTACCTTTGAGAACAGCAGGGGATATGGACAGCGGACAGAGGTTGCAGTCGTCCTTTCCGGAAATAACCGCTCCCATTTGTTTCAGGTAGTCTACTACCTTGCCGACAGGCTTTTTCATGGCGGAATCATTTCTTACAAGGTCGGAATTGAACGGTTGTCCGCAAAGAACTCCAAGCAGCAGCCTTAAAGCTGTGCCGGAGCGGCCTGCGTTAAGCGCCGAAGAGGGGGCTTGGAGCCCGTAAATACCTTTGCCATGCACTTTAACCCTGTTTTGTTGCAGGATTTCTACGCTTACCTGCATTTTGCGGAAACAATCGATGGCACTGATGCAATCCTCGCTTAACAGGAAGTTGTCGATCTCGGTTGTGCCACTGGCAAGGGCGCCGAAAACAATTGCCCTGAAAGATATGGACTTATCACCGGGAACAGTCACTTCTCCCTTCAACTTGCTTCTGCTTTCGATTAACACGTTCTACCCCCCTGGTATGTCAGGTTAATTGATATTATTACCTGTGGTATTTTTTTAGATTTGTCAGGTGCCCGTGATGAAGGCTATCTATCTTTATATACTTTATAACCTGTATCTTTTAACAAGTCAAAGGCAATATCTGTGCTGTTTTTGTCCTGTAATGTGATTACCAGGCAGCCCTCTTCAAATTCCCTGCTATTTGTGACATTTATGTTCTTAATGTTCACATTATGTTTTCCAAGTATTGTCGCTATCTCTCCTATAACCCCCGGTTTATCCTGTACATCTATGAATAACCTGTGGACCGGCTGTACCAAGCCGGGCGCCTGGTCCGATATGGAATCCCTGAACTTTCCCCGCTTCGCTGAAAAAGCTGCGTATTTCATTCGTATTACCGCTGCTGAGGTTCGCGGCAAAATTCCCGAGCATGTCCTCAAGCATTGTGATCAGCTTCAGTATACAACTTTTATTGCTGAATACTATGTTTTCCCACAAATACGGGCTGGATGAAGCAATCCTCGTGATATCTCTGAAACCTCCTGCAGCCAGCATCTTCATAATGCCATTGTCTTTATCCAGTTCTCTTACCAGGTTTACCAGGGCAGCCGCAATAATATGCGGAAGATGACTTACGCCACCGACCGCGGTATCATGTTCCTTTGAGTCCATTATAACGGGAATGGCGCCCATTTGCCTTACTATGTCCGTTATTGTTTCCAATGATTCAGGCGTTGTTGTCCTGCTGGGCGTCAGCACGTAATATGCATTTTCGAACATGTGCGCATAGCTGCCTGAATAGCCTGATTTTTCAGTTCCGGCCATTGGATGCCCGCCTATGAAACAGGGAGGGTCTGCCATTTTATTTACGTATTGGATAATTTCATCCTTTGTGCTGCCTGCGTCGGTTATGATGCAGCCATCCCTGACATAAGGAGCAAGCATGGCTATATAGCCGGGTATCTGTTTTACGGGAGTGCATATGAAAATGACATCTGACGCATATACGCTGCTGTCTGGTATTTCCTTTCCTTTTGCAATTACCCCGTCCTTTAGGGCTGCTTCAATTGCCTGCTTGTCTGTATCAACTGCAATAATATCACTTAAACCCAGTTTTTCACGCAGAGCCTTGGCAAGCGACCCGCCGATTAACCCCAAGCCTATTATTGTGGCTTTATACTTGCGCATATTTAAACTCCCTGCCAACTATTTCGGCAATTTTCGCTATATCTTTACACATACTGTCAAACGATTCGGGCGATAATTGCTGTGCCGCATCGGAAAGCGCGCACCGCGGGTCGGGATGGACTTCTATAATAAGTCCGTCCGCGCCCGCCGCAACAGCCGCCATCGCAAGCGGCATGACGTACTGGGATTTGCCTGCGGCATGACTGGGATCGACAAAAACCGGCAAATGGCTGCTTGCTTTTACCACGGGGACAGCGCTTATATCCAGCGTGAACCTTGTGGCCGTTTCAAATGTTCTTATGCCGCGTTCACAAAGCACAACATTGAAATTGCCCTCGCTTATTATATATTCGGCCGCATTAAGCCATTCGTCTATAGTGGCGGACGCTCCCCTTTTAAGCAGGACAGGTTTGCCTGAACGCCCGATTTCCCTGAGGAGATGAAAGTTCTGGCAGTTACGGGCTCCGACCTGGAACATGTCAACATATTTTGCGGCCATTTCAACAGAATGCTCACTAATAACCTCTGTAATGGTCAGAAGCCCGGTAGCGTCGGCCGCCTCCCTGAGCATCTTCAATCCCTCTTCTTCAAGGCCCTGGAATGAATAGGGGGAAGTCCTGGGTTTGAATGTTCCGCCCCTTAAAAATTTCGCTCCCGACTTTTTCACGGCTTTGGCGGCCTCAATGATTTGCTCCTCCGTTTCCACCGCGCAAGGGCCTGCCATTAGAACGATCTCTTTGCCGCCTATTTTTACGCCGTTGACTTCAATTATGCTCGCTTCCGGCTTGAATGTCCTTCCGGCAAGCTTGTAACTCTCCATGATCGGGACCAGCTTGTCGACACCCGGTATCAATTCGAGCGGAATGCCGTTTAGCAGCCTCTTATCACCAATAACACCGATAATGGTCCTGTCGACGCCTTTAGATATATGGACGCCAAGACCGACCTTTTCAAGCACTTTTACTACTTCCCGCACATCCGAATCCTTGGTGCCGGGTTTCATTACAATTACCATTCATATCTTCCTTTCTGCCGTTTTTCCATACTACCTGACTGGATTACCATCCTTCAACGCCGTTTTAATGCACCGGTTTAATCTGCCCCCCGGCATATTGCCTGGTCCGTCCGGTTGCCAGCATCCATTGCCAGTACATCCACGCATTTTACAACTTTGTTGCCGTCCGTGATGCCCCTGCTGCAATATGTCTTTGCCCGGTATTAACGCGGACGCATTGAAACGACTCCTGCCATACTTCAATAAAGCCCCTGTCTGATCATGAACCGTGGTGCACGGACCCTGGCATGGGCTTGCATCCCGCCGGCTCATGCGGAGGCTTGATTTGATATAAATTTACAATGACACATGGGAAATGTCAAGGAAAACGGCTCTGCGCCAGGAGAGGTACTGTCTCCCAAAGGATTGAATTCCCGGACCGGATCCATGGTATTCATTGGTCATCAGGGCGGAACGGTTTCGTGAAGAAAACCCTTGAACTGGCATCATTGTATGTTATAATATACACTGTGTCATAATACCTATAGTTCCTGAATCATTTTCCTATATGTCAGGAAAAATATTTTAAGGCGTATAAAACGAGGGGGAATTCATATGAAAGATTATACTGCGGATAAGCTCCGTAACGTGTGTCTTTTGTCACATGGCGGGGCAGGCAAAACTACTCTTGCGGAAGCAATGCTTTTTAATACCGGTGTTCTTGACAGGTTTGGAAAGGTGAACGACGGCAATACTACCACGGACTATGATCCTGAAGAAATTAAAAGAAAAATCAGTATCAATACGGCAATAGCTCCATGTGAATGGAAGGATTGCAAAATTAACGTTATGGACACGCCCGGGTACTTTGACTTTGTGGGAGAAGTCATGCAAGGCCTCAGGGTGTCTGATTCGGCGGTTATCCTCGTTCCGGCCAAGGGCGGCGTAGCCGTCGGTACGGAAAAATCCTGGGATTATGTCAATAAGCATGGAATTCCCAGAATGTTTTTTGTAAACAAGATGGATGAAGAAAATGCAAATTTCTTTGAGGTTTTAAACCAGCTGAAAGAAGTTTTCGGCAAAAGAGTTGTCGCGTTCCAGCTGCCTATAATTGAAGGGGATAAGTTTACAGGTTTTGTCGATGTGCTGAGCATGACCGCGAAAAAGTTCGAAAAAGACAAGCTTGTTGACACAGAAGTCCCTGCCGGTTTAAATGATATGATTTCAGAGATTAAAGAGGCATTGAACGAGGCCATAGCCGAAACAAGCGAAGAATTGATGGAAAAGTACTTTAGCGGCGAGGAATTCAATGCCGAGGAGGTAAGGGAAGGCATTTCACTGGGTATAGCCGATGGTTCCATAGTGCCCGTATTTTGCGGATCCGCTTTCTTGAACCAGGGTGTCCGTCCTCTCATGGACGCAATCGTTGAATACCTGCCTTCACCCCTGTGCAATCCAGTTATTAAGGCCACAAAGCCTGGCAGCGACGAGGTTGTCGAATTGAAGAATTCCCCGGATGAAAGCTTGTCAGCCCTGGTGTTTAAAACCATTGCCGACCCTTTTGTAGGCAGGATATCATTTTTCAGGGTGTATTCGGGCACCTTCAAATCCGACAGTACCGTATATAATCCTGCCACGGAAAAAGTTGAAAAAACGGGACAGGTTTTCATGATGAGGGGCAAGAAACAGTTGCCCGTCGATAAACTGATAGCAGGAGATATCGGGGCTGTTGCCAAGCTGCAGTTCACAAGTACGAATGATACATTATGCAACCAGTCAAAACCGGTAGTGCTGAAAAAAATTGAATTCCCCGAACCAAACCTTTCACTGGCAGTGGAACCGAAGGCCAAGGGCGACGAAGAGAAAATCAGCGCCGGACTTGGCAGGCTGCAGGATGAGGACCCGACTTTCAAGGTCGTCAATAACGCGGAAACACGCCAGACCGTTATATCCGGCATAGGTGAACAGCACCTGGACGTTATTATCAGCAAGCTAAAGACGAAATTTGGTGTTTCTGTTAACCTGGTCGATCCGAAAGTTCCTTACAGGGAAACTATCAGGAAAAAGGTCAAGGCCGAAGGAAAACACAAGAAGCAGACGGGAGGTCACGGCCAATACGGGCACGTCTTTATTGAGTTTGAGCCCGGCGAGACAGAGGATCTTACGTTTGATGAAAAAATATTCGGAGGCGCGGTCCCCAAGCAATATCATCCCGCAGTGGAAAAAGGCTTGCGTGAGGCCATTCAGCACGGCGTGCTGGCAGGATTCCCGGTGGTGAACCTGAAAGCGACACTGGTTGACGGGTCATACCATGAGGTCGACTCCTCCGAAATGGCATTCAAGATAGCGGCACGTCTCGCTTATAAAAAGGGATTGCAGGAGGCGTCCCCGGTTCTGCTCGAACCGATAAACCGTGTGGAAGTACTGATTCCCGATAGTTATATGGGCGACATTATAGGCGATTTGAACAAGAGAAGGGGCAGGATCCTTGGAATGAACCCGCATGAAGGCATGCAGCAGGTTATAGCCGAAGTCCCCGCCGCGGAAATGTTCAAGTATGCCAATGACCTAAGATCAATGACACAGGGCAGGGGCTCATTCAGTCAGACTTTTGAAAGGTACGAGGAAGCACCGGCTCATGTGGCTCAAAAGGTAATAGAAGAAGCAAGGAAGACAATGACTGATGATGAGGACGAAGAATAATTTGGAGAGGCAATAAACCCTGGCGGTTTAATACTGGAAATTTTCGACTGGGATTAAGGGCTGTCCGGACGGGCAGCCCTGTTTTTGCGGTGGTGCGTCCAGCGAAGCTGGACCACACTTGCCGGTGAAAGTCCGGCACGGGTAATTGCCAGGAAGCCCATCTCTACCGCGGCACGCGTGTTAGCCGTGTGCATACGGCAAAGCCGGAAAATGTTTTGCAAAACTTTGCCTGGAACTTATGCCAAAATCTTGCCGTCTTATAATAAAACCCGAATTTATAGACAATGGGTAAAGGAGGAGCAAAAATGTATAGAAGGTCTACCTGTATTTTTATGGCGGCAATCCTCATAATGCTTGTTTTTGCGGGATGTGCCTCAGGGCATAAGGCTGCTGATACAGCGACAAGCGCGGCGCCGCGGACTGCCGTGTCAAACTATGGCGGAGCAGCTTCTGCGGATATAAGCCGGGAAAGCCCGGCGGCGGAAGAAGTTACCGACGACGGCGAATTTGAATCCGTTGTGGATTCCATCGCGGGCGGCGGCATTTCGCTTACCGATGTTTCAAATGCAATACTTGCCGAAAGAAAAATCATACGCAGCGCCAACCTTTCAATCGAAGTCGAAAATTTTGACGAAGCCATGAACAATATTAACTCAATAATACTCGGAATCGGGATAGTTCAAAATTCCAACGTCACTACCGACAGGGTATATGTGGACGGAGAAGTCAAGCTTTACAGAAGCGGAACCATTGTTCTGCGTGTCGACAAAAACAAATTTGAATCGGTTATCAATAAAGTCAAGGGAACAGGCGAGGTATACGAAGAATCCATCAACGGCGAGGATGTGACGGAGAAATATTTCGACATAGAATCCAGGCTGAGGCTGCTGAGGATGGAACAGAGCAAGCTCGAAGCATACCTTGCCAAGCTGGATAAACTGGAAGAAATATTCAAGGTCGAAAGCAAGCTGACAGAAATACGCTACGAGATAGAGAAACTTACAAGTAACTTAAACAGGTTAAACAGCCTTGTAGAACTGTCCACAATCACCATAACGATGAGGGAGAAACGTCCGGGCGCGGTTGGCAAACCGCTGACTTACGGGCAAAGACTCCTTAACAGGCTCAAGAACAGTCTGATGGGTACGGTTGAGTTCATGGGAGACCTGCTTATATTTATTATTTCGGCTATCCCGGTGTTAGTTGTACTGGGATTGGTAATTCTGCTTGGCGTGTTCATATACAGGCGCATACCTAAAAGACGTAAAGAGCCGGGTACGGGTATCACGAGCAAAACCGGCAGCGGGGAGGAAAAGAAAAACGGCTGATCCGAACCGGGCGCTTGTCATTCGCCATCCGTAGCCAGGACAAGCGGACTTCGGCGTCCACGCCGAAGTATAACGGGCGTTCTTTATGGCTTCCGCGTTCAAGTTTCACTAATTGGGAGTTAATTGTGTAATTGTGGGGTCATAATTGCGGGGCCAGGTTTGAATTAATTCAATTCAAACCTGGCCCCGCGTTCACCCGCCAATTTGGCCGTGCCCTGTCCCCCTGTCTCTGGCCCCGCGTTCACAGCCGTTCATATCCATAAAAAATGCTTGATTATGTTTGTGGATTGATTTATAATATACTTGAAAGTCAAAGATAGTCAAAATCAAGCTGTAAACTATATAGAATAGACAAGTGGCGAAACTGCCCATAATTTATTACAGTGACGAAACGAAGGGAGTGAACGCATATGGCCAGGATGAGCGATATTATTGAAGCCTTTATAAAGCAGATGATTGATGAAACCGACGGATACATTGAAATACAGCGCAATGAACTGGCGAATTATTTTAATTGCGTGCCCTCGCAAATAAACTATGTAATAGATACAAGGTTTACAACCGAGCAGGGCTACTATGTCGAAAGCAGGCGGGGAGGAGGCGGGGGTATCCGCATAAGAAGGGTTAACATCGACAGTCCCGGGAACTACCTGATGCACATAATCAGCTCGATGGGGGACAGCATTTCCCAACAGTCTGCTGAAATCTTTATTAACAATTTTGTGGACTACAATGTTGTCAGCGACAGGGAAGGACTTATTCTAAAGGCTGCTACAAGCGACAAGTCTCTTGGCGGTATTAAATTGCCGGACCGTGACATGGTCAGGGCGACAATCATGAAAAATATGCTGATGAGCCTGATGGTACGGGAATAGATGCCGCCGGGGCAATAATAGTTTTCTGCAAGCGGGAAATACGTTTTGAGCAGGGGCGTTATAAGAAATAATGTTTACAGCGGTTAATGACAGGTAAAAATATAGAAGATATTTTATCCATGCAGGGAGTGAGGCTATGCTGTGCCAGCAATGTCATCAAAGAGAGGCGAATGTTCACTTTACACAGGTTATAAACGGGAAGAAGGTCGAAATGTACCTTTGCGGGCAGTGTGCTGCTGGAAAAGAGAAGATTACTTTCAGCCCGCAACTGAACCTGGTTAGTTTTCTCTGGGGTTTTCCAGGATTTGGCGCAAACACGGGTTTTCCCAAGGCAGGTCCGAAAGAGATCCGTTGTGAAGTCTGCAACATGAGTTTTGATGATTTCAGGAAAACAGGCAAACTGGGATGTGCGAATTGCTACAGGATTTTCAGGAATAACCTGAAACCGATATTGCGAAGACTCCATGGAAACACTGAACACACAGGCAAGGTACCACTGGATGTTTCCGATGATTCACAGGAGAAGACGCCTGTTAAACATATCAGTCCAAGGCAGGAAGGCACAGACCGGGATGAAAAAATAAAAAAACTGAAAGAAGAATTGGAGGCTGCCATCAGCAGCGAGCGGTATGAAAGAGCAGCCGAACTGAGAGACATGATCCGGGACCTGGAAAACGCCCGTAAGAAACAGGGGGGTGTTTAGTGTGAAAAACGGGGCAAAACACGTGCCGGAAGCCGATGTAGCCATAAGCAGCAGGGTAAGGCTTGCGCGCAACCTGGAAAGCTATCCTTTCACGGTAAGGATGAGCAGGGCGCAAAGTGCAGAAGTCCTGGAGAAGGTAAGAGATGCGGTTTTCAGCGGAAAAAGTGCCGGCAAGCATAGCTTTTCATACTTGGATTTACAATCCCTGGCGACTCTTGACAAGCAATTTCTCGTGGAGAAACACTTAATCAGCCCGGAATTTGCCGAAGGCGATATCTCCAGGGCCGTTATCATAAGCAGGGATGAAAGAATAAGCATTATGGTAAATGAAGAAGACCATATCAGGCTGCAGTGCATCTTTCCCGGAATGCAGGTGAGAGAGGCATGGAAGCTATGCAACAGGCTTGATTCCGAGCTTGAAGGAAAACTGGATTACGCTTTTGATAAGGGTAACGGGTACCTGACTTGCTGTCCGACAAACATCGGAACTGGCATGAGAGCTTCTATTATGCTGCATCTGCCGGCATTATCCATGACAGGGTATATAAAAGATATACTTGAAACCTGCAGCAAGGTAGGAGTGGCCGTAAGGGGAGCTTACGGGGAAAACACTGAAGCTTCCGGAAACATGTTCCAGATTTCAAACCAGGTAACCCTGGGACAGACTGAAGAAGAGATAATCGCGGGGATAAGCAATATAACGTCGCAGATATCGGAGCAGGAAAGGACGCTCAGATCGGAACTATATAAGCAAAATCCCGTTTTGTTCGAGGACAGGATATTCAGGTCCCTGGGAATCCTTACAAACGCCAGGATAATATCTTCCGAGGAAAGCCTGAAGCTGCTTTCGGACGTGAGGCTGGGAGTGATATCAGGCTTGATTTCGGGATTGGAGCTAAATAAAATAAATGAAATGATGCTGATGATTCAGCCTGCTTACCTGCAAAAATTCTCAGGCGGTCAGATGAGCCCGGATAAGAGGGACCAGAGACGCGCGGAACTGCTTCGAAAAAATCTGGGTGGCAGTATACGATAAGGAGTGATGAAATTGTTTGGAAGATTTACTGAAAAAGCCGAAAGATCCATAAACTTTTCGCAGGAAGCTGCCGCGCAGCTAGGCCATAGCTACGTGGGAACCGAGCACCTGCTTCTGGGGCTTGTTAAAGAAGGTACATCCGTTGCGGCAAGAGTATTGCAAGGGCAAGGGGTAACAGAGGAAAAAATCCTGAAAGAAATTGACGAATTGATAGGCCGCGGTAATAATACCAGGAAGCAGCCCCTGGATTTTACTCCCAGGACAAAAAGAGTCCTTGAACTGAGCCTGGTTGAAGCCAGAAGATTTGGGCACAACTATATCGGCACGGAACACCTTCTTCTTGGAATCATGCGGGAAGGAGAGAGCGTAGCCGTACGTATATTGATGGATCTTGGCGTTGATACGCATAAATTGTTCAATGAAATTATCAGGATGATCAGCGAGGAAACACCTTCGGCCGGAGGCGAACCCAGGAGTGTCTCAAAACACTCAAATACGCCCACGCTGAACCAGTTTGGAAGGGATTTGACCGAGTACGCGAGAGAAGGGAAATTTGACCCTATCATAGGACGTGACAAGGAAATCGAGAGGGTTATCCAGGTGCTCAGCAGGCGCACAAAGAACAACCCATGCCTTATCGGCGAGCCTGGTGTGGGCAAGACAGCTATTGCGGAGGGTCTTGCGCAGAAGATTGTCGAGGGCAACATACCTGAGCTTTTGAAAGAAAAGAGGGTGTTTACGCTTGATCTGTCAGCCATGGTCGCCGGCGCAAAATATAGAGGTGAATTTGAGGAAAGGCTGAAGAAGGCCATGGACGAAGTGAAAAAGGCAGGAAACGTCATCCTGTTCATAGACGAGATGCATACTATCATAGGAGCCGGCGCAGCGGAAGGCGCCATCGACGCATCCAGCATTTTGAAGCCCGCCCTTGCGAGGGGAGAAATACAAGTGATTGGCGCAACTACGATAAATGAATATCGAAAGCACGTGGAAAAGGATGCCGCATTGGAGCGAAGGTTTCAGCCGATAATGGTCGGCGAGCCCACAGTGGAAGAAACTGTCGAAATACTAAAGGGCATCCGTGACAAGTACGAGGCGCATCACCGTGTAAAAATAACAGACGACGCGCTTGATGCGGCTGCCAGGCTTTCGTCCAGGTACATTACGGACAGGTTTTTGCCGGACAAGGCGATAGACCTGATAGATGAGGCCGCTTCAAAAGTCAGGCTTAAAGCTTTCACTGCCCCGCCGGATATAAAGAAGCTGGAAGAGCAGCTGGAGAAACTGGCGAAAGAAAAAGAGGACGCCATCCGGTCGCAGGAATTTGAAAAAGCTGCCAGCATCAGGGACCAGGAGCGCAAACTTAAGGCGGAGCATGAGAAAATAAAGGATAACTGGTACCAGGAGAACCAGACCAGGACTGATACTGTTACCGGGGAAGGGATTGCCGATATAGTCTCATCCTGGACAGGCATACCCGTGAGGCGCCTTGCCGAAGAAGAATCGGAGAGGCTTATGAAGATGGAAGATATACTGCATGAGAGGGTTATCGGCCAGGGCGAGGCCGTAAAAGCCGTGTCCAGGGCAATAAGAAGGGGACGCGTGGGATTGAAGGACCCCAAGAGGCCTGTCGGGTCGTTTATATTCCTCGGACCTACCGGCGTGGGAAAGACAGAATTGAGCAAGGCGCTGGCTGAAGCGTTGTTTGGAAATGAAAATGAAATAATCCGCATAGACATGTCGGAATACATGGAGAAATTTACCGTATCGAGGTTGATCGGCTCTCCGCCGGGGTACGTGGGATACGAGGAAGGCGGACAGCTTACTGAAAAAGTCAGGAGGAAACCGTATTCGGTAGTGTTGTTTGACGAAATAGAAAAAGCACATCCCGACGTCTTCAACATATTGCTGCAAATTCTTGAGGACGGCCGGCTGACTGACTCCCAGGGGCGTACGGTTGATTTCAGGAATACCGTGATTATTATGACCTCCAATGTCGGAGGAAGGCTTATTACGGAACCGAAAAGAATCGGGTTCGCGGCGGAGGAAGACTCGGCCAGGAATTACGAGGACATGAAGAATAATGTCATGAGTGAACTCAAAAGAACTTTCCGGCCCGAATTTTTAAACAGGGTGGATGACATTATCGTATTCCATCCGCTGGAGGAGGAACACATCAAGGGTATAGTCGATATCATGGTGAACGCATTGGCAAAACGGCTTGTCCAGAATGAAATAAAGCTGGAGATTAGCGATAATGCCAGGACTTACCTGGCCAAGAAAGGTTTCGACCCCGTATTTGGTGCAAGGCCTTTGAGAAGGTACATCCAGAGTATGGTTGAAGATAAAATAGCCGAAAAAATGCTGGACGGGTCGGTAAAACCCGGCGACACGGTCAAGGTGGAGGCATCGGGTGAAAAACTGGAATTTAAAGTGAAGAAAACCTCGAAGCGCTGAATTCAGGTATAAAGTGCGGAAGGCATAAGTTGCGGAAAACCGAGAAACATAAGGTACGGGGAACCACGGGGACATCATGTCCCCGTATATGTTCCCGGAGATTTATGCTGAAAGCAATAACCCGGTTAAAAATGCGGCTGTTATTGAGCCCAGAGCCACGACAACAAGGCTTTTTTCTTTATATGCCAGCAACAGGGCGACTCCGGCTCCCGCCAGGGCAGTTATATAGTTGCCGGTGGAATGGAATATATCCGGAAATGTTAGAGCACCCAGGACCACATACGGGATATAACGCAAAAATGACTTTATATAAATGGAGTTGATTTCTTTTCTAAAAACAGTGACAGGTGTCACCCTTATTATGTAAGTAACCAAAGCCATCAGTGCAATGGCAGTGTATTCATATTTCATAGTCTGCTCCTTTTTCAGCTGCCGCTTTCGTTTTCGACAGGCCACAGGGCGGCCCCGGTACCGGCGCCGAGGACGGCGGCGATAACAATACGAAATCCGCTTGATATAAAGCCAAACCAGGGAATATATTTTAAAATAATATTTATTGCCACGGCAATCAGCACTATAGAAAGAACCGGTACGGATTTTTTTGCCGGGGGAACGATAATAGCTATAAACATGGCATAAAGGGCTATTCCCATTGCATTGCCGATTGGCCCGGGCAAAGCGGAGGAAATGAAAGCGCCCAGGGCTGTGCCAAGTGTCCAGCCAAGAATGGGCCCCGTGATAAGGCCTGTCATGTAAGAATAGGATAGCTTTCCGTTTTCCAATAAAGCTATCGAAAAAGTTTCATCTGTTATCCCGAAACCGAAAATCAATCTTTGCAGTGATGTTGTCCCGGGCTCGATTTTTTGGGAAAGCGAAAGAGACATCAGCATGTACCGGGCATTAATAACAATTGTCGCGAGAATTATTTCCAGGTATCCGGCGCCTTCCAGGATGAGCTTGGTTCCGGCGAATTGCCCGGCGCTGGTAAGATTGGTAAGGGAAATCAGGACCGCTGTCAGCGGGGGCAAACCTCCGCCGACGGTCATTAACCCAAAAGTAAAAGATACCGGGACATATCCCAATGCAATCGGAAGTCCCTTTTTCAACCCGCAGATATAATCATCCCTTTTAGGCAGCAATCTGTTCATTAACACTCTCCGGCCTGCCTGAGCGGCATAAGGTTCTTGAAACTCTTTATATTATAAGATACGCAGTGCCATTATTCAATAATGGTTTGCCCGCTTCAAACAGTGATATGGCTTTCCGGTTCCTGACTTCTACTGGTAGCGGGAAGCTTCCCGGGACACTTTCATGGTGTTTTGGTTTTTTTCAAGCTCCCCGATGGTTATATTGCGGGTATGTTCCGTATGGTTCCAGGTCTTGTCGTCTTTGCTCAGGAAGCCCTGGATTGTTATGGGTACCCATGTCAGACAATAGAAGGGGTATATGAGGAAGCCAAGAAGGACCCTCAGGTCAAACTTGTTTTCAAACAATACTACCAAGGGGCCGTATATGAACTGCAGCGTGACAAAAACGTACCAAACGGCGGAAGGAAAGACGTATTGCAATGTGTAGAACGGCGCCTCGGGATAAAAGGACTGTATCCAGAGCATGACGGAAATCAGTCCTATGAAAATGAACCGTATCGGTTGAAACAGATACAAGGCGCAGTCGAAGGCGGCAAGATCCCCTTCCTTGAGAGCCTTCCTAAACAGCGGCCCCAGGTATCTGGCTGCGCAGTCGGCATGTCCCTGCATCCATCTTTTCCTCTGCTTCCAGGACTGCTTCAGCGTCAGCGGTTTCTCGTCGTATACCACCGCGTCATGTGCCCAGGCTACTTTCAAGCCGTTTAGCGCAAGCTTCATTGTAAATTCAAGGTCTTCCGTCAGGCAGGTAGCCCCCCATCCTATCTTTTTTAGCAATGAAATATCAATACAGAAACCTGTCCCGCAAAGGCCGCAGCTTAATCCAAGGTAATGGCGCGGCAGCTGGAATGTGCGGTTTGACAGCCAGAAAGCGATTGAATAGGAGCAGGTTATCCATGAGTCGAAGGGGTTCTTGCTGTCGATATATCCCTGGACGACCTTATGGCCTTTGCATAGCTGCTTGTTCATTTCATACAGGTAGTTTGAAGAGACGAGATTGTCCGCGTCAAAAACGCTTATGGCGTCATACTTGTTTTCCATTTCAAAAATTTTCTCAAAAATCCATTCAAGCGCATGGCCTTTGCCCCTTTTTTCGGCATCATACCGTTTGAACACAATCGCTCCGTGCTTGCGCGCGACTGAAACCGTCCTGTCGGTGCAGTTGTCCGCAACCACAAAAATATCGTAGAGACTTCTCGGGTAATTCTGGTTAAGCAGGCTGTCAACCATGTGGCCTATCACCAGTTCCTCGTTATGTGCGGCTATAACGATGGCAAACCGCTTACAGGGAGCGATATCTTCCGGCGTTTCCTTTCTTTTTTTCCAGCCGTATATGGAAACACTAAAGTAATAGCATCCGAACACAAAAACAAACACCTGGATCAACTGTGTAACATGCAGGATCAGGCTTTGAAGCAAATTTTCCATGAAGAACCTCCAACGCTTCGGTTTATATTATTTTGCACCATTGCCGTTATTTCATACGGTATGATAAAATAGGAAAAACGGCGTTTTTGCATAAAACGGCCGGTTTGAAACCTGGAAAAAATTTGGAGGGACCATGCCAAAAGTCAAATCAATATTTGTTTGCCAGGAATGCGGGTACGAGTCGTCAGGTTGGCTCGGGAAATGCCCTGCCTGCATGCGCTGGAACACATTTGTCGAGGAGAGGCAGGAGAGGCCTGCCGGGGCGCAATCGGAACATGTAATTCCAATCAAGCCGGTAAGGCTTGATGAAATCCATGCGGGAAGCGAAGACAGGACCCCGACGGGCATGAAGGAACTGGACCGGGTACTGGGAGGCGGCATAGTCACAGGGTCCCTTATACTGGTAGGCGGAGACCCGGGTATCGGGAAATCCACATTGCTTCTGCAACTGTGCAAATCGATAAACAGTGAATCAAAAATTATATATATCTCAGGCGAAGAATCGACCGTACAGATAAAATTAAGAGCAAACAGACTCAATGTAAAGCGTCCGAACCTTTTAATCGCATCCGCTTCAAATTACGAATCCGTAGCGGCATTGATAGAATCTGAAAAACCCGGGCTTGTTATTATCGATTCAATCCAGACCATGTATACGGACACTGTTGCGTCGGCGCCCGGAAGTGTAAGCCAGGTAAGAGAGGTAACCGCCTCGCTTATGAAGCTTGCCAAGAAAAGCGGGATTACGGTGGTTATCGTCGGCCACGTGACAAAGGAAGGCGCAATAGCGGGACCCAGGGTGCTTGAACATATGGTGGACACGGTTCTTTACTTTGAAGGAGAAAGACACTTAAGCTTCCGGATATTAAGGGCGGTCAAGAACAGGTTCGGCTCGACCAATGAAATCGGTGTTTTTGAAATGCGTGACACTGGGCTTGCCGAGATTTCCAACCCGTCGGAAATAATGCTGTCCGGCAGGTCCGAAAATGTACCCGGCTCTGTGGTGGTTTCCAGCATGGAGGGAACGAGGCCGATGCTTATAGAGATACAATCACTTGTATGTGCCACGAATTTCGGGGTACCGAGGAGAATGGCGACCGGCCTGGATTACAACAGGCTGGTCATGCTTATGGCAGTACTGGAAAAACGAGTAGGGCTTGCGCTCTATAATTTCGACGCATATGTCAACGTGGTGGGTGGTATCCGTATCGACGAGCCTGCATGCGATCTCGGGATTGCCATGGCGGTTGCCTCCAGTTTCAGGAACACGCCTGTTGATCCCGGATGCGTTATGGTTGGAGAAATCGGTTTGACGGGAGAAGTAAGGGCCGTGGGTCAAATAGCCAAGAGAATCTCCGAGGCGGCCAGGCTCGGGTTTAAAAGCATTATTATACCGGGCGCAAACATGAAAACAGCCGAACAGGCAAAGCCCGCCGGCAGTATTGAGATTATTCCGGTAATAAGTATAGGGGAAGCGCTGGATATTGTCCTTGAGTCATAGCCTGAATAATCTATTCAAGATTGAATTGACCCAGTAATTTTACCTGGTTTTGCTCCTTTATAATGATATCGTACAAGTTCAGGTCAAGCGTATTGCATATTGATGCAATATAATACAGGTTTTTTCCCAGTTCTTTCTCGATATGGTCCCTGCAGTTGTCGCACAGTTTCCCGGAGAGGTGCGTATCCATTGCTTTCCGGGCTTCCTCGAAGCTTCCGTCTTCCGGCAATTCCTGCTTTCTCGCGTTTATCCTGATACATCCGCACTGTGTGACTGCCTTGATGATAGCGCGGTTTACCCGTGCGTTCGAGTCCTGAAACTTGGTCATGGAATCTACAATGCTTTTGTTCCTGAAAATCAGTTCTTGCACCGTATATTGGAACTCGTCAATCAGCATATCTTTCATTAGGTTCACTCCCCTGATGCATATTCACGGTACGGTTTTACAATACTGCCATGCAATTAAAGGCAATACACAGGTACCGGTGTACTTGCTAATTGGAGCCAAATATTCTTAAATAAAGCATTAGCATGATTTTATTATAGATGTTCGGACAACTTCTTGTCAATGCCGCAGGAACAAGTATTGCGTTTTGGTACAGGGCTTTTCGACATTGACAAAAGCTGCGGCTAAATTTATACTATGACTGTTCCTAAAGACTTGCCTATTTTCCTGCAGGAGGAGTGTAAAAAATGAAAGGGACCATAACGGAGAAAATTTTAAAACGGCATATTGTTGACGGGAAGGCTGTTGCCGGCGAGGAAATCGCTTTAAGGATCGACAACACCTTGACGCAGGACGCCACGGGAACCATGGCGTATCTTCAATTTGAAGCCATAGGCATCGATCGGGTGCGAACAGAACTGAGCGTGAGTTTTGTAGACCACAACACCCTTCAAATAGACTTTAAAAACCCCGACGATCATCTTTACCTGCAATCGGCAGCGCAAAAATACGGGGTTTATTTCTCAAGGCCGGGGAATGGCATCTGTCACCAGGTATTCCTGGAGAGATTCGCGTGCCCGGGCAAAACGCTCATCGGTTCGGACAGCCATACCCCGACGGCCGGCGGCATAGGCTGCTTCGCAATGGGCGCAGGAGGGCTGGATGTTGCCGCTGCGATGGCAGGAAGCCCATTCAGGATAAAATGCCCTGTTGTTGTAGGCGTAAAATTGACCGGTAAGCTGCCGGACTGGGTTTCGGCAAAGGATGTCATACTGGAAGTCCTAAGAAGGATCGATGTAAAGGGCGGGGTAGGCAAGGTATTGGAATACTTCGGTCCAGGGGTTGAAAACCTGAGTGTTCCCGACAGGGCTACCATTACAAACATGGGCACGGAAACCGGATGTACTACAAGCATATTCCCAAGCGACGACATTACAAGGGAATTCATGGAGGCACAGGGCAGAGGTGACAAGTGGATAGAGATTTTGCCGGATGAGGACGCCGAGTACGATGAAATAATGGAAATCAACCTTTCCGAATTGGAACCTCTGGTTGCCATGCCGCACAGTCCCGGGAATGTGAAAAAGGTAAGCGAAGTTGCGGGGATGAAAGTGGACCAGGTGGCAATAGGCTCATGCACCAATTCCTCTCTCAGGGACTTAAAAGTGGTTGCAAACACGCTTAAAGGAAAGACAATTTCCGGCAGCCTGCAATTAATGATAAGCGCCGGTTCCAGGCAGGTAGTCGAGCACTTGGTTGACAGCGGCGAGATGAAATACCTCGTACAATCAGGAGCGCGGCTGCTGGAAAACGCCTGCGGACCTTGTATAGGCATGGGAGCGGCTCCTTGTTCCGGAGGCGTGTCGGTAAGGACGTTCAACAGGAATTTTGAAGGCAGAAGCGGGACAAGGGACGCGCAGGTCCTGCTGACAAGCCCGGAAGTAGCGGTAGCAACAGCGATAAAAGGAGTTTTGACCGACCCGAGAGAATTGGGCGATTATCCAAGGATCGAAATGCCGAAGAAATTCTTTATCAATGATAACATGATTATAAAACCGCTTCCTCCCGAAGAAGCCAAAAATGTCAGGGTTTACTATGGCCCCAACATAAAACCGCTGCCGGTATTTCCGGCTCTCCCGGATGTATTGAACGGCGAGGTCCTGCTCAAAGTCGGTGACAATATAACCACTGATCACATTATGCCGGCAGGGGCCAGGATACTGCCTTTGCGCAGCAACATACCCGAGATATCAAAGTATGTCTTTGAAGCCGTTGACAGCGATTTTTACAGGAGAGCGACTGAAAAGAAGGGCGGCTTTATAATCGGCGGAGAAAACTATGGGCAGGGTTCCAGCCGTGAGCATGCGGCACTGGCGCCAAAATACCTGGGGGTGAAAGCCGTCATTGTAAAATCATTTGCACGCATCCACCTGGCCAACTTGATAAATTTCGGCATTGTGCCGCTGACGTTCAAGGACCCGGAAGACTATGACAGGATTGAGCCCGGAGACGTACTGGATGTCATCATAGGCGACCTGAAGGGGGAAGTCGTGCTGAAGAATATTAGCAAGGGAACGGATATTGTGCTGGAACACTCGCTTTCCAGGCTGGACGCCGAAATACTGAAAGCCGGCGGAAAACTTCCATGGCTGAAAAAATCTTTAGCCCAATAATAGACAAATAGGGGCCGCTTTATCCAAATTCCCTTTCAAACCGCCTGCATGCTTCGAGTATACCTTCAGGCTGGTTAAACACGGTATGAACGGTGGTTATGATTACGTCAGCGCCCAGCTCTTTGCATTTATGGCCAATTTCGTAAGTTACGCCACCGTCTACCGAAATCAGGAATTCGCAATTATGCTTTTTTCTGAGGTCAGAAAGCTCTTTTAGCCTGTCAAGCGTACCATCGAGGAATTTCTGGCCGGCAAATCCAGGTTCGACAGCCATCAATAAAACCATATCCAGTAACTTGATAAAAGGTTCTATATGATCGATTCTCTGCGACGGGTTTATAGCAATACCGGCCTTCATGCCGTTATCCCGGATAGCCTTTAGTGTACGGATAACAAAGTTGGTACTGTCCGAATGAAAACAAACATAATCTGCCCCTCGTTCTTTCAGTTCAGGTACATAGTCTATAGGGTTGGTTACCATCATGTGGATGTCCATAACTATCTGGGGATACTTTTCCTTTAGTTCAGAAATGATTTTAGCAGGAAAACACAGGTTAGGCACATAATGTCCGTCCATCAGGTCAATATGAAAAAACTTCGCTCCGCCCTCAACAAGCTCTGCTACCTGTTTACCCATTTCTAAAAAATTGCAATTAATTATTGAAGCTGAATTTATCATATGTTACGACTGCTCCTTTCATATTCCGGTTCTTCTCAAAATATTTCATATCCCAGCTAACTACACTGCTACCCGCTATATCCCAAGCCTTCTAAATGTTTTGATTGATTTTTATAACAAAAAAAGAATACCTCGCAGGAAATCACAAATTTCAAATACACTTCTCCCCTTCTTAAGTTTTATGCCAACTGGAAAGCAAGCTAGGAACATGGTTTATTGAACCTCTTTTGAATTATTATATCAACAGATTTTGTAAACTGTCAATCAAATTCCATCAGGGAAAAATCACGTAAGATTATAAAAATATTCCATTCCGCGCGCAAATTGAAGTATGGAAGTTTCATAACAATTCCTGCATGCAGCCATCTGTCCATCACAAGCGGCGCGGTAAGTTGTAAAATTAATTGCCCAAACTGAAGAAAAAATAGTGACTCAAGTCGGAACCTCTGATAATGTTTTAAGTGACCGAACCAAAAACATAGGAGGGTCCGAAATGAGTCAACTTAATAATACCACGAAGCAAAGAAGCTTTAAACACCTAAATGAGAGAGAAAGGTATCAAATCGAAATATTAATAAGGGATGGGAAGAAACCAAAGGAGATAGCCTTAATATTGGGCAGGAATAGACGCACTATCGAGCGGGAAATAGCTCGTGGGAGCGTGAGGCTTATGAACAGCGATCTGACGTATGTTGTGAAATATTGTGCTGATGTAGGTCAACGAAGATATGAGGAGGCGGGATCAAATAAAGGAGCGGGTCTTAAAATTGGCCACGATCATAAATTAGCAAATCACATAGAAAAAAAGATAATCGAGGACAAGTATTCACCGGACGCAGTGATAGGAGAAATAAAGGCCAAGGGATTAAAATTTGAAACAATGATCTGCACAAAAACGTTATACAACTACATTGACAAAGGGATATTTGCCAATATAAGCAACAAAGACCTGCCAATAAAGCGTAATAAGAAGAAGAGGGAATATCGCAAAGTCAGAATAGCTAAGAAAAACTTAAGGGGAACAAGTATAGAGGAACGGCCGGCTGGATGAATAATTACCCTGGAAGAATATTTGGTTATCAAACTGCAAACATGATGGCTAAGGTGATGGTTGCTTAAAACAAGGTTCTGTTAAAAAATGTAAGGCAATTAAACTTGCAATCTACGCATCACAAGCGGCGCCATGAATTTTTTTGACATTGGATACTTTTTGTTGTATACTAAAATAAACACTTAAGATAAATTTTCAACTGCTTCCTAAATATTTATTATCTGGAAGTGTTTTTTTCATTCGGTCGTTTTTTTCGGGGACAGGCTTAAGGCCTTCCAGGAAAAACGATGTCTGGTAATGACAAGTAACAAATGAAAAGTCACTAAACGTGAATTGCGTACTTTTTAGGCTATTTGGAGGATTTGCTATGTTTAGCGTCGGCGATAAAATTGTTTACCCGATGCATGGTGCGGGCGTGATAGAATCAATTGAAGAGAGGGAAATACTTGGACGTAAACAGTATTATTACATAATGAAGATGCCGATCGGGGATATGAAGCTTATGATACCGACAGATAACGCGAAAGACACCGGGATTAGGGAGGTAATCGACAGGCATGATATTGACAAGGTATATAAAATCCTCCAGGATCAGAACGTCAACGTCACCAGCAACTGGAACAAGCGCTACCGTGAAAATATGGTGAAAATCAAAAGCGGTGACATATATGAAGTTGCCGATGTCGTCAGGACACTCATTAAAAGGGATCGTGAAAAAGGCCTTTCAACAGGAGAGAAAAAGATGCTCAACAGTGCAAGGCAAATACTGGTAAGCGAGTTGGTGCTTGCAGGAAACACAGACCGGGCAGAGATCGAAACAGTATTGGATGATTTCCTTAAAATTTAGTATTTGACGGGGTTGCACGGAAAATATTATTTATAAGGGAGAAGATAATGTGCTGAACAATACCATTAAATTCTCGTTTGCAACTGTTGGGGGCATTACTGGTATTACACTTATGAGAACATTTTTTACTTACCATATGAAAGGCATAAGTCTTGAACTGAAAATCATCATCTACATAATATTTCCCGTTGCGCTTGCGTTGGCATTCTATACTGCCGGCAGCAAGCTGATTGAAATTATAATGGATACTCTCGATAAATTGGAATCGATTATACAGAAACTGACGCTTTATGAACTTGTCGTAAGCTCCATAGGGCTGATTGCAGGTCTGGTCATCGCAAACCTTGTAACGATTCCGATTAAGGATATTGATATTATAGGCGCGCCTGTTTCCATTGCCGCCAATATATTGTTCAGCTGCCTGGGCGTGGCGATAGCACTGGGCAAAAAAAACGAAAGCTTGTTTGATTCAATGAAAGGCAGGATTTCCGGTTTTAAATCACAGGTAAGCCGGTCCGGACCCAAGGTGCTTGATACCAGTGTAATCATAGACGGCAGGGTTGTGGATATACTAAGATGCGGTTTTATTGAAGGGGAATTGGTCGTGCCTGCATTTGTGCTGGATGAACTCCGGCATATAGCGGACTCCCAGGATTCGATAAAGCGCAATCGGGGCCGGCGCGGCCTGGATGTGCTGAATATGATTCAAAAGGAATTAAATTGCCAGGTAAGAATAGAGGACACAGACGAAGCCAATGACGGAGAAGTGGACAGTTCACTCCTTAAACTGGCGCAGAGAATCGGCGGAAAAGTGTTGACGACCGACTTCAACCTGAGCAAGGTGGCTGATTTCCAAGGGGTTCCTGTTTTAAATATCAATGAACTGGCTAATGCGCTGAAACCTATTGCACTTCCAGGGGAGGAAATGGTGGTCCAGGTTATTAAGGACGGCAAGGAAAACGGTCAGGGTATAGGCTACCTGGAAGACGGTACCATGATCGTAATTGACGGCGGCAGGAAACACATCGGGGAGAACCTGAACGTAATGGTAACCAGCATATTGCAAACGGCGGCCGGCAGGATGATTTTCGCCAAGCCGAAATATAACATGGAAAGAGTGATGTAGGTATTATATATACTACATAAGCATATAGACGGCTTAACTGGTATAAGCGGGAAAACGGGGCCGACGGCCCTGTTTTTTGTAGTTAAGAATAATTCAGGCACTGGGAGGATATTAACCGTATGCATGACAGGGAGATTTTGGCAAGCGTTGTTATAGCGGCGGCGGGGAAAGGGTCCAGGATGGGCATGAATGAAAACAAACAGTACATGGAAATTCTGGGCAAACCGGTCCTGGCAAGAACGATACAAAAATTTGAGGACTGCCGCAGGATAAATGATATCAAGGTTGTTGTCGACGGGGCGGATGTAGAATTTTGCAAAGAGAATATTATAAAGCGCTATGGATTTGGAAAGGTAAGTGAGGTCGTGCCGGGCGGGCCGTCAAGGCAGCAGTCGGTTTACAACGGCTTAAAGTGTTTGCCCGCCGATTGCGGGATAGTACTTATCCATGACGGGGCAAGGCCGTTTATAGATCCGCGTGATATCATAAACTGCATAGACGCGGCGCAAGAATACGGAGCTGCCGTTGTGGCCGTTCCGGCAAAGGATACGGTAAAACGTTCCGATACGGACGGTTTTGTAGCTGAGACACTTGAAAGGTCAAACTTATGGCTTGTGCAGACACCACAGGGGTTTAGGCACGGGCTGATAATTGAGGCACACAGGAAGGCTTGTGAAGACGGATTTGCAGGAACGGATGATTCCGTCCTGGTGGAGAGGCTGGGTCATAACGTCAGGATTATCCGGGGCAATTGTCTGAATATCAAAATTACTACAAAAGAAGACTTGGTATTTGCCGCCTGTATAGGCGCCTTGCCGGGCAACAACTAATCTTGGGCTTGCAACAGGCTATTATTTATAGTATTATTTATTACCGTAAAATACATGCAAAGTTATATTAAACCATCAAAGAGAGGACTTGCGAAATGGTAATCGTGAGGAACCTGGAGAAGAAGTTCGGAAATTTCACAGCTGTTGACAGGATTAGTTTTCAGGCGGACAAAGGTGAGATTTTCGGATTGCTGGGAGAGAACGGGGCAGGGAAAACCACAACTCTGCGCATGCTTGCCACCATGCTTCAGCCGACATCGGGACAGGCGCTGCTGGACGGGTACGATGCCGTAAAGGAGCCCGAAAAGGTAAGGGCCAGGATTGGTATACTGTTCGGGGGTGAAACCGGTCTCTACGACAGGTTGACCGCATATGAAAACATTGCTTATTTCGGCGAACTGAACGGTATGGGTAAACGTGACATAAGCGAGAGAATTAATCAACTTGTGGATGCCTTTGGCATGCATGAATTCATAAATAAAAGGACCTCGAAGCTTTCAAAAGGAATGAGGCAGAAGGTGGCTTTCGCGCGTTCCATAGTACACAATCCGGATATCATGCTCTTTGATGAACCGACCTCCGGCCTGGATGTAGGCGCTGCGAGAGAGGTGCATGAATTCATCCTGGGGTGCAAGGCCGAAGGCAAGACTATTATTTTCTCAAGCCACTCAATGCAGGAAGTTGAAAAATTGTGCGACCGTATCGGCATCATCCATAAAGGGAAGCTTATAGAGACCGGAACAGTGGAAGACCTCAAGGGGAAATACGGCGATGAAGACCTTGAGGAAATTTTTATCAGGTTGGCAGGTGCAAAATGAATCTTAGGTATGTTTGGATTGTTTTCAAAAAAGAACTGAAGGACATTATACGCGACAGGAGAACGATAGTCACGAGTATTTTGCTGCCGATGCTGCTTATCCCGCTGATAAATATAATTATGGGCGGCGGAGTACAAAAATTTCAAAGAGATATCAATGAAAACGTAACAATAGCCCTGTCCGCTTCTTCAAACACGGCGGAAATAAAAAGACTGGTACAGGAAAAGATCATACCGGCCAATCCGAACCTGAAGCTGGTCGAAACCGACGATCCGGTTGATGCTCTTAATAAAGGGCAGGTCAGGTGTATCATCAATTTTGATGAAGATTATGAGGAAAAACTCGGGAAGGGAATTCCGTTTAAAATTACATTGCAATATGATGAATCCAGGACCAAATCACAGGCCGGTGCCGATTTCGTCGCTGATGCGATAAGGAGTTTTGAATCCGGTATAGTAGCCGAAAGGATTGCGGCTGCCGGGATTGATGAAGAACTGCTGAACCCGGTAGAAATCGAACGTGTCAATATTGCCGCAAATCAGCAAAAAGGCAGCAATATGGTGCTCCAGATGCTGCTTCCTCTTTTGGTGGGCATGCTGGTATCTGTCGGAGGCATACCTGCCGCTACGGACCTGGTTGCGGGGGAGAAGGAACGCAAGACTCTGGAACCCCTTCTTACTACGCTGCCAAGCCGCGGTTCTCTTTTACTGGGGAAATACCTGACTGTTACTGTATTTTCCATTGTAAGCGTAATAGCAATTATGACCGGCATTGCGATAGGATACCTGATTAACCCGAATTCGCTGACAATGGGCGTGGAAAGCCAGTTATACGGTTTAAATATACAACCCCTTGCGCTTGTATTGGCGGTACTTATAACTATCCTGCTCGGGATGACTTTTTCCGGCATTCAGATTGCCATCTCGGCTTTTGCCAGGTCATATAAGGAAGCTCAAACATATCTTTCTTTCCTGATGCTTGTCGCTATGATTCCCGGCTACGCCACCATGTTCCTGCAGCCGGGGGACCTGACGGTGGTTATGTTTTTACTGCCTGTTATGAATACTATAGCGTCATTTAAAATGCTGCTTGGCGGTATGGTCAATTACGGATATCTATTTGTTTCACTGGCCGCATCGCTTGTATTTGTGGCGCTGACATTGTGGCTTGCCGCTTCGCTTTTTGGCAAGGAGAAGATTATATTCAGGATCTGAAAGGGTATGTCGGCTGCTGTTTCCTCATACTACCGTTACAATGCTTAAGACCTGTATCCCAAGGCCTTGTCCGAAAGGGGTGAGGCCTTCTCCCGTGGTCGCTGTGATTCCGATGCAGCTTTCCGGTATATTGAGCAGTGAGGAGAGATTGCGCCTGATCTCGGCGATCTTCGGTGATATTCTCGGCCTTGCACACTCTATGGATATGGACAGGTGGACGATTCTGCTGTCGTTAAGGTGCCTCAGCGCCTCTTTAAGATATATACTGCTGTCGACGATACCTTGCTCCAGGCATAGTTCATCGCTCACATCGCCGAGTATGTTTACCGTAGTTACGCCGGATATGGCATTTGTAATTGAATGGAGTATTACGTCGGCGTCGCTGTTGCCTTTTAGCGGAGGTTCGCCTTCAAATACAACTCCGCCGAGCACAAGCTTTTTCTCCTTATCTTCAAAATCAAACGCATGACTATCCTGGCCTATGCCAACCTTAATCATTACGACACTCTTTTCTTCAAAAACTTGATTTATAAGCATTCTGCCATACCGGCACAATAAGGGCAGGCTTAAGCGCTGCCTTAATATGTATTATATTTCCGGGCTTCTTATTTGTCAAAAGAACACTTTCCCTTATTTTGCCCCTATAAAGAGTGGCATGGAGCAAACCAGGGCGCGGGCGCTTGTCATTCGCCATCCGTGCCTTAGTTTACGCCATCTGTTCTTGTTACAGCTTTACAAATAAAAAAACAGCCTGCGATTGACAGTTTAGAGCAATTATACTATACTACTTTTAACTAAAAAATTAATATTGTGATGTCGATGAAGGGAATGCGAAAGGAATTCCTTTCTTCCCACCCCTGAGACGCAGCCGATGAGGTTTGCCGCTTAAGCCGCGATAAAGGCTTGTAGAGTGGATTTCTAATCAAGTTGGGTGGTACCGCGGAGATTATTCTTCGTCCCTGTTATTTTACAGGGGCGATTTTATTTATAGGGGCGCCTTACCGGCTATCAAAGGTGCGCTTTTGCAATGCGTTGCTTTGATTTGATTAATCAGGCCGCCGGTGCGGCACATTACAATAAAACTAATTAACAGACTTAAATCACAATAAGGAGTTGATAAAATGTCGCAGGATAAAAAATTCGTTGAAGAAATTACATCCATGGAGGAAGATTTTACTAAATGGTATACCGATGTAATTAAAAAAGCCGACCTGGCTGACTATTCAAGCGTGAGGGGATGCATGGTCATACGTCCGTATGGTTACGCGATCTGGGAAAACATTCAAAGGGAACTGGACGACAGGTTTAAAAAAACCGGCCATGAGAACGTATATATGCCTTTACTGATACCTGAAAGCCTTCTTCAGAAGGAAAAGGACCATGTTGAAGGTTTTGCCCCGGAAGTGGCCTGGGTGACACACGGGGGAGATGAAAAACTGGCTGAAAGGCTTTGCATAAGGCCGACATCGGAGACCTTATTCTGCGATCATTATGCGAAGATCATTCACTCGTACAGGGACTTGCCGAAACTATACAACCAGTGGTGCTCTATAGTCAGGTGGGAAAAGACGACCCGTCCGTTTTTGAGGACCCTTGAATTTCTTTGGCAGGAAGGGCATACGGCCCATGCGACAGCCGAAGAAGCGCAGGAAGAGACAATCAGGATGTTGAATGTATACGCGGAATTCTGCGAGAATGTACTTGCCATCCCCGTTGTCAAGGGACAGAAATCTGAAAAGGAGAAATTTGCGGGAGCAAAAGCGACTTATACTATTGAAGCCCTTATGCACAATGGAATTGCGCTGCAGGCCGGCACGTCGCATAATTTTGGCGATGGTTTTGCCAGAGCGTTCGGCATCCAGTACACCGATAAGGAAAACTGCCTGCAATATGTGCACCAGACATCCTGGGGAGTGACCACAAGGCTGATCGGGGCCATTATCATGGTTCATGGAGACGACAGCGGGCTTGTATTGCCCCCGAAGGTCGCGCCTGTCCAGGCGATTATTGTGCCGGTGGCACAGCATAAGGAGGGCGTGCTCGAAAAAGCGTCAGAAGTATTGTCGGAACTGTCCGGTGTAGCCAGGGTGAAAATTGATGACAGCGACAGGTCGCCGGGTTGGAAGTTCAATGAATATGAAATGAAAGGTGTGCCGATCCGTATAGAAATAGGCCCCAGGGATATAGAAAAAGGGCAGGCGGTTCTTGTCAGGAGGGACACAAGAGAAAAAATATTCGTTCCGGTCAGTGAATTAAAAGCCAGGGTACCGGAATTGATCGATTCGATACACAACGGCCTTCTTGAAAAGGCTACAGCGCTAAGGGATGAAAAAACTTATACCGTTGTTGACATGCAGGAATTCGAGAGAATCATCAGCGAAACTCCCGGCTTTATTAAAGCAATGTGGTGCGGAGAAAGGGAGTGTGAAGACGCAATAAAAGAAAAAACAGGAGCCACGTCGCGCTGTATGCCGTTCGACGCGGAGAGCGTGTCGGATAAATGCGTTTGCTGCGGCAAGGATGCAAAAACGCTGGTATACTGGGGCAAAGCTTATTAAAGAAAGCCGTATGGCCATGGCCGGCTGATGAGGGTATATTTTCAAGAATTTGAATTTTTATTACCGGATTATCATATTAATGCAAATAATTCAGAAATAATTGTTAATACTATTATCAGCAAAATTCATATTAATTTGCATTATGTGATAATTGGAGGTAATAGTATGAAAAAAAAGATTGCCGTTTTAGCATTGCTGGCCATAGCAATTACTTCATTTACCTGCTATTCGGCTGCCGCTGTTGAAGGTAACGGAATACGGCTGGCGTTCGAAAAAGTCGGGGACGACCTGGCTACGGTAACAGCCGGCAGGCTGAATGTCAGGGAGGGCCCTTCAACCAGTTTCCAGTCCATATGCAAGCTTGACAAGGGGCATACGGTTACGGTTATGGGCAAGCTTGGCGACTGGTATGCGATTTACATCCCGGATACCGGTATTGTCGGAGCAGTTGACGGGAGGTATATCGAGTTTGCCGGGAAAGACGCCATAACTGTCGCTTCAAATGAAGATGTCTCTTTGAAGAAAGCACCCGAAAAAGGGCCTGATAATTCATCAAAACTGGTTTTATCGGAAGACGAGCAAAAACTCCTGGACCTGGTGAACAAGGCGCGCGCGGATAAAGGGCTGAATGCTCTCGAGGTGGATGAGAACCTGATGAAGGTTGCGAGGATTAAAGCCAGGGATATGATTGAAAACAACTATTTCTCGCATCAGTCGCCTACTTACGGATCGCCCTTTGATATGATGAGGCAGTTTGACACTGTTTTTAAATCAGCCGGTGAGAATATAGCAGGAAATAAAACTGTTGAAGGCGCGTTTAAAGCCTGGATGTCTTCCGACAGCCACAAAAAGAACTTACTGAACCCGGGATTCGGGTTTACCGGGATTGGCATTGCTGACAGCCCTACTTACGGTAAGATTTTCGTGCAGCAGTTTATCGGGAAATAACTCTTAACGCCTTTTGCAGGAATAAAAAGATTGCTTCAAACCAGGAGGCAATCTTTTTTAATGCCCGTGGAAAAAGCCAAGCCGTCATATATTCACCCCCGGCAGTCCTGCCGGTGATTATTAAGCGAACCTGACAGCAAACCGTCCGTAATAATATATAATTATGCACCTACATTAGTTTCCTGGCAGAACCATGTATTACATATTTTAAAATAATGAGTTTTTTGGTACAATTATGTCATGGTATGCGGACAAGCCCGTGAATGAACCGGCCGCGGCCCGCATACATGCGCTGAATCCTCTGTAATAAAAGCATCATGGAGGAACGGGGGATGTATATTTGGGGTGAATTATACCGGACGGCATATCGGTATTCCGGTTGCGTCACGGTATAAAGGTAATCTCTTCCGCCTAACCCGTCAGCTAACCTCGTAAGCGGAATGGAGAGGAGTACATATGAACAAAAAAAGAATAACCTGTGCTGTTGCAATCGTTGTGTTTATTGTGCTGGCAGCAGGTTATACTTCCGTCTTTGCTTCCTCCCCCGTATTGAGACACGGGTCCCGGGGGAGCGAAGTCACTGCCCTGCAAAAAGATTTGGTCAAATTGGGGTATCTTTCTGTCGATCCTACGGGTTACTACGGTGATTTGACAGAAGCAGCCGTAAAAAAACTCCAAAAAGACTATGGATGCGAAGTCGATGGAATCGCGGGGAAAATCACGCTGTCACTGATAGACAGGCTCAGGGGCAGGACATCGTCTTCGACAGGCAATGCCGGGCTGCTGCGGGAGGGTGACGAAAACAACCATGTCACCGCGCTTCAGAAGGACCTGATAAAGCTCGGATACCTTAAAACAAAAGCTACGGGATATTATGGGCCTGCAACAAAGGCGGCAGTTATAAGCCTGCAGAAAAAGTACGGTTTAGAGGTCGACGGAATAGCAGGCAGCGCCACACTCGGCCTTATAAGCAGGCTAATAAGCGAAATGAATGCTGCCGGAGATAAAAAGGCGACCGCATCTGCCGCGGAAAGCGGAAAAGAGGCGGAAGCCACTGCAACGGCGACTGCAGCTGTTAAAGAAGCGGCGGATGATTCGGGCAAGTCAGAGAAAAAAACAAAGGACGATTATTTATTAAACTGGTATGGAAATGTGGAGAAAATATTAGCCAGGGGAGACACGGCCACAGTTTATGACATAAAAACCGGTAAAACTTTCAAAATTAAGAGGACTTACGGAACCAACCACGCGGACTGCGAGACACTTACAAAAGAAGATACCGCCATTATGAAAGCAATATACAATGGTACCTGGAGCTGGGAGAGGAGACCGGTCATAGTAATTGTAGACGATGTAAAAATAGCGGCTTGCATGACAGGATACCCGCATGCGGGTGTTGATAAATATGCCGCGAACAAGACGGTAAATTCGAGAAGCGGCGGATACGGGCGCGGGACCAATCTTGACGCTGTAAAAGGCAACAATATGGACGGGGTTTTCGATATCCATTTCCTTGGCAGCAAGAACCATTATAATAACAAGATTGATCCGAAGCACCAGGCGTTGGTTAAAGAGGCGGCCGAATGGGCTGCGGCGAACAATTTTTAAATATTGTTTTTGTACCGCATCCATTTAGCTGAAATATAACAGGCAGAATTTTAAGGAACCAGGAGGTTCCTTTTTTGATTCTGGCACGCCTGGCAAGCCGGGCTTCACTTGATGGTGAAAGTCCGGTAATGACGGTAATCCGGCGGCAAAAGCCCCGTAATGGCATATCCTGTTTTTTGCTGCCGCCGTTTTTTGACAGCAGGGCTGAAAATACCAAATCATACAGGCATAATTCACATTTGAATGCAGATAATATATCCGGCTGGACTGTCAAAATCAAAAAGGAGGGACATAGATGGCCAACAAGAAAGCAAAGGCTTGCGGCTCCGGCAAAAAATGCAAACCTGGCATCTCCAACGACCAGTTGGGAGAAAATGCCGGAGAAGGGCGCTTTGAAAGGGCGAATCCCAAGGGTGGCAAATGCCGCTGACATTATACCGGTGCTGTTTTTACGGCATGGAGATTTTATGACGGCCATGGTTTTGAAAAACCCAGGCATGTGTAGCCTGAGCAGTAAGGGTGGACGGCCGGAACCGACGGAATGGTTCATGCCGTCCGCCTTTTTTATGGTATAGCGCCATTGCGCGGATGAATCGGGCGGATTTGCTTCACCCTGGCCTGGCATATGTTTAGGTTCGCCAAGTCGTTTCATAAGATGCCTTGACCCGCACCCGCATGTAATCCGCCCGATTCATCCGCCCCGCATAAGAGGAAGTAAATCATTCAAGCCTGCCCCCAAGAGCAAGAAGAATCCGGAATTATAATAAAATAAATGTCGTATATGGACGGTAAAGGACATGTGTGGTAAAGTTTTATTATACTGTAAAAGAGCGATAGAGGTTCGGGAAATATGAAAAGTGTACTTGACATGAAACTTGAAGAATTGCCGGGCTTGTCATTCATGTGTTCTTGCGGAAGGAATCATTCCGTAAATATCAAGAAACTGGTTGTTAGAAGCGATATTACGGAAGGGCTTGTCACTGCGCTGATGCCTTTTAAAGAGAGCAAGCTGTTCGTCCTGGCGGACGCCAATACATATGCCGCTTTTGGGAAAACAGTGACGGAGAAGCTTTTGGAGGCGGGTTTCCTGGTCGAATCATTAGTGTACGAACCCGGGGACACCATGCTTTTGCCGGACGAGCGCGCCATCGGCAGACTCCTGGTGGAGGCGGGGCAGGATACATCCATGGTGCTTGCCGTTGGTTCCGGTGTAATAACCGATATTGCCAGGATAGTAAGCCACAGGACGGGCAAGCTGTTTGCAGTTGCGGCAACAGCCCCGTCGATGGACGGGTACGCGTCCGTTGTTTCTTCTCTTTTGATAAACGGAAAAAAACATACATATCATGGCCAGTATCCATATGCCATATTTGCGGACACTTCAATTATGAGAAACGCTCCCATGGACATGATACGGGCAGGATACGGCGATGTCCTGGGCAAACTGACCGCGCTGGCGGACTGGCGGCTGTCAAGGATAGTTAATGGAGAGTATTACTGCGAAACGACGGCAGAGCTTGTTAAAAATGCAGTGGATAAATGTATTGAAAGCTCCGGGGGATTGGCGTCCAGGGATGAAAAATCCATACACTACCTTATAGAGGCGCTGATTCTGACGGGAATATCAATAGGATTTGCAGGAGTCTCAAGGCCGGCTTCCGGGACAGAGCACCAGCTTGCACACTATTGGGAGATGAAAGCGATAGAAGCAGGGCATGAACGCGCTCTTCACGGCAATGCAGTAGGAGCGGGCACTGTTGTTGCTGCGGCGCTTTACGAGCTTGCCGCGCCCATGCTGCCTGAAGGAATCAAATACCCCAGTGCAGAGCTTGTAATAAAATTGCTGGAAAAAGCGGGCGCATGTACAAATCCGGCCGGCCTGGGAGTCGGCCGCGATATGTTTGCTGATGGCATGCGAAACGCAATGCACATAAATGACAGATATACGATTCTGCGTTTTTGTCATGATAAAGGGAAACTGAAACAATTCACTGAGGTACTTGCACGGAGGTTTTATGACTAAAAGCCATGAAATTCTAAAAAGGAAAAAGCAATTCATACTGGACATGGACGGCACTTTTTACCTGGGAGACAGGCTGCTCGACGGTTCGCTGCATTTTCTCGAAAAGGCAAAGGCCACAGGCAGACGCTGCTTGTTTTTTACGAACAATTCATCCAGGACGGGTGAGTATTACCGGAAAAAGCTTGCCAGTATGGGGTGCCATGTGGAGAAAGATGAAATAGCCACATCCGGGGATGTGACCATAAAGTACCTGCTGGAAAATTACCCGGGCGCGGGAGTATACCTGGTGGGCACCGAAATGCTTAGGGAAAGCTTTATCGACAGCGGCATTAATCTTACTTGCAGCAACCCGGATATTGTGGTTTTCAGTTTTGATACTACGCTCACATATGAAAAGATATCCCGCGCATGCACGTATATACGCAATGGCGCGATTTTCCTGGCGACGCATCCTGACTTGAACTGTCCCACAGAAGACGGTTTCATCCCGGATTGCGGCTCAATGTGCGCCATGGTTGAGGCGTCGACCGGTGTGAAACCAAAGTATCTTGGGAAACCGTTCAAAGAAACGGTCGACATGATCAGCCTGTTTACAGGGAAAAAACGGGAGGAAATCGCTTTTATCGGGGACAGGCTCTATACCGACATTGCGATTGCCGTAAACAACGGTATAACGGGTATACTGGTCCTTACGGGCGAAACGTCACTGAAAGACGTTGAGGCTTCACAAATAAAGCCGGATTTTATTTTCGATTCGCTTGGAGCCCTGGGGGACGTACTTTAATGATAGTAAAAATATCCGGTAATAATATTGCAGTAACGAAAGAAGGATAAAATTGAACTTGATTACAGCTATTAAAAAGACTATAACCAAGAGGCCCTCCATGCCCGTGCTGGTAGGGGCGCTTATGCTGGCGGCAGCTGTTTTTAACGCGCTGATCCCGGTTATGGCAATGATTGTAGGCATAATAAACATGACCGGCGGCGGTTTTTTTGACAGTGTGATGTCAATAATTCAATTGCTTATAGATCCGGACAATCTTCCGACAATACTGATTGCCGCGGCAGGATCGGCTATCCTTGTATCTGTGGTTTCCGGGCTGCTGCTGCCCGGGTTCTTGATGATTGTCGATGATGGCCTGGCAATGGGGAAAAGAGAGAAAGGGTTGTTTGCCAGGGGTATCAGGCGCTGCTTTTTCAGGTTTTTTCTAATGACGCTGGGACTGTCTTTCATTACCCTGTTACTTTTTGTTTTTCTGCTGGTTGCGGCTATTCCTGCAATTATTGTTACAAAAGCCGCGGCCTCAACAAACCCTGACCTGACGCTTGTAGCGGTATTCATCGATTTGATTACGCTGGCGGCATTTATTATGTGCCTGATGTTTTTTAAAGTATACGTGTACATGTGGTATATTGCCGCGGCCAAAATGGAAAAAAGGCCTTTTGCCGCAGGAAAGGCCGTCGCCGGCAGGATATTCGGAAGGGCGGCGGTGCAGCTTCTGGGCTTTGACATCGTATTCGCCGCCGTTATCTACCTTATTTATCTCAATGAAAGCCAGCTTTTGCGCTACGTTTTGGGTTGGGTTTTCGCGACTGCCTTTTTTACAACTCTTGCGGTTTACCTTGTACGGTTGTACAATACAGGTTCCGGGCCGGAAGCGGGTTGACCGGAAACATTTTTTAAGCAGTCCGTTATATTGCAAAGTTATGTCTGCCTATAGTGGTGACTATTTGCCTGGACCAGATCCATGAACTGGTTGCCGTACTCGGATTATAGTAATAAACACATCCATAGGTCGGGTCCCATCCGTTCAATGCGTCCCTGGCTGCGTTAATTGAACTGGCATCCGGGGCCAGGTTTATTTGACCGTCGTAAACCGCATCAAAGGCACCGGGCTGATAAATCACTCCGGCAATGGTATTTGGAAACCTCGGGTCTCTTGTCCTGTTTATTACGACAGCCCCAACCGCGACTTTTCCCACGTAAGGCTCTCCCCTGGCTTCGCCGTGAATCAGCCTTGCCAAAAGATATAAATCTCCCGTGTAATTTCCCCTGCCGCCTTGCTGAACGCCGGTTGGAAGGCCCAGAGCCGCCAGCGTTTCCGGGCCTGCTATTCCATCAACGGTAAGGCCGTTCTTAGCCTGGAATTCTCTCACCGCGCTATAGGTCAGGTAACCGTAGATACCGTCAATCCCGCCCTTGTAATAACCCCAGGCTGACAGCCTGCTCTGTATATTGATGACTTCCTGCCCCGTGGACCCATAGCTTGAAAGAGCGGCGGCGCTGTAGTTAAACATATCGGCAACCCGGGCATTAAAAAGAAGGGCAAATATGGTAAGCATTGTTACGGCGATTATTGCCGCAGCTTTTCTGCGCATTGTTATTCCTCTTTTCTTTTGCTTTGTTAACATAGTTATTTTTTGTATTATGTTTGATTTTATTCAGCCGGGCAGATTGAGATTTTTCAGAAAAGCGGCATTCAAAAAAGCAATATGTAGATGAGAATGATAAGAAGGAGGTCGTCCTCGATCGATTCGTCGAGCATCAGGACAATCAGCCCGATAAGGATTAATTCTTCTATTTTTACGTGTTTTTGTATATAGCGTATGATTGCCGTTATTGGCGATTTACGCTTTTTCCTTTCAGGGAAATAATCCGAAAAGGCCTCCTTTTCATTTGGGAGAGGGATACCGAGAAAACTGTTCTCTTTATGCATTTGAATCCCGGCGGAATTTGCCGGGTATGACGGGCTCGGCTCATAAGGCCGCGGTATGTACTTCTTTGTGTTGTATATGGGCCTTTTATATTGCATCCGGGTCACCTCGTTATTTTTCCTGTTCGCCCAGCATTCTGCTCAAACCTGCCACCTTCAGAAGCTGTATACAGCTGCCTATTTTGGCCTGTCGCCTTTTATTCATAAACGGTTTGATAGCTTGCAGCAAGTTTATGCGGGGATCATTTGCCGCGTTGAAACGATCGAGGACATTTCTTGCGGTATCAAGGACATCCGGGTTTATGGCTGCAGGTTCCGGTTGCGGCCTTTCTTTGCCGGCATCGTCATGGGATTCTGCCTGGTCTGTTTTTTCTTCGTTTGCGGCTATTGAAGAAGCGATAAGGGCGACAAGTTCCTTCACATTGTCCGGCAGGTCATCCTGCCCCAAAATCTTGGCTATCTGCTGCACTTTATTGTTGATATCCTCACTCATTTTGCATATCCTCCCGCCCCAGGCATTAATAATATATTCAATATTTATTTAATAATGTCTCTTATTTTGCTTACGATTTCAGGCCCTTTTTCACCGAGCATTTTCTGGACGGCGTCCATATCAATGCTGTTTAGTTTCTGTTTAAGTTCGCTTTTGTTCAGATTGAGCTCCTTCAGCCTGTTTTCATCCAGTTCGTTCAGCTTTGCCAGGATTTCATCCTTGTCCAGTTTCCCGAGCTTTTTCATCAATTCATCTTTATTGCTGTTTTTCAACATATCCATTGCGGCGTTTATCTTTGCCTGCAATACCTTGTCGTCTACTTTTCCGAGAAGTTCGGAAAGCTTTTTGTTTATACTATTTGACATAAAGATATACCCCCATTAAGTTATCAAATTCCAAGCATATTATTCGCCGCTATAATCCAGCCGGTTCATCCGTTCTCCTGTACACGAATAGAAACAGCAACAAAAATACGGCGATAATTACGAGCGGCAGAGTACAGGGTACGCCGCCTAAGTCCGAGTCGTTTCCGAAAAACAGGGCAAGAATGAAAATAATCGCAAAAATCAAGACTTCATCGAGACCTTCATCATACATTTTTCTTAAATGTACCGGCAAGTCATCAAGAAAAGCCATAAAACTGCCTCCGGATGTATGAATAACAGTATATTCTATGAAGATACAAAGAAAATGTTGCTAAAATTTATTTAAATGCCTTTAAGTGCATGAACAAGGGGCATTTACTGCCCCTTAAGCAAAATCAGCGATAAAAGAGTTTAAGGAATACAAGTATGAAGAACAGCAAGTCATTATTCTTGCAGCACGTGTTTTTGCCGCGCCTGCCTGTCCCCAAAATTCCGATTGCGCTATTATCATAAAAAAGCAGCAAAAATACCAGTATAAAGAATAAAAGTGTGCAATCACAGGTCTTGCCGCAGGGCCCGATATTCGACATATGATCCCTCCCCTTGGAGATTTCAAGACTATCTATTGACATAATATGCTGCCCGGCCGGGGATTGTTACATGCGGCGCAATAGCCATTACCCATATGATTATTTGCCCTTGCCGAGAATGGTAAAATGCCGGCGGCCGCAGGAAAGAAATGTGAAAGCCCTTGTAAAAGTAGCGAACAAGGGCGATAATATATTATAGCGGAAATATACGAATTAGCATCTATTACTGCAGACAGAGGCAAAACTGGACATTGGATTTACCAAAAAAGAGAAAGGGGTTTTTATCATGCTTAAAGGAATACTAGGAATTTTATCACCGGATCTTTTGAAGGTGCTTTATGAAATGGGGCACGGCGATGAAATTGTACTGACGGACGCTTATTTCCCTGCGGCATCATATTCTGCTTCTGCCGGCAGCGTTCTTGTACGAATGGACGGGGTCGGCGGGACTGCGCTCCTGGAAGCTATACTTACTCTTTTTCCATTAGACAGGGCAGTGGAAAAACCTGTTAAGCTGATAGGTGTACGTGAAATAGACAAGGATATGGATACAAGCGTACGCGATAAGTTTCCGGAGATAATCGCAAAGTACGATAAAAGAGGAGAGGCTGTGGTGGAAGAGCTTGAAACATATCAATTTCTTGAGAGAGCGAAAAAAGCGTACGCAATTGTTGCAACGGGAGAAACATCCCCCTATGCCTGCATTATTTTAAGGAAAGACGGCAAGTGGGATTAACATATCATAATAACTGGACAGCTATTGTCTGCCAAACCTGATGTTTCCCATCACTGGGTTTCGACAGAACCATACCTGCGTGTCCGCAAAGAATATACACGATAGCTGGGTCCAGCCGGCTTAATAACAGCAGCGCGGCTTAAGGCCGAGATTACCGACCCCTCCAAGGGTATTTATGGTGCAGGCTTCGCAGCCGGTGCGACTGCATCAGACTTCAACAATATGGCCCAGAGCGCACTTTGGAGCTACGGTGGTTCGGTAATGAAAGATAATAAACTTAATCTTGACAGTCCGGAAACCAGAGAAGCACTTAAGATGCTCCTGGGATTCTTCGAGGACGGCTCGGTCGCTCCTGACATGATTTCTGGAGACGACATGGCGAATAACACGGCGTTTCTTTCCGGGACTGCCGGTTTTATCGTAAACATCCCGACGATAGCTGCGGCACTGCAAAAAGATGCCCCGGATATCTGGGAAAACACTGGTGTCTGTCCATTGCCTGCCGGACCTGAAGGCGCATTTTCCCTGGTGAGTCCGGGTACATTGCTTGTGTTTAACCGCACCGAAGAGGAGAACTACTGGATACAGAAGTGCTTAGCTTATGTTGCGGACAAAGAGCGTTTCGGACAAGCTGTAAAAGCGGCTTCTCCTGCATATGTGCCACAGTTTGAGGGAATGACGGAAGATAAAGAGCTTATGTCCGATCCCGTTGTTGCCGCTCATTTGAATGCGGTATTAAGCGGAAAGATGATATTCCACCCCGATTCTAAGCTGACAAAAGAACGCAGTGTACTCACTCAATCAGATACCTACATTAATAATTTCATATCTTATGTAGTGGTAGATAAAATGTCCTTTGAGGACGCGCTTAAGAAGCAGATAGAATTATGTGAAAGAGCTCTTGATTCGTTAAATTAATACTTCTTCAGGCAGGGGAAAGGTGTAAAACCCTTTCCTCTGCAGCATCTATTCAGCGCTGGTCTTGATTGGAGGTTTATAATGAAGAAACTGAATAGCTCAACGGATATTTTGTCAATACCAGGCGCATTACCAGCGAGAAAAAAGCGCATAGACATATTTCCATATGCTATATCAGCACCTGCAATGCTGTTTTTATTTGTAGGGATGCTGTTCCCCATATTATGGCCGCTGATTCACAGCTTTACCGATAAGCATGTTGGCGACAAAGCGGTTTTTACAGGTTTTGATAACTATATCTATATACTTAAAGATACCGTTTATATAAATAGCATAAAAAATACGGTAATATTCACCGCAGGCGCAATGGTTGGGAAAGTGCTGATAGGAATAATTGTAGCCCTTATCCTGAATATGAATATAAAATTCAGGAATACTTTGCGGACATTGTATCTTCTTCCGTGGACACTGCCCAGTGTAGTTGCCATTTACGCCTGGATGTGGCTTTATACCGGCAACGGCGGTTTAATCAACAATATACTGTTGCAAGCCGGTATTTTAAGCAAACCGATTGGATGGCTTTCAAGTGCCAACCTGAGCATTGTGTCCCTTATGATTGTCAACATTTGGCGCGGAATACCCTTTATTGCGCTGACGGTTCTGTCAGGACTGCAAACAATACCTGACGAACTTTATGAAGCGTCCAGAATAGATGGTGCAGGCACTGTTAAAGCTTTCTGGCACATAACGCTTCCCCTGGTTAAATCTGTTATTTTGGTAGCTACCCTTATATCTACCATATGGACACTCAATGATTTTGAAACGGTATACCTTTTAACAGGCGGGGGGCCTGGACAAAGCACTACAACGATTCCTATTGCAGCGTATAATTTTGCCTTCAGCTCCGTGTATGGACATATTGGCAGGGCTAGTGCGGCCGCGCTGTTGACTGTGCCTGTTTTAGTCGAATTAATGCTGCCTGTACTTAACAATTTGTTGGGCGAAGATAAAAGCCAGGCAAGAAAAATGAAAAATATGTGGAAAAACATCTCTCCAGGTACACCAATTAGCGGACATAAAGTTGGTGCAGAGCCATGAATGCAACTTTAGTGAAAAAGCGTAAAAAGTTCAAGTTTACACGTGTTCTGATATGGCTTTTGATTGCCATATTGCTGTTTTGGACGTTGTTTCCTATTTACTGGATTGTCATAACTTCGTTCAAAAACAATCAGGGAACTATACAACGTATACAGACGTGGATACCTAAACCATTTACACTTGAACAGTACAAAGATATATTTGGAAGGAAAAATTTCTGGAACAGCCTTCTTAACAGCTTGTTGACATCGATTACCGCGACTTTTATATCGATAGTTGTCAGTATATTACTGGCATATGCGATTAGCCGAACAGGCATGAAGTATAAAAGAACTATCTTGCAGTTCGTATTGTTTACGTATATGGTGCCTATGTTCCTGTTATTTATACCGATATACGTATTAATGTCGCAGATAGGCCTTGCCAACAACATACTTTCGCTATATATCATCTATCCGGTTACTTGCATCCCGTATGCTACGTGGGTGTTTGTATCTTATCTCAAAAGTATTCCATATTCACTGGAAGAGGCTGCATTCTGGATGGATGCTCCCGTATGGGTATTCTTACCCGCATAATCGTGCCACTGGCCATGCCTGGGATAATGTCGATTGCTATTTTCTGTTTTACAAGGGTCTGGAATGAATTCTTATTGGCATTTACGCTAATTGCCGATCCCAAGCAGTATACATTAATGATTAACATACTGGATTACATGGTGGCGGATATGTTTGCCTGGGGTAAGGTTTTCGCTACTTCGGTATGCGCCAGTCTGCCTGTAAGCATAATGTATTTTGTTTCATCAAAACGAATTATAACCGGTATGACTTTGGGCTCTGTAAAAGAGTGAGCATACTCATGCTGATGCTATAAAATGATAGGTAAATGCCTGCATATAATTAGATTTCAGTAATCGAGATTAGGGGAAGAGGGTTTCTGCTCTCTTCCCATATTTTTTTAATTTGACCACAAGAATATCACTTACACCTATAATATTTACGTGATGCTGTATAATTGCGGCCTTATAAGGAATGGTGAAAAATTTCCGGCGGCTATGGACACCTAATTAACGGATTATATGGTTAACGTCAAGAAATGGTTGTAAGATGCTACGTTATCATATAATATAAAATTGCGGGTGTTGCTCCGAATTTCTTACGCAATAAAAACTATATTTTCCAAGGTGGTATATATGTACGATGTAATTATTATAGGCAGGGGACCGGCAGGATTGTCAGCAGCTTTATACACTACAAGATCAAACCTGGCAACGCTCATAATCGGAAGGAAAGACAGCAGGCTTCTTAAGGCCGATAAAGTCGACAACTATTTTGGCTTTGCCGATACGGTAAGCGGCAGGCATCTCCTGGCCGAAGGCGAGAAGCAGGCAGAAAGGCTGGGGGCCAAAATTACAGAAGCCGAGGTTATCTCAATAGAAAAGGATGATTATTTCAAAGTGCTGACAACTGTTGGCGAATACCTTGGCAAGGCGGTTCTCCTGGCGACAGGACAGCCGGGGAAGACTATAGCCATTGAAAACCTTGTCAAGTTTGAAGGCAAGGGGGTCAGCTATTGTTCCACATGCGACGGTTTCTTTTATAACAACCGGAAGGTCGGAGTGCTGGGAAACAGGGATTATGCCGTTCATGAAGCAAATGAGTTAACAACGTTTACCAATGACATTACAATATACACGAACGGTAAAAAACTCGACGTAAGTGAAGCAAACGAAAAGGCGTCAAGAAAATTCAGGATCGACATGAGGAAAATCTCGAGGCTGGATGGTACGGAGGCGCTGGAAAGGATACATTTCACGGACGGTGCCAGTGAGGAGATTGACGGTATTTTTGTGGCGCATGAGAGCGCCTCAAGCCTGGATTTTGCCCGCAAGCTCGGCATACTTACGGAGGGGAACAGGATTGTGACCGACGGGAAGCAGCAGACAAACCTTGAGGGGTTGTTTGCCGCGGGGGACTGCACTAGCAGCTTATGGCAGGTGTCAGTGGCAGTCGGCCAGGGAGCCGTTGCCGGCAAAGCGATTGCCGGCTATATCAAAAACCTTTGAATATGCTTTCCGTTGCCTTACGCAGGCAGCAACCCGATAAACGGATATGTGATATTTAGTTTTATTATTTTTATATTACAGGGGGATCTTTATGAAAGTTGCTTTTTCGACACTAGGCTGTCCGGATTTTGACTGGCCGGATATTTATTCCATGGCGAAGGACCTGGGCTTTGACGGTATTGAGATCCGAGGTCTGGGCAAAGAAATATTTGCCGTAAAAGCTCCTCCGTTCACCGAGTCGCAATTGCCTGAAACCATGGAGAAGCTAAGGCAGCTAAGGTTGGAGATTCCATGCCTGTCGAGCGGCTGCAGCCTGGAATTTGCCGACGAAGCGGAAAAGAATCACGACGAAATCCTGCAATACATAGATCTCGCGTCAAGGATAGGGACCCCGTATATCCGCGTACTCGGGGACAGGGAAGCGCAGCCGGACGGCGAGGTTGACGACGAAGTTGTCCTTGCTGCTTTAAGAAGGCTGATACCTTACGCCGAAGAAAAGGGAGTCACACTTCTCGTTGAAACCAACGGCGTTTATTCGGATACCAGACGGCTCTGCGATTTGCTGAACCGTGCCGCGAGTGATGCTGTCGGAGCGCTGTGGGATGTCCACCATCCGTACAGGTTTGCCGGCGAATCTGCAGAGCAAACCGTGCAGAATCTCGGCCCATACATCAAGTATGTGCATTTAAAAGATTCCGTGGTTGAGAACGACAAGATATGCTACAAGCTGATGGGGGAGGGCGATTTGCCGATTGACAGCTTTATCCTTGCTCTCCGCTCAATAAACTATGACGGCTACCTTTCGCTCGAATGGGTTAAGCGCTGGGCAAGAGACCTTGAGGACGCGGGCATAGTTTTTCCTCATTTTATCAACTATATGGAAAAGCACCTGCAAAAATCAAGGCAGAAAGGGCGGCTGTACAGCAATAATGCAGGGACAGGCTGGTATGTATGGGAAAAATACTCGCTTATAGATCTCACGTTTCCGCAGGTTCTTGACCGGATCGCGGAGGAATTCCCGGACCAGTACGCATTTAGATACACTACGCATGATTATACCAGGACTTACCCGGAATTCCGCGAGGATGTGGATACGTTCGCAAGAGCGCTTATCGCCCTTGGTGTAAAACCGGGAGATCACATCGCGATTTGGGCTACTAATGTTCCGCAGTGGTTCATTACTTTCTGGGCGGCGATAAAAATCGGAGCCGTACTGGTTACCGTCAACACGGCGTACAAGATACATGAAGCCGAGTACCTGCTGCGCCAGTCGGATACGCATACGCTGGTCATGATTGACGGGTACAAGGATTCAAACTATGTAGACATCATAAATGAAATCTGTCCCGAGCTTAAGACGGCGGAAGCCGGGAAACCCCTGTATATTAAACGCCTCCCATTCCTTCGTAATATAATAACAATAGAATCAAGGCAGCCGGGATGTATATCGTGGGATGACGTTGTTGCACTGGCGGAGAAAGTTCCGCCGGAGGAGGTCCAGAGGAGGGCCAATGCCCTTGACAGGCATGACGTCTGCAACATGCAGTATACGTCCGGAACCACGGGTTTCCCCAAGGGAGTCATGCTTACCCACTACAATATAGTCAATAACGGCAAATGCATCGGCGACTGTATGGATTTGTCGACTGCCGACAGGATGCTGATACAGGTACCGATGTTCCACTGTTTTGGGATGGTTCTTTCCATGACAGCCTGCATGACTCATGGTTCAACCATGTGCCCGATTCCGTATTTTTCCCCGAAGGTTGCCCTGGATTGCGTCAACAGGGAGAAAATCACGGCGGTTAACGGCGTTCCGACCATGTTCATAGCTATGATGGAGCATGAAGACTTCAGTAAAACGGACTTTTCGCACATGAGGACCGGTATAATGGCCGGAAGCCCGTGCCCGATAAAGGTCATGCAGGACGTGGTCGACAAGATGAACGCGAAAGAAATTACCATAGTATTCGGACAAACCGAAGCTTCTCCTGGGTGCACGCAAAGCCGCGTCGACGACAGTCTTGAGCTGAGGGTTAATACGGTGGGGCGCGCGCTTCCCGGTGTAGAGTGCAAGATTGTGGATCCCAGGACCGGTAAGGAATTGCCTCCCAATACGGACGGAGAGTTTGTTGCAAGAGGGTACAACATAATGAAGGGCTACTACAAGATGCCCGAGGCGACCGCCGCGGCTATCGACGAAAACGGGTGGCTGCATACCGGGGACCTTGCGAGAGTCGATGAGAACGGGTATTTTAAAATAACAGGCAGGATAAAGGACATGATAATACGGGGCGGGGAGAATATTTATCCGAAGGAGATAGAGGATTTCATATATACCCATCCCAAGGTGAAGGATGTGCAGGTCATCGGTGTGCCTGACAAGCAGTATGGTGAAGAAATAATGGCTTGCGTGATTCTGAAGGATGGCGAGCAAATGACGGAGGACGAGCTTAAGGACTATGTACGCGCTCATATGGCAAAGCACAAGACCCCTCGCTACGTGGAGTTCGTTACCGAGTTCCCGCTTAACGCCGCAGGAAAAGTTTTAAAATACAAGATGCGCGAGTGGGCGATCGAAAAGCTTGGGAAACAGGAGGAAAGTGAAATCGAAACGGCGTAATGAATTAGGGAATAAAGGAAAGAGAGAGAAAGTATGTATACATGCGCTATGTGCGGGAAGCGAAACTGTAGAACGGGAGAACTCGATAAAACACCCTTGAATTGCCCCTGCAATGAGGAAGAACAAGAAAGAATCAAAGAATTATACCAGGATGGCGATAACAAAAAACTGGCATATTGCTCCGCACAGACGGAAGCTGAGGATTATTGCAGAAAAACAAGGCTTGAAGAAATCATGGTTTTTGCTGACAAGTGCGGCTTCAAAAAGCTGGGGCTTGCTTTTTGTATAGGACTGGCAAGAGAAGCAAATGTACTTTCCAAAATCCTGATGCATAACGGCTTCGAAATACAGTCTATTGCATGTAAAAACGGAAGCATCCCCAAAGAGTTTTTAGGGATCAAGGAAAATGAAAAAGTCCGTCCAGACACATATGAGCCGATGTGCAACCCAATCGGACAAGCTGTTTTTCTAAATAAAGCACAGACAGAGTTGAATATTATTCTGGGATTATGCGTCGGTCATGATTCCTTGTTCATCAAGTATTCCGATGCGCCGGTTACCGTTTTTGCTGTAAAAGACAGAGTTTTGGCGCATAACCCCATCGGCGCACTGTACCTGTCGGACAGCTATTATAAAAGTAAATTATATAACAAATAGAAATCAAACCTGTCAAAATGAAACAGGTATTTTGTCATTTAGAACAGATTGCCATTTTCATCAAAAACCATTTCCCCCGGTTCACTCAAAATTTCAATATGCGGGAATTTTTTGGCTTCTTCCATGAGAGCTTCTGATATATAAATCTCAGAAAGCTCAAGCGTATTTTTAATGCGGACAATTTTAGGCTTGGTTCTGTCTATCCCTGTGCAAAACTTGATAGATGCCTGAATGGCCGACCTGTCATTATCCATGATAAGGGGGATTTTCGGAGACTTGATTACAAGCGAGGTTAATGGGTTGGCATATGTTGCTTCCAAGTCTATTTTATCCCACACTCTTCTGGTTGAAATATCAGAAATTCCTATACCGTTTGCATTTCCACGCGTCTCTTCGGATAAATCAAGAACTGTTATAATCTGCTGTCTTTTTAGATAAGTATGCAGCAGTTGAGCTAATTGGCCGTACCGTTGGTATTGTCGGGTTTGGCAATGTCGGCAGGGAGACAGCAATGCTATTTCGTGCAAACGGGCTTAATGTATCCGTTTACGATCCCTATGCCAGCCGGGAAAGCGTTGAAGAACAAGGGTTTACATACTACACAAATCTTCTTGATATGCTACCGGCTTGTGATATTGTATCGTTGCATGTTCCATCCACCCCTGAAACCAGGAAAATTATCGGTAAAGATGCATTGCAGAAAATGAAGGCGGGTTCATTTTTGATCAATAATGCAAGAGGCGATTTGGTGGATGAGGACGCACTGTATGAGGCACTTACTGCAGGAAACCTCGCGGGCGCCGCAGTAGATTTAATGGAGAAGGAACCTATAGATACAAGTAATAAACTATTATCTCTCAGCAATTTTATTGTAACCCCCCATATGGCTGCATTGACAAAAGAGTGCTCTTCCAAACTGGCGTTAATGGCAGCAGAGGGAACATTAGCCGTATTAATAGGCGAAAAATGGCCTGTAGTCTTTAATGAAGAAGTCTATATGCATGACAAATGGAAATAGAAAGGAGGGAAAAGATGATACAGATTCATGAAAAAGATACTGTTGCCGTAGCAGTAGAGGATTGCGCCAAGGGCATTGAGGTAATGGTAAAACCGCCTGAACCCATGAAGCCATATGGAATAACACCGATTACAGACATTCCGTTTGGTCATAAAATCGCTTTAAAGGATATTTCCTCCGGTGAGATTATTATTAAGTATGGAAAATCAATAGGAAAAGCATCCAAGGACATTAAAAAGGGAGAGTTGGTTAGTGTTCACAATATTGAGGGGCTTCGCGGACGCGGAGACCTTAAAAAGGAGGAAAACAAGTGAAATTTTGGGGATACGTTAGAAACAATGGCGAAGCAGGCGTAAGAAACTATGTCCTGATTATACCTTCCGCAAGAATTACAAACATTGCTGCAACAAGGATTGCAAATTACGTTACAGGAACAAAGGCGATAATTACTACCGGTGAAGTATGCAGGCACAGTAAAGACAGGAAAAGGCTGGCAGACTTGTATATTGGGCTTGCTAAGAATCCAAATACTTATGCCACGATTATCCTTGGAGCACGCGAAGATTTTGGTTATCCGGAAGTTCTCCCCAGCAGGCTTGCAGATGAGATTAGAAAAAGCGAAAAACCTGTTTCGGTTTTAACGCTTGAGAAGTCCGGTGGTTTGGAGAAACTGGTGGTTGATGGAATTAAACAGGCCAGGAAATATGTTCATGAAGCATCATTGGTATTACGCGAACAGGTTCCGCTTTCCAAACTTCAGATCGGCGTAAAATGCGGATGGTCTGACGCAACCAGCGGTATAAGCGGAAATCCGTGTTTTGGAAAGGCGGCGGATTTACTTGTTAAGGAAGGCGGGACAGTAATCTTTTCCGAGACTCTTGAACTTATTGGAGCTGAAGAAGACGTGGCAAAACGCTGTGTCAATCCTAAAGACGCAGAACGCCTGTTAGAGATGGTTAAGGAAGTCGAAGACACTGCAAAAGCATCTGGTGAGGATATACGCTCAATTAATCCTATTCCGTCCAATATTAAGGCGGGTATCAGCACCCTGGAGGAAAAATCATTAGGTGCAGCAGAAAAAGCAGGCAGTATGCCTATCCAAAGCGTTCTTGAGTACGCACAACGCCCTGAAAAACCGGGATTACACTTTATGCATGGTTGGGCGTCCGCGTTTTCATTACCTGTCAGTTTGGCTGCAGCAGGTTGCCAAATTACTTTATACCAGCTGGGCGGAGGGGACCTGACATTTGATGACCCACCCATGCTGGCTCATAACGTGGGAATCGTGGCTCCTCTTATGTTTGTGACAGGAAATCCACGGACCGCACAGAGAGCCGCGCACAGTATTGACTTCTCTTCCGGCGGAATAATTACAGGCGAAAAAACATTGAATGAAGCTGGAGAAGAGCTATTTAAGAAAATTATAAGCATCGCGAACGGGGAAGTTACAAAAGGTGAAACTATCAATTACACCGATGTAATAGAACCATATTTTCTGGGCCCGGTATTTTAAAGAGTTTCCAGGTGGAGCATTTTAAGTAACATTTTTGAGTATTCCAGGAGGAGTAGATGAAACTTATTAATTATTTGGACAATTCAAAAAAGCAAAAACTGGGCGTAATTATAGGCGAGGATATGGTTCTGGATGTAGCCGGGTATGCCAGCGAGAAAGAAATGACGGATGATTATAGCGACATCTTAAGTGTTTTACGCAGGGATAACGGACTGGAACAACTTAAAAAATTAGTGTCCGGCACGGATGAAAAAATGAAAAGGTTTGCAGTTAAACTATCAAGTGTTTCTATTTTAGCCCCGATATCCCGCAACAGCAAAATAATGGGTGTTGCATTGAATTACAAGGATATGTGCGAGAGAGGAAATCTGCCGATTCCAAAAACGCTTAAGGTGTTTAGCAAATATTCAACAACTGTTACTGATCCCGGAGGAGAAGTAGATATCTGCGGTCATTTAGTCACATACGAAGGAGAACTCGGCGTTATTATCGGCAAGAGAGGCAAAAACATTACCCGTGAAGAGGCTTATGATTATATAGCAGGCTATACCATTGTAAATGATATGACTGCTAACGACTGCACAAAAGAAGACGTTCAATTGCTGCGCGGCAAAAATTTTGACGGTTTTTTTCCTGCAGGACCTTACCTTGTTACTAAAGATGAAGTAGATGATCCTATGAAACTGGATATAAAGACTATGGTAAACGGAGAAGTGCGTCAGGATTCTAACACAAGAGAAATGGTCTTTGATATTTCAGAACAAATTGAGTATTTTTCTTCATTTCTAACTTTAGAACCAGGAGATGTAATAGCGACAGGAACTCCTGCAGGAACCGCATTACAATTTGATCCTCCGTGGTTTTTGAAACCAGGAGACAAGATACAGATTACTATTGAAGGTCTCGGAAGCTTATTATGCAAAATAAAATAAAAAATGTAAAAGGAGAAATAGTTATGAAAAAGAGAGTATTTATCACTCTTGCAATTATGGTTCTAATTGCAATGCTGGTTGGATGCACAGGTTCTAAAACTGCTCAAACTCCTCAAACTCCTTCTACTTCGGAACCTTCATCATCTGAAGCTCCGTCCGAATCTTCAGAAACACCAAGCGAAACTTCAGAAGAACCGAAAAAAGGCGTTGTTCCGACAGAGGTGAAGATCGCAGGCGGAACTACCGGCGGCTCGTGGAATATTGCAACAACTATTATCGGTAACTTTCTCCCAAAAGAAATTCCGGGGATCCGCACCACAGTGCTTCCGGGAGCTGCTCTAAGCAACCTTGCCTCAATTCAAAGCGGGGATTATCAACTGTCAATGAGCAAGCTTCCCACAACGGTTGATGCCCTCAATGGCCTGCCTCCTTTTGACGGTAAGCAAGACAAAATCAGAAATCTTGGTTTTGCTTATGATGAAGCAACTCATATTGTAGTTGCAAAGGACTCGGATATATATTCAATTGAGGACATTAAAGGTAAAAGGCTGACTACTTTTGCATCGGGCAACACTGCAGAAATAATTACCCGCCATATACTCCAAGTCTATGGCATGTCATATAATGACCTTCGCAGTGTTTCGTTCTCGAATCTCAGTGACATGGGCGAACAGTTTAAAGACGGGCTTACAGATGTATTATGCTTTGGTTCTGCAATTCCTGTATCTGTAATTATGGACGTTGCTAATGTCAGGGATATCAGGATTCTTGAAATCCCGGATGATAAGTTGGCGGAATTGCAGAAAATTTCACCGGCATATATGAGAAATATCATTCCGGGCGGAACGTATAAAGGTATCGACGAGGATATTAAAACCCTTGGAAACGCACAACATTTCATCGTTTCTGCTGATCTGGATGAAGATTTTGTCTATGAAATGACAAAAGCTATTGTCAAAAATCTAGATCTGATTGGTGAAGGGCATGCCGCATACAGAGGTTTAACACCCGAACTGATGGCTAAAGAACTAAGCGGCGTGGAAATGCATCCCGGTGCGGAAAGATACTTCAGGGAGATAGGTGCCATAAAGTAATAGGATAAGGCATCGCCCCTGAGAATTGGAGAGTTGTGTAACAGGAGAAGATAAGGAAGGGCAGATGAAATAAAACCCTCGTAATAAGATGCATGCAAAAAGCTTTTCTTATGCGGCTCCTGTTACACAACACAGTCAAAACCTTTAATCAATGCAATGGCAAGTAATACCATGACAATATAATAATTAACTCGGCCTGGAAAAGTAAAGGCAGATATGCCCTATATATAAGTTTATAGGCAAATCTGGCAGCAGCTTAAAGCGAATCATGCTAAATATTGGAGGTGTGAGAGATATTTCAGGCTTCAGAACATAGGCCTCTAGGGTTCTTGAAGTTTCGAGGGCATTATCATTTTTTAGGAGGGTAACAATGGAGGACACTATCAAAAAATCTTCCAACACCACTATTAAGGATAAAATTATTTGGGTAATTGCTTTAGCCTTTGGTATATTTCATATATATAGAGGAATAATCGGTCCAATGGAAGCCATATATCAAAGGTCCATACATTACATGTTTGCGGGGATACTTGTATTTCTGATTATTCCGACAACAATAAAGAAATTTAAGAAAACAGGCTTAATAATAGATATTATTCTTGCATTATGCGCGGCGTTGCCTGTTATATATCTAATAATAAACAGGGAAAACCTTATATATCGTTTTTACTATTTCCAGCCACTCGCATGGTACGAGTATGCTTTATGTGTAATGCTGGTAATTGCAGTCCTGGAAGGAGCCAGGAGAAGGATGGGAAAGGCGTTGCCGATTATCGCGATGGTCTTCATAGTATACTTCATTTTTGGCAAATACATTCCGGGTATGTTTGGGCACAGTGGATTTACACCTGTGCAGATTGTTGATACCCTTTACCTGACTACTGAAGGTATCTTTGGAACTGCGTTAGGCGCGTCATCAACTTTTGTTGTGCTATTTGTTATGTTTGGTGCGTTCCTGGAAGGATCAGGCGTTGGGAATTATTTTACAAGAATCGCCCTAACAGCGACCAGGAGATCAATTGGCGGGCCATGTAAAACTTCCATAATATCAAGTTCTCTCTTTGGGACCATCTCCGGAAGTTCTGTTGCTAATGTTGTTGCTGACGGACATATCACAATTCCGCTTATGAAAAAGGCAGGATACAAAGGATCATATGCCGGAGCCGTAGAAGCCGTTGCATCAACAGGCGGCCAGATTACACCGCCGGTCATGGGATCTGCAGTTTTTATTATGAGTGAGATTACGGGGATTCCTTATAATAAAATAATTATAGCAGCAGCCTTACCGGCATTTTTATATTACTACTCAGTTTTCTTAATGGTCCACTACGAGTCAATCAAACTGAAGATACGAGTTTTAAAGATGGATTCCGGGGATACGGTAAAAACGCTGTTAAAGCAAGTCTATCTTTTAACTCCGATTGTTATGCTTGTGGTTATTCTGATGATGGGTTATAGCCCTACAAGAGCCGTTTTATGGTCAATGGTAGTACTTATTGCAATTTCATTTGTTGATTTTAAAAAACATATGACTTTTAAACAGATTTTAGATTGTATAGCCGAAGGCGGTAAAGGCACGATAGGTGTTGCAATGGCATGTGCCTGCGCGGGAATTGTTGTAGGTATTGTTAATTATACCGGCCTTGGTTTAAAACTAAGCGCACTTTTACTGTCGATGGCACAAAACCAATTGTGGCTTGCCCTGCTAATAACGGCAATTACGGCATTGATACTTGGAATGGGGCTTCCGACAACTCCTGCTTATATTGTAGTTGCAACACTGCTTGTACCGACAATTATAAAAATGGGCGTACCTTTGCTTGCTGCTCACTTATTTGCTTTTTATTTTGCTAATATTTCAGCGATTACTCCGCCGGTTGCACTTGCCGCATATGCTGCGGCCGGAATCTCCGGGGATGACCCTGTCGAGACCGGTTTTACAGCTTTCAGGCTTGCCATGGTCTCCTATATCGTCCCGTTTATATTTGCTTATAATCCATCACTACTGCTGATGGGAGACAGTTTACTGGAGTTAGTATTTGTAGTTATATTTGCCCTGGTGGGTGCATACTACCTTGCGGTATCTATTGTAGGTTACATATCAAGGCCGATTGCTTGGTGGAAGAGGATAATTATATTTGCTGCATCTATTTTACTAATTTACCCCGAAATGCTTACCAGCGTAATTGGTCTGGCTGCAGGAGGCATATTTGTCCTGCCTGAATATGTTAAATACAGAAAAGTGCTCCCCGCACTTAAAGCGTAATATAATTGATTACTTTATTTTAACATGATGAGGGATAAAGGGTGGAATTGGTTTGCATAGCATTATTTTTAGCATAAATACGGTATTACCGATCTTTATTACAGGCTTAATCGGGTATATGTTGAAATGCAAAAATATCATAACACAGGAGTTTGCATTAACCCTGTCAAAGATAGTGTTTAAACTCTTTATCCCGGCAATGTTATTTGAACAAATGTACAGACAGGATTTGACCAGGACTTTAAGTTTAAAACTGGTACTTATATGTGTTATTGGTTTGTTTAGTGTTATGGTAATTGCGGCAATAATTTGCCCTATGTTTAAAAAAGAGAATGCCAAGTGCGGCGCAGTAGTCCATGCTGCTTTCAGAAGCAATTATGTGCTCCTTGGCATTCCTCTCATGATGAATTTATATGGACAGGACGGGGCAAATGTCGCAGCTTCGATGACGTCATTTGTTATTATTAGCCTCAACTTATGTGCAGTTATTACTTTTTCAATTTTTAAGCCTGATGAGGAAAAGGTTAACGGCAGCAAGATACTGGGCGTGCTAAAAAGCATCCTGGCAAATCCGTTTATAATTGCAATTGTAGCGGGCATGCTTATCCATTATGCAGGAATTCATTTGCCGGTATTTATCGAAAAATCACTTGGCAATATTTCGGCAGTAGCAATGCCTATGGCGTTGCTTGCACTGGGTGGAATGTTTGACTGGAACAATGCCAGGAATAATTTGCGTTTGTCAACTGTTATTTGTATAATTCGGCTGGTGATAGTCCCGGCTGTTATGATTACCATAGCATATATGTTAGGGCTCACGGGGGTTGAGTTATGCTTGGTTTATGTAATATTTGGCTCACCTGTCCCTACTTCCGCAGCAGCGATGGCAGCTGGAATGAAAAGCGATGTACGGTTGACCGGTGAGTTCTCGCTAATGACAACATTATTTTCCCCAATATCATTTTTCTTTGGAGTATTGTTTTTACGATTAATTGGTGCGGTTTAATACGGGGGATGTATATAAATCAGACATCCGGGTGTTTAAAGTAATGGAGGTCATAAAATATGTTTGGCACTACAATTACAAAGGTTACGGCTAGACAGGTATTTTCCGGGAAAGGGCACCCGGCGGTAGAAGCTACTGTATACACAGAAAACGGTGCTTCCGGTACAGCTCAATGTACAGCCGGTTTGTCAGTTGGAACCCATGAAGTTGCCTTTGCTTATGATGGCGGAAGTGCATGGCGTGGGAAAGGTGTTATGCGGGCCGTAGAAAATATTGAAAAAATCATTGGACCTGCAATTATAGGTATGGATGCAACTAAACAATTTGAAGTTGATAATACTATTCTAAATTTAGGAGGGCCTGATGCCAAGCTTCGGCTCGGAGGCAATGCAATCGCACCCGTTTCTGCCGCGGTTCTCAAGGCCGGTGCCGAATCTCTTGGAATTCCATTGTACCGGCATATAGGCGGAGCTCGAGCCGTGACTCTTCCATGCGCATCATATGGTTGCATAAGCGGTGGGTATAGGTACAGCAGTGGAGAAAGATCAGGCACTAAACCGACATATTCGTTTGTCGCATATGACTTTTCGAAGTTTTCAGAGGCCTCTTATGCACTGTTTGAAGTAGTTTTGTCCTGGGAAGAACAGATGGTCAGAAAGTGGGGCCTGCGGCCTCAAGAGTCCTCTCCGCATTATAGTTGCGCCGGGTTTTTCAGTATACCCAGGGGATTAATTGAAAGTGATGAATACCTGTGGGACTCTCTTACGCAGACTATCTGCAAAAAAGGATATGAAGGAAGAATTGGCCTGCAAGCCGATTTTGCAGCAGACTGCTATTACAACCCCGAAAATAAAACCTATCAGGGCTTGTTTAATAAAGAGGTCCGGACAAGAGAGCAACAGATTGAAATGATTTTGTATTTGGCTCGCGAATATCCGTTTGTCATAATGGAAGATCCTCTTAGCGAGGATGATTTTGAAGGTCATGCATATTTGACAGAAAAGACCGGTATACAAATTGTTGGTGACGATCTTTTTTCCACTAATTTGGAACGGGTGAAAAAGGGTATTGAAACAGGCGCATGTAATACGGTTCTGCTAAAGGTAAATCAAGTTGGCACTATAACTGAGGCACTTGAGATGGTTCAACTGGCTTATGAAAACGGTTATGGAGTAATGCCCTGCTCCAGCCGGGGTGAAAATCTTGACATATGCGATTACAGCGTTGGGCTAAACGCGGCAACTATCAGGGAAAGCGGCCTTGGTTCAGCCGGCACCCGTTTTCTTGAAATAGAAGCGGAGCTAGGTTCCAGGGCGAAATATGCAGGGAAAAGCGGACTTAAAGGATGGAAATTTCAATGCCAGAAGCTTTAAGCATAAAAACAAAGAAGTACTCAGCTAATTGGAGGAATGGACTATGCACGGAACAGCAATAAAATCAATAACAGCAAAAGAAGCTTATTCCGATCGCACAAGGCCGGCTGTCCATGTAACTGTTATAACAGAAAACGGAGCGGTGGGAAAAGGGACTTGTTGTCCTGGTATTTCTGCAGGCTCTTATGAAGTTGAATCTCTGTATGATGGCGATGAAAGATTTGGAGGCTATGGCTTTAGAAAGGCAGCAGATAACCTTAACCGGCTGGTAGCCCCGAAGCTTATTGGATTAGATGCGAGTAATCAAACCGCGTGCGATGCAGCTATACTGGAGATTGGGAAACCGGTAATTGGCGGTATTGCTTCAGCAGCTCTTTCAACGGCTATATTGAACGCCGGGGCGGCGGCTCTTAAGATCCCTCTTTATGAACATATCGGAGGGGTCAGGGCTTTTACCCTGCCTATTCCCGGCGTGACGGTGGCTACCGGGAGTACCCGTTATAACGGTACGGATAAAGCAGGATACAAGCCGTCATACTCCTTTGTAGCCTATGACTTTGATACTTTCACAGAAGCCAGCACGGCTTTGTGGGAAGTATTTATGGATTGGTCTGACTATATTAAAGACAACCTTGGAATAAAAATGCAGCCCATTGCGGGGATGGCGATACCCAAAGGTAAACTCAAAGATGATTATCAACTTTGGGACATGATGGCGGATGTAATTAGCAAGTCAGGTTACACAGACAGGATCGGAATACAGGTAGACATGGCTGCAAACAGCTTTTATAACCGAGAAACGATGTTGTACGAAGGGTTGTTCAGTCATGAACCAAAAACGAGAGAAGACATTATTAAACTGGTCGGGAAAATGTCCAAGGATTACCCTTTTGTCATCATAGAAGACCCTCTCTTTGAGGATGATTTTGAAGGTTTTGCCGAAATTACAAGAAAAGTGGACATACAAATTATTGGTGACGACCTGTTGGCCACAAATCCGGACAGACTACGCAAAGCGATAAATATGAAGGCAGGTAACGCAGTTCGTATTGTTACAGGCCAAATAGGAACTGTGACCGAGGCAATGGAAGTGGTTCAGCTCGCCGTTGAGAATCACTTCGGGATTTCCCCCTGTGGTGCAAGGGGCGAAGATATATCTATCTGCGATTATGCAGTTGGCTACAACGCAGGCACCATTCGTGAAAACGGGCTGGGCTATTCCGGCAACCGGCTGTTACAGATTGAAAAGGAGCTTGGGACACGGGCAAGATTTTTCGGCAAAGCAGGAATCACGGGGAGACGATTTACAATTAGAAAATAAAGGTTGGTAAAGGCATGAGGATTCTTAACTATGATACTTTAACTTCGCATGGAAATATTGAAGGTCGGAAGAAAACAATAGAGATACTGGAAGCGGCACTGCAGGCTGCGGATCCTTATCAAAATACAAAGAAATTGGCACGTATTGACGACGACAAGTTGTTCGTAGGTTATCCTGATTTTGTTCTGAATGGTTCGCCCAGAACCGGGACAGAAGTATTCAATCTAAATAAGGATATAGACCGGATCTTTGTCTTTGGTGCGGGAAAAGGAATACAGCGTATTGCAGAGGCGCTTGAGGCGGTTTTGGGTGATTACCTGACCGGGGGTCATATTCTTTTGAAATATGGAGATAAGCATAACCTTAAAAAAGTAAGCGTTTCCCATGGCGGGCATCCGGTTCCGGATGAAAACTGCGTTAAAGGTTGTTATAAGCTTGTACAAAAAATCAAGGAAAGCAAGCTGAGCAGTCGGGATTTGGTTTTTACAATAATCGGAAACGGAGCCTCTTCTCTTTTGACAATGCCGCCTGATGGTATAAATTTGGATGATGTGGCTCTGATTACCAGTATATTGCAAATTGAAAAAGGAATTCCAACAATGACCCTTAACCTCGTCCGAAATCAGGTTGATCAACTCAAAGGAGGCAGGATCACAAGACTCATTCATCCTGCTAAAATGGTACATATCATCCCTATTGATTTAAATGAAAAAAATGCACTTGGCAAAGAGGGTTATGAAGGATGGATTTATAATAATTTTTGGCTGCATACCCTTCCCGATATCAGTACGCCCGAAAAAGCAATTGAAGTCCTTAAAGAAAACGAAGTATGTGACAGAATCTCGCCTGCCATACTTGAATACCTGTATAATGAAGCCACAAATAATGATGTGCTTAAACCTGAAGAATTTGAAAAAATGGATTGTCGTATCTTTGGAATTATGCCGACAAAGATGAATTTTATTGCAGCTGCTATAGAAAAGTCTAAAGAATTGGGCTATACGCCGCATTTTATGATGCGAAAGACTTTTGCCGAGGCGTCCATAGCGGGTTCGCTCCTGAGCAGGATAGCAGTTAATGTTGCTGATGAGGGCGAGCCTTTTAAAGCGCCTTGCGCTCTTATATTTACCGGAGAATTATTGGTTACGGCAGGGAATGAAGCAGGAGTAGGCGGACGGAACCAGGAATTTGCATTAAGTGCCGCACAGGTAATTCAGGGCAATAAACGCATTGTTGTTGCGGCATGCGACACGGACGGTACTGACGGGCCGGGCGGATATATAAACGAGGAAGCTGCAAAGATGGGCTGCACAAATTTGGCCGGCGGTATTGTGGACGGATATACATGCCTTGAAGCGGAAAAGAAAGGTTTGGACATTAGCCATGCCCTAAAGATTCATAACTCTTCCGACATTCTGTGGAAAATAAATAGCGGTATTTGGACAACCCAAAATATTAGTATTCAGGATATCATTATCATGTTGATTATGGACCACGACGGATGAGAAAAATTGACCGTAAGAAACCGTGCAATAGTGGAAGGAGGCGTAAAATGAAACCGATTAACTTTGAACAACGACGTAAAAAAGTAGCTGATAATGTCGCAAGGCATGGTTACGATGTTTACCTTGGCACACGTCAGGCAGCTCTTCACTACCTGGGAGGAGTATTTATGCCCTGGCGCGGCGTGGCCATGATAACAGCAAAAGGGGAATTTAAGCTTTTTTATTGGTCAGGTGATTTAAGCCGGGTTAAAGCTGAAGGCCCCCCGATGGAGATAATACCCTATAAATATGATGAACTATTTGCAAAAATAAAAGAAGAGCTTGATGTGCTTGGTATTTCTGAAGGCAGAATAGCAGTGGATTTAGCCCACAAAGGAAATGCCCAGCCTGCTCCGGGGATTCTTACTGCCGCTGAATACATTGAATTGCGCGAGACATTTCCAAATGCCCATATTGGCAATGGTGTAGATATTTTGGATGAAATCATCATAATCAAGGATGAAGCGGAACTGGAAAGAATGCGGTATGTCAGTGAAATAGCAGATTACGGCTTCCAAATGGCCTTGAAGGAAATTAAGGCAGGCGTGACTGAAAACCATATTGCCGGAGTTATAGAGCAGGCAATTCGCGATAAAGGCAGTTATTGGTCATGGTCAGTGACTGCCGGAACAGAAGTGGGCAGCGGTAACAGAACGGCATTTCTTGGAGGGGTGACGCAGATAGCAACAGATAAATTGATTGAACCAAATCAGTTTATAATTCTTGATTTTCATCCTTCATATGATTTATACCTCTGTGATTTTAGCGTACCTGTTTTCTACGGTACCCCTAACGAGCAGCAAAAAAAGCTTATAGCGTGCTGGGAAGAAGCTGTTGAGACTGTTTTCTCGGCTATTAAACCGGGCAAAGTTATTGCGGACGTTGTAAAAGAGGGAATAGAGGTATACAGAAAATATGATCTTTACGAATACTGTTTGCCAAGATTTGGCCATGGTATTGGTGTATGCGCAAGGACAGGGCCATCGCTAAATGAAAGCAACACTGATGTATTTAGAGCGGGAATGGTAATTGCTTTAGGTGCTCATCTCTATCAACCCGGTCAAGGCGGTATGAGACTTGAATATCCTGTTTATGTGGGTGAGAACGGCGCGGAACAGCTTGCCAAAACACCTATGAAGGTCCATTATGTCTGATCAAAACTGAACATATATAGGGGAGGACGCTATCTTCCAATATCTTGCCAATTGATTTTATAGAAATCATGTGTTAATATAAAATATATATTTTTTAGAAAGGGCTGAATGTATGGGTATGAGACGATTGCAGGATTTGTTCAAACCAGGTGTCCATACCCGTATTGTGTCTAAACCGGACAGAAGAATGCCCTGTGAATAAGTCCCTTCACAGGGCTTATTTTTTGGAGGCTATATCGATGTTACTTGGAAATTCGCTTGCAATTGACGAAAATACCGTGTTTAGCAGCATTAGAAAAACCGGGCTTAGCTTTGATGAGGTATGCCGTGATATCATCGAGTTTATCAAGGCGGATACCGACAGTTCCTACCGGATATCAGTGGGTACGGATTCGCACGTTGGCAACACGACTGTTTTCGTATCATGCATTGTTATTCACAGGGTCGGGAAAGGCGCAATCGGTTTTCTGCATAAATGCGAATTGCAAAGGGCGGTAACAAACCTCCGCGAAAAGATATACCTCGAAACATGCGCCAGTCTGCAGTTGGCTTACTTGTTTGATGAAGAAAGGATGGAGCAGATTGTTCGGGCGCTTGGGCCAAACAGGAAAAATAAAGGTGTTTCATTTGAATTTCATATAGATATAGGGACCAAGGGACAGACTAAGAGCCTTATAAATGAAATGGTCGGCATGGTAAAGGGGTTGAATTTCATCCCGAAAATCAAGCCGGACAGTTATTGTGCCAGCTGCTTTGCCGATAAGTATACCAAGGCAATGTAGTGAAAAGGCAAAATTTTGCGTGGCATAGAATACTAAAGGCCGCCTCGGCATAAAAATAACGTAGGGGAAAATGCTTGGCAGTATTTCCGGTTGCGTTGCCGGTACTGTCTTGCCTAGTTGAGAGGTGGCCATATAATGAAAAAAATCATATCAATTGCAACTCTTTTTGTTTTTTTTGCGCTAATGCTGCCGGGATGCGGCGTTCTGGAAGAGCTGGGATTGCAGGAAAGCCGGGATGATGAGTTTCAGCCCGTGAGCAGTATTGTTATCGGTGAATCGGAAGCAAGCAAGCTGACTGAAAAAACTCCCGTACGTCTTTATTTCGCAAACGCCGACAACACAAAACTTAAGCTTGAAATCAGGTATATCGACCTCAAGGACGAGGAAAAGAATGCAAGCACCCTGGCGTCTGCGATTATAAATGAATTGATCAGGGGACCTTCGAATGAAGCGACACACAAGAGGACCATTCCTGCCGAAGCAAAGCTTCGTACGCCGGTGAGCATCAGCAAGAAAGTTGCAACGGTGGATATGTCCAAGGAGTTTAAAACAAAGCATCCCGGCGGGAAAGATGCCGAGAAAATGACTATTTATTCAATTGTTAACTCGCTGACGGAGCTTGAAGAAATAGAAAAGGTCAAGTTTACCATAGAGGGCAAATCCCAGAAGGAATTCATGGGCAATTTCAAGTTTGACGCGTTGTTCCCGAGGAGTTCACAGCTAATAAGCAAGGAAGGGGCAGAGGCTTCGGTGACAACGGATGAAACGGATGCTGTAAACCTGGAAAGCGGCGGTACGTTTTTCGGGGATGATCCGGAAGCCGCCAATTCCAGGGAGACTGCCGGGGGGCAGGATGGGGAGACGATCGACGGTCTGGATATATTGGAGTGAGCAACAGTATCCGCCTCATGATGCCCCATCGCTGGTACCTTCGTTGCCGAAGTTTTTCTTGAGGCTTATGATATATAAGGGCCTCCCCTTGACTTCGTCATAAATTCGTGACGTATATTCACCCAGGATGCCTGTCATTATTAACATGGCACCGCTGAAGACCAGGCTGGCCGCTACCGCAGGCGACCAGCCTGGTACCGCTTTATCCGTAAACAGTATTTCATATATTATTGCGGCCAGGGAGATAAAACCGGCAATTAACGCGGCAATTCCCAGGTACATGGAAAATCTCAGGGGTTTGCTTGAGAAAGAAATGACAGCGTCCGCTGCGAATTTGAGCATTTTTTTTAGCGGATATTTTGTAATACCGGCAAAACGTTCCTGCCTTACAAACTTTACATCGGTTTGCCTGAAACCGGCCCAGTTGACCAGCCCCCTGACATACCTGTTTCTTTCCGGCAGTTCATTCAGGACATTACATACATTCCTGTCAATCAGCCTGAAATCGCCCGTATCTTCCGGCATCTCAACATCGGCGAGATGATTCAGCGCCCTGTAAAAAATCCTGGCAGTGGACTTCTTAAACAGGGTTTCGCCTTTCCTTTTTATCCTCCTGCCGTATACGACATTATACCCTTCTTTCCATTTCCTGATCATATCAGGAATGACTTCGGGCGGATCCTGGAGGTCGGCGTCTATGACAATAACCGCCTCTCCTGACGAGTGTTTCATGCCGGCCGTTATGGCGGCCTGATGCCCGAAGTTCCTGGAAAAGCTTATGAGCTTCACCCTTTTGTCCTTGTCGCAGATTTCTTTTGCCAGTTCTAATGTTTTGTCCCGGCTTCCGTCGTTTACGAGTATTATTTCATATTTTTCCCCGAGCGATGCCATCACCCGCGTGAGCCTCTTGTAGGTTTCGCCGATAACGGCTTCTTCGTTGTATACCGGTACGACAACGGAGTAGCGTATGTTTTCATCCATAAAAATCACCTGCCGGTAATAGTTTTACATTTTTGCAATTTATAATTCAGTTTCAAGTATTTTAAAAGGATTGCCGATGCTGCCGTCACCACAGGCTGCAAACCCGGACCTGATGTTCAGGACGGGAAGAATGCCGACGCTTTCGTCAGCGGCGTCTCTCATGTATATGTATCCGTCCGTATCCACTACCCGTACCATGCTGTTGTTTGAGTAATACGGCGTGCTAAGCCAGTACATCTTGTCACGGGCTATATTGTGGCCGTTTCTGTAGGCGTCGCATATAAGCTTAATATCAGGAACGAACACCATATCGTTCAGAACCATGTAATATGCCCTGTCATGGCCCCTGTCGGCGAGTTTTGGCACATGGGACCAGAAAAATTCATTATCGCCTCCCGCTTTTGCATCAAGGTGGCCGGCCGAGAGCAGGACCTTGTTTTGAGCAGGCATAAGCAAAGCCTTTTCATATGCGGTAAAGTCACGGATAAAAGTGGTGTTCAGGAATGTGCGTATCTTGCTTGTTTTCCAATGGTTGTCACCGTACCCGGATGGTATTTCCCCGGGGTATTGATGTTCCGAAAAAGCACCGGCCCCGATTGTGTTTGCGCAAACAAGGGTCAGCTTTGTATTATCGGAAGCAAGTATATGCCATAACAGTTTTTGTCCGTTGTAGCTTCCGTACTCTATATAACTGCCCTTTGCGCCGTAAGCGGCGGGGCCGGCCCTGGCGCAGGTGACTAAAATTACCGCGCAGCATAAAAGAACAATAAGTGCCAATGCCACGACAGAGGCCTGTTTCACGGTCTTAGCCGGGGCTGTCCGGAGTTTTGCGATGATCCTGTGCAGAATATCAATAACCGCAGCAGCAAGGATTACGCTCATAATGTCAATTGACTGGATAAACGCAAACATATGCTTTGCAAGATCTCCCTCGCCGTTTGCCACTACAGGCAGGCAAAAATTGATTGCAGCAGCGGCGGGCAATGCTGCTCCGATACAGTAATATAAAAGGGATTTATGCCTGTTTGCCGTCTTTTGTTTCCTATGGCCCATGTGAGCCATGTATATGAAAAACATCATGCATATGGCTGCATTCCACCACGCGGTGTCATAAGGAAGCCTTTTTCTCAGTTCCCCCCATATCTCGAATCTCTTGCTGAAAGAAAGCCTTGGCATGCCGGGGCCGTGGTTGGAGAGGTACACCGGCCTTATTATCCCGCTGTTGGCGGCTGCCACTTCGAGTTTATCCGCAAAGTGCCGGGGATGCTTCATGTAGAACAAAGTAATGTCTGTTTTCGATATTTTTGAAAAATCCTGCTTGAATATATCGCTTTTTACCGTGTCTGCAACGTCTTTCATGTAATAATTCGTATCCCTAAGCTCAAGCATGTATTCAGGCAGGCCGAGTTCGCGCAGATACCTTTCCGCCGCCGGCTTACCGGTATCCCTTAATATGCCGAAAAAAACGGAGTTGTAATTTGTCTGAAAATCCATCCACCCGGGGACGATTGTGTACAGGACAGTCATCATGCAGACCGATATGCCGGCGGCGGCCGCGATAAACGGCCGGGACAGCTTGGCCCTTGCAGAATAAAGCCCGGGAACGCAAAACAGCGCGGTAATTATTGCAGCGGGGATGTTTGCAAACTTGGACCATGCATATAACACAAGAGAAACATAAAAGCAGATGACATCGGCTCTGCCCGGCAGGGGTTTTGTCACGAGCCGCAGGCCGAAGCCTGCCGAAAGGACGAGGAATATGGTCTGCAAAGCTTCCCCGTAGAATGAATTAAAATAAGTTATATATCCCATATCACAGGCCACTGTCGTTATAAGTGCCTTTATCAGCAAACCAGGCCAGATGTTTTGCGTCTTTATGCCGGCAAACAGGATAAAGAGGGAAAACCCGTAAAGAAGTATGTATATTGCGCCAAGGACCTCTATCCTGAAAACATGGATATCGGTTTTGCTGATAAGGTTTATTGCAATATTGGCAAAGACTGCGGCTTTTATGAAAAGATGCTGGACGGAAGGGTAGCACGCCGGATTTTTCAGGTGGAAAAGGGCGTTTAGCGCTTTTTGCCACGGAGTATTCCCGGTGAAATCCATCCGGTACGTATTAATAAATACAAAAGAACGCTCACCCCGCGGAACGGTATAGCTTATACCGTTTGGTTCCATAACTCTTGAAAAATCCCCGTTGTCGGAGAAACCCACGGTCCCGCCATAGCAGAGCGCAAAAAATGCTATGATGACGGCGGTTAGCGCAAATACGGCATCGTCAATATGTTTTCCTGCAAACCTGGCCAATTATCTATCACCTCATATCAATCAACCGTTCCGAAGGGTTGAAGTTGCTGTACTTAAATAGTAAAATAAACAATATATATTTACAGGCAGTATTTAATAATGCTTCTCTGCTTCAAATAATATGCGTAATATACGCTGGGCGGACAGGCATTTTTATACTGATATCATGAATTCGGGCGGTATAAAAAATGGGAGACAAAAAAAGAATAGCCGTTATTTTCGGAGGCCAGTCATCCGAGCATGAAGTATCCAGGTTTTCAGCAGAATCGGTTATAAGGAATATAGATACCGGCAAGTTTGATATAGCCATGATAGGTATCACAAGGGAGGGAAAGTGGCTTGCCTATGACGGACCCGTCGGGCTTATCGGGACAGGGGAATGGCAGGCGCTGGCAGAAGCGCGGCAGCAGTCGGGGCGGGCCTTGCTTACCGCCGGATCGGCAATAGCTGAAGTTGAAAAGGACAACAAAAAAATCGACGTGATTTTCCCTGTCCTGCATGGCATAAATGGCGAGGACGGGACTATCCAGGGGCTTTTCGAGCTGGCCGGCATTCCATATGTCGGCTGCGGGGTACTGAGTTCCGCATTGTGCATGGATAAGGCATACGCAAAGCTGGTATTTGAGAAGGAGGGTTTGCAGCAAGGCAAATACCTGGTATTCAGCAGGAAAAATATTGAGCAGGGATTGGACAGTATTATTTCAGAGGTGGAAAGGGCGCTGGAGTATCCTTGTTTTGTCAAGCCGTCCAATGCGGGTTCCTCGGTCGGCGTCAGCAAGGCGTATGACCGCGGTGGGCTTATAATGGCTTTGCGCCTTGCTGCAAAATACGACAGGCGTATTCTTGTCGAGGAATTCATCGACGGAAGGGAAGCGGAGTGCGCCGTACTGGGAAATGACGATCCCGTTGCATCGACCGTCGGCGAAGTGGTACCATGTAATGAGTTTTATGATTACGAGGCCAAGTATTTATCCGGCGATAAATCAGAGATTATCATACCGGCGGAATTTCCGGACGATGTTATCGATAAAATCAGGGATTACTCGCTGAGAGCTTTTAAAGCGCTTGACTGTTCCGGGCTTGCAAGGGTGGATTTTTTCGTAAGACGGGACAATAATGAAGTTTATATTAACGAAATCAATACGATGCCGGGTTTTACGCAGATAAGCATGTATTCGAAACTGTGGGCGGCTTCGGGCATACCTTACGGAGAATTGATCGAGAGGCTGGTAGAGCTTGCGTTGGAACGGCATGAGGATAACCGAAGGCATATAGACCTCTGAAGTTCCGAAATAAGCCTGCCATGTTTTAGCATATGATCTTGGGGGAATATAGATATGGACAACAGGCCAATAGGGGTATTTGATTCGGGACTTGGAGGCCTTACTGTCTTTAAGGAGATCACGGCTCTCCTGCCGGGTGAAAGCGTGATCTATTTCGGGGACAGCGGACGTGCCCCCTATGGAACAAAGTCGAGGGAAACCATAATTAAATACACGCTCCAGGATGTCCGTTTTTTATTGAGCCATGACATAAAAATGCTGGTCATGGCTTGCAACACCATGAGTGCTTTCAGCTACGAGCGGATAAAAATGAGTTTTGACATACCTGTCATAGAGGTAATAGGAGCAGGAGCCGTAACGGCGGTTTTGCACACTAAAAACAAAAAAATCGGTGTGATAGGGACAACCGCTACGATAAACAGCGGGGCATACGAGAAAGCTATAAGCAGGCTGGACAGTACAATTGAAACATACCAAAAGGCTTGCCCGCTTTTTGTACCGCTGGTGGAAGAAGGACGGGAATGGTGGGAAAACGATATAGCAATGCGGATAGCGGAAAATTACCTGTTGCCGCTGAAGCAAAAAGGTATTGATACGCTGGTGCTTGGCTGCACCCATTACCCGTTGCTTCAAAAGATAATTTCCGGGATAATGGGCGGTGTGAAACTTGTAAGCTCTGCGCTGGAAGTTGCAAGGGTTGTAAAAAACACAATAATGGATAACAATATGCACAGAGATCCGCGGCACAAACCGGATTACAGGTATTATACCAGTGACAGCGTCGAAAAGTTCGGGCAGCTTTGCGGCATTATCCTGGGAAGAGCAGTTGACAATGCGGAAAAGATAGATATTGAAAAATATTGAAACTGATGATACAGTTAATTACTGTGCATGACCGCAGGAAAGGTGCGTGTTTTATATGGATAAGAACGTCATAATATCGGTTAAGGGCGCTCAGGCCGCAGACGATCCGGATGCCGGCGTACTGGAGTTTGTTACTGAAGGCAGGTATTACAAAAAGGATGAGGCCTATTACGTGACATACGATGAAAGTGACATTACGGGAATGAGCGGGACGAGAACAACACTAAAAGTAACAGACGGTGTAGTGACGCTTATGAGAGTGGGGTCCGTAAATTCGCAATTCGTGTTTCAACAGGGTCAGAAACATATTTCGTATTACGATACGGAGTACGGGGCATTTACCGTCGGAGTGCTGGCAAACGAGGTGGACATCAAGATCGATGACAACGGGGGAGAAATCCGGGTCGGGTATCAGCTTGAAATTGACAATAATAGTTCAGGAAATAATGATTTTTATATGTTAATAAGAGAGGCAGGACAAGCGGATGAGAAACATTATAGAAGAACTAAGAGAACAAGTCCGGAATACAGTTAGGAAAGCATTTTCGGCGGCGGTGGCCAAAGGTGATCTGCCTGATGTGGTTATAGGCGAAATAGCGGTGGAAACGCCGAAAGAAAAGGAACATGGAGAATTCTCCACCAACCTGGCGATGCAGCTTGCAAAGCAGGCCAGGAAACGGCCCTCGCAGATTGCAGACATACTGATCGCCAACATGGACTTTTCCGGTACATATATTGAAAAAGCCAAATGCGCCGGCCCCGGGTTTATTAATTTTTACCTGGAGCTATCCTGGCTTTATGATGCGCTGCGGATTATAGACCTTGAAGGTGAGGATTACGGGAAGATAAACATTGGCAAAGGCAGCAAGGTTATGGTGGAGTTTGTCAGCGCAAACCCGACAGGGCCGCTTCACATGGGCAATGCCAGGGGAGGGGCGTTAGGCGATTGTATAGCGAGCGTGCTTGAGGCCGCAGGCTATGACGTGACACGGGAGTATTACATAAATGACGCCGGTAACCAGATGGAGAGATTCGGATTATCGTTGGAGGCAAGGTATATCCAGCTCCTGAAAGGCGAAGACGCGGTGGAATTCCCGGAAGATGGCTACCATGGCGAAGATATTACCGACCATATGAAAGACTATATCGCCCAATACGGGGATAAGCTTCTTGAAGCGGAACCTTCGGCAAGGCGGAAGGAGCTTGTTGATTATGTGCTGCCCAAAAACCTGGAAAGGATCAGGAAAGGGCTTGATGCCTACGGCGTCAGGTATGACGTGTGGTTTTCCGAGCAATCCCTTTATGACAGCGGCGAACTTGAGGAAACAATGAATTATCTCAGGGATAAATGTTTAATCGAGGAAAAGGAAGGCGCCGTATGGTTCAAAGCTACGGAATTCGGCCTTGATAAGGACGAGGTCCTTGTCAGGAACAATGGCCTTCCTACCTATTTTGCTTCCGATATAGCATACCACAGGAATAAATTCATCAAGCGGGGTTTCGACAGGGTAATAAACCTGCTTGGCGCCGACCACCACGCCCATGCCGCCAGGATGAAGGCTGCCGTCGAGGCGCTCGGGGTGGATCCTTCAAGGCTTGATATTGTCATATACCAGCTGGTCCGCCTGTTCAGGAACGGTGAAGTGGCCAGGATGTCCAAGAGAACCGGGCGGGCGATATCCCTTGACGATTTGCTGGAAGAGGTCGGCAGGGATGCGGCGCGTTTCATATTTAACACAAAGGCGTCCGGAAGCCACCTGGATTTTGATCTTGACCTGGCGGTGAAGCAGTCCAACGAAAACCCCGTTTACTATGTGCAATACGCGCATGCCCGGATCTGCAGCATGCTGAAGCTGATCGAAGCCGAGGGGACAAGGATACCGGAAGCGGGAGAAGTGGACCTCACCAGGCTCACGGCGCCCGAGGAGCTTGAACTTATAAGAAAGCTTGCCGAGTACCCGGACGAAATCAGGATTTCGGCCCAGACGCTGGAACCCAGCAGGCTGACCAGGTACGTGATGGATGTCGCGTCTTATTTCCACAGCTTTTATAATGCGTGCAGGGTAAAGGGCGAAGAGGAAGAACTGATGAAAGCAAGGCTTTTGCTTGTATCGGCAACCCGTACCGTTATTAAGAATGTCCTGGATATCCTGAGTATAAACGCGCCGGAAAGGATGTAGAAAAAATCCCGGCTGTAACATAATTGTAAACTGTCATATTTCACGCTGCATATTAATTTTCCGCCTTATAAGCCGATATATAAAACGAGACGGTGTCTATGCCCAATGCATCCGGTAGTGGCAAACACCGGCTTGGTTTTATTCCGTGGGCATATACCCGGTCCCGTTATGTGGACTGTTTGTTCAATACATATCGGAAAAGGTGGAAATTCAAGTTGCGATTTTACCGTAAATTAACCCAAAAACTTAAAGTTTTGCTGTCTATACTGGTCTTGTCCGTATTTTTCACGGGACTGCCTCCGATGATGCATGTATTACCTCCGGTTACCGCTGCATCGGCGGCGGAGGTGCCCGGAACCGTATATTACGGTGACATTTCCGCGCAGGCGGTCATCGACGGGTTGAAGTATACGGATCTGAGCGACAGCGCCTGGTCGAAAGAAGCAATTATTGAAGCTGGCGCGTTGGGCATTCTGAAGGGACTTGACGGGGCAGGGAGACGATTTGGCAGGAATGCCGCCCTGACCAGGGAAGAAGCGCTGGCGATCGTATACAGGGCAGTTGGGCGCGAAGAATGAAGCGCTTGCAGGCCGGAACTGCCGTCAATAATGCGCGTGCGGCGGCGAACAGGAAAACCGACCCGGCGGACGTCCTTTTCGACGGGTTTCTAAGACTGGCTGCAAACGACGGCCTTATTTCTGCCAGGGATTTGGCCGATGCGTATAATGCCGACCAGGGTGGTCTGACCGAAGAAAACTTCAGAAGGAAAAGCGCCGCCGAGAGGCAGGAATTCGCATTCTGGCTTGCCAGGACACTGAACCTGCAGCCGGCGGGCCAGCTTCAGGAATTGGTTAACTATGCCGATTGGCGCAGCGTCGATCCAGACAAGATGCAATATATTGAAATCATGCTGAGGGAAGGAATAATAACGGGCAGCAACGGGCGAATCAATCCCAGGCAGCAGGTTACCAGGGAGCAGGGCGCCCAAATCATAAAGAACGCGGAAGATGAAATACTGGCAGCCAACGGATACTCAAAAAGCTTCGGAATAATAGAGAAAATCGAGCATATCAAGGATTATACCGGCGGAGATGCCGTTTCAGGCAAGAGTATAACCGTGGCGAACGCGGACGGAAAATATGCTTTAATACTGACAGCCGAACAGTCGGGCAACGGGGCGGGAAACAAAAATGAAAATACCGGCGCGGCTGCCGCGGGTCAGAAGATGGAGCTGGTTGTCTATAAAGACGGCGCTGTCGGAAACAGCGGAATACTGAGTACGGGCGACAGGATCAAGTATATTTATGACAGTTCAAATACGGTCAAGTATATCCAGGTTGTTTCAAATGTCAACGAAACAAGGTATGTGGCTGTCGAGGTAAACAGCGTCGACAGGGCTAACCTGCTGATTGATGTTGTCAAGCTGTTTGACCTGGATTACCCGGACATTGAAAGCATCATTTACGCCGGTTCTTTCAAGCCGTCTGGGACTGAAATCAACCTGTACAGGATATCACCCGGTGCATCTGTTTATGTCAACGGCGTCAGGGCAGGCCTGGCGGACATTGCCGCGGGCACGGCCGCCATTTTGACGATTGACGCAAATAACGTTGTGAGAGATATCCGATGTGTTGATCTGGGAATAAACGCAGAAGCAAGGTATATTGTCAGGGGCATTGTCGAAGAGAACAACCCGAAGCTCGGATATTTGACGTTATATAACGAAGACGGTTCCGGGACCGGCAGCCAGGCTGTTCTAAGGACGTATAACTATGTCGACCAGAACAGGACAGAAATTTACAGGAACAGAAAGGCGGTCGGCGCCGACGCCATACAGGCCGGCGATACGGCTTATATAAGGCTTGACGCCGACGGAAACATTGCGTCAATCAGCGCGGTCGACAATTATGTCAGGAAATACGGGAGAGTAGTATCCAAGCTTCCGTCGGGAATCCTGGTTGAATACGAGAACGGTATTCAGGAGTTCCTGGATGCCGACAGAAGCGTAGTTGTGGTCAAAGACAGAATGCTTGTGGGCTTTGACGCGCTAAGAGACGGTGACCGTGTAAGGCTGCTTCTCAATGAAAACGGAAAAGGCGTCGAATTGAAGGAAATCACCATAGAAAGTGTTGATCGTTATATCAGCAATATATATAAAGGCAAGGTTGAGAGGATTGACAATATATCCGGCAAAATAGCGGTCATGAACATGCAGGTGTTCAACAGGGGCAATTGGGAGCGCATTGATTGGAAAGGTTTGTCGACCATCCCGCTGGCGGAAGAATTTAAGATCTATTTAAACGACAGGGTTATTGACATTGACGATGCAAACCGGCTGCTGTATTTAAACGAGGCTTATATTGCCGTCGAGGAAACCTACGGGCATGAAGAGAAGGCTGTCAAGATGACATTCCGCAACGGTTCGGATACGCCGGTACCTGTCGTATCGGACAAAATAACGGGTGTTGTTTCAGGCTCCGGAAACTTCATGCTTTACAGGGAAAACGAGAAGGTCGGGTATTCCGACGGCAGCATTATAGTTAAGCACGGAAGGCTTGTGTCCGGCAACAGCCTTGGCAACGGCGACGACGCCTATATGGCGCTGGACAGGAGCTATTCGGACGGCAGCATATATGCCTCCGTGCTGAAGATAGATGAACCTGTGGATGCGGACAGCCTTGTTATTTACCGGGGCAGGATCAGCGAAATAAAGGACGGGAGAAGCTTTACCCTTGAATCGTTCTCACAGCTCCAGGGCATTGAATGGGAATACTATAATACGCCAAAGACATTTAATATTACGTATGACACCCGGGTTCTGAATGAAGAAGGTATCCTGAACGTGCGAGATTTCGTCGGATACGGCGAGAACAGCTATTTGCGCAGAACCGTGTATGTCGCGTCGGACGGGGTTAACGCCCTTCTGGTAAGCACCGCGCCATTTGGAACAGAAAACATGAGGGGCATAGTCTATGAAATCGACGGTGACCTTATGAAGTTGAGAAATGTCAGCGTTTATGATGAGTCGGACTTAATGTGGGTCAAACGGCCGGATGTTTCCATTGGCCTTTTGAATAATACGATTATTGTGAAAGAGGGTAAAATTGTTAATGCCGCCGCCATCGTCAAGGGCGCGTCGGTAAGGGTGCTGAAAAAGGATACAGGAACAAGCGGAGACGGTTATATAGTATTTGTTGAGTGAAACTGTAATTGGGGGTCTTCTTGATAATGGGCAAAAGGATTACGGTACTGGTGCTGGTTATGGTGATACTGCTTACCTTTGCCGAAACGGCTTTTGCGCGCGAAGGTATATGCGGGTATGAGGGCGGTATCTCGTCGGGCGAGGTGCCCGGCAAAACGACGCTGGATTACCAGGAAGTGACGTTTGTCACCGGTGAACCTTTGGTTTTTAAAGGCACCATGACAATAAGAAAGAACCAAAGGCAGGACAAACTGACCACAACATATACATACAACCTTCGAAACACGGAAAAAAACGGCACGCTGACGCGGACGCTGGTATTTGAAACTGCCGCTTCGGCGTCGGGAAACGGGCAGATAACGGAAGAAACCAGGCTGACATCGGCTAGGGAAAGCATAAGGATTAACGGAACTACTTATAATATTGCCAATATAAACAATTATGATTTTTCACGTTCAAATCTTATCGACCCGAAACCCGCCGTCCAGTATCATGCCGGCAGCATCTGGAGCAGGAAGGTATACCAGGTCGGCGCGGCGGCGGAAGGCAACACGGTGACGGTTGAGTGTACGGGCAATTATTACGGATACGACCAGTACTGGGGCAATGCCGAAAGCCTTGTCCTGGATTATATAATCAGCAGTGAAACGAGTAATGGCGACGTGGAGGATAAATGGAGGGGAACCGCGTCCGTTAAAATATCCTGTACATCCACGGAGCAGTTGGCATACCAGGATAACAAGCCCGATCAAATCAGTTTTCCGGGCAATTACATCCAGAAACGCATGAACACGAGCGTGCTGGAGTACACGTGCAAGCTGCCCGAGTTTGACGCTAAAGGTGTGGCAACGGATTATTTTGTGACATATAAAGATAGCTTGAAGCTAGAGACATTCCCCGTGCAAAAGAGCCTTCCGACCGTAAACCCCACCAATATAAGAGGCCATTGGGCGGAGGAAGAAATCAGGATAATGTTCGGCCTGGAAGTATTTAAAGGAGACGGTTCGAATTTCTACCCGGATAATTTCATGAGCAGGGCGGAATTTGCCGCCGCAATGGACCAGGTAGCCAGGGAGGTGCCGCAGGATCCGATGCTGGCTGCCAGAACTGTTGCGCAAAGAAGAGTACAATCCAAGGAACCTGTAATATCACCATTTGACGACGTGTCCGTTGAAAATATTTATTTCAGCCAGATAAAAAACTCTTTCGACCGCGGCTTGATGAACGGAACAGGTAATAACCTGTTCAGACCTAATGAAGGCATAACCAAGGCTGATGCGGTTGTCGCGTTTATAAGGGCGCTTGGATTTGAGAACCTGGCTCCCTCTCCCTACGCGGTGACGACCTTCAGGGACAATGATCTTATACCGGCCCATGCAAGGAATGCCGCTTATGTGGCCCAAAAAATCGGATTGATTCAAGGCGACGGCAAGGGAAATATGAATCCCAGGAAGAAACTTACCAAGGCTGAAGGAGCCATGATGTTCAACAGCCTTATCAGGTATCTTCAGGACGGTATCAGGAAAGATTACAGGGAAAGACTGGTCAATTACTGACCTTTAGTGATACAATATTCCTTACGGCTGTACAATTGCTTAAAACATGCTGCACCTCTCTTTTTCAAGAGAGGCTAAATTATTGCAAAGGGGAATTAGTGTGAAAAAATACTTACGCAAACCAAGGTTAACCCTGGTTATTTTTTCTGTCCTGATCATTGCTGTTTTTCTCGGGCAAGCTGTTTTTGCGGCGTCGGATGAGGACAATATCAATCTGCTTTACATGGAAAAATTCTTTGAATTTGTCCGAGACCAGTACGAGGGCGGGCTGTCGGACAGCAAAATGGTCGACGGCGCTGTCAGGGGTATTTTGAATTCCCTGGACGATTATACTACATATTACACTAAGGAAGAGAAAGAAGCTTTTTTGGATTCGGTATCGGGAATATTCGGAGGAATCGGAATAACAATGGAAGTCAGCGGCGACTATATCGTCGTATCAAAGGTTCTTCCGGCTACACCGGCAGAAAGAGCCGGAATACTTCAGGGAGACAAAATTGTCGAAGCCGACGGCGTGAACCTCGTGGGAATGGCAGCCGAGAAGGCAGCTTACCTGATAAGGGGCGATGTCGGAACAGTTGTAAAAATCGGAGTATTGAGAAACGAAAGCAAAGAGATTAAGTACTTTGAGATAACCAGGGAAGTTATCAAGGTGAACCCGGTTACATATGAAATAAGAAATGGTATCGGCTACATCAAGCTGGAGCAGTTCAATGAAAATACCGACGAGTATATGACAAAAGCGCTGGAAGCAATGGATCGGAACAGGATCACGAAAATCATACTTGATTTGAGGGACAATCCGGGCGGAAGCGTTGCACAGGCAACGGCGCTGGCGCAGAAATTTGTGCCTAAGGGAATTATCACAAAGCTGGATTTCCGTTCCGAAAGCTATGATGACATAGAATATTACTCCCACCTTGAAAAACCAAAGTATGAGCTTGCTGTCCTGGTAAACGGCATGACGGCGAGCGCTTCGGAAATAGTGGCGGGTGCCATACAGGATACCGGCGCGGGCAAGCTGGTAGGGACAAAGACATTTGGGAAAGCGAGATTTCAGAGCCTGATACCCGTATTGTCAAGGGATGCGTTTTTTAAGTATATCAACGAGGGTATACTTGCGGTAAATGCTTACGACCTGCAGTCTCGTGGAATAATGCCTTTGGAAGAAGATATTGCCGGGTATGCGAAATTAACGCTGGGCGTGTACTATACGCCGAAGGGCAGAATGATCGACGGGCAGGGTCTTACTCCCGACATCGTGGCGGAAGACCCAAAACCGATGCACGATGTCAATATCAATAGCATCCAGAAGCTGACCAAAACGGTCGAACATGGCTTAAACGGGCAGGGAATCGATGTTTATAACGCTGAAAAGATATTGAGATTTTCAGGATATAATATTACGGCCGTTGACAATACGCTTGATATAGACACGGTTGAAGCTTTAAAGTATTTCCAGAGAAAATCGGGTCTCAATGTAAACGGAATTCTTGACAAGCAAACCCAGGATGCTTTGAATGCGGAACTGGACAGGCTGATTGCCAAATATGACATGCAATATGCCGCTGCCGTGGAAGTGCTTACCAACAGGTAAGGAAAGCAGTCTCCCAGTTTCTTTTTTCATTGCACATTGTTAACTTAAAGTATAATTTTTATCCTGATTGACAATACTTTATATCAATGGATAAAGCATAATATTAAGGTATTGTCAGGGGGATATGCAATGAAAAGACTGTTGGAGACGGTTAAGAAAATTTCAGCCCGGTTTCACGCCCGGAGGCCGGCGGGATTTATTGCGCTGGTATTGGCAGTTGTTTTGGTCTTCTGTGCCCATGGTGTGAATTCCTACACTGAAAGCGTAAATGACGGATTTGCCGACAGCATTATAAGGCTTCACGTCATAGCCAACAGCGACTCGGCTGAAGACCAGGAGCTTAAGCGGAATGTACGGGACGCCGTCCTGGCATGCGTGCGGGAGTTGGTGGAGGAATCCGGTAATATAAAGGAAACCGAATCAATTATAAAGGAAAACATCAGCGGCATTTCGGCTGCCGCGAGGAAGACGGTGCTGGATAGCGGCATGGATTATGCTGTTAAAACGGAATTTGGGAAGTATCCTTTTCCGACAAAGGCATATGGGGATATCATACTGCCGCCGGGGGCATATAAAGCTCTGAGAGTGGTTATCGGGAAAGGCGAAGGCTCCAACTGGTGGTGCGTCCTTTTTCCACCGCTGTGCTTTGTCGACGTTACACATGGCATTGTCCCGGACTCGGCTAAGGAGGAACTAAGAGAGGTGCTTTCGGATGAAGAGTACAGGATAGTGACTTCTTCCGACGACGAAAGCGATATCCCCGTTAAAATAAAATTTAAGATCGTTGAAATGTTCCAGGATTCAAAAATCAGGCTTGCCGGCGCTTTTGAAAAACTGTTCAAACCGGAAAGCTGAAGCTCGCGCGGGTGCGGATGAATCGGGCGGGCAGGGCGGCTTGAAATTTGGGATTAGGTTCCCTCATGGGCAGGCTGTAATATCCTGTTTCACTTCAACGCGGGCGCTTGTTATTCGCCATCCGTAGCTCAGAACAAGCGACTTCGGCGTCCATGCCGAAGTATAACGGGTATTCCTTATGGGTTCCGCGTTCAAGTTTCACCAGGACATAACACCCTGCAGCCATTCCTGCACAAAATCTCAAATTTCAAGCCGCCCTGCCCACCTATTCTATCTGCCTCCTTGTGTTTTCCGGCCGCTTCTAATGACGTCCGTGTCATTTCCAGCTAAATCCGCCGTCCGTGGCGGATTTAGACGATCCCCTATCCCATTCCTTGCCTTGACTCGCGCACGGGGTTTCAATAAATTTGCACAAAGCCTGCCAAGTTTTCTTGACGCGACTATTGTTCTTATGTATAATGTTATCTAATATTTCGGGCTGAGTTGTGAAAGCCGTAAACGCTTATGTAAAGCGGGTTGCACGTGCTTGTGCAATATTGGCGCAGGAGGGATGATCTCATGGCGTATTATTACAATGAACCATCGCGGACTTTTTCGGAATACTTGCTGATACCAAACCTTACAACAAAGGAATGCATGCCTTCGAATGTAAGCTTGAGAACGCCTATTGTAAAATACAAAAAGGGCGAAGAGGCTTCGATGCATATCAACATACCGCTGGTTTCAGCCATAATGCAAGCCGTTTCAGACTCAGGGATGGCAATAGCTCTTGCAAGGTGTGGAGGTCTTTCCTTCATCTACGTGTCGCAGCCGATTGACCAGCAGGCTGAGATGGTGCGGAAAGTAAAAAAATACAAGGCGGGCTTTGTGGTCAGCGATTCAAACCTTAAACCTGACGATACATTGGCTGATGTTCTTGAACTAAAGAGAAGAACCGGCCATTCTACAATAGCAATTACCGAGGACGGGTCTCCGAACGGAAAGCTTCTTGGATTGGTTACAAGCCGTGACTACCGAGTAAGCAGAACGCCGCTTGATACGAATGTCAGGGAATTCATGACGCCGTTTGAGTCCTTGATTTACGGCCAGGAGGGCATTACGCTGAAAGAAGCCAACGATATGATATGGGACCATAAGCTGAATGTCCTGCCCGTAGTCGATAAGAACGGGAACCTTGCTTATCTCGTGTTCAGGAAAGACTACGACAGCCATAAAGAGAATCCCCTGGAATTGCTGGACTCTCAAAAAAGGCTGATGACAGGCGCAGGCGTAAACACCAGGGACTACAAAGAGAGAGTGCCGGCTTTGTTAGAGGCGGGCGCCGACATCCTTTGTGTTGATTCATCGGACGGTTATACTGAATTCCAGAAAGATACGATAGAATGGATAAAAAGCGAATATGGGGACAGCGTTAAAGTCGGCGGCGGGAATGTTGTCGACAGGGAAGGATTCCTGTATCTTGCAAAAACGGGAGCCGATTTTATAAAGGTCGGAATAGGAGGAGGCTCAATATGCATTACCCGCGAACAGAAGGGCATTGGCCGTGGCCAGGCGACGGCGGTTATTGAAGTTGCCAGGGCAAGAGATGAGTATTTCAAGGAAACGGGAATATATATACCTATCTGCTCTGACGGCGGGATAGTTCATGATTATCATATGGCCCTTGCGCTTGCCATGGGAGCCGACTTCATTATGCTGGGCAGGTATTTTGCCCGGTTTGACGAGAGCCCGACAAGAAGGTTGAGAATCGGGAATAATTATGTCAAGGAATACTGGGGAGAGGGATCAAACAGGGCACGCAACTGGCAAAGATATGAAATGGGCGATAATAACAGGCTGGATTTTGAAGAAGGTGTAGATTCATACGTGCCATATGCGGGCAAACTTAAAGACAACCTTGATGCTACCTTGAGCAAGCTAAAGGCGACTATGTGCGCATGCGGCGCGATTACCATCGAGGAACTCCATCAGAAGGCCAGGTTGACGCTTGTGTCGTCGACCAGCATCATAGAGGGCGGAACACATGATGTCATATTAAAGGACAATGAACCGTCTGCATAGTGTGAAACGGCATATTTAACCGGATTTGCCGCACCATGGCCTGGTGTATGCGGGACTCGCCAAGTCATTTTATAAGATGCCCTGACCCGTACCCGCATGTAATCCTCCCGGTCCATCCATGCCTTAACATAGCGTCCCTGCACCGCTTGTATTGCCGGTGCTAAAAGCGCGACAATACATAGGGCTTATTGACAATATAGAATATGTATTTTATAATTATTTAGCTAAGAAAGGAACTGTGTGATTTTTCCAGGCACTGAAATATTTGACCAGTGCTGTTTTATATTTTATATATATATAAGGATTATATGTTCCCATAGAATATGGAAATAAATTATCGTGAAATTTACTGTCGGCTCGATGTGCGTTTGGCAAGGCAGAATAAATAGAGGATGAATGCATATATTATCAACACAAAATTTCTAGGTAAAGGAGAGACTCTAAATGACAGGCAAAGAAGTCATACTGACTTATGAGGGATTGAAAAAGCTGGAGAATGAGCTTGAACAGTTGAGAGGTCCGAAAAGAATGGAAATAAAAGAGAGGATAAAAACGGCGCTCTCATTTGGAGACATTACCGAAAATTCCGAGTATGACGAAGCGAAAAATGAACAGGCATATATTGAGAGCAGGATAGCTCAACTGGAGGCCATGTTAAAAAACGCAAAAGTCATTGATGAGGACGATGTCAGCACGGACCAGGTAACAATCGGCTCAAAAGTCAGGCTTCTTGATATGGAACAAAACGAGGAAACCGTATATACGATTGTAGGTTCCACCGAGGCCGATCCGACACAGCATAGAATATCTAACGAATCACCCGTCGGCAAGGCGCTGATAAACAAGAAATGCGGAGATGTTATCGAGGTAACGGTGCCTGATGGTATCATTAAGTTAAAAGTCTTGAAAATAGAAAAATAAAGATACCCGGCGCACAAAACTTTGCAAAGATTTTAAGGAGGTTCTCAGATGGCAGACGGTATTGATATTAACCGTGATACGGCTGAATTAAGTGAAATTCTCAGGGTCAGGCGTGCTAAGCTGGAGGAATTGCAGCGAAGCGGCAAGGATCCTTATAAAATAATAAAGTACGATGTAACCCATGATTCGAAAACGATTATTGAGAACTTCGAGACACTTGAAGGAACAAACGTATCTGTTGCAGGCAGGATGATGTCGAAGCGTGACATGGGCAAGGCCGGTTTTTGCGATTTGCAGGACCGGGACGGCAGAATCCAGATTTATATAAAGCTGGACAACGTAGGCAAAGAAGCCTTTGATGAATTTAAAAAATACGACATAGGCGATGTTATAGGCGTAATAGGGACTGTCTTCAGGACCCATAAGGGCGAAATTTCCGTCAAAGCGGAAGAAATTATACTCCTGGCAAAATCCCTGCAGCCGTTGCCGGAGAAATGGCACGGCCTCAGGGATATCGATTTGAGGTACAGGCAGAGATATCTGGATTTGATAATGAATCCTGAAGTGAAAAACGCGTTTATCACCAGGAGCAGGATAATAAGAGCAATAAGGAGTTTTTTGGACGAACGGGGATTCCTGGAAGTAGAAACTCCGATTCTGTGTACTATTCATGGCGGGGCTACGGCAAGGCCGTTTATAACGCACCACAATACGCTTGATATGGATCTTTTCCTCAGGATTGCGCCTGAATTATACCTGAAACGCCTGATTGTCGGGGGATTGGAAAAGGTTTATGAACTGGGGAAGATGTTCAGGAACGAAGGTATGTCCATAAAGCACAACCCCGAATTTACAATGATAGAGATCTATGAAGCATATAATGACTACCAGGGCATGATGGAGCTTACGGAATCATTGATTTCAACGGTTGCAAGGGAAGTGCTCGGGAAAACAAAAATCGTTTACCAGGGGGTTGAAATAGACCTTGAACCGCCATGGGAGAGAATAACAATGCGCGATGCCGTGCTGAAATATGCAGGCGTTGATTTTGACTCCATTGAAAGTGACGAGGAAGCCCGAAATGCGGCACGAGCCAAAGGTGTTCATGTTGATGACGACAAGACCAAAGGCGAAGTTATGAACCTCATGTTTGAAGAACTGGTGGAGGAGCACCTCGTCCAGCCGGTATTTATTATGGATTATCCTGTCGAAGTGTCGCCATTGACGAAAAGAAAGCCAGACAGGCCGGAATTGACTGAAAGGTTTGAATTATTCATAACAGGAAGGGAATTTGCAAACGCATACTCGGAACTGAATGACCCTATTGACCAGAAGGAGCGTTTCCTGGACCAGGTAAGAAAAAGGGAAGCTGGAGACGAGGAAGCGAGCATGATGGACGATGACTTTATCAACGCGCTGGAGTACGGCATGCCGCCGACAGGCGGACTGGGAATCGGCATAGACAGGCTGATCATGCTGCTGACAGATTCATACTCCATAAGAGATGTATTGCTGTTCCCGGTAATGAAGCCGAAAGAATGATATGCCGCGTTGTGCCGCTTATCTTGCGGATGAATAAGCGGCATGACAGTTATATAATGTCGTACGGGGGCTTGAATTATGGACAAGAAAGAGGCCAGGAAAATCCTTGGCGTGACAAAAGAAGCCAGCCGGAATGATATCGAAAAAAAGTACGCAATACTTTTGAAAAAGCACAAGTTGTCCAGTATTGGTTCCGGCTCTCGTGATGATCCTGAAGATACGGAAGACCCTGTTTGTGCGATGGGAAACGCTTCAGCGGGCGACGGTCCGGCAGAACAGGACATGGAAGTTGCGCATGACCAGGAGACGAAGACAGAGGAATACGACTTCGAAAAAATAACAGAGGCTTACAATGTCCTGATGGGCTTCGATGTCAAAATAAAGGAAGAGCCGCCCAGCAGGATTGCCCCGCTTTTAGACAAGATCGGCATTGATGAGAAAAAAGCCAGGAACTTTTTGTACTATCATAAGTACCACATCATTATTGCAATTGTCTTGGTTATAGCTGTCGTGTTTTTTGTCAGGGGATGCGTCAACAGGGTGGAGCCGGATTTTAACATAGTATTTATGGGAAGGCTTGGCTATATTGATGCATCTGAAAAGCTGACAGAGATTATAAAGGAGAATATTCCCGATATAACAGAACCCGGTATTGACGGAGCTTTTCTGCTTGATGACGATGAGTTGAGCGAACAGCAGTACGCTATGCAGATTAAGGCAACTGCTCTTATTGCGGCAGGCGAAATTGATGTGTTCATATTGGACAGGGCGAGCTATGAAAGGTTTGCCAAGCTGGGTGTTTTTATGAGCCTTGACGAAATAGCCCCCAGGCTGGGTATCGATATGGAAAAGCACAAGGAATACATTTTGAGAGTTGAAAGAGAGGAATACGACAGCGGGGATGACCGGACGGAATCAGTGGCGGAAGAAAGCCCAGAGCACCTTTATGGCATTGATGTCAGGGATAGCAAAGTCTTGAACGAAGCGGGCATAATCGGAGACGAAATGATTGCGGCCATTTTTACCGGTTGCAAACAAGCGGATAAGGCCGAGCGATTCCTTGAATTTCTTATGGAATAAAAAATAAAGGAGGAAACATTATGTCAGGTGATTTAACCCTTGATGAAGTTTACTCGGAAGACTTTACAAAAGTCTCTGTTCGCGGTGAAATCGACATATATAACGCATGCAACTTCAAAGAAAAGCTGTATGATATAGTGGATAAAAGCAAAAAGGATATCATAGTCGATCTCGGCAATCTAAGTTACATTGACAGCACAGGACTCGGCATATTTGTTGGCGCATTGAAAAAAGCGAAACTAAGCGGCAAGAATATCCGTGTTGAAAACACAAAGGATAATATAAAAAAATTATTTACTATCACCGGGCTGGACAAGCTTTTCATGATATAATGCCCGGAAGAGGAAGATCGGAAACTATTCATGATATTTTAAAAAGGAGCGGTTTAGATGGAATCGCAGGATAAAATTTGCCTGGCTTTGCCGTGCAAACCGGAGTATGTAAGTGCTGCAAGGCTTACAGTATCAGGCATTGCCAGCAGGATAGGCTTTGACATTGATACCGTCGAAGATATAAAAGTAGCCGTATCGGAGGTATGCAACAGGATTATCTGCGTAGCCGGATCGCCTGACAAGCGTTATGAAATTATTTTCTACGTTTTCCCGGATAAACTAAGAATAACATTTACATCTGATATTGAAAACATTGGGTGCATATTTGAGGATGATGAAACAGGGCTGGGCATCTCAATAATCAATGCTTTTATGGATGAAGTCGAATTTTGCCCTGAAAACAAAGATTATATATTATCAATGACAAAAATTTATGAGGTGGTTTCCTGCGATGGCTGATTACTCGAAATCAACGTCGCGAAACGAACCGGCCGATATGGATGCCCTTTTCGAAAAATATGCCAGGGAACGGGACGTTGAAGTCAGAAATGAGATAGTTAAAAAGCATATGTATCTGGCAGAAATCATATCCCGGAAATTTTTAAACCGGGGCGTGGACTATGACGATATCTACCAGGTAGCCTGTGTCGCTTTGATTAAGGCGGTAGAGCGCTTCGATCCCGGTAAGGGCTTCAAATTTGCCAGCTTTGCGACACCTACGATAGTCGGAGAAATTAAAAGGTATTTCCGTGATAAAAGTTCTACTATCAGGATGCCGAGGCGTATTTACGAAACATATCAGAAAGTGAATCAGGCGAAGGATCATCTCCTGCAAAAACTCGGCAGAACTCCCCGTGCTGACGAAATTGCCGATTACCTGAATATCGGGACTGAAACCGTACTCGAAATTATTGAGTCGTGGAATGCGTTCAATATACAGTCCTTCGACCGGAACGCTTATGAAGAAGACGACATGGAGCTTTATGAAACAATTGGTGACGTGGATTCCACTTATGAAAGAATAGAAAACAAGGATTTCCTTGAGAAGAGTCTCGACAAATTCAATACTGCCGAAAAGGAATTCATCGACCTGCGTTATTTCAAAAGAAAAACCCAAAAGGAAATTGCAGACAGGATGGGCGTTTCGCAAATGTACGTTTCGAGGCTGGAACGCAAAATCCTCCAGCGCTTCAGGAGCATGTTGCACTCATAGTGATAAACAGGTTGAATCAGTTTTGGTTTAAGAAGCATATACGGTGGTAATAAATAAATGTGCAAATAAACGTGCACACAATTTACCGAAAAATTTACTGCTGTAAAGACATATTACTGCAGACTTCGGAACGCAGAGGTGTATTATATATTGAAATGCCTTAATATTTATACCAATGTGATACCAAGCAATATAAAGAATATAAGGCCAGTAATTGGAGACTTGGTTTGCAAATTAAGAGATTGCTGCGGCGACCTGGAAGATTCCATATTGTTCGAACTAAGGGTTGTGCTCAGTGAAATGCTTGTTAATGCAATAAGGCATGGGAACAGGGAAGATGAAAACAAGACCGTAAAAATAAGAGCAGGTATTGTGGATGACGGAAATCTATTCATTATAGTAGAAGACGAAGGAAGCGGCTATGACTTTAAAAACATATGGAAAAGACACAAGTCTTGCAATGAAACGGTCAGCCCGCTTGAGATAGAAAGCTGCGGGAGAGGCATAATGATTGTAAGAGGTTTATGCGACAAAGTAAAGGTAAACGCAAAAGGCAATAAAATCGTCGTCCTGAAGAATATAAGCAAAACACATTGAAGTTTAATCGGATGAGATGGTTTTCTTAATTCAATAACGATGCAGAAAACCTAAGAGCCTGTAAATTCAGTCCTTATGCAAAATCAAACGTGACTCGCCACTGGAACCGGGGTGCTCGAACAGCTCGTGATCTTGCCTGCTACATGCTCGGATTAACAGGATCGACAGGCCTGATACACAATGTTCTTGAATAAAGAAAGCCGCCCCATCCGCCGATATTTAAACTTTCCGAACCGTGGCCGAGGGAAACTGAATATACGCTAATATGGCCGAGGATAAAAAAGAGAATCGGGAATAAATCATACCTACAACGGAAAAAGATAAGCGGAGAGGGTTGAAGGAAGCCGACCGCGGTGATATATTGTATAGGCTGCTTGCGCAAGTTTTGCAAAAGGAAAAACTATAGCAAACGATAGTTGACAAAATAAAGCTTGCGTGTTACTATATTAAAGCCGCTCATAAAGAGCGGTTTAGTGGACCTTGAAAAGTGAACAGCGAGACAACATACCGTATACATATAACGGGTATGCAAAGGGACTCGTCAAGAGTAAGAGGATAACGAATGCAAGGAGCCCAGACAGGCTCTTTTGGGAAGATTTTTTCAGAGAGTTTGATCCTGGCTCAGGATGAACGCTGGCGGCGTGCCTAACACATGCAAGTCGAACGGTCTTATAGGATGGAGATTGGATTTATCTGATATCCGCCCTATAAGATAGTGGCGGACGGGTGAGTAACGCGTGGGCAACCTACCTTTCACAGGGGGATAACACAGGGAAACCTGTGCTAATACCGCATAACATACTGACAGGGCATCCTGTTGGTATCAAAGGAGCAATCCGGTGGAAGATGGGCCCGCGTCCAATTAGCTAGTTGGTGGTGTAACGGACCACCAAGGCGACGATTGGTAGCCGAACTGAGAGGTTGATCGGCCACATTGGGACTGAGACACGGCCCAGACTCCTACGGGAGGCAGCAGTGGGGAATATTGCGCAATGGGGGGAACCCTGACGCAGCAACGCCGCGTGAAGGAGGAAGGCCTTCGGGTTGTAAACTTCTTTGGTGAGGGACGAAGCAAGTGACGGTACCTCAGGAACAAGCCACGGCTAACTACGTGCCAGCAGCCGCGGTAATACGTAGGTGGCGAGCGTTATCCGGAATTACTGGGTGTAAAGGGCGCGCAGGCGGGGATGCAAGTCAGATGTGAAATACCGGTGCTTAACACCGGGGCTGCATCTGAAACTGTGTTTCTTGAGTGTCGGAGAGGAAAGTGGAATTCCCAGTGTAGCGGTGAAATGCGTAGAGATTGGGAGGAACACCAGTGGCGAAGGCGGCTTTCTGGACGACAACTGACGCTGAGGCGCGAAAGCGTGGGGAGCAAACAGGATTAGATACCCTGGTAGTCCACGCCGTAAACGATGGATACTAGGTGTAGGAGGTATCGACCCCTTCTGTGCCGGAGTTAACACAATAAGTATCCCACCTGGGGAGTACGGCCGCAAGGCTGAAACTCAAAGGAATTGACGGGGGCCCGCACAAGCAGTGGAGTATGTGGTTTAATTCGAAGCAACGCGAAGAACCTTACCAGGGCTTGACATGCAGACGGATGTTGTGGAAACACAGCAGTCTTTCGGGACGTCTGCACAGGTGGTGCATGGTTGTCGTCAGCTCGTGTCGTGAGATGTTGGGTTAAGTCCCGCAACGAGCGCAACCCCTGTTGTTAGTTGCCATCACGTAAGGTGGGCACTCTAACGAGACTGCCGGTGACAAATCGGAGGAAGGTGGGGACGACGTCAAATCATCATGCCCCTTATGTCCTGGGCTACACACGTACTACAATGGCTACTACAGCGGGAAGCGAAGGAGCAATCCGGAGCGGATCCCCAAAGGTAGTCCCAGTTCGGATTGTGGGCTGCAACTCGCCCACATGAAGTCGGAATTGCTAGTAATGGCAGGTCAGCATACTGCCGTGAATACGTTCCCGGGCCTTGTACACACCGCCCGTCACACCATGAGAGTCTGCAACACCCGAAGTCAGTAGTCTAACCTGTTCAAAGGGGGGCGCTGCCGAAGGTGGGGCAGATGATTGGGGTGAAGTCGTAACAAGGTAGCCGTATCGGAAGGTGCGGCTGGATCACCTCCTTTCTAAGGAGAAGATGGAGCGGGTAAGCTGCTTCCATAATCCAGGTCGATATGGTCCGGAGGTATATGGGGAGGGTTAAGGACCCGACCGATGACCGGACGGATCATCAACGGATTATAACGGAGTCTCTTTGCGAAGCAATGTTGTCTGGGCTGTTTACTTTTGAAGGTCCATGACCGTGAGTCGCGCACGCGGAGTACGCGGAGACCGGGAGTCAGAAGACAGAGGCCGGAAGTCGTCGGAAGCGGATAACTGAAGACGAGACCGGAATCCGGAATGGATCATTGAAACAAGAGTACACTGGTTATGGGCTCATAGCTCAGATGGTTAGAGCGCACGCCTGATAAGCGTGAGGTCGATGGTTCGATTCCATTTGAGCCCACCAGGGCTTCATTCTCAGGCGTAAGCCGAGGGAAAGCCGCAACAGGTAGGAATATTGAAGCAAGAAAAGCCTTGTAAAGACAGGCGATTGCACCTTGAAAACTATATAATGTAAAGCGAAGATGAGAAGACAAATAAGGGTAACTACATCAGGAACAGGAACATGTTTCTGAGGGAGTGAACTTAGGATTCACGGCACTGCGGGAGCGTGTTGTGGAGTAGAGATCTCAAAGACGTGCAAAGACGACCACTTTATGAGGGAACCAAGCTGAAAAGCAGGTCAAGCTACTAAGAGCGTAGGGTGGATGCCTTGGCACCAGGAGCCGACGAAGGACGTGATAAGCTGCGAAAAGCCACGGTGAGGCGCAAATAGCCATCGACCCGTGGATATCCGAATGGGGGAACCCGCTTGAGGTAACTGCTCAAGCACCGTTGCATGAACACATAGTGCAGCGGGGGGATACGCGGGGAACTGAAACATCTAAGTACCCGCAGGAAAAGAAATCAACCGAGATTCCGTAAGTAGTGGCGAGCGAAAGCGGAGGAGCCTAAACCGTGACCATAGGCGGAGCTGATATCTTCTCAGTATGGGGTAAAGGACCGGCGGAACTGACCTGAGCGTATAGCAGAATGAGGCACTGGAACGTGCAGACCATAGAGGGTAACAGTCCCGTATGCGAAATATGCGAAGACAGGCCGGTATCCGGAGTACCACGAGGCACGAGGAACCTTGTGGGAAGTAGGGGGGACCACCCTCCAAGGCTAAATACTACCTGGTGACCGATAGTGAAGAAGTACCGTGAGGGAAAGGTGAAAAGAACCCCGGGAGGGGAGTGAAAGAGAACCTGAAACCCTATGTTTACAAGCAGTTGGAGAGCGTTAAGGCTCGACAGCGTACTTTTTGTAGAACGGTCCGGCGAGTTATCGTACGTGGCGAGGTTAAGGGCTGAAGGTCCGGAGCCGAAGGGAAACCGAGTCTTAACAGGGCGGATAAGTCACGTGCGATAGACCCGAAACCGGGTGACCTACCCATGGCCAGGTTGAAGCGAGAGTAAAATCTCGTGGAGGACCGAACCACATGACCGTTGAAAAGGTCTGGGATGAGCTGTGGGTAGCGGAGAAATTCCAATCGAACCCGGAGATAGCTGGTTCTCCCCGAAATAGCTTTAGGGCTAGCCTCAGGGGAAGTCTTACGGAGGTAAAGCACTGAATGGGCTAGGGGCCTTACCGGGTTACCGAACCCTATCAAACTAAGAATGCCGTAAAGATGATGCCTGGGAGTCAGACTGCGGGAGATAAGTTTCGCAGTCGAGAGGGAAAGAGCCCAGATTGCCGACTAAGGTCCCGAAATCACGGTTAAGTGGGAAAGGATGTGGGTTTGCTAAGACAGCTAGGATGTTGGCTTAGAAGCAGCCACTCATTGAAAGAGTGCGTAACAGCTCACTAGTCGAGTGAGCCTGCGCCGAAAATTACCGGGGCTAAAACCGTGTACCGAAGTTGCAGATTCTAGAAGTCGGAAGTGAGAGGTTAGAGGTAAGAACGAAGGAAGTGGTATGATGATAAAGACATATAAAGATTTAGAAGCATATAAAGAATCATATCAATTATTCCTTCAAGTACACAAGATGGCAATAAGATATCCAGACTATGAAAGGTATGAGATGGGTGCTCAGATAAGAAGAGCGGCAATGTCTATACCAATGAACATAGCTGAAGGATATGGCAAAAAGTCATCGGAATTAGAATTCAAGCGGTTTCTGACGATGTCACTCGGATCTTGTAATGAAGTTCAAGTACTGCCGGAGATGAGCAAAGACTTGGAATATATCACAAAACAAGAGTATGAGGAGACAACAAGGAAGTATGAGATATTAGGGAAAAGGCTAAATACTCTCATAAGCAAATGGAAATCTAACATCTAACATCTGGCTTCCGACTTCTGAGTGGTAGGGGAGCTTGCTGCGATAGGCAGAAGGTCGACCGGAAGGACGGCTGGACGAGGCAGCAGTGAGAATGCCGGAATGAGTAGCGAGAGTAAAGTGAGAATCTTTACCGTCGAAAACCTGAGGTTTCCTGGGGAAGGTTCGTCCGCCCAGGGTAAGTCGGGTCCTAAGGCGAGGCCGAGAGGCGTAGTCGATGGACGACAGGTTGAAATTCCTGTACTGCCGATACTCGCATGAGAGAGGTGGGGACGCAGGGGGATAGGTTAAGCGAGCAGCTGGAAGGGCTCGTCCAAGGGAGATAGATAGTCTGGCAGGGAAATCCGCCGGACGTTTCGAAGGCCTGATGGGGAGGGAAAATAGAGTACCGAAGTAACCGACTCCGCACTGACGAGAAAAGCCACTATCGAGAGTATAGGCACCCGTACCGCAAACCGACACAGGTAGGCGAGGAGAGAATCCTAAGACGAGCGGGAGAAGCGTTGTTAAGGAACTCGGCAAATTAACCCCGTAAGTTCGCGAGAAGGGGCGCCACAGAGATGTGGCCGCAGTGAATTGGCCCGAGCAACTGTTTATCAAAAACACAGGTCTCTGCTAAATCGAAAGATGAAGTATAGGGGCTGACGCCTGCCCGGTGCTGGAAGGTTAAGGGGAATTGTTAGTCGAGAGGCGAAGCAATGAACTTAAGCCCCAGTAAACGGCGGCCGTAACTATAACGGTCCTAAGGTAGCGAAATTCCTTGTCAGGTAAGTTCTGACCCGCACGAATGGCGTAATGACTTGGGCACTGTCTCGACAACGCACCCGGTGAAATTGTAGTACTTGTGAAGATGCAAGTTACCCGCGACAAGACGGAAAGACCCCATGGAGCTTTACTGTAGCCTGATACTGGGTTTCGGTATTCTTTGTACAGGATAGGTGGGAGACTGAGAGGCGTAGGCGCTAGTTTACGCGGAGTCGACGTTGGGATACCACTCTAAGAGTGCTGGGGCTCTAACCAGAGGCCGTGGACCGGTTTTGGGACACTGTCAGGTGGGCAGTTTGACTGGGGCGGTCGCCTCCCAAAAGGTAACGGAGGCGTCCAAAGGTTACCTCAGCGCGGATGGAAATCGCGCATTGAGTGCAAAGGCATAAGGTAGCCTGACTGTGAGAGGTACATCTCGAGCAGGTACGAAAGTAGGGCTTAGTGATCCGGTGGTATGAACGTGGGATTGCCATCGCTCAACGGATAAAAGCTACCCTGGGGATAACAGGCTTATCTCCCCCAAGAGTCCACATCGACGGGGAGGTTTGGCACCTCGATGTCGGCTCATCGCATCCTGGAGCCGTAGTAGGTTCCAAGGGTTTGGCTGTTCGCCAATTAAAGCGGTACGCGAGCTGGGTTCAGAACGTCGTGAGACAGTTCGGTCCCTATCTGTCGCGGGCGCAGGATATTTGAGGGGATCTGTCCCTAGTACGAGAGGACCGGGATGGACCGACCGCTGGTGTACCAGTTGTCATGCCAATGGCACGGCTGGATAGCTAAGTCGGGCACAGATAAACGCTGAAAGCATCTAAGCGTGAAGCTAACCCCAAGATGAGATATCCCACCAGCAATGGGTAAGACCCCATGCAGACGACATGGTTGATAGGCCGGAGGTGTAAGTGCAGCAATGTATTGAGCTAACCGGTACTAATAGGTCGAGGGCTTGACCAAATAAAAAAAATTTGCTAAAGCGTAACGTCGAGAGATTGAGAATAGTCTTCGGTAGATTTGGATCCTGCAGTGGTCTGGGTTTAGGTCACAGCTTTACATTATATAGTTTTGAGGGTGCAAATGCCGGTTTGCAAGTCAGAGCTTGCACCGATTTGATAAGGATTAAGATTTCCGGTGGGCATAACGAGAAGGCAACACCCGTTCCCATCCCGAACACGGCAGTTAAGCTTCTCAGTGCTGACGATACTTGGCTGGAGACGGCCTGGGAAAATAGGTCCCTGCCGGAATAATATCAAGGCCCTGTGCTCAAAAGGCACAGGGTTTTGTGTTAATGAGCATTTGAATCGGATGAGGGTGCAGCTTGTGGGTGTGTAAGGGTATGCATGAGTATTGGGTCAGGCTTACTTTATGCAGGAACATTATGCATCAAGCCTATAGAGCCTGTTAATCCGAGCAAATACCAGGCAAAATCACGACCTGTTCGAGCACCCCGGTTCCATGGGCGAGTCACGTTTGATTTTGCGCATAACGCGGACTATTAAGTACAATGCAGGTCCGCGCCGGCTGAATTTACAGGCTCTTAGGCTTTATGCATCGTTTCTGAATAAAGTAAGCCTGGCCTCATACCCATACATACCTACAACCTGCACCACGGACGGTGCAGGCGCGCGATGCTAAGGCATGGACGCCGCTTCATCCGTGCAAGAGGGGCAATATACCTGTTCCCACCCTGTCCTCCCACATGTCCGCATGTTTTTACTTTTTGGCAAAATTGAAAGCGGAAATAATATATGTTATTATCAATTGATATCAGGGAATTAAAAATAAACGGTAAAATAGTACCGGTGATATACGGGAGAAAGCGGAACCGGTACCGGTTAAGAAATGAAAGGAGGACAGCCAGCCGGCGTTTGATAATTGCCCGGATGGTTTTGGTATGGATAAAAAGATAGTTGTCGGCATAGTAGGCTATGGCAATCTCGGCAGGGGTGTGGAGACTGCCATTAAACAAAACAAGGACTTCGAACTTAAGGCAATCTTTACGAGGCGGAAGCCCGAGGAGCTGGATACATCGGCTAAAGTCGCGCATTTATCGGATATAGATAAGTATAGAGGTTTAATTGATATAATGATACTTTGCGGCGGCTCAGCGAAGGATTTGCCGGAGCAGGCTCCCCTGATAGCGTCAATGTTCAACACGGTGGACAGCTTTGATACGCATGCCCGGATTTCCGAGTATTTTGACATGATGGACGAAGTTTGCTAAAAAAGCCGGTACTATCAGCCTGATATCAGCAGGTTGGGATCCCGGACTGTTTTCATTGTACCGCCTGCTTGGCCAGGCTATTCTTCCAGCCGGGAAAGAATATACTTTTTGGGGCAAAGGGCGTAAGCCAGGGTCATTCGGACGCGATAAGAAGAGTTCCGGGTGTAAAAAACGGCATTCAGTATACGGTACCTGTCAAGAAGGCTATTAAAATGGTCCGCACGGAACATTTCCCGGACCTGTCGGTGAGGGAAAAGCATGAAAGAATATGTTATGTCGTGCCTGAACCGGGCGCGGATCGGGAGAAGATAACAGAATAGCATCAAAAACATGCCTGATTATTTTTCAGAGTATAATACGACAGTTCATTTTATAACGGAAGAAGAGTTGAGAAAAAACCACAGCGCTATGCCCCACGGCGGTTGTGTCATACGTTCTGGTATAACCGGTGAAAAAACAAGGCAAAGAATGGAGTTTAGCCTGGCACTTGAAAGCAATCCGGAATTTACAGCCAGCGTTTTGGCAGCCTGCGCCAGGGCGGTATATAAGCTGGCAGCCCAAGGCCGTACGGGAGCCATGACCGTACTGGACATACCCTTGGGTTACTTATCGCCGAAAACCGGTGATCAGTTAAGGAAGGAGCTGCTTTAGCGTGTCACCGCGCTGCGGGCTGAACTGTTGGTATCCTGACGGACTGTGTCAAGGAAATTATTGATAGCAATACATAGCAATAAATGTTATAATAGATAAAAATAAATTCACCCGGGGTGACTATATGAATATAAGCACGTATTTCATACCGGTATTTGCCATCGGCGTAGGTTTTGTAATAACAATAACCGCAATTTTGGCGGATGCGATTTCGAAGTATAAGCTGAAAAAAGAACAGATAAAGGCGGATGCCATGGTCAGGGCGGAAGAAATCAGGGCAAGGAACCAGCTTGAGTTGGAAAAATTGATGTGCCAGGGCCAGGAAAAAGCTGCGTATGGCACCGGTTACAGCAGTGAACCCGTGCAATACTACGAGGAAGAACCAAAACGAAAAGGCAGGGTAAGAGAATAACGGCGATAACGCCGTTATATTTCTTTTTTAAACGCAAATAACCCATCAGAATGTTGTCCATAAGCACGTCTTATCTTTTAATAAGCACTACCGAGATATCGTTAACATTGGTGCCTGTAGGGCCTGTTATAATAAGCCCGTTGCATGCCTTAAGGGCATTATAGGCATCGTTGTTTTCCAGTGTATCGAATATACTTATACCTTTATCGGCAAGTATTTTTTTTGTATTTGTATCCACATAACCTCCCGCCGCGTCTGTCGGGCCGTCTGTTCCGTCTGAGCCTATTGAAAATACGGCTACATCCTTAAGGCCGGATATTCCGTCCGCAGCGGCAAGAGCCAGCTCCTGGTTTCTGCCTCCTTTTCCCTTGCCTTTCAGTTGCACGACAGTTTCACCGCCCGCTATGAAAGCGAGCGACTTTTCCGATGAATTATAGTACTGTGCGATGGAAGCAAGAAAACTTCCCGCTTCCCGTGCCTGGCACCTGAGGCTTGCTGTTAGTATAACCGGTTCATAACCGAGTTCTTTGCAGGTTTTTTCCGCTGCTGTGCAAAGCTGGGTGACGCTTCCTGTAACTTTTGTTTTTACATTTGTCAATGAAGAAGGGGTTTCTCTGCCGAGCAACTCCTTGACTTCTTCAGGCACTTCGATTGCATATTTCTTTATTATATCAAGTGCTTGCTGCGATGTGGACGTATCGGGGTAAGCAGGTCCTGAGGCTATCATGTCCAGCGGATCGCCGATAATATCAGACAGTACTATGGAGAATACCTGCGCCGGTTCGCAAAGCTTTGCGAACTTTCCGCCTTTGACCGCCGACAGGCGCTTGCGGATTGTATTTATCTCCACGATATCCGCGCCGGAGGCAAGAAGCTTTTTTGTCAGCTCTTCAAGCATGTTTCCGGGAATCAGGGGCTTCTCAAACAAAGCTGAGCCGCCTCCGGAAATAAGAAACAAGACCTTATCATCGGGGCTTAATCCTGAAACCATCTTTATCGCTTCTTCTGTCGCAGAAAATGAGTTTGAGTCGGGTATGGGATGGCCTGCTTCAAAGATGCGAACATTTGGCAAATTTCCCTGGGAATGGCCATATTTTGTAATCACCACTCCATCGTTTATCCTGTCGTCAAGGATTTCGCACGAAGCCTTTGCCATGGACCATGCCGCTTTGCCTATGGCCACCAGCAACAGTTTTCCGCCCGGCAGGGAAAAGTCTTCGCTTTGCAATGCTTTTTTAACTGCGTTATGAGGTAGTGCGGCATTGATAGCGGCTTCTATTATCTTATTTGCATCTTCCCTTAAGCCCACGATAATGTCCCCCTTCCCGTTTTTAAACAAATGAAAACAAGTGCCTTGGCGCTTTGCCTGACCGTTCCATATTAATATAATAGAAAAAGGTATACCGGGTCAAGATTTCCGGAAAACACAGCATATTTATGTACACTGTTAATGAGCCGGCTCGCCATACCGGATTGTGCAATTATAAAAAAGACTGTAAAAAATTCATTTTGGTACTTGCATTGTTCTTTTCCTTGTAGTAAAATATCACTTGCTGTGACATGGCATACGATGATGCGAAAGATTGCTATTCTTTGAAATAGGGAACTTTCGTGGAGAATGTCCGATTCATGAAACCGGGCGACAAGTCACTGTACATTTTGCAAGAGCACAGAAATGTGTTTGTTTGTAAAGTACAGCCCAGGTTTTACAGGCCGAAAGGCCGTGTAAACAGCCTGGGTTTTTAAAGCAGCCAAACAGGAAACACCCGGCATAGTGTACAGGTAAAATGCTTGTTGTACGTAATCACGACGGGGTGCCAGGCCCCGGACAGGCGCAAGGTGATGCCGCTTGTTCGGAAAGAGCGCCCTGACACATGACAGGAGGTTATTGTATGGCAAACAACCAAAAAATCAGAATCAGGCTGAAAGCATTTGATCACCAGGTACTTGACCAGTCGGCCGAGAAAATTGTTGATACGGCAAAGAGGACCGGTGCTCAAGTTTCAGGGCCGGTGCCGCTTCCGACACACAAGGAGATCGTGACAATACTGAGGGCGCCTCACAAGTATAAAGATGCGCGGGAGCAATTTGAAATGAGAACTCATAAGAGGCTGATAGATATACTGATGCCGACGCCGAAAACGGTCGACGCGTTAATGAGGCTTGATTTGCCGGCCGGTGTTGACATTGAAATCAAGCTGTAAGAAGTCCGGCAGGCCCGCAGTTGGTTTTGTCGTTTGCGGCCGGATGGGAGATCATGTTCGCAAGGTATTGTGAACCAATGATATTTAGGAGGTAAGTAAATGAACAAGTTTATTCTTGGCAAGAAAATTGGTATGACGCAATTATTTGATGAAAACGGACTTGTAATACCCGTAACCGTTATTCAAGCGGGTCCATGCGCCGTTGTCCAGAAAAAGACATATGAAAATGACGGTTATAAGGCTATAAGGCTGGGTTTTGAGGAATTCCCGGAGAAGAAGCTTAATCGGCCGGAGAAGGGTTTGTTTGCGAAAATCAAGGTAGCTCCAAGAAGGCATCTCAGGGAATTCAGAACGGAAAACATCGACAAGTACGAGAGTCGGGCAGGATATCAAGGTTGCGGATATGTTCAGCGCCGGGGACAGGGTCGATGTTAGCGGCATTTCCAAGGGTAAAGGCTACCAGGGAGTCATTAAAAGGCATGGGCAAAAAATCGGAGCGGAAACCCACGGATCAATGTATCACAGGAGAGTTGGTTCAATGGGCGCCGGATCCAGCCCGGGCAGAGTTTTTAAGGGAAAGAAGTTGCCGGGTCATATGGGAGCGGATAAGGTTACTGTTCAAAACCTGGATGTTGTCAAGGTTGATAGCGAAAGGAACCTGCTGCTGGTCAAAGGGGCAGTCCCCGGACCGAGGGGCGGTCTTATCGTCGTGAAGAGAAACCGTCAAATCCGGCAGGTAATTAGGATGGGAGGAGAATCGATTATGCCAAAGGTTGATGTGTACAACATGAAAGGCGAGACAGTCGGGCAGATTGAATTAAATGACGAAATTTTCGGAATAGATGTCAATAAGAATGCTATGCATATCGCCGTACAAAACCAATTAGCAAACAAAAGGCAGGGTACGCATTCCACCAAGACCAGAAGCGAGGTCAGGGGCGGCGGTGCGAAGCCTTGGAGACAAAAAGGCACGGGCAGGGCGAGACATGGCAGCATCCGTTCCGCCCAGTGGGTTAAGGGTGGTATAGTGTTTGGACCCAAGCCCAGGAGATTATTCATATACGCTGCCTAAAAAACTTAAAAAGCTTGCGCTGAAATCGGCGCTTTCATCCAAGGTTGCCGATAATGAAATTCTTGTTCTGGACCAGTTGAATTTTGACAATATCAAAACTAAACAAATGGTAGGCGTATTGAACTCATTAAAAGTAGATAAAAGCGCATTGATAGTTCTTGACGGGAAAAATGAAAATGTCGAAAAGTCGGCAAGAAATATTCCGGGCGTGAAGACGGCGCTTGTAAATACCATTAATGTATTTGATATTCTGAAACATGATAAATTTATCATCACCAAAGACGCGGTTGAAAAAGTCGAGGAGGTGTATGCAAGGTGAAAAGTCCCGAAGACATTATTATAAGGCCTTATATAACGGAAAAAAGCAATTTTGAAGTGGCAAACGGTAAATACACCTTCGTTGTTGACGGCAAGGCGACAAAGGTTGAAATCAAACAGGCTGCTGAAAAGCTTTTTCAGGTAAAGGTGCTGGAAGTAAATACAATGAATTATAAAGGAAAGCTAAAGAGGATGGGAGTCCACGTCGGCCCCAGGCCGAACTGGAAAAAGGCAGTCATTAAAATCGACCTGGATCCCAAGCCGGAAACCTACCTTGAAAAAGGCGGCAAGGAAGTAGCCAATACAAGGAAGTATAAAACAAGTATAGAGGAGTACGGCGTAACGCAATAAGGCAGGACACGGTTCAGCGTGAAGCGGAACCATGTCCGGGGCAATGACTGAAAATGGTGTGCGAGTTTTTGAAATAAGGAGTGAGAAGAAATGGCAGTGAAAAAATTTAGTCCTACTTCTCCCGCCAGGAGGTTTATGACGGTTTCCACATTTGAGGAAATCACCAAGTCGAAACCGGAGAAATCTCTTGTAAAGACATTAAAGAAGACCGGCGGAAGAAATGCATACGGCAGGATTACCGTACGCCACAGGGGCGGCGGAACAAAACGCAAATACAGGATAATAGATTTTAAAAGGAACAAGGACGGCATAAAGGCGAAGAGTGGCCGCTATAGAATACGATCCGAACAGAACAGCGAATATCGCGCTTCTATATTACGTGGACGGAGAAAAGAGGTATATACTGGCGCCTGTAGGATTGAATGTCGGGGATATTGTCGAATCGGGCGCCGACGCGGATATTAAGCCGGGCAATACGCTTCCGCTGGTCAATATACCGGTAGGTACAATGATTCACAATATAGAGCTTAAGCCCGGCAAAGGCGGACAGCTTGTCAGGTCTGCGGGAAATGCCGCCCAGCTTATGGCAAAGGAGGGCGATTACGCGCAGGTAAGGCTTCCGTCGGGTGAAGTAAGGATGATAAACATATTGTGCAAAGCGACCATCGGCCAGGTAGGCAATGTTGAACACGAGAATATTACTATCGGCAAGGCCGGCAGAAAGAGATGGATGGGAATCAGGCCATCGGTGCGCGGAGTCGCGATGAATCCGGTGGATCATCCTCACGGCGGCGGCGAAGGCAGATCTCCCATAGGAATGCCGAGCCCGGTTACTCCATGGGGCAAACCTACGCTTGGTTACAAGACAAGGAAGAAAAAGAAAAAATCCGATAAGTTCATAATCAAGAGAAGGAATGAGAAATAATACGCGTTGAGTAACCGATGCAAGGAAAGGAGGACTGGCATCAAATGGGCAGATCGCTAAAGAAGGGACCATATGTTGATTTAAAGCTCCTCAAGAAAATCGAGGATATGAACAAGACAAACGAGAAAAAGGTTATAAAAAGCTGGTCAAGAGCGTCAACAATATACCCCCAGATGGTGGGCATACTATTGCGATACATGACGGCAGGAAACATGTACCTGTATATATAACGGAGGACATGGTAGGGCATAAGCTTGGGGAATTCGCGCCGACCAGGACATTCAGGGGACATGGCCATCACACGGAAAGATCCACTGCGCTCAAGTAAGAGCCGGCCAGAAGCAGTTGACAGACAGGTAAATTGCGCAGTAACAGGCTTAATGCCGAAAGGAGGATTACCAGTTGGAAAAGAAGGTTAGATCAAAAGAAGAGCTTCTTAAGGAAAAGGATCAGATCCTGGATGAATATGGCAGGACGGTGAGACGATGCCGTAAACCCGCATTACTTACCAAAAAGGAGAAAAAGGCGCTCGGAATCGGTAAAGACGAAGGCAGGGCGCAGCTCAGGTATGCGAGGATATCTTCCAGGAAGGTAAAAATTGTACTTGATCTTATAAAAGGCAAACATATAGATGAGGCATATGGAATAGTCCGATATACACCCAAGGCCGCTTCCGAATTGATATACAAGCTTCTGAAATCGGCTGAGGCCAATGCTACAAATGATCCGAACAAGACTCTCAACAGAGACGAGCTTGTCGTAGCCGAGGCATATGCCACACAAGGTCCTACGCTCAAAAGGATAATGCCTAGGGCAAGGGGCAGGGCAAACAGGATCAGGAAGAGGACCAGCCATATTACGGTGGTATTAAAAGAGAGGCAAGCCGTCAAGTAGCAGCGGGTAGCGGGCCGACCGGCACAAGATGCCGGGAGTACGTTCAGAAGGAGGTTTGATGATGGGCCAGAAAGGTAAACCCACATGGATTGAGAGTAGGAATAATAAAGGACTGGGATACCAAGTGGTATGCCAGCGACAAAAACTTCGGCGATTTGTTGGTTGAAGACAATAAAATCAGGAAGCATATAAAAGATAAATTGTATACTGCAGGCATATCAAGAATAGAAATCGAAAGGGCGGCAAACAAGGTAAAGGTCAATGTTCATACGGCCAAGCCCGGTTTGGTTATAGGCAAGGGAGGAGCCGGCATTGAGGAGCTCCGAAAGGAGACTTGAGAACCTTACGGGCAAGGGCGTCCTTGTTAATATTACGGAAATAAAGACGCCCGAGATAGATGCGCATCTGGTAGCAGAGAATATTGCCGCACAGCTTGAAAAGAGGATTTCGTTCAGAAGGGCAATGAAGCAGGCAATGTCAAGGGCAATGAAACTTGGCGCAAAGGGTATAAAAACATCTGTTTCCGGCAGGCTTGGCGGAGCCGAGATTGCAAGGACGGAGCACTACCATGAAGGCACCATACCGCTTCAAACTTTAAGAGCTGATATAGACTATGGTTTTGCCGAAGCAAACACGACTTACGGAAAAATCGGTGTAAAGACCTGGATATATAAAGGCGAAGTGCTGCCCGCCGCCAAGAAGGAAAAGAAAGCGGAAGGGGGCGACCAATAATGTTAATGCCGAAAAGGGTAAAACGCAGAAGAGTGCACAGGGGAAGAATGAAAGGTATCGCTTCCAGGGGAAATTTCCTGGCATACGGTCAATATGGCTTGCAGGCGCGTGAACCCGGATGGGTCACAAGCAACCAGATTGAAGCAGCCAGGATTGCAATGACCCGTTTTATAAAGAGGGGCGGCCAGGTTTGGATCAAAATATTCCCTGACAAGCCGGTTACGAAGAAACCTGCCGAGACACGCATGGGCAGCGGCAAAGGTTCGCCTGAATACTGGGTTGCGGTTGTTAAACCCGGCAGAGTATTATTTGAAATTGCGGGAGTATCGGAAGAGACGGCAAGAGAAGCTATGAGGCTGGCTATGCACAAGCTTCCGATAAAATGCAAGTTTATAGCCCGCAACAATGAAATGGGTGGTGACTCGAATGAAAGCCAGTGAATTGAGGGATAAAACGCAGGAAGAGCTTCAGAAGGAACTGGGCGAACTCAAGTCGGAATTGTTCAAGCTGCGTTTCCAGCTTGTTACGAACCAGCTTGAGAATCCGATGAAGCTGAAGGATGTTAAGAGATCGATCGCCAGGGTTAAAACAGTAATGAGAGAGAGAGAGATTAAGGGAATACAGGCTTGAAAAGGATTGGTGAAAGGAGGTATCCTTCTTGGCAGAAAGAGCGTTGAGGAAAAGCCAGGATAGGCAAAGTGGTCAGCGACAAAATGGACAAGACAATTGTCGTTGCGATAGAAACAAGCGTAAAACACCCTTTGTACAAGAAAATCATTAAAAGGACTTATAAGCTGAAAGCTCATGATGAAAAAAATGAATGCGCTGTCGGCGATAAAGTAAAGGTGATGGAGACTCGCCCGCTTAGCAAGGAAAAAAGGTGGAGGCTTGTCGAGATCATTGAAAAGGCTCGCTAGAGGCAAATGCTTATAGTAAATGGAAGGAGGTACTGGTTTATGATACAGGTCCAGTCCATGCTAAAATCAGCGGATAATACCGGGGCCAAAGAAATGATGTGCATCAAGGTTTTAGGCGGTTCCCGGAGAAAATATGCCAACATAGGCGACGTGGTTGTCGCTACGGTTAAAAATGCAACACCCGGTGGAGTTGTTAAAAAAGGCGAGATAGTAAGATGTGTCATCGTGCGTTCCAAGAAAGGCGTAAGAAGGCCCGATGGTTCATATATCAAGTTTGACGAAAACGCTGCGGTTATTATCAAGGAAGATAAAAACCCCAGGGGAACACGAATATTTGGCCCTGTTGCGAGAGAGTTGAGAGAAAAGGAGTATATGAAGATCCTCTCGCTTGCGCCGGAAGTTTTATAAGGGAGGAGGCGGCTTGAATTGGCGAGAAAAGTGCATGTAAAAACGGGAGATACGGTATACATTCTTTCAGGCAAGGATAAAGGGAAAAAAGGAAAGGTGCTTGACGTAATTCCCGATGAGATGAAGGTGATTGTCGAAGGTGTAAATATAAACACTAAGCATAAAAAACCAAGAGGACGAAACCAGGAGGGCGGTATTATACACCAGGAATCCCCCATCAGCAGTTCAAAAGTAATGCTGGTTTGCGGGAAGTGCAAGGCACCTACGAAAATATCACGCGTAGTGCTTGAAGACGGTCAGAAGAATCGCGTTTGCAAAAGATGCGGAGAGATCATAGACACTCTGAAAGAATCAAAAGCAGAATAGGCTATTCTTCCTGAAAGGAGGTTAAGGTTTAATGACCAGACTTAAAGAGAAATATATCAATGAAGTAATTCCGGCAATGCAGGAAAAGTTTAAATATAAAAGCCCCATGCAGATACCCAGGCTGGAAAAGGTTGTACTAAACATGGGAGTAGGAGAGGCCAAGGATAACCCGAAGGCCATGGATGCCGCAGTGAACGACTTGGCTGCCATTACAGGGCAAAGGCCTGTTGTAACGAAAGCAAAGAAGTCCATCGCAAACTTTAAGCTGAGGCAGGGAATGAGCGTAGGCTGCAAGGTGACCCTGCGCGGCGGCAGGATGTACCATTTCGTTGATAAACTGTTTAATGCGGCCCTTCCACGCGTAAGGGACTTCAGGGGGGTATCGGCAAATTCTTTTGACGGCAGGGGCAACTATACGCTGGGCGTAAGGGATCAGCTGATATTTCCTGAAATAGATTATGACAAGGTAGATAAGGCAAGGGGAATGGATATCGTTTTCGTCACGACGGCCAAAACGGACGAGGAAGCCAGGGAGCTCCTCAAGCTCCTGGGAATGCCGTTCAGGCAGGCATGAATGGGGTAGAATGTCCACGGTTCAAAAGGATTCGGAAGGAGGATAAGCGTGGCAAAAAGGTCATTGATAATTAAGCAGCAAAGGAAGCCAAAATACAGCACCAGGGCTTATAACAGGTGCAGGCTTTGCGGCCGGCCCCGTGCATATATCAGAAAATTCGGGGTATGCCGCTTGTGTTTCAGGTCCCTTGCTTATAAAGGGCAAATACCAGGCGTTAAGAAGGCAAGCTGGTAAAAAATATTGGAAGGAGGTTACCAAATGCAAATTACAGATGCTATCGCTGATATGCTGACAAGGATCAGGAATGCCGGTTCTGCAAAGCATGAAACCGTCGACATCCCGGCTTCCAATATTAAAAAAGATATTGCCCGCATATTGATGGACGAGGGCTATGTTAAGAAAGTTGAATTTATAGATGATAATAAGCAGGGGATAATAAGGATTACCTTGAAATACACAGGGAATAAGCAGAATGTGATTTCAGGCATCAAGAGGATCAGCAAACCCGGTCTCAGGGTTTACGTAAACAAGGATGAGCTGCCCAAGGTTCTCGGCGGACTGGGTGTTGCCATCATTTCCACATCCAAAGGCGTCATGACTGATAAGAAAGCACGGGCAGAGGGTGTAGGCGGGGAAGTGCTTGCTTTTATATGGTAATGTCGATTACCGCCAATATTTCTGAAAAGAGCCGCAGATGCTCATAATTTCAAGAACAGGAGGAACTTGACATGTCGAGGATAGGTAAGAAGCCTATTGAAATACCCGCCGGTGTAAGTGTTGACATAAATGGAAACATTGTCACCGTAAAAGGACCTAAAGGCGTTTTGACAAAAGAACTTCACAAGGATATGATAATTAAGAAAGAAGGTACGACAATACTGGTAAACCGGCCTTCAGACGAAAAAAGCCACAAATCCCTCCACGGATTGACGAGAAGCCTGGTCTACAACATGGTGGAAGGCGTTACAAACGGCTTTGAAAAAGCGCTTGAAATCAACGGAGTTGGTTTCAGGGCACAGAAACAGGGAAAGAAACTGGTGCTTAATATCGGTTATTCCCACCCGGTAGAAATGGAAGAGCCCGATGGTATCACTATTGATGTTCCCGCCCCCAACAAGATCATAGTTAAAGGCTGCGACAAGCAGGTTGTTGGTGAGGTGGCCGCAAAGATAAGGGCAAAGAGAAAGCCTGAAGTCTATAAAGGCAAGGGTATTAAGTACGAGACTGAGATAATTAGGCGCAAGGAAGGCAAAGCCGGCGCAAAAAGCAGTTAGTAGCAGGAGGGAGCTGAAGGTATGATAAAGAAGCCTATAAGAAATGAAATCAGGCGAAGAAAACATGTAAGAGTCCGCAAAAAAATTCGGGGTACTCCCGAGCGTCCAAGACTCAGTGTTTTCAGGAGCTTAAAGAATATATACGCACAGGTTATAGACGACACAACAGGCAATACGCTTGTTTCGGCCTCCTCGCTTGATGAAGCTGTCAAAAGCAAGTTTGCGTACGGCGGCAACAAGGAAGCAGCCAGGGAAGTCGGCAGGTTGGTCGGCCAGAGGGCGCTTGAAAAGGGCATCAAGCAGGTTGTGTTTGACAGGAGCGGTTATCTCTACCACGGCAGGGTTCTTGAACTTGCCGAGGGTGCCAGAGAAGCCGGGCTTGAGTTTTAGGAATAGGAGGGATGGAAATTGCAGCGTATTGATGCTGGAACATTGGACCTGAAAGAGAAGGTTGTTAAAATAGGACGTGTTACTAAGGTGGTAAAGGGCGGAAGGAATTTCCGTTTCAGCGCTCTTGTTGTAGTCGGGGACGAAAATGGCTATGTCGGGAGCGGACTCGGGAAAGCCGCGGAAATACCTGATGCCATTAGGAAAGGAATAGACAACGCAAAGAAGAACCTGATAAAGGTACCTCTTGTAGATACGACTATCCCGCATGAAGTAATAGGCGAATTCGGCGCCGGAAAAGTGCTGTTAAAACCGGCGGGCCCCGGTACCGGCGTTATTGCCGGCGGACCCGTAAGGGCGGTCCTTGAACTTGCCGGCGTACGTGACATAAGGACCAAATCGCTTGGATCCAACAACCCTATTAACGTGGTAAACGCGACGATGCGAGCTCTTTCGCAGCTTAAAACAGCCGAGGAAGTCGCGAAGCTTCGCGGGAAAACCATGGAAGAGGTATTGGGTTAGGAGGGATGCTGCGATGGCAAAACTGAAGATAACTCTTGTAAGAAGCACGAATAAATGCCAGGAAAACCAGAAAGCGACTGTAAGAGCTCTTGGCTTGAGAAAAATCGGAAGTTCCGTGGAACATAACGACACTCCTCAGATCAGGGGCATGATCAAAACAGTCTCTCACTTGGTATCCGTAGAAGAAGTATAGGGGAGGTGTAGTCTTTTGAAAATACATGAATTGCAGCCGGTACCCGGCACAAGAAAGGCTCCGGTCAGGAAAGGAAGGGGACCGGGTTCGGGCAAAGGCAAAACCGCGGGACGCGGGCATAAGGGCCAGAACGCGCGTGCTGGCGGCGGAGTCAGGCCCGGTTTCGAAGGCGGCCAGATGCCTCTCTACAGGAGGATACCCAAGAGAGGTTTCAATAACAAGAGATTTGCCAAGGTATATGCCGAGGTTAATGTTTCGGATTTGAATATATTTGAAGATGGAACCGTGGTAAACGGTGAGCTTCTTAAGAAAGCTGGAATTACAAAAAAGTTGTATGACGGGGTAGCTGTCCTGGGCAACGGCGAGCTTACGAAGAAGCTTACTGTCCAGGCCGCGAGATTCACCAAGACAGCTTCGGAAAAGATTGAGGCTGCGGGAGGAAAGGTAGAGGTGGTATAATATGGGCGGAATGATCGAGACCCTGCGTAATGCGTGGAAAATAACGGATTTGCGTAAGAAGATCCTATTTACAATCGTTATGATGATAATATATAGGATCGGCGCTTTCATACCAAACCCGGGTCTTGATGCAAAAGCATTTTCCGAGTTGATCGACCAGGCCGGTTCACTCGGAGGATTCCTTGATATCGTATCAGGAGGAGCGTTCAAACTGGCGTCGGTTTTTGCATTGAGTATTACGCCGTATATCAATTCGTCCATTATTATGCAACTTCTGACCATAGCGATTCCTGCGCTTGAAAGACTGCAGAAGGAGGGCGATGAAGGCAGGAAGATACTGCAGCAGTATGTCAGGTATGGCACGGTGATTCTTGGCTTTATTCAGTCTGTTGCGCTTTATATTACTATTCGCGGACGCAACGGCGTTATCGACGGCGGGAGCGTCTGGAGTTTCCTCATAATAACGCTTACGTTTACGGCAGGTACTGCGTTCCTTATGTGGCTTGGCGAACAGATTACCGAACACGGTATCGGCAATGGAATATCGATGATAATATTTGCCGGTATTGTTTCGCGGGCGCCGAATGGAGCGAGAGGACTTTACCTCAACTACATGGCCGGCAATTTCGGTTCAGGTATCTTGGGAATACTCGTGATAATCGGGATATTGATAATGTTTGTGATTGTTATCGCGGGAGTCATATGGGTGCAGCAGGCGGAAAGAAGGATACCCGTACAATATGCCAAGCGCGTTGTGGGAAGGAAAATGTACGGGGGCCAAAGCACGCATTTGCCGATAAAAGTCAACCTGGCGGGAGTTATCCCGATAATATTTGCAATGTCGCTTATGATGTTTCCTTCAACGATTGTTACGATGTTCTTTGCAAACGTGGACAACTGGTTTGTAAGACTTTTTAAAAATCCTGAGAAAAGCCCGCTGTATGTAGTGGTTTATGCGATCCTGATTATATTCTTTACGTTCTTTTACTCGATTGTGCAGTTCAACCCGGTGGAGATCGCAAACAACCTGAAAAAGAACGGCGGTTTCATACCCGGTTACAGGCCCGGGAAAGCAACGTCCGACTATATTTCCAGGGTTCTTAACAGGATAACGTGGTTTGGTGGGTTTTTCCTTGCGATAATTACGATTGCTCCCATTATAATGGGAAATGTAACGAAAATACCGGGAATATGGTTTGGAGGCACGACCGTTCTTATTCTTGTGGGTGTAGCTCTGGACACTGTCCAGGCAATTGAAGCGCAAATGCTTATGAGGCACTATAAAGGCTTCCTGGAATAAAATATGTCTTATGCGAGGTAGAAGATGAGACTGGTACTGTTAGGAGCGCCCGGTGCGGGCAAGGGCTCACAGGCTGTTGTACTTTCACAGAAACTTAATATTCCTCATATATCAACCGGTGATATATTCAGGAGCAATATAAAGAACGGGACTGAGCTGGGATTGATGGCAAAGAAGTATATAGACAGCGGTGCCCTTGTACCCGACGAAGTCACCATAGGAATAGTCAAGGACAGAATCCAGCAGGATGACGCAAGAGACGGGTTCATACTGGACGGTTTTCCGCGCACGATTTCGCAGGCGGAAAGCCTGGACCGCATGCTGAAAGATATGGGACAGGGACTGGATTATGTTCTGAACCTGGAAGTAGCGGACGAAGTAATTATTAAGAGGTTGTCCGGCAGAAGGGTATGCCCTGAGTGCAATGCGACCTATCATGTTGAAAGCAATCCCCCGTCACGAGAGAACATATGCGATAATTGCGGCGCCAGGCTGATCCAGAGGGAAGACGACCGTGAACATACTGTCGTCAACAGGTTGAACACGTATCATGCCCAGACCGAACCCCTTATAAATTATTACAGGGAGAAGGGCATATTAGCTGATGTAAGCGGAAGGGACCGGATATCTGATACAACGGCGGAAGTATTTAGGGCATTGGGAATAAAAGAATGATATATATTAAATCAAAGTCGGAACTGGAATTAATGAGAAGAGCGGGTGAGATAACAGCAACCGCGCTTAAATTGGTGGAAGAGGCCGTAAAACCTGGCGTGACGACGGGGGAACTGGACCGTATCGCGGAAAAGTATGTCCTCAGTCAAAAAGCGCTGCCGCTGTTCAAAGGTGTACCTTGTGCAATAGAAGGCGGGATTGATTTTCCCGGGACGATATGCGCTTCTGTCAATGACGAGGTGATACACGGGATACCGGGTTTAAGACAGTTAAAAGATGGAGATATTATTAGTGTCGACATAGGAGTCAGTTTTGACGGGTTTTGCAGTGATGCGGCAAGAACATTCCCGGTAGGTAATGTTTCAGAGGAAGCGATGAGGCTGATCCGGGCGACGGAGCAAAGTTTTTATGAAGGAATAAAATACGCGATTAAAGGAAACCGTATTGTGGATATATCCAGGGCTGTGCAACAATATGTCGAAAGCCAAGGATTCTCAGTTGTCCGGGATTTTGTGGGCCATGGCATAGGCAGGGAAATGTGGGAATCTCCGCAGGTGCCGAACTTCGTCACCCGCGGGAGGGGCCCCAGGCTTGAGCCGGGTATGACGCTGGCAATCGAACCAATGGTAAACCAGGGAGAGCATTATATAAAAATACTTAATGACAAATGGACTGTGGTTACAGCAGACGGCAAATTATCGGCACATTATGAAAATACTATTGCCATAACCGACGATGAGCCGTTAATTATGACAAAGCTCAGAGGTGAGGATTGATTGGGCATATCTTTAGGCCAGGTAGTTGTTTCTCGGGCAGGAAGAGATGCGGGAAGAAGGTTCGTTGTAGTAAAAGTGGTTGACGACTTTTTTGTGGAAATAGCCGACGGAGACTTGCGAAAGATTGAAAAACCAAAAAGAAAAAAAGTCAAGCATTTAAATATCACGGACGAAAGGGCTTTTGGCATCGAGGAAAAACTAAAAAGCGGCGCAAAGATAACAAATGCCGAAATAAGAAAAGCGCTGGCTGATCTGGATTTTTAAAAAGGAGGGTTTGAGTTTTGTCGAAAGACGACGTAATCGAGGTTGAAGGAAGAATCGTAGAGGCATTGCCAAATGCGATGTTTCAGGTGGAACTGGAAAACGGACACAAGGTGCTTGCCCACATTTCAGGCAAGCTGAGGATGAATTTTATCAGGATTTTGCCGGGAGACAGGGTGACACTGGAATTGTCACCGTATGACCTTACCCGTGGCAGAATCACATGGAGAGCGAAGTAAAGCAGAGTGCAACAAGGAACGATACTCAAGGAGGGTTCGGGAGATGAAAGTAAAACCATCTGTAAAAGCAATGTGTGAAAAATGCAAGATAATCAAAAGAAAAGGCAGAGTAAGGGTAATATGCGAAAACCCCAAGCATAAACAGAAGCAGGGTTGACTAGGGCAATGGTTGATAATTTCCCCGGCTGCAAAAAAACCTTGTTTTGTTTAAAAGAATATGATATAATTTCAGCTTGATTTGCAGTCAGAATCAATTATCAACCATCTTTCTCCGGTTTGAAATTTATCACCCTGGAGCGGCTGCATGTCCGGGATATTCCGGCATGATCCGGGTGTTAATAGATAGAGGAAGTGGGAGTGCTCCCGGTGCGGTTTATCGCCAGGAAACATCCCGGTTTTGATGAAGAACGGCATATTTTAAGGTTTGGAATTTTTTGGAGGTGTTTGACAAGATGGCACGTATTGCTGGAGTAGACCTGCCCAGGGAAAAACGTGTGGAAATAGGATTGACATATATTTTTGGCCTGGGAAGGAGCAAAGCCAAGGAGATTTTAAAAAAGACCGCCATTAACCCGGATACAAGGGTTAGGGATCTGACGGACGACGAGATCAGCAGGCTTAGGGAAATCATTGACAAGGAATACAAAGTGGAAGGCGATCTTAGGAGAGATGTTTCTCTTGATATTAAAAGGCTGATTGAAATAGGCTGCTACAGAGGCAGAAGACACAGGCAGGGTTTGCCTGTCAGGGGCCAGAGGACGAAAACGAACGCCAGGACAAGGAAAGGTCCGAAGAGAACAGTAGGCGTTCATAGGAAGAAGTCATAAAGGAGGTTGGTAATCGAATGGCCGCGAAAACTACGAGAAGAACCAGGAAAAGAAGAGAACGCAAGAATATTGAACGTGGTGCTGCGCATATCCGTTCAACGTTTAATAATACAATAGTGACAATTACCGACACCGCGGGAAATGCTATTTCATGGGCAAGCGCGGGAGGATTGGGATTCAGGGGTTCCAGGAAAAGTACGCCGTTTGCGGCGCAGATGGCTGCTGAAGCTGCGTCGAAAGCTGCGATGGAACATGGCCTAAAGACCGTGGAGGTTTATGTTAAAGGACCCGGATCAGGCAGGGAAGCCGCAATAAGAGCTTTGCAGGCAGCCGGTCTTGACGTGAGTCTTATCAAGGACGTTACGCCTATACCGCATAACGGATGCAGGCCGCCTAAAAGAAGAAGAGTGTAATATGGAGGTGCTAGAATAGATGGCAAGGTATACGGATGCGTCTTGCAGGCTTTGCCGCAGAGAAGGCGAAAAGCTTTTCCTGAAAGGAGAAAGGTGCTATACAAACAAGTGTTCCGTTGTGAGAAGAGCCTATGCTCCGGGGCAGCACGGACAACAGAGAAAGAAAATGTCCGAGTATGGCCTGCAATTGCGTGAGAAACAAAAAGCAAGACGATTTTATGGAATTCTCGAAAAACAGTTCAGAGGTTATTTCGAGATGGCGGTTAAGAAAAAAGGAGTAACAGGCGAAAACCTTCTGCAGATTCTTGAAAGCAGGCTTGACAATGTAGTATACAGGCTGGGACTGGCTACATCAAGACCAGAGGCAAGACAGCTTGTCAGGCATGGTCACTTTACGGTTAACGGGAAAAAGGTCGATATACCTTCCTTGCTTTTGAAACCCGGCGATATTCTCGGGGTAAGAGAAAAGTTCAGGAACTCCGATAAACTGAAGTCTATTATTGATATAGCAGGAGGCAAGGTGATTCCGAAGTGGTTGGAGTTCGACGCTGAAAACCTTACCGGAAAAGTAGTCACATTGCCTGAAAGAGAAGATATTGATTTGCCGATCAAGGAACACCTTATTGTCGAGTTGTACTCGAAGTAATGCATTGTTTAGCAGCAAGGAGTTGCCCTCATGATAAACAACGATATTGTAAATTAAGGGAGGGTTTTTGTTGATTGAAATAGAAAAACCGAAAATTGAATGCGTAGAGTCTGCAGATGATAATACTTATGGCAAATTTGTCGTTGAACCCCTGGAAAGAGGTTATGGCATAACGCTTGGGAATTCTCTCAGGAGGATTCTTTTATCGTCGCTGCCGGGCGTCGCGGTAACCTCGATAAAGGTTGACGGCGTTTTGCATGAGTTTTCAACAGTTCCCGGGGTAATTGAGGATTTGACGGAGATTATCCTCAATATAAAGAACCTGTCATTGAAGCTCCACAGCGACGAGCCTAAAATAATCTATATAGACGCCGATGGCGAAGGAGCCGTGACAGCCGGCGATATAAAGGCGGATTCCGACGTAGAGGTATTAAACCCGGAACTCCATATCTGCACTTTGAACGGTGACGCCAGGTTCTACATGGAAATGGTGGTAAACAAGAGCAGGGGGTACGTACCGGCGGAAAAGAATAAACAGCCGGGACAGCCGATTGGAATAATACCTATTGATTCCATATACACTCCAGTAAGAAAGGTTAACTACACGGTGGAAAATACGCGTGTAGGCCAGGTTACGGATTATGACAAGCTTACGCTGGAAGTATGGACAAACGGCAGTATCAAGCCGGATGAAGCTATCAGCCTGGGCGCGAAAATTTTAAGCGAGCATTTGAATTTATTCATTGATCTTTCCGATCATGCCAAGCATACTGAAATCATGGTTGAAAAGGAAGAGACCAAGAAGGAGAAGGTTCTCGAAATGACGATAGAAGAGCTTGATTTGTCGGTAAGGTCGTATAACTGCTTGAAGAGAGCCGGCATCAACACTGTTGAGGATTTGACAAACAAGACCGAAGAAGACATGATGAAAGTAAGGAACCTTGGAAGGAAATCCCTGGAAGAAGTGCTGCAAAAGTTGAATGCACTGGGATTGTCACTTGCCAAAAGCGAGGAATGATTAGTAAGGGAGGTAATTACAATGCCTGCACATAGGAAACTTGGACGTACTGCAGATCAAAGAAAAGCAATGCTGAAAGGCCTTGTTACTGCCTTGATGCATAAGGGCAGGATAGAAACCACCGAAGCGAGAGCGAAAGAGGTTCAGGCTATCGCTGAAAAGCTTATTGCCATGGCAGCTAAAGAAGACGGCAACATGACGTCGAAGCAAATAAAGGTAACCGTTGCGAAAACGGACAGCAAAGGCAGAAAGATAACCAAGACCGTCACTTCAAAAAACGGCAGGAAATACGAGGTTGTTGAAAGGGAGACAAAGACCGAACTGGTAACGGTTGACAATCCGTCGAGGCTTAATGCGAGAAGAAGAGCCATGAAATGGATATACAGGGTAAAAGATGAGGATGGCAAGTACATCAACATAGTTGACAAGCTTTTCGATGAAATCGGGCCAAAATTCAAGGGAGTCAACGGCGGCTATACCAGGATATACAAGCTTGGCCCCAGGAGAGGCGATGCCGCGCAGATGGTATACCTTGAATTGACCAAGTGACAGTATTGCAAAACATGTTAACAACGCTAGGGATTTGCCGTTATATATGCGCTTATCCCTAATTTTATTTTATCAAGAAGAAACGGGTAGGATAAAATGCCGGGAAGCAAAAACATTATCGAAATAAACCAGGCAGGCTATATATATAAATCAGGAAGCGAAACCAGGCCGGATGTTATCGCGCTGCAGGACATCGGGCTTTCGGTCGTTGAAGGCGAATTTCTTGCTATCCTGGGAAGAAACGGTTCAGGGAAATCGACGCTGGCCAAATTAATGAACGCACTGCTTTTACCCACAAGCGGAACGGTTGTAGTTTATGGATTTGATACGCTAAACGGGGAATATCTCTGGAAAATCAGGAGCCTGACGGGTATGGTTTTCCAGAACCCGGACAACCAGATAGTGGGGACGGTCGTGGAGGAAGATGTCGCATTTGGCCCTGAGAACCTGGGAGTACCGCCGAAGGAAATCAGGAAACGGGTCGATGAGGCACTGGCTACGATCGGCATGTCGGAGTACAAGAAGCATGCGCCGCATTTGCTGTCAGGCGGTCAGAAACAGAGGGTGGCAATTGCGGGGATACTGGCCATGAAACCGAAATGCATCGTACTGGACGAGGCAACCGCTATGTTGGACCCCATAGGCAGGAAAGAAGTTATGCGCATTTTGAGAAAGCTGAACAATGAGGAGGGTATCACCATAATACATATCACCCACCACATGGATGAAGCGGTGGAAGCGGACAGGATATTGGTGATTGACGGCGGCAAAAGGGTTATGCTTGGGACTCCAAGGGAAGTGTTCAGCGATATCGGGAAAATTAAAAGCCTGGGCCTGGACGTGCCGCAGGTGACAGAACTTATGCATGAACTAAACAAAGCGGGATATAGTTTTCCGACAGACATACTCACGGTGGAGGAGGCACTTCAACAACTGCTGAGTGAACTTAAACCCTGATGAGGACATTAATAACTCAGCATGGCACACCCTGCCTTTTTACCGATCTGTATACCCTTATGCCGCCGCTCTTCGCGACGTCAGAGACATTGGAGAAACGGTTTTCCATTATCGTTCTGAGCGTTGATCCTCCCTTGTTGTGGTAAGCCACAAGCCAGAGCGCTCCATCAGGGTTCAGCCGGTCATATGCCTGGCGGATAAGGTTTGTGAGAAGCTTTTTTCCGGATGCAATCGGGGGATTGGTCACAATATCGTCAAATGTCATTCCGTCAAGCGATGAAAACAAGTCGCTTTTGACAGTCCTGACCTCGAGACGGTTTTTCAGCGCATTCATCGTGGCGTAATCAACCGCCCTTTCGTTAATATCGGAAAGGTATACTGCCTGTCCAGGGTAAAGGGCTTTTATAAAAAGACCGATTGCGCCATAACCGCATCCCAGGTCAAGCACCGTTTTCCCGGAAGGGCTGAAAACTTCGATAAGCAGCCGGGACGCCCTGTCAACCTTGTTCTCGAATGCAAACACACCGCTTACCGACGTAAGGTAAAGCCCGGTATTTTTTATTACCTGCCGAAAGGAGCGTTCCTTTATTTCACTGGCAGGTTTTTCGGTAAAATAATGCTCGCTCATGCAATTAACCTTTCCTGCGGGCGATTGTGGAATATTTTATGGCTCTTGCCCGCGTTCTTTATTGTAGCAGAAAGCCGGGGGCATGCAAAAAAAACTTGAAGTTATTTTCAGTACTATTATAATAGTAAACATTAGGTATAATAAAAACGCAAACCAAAAAACTCGTGCATACGGGCGCAACGGCGCAAATAAAGCTGAGTCCTGGAGATTGATATGCCGATTGTTGTAGAAAACCTGACATTTACTTATATGCAGGGAACACCGTTTGAAAAAACGGCGCTGAAAAATATAAACCTTAGAATTGAAGATGGCGAATTTTTGGGCATCATAGGCCACACCGGCTCGGGGAAATCCACGTTGATACAGCATTTCAACGGCCTGCTGAAGCCGATTTCAGGAAAGGTCGTTATAAACGGGCTTGATACCTCGGGCAAAAACCTCAAGGAGCTGAGGCGGCATGTGGGCATAGTGTTTCAATACCCTGAGCACCAGCTTTTTGAGGAGACGGTGTACAAGGACATAGCTTTCGGTTTGCGGAGGCAGAACGTCCCCGAAGACGAGATCAGGCGGATTATTATGGAGGTTATCGCCGTTGTCGGCCTGGACGAAAGCGTACTTGAGAAATCGCCTTTTGAGCTTTCGGGGGGCCAGAAGCGCAGGGTTGCCATAGCCGGGGTCCTGGCCATGAAACCGAGCATCCTTGTTCTTGACGAACCGACAGCCGGGCTCGATCCCAGGGGGCGGGACGAGATATTCGGTTTTATAACGGAAATACATGAGTCGATGGGAATAACGGTAATACTTGTATCCCACAACATGGAAGATATAGCCAGGCTGGTTGACAGGGTAATTGTCATAAACGAGGGAAAAATCGAGATGGACGGCCCGGTGGACGAAATTTTTGCGGATGTTGAAAGGCTTGAAGATATTGGTTTGTCGGCGCCCCCGGTCGCGTACCTTATGAGGGAGCTTAAAAAAACCCTGCCTGGAATAAATGACAGGGTTTATACGGTGGCTGCCGCCCGGGATGAACTGCTCAAGCATTTGAAAGCAAGGGGTGAAATAATTGATTAATACCAGTATAACCATCGGCCAGTATATACCGGGCGATTCGATAATTCATAAGGCTGACCCGAGGACAAAGATAATATTTACCATGACGTTTATGGTAATGGTATTTCTCATAAGCTCCTTCTGGCTGTTTACTGCCATGGTGATGTTTACGCTGATAGCCGTACTGGTATCCGGTGTGCCCATAAAATATACCTTAAGAGGTTTGAAGCCTCTGATATTCATAATCTTGTTCACGGCGGCAATCAACATTTTTACGACCGGCGGAACACCGATATCGAGTATATTTCCGCTTAAATACATAACATACGAAGGGCTGGCATTGGCATTAAAATTAGCCGTACGCCTGGCGATGATCATTGTCGGCGGTTCTTTGCTGACCCTTACCACAACGCCGATTTTGCTGACCGACGGGATCGAAAGTTTGCTCGGGCCTCTTGGAAGAATTGGCCTGCCCACCCACGAACTGGCCATGATGATGTCTATTGCGCTGAGGTTTATCCCGACGCTGCTGGAAGAAACCGATAAGATTATGAAAGCGCAAGCGTCAAGGGGGGCCGACTTTGATACGGGAAACCTGGTCCAGCGCGCCAAAAGTTTTATACCGGTGCTGGTGCCGCTATTTGTAAGCGCGTTCCGCAGGGCCGAAGAACTGGCGACAGCCATGGAAGCCCGTTGTTACAGGGGAGGCAAGGGAAGGACAAGATTGCGCCAGTTGAAGTTTACCGATGCCGATTTGAAGATAGCATTGGTTACAGTAGTTTTTTTCGCTTCTCTGCTTATACTGGAATACATATAAAGAAGACAACTATACCAGCATCTGATACCGATATATAAAACTTATCTCAACTTAAACGCAGGAGCTTGTGCGCCCGGTATGAGATGCCCGGGAAAATGTAAATAAGGGGGCGTTTATTATGCTTGAGATAAAAAGCAAGGTACACGGTTTCCTGAAAAAATACGGAATGGATGCCGAAAGCGTCGATCTTGACAAGAACTGCAAAATATTCATGGACGAAATGCAAAAAGGGCTTGACGGTCATGCTTCTTTGCTTATGCTCCCGACTTATATCAGGATGGACAAGGATATCCCGCTTATGGAACCCGTTATCGCGGTCGATGCCGGAGGTACGAATTTCAGGGTTGCCGTGATACATTTCAATAAGAATAACGAGCCGGTAATCGAAGACTTCAGGCTCCATTCCATGCCCGGATCAAACGGCGAAATTTCTAAGGATGAGTTTTTTGAAACCATGGCCGGCTACATACTTCCGGTGCTGCATAGAAGCGGCAAAATCAGCTTTTGCTTCTCATACCCGGCAGAAATCATGCCGGACAGGGACGGAAAATTATCAAGTTTACCAAGGAAGTAAAGGTTAAAGGCGCCGGAGGCGAACTCCTTGGAAAGAATCTTCTTGAAGCCTTGAAGAAGCTCGGCTGCCGGGATAAAAAGAGCATCATCGTGCTAAATGACACCGTTGCCACGCTGCTGGCAGGGAAAGCGGCTTCGCCGGGAAGGCAGTTTGACGGCTATATTGGGTACATACTCGGTACGGGCACGAACATATGCTACGCGGAGAAGTGCCGCAACATCGGGAAAATTCCCGGCCTGGCAGGAAGTGACGGTTTGATGCTGATAAACATGGAGTCCGGCGGTTATGGCAAAGCGCCAAGGGGACAGATAGATCTGGAATTTGACAGCACAACTGCAAACCCGGGAGAATATGCTTTTGAAAAAGCAATCTCGGGCGCATACCAGGGAGGTCTGGTCCTCGCGGTCATAAAGAAAGCCTGCTCCGAAGGGATATTTTCAACGGTGTTTTCATCGGAAATAGCTAATGTTTCCGGTCTTGAGGCAAGGGAAGTGGACGACTTTCTTTTTTATCCGTATGGAAACAATACGCTGGCGGCATGCTGCAACAAGTCGGGCCTTGGAAGAAGACAGGATGGCGTTATTTTACCTGGCAGATAACATTTTCGAGAGAATGGCTAAATTTGTTGCATTCAGTTTAACCGCGGTGCTTGAAAAGGCGGGAAGGGGGTATAACCCCTGCAAACCCGTATGCATAACGGCGGACGGCTCCACTTTCTACAAATCGAAACTGTTCAGGGGCAAACTTGATCATTATATCAAGATGTACACAAACGAGGTAAAAGGCATATACTGCGAATTTGTAAAAGTGGACAACGGAACATTGATTGGAACTGCTATCGCAGGATTGATAAACTAGCTGGGAGCCGGCTTAGTGCAGGGATATGGGAATGAACGGCATGAGAAATATAAAACTGGTTTTGGAATATGACGGGACTGCCTACCACGGATGGCAAAGCCAGGTTAACGCAATAACAGTACAGGATACGCTTGCTGCCGCAATTTACAGGCTGACAGGCGAGAAATGCAGTGTGACAGGTTCCAGCAGGACCGATACCGGCGTTCACGCATTGGCTTTTGTGTGTAATTTTTTTACCGCCTCTTCCATTCCTGCTGAGAAATTTTCGTTTGCCCTCAATACACTGCTGCCGGAAGACATAGTGGTTAAAAGCTCACAGGAAGTTCCGCCGGATTTCCATTCCCAGTTTTGCGCGAAGGGGAAAAAATATATATACCTGGTTTATAATTCTGTTTTTCCCCCGGCGCTTTTGAGGCATAGGGCATACCACGTCTATTATCCGCTCAATATCGACGCTATGCGGGAAGCAGCCGGGTATTTTCCGGGCACACATGATTTCAGCGCTTTCAGTGCTTCAGGCGGGGACAGGAAAACAATGGTCAGAACGGTTACAAAGGCAACTGTTGACAGTATTGAAACATTTGGGACATTTCCTGTTTTTAGCTGTTCTGAAGGCAATCTGATCAGGTTTTCCGTTACGGGGAACGGTTTTCTGTACAACATGGTGAGAATTATGGCAGGAACGCTCGTTGAAGTCGGGTTCGGCAAACTGAAGCCCAAAGATATCCCGGGATCATTGCCGGCCGTGACAGGAGAAAAGCCGGCAGGACAGCGCCGGCCCACGGGCTTTACCTGGCGGAAGTTTATTATGATGACCTTGAAAAATGAAATGACGGACGATTATCGCGGAGATACGGGCATAATAAGGCAACAATTGAGAGATAACGGAGAGATAAATTAAAATTATCGCAATTTGCACTTGACAGTCTGATTAACCCTGTATTATTATAGTAAAGTGCCTTAACGGGCAATTAATCCGGCATTTTGTTAAAGGCCGGCTGAAATATACAAGCAATGCGATTGAGGAGGAAAAATAGCACATGAAGACCTATATGGCAAAAGCCGGAGAAATCCGGAGGAAATGGTATGTAGTCGATGCCGCCGGCAAGCCGCTGGGAAGACTTGCAAGTGAAGTGGCTGCGATATTGAGGGGAAAGAACAAGCCTATATATACGCCTCACGTAGATACGGGCGACTATGTAATAGTAATCAATGCGGAAAAAGTCGTTCTGACCGGAAACAAGCCCGATCAGAAAGTTTACAGGCGTCATTCCGGGATGGCCCGGTGGGTTGAAGGAAGTAAAATTCAAGTCAATGATTTCGAAGCGTCCTGAAAGAGTCATTGAGCTTGCCGTTAAAGGAATGCTTCCGCATAACAGCCTGGGACGCGCAATGTTTAGAAAACTCAAGGTTTACAGGGGCCCGGAGCACAACCATCAGGCACAGAAGCCGGAAATCCTGGAAATCAATGTTTAGTGCGGACGGAGGAGTATGAATATGTCAAAGGTACAGTATTACGGAACAGGAAGAAGAAAGAAATCGGTCGCCAGGGTCAGGCTGTTGCCCGGTGACGGGAAAATATTGATAAATGACAGAACTCTTGATGATTATTTCGGGCTGGAGACACTTAAGGTTATCGTAAAGCAACCTCTTGTGCTGACCAACACGGAATCCAAGTTTGACGTATTGTGCAAGGTTGTCGGCGGTGGCTTTACCGGACAGGCCGGGGCAATAAGGCATGGTATTGCAAGGGCGCTGGTGAAAGCGGACGAGGAGTTTAAACCGGTATTGAAGAAAGCCGGTTACCTGACACGGGACCCGAGAATGAAAGAGAGAAAGAAATACGGACTTAAAAAGGCAAGAAAAGCATCACAGTTCTCGAAGAGATAAATTATTGTTTCATTACACACGAGTTTGTTTACAATTACAAAGTTTGCATATCGCAATCGCCAACCGTCAGGGGGAGAATTCCCTTTGGCGGTTTTTTTGTGTGTATTTATACCGGTCAGGATTTAAGCATATGGAGATAATTGTATATCTATTATATAATATCTGTGTTATAAATAAGCGTAGCCCTATAAATACAAATCAGACACGGATTTGATGGCAAAAAAGATAAACGGGTAAAGCATTGTGGGATATGGAGTTCCTATGCTTACTCCTGTTTACCATGATACTTTCAGGTATCAGGTTAGGGAGTTTACTAGAAATCCTGCACGACTCGTCCTTGACATTGGTAATACAGGTGGTGAAACACTTGTAGTTACTAATGACAATTTTTACTTCTCTATCTATGATAGAGAAGGTAACGAAATTGCAGGTTCCAAAGTGCAGGGGGCACCAGTCCACATTGCACCTGGGGAAATCAAGAGGGTTGTGGTAACAGCCCAAAATCCAGAGGCAGGTTTTGTTCATCTTAAGTTTGGGGGATTGGATTACACTCTTGTGAATCCTATCTTCCTTCCTTTGGGTAACGAGGCTGATGATGTTGTAGATACTACCCCATACTACAAGTATGGATACACCCTCGAAGATGAGAATGGTGTTCCGTTTCTTGTAGCAGTACAGGCTGGTCAAGTAATCGGGAACGGCAAGGCAAAAGTCGTGGCGAGTGGTCTGACTGTAGTGGAAAACGAGAGAATAGGTCCCCTTGAAAAAGGGGATGGGTTCTTGGCTCTTGTTGGGGTCAAAATAGCCAATACCTCTAATGAAGTGATGACAATAGATAAACTTCGCATTACTAGTGGAGGAACGATGATTGATGTCACAGAAGAGGATTTGGATGTCTTGGGTGATAAGGCATTGCCTTTCACTGTAAGCCCTCACTCTATCGTAGAAGGTTGGATTCCTTTCAAGGTTAGGGATGGAAGGGATGGTTATGGTATTGTTCTTTACACCAACCTTGGTGGATTTGTTCTGAACAACCTTCAGACTTATCCAATCTTCTAGATCATTAACACTGAGCCATATTTTGTTTATAAAAAAAGTAAACTTGTTTACTTTTCAATTAACCGCAACAAGCTGACACTATCCATTATATGCGGATATGTTGAAACTCGGAGGTGTATTTGGTATAATTTCAATGTTGTTGCGGAGGGTGGTGCCCTGCGTATGAAATATGAATATTGCGTATAAAGGAGCCCGGCCGATCAATGCCGGGTGTTATTTTGATGCTGTGGGTAATAGGAGGTTCAGCATGCTACTGATCAAGAATGCCAGGATACTGACAATGGCAGGGATTGAATACCAAAACGGATATATTGCGGCCGATGAGGGGAAAATAACGGCATTGGGCGATGACAGCTCAGCCCTGAAACGTATTGAACAGGCTGGCCCGGCTGAGGTGATAGACGCAAAGGGATGTTATGTGCTGCCCGGTTTTATAGATGCGCATTGCCACGTGGGAATGTGGGAAGATTCAGTCGGTTTTGAAGGAGATGACGGAAACGAGAAGAGCGATCCCGTGACGCCGCACTTGCGCGCCATCGATTCCGTATACCATGAAGACAGGGCGTTTGCCGAGGCGAGGGAAGGCGGCGTAACCACCGTGGTAACGGGTCCGGGAAGCGCGAATGTTATAGGAGGCCAATTTGCCGCGCTAAAAACATATGGACGCAGCGTTGATGATATGCTCATCAGGGAACCGGTTGCGATGAAGGTGGCGTTTGGCGAAAATCCAAAAACGGTTTACCACAATAGAAAGCAATCTCCCATGACAAGGATGGCCACCACCGCGATACTCAGGGAGAGTCTTCTTAAGGCGAAGGAATACGGCCGGATGCTTGATGAGTACGAAAAGGACAGCAAGAAAAACCGCAAACCGGATTACGACATGAAAATGGAAGCGCTGCTGCGGGTACTGAAGGGTGAGATGCCTGTAAAAGCCCATGCCCACAGGGCGGATGACATATTAACGGCGCTCAGGGTGGCTAAAGAATTCGGCCTTAAGATTACGATAGAGCATTGTACGGAAGGACATCTTATTACCGATATACTGAAGGAAATGAATGTAAGTGTCATTACCGGCCCGTTCCTGACAGACAGGTCGAAAATTGAACTAAGGAACCAAAGCGCAAAGGCCCCGGGGATAATTTCGAGGGCTGGCATCAAGACCGCAATTATGACAGACCATCCCTGTACCCCGGTCCAATACTTGCCGCTTTGTGCGGCTGTCGCCGTAAAGGAAGGCATGGATGAGCATGAAGCGCTAAAAGCGATTACGATAAATGCCGCAGAAATCACCGGCATTGCTGACCGGGTAGGGAGCCTGGAACCAGGCAAAGACGCCGATATTATTATCATGGACGGGTTCCCGCTTGAGTTGAAATCCAGGGTTTTATATACTATTATAAATTGTCAGGTGGTAAAACGCGCATGTTAAGATTCCACTCCGGCTCTGTTGAAGATACTGTCAGGCTGGGACAAAGACTCGGAAAATTACTGCAAAAGGGTGACAATGTATGCCTTACCGGCGGCCTGGGAACCGGCAAAACCGCGTTTACGGGCGGTATCGCAAAGGCGCTGGGGATTTCAGAATACATTACAAGCCCGACTTTTACGATTGTAAATGAATACCAGGGCAGGCTGCCCCTTTATCACCTTGATGTCTACAGGATAGGCAGTGATATAGACGAGGTGCTGGATGTAGGCTATGACGAATATATTGACGGAAACGGGGTCACAGTGATAGAGTGGGCTGACCTGATACGCGGGATACTACCCGAAAACAGGATAGAAGTCGCAATTGAGAAAGATAATGATAGTGACGCTTCAAGCAGGCTGATAACAATAAGCTTCCATGGGAATAGGACCGCGGCTTGCGAAGGGAGGTTCCTTAATGAAAGTGCTGGCGATTGATACGTCAACCGCCATGGCAGGCATAGCCGTAGCTGATGAGCAGGGCTTGCTTGCCGGGTATTCAGTGAAGGATATGAAGACGCATTCGCAAAAGCTTGTTCCCATGCTGAATGAACTGCTCACGCATCTGGGACTTAAGCCTGCTGATATAGATGTCTTTGCGGCGGTAACCGGCCCTGGGTCGTTTACGGGCCTTAGAATAGGTGTTACTACGATAAAATCACTTGCATATGCGACGGGCAAAAAGACGGCGGGAATACCGTCTCTGGACGCCCTGGCTTACGCAGCCGCCGTGTCCGGGGACCCGGTAATATGCCCAATCATGGACGCAAGAAACAACCAGGTGTACACTGCTTTATACAAAGCTCAAAACGGCACCGTATCAAACTTGTCCGGATATATGGGCATCCACATATCCGGGCTTGTCAGCCTGATAGAAGATAAATATAAGGATGAGGCCATCATTTTCACCGGGGATGGCGTATTATTGCACAAGGATTTTCTGAAAATCGAACTTAACGGACGCTGTTCTTTCATGCCGGACTTCATGCTCAGGCAGATGGCTGCTCCGGCAGCACAAATGGCTGTAACAATGGCCATGCGGGGCGATACTGCCGACAGCATGGAACTCGTGCCGTTTTATCTCAGGCCGTCCCAGGCCGAAAGAGAGCATATGAAAAAACATGGCGTCGGCGACAATGGTACAGCGGGAGATGAATGACATGCTTGCGGATAAACCTGAAATCGTAAGGGCTTGCATTCATCACATCGACGATATTGTTGCCATTGAAAATCTCTGTTTCAAAATACCCTGGTCCAGGAAATCCATAGAAGACGAAATTATTCACAACAAGCTGGCAATATATTTCTGCGCGGTGCATAACGGCAGGGCCGTAGGATACTGTGGAATGTGGCAGGTTATTGACGAGGGGTATATCACGAACATAGCAGTACACCCGGAATTCAGGAACTGCGGTATCGGGAGCATGTTGATGGACGCCCTGATAAAGGAAGCCGAAGCGCAGGGCATAAAGGCGCTTACGCTTGAAGTGCGCAAAAGCAATCTCAAAGCACAGGCTCTATACCGGAAGTACGGTTTTGAGGGCACGGGAGCCAGGAAACGATACTATGCGGACAATAATGAAGACGCCGTCATTATGTGGAGACGGTTAGGGCCGGAAAAGTCACTGTAGCGTATCCGTTATTCAATTCTCACTGAACGAAACGGCTTGATTTCGATGGCAAAATGTTATTTGACTTTTATAAGACATGGACCCCATTTTGACGTATAATCATTATAGGCAAGGTGGTGATAACCGGTTGGAGCTGACCGATTATGAACTGATCCAAAAATGCCTGGCAGGGCAGCCGCAGTATTTTGAAGAGTTGGTAAGGCGGTATAAAAAGCTTATATTCAGTGTCGTATATAATATGATCAATGACAAGGAAGAGGTCGGCGATATCTCACAGGAGGTTTTCATCAGGATTTACAAGGCGCTGGACAGGTACAATCCTGAGTACAAGTTTTCCACCTGGGCCGTCCGGATAGCGACAAACCTTTGCCTGGACATATACCGGAAGAAAAAGATCGATTCAATACCTATTGATGAGATCGGGGACGTGTCGAGCAGTATTGACACGCCCGAAGAAAGCTACATAAAAAAGGAACGCTCCGAGAGGATACGCGAGGCAATAAATTCATTGCCCGAAAAGTACAGGACGCCGATTATACTATTCCACCAGAACGGATTGTCCTATGAGGAGATAACAAAGGTGCTGGATGAACCGATGACGATTGTGAAAAACAGGCTTTACAGGGCAAGGCTGATGCTAAGGGAAGCGCTGATGCCGGATAGAAGGGAGGAGGCTTTATGAACTGTGAAACGTCAAAAGAGTACATTATGAAGTATTTTGACGGCGAACTAAGTGACATTGAAGAAGCGCAGTTCAGACAACATTTGAATGTATGCCCGGACTGCGGCAACGAATTTCACTGTATGAAAGCTATTTTCACGGCACTTGAAGCAAAGGTTGAGATTGAGCCTCCGAAAGACTTTGAAGCAAAGGTTATGGACAGGGTCATATCAATAGAAAGGGAAAGAAAAGAAAGAAGCTCCAGGCTCATAGTGTGGCTGTACAACGCGTCTACTTTGCTTTCTATTGTATTATTGCTTATATTCGTGGCGGATTTGAAGCAGGTTAGCATATCAGGCGCATTCAACAAGATTGCAGAATATTTTGGTTCATTCTCAGGCGCAATGGCAGCCGTGGCAGGAGTGGCCAGGGATCTTTTGGGCCTGATGAGCAGTGCCCTGTTGGTAGTGGCAGACGTGGCGTTTTCTGTTGTAAAATCTTACTATTATGTATTCCTGGCACTGCTTATATTCGTTTTTGCAATCCAGAGACTACTCCATTTTATTGGTACGTATGGATGGAGGAAATCCAAATGAAAAAATTATCAACGCTGATAATTGTCTTATGTATACTGGCATCTACAGCCGTTCCGGCCGCAGCAGGCGGTATATACGTTGCTTCCGGAAGGGGGGACAGGGTCTGTATTTTTGAGGATACGGAAATTACCGGTCAGGTTGACGGAAATGTTATATCGGTCCTGGGGGATATATCTGTCAGCGGCAAAGTTAACGGGCATGTAGTTGCGGTTTTCGGTGACATAACGGTCAATTCCCCGGTCTCGGGCCATGTCGTTGACATATTCGGGAAGACGGTGCTTGGGGAACCTGCGGTAATCGCGGGTGACGTTATTTCGATGGGGTCGCTTGAGAAGCACCAGGGCTCGAGGATACTGGGACGCGAGGTCAGGATACTGGGCGAGTCCATGAACCTTGACATAGGCGCCATTACCTACCTGCAACTGTGCATTACGCTGCTGTTCATGCTCGCGGTGCTTGTAATAGGGTTGCTTCTTATTCTGATTTCGAAAAAAAAGTATACGGATATAGCTGCGAACCTTGAAAGAAATGTCGGGAGGAAAATAGTCCTGGGCATATTATCATTTTTTGGAGCCAGCGCGCTGATGCTGCTTTTGCTGATAACTCTGGCCGCGCCGGTCCTATACGTCATCATTTTATTATTGTCGGCCATTACAGCCTGCATGTTTTCAGGCAGGTTCATACTCAGAACATTCAGCCGGAAGAACAGTATTTACATGGAATTTATCACAGGGGTTATTTCCGTTGTACTCATCAAGCTTCTGATCATATTCCTCGTCCCGCAGCAGGAAATACTATTCAGGCTGGTACTTCTGGCTCTGCTGGACGTGCTTGTATTCTCCACAGGGCTTGGAATACGCATGGAACAGTACTATCTCAAGCGGGAAGAAAAATAAAATAGTCAAAAACATATCTATTTGTTATAATATGAGACGGGACAGCCATTGGAAAGAGTATCGGCATATCGCCGCCAGCCGCCTTTGCAGGACACCCGGGGCATGCCGGTGTTTTGCTGTTTCAGGGATAAAGGCCAAAGATTATTGCGTTCCGGAGGTATGAAATGGTTGAAAAGGAAATAGTGATAAAAAGCCCTTCAGGCCTTCAGTCAAAATCAGCGGCTGTTTTTATACAAAAAGCTTCTGGCTACAAATCCGATGTCTGGGTTTTTAAAGGCGGAAAGAAAGCTGACGGGAAAAGCCTGCTCGGCATCTTATCCCTTGAAATCAGGAAAGGCGACAAAATCACGTTATCTGTTGAGGGCGGGGATGAGGCGGAAGCGGCTGCCGGACTTGAAAAATATCTTGTTACGGATATAGGTGATGTTAATTAGAACATGTTTGACATACAGGAAGAGTTAAAAAAACTGCCCGATAAACCGGGCGTTTATCTTATGAAAGACAAAAACGGGGACGTAATATATGTCGGCAAGGCAGTGGTGCTGAAAAACAGGGTAAGACAGTACTTCCATCCTTCGACGGCGCACACGCCGAAAGTTGCCGCAATGGTAGAAAAGATAAGCGAGTTCGAATGCATCGTTACCGATACTGAGCTTGAAGCGCTTATCCTGGAGTGCAACCTTATAAAAGATCTCAAACCCAAGTACAACATACTGCTGAGAGACGATAAAAACTACCCTTATATCAAGGTCACGATGAACGAGGAATATCCCCGTATTTTTATGACCAGGCGTGTCGAAGATGACGGAGCCTGTTATTTTGGGCCCTATTCCAACGTGTTTTCCGTGCGTGAGACGATAAATCTTATAAGGAGAATTTTTCCGGTCAGGAGCTGCAAGCGGGTACTCCCGAGAGACATCGGAAAAGGCAGGCCTTGCCTGTACTATCATATCAGGCAGTGCCTGGCTCCCTGCAGCGGGAAAATCGATAAAGACGAGTACAGGTCGATGATGCAGGATGTATGCTCGTTCCTGGACGGCAAGCAGGACATGGTTATTGAGAGGCTGGAGAGGCAAATGAAAGAGGCCGCGGACAACCTGGATTTTGAACAAGCGGCGGCTATAAGGGACAAATTGGCGAGCATCAGGCATATTTCGGAGGAGCAGAAAGTGCTTTCGGTTGACGGGGCTGACAGGGATATCATCGGGTTCGCGGCCAACAAGACGGATACCTGTGTCCAGGTGTTTTTTATCAGGAAAGGCAAGCTTCTCGGAAGAGAGTTTTTTATCATTGAGGGCTCGGGAGAGGGGGAGCTTGCGGAACTGGCTTCTTCGTTCCTTAAGCAGTTTTACGGTGACGCGTCGGTAATACCGCCTGAAATCATTGCTGCGGTCGATTTTGACGATATCAGGGTCGTGGAAGACTGGCTCAGTTCGAAAAGGGGGGGAAGGGTCCGCATAAGGGTGCCAAAACGGGGCGAAAAACTGCACCTGGCAGAAATGGTATCGGAAAACGCGCGTATAGAACTCGAACGTTTCAGCGGAAAAACCGCAGAGGGCAAAACCGTGAAGGAGTGCCTGGAGGAACTGGCTTCGATACTCGGGCTTCCGGAACCTCCCGTGAGACTGGAAGCTTACGATATATCCAATACCGGCTCATCGGAAATGGTGGCCTCAATGGTGGTTTTTACAAAGGGACTGCCGGACAAAAAAGAATACAGGCGTTTCAAGATACGGTCGGTTGACGTGCAGAATGACTATGCAAGCATGCAGGAAGCTCTGTACAGGAGATTCAGGCGTGCAATGAAAGATAAGCAGGACAAGGAAGAAGGGCATGAGGTAAACCATGATAATGACGGGCGGCGGGAGAAAAAGCGTGAAGGCTTTGAGAATCTCCCGGACCTGGTAATGCTGGATGGCGGCCTGGGGCATGTAAACGCGGCAAAACAGGTACTGGAAGAGTTGAATATCAGCATCCCGGTTTGCGGCATGGTAAAGGATGACAGGCACCGGACAAGGGGACTGGTGCTGCCGGACCGTGAAATTGATTTGAAAGACAACATAGCCCTGTTAAGGTTCGTTACCTCGATACAGGACGAGGCTCACCGGTTTGCGTTGGATTATAACAAGAAACTGAGGGCAAAAAGGTATTCGAAATCAATACTTGATGAAGTGGAAGGTATCGGGCCGAAAAGGAAGAAAGCCCTGCTGAGGCATTTCGGTTCGCTGAGCCGCATAAGGCAGGCGGGCATAGATGACCTGCAGGCCGTGGAAGGGATGAACAGGACAGCGGCAGAGAAGCTGTACGAGTTCCTGAGAAGAAGGTAGGGTGCGGATGAACTGGCGGGCAGGGCGGCTTGAAATTTGAGATTAGGTTCCCTCATGGGCAGGCTGTATTGTCCTGTCTCACTTCAACGCGGGCACTTGTTATTCGCCATCCGTAGCTCAGAACAAGCGACTTCGGCGTCCATGCCGAAGTATTACGGGTATTCCTCAAGGGTTCCGCGTTCAAGTTTCACCAGGACAAACACCCTGCAGCCATTCCTCCACAAAATCTCAAATTTCAAGCCGCCCTGCCCGCCAATTCTATCCGCACCTTATCATTGCGCTCCTGCGCCGTCCGTGATGCAGGTTGTGGCTTTCAGTTCTGCATTCGGCCATTGTCAAAGCATAACACCCTGCAGCCGTTTTTCCACATGATCTCATATTTGCGCCATGCCCGCTCTTCTTTTTTGTGTGCATATTCGTTTGAATCGCTCAGAGCTTTTATCCGATGTATCGATCACACCATCAATGTCGTAATTATCTTCGATATATTCATAAGCCTCCTGCCATAGCTCCCCGGGGGTACCCTTAAGGCTTGATATGTAGTATGGTGCCTTCAGACATCTCCTTTTTCCTTCTTCACTGATGCCCTCATGTATATATATTAATCGCGGCATTGCTCTCTTCCCAGTCTGCAGCGCTATATGGTCTTCATCTGCCTCTACATACAGTATGGCTACCGATTTTTTCTCTGTAGCTATGTTCTCAACCTTTATTTTCTCTGGACTCCTTACTTTGTTCATTACTGTTTGCCCGCTGATTTCTACTTCTCCTGAACTTTTCCCTGCTTTTCTGTAAGACATGTTGGATGCATTTTCTGCGAGTTCCGCATGCATTTCATCATCCATACGTGCATGAACATCCAGCCCTAATATCTCATCAACCAAATGCCGATATCCTTTCCCATGTTTGGATCGGTAATATGTTCTATTATATTTAATTTCACCCAGTTTCGTAATTACGGTCTTTTCTTCATTTCTCCTTTCCACATACCAATCCTTCTTCCTTCGTGCGTCTTTGTTAATCGCCTCATCCAGTGCCTCTATGATTTCTTCACAAATGCTTCTTCCCAATGCATCTGTCACCTTCTTTATTTCAGATACTGCTTCAGACAACCCTCCTCCGCTTTGTATCAAATATATTACTCTTTCCTGCAGATTCTTGATGCCTTCCTGACAAAACTGTTGTATAATTTTATTCATAAGAGACCCCCTTTTGTGGTTGTTTTCTGAACAAAAACATTTTATCAAAAGGTGTGGTCTCTTATCTATTTTTTCCTACGATAATTTTACTCTAACGTATGTTGACACCATCAAAAAGAATGAAAAAACTTGAAGCGGTATGCGGGAAATGTGTATAATTGTAGAACAGCGGTTTGAATCGCTGGTTGAATTTATAAATACTTGTTGAGATGGGAGCACTTGCCTGATGGCCATTTATGCTATTTCGGACCTTCACCTTGCCCTCAGCGTGGACAAGCCCATGGACGTGTTCAGCGAAGGATGGACTGACTACATGTACAGGCTGGAGCAAAACTGGCGCTCTACGGTGACGGAGGATGATTATGTCCTGGTACCCGGCGACATTTCATGGGCGACATATCTGGACCAAGCGCACGAGGATTTCGGCTTTATTCATGGGCTGCCGGGCAAAAAAATAATATCCAAGGGCAACCATGACTACTGGTGGACGACGAAAAACAAGCTGGACGGGTTTATCCGTGAAAACGGGTATTCATCCATCCGGTTTTTGCATAACAACAGCTACTGTATAGAAGGCACGGCCATTTGCGGCACGAGGGGATGGAGCATGCCGGGAGAATCCGGCTTTACCGATGAAGATAACAAGATATATCAAAGGGAGCTTAATCGGCTGGAACTTTCGCTCAAAAGTGCCAACACCGCCGGCGGGTGTATTATCGCAGCATTACATTTTCCGCCTTTCAACTCCCAGGGTGTCTTTTCTGATTTTTTTGATATAATGCTGAGATATAATGTGAAAATATGCATATACGGCCATTTGCACGGTGCTGCGCGAAAAACCGCCATTGAGGGGAACATAAACGGGATTGATTTAAGGCTGGTTGCCGCGGACCACCTGGGTTTTAAGCCTGCAAGGCTGCTATAATTGCATAAAGGAAGGGAAATATGAAATACCGTGTAGTACCGGTGTAAAAATATCGTTGTAAAAAGCTATTATATGTTGGATTGCAAAAACTAATATGTTATAATGTATAAATAATTACAGGGGCATAAAGCCCCTTAAACTGTGGCTGTTTATACACTGTCACTGCCGGATTTTCAAGATGCCGGCCTGACCGGGATTTAGCCGAAACAGCCAATTATAAATGAATATAGTATAAGGAGATTGCGAACAGATGCAGGTGAAAGTAGAGAACACAGGAAAAAATGAAGTCCAGATTGAAATAGAGGTTGATGCGGAGAGGTTTGAAAAAGGCCTTCAGAGAGCTTTCGCAAAAAATGCGAAGAAGTTCAACATACCTGGCTTCAGGAGGGGAAAGGCCCCCAGGCATATTGTTGAGAAATTTTACGGTGAGCAGATTTTATACGAGGATGCCATAAATGACGTATGCCCTGAAGCCTATGACCGTGCAATCGAAGAAAACGACATCCACCCGGTTGACAGGCCCGAAATTGATATAAAGCAAATCGGAAAAGGAAAGTCGTTGATATTTACCGCAAAGGTTACTGTAAAGCCCGAGGTGGAGCTTGGCCAGTACAAGGGTATAGAAGTGAAGAAAACCGAAGCCGCGGTGACCGACGAGGACGTGGAAAAAGAAATTGGAATAATCCGCGAGAGAAACGCCCGGTTCATAACCATCGAAGACAGGCCGGCTGCGGACGGTGATTTTCTGACAATAGACTTTGAGGGCTCAATTGACGGCAAGCCTTTCGACGGCGGAAAAGGTGAAAATTACACCCTGGTTATAGGTTCCGGCACATTTATTCCGGGCTTCGAAGAACAGCTGGTAGGCGTATCGACGGGAGAAGAGAAGGAAATCAGCGTAAATTTCCCGGATGACTATGGCAACAAGGACCTGGCCGGCAAGCCTGCCCTTTTCAAGGTAAAGGTAAAAGAGATCAAGTTAAAGGAACTCCCTGCCCTGGATGACGAGTTTGCCAAGGACACGAGCGAGTTTGAAACATTAGAGGAATACAAGGCGGACCTTAGGAAGAAGCTTACGGAGAGGGCGGAGCATGAAGCGCGCCACAAGGATGAGGATAACGTAATCGGCAAGGTTGTCGAGAACGCTGTCGTTGACATACCTGCTGTCATGGTAGAGAGGCGCGTGGACAACATGGTTTATGACTTTGACTTGCAATTGCGCTATCAGGGCCTTGACCTAAAAAAATATCTTGAGGTTATGGGTATGGATATAGGCTCATTCAGGGAACAATTCAAAGAAAGGGCGGAAAAGGAAGTCAAGACTCAACTGGTCATGGAAAAAATCAGCCAGGTTGAGGAGATTGTTGCGACTGATGAAGATACGGACGAAGAGATAAAGAGAATCGCTGAAAATTATAAGCAGTCCGAAGAAGAATTCAGGCAACATTTGAAACCCGACGATATAGAATATATCAAGGACACAATAGTTGCCAGAAAGACCGTTGATTTCTTGATTGAACATGCGAAACTGGTATGATTGGCGGTTTATTTTATGTATTATGTGGGAAACAATAAATGAGGCTTAAACAATTCAAGGTTTATGCCGTAATATTATATATGAATGAATGGGGAGGAATATTATGAGCAGCTTAGTACCTATAGTTGTTGAGCAGACGAATAGAGGGGAACGTTCCTATGATATTTATTCCATGCTGCTCAAAGAAAGGATAATAATGCTGAGTGACGAGGTCAACGACACAACAGCAAGCCTGGTTGTCGCGCAGATGCTTTACCTTGACTCGGTCGATCCCGACAAGGATATCCAGTTGTACATTAATAGCCCCGGCGGCTCTATCACGGCGGGATTTGCCATATATGACACAATGCAGCATGTCAGGGCGGATGTGCAAACGATATGTGTCGGCATGGCTGCAAGCATGGGTGCGTTCCTGCTCGCAGCCGGTACAAAAGGGAAACGCTTCGCCCTGCCGAATAGTGAGATCCTGATTCACCAGCCACTTGGCGGGACCCAGGGACAGGCAACTGATATAAAGATCAGGACGGAATGGCTGCTTAAAATCAAGAACAAAATAAACCGTATTTTAAGCGAACGTACAGGCCAGCCCATTGAAAAGATAGAAAGTGACGTTGAAAGGGATTATTTCATGTCGGCTGAGGAAGCGAAGGCATACGGACTTATTGACGATATCATGATCAGAAAGAAATAGATGGGGTGGGACAATGTCCAGGTATGATGAGAAGAAGCAGTTAAAGTGCTCCTTTTGCGGCAAAACACAGGAGCAGGTGAAAAGGCTGGTTGCAGGCCCCGGAGTATATATATGCGACGAATGCATCGAGCTTTGCTCTGAAATAATTGAAGAAGAGTTTGAAGATACGAGGATTGACGGTGAGCTCAACGAATTACCCAAGCCGAAAGAAATAAAGGCTATACTGGATCAATATGTCATTGGCCAGGAATCAGCAAAAAAAACGCTTGCTGTTGCTGTTTACAACCATTATAAAAGAATAAATTCGGACATACGGGCAAGCGATGTTGAAATACAAAAAAGCAACATTGTAATGCTTGGACCGACCGGTTCCGGGAAAACCTTACTGGCCCAGACGCTTGCAAGGCTCTTGAACGTGCCTTTCGCGATAGCCGACGCCACGTCGCTCACGGAAGCCGGCTATGTAGGCGAGGATGTGGAGAATATCCTGCTCAAGCTGATCCAGGCTGCGGATTACGATATAGAGAGAGCCGAAAAAGGCATTATTTATATCGATGAAATAGACAAAATAGCGAGAAAGTCCGAGAATCCCTCCATAACCAGGGATGTAAGCGGCGAGGGAGTTCAGCAGGCGTTGCTGAAAATACTTGAGGGGACTATGGCTTCAGTGCCCCCTCAGGGTGGCAGAAAGCATCCTCACCAGGAATTTATACAAATAGACACGACAAATATTTTGTTCATCTGCGGCGGTGCTTTCGACGGCATAGAAAAGATAATACAGAACAGGATAGGCACCAGAACCATCGGCTTCGGGGCAAAGATAGAAAGCAGGCGGGAAATGGATATAGGCGAGATACTTTCGCATATACTTCCGCAGGATTTGCTCAAATACGGCCTTATACCGGAATTTGTCGGCAGGCTTCCGGTTATAGTAACATTGGGAGCTCTTGACAGGGATACACTTGTGAGGATACTGACCGAGCCGAAAAACGCACTGGTTAAGCAGTACCAGAGACTATTTGAAATGGACGATACGATTCTGGAGTTTGAGCCCGACGCGCTTGAAGCAATCGCCGACAAGGCTCTGGCACGCAATACGGGCGCCAGGGGATTGAGGGCAATTCTCGAGGAAACAATGCTGGATGTCATGTATGATATCCCGTCCTCTACAAATATTGAAAAATGTATTATTACAAAAGATGCCGTCGGGGGAAAGGCTGCGCCAAATCTAATTATTAATGAAAACAGGAAGCCATTGAAGAAAACAACTGGGAAGAAATCGCGCATCAAAAAGGAAACAGCATCATAAAGAATTATAGCGCAAGGGTATTTCCGGCTGACATGATTTTGCCGGAAATACCCTTTTTTAATGCTGTACACTGCACGAAGCCGACCACATATGCCGGAGCAAAACCACAGATTTGCTGATTTTCCCGGCGCAATTCAAATAAAACAAGCGGATAAATTTATCTATATCGTTAATACTATTTATTAAGCATGCTGCTGCGGCTTTATCGGTTTTTGCCCTGAATGTGCAGGAAATGAGGAGGAAACGGAATGCTTACCAATACCTTTTTGATTATACAGTTTTTCTTTTCGGTTATTATAGGGATCTATTTTCTTAACTTGCTGAAGTCGCATCAAGGCAATAAGAATGCTGTTGAAAAGGAATCAAGAAGGGAACTTGAAAAACTTCGCAGACTAAAGGAAATAAAACTTACTGAACCTCTGTCGGAAAAGACCAGGCCGGTCTGCCTGGCGGACATAATCGGGCAGGAACAGGGACTAAAGGCGTTGAGGGCGGCACTTTGCGGCCCCAATCCACAGCACGTTATCATTTACGGGCCTCCCGGTGTCGGGAAGACAGCCGCCGCAAGGGTCATATTGGAGGAAGCGAAGCAACTGCCAATCTCGCCTTTTGGCAGAGAATCAAAATTTGTTGAAGTGGACGCAACAATACTGCGTTTTGATGAGCGGGGCATTGCCGACCCACTGATTGGATCGGTACACGACCCAATTTATCAAGGGGCAGGAGCGTATGGTGTTGCGGGTATTCCGCAGCCAAAACCCGGCGCCGTGACAAAAGCGCATGGAGGCATTCTTTTTATTGACGAAATCGGTGAGCTTCACCCGGTGCAAATGAACAAGCTGCTTAAAGTGCTTGAAGACAGGAAAGTCATGCTGGAAAGCGCCTATTACAGCCCGGATGATTCCAACATACCCGCGCATATACACGAAATTTTCCAAAAAGGGCTTCCGGCGGATTTCAGGCTCGTGGGCGCAACGACCAGGACAGCTGACGAACTTCCCCCGGCGCTTCGCTCGAGGTGCGTTGAAATTTACTTCAGGCCGCTTATGAGCGATGAAATTGCCATAATTGCGCGAAATGCGGCAATACGGGGCGGGTTCAGGATGGAGGAAGGCACGGAGGAACTGATTTCCAAGTATGCGCAAAACGGCAGGGATGCAGTAAACATCGTGCAAATAGCCGGGGGCGTGGTCCAGGTTGAGGGCAGGAGAGTCATTACGCGCAAGGATGCGGAATGGGTCGTTGAATTCGGCCACTATAGCCCCAGGATCGACAAAAAAATCAGCGTTCATGAAAAACAGGTCGGTTGCATGAACGGCCTGGCTGTTTTCGGAAATGCCACCGGCATTGTTATCGATATAGAAGTAACGGCCATGAAATCGGCTTCAGGCAGGGGAAACATCAAAATTACCGGCATCGTTGAAGAGGAAGAGATGGACACAAGGGGCCAGAAACTGAGAAAAACAAGTTCAGCCAAGGCCTCGGTGGAGAATGTGCTTACAGTATTGAAAAAATTCATGAATATTGACGCAAGGGAATATGACATTCACTTGAATTTCCCCGGAGGAATCCCTATTGATGGCCCGTCAGCAGGAATAGCAATCGCAGCGGCTGTTTACTCGGCAGTATTGAACATACCAGTAAGCAACGACATTGCCATGACAGGCGAGCTGTCTATCAGGGGAAAAGTAAAGCCGGTGGGAGGTGTTGTCGCAAAGGTGGAGGCTGCAAAACTGGCGGGGATAAACAAGGTTTTGGTGCCCAGGGAAAACTGGCATGAAATGTTTAACGATGCCGGCATAGAGGTAATACCGGTTGATGATATCGCTCAGGTTATAAACTACACGTTCTATCCGGGCGCCTGCAAGCAGGAGGACGAAATGCCGGTGCAGAAACCATCCGTTTCCATCCTTGCTGCGTCGCCTGTCGTAGAAAAAAGTTTCTAGTTTTTTACAAAACATAAAATTTTCTTTCGCAAATATACTAGAGATATGTTATATTTATTACTGTGCATAAATTGTGCGTACAGATTCTAAGGAAAACCATTGCAAGTGAAATGGAATGGTCGCTGCCTGAAGATGGCGTCTCCGGGGAGTAAAACGCGGCCTGATGTTTGGAGGGTGTCAAATGGATTTACTGCAGGCGATTATTTATGGAATTATCCAGGGGCTGGGCGAATTCCTGCCCATATCCAGCACGGCACATATTATCCTGGCGCCGCTGGTTTTTGGATGGGAAGACCCGGGGCTCGCATTTGATGTGGCTCTGCACATGGGGACGCTGGCAGCGGTAATTATCTTTTTCTGGAGAGACTGGCTCATCCTGATCAAGGCAGGCTTGACAAACATTAAGTCCAGCGAGGGAAAACTATTTTGGTATATCGTCCTGGCATGCGTCCCCGGGGGCGTGTTTGGACTTCTGTTCGAAGAACAAATAGAAACTACGTTCAGGAATCCGCTGTTAATAGGAATAATGCTTGTAATCATGGGGATAGCTTTATATATTGCGGACAGGTATTGCCGGTCAGATGTTGCTTTAAAAGATATCGGACTGAAGAGAAGCTTTCTTATAGGCATATCACAAGCCTTGGCAATGTTTCCCGGGGTTTCGCGTTCCGGCGTTACGATGGCGGCGGGAAGGGCTTTGAATATAAATAGGGAGGATGCGGCACGCTTTACTTTCCTTCTTTCAACACCATTCATATTCTTAAGCGGCGTATACAAGGCCAGGGACATATTCGCTATCGAAGCTGATATGGCGCCTGTCATTGTTGCCGTCGCCACATCAGCCATAGTAGGAGCTCTTAGTATCAAGTTCCTGTTAGGTTACCTGAAACGGAAAGGATTCGGCATATTTGCCGTTTACCGCTTTATAATCGGCGCTGCGGTTATCGTATGGCAATTGATTGCATAGATTGTCACATAGGACTATAGTCCCAGTGTTATAGTGCCATCGGGCTGTTGCACCAGGTAATAAGAGACTATATACATAAAACACGTATTTGCTTATAATGGTAAACGAACATTAGCGTTTCTCCTATTTACAAGCATGGAGTTGAATCTCCATGTTTTTTCTTTGATTTTTTTATGTACAGTCCAAAAGTAATATTGCACTTCTGAAAACTCCATGGATGTTGCAGCGATAGCCGCAAAAGTACTTTATATTGCTGCCGGCCTTGTAAAAATGCAGCATTTGGGATATCATATGATATTATTATGCTTACTGTTTGGGTTCCAACCGGAAAGAAAAGGGAAGGTGTTGGCATTGGATTGCCGGGATGTTGTAATACTCGCCATAGAGACAAGCTGTGATGAAACTTCGGCCGCAGTAGTTGTCAATGGCCGTAAAATTCTTTCAAATGTCATATCTTCACAGGTAAATCTTCATAAAAAGTATGGCGGGGTTGTACCGGAGATTGCGTCGCGTAAACACGTCGAGCTTGTGATTCCGGTAATTGACCAGGCGCTGGAAGAAGCTTCGGTAAAAATGGACGAGGTGGATGCAATAGGAGTGACATACGGCCCGGGACTCGTGGGAGCCTTGCTTGTAGGACTTTCGGCGGCGAAAGGCCTGGCTTTTGCCCTGGGCAAACCGCTTATCGGCGTGAACCATATAGAAGGCCATATCGCGGCCAATTACCTGGAGAGCAATGACCTTCAGCCACCCTTCGTATGCCTGGTAGCATCCGGCGGACACAGCGATATAGTACATGTAGCAGATTATAACCGCTTTGAAGTGATGGGCAGGACCCGGGATGATGCTGCGGGAGAGGCATTTGACAAGATTGCCCGGGCATTGGGCCTGGGATACCCGGGAGGGCCCCTTATTGACGCCGAGGCTAAAAAAGGGGACAGCAGGGCTGTGGATTTTCCCAGGGTTTATTTTGGCGACGGCAGCATGGATTTTAGTTTTAGCGGCCCTAAAACCGCGGTGTTGAATTACCTGAACAGTGTGGCGCAAAAAGGCGGAAATGTGGACATTCCTGATATATGTGCCAGTTTTCAGCAGGCGGTGGTAGATGTGTTGGTAAACAATACAATTCGTGCGGCTATGCTGAAAGACGCAAAAAGGATAGCTTTAGCCGGAGGCGTAGCGGCTAATTCCCGTTTAAGAAGCGATTTGACAGCGGCGGCGGAACAAAATGGAATAGACGTGTTCATTCCGACACCGGTGCTCTGCACCGACAATGCGGCGATGATTGGCTCAGCGGCATATTACCGGTATATAAACGGACATGTTTCAGGTCTGGATTTGAATGCCATACCCGGTATGAAGCTATAAGATGTATGATACTATAGGTAAATGCTGTGGATAACTTTCCTTTTTTTGTGCTTCCAGTGAATTTTAAGAGTCACATTTATTCATAACCATTATCAGGCAATAAAGGAAAATGACGGAATATGTCGCAAATCGTCATTTATGGCGGTGACATGTTATGTACCTGAAAAAGTACATAAATAGGCTGTTCCATGGAATAGAGCCTGTTGCGGGTCGCAGTGGATAATTGCAAAAAATGTTGAAATACATGTGTGAATAATGTGGAAATCACCCTGAAAACGCGTAAAATGTAGGAATATCTTGTGTGGATAATGATGTGGATAGTGTGGATTACGGTGTCACAAATCGATATTTTATATGGACATGACATGGAAAATGCTACTTATTATTGGAATAAAACAGATAATTCCTAAGAACATTCTTCACATAACCCTGTGTTTCGGCATAAGGAGGAATGCCGTTATATTTTGCCACGGCGCCGGGGCCTGCATTATATGCCGCCAGGGCAAGTTCGAGATTGCCGTCGAATGCGACGAGCTGATCCCTGAGATACCTTGTTCCGGCATCAATGTTTTCCTTGATATCCCAGGGGTCCGAAACTCCCAGATGTTTGGCTGTATTCGGCATTAGCTGCATCAAACCCTGCGCGCCGGCCCTTGATATGGCATAAGGGTTGAAATTTGATTCCTGCTTTATTACAGCCTTGATCAGGTTGGCGTCGACGTGATACCTGGCCGAGCTTTCTGCTATGCACTTTTCTATCAGTTCATTAATTTCCGCTTTATCCACGATGGCGCCATACTTGCTGGCAGCAAGGGAGGCAAGGGCTTGTTGAAGCGAATCGGACATGCTGTCATTTTTCACCGCATCTTGAGAGCCGGAAGAGGCGTCTGCCGTTTCTACGGCAGACGCGGCATTCTTCAAGTATTTTTCGAAGGTTATGCCGTTGTCTGACGAGCCTTTTATCTTTACCGGCACCCGGCTTTGTATTTCATCAAGTTTCTTCTGGAATATATCGCTTATATCGGGTATTGTCATTTTTCCCATTTATATTATACCTTCCGTTTTCCTTATGATTTTGCATTTGTATCTATATGCCGCCTGTGTTTTATGCCCGTATTTAACGTGTTATGCACTGCTTTACAAACATTGTTGGCTGTCAATGCCATTTTAGTCTTTCAGCAGAATAATACCATATTTATGGCGGCAAGTGAACACATGGAGCGCAGGTTAAATGCACCCGATATATATATCGGATAAAACGTAATATAATTAACGACTTGCGGTCGATAAAGCAGATATATCGGGCGCCGTTTTGCTGGAGAATTTTGAGCAGGCGCTTTTCAGGCTGCCGTCGTAATACCTGACCGTGAAAAGCCTGCAATAACCCATGGAAGGGTCCTTTTGCGGCCGGTCGGGCGTGGTTATGAAAAATTCACATTCTATACATTTGGGTTTACGTTCGGAAGCAGTCCATGCCTCCGCCCTGCGGACATATTTTACACAACGGAAATCCTTTGACACAACACCGTGTATTTTGCATAGCACATCGCTGTTTATAGCCAGCTTTATCCCTCTTTTACAACTGCTGCAGTTTCCTGCCTGTTTCATTAGTATCCCCCTTTATCCATAGTGTGCCAATACGGGCACTGCATAATGAGACGAATACGGGTGATGCCCCTTTCTTATACTATCACACAACCATGTTGCATGGCAAATACTGGGAAATATGACAACACCCCGCACAGCGGCGTTTGAATCCGGATATTTTGGTTGATTATCACTCTATTGATACCTTTCATATTGCCCGTTATTGGGGTATAATTGCATATCAGGAGTAATTATATTACCGGAGGCAGACAGGAGTGCCGATATATATTGATTTACATGTTCACACTACTGCTTCGGACGGCAGCATGACACCGGCCGAAATTGTAAGGTATGCGTATGAAAAGGGCCTTGCGGCCGTGGCTATTACTGACCATGACACGATGGACGGTGTGGAACAGGCGCTTGAAGAGGGCAGGAAACTTGGCTTTGAAGTAATCGCAGGAGTTGAAATCAGTGTGGATTTCATGCCTGAAATGCACCTTTTAGGTTATTTTTTAGACGGGCATTATGAACCCATCCTTAATACGTTACAGGACCTGCGGGAGAAAAGAGAATACCGGAACCCGCGGATTGTCAGCAAATTAAACGATCTCGGGATCGAAATATCAATGAGCGAGGTGGACAAGAAGGCCGGAGGGAGTATTATAAGCAGGGCCCATATAGCGAGGGTTCTTGTTGAAAAAGGCTACGTCGCCGATATGGAAGAAGCTTTTGATAAATACCTTGCGTTTGGAAGAAAGGCATATGTAAAAAAAGAAAAGCTCGCGCCGGATGAAGGAATAGCCGCAATTATTCGTTCCGGAGGGATTCCCGTGCTGGCGCACCCTATTTACCTGGATATGACTATGGCACAACTGGATAATCTGCTGGGAGAACTGGCCGAAGCGGGATTGAAAGGAATAGAGGCTTACTATACCGACAATACGGCTTCGCAAACGGAGGAATTGCTGCAGCTCGCCAAAAGGCACAGCCTGGTGGCAACGGGCGGCAGCGATTTTCACGGCAGCTTCAAGCCTGAAATAGAACTAGGAAGCGGCAGAGGCTTGTTAAGAGTACCATATAGCGTGCTTGAGCAGCTCAGGAACGTATAAATCAGAATACCAAGAGACAAAAGCGGGAGCTGGGGAAATGTATACTTCCCGTGATTGCCTGGTCGTAGAAGATAGAGGGCGGGGGATGCCGGATAATCCGCTTGCGTCTTGACACGGGGCTGGCGTGTGAGTATAATTAAACTGTACCGGCGATGATAAAGGTAAGTATAACAAACCCTTTCGAGAAAGGGTTATTTTTATCGGCTCGGGAAAAAACAGTTGAAAGGCTTGTGTCATGGCGAACGAAGGGATAAAGGTTGTCGCCCGCAATAAGAAAGCCGGGCATGATTACTTTATCGAGCAGACTATAGAAGCCGGTATCGTGCTGTCAGGCACGGAAGTCAAATCAATCCGGCAGGGAAAAGTAAACCTGAGGGACAGCTATGCCGTAATCAGGGACGGCGAGGTCATACTTGTCGGTATGCATGTGAGTCCCTATGAGCAGGGAAACATATACAACAAGGATCCCTTGCGCGACCGCAAGCTCCTGTTGCATAAAAGCGAGATTAACAGGCTTATTGGTTACGTACAGCAAAAAGGGCTTTCACTGGTGCCGATGCAGCTGTATTTTAAAAGGGGTAAAGTGAAGGTGGAGTTGGGGATTGCCAGGGGCAAAAAGCTCTATGACAAGCGCCGGGATATTGCTGAGCGTGATGCCAGGCGCGAGATAGACCGTAAACTGAAAGAACAGTATGGATGAGCAAAAAATGAAGATTGATAACTGAATACAAGTATCAGCAGTCTATTGCCGGTATTGTCTTTCATATTATATATGGGGGCGTATTGGTTTCGACGGGATCGTTGAGGCTGGTGCGGCGGGTAGAGGATTCTCGTTGGCCTCTTTAAAAAACGAGAAATTAAAAATAAACGCTAAAAACGATAATTTCGCTTTAGCTGCTGCCTAATTACAGGCAGCCCGCCGGTCCGGGGTTCCTGCGCCGCGGGTAGCCGGTGTCATTAAGTCAGGCCTTAGGAATGGGAAGGTTAAATTCCGGAACTGGTTCAGTGGTAGCCTTGAGCTGAACCCGATTTAAAGGCTACCGAAAGCGGAACTTTGATTGTAGAGGTCCGCCGTAGGGAAACACCAAAATACAATCTACACCCGTAGAAGCACTGGTGGATACGGTTTCGGACAGGGGTTCGACTCCCCTCGCCTCCACCAAAAGCGAGCCAGACGAACACAAATCTTTCTGTTGCAATACCCATAAATTTTCCCTTTTGAAAGGTTATGCTTCCTTTTGGAAAATGAAAATTTATGGTTCCCCAAAAGAAGTCATATATTTTAGTATAGGAAACGTGAATTTCTTGTTTGTGGTCATCAGATTTTGTTAATTTTAATATACCTGGTGTCCCACGGTGGTGGTTATGCTTTTTGCTTGTTATCCGGTTACCTGGGGGTTGGCAGGGCTTGGCAGGTAGGCATCTTCTTTTATGCAAGACACCGGATTCGGAGTACGTTGCCAACCGCTTGAACGTACGGAACATCAAAGAAATTTGCTAACCGTTAAAATGCTAAAGCTGTAAAACAGTATTAAGTTGAGCCTAAAAAGTAAGAATACGCTAATGCTAATTACCAAACACCAAGTACTGCGGTCAGGAACCAATGGCATGACTAATGGGTTTGAATCCCTTCTATCAGTAACCGTATATGTTCTGTTATTTGTTCTTTTAAATCAAACTCGGGGTATCGGACGCACCACTCATAGCTGACGCCTCGACAATACGGATTGCCGCTTCGGGAGAAGAACCTGCGCCAGGCTCGGGAGAAGCTGCCGCGGGGCCCAGCGGCACCGATACGACGAGCGGGCCGCAAACCAGTATGAATATAATGGATGATATCGAAACCGGCATAGAAGCTGAAACATCTTCCACCACAGATGCTGAAGAAGATGTAAAAGGCTCCGGAAGCGGGCCGGCGGAAGAAAGCGCGGGCAGTACGGATAAAATTACCGTTTCCTTGCCTGTCACATGAGTTTCATCACCGGAATACGACAGCGAAAAGGCAGGTACATATATATTTGCACCCGAGCTGCCGGAAGGACTTGAGCTTGCCGGCGGCGTGGAAGCGCCAACGATCACGGTAACAGTAGGTGCGGCTCCCGTCTCCACCGGCGTGGAGACGGCATCTGACGAACCGCTGGAGGATATTCACCGGCAGAATACCACCACTCCGGAGTTACCGGAAACGACAAGCGGCGCCGCTGTGAGCGTTGTGCTCTCCAGTAGTATTACGGGGCTTTCGGGTTCGGGCACAAGTGCGGATCCCTACCGCATCTACACTGCCGATGAATTGAGATGGCTCGCGGACCAGGTTGTTTTATGATAATAACCTGCATTAGTGTCTCCAGGAACCGGAAGCCCTGGAATGAGTCGGAAACCCATGCATATAGCGAAATAGCGGTAAAGCTTGGGATGGACAGCAAACACAGTTGCATATTATGAAACAGGGTTGCAAAAATATATTGACATTTCGGCCACAATAATTGACAATATAAATATATTTGTTACATGACTTGTGACTTCCGGCTGACCACATATGTTCTTAAAAGGGGGATTTCTCATGCCTGGTGAAAACGGAGAAATAAGGGCGGTACTCGTCGGGTGCGGAAGAATAGCCACGTTGCACACAAAGGGGTATGAAAACAATCCCGATGCCGAGATATATGGCGTATTTGATGTGGATGAAAGAAAAGCACGAGAGTTTGCCAACCGGCATGGAATAAAAAAAGTATTCCGGAGCTATAGCGAAGTGCTCGAAGACAAGATGGTTGACGCCGTTGAAATCCTGGTCCCGCATCATCTGCACTGCGAGATGACGGTCCAGGCATGTAAAGCAGGGAAACATGTATCAGTCCAGAAACCGATGGCGCTCAATCTTTCCCAGTGCGATGAAATGATTGAAGCGGCAAGGGAAAATGGTGTAAGGCTGAAAGTGTTTGAAAATTTTGTGTTTTATCCTCCTTACCAGTTTGCGAAGAAAATGCTGGATGAGGGCGAAATAGGCGAGCCGGTGTCCATTCGTTACAAGATGAACAACGGCGGTCTCGGTTCAGCCAATATTCCGGTTGCGGGCAGTAAAGCCAAAAAATACGGGTTGGAAAAGACAGGATGGCAAATAGACCCCAGGTCCTGGATATGGCGTCTGAATGATACTCTTTCCGGGGGAGGGCCGTTCATATTTGACGACGGGTACCATAAGTTTTCAATTATCATGCATATGATGGGAGACGTTGAAAAGGTATTTGCATGGATAGACTGCTCGGCTGTCATGCCGGGCGTATACCAGGACTGTCCTGCAACCGTCATGTGGAAGCACAAGAATGGGAAAAGATACGGTGTAATGGAAATTGTCGATTCAAAGGATATGTACATAAAAAGCAAATACTATACGTGTGATGAGCGTATGGAGATAACAGGAACCAGGGGTGTGCTTTGGGTGACACGCTGTACCGGAACCATGCTTCCCGAAGTTGCCCCGGTATTGATGTACAGGGATGGCAAACTGCATGAGTATTGGGATATGCCGGTAGATTGGGCGGAGTCGTTTAAAAACAGCACACTGGATTTTATCGATGCGATTAAGAATAACCGCGAACCTGTACTGAGCGGTGAACAGGGCAGGGAGGTATTGAAATTTGCCCTGTGTACGATGGAGTCGTCCGAAAAAAAACGTGAAGTATACCTCGATTCATTTGAGGACAGGAAACTGAAGAAAACAAAAGGAATCTTAAACATCTTCGGAAAGCGGTGACGGGGTGGACCCGCCAGGTGGGCGCCGAAGAGGATTTTACATTAAAATCGGTATACTTGCCTGTATATTTATATTGAAAAAACAATTGAAAGGTCGCTGGTTCGCATGTTGAAAAGAAAACTTGGATATGCTTTCGGTGATATCTACGGCGGAGGGGCCTTCTTAATCTTCAGCATGTTATACATGAATTTCCTGGTTATTGTAGAGAGTCTGCCTGTTTTTCTTGCTTCAGCCATCATTTTCGCGGGAAAAATCTGGGACGCGGTTACAGACCCGATTGTTGGAAATTTGTCGGACAGGACCCGTTCGAAGTATGGAAGGCGAAGGTTTTATTTTCTGATAGGCATTGCTCCCGTCTTTATTTCTTTTGTCATGATGTGGTATTCTTTTGGCATTACCGGAGAAACAGCCCGGTTTATTTACCATTTGATAGCATACATGTTATTCGGGACGGCATTTACAATCGTGATGGTGCCGTATAATGCCATATTGCCGGAGATGACGGATGATTACAATGAACGGACCAGCTATACGACAACTCGGATGGCATTTTCAGCGGGAACTTCCATACTGGCTGCGGTTATTCCAAGTATTATAATCAAATCTGTCGGGGGCGATGTAAACGGGCCGCAGCAGAAGCCGGGGTATCTTGCCATGGCTGTCGTGTTCGGCATTGTTTTTGCGCTTTGCTGGCTCTTAACGTTTTTTGGGACGCATGAAAGGAAGGATATCCCACAGCCTGAAAGCTTTTCGATAAGGAAATGGTTCAGCGTATTTCAAAACAAGACATACCGCATATTCCTCGGTATTTTTATAACGGTCCAGGTGGCGATAGACCTGTTGCTGGCGTTATTTGTTTTCTATATTGATATTGTCGTCCTGCAGTATAAAAACTACGAGGTAATCATGGGGGCGCTTCTTGTATTCCAGTTATTGTTCATGTTCTTGCATAACAGAATCGCGCAGGCAAAAGGAAAGCATTATCCGCTGTATGCCGGAATACCTGTATGGATTTTGACTTCCGTTTTCTTTTCATTTATAAACCATGAAACTCCGCTGTTTGTTTTATGCATAATGGCTGTTTTTATTGCGCTTGGTGCAGCTGCGGGCAACCTGGCCACATGGTCGATGCTTTCGGATATCTATGATGTTGACGAACTGATGACCGGTAAGCGCAGGGAAGGCATATACAGCGGGGTTACGACGTTCATGCGCAAGTTTTCCAGCGCCATTGCCGTGCTGCTCCTGGGATTGGGCCTGTCGCTGTCGGGGTTCAACCAGGATGAATACAATATAAGCCGAAGTGCCGGCAACTTTTTTGACCCGATGGAATATGCCACATCAAGTGTGTCTTCAACGATAAAGTGGATGTTTGTAATCATACCGGTTGTGTTTCTTACGGCGGCGCTGCTGTTTGCCCTGCGCTATAAGCTTGACTGCAGGCGTTTCAATATGGTTATTAATGGTGTTAAGAAACTGAAATCCGGCATGTCTCCTGCCGAATTTGACGATGAAGAAAAGGCCGTTTATGAGCTATTGACGGGGAAACCGGTCGAAAGTCTTTGGGGCGGGCGGCCTGAACAGGGAAAACAGCAATATATTATATAATCGGTAATATAAGATTGTTTTTCGGGTAAAAAAGCTATTTTATCTTTTTAAGGATAAGTTCATCATGCCTTGAAACTTCTTTTTCTATGCGCTCAAGCTGGTCCGTGTGCTGCTTATAGCCGTCAAACAGTGCCTGAAGCTTTTGTCCGTGGTTATGCTCGATACGGGTAACTACGTTTTCGACGGAGGTTAACCTGCTTTCGACAGATGTTAACCTGTTTTCGACAGATGTTAACCTGGACTTTACCTCGGTCATATCTTTTGCAAGAGTGCCGACTTGGCTCGTAAGAGTGTCGACCTGGCCCGTAAGAGTATCAACCCGGGTTGCAAGAGTGCCAACCTGGCTCGTAAGAGTGTCGACCTGGCCCGTAAGAGTATCAACCCGGGTTGCAAGAGTGCCAACCTGGGCTGCTATAAATTCCAATAACTCCCTGTCGTTCATGAGATCTGCTCCTGCTTTCCATTATCTTATCCAATTATACACGAAACAAGCTCACATATCAATAAATATTAAAATTGAATAATATTGGTAACAATGTAATATTTATAAAGCATTGTGTCTTTACAAAACCAAAATCGTTCCTATGCCTTATAAACAGCGAATTATTAACATAAAAAAATAATTATTCTGCATTTGTAAACTATTTGTAATATAAAACCTTAGAAAATTACAAAAATTCTAATAAAATGAAATTGTCAGAATACATAATTTTACATAAACTAAGAGGCATAATAAGAAATATCTGTAATAAGATAAAAAAATTGGGCGAAATATGCGCAGGAGATGCGGTTTATGAGATACGCAGCCATTGAAATAGGTACTAATTCGACAAAAATGATTATCGTTCAAAAGGACGAGTCGAATTCCTGCTCTGTTGTGAAGAAAAGCAACAGTGTAAACAGGCTTAGCCGCAATATGTTTGAAAACCGTATGATTCAGCGGAAAGCCTTTAAGGACGGTATGGACATAATTCATAAATATATGAAGGATATCGAAGAAAACAGGGCAAAACTGGTTTCTGTTTTTTCCACGAGCGTACTGCGGGATGCTGAAAACAGGAGCTTAATTATGCAAGAGGTAAAAAAACATTATGGTTGTGATATACAGATTATCAGCGGCGGGCAGGAAGCATTTTATGCATACAGGGCAGCAAGCCGGCTGATGGAAGACAAGGATGGGAAAGCCGTTGTTATCGACATCGGCGGAGGAAGTACCGAGATTATTTACGGCAGCGGAGAAAACATTGACCATAAAGCCAGCCTGGATATCGGCGCGGTCAGGTTAACGGAGCTTTATTGTGAAAGCGACCCGCCAAAAGATACGGAAATAAGCCGGATTAGCCGCCATATAAGGGAAAAGCTGGCAACACTGCCGGATATATCGCTTCAGGGAGCGATTCTGATCGGAACAGGCGGGACAATCAAGACCCTGGCAACAATTTATTCTTCTGTGGATTACCGGAATGAAGAGAAAATAAACGGGCTGGTTATTTCTCAAGATGCCGTCAACGGTATCATTCGTAAGCTTGCCAGGATGGATGTTGAATCCAGGAAGAAAGTAAAGGGCCTGAATCCGAAAAGAGCGGACGTTATTGTTACCGGTTTGCTGATTTTGCAGGCTGTGATGGAGGCATTCAAGGCTGGTCAAATTGCGGTAAGTACAAAAGGCGTACTCGAAGGCTATATGGACTATTTTTTAAATAATTTACATAACTGAACCAAGCTCAACCATTTACAGTTGAGGTCGGTTTTGGTAAAGGGGAAGATAGAAAATGAGCTTCATTGAGGTAAAAAACCTGGTTAAGGATTACAAGATAAACTTAAGGAAAAGAGGTCTGCTGGGCGCGATACACAGTCTTTTGATTCCTGAGTACAAAATCATAAGGGCTGTTGACGATATCAGCTTTACCATAGAAAAGGGCGAGATGGTGGGGTTTATCGGGCCTAACGGCGCCGGCAAATCAACAACGATAAAAATGCTTACCGGCATTCTTGTGCCAACTTCGGGCACTATCGTTACCGGGGGCCTGTCGCCGCATTCCGACAGGAAAAGGAATGCGGCGAGAATCGGCGCGGTTTTCGGACAGAGGACCCAAATGTGGTGGGACCTTCCGGCAGTGGATACGTTTGATTTATTGCGGTATGTTTACAAGATTCCGGAGAAAAAATTCAAGGCCAATATGGAGTTATTTAACGAGCTGTTAGGGCTTAACGAGTTTATTTCAAAGCCTGTAAGGCAGTTAAGCCTTGGGCAGAGGATGAGAGCCGATATAGCTGCCTCGCTGATTCACGACCCCGAGATTGTTTTTTTTGATGAGCCGACCATAGGGCTTGATGTCGTGGCCAAGCAAAAGGTTCGCGATTTTGTAAAGCATATGAATAAAGAGAAGAAAATAACCATGATTTTTACTACGCATGACATGGGAGATATCGAAAAAACCTGTGACAGGATGCTGATAATTGACAAGGGCAAAATCATATATGACGGAACGGCGGATGATATTAAGGAAAAGTACGCGAAATACAGAACTCTTGTAGTTGACTTTGTTGAGAAACAAACCGGGATAAAGATTCCCGGGGTGGAAGTATACGAAGACAAGGGCAATAAAATCAAATTCAGGTTCAACAAGGATGAAGTATCAGCCCAGGAACTTATCAGCAGCCTGACACAAAAGTACGGGATATCCGATTTCACAATACAGGAAACAGAAGTGGAAAGTATCATCAGGGAAATATATGAAGGCAGGATCAAATGCGATGAGAGTTTATATGGAGTTTGCTAAGAAAGCGTTTCAAAACAGTATTGTATATAGGGCAAACAGTTATGCAGGAATCATTAATACAATCGTAATGATTTTTGTAAACATAGCAATCTGGAGAGCGATTTATGAGGAGGAAGCCGCACTCGAAGGACTCCAGTTCAGATTGGTCATGACATATATTGTTTTGAGCTTCCTGATGCAAAGTGTCTTTGTTATGGATGAATACCTTATACAGGGAAAGGTGAGAAACGGCACTATTGCAACAGATATGCTGCGCCCGGTTAGTTTTCTGAATTATATATTTTCTCACAATATAGGGATAGCTGTATTCAGAATCATAATCCAGTTAATCCCTGCCCTTATTGTATCAATATTGTTCATTAAAATACTGCCGCCCTTTTCACCTTTGATTGCCGTTTACTTTGCTGTCAGCGTTATACTCGGATACCTTGTGCTTTATTCCATTAACCTTGTGGTATGGCTTACTTCATTTTGGTATTTTGAAGTATTCAGTTTTGTCACAATAAAGGATGCGGCAATAATGATATTGTCAGGCGCGCTGATGCCAATATGGTTTATGCCCGGGTGGATGTACAACATTGTACAGGTTACTCCTTTCGGGTCGATATATTCCGTGCCCATATCCATCTACCTTGGCCAGCTCCCGGAAACAGAAATGTATACAAAATTAGTTTTGCAATTGGTATGGATTATCGTTTTCCAGGGAATTGCCAGGCTGATGTGGCATTGTGCAGTTAAAAGAATTGTGGTACAGGGGGGATAATCCTGGCTAACCAGAGAATGTTTACAATACCGGAATTAATAAAAGTATTCTTTGTACATACCAAGCTAATTGCAAAGATTACATTGGAATACAAGTTTCATAGGGCGCTTGTCTGTTTTGCGGTTTTCTGCAGGGAAATGATCAGTATCGTTACCATGTACCTTATTATGATAAGGTTCGTGAAAATAAAGGGTTGGGATATGAATGAAATGCTTTTTCTCTATAGCTTTCTTTTCATTTCCTACAGCCTGTTTGTCTTTGTTTTTGCAGGGATTCGTGACTTTGACGAAATGGTCCAAATGGGCGAACTGGACCGCTTCCTTCTGAGACCTCTTGGCCTGATGTACCAGGTTATAGCGTCCAGGGCGGATATTGCGGCAACTTTGGGTCATGGAGCGGTTGGAGTCATCCTGCTGGTTAAAACGGCGGGTTCGGTAGGATTGGAATGGAACCTGAGGAATACACTGGCATATATCATGGTGATTCTGGGAGGTACCATAATTCAGGCTTCCCTTTTCATGGTATCTTCATGTTTCAGTTTTTGGGCAATCAACACGACGAATATGCGGAATTTGATTTTTTTCAATGCCAGGCGGTTTGCTGCATATCCCCTTAGTTTTTATCCGGGGCCAATACGAAATTTATTGATATTCCTTCTGCCGTTTGCTTTTGTTAATTATTTCCCATGCCTGTTCTTTTTGGACAAGGCCGAGGTTTCAATGCTGTGGGGCGGCGTTTTGCCCTATTTGACACCGGTGGTCGGCATTCTTTTATTCTGTCTGGTTTCTATTTTTTGGAGGATTGGACTGAGGCATTATTCAAGTGTCGGCAATTGACTTTAATCCATACTGACGGAACAGGTTTGAATATTTTTATGATATGAAAGGATGTTAACGGAAATGAAAAAATATACAAATATCATTGTACTTGGAATAATAGCTCTTTGTGCGCTGGTTTATCTTGTGGCGGCTACTGTGAATTTTCAGGATGTCTTTTTATCGGTCGGCATATATGACAAGAAAATAACAATTATTAATACTGCCGATATTCATGGCCATATTCTCTATGATGAAGAAATCGGCTATTTTTCCATGGATACGGCAAATATCATAAGGGGTATGCCTATCCTGAAGACCTTGGCCGATTCTGTGAAAAAAAGCAATGAAAACACGCTGATGCTGGACTCGGGAGATATGTTCCACGGAACGAATGAAGCTAATATAGACAAAGGAAAAGCGGTTGTGGAAATTGCCAACATGATGGGCTACACGGCAATGACCATAGGGAACCATGATTTCAATTTTGGCCTGGACAGGCTGAAAGAGATTAAAAGCCAGTTGAACTTCCCGATACTTTGCGCCAATGTTTTCGAAAACGGGGTTTCCATTTTTGAACAATACAGGATTGTGGAGATGGATGGAATAAATATTGGCCTGTTCGGATTAACCCATGAGGAATCGCTGGAATATGCGAATACCAGGGATATAGAGAATATAACGATAGAAGATGCGGTGTCCGTTGCAAAGAGGATTGTTCCGCTGTTGCGGGATAAATGCGACGTGGTAATACTAATTTCGCACCTGGGACAGGAGAAGGATATAGAGCTTGCTAAAGAGGTGGACGGAATTGATTTGATTCTAAGCGGACATCTCCATATTTTACAGACCAAGATTATAAAAGAGAATAATACGTACGTGGCAGAAGCCGGAAGCTATGCAACTCATATCGGAATCGCAGATATTTATATGAAAAACCGGAAGATAGAGAATATTGTATGGAGGGTGGAAACGACCTCCGATAAATCGAAAGCGGATAAAGAAACAGATGCGGTTGCCCAGAAGTATCACGAAATAGCATTCGAATCAATGAAGGAAGTCGTAGGCAAGGCCGAAACGAGACTGAACGGCCTCAGGTTTGATGTCCGGTCAAAGGAGACCAACCTGGCTAATATGCTTGCCGATGCCATGAAGCTGGAAGGAAACGCTGACCTGGCGCTGATGAACGGCGGTGGAATCAGGCAGAGCATACCTGAAGGCGATATCACTCTTTATGCCATCGGCGAGGTACTCCCGTTTTACAACTCGCTGGTTACTATCGAAATAACGGGAGAGACGATTTATCAGGCCATTGAAAACGGGCTGAGATCATACCCGAGCGGTGCATATAACGGGGCTTTCCTGCAGGTGTCGGGAATCAGCTACGAGTTTGACGGATCGCAGGTTGCAGGAAAAAGATTGATAAGCGTTTTCAAGGATGGAGTTCCCCTTGATAAAGAAAAAACCTATAAAGTGGCGACAAATGACTACCTGTATAACGGCGGAGACGGCTACGAGTGCCTGAAAGATGCGAAATTGATTTATAGCGGAAGGCTCCTGAAAGATGTGCTGGCGGATTATATCAGGAAGGAAAAGACAGTATCGCCTGTAGTGGAGGGGAGAATCAAGGTTATTAACGAGAAGTATAAATAACCGGTATGGAAAAGGTACTGAAGTGATGAAAAGAAGTATAAGTAAAACTGCAAATAAATATAATCGCAAGAAAGGCGTTCTTATAGTATTCGAAGGATTAAGCGGAAGCGGCAAAAGCCTGAACGCTAGACTTTTGATAGAGGTTCTGAGGGACAGGGGATATGACCCTGTGCTGACGGAGTGGAATTCAAATAAAACTATTCGCGGGCTTGTAGCATGGCTGGATTCCAGGGATATACTTACATCAAGAATTTACAGCTTATTACAGTGGATTGGGTTTTTTCTGGATTATTTCACAGTCATACTGCCGGCATTGCGGTCCTGGAAAATTGTTATTGCGGACAGGTATGTATATACGGGCATGGCAAGAGATTCCGCAAATGGCGCGTGGAAGTGGCCGGGCCGGGTGATTGTCCGCATTGTGCGCAGGCCTGATCGTATTTATTTTATCGATCTGCCTGCCAGCATTTGTCTTGAACGCTTGAAGGCAAAAGGTAAGGCGCTGTTTCATACCAACAAGAGGATCAGGGAAAACAGGCTTTTAAAAAATAAGGAATTGTACTATCTGAAAAAAATGAGGCATGAGTATAACAGGCTGTTTTCGGATACGGAGCGCTTAAAAATCGATGAGGTTCTTAAGGTTTACTCCGGAGATGACGTTATCGAATGGAACATGGTAAATCAAATTTATGATACTGAAAAAATTCTGAGGGGGACACCGGTATGAATAAGAAAGATATTGAAAACAAGATATGCGATATACTGAGAAAATATTGTCAATATAATGCAGACAGTATTGCCGTTGACAAAGATTTAAGAGAAAACTACGGGATTGACTCACTTATTCTGGTTGAACTGCTGGTGGAAATCGAAGCCGGCTTCGGGATTACTTTTGACAGCGAGATGCTTACCTATGATCATTTTTCCACGGTTGCATCGATGGCGGATTATGTCTATGAAAAAGTCGGCAGAGAGCAAGAGGTGGATTACATTTGAGGAAACATACCATAGCGAATGTTTCCAGGTACTACGACCCTGATGCTCATGATTGTTTCCATAATGTTCTTTTAAGCCTGCTGCTCTACAAGGGACTGAATATCAACCTGGTATTGGCTGATTATCTTTGCTTTATGTATGACAGCGAAAGTGGCCATATCGGCTTGAACTACCTGGAAAAGCCGCTTCATACCGTAATACTGACGGAAGAAGAGCTGAACACTTCGTTGGAATATGTATTTTCGCCAACGACAGCACACTATGCGGATTATAATACTGTCATTAATGACTGCAGGTATGGGGACAGGGTAAAAATATTCCGCTTTTATGATGATGATAACGAAAGGGCTTATATGCACCTGAAGGACCTGATTGACCGGGATGAACCTGCCATCATAGCGGTAGACCTGTTTTACATGAAATATCACAGGGCCTTTCAAAAGGAACACGGCCTGCACTATGTAGTGGTAATCGGATACGATGAAGACAAAGGCCTGATCGAATTATTCGATAAGAAGTTTAATACCGAAAGCGACTTTGACGGGAGCTTGCCTGTAGAGGATATCATGTGGGCAAGATGCTCCGACAACCCGGTTGTCGACCCTTTGCTGGGCGAGCACAAAAGGCCTCTTCGCAATGTCTGGGCCGAGGTTAAAACCGGCTCGTTTACCGTATCGGGTCATAAATCGATGAACATCATCAGGAAAAGCTGCAGCAGGATGTACGGTGAAGAGGAGGTTCTCGGGAACAAGTGCGGTTTTGAAATGGTTGACCGGTTTCGAAAAGATTTGCTCGCCAGGACAGAGTCCGGATTTGACGACAGTGTTCTGAATTTATTCAGGTACTATACGGCTTCGCTTAAAACAATTGCAAGAAGCAGAAGGAGATTCCGGGTTTTTATAAACGAGCTGTCGCCAATTTTGCCCGGGAGTCTGATCGGTGAAGTTTCAGGCCTGCTGGAGGAGTCGTCGAAATGCTGGGATTTATGTTCAAATATTGCTTGCAAGTTTGTCATTAGAAAATCAAGGGAGCTTGCAAGAAGCATTTACGAAAAATCAGGCATATCGTTGGAGTGTGAGAAGAGAGCAGTAGATCTCTTGTACACGCATTTGACAAATAAAGGAATATAAACGCAGAGGGGGTATTTATGAAAAAGAATGAATATTCACCATGGAAGCTTTTCGAGGAAAGCTGTGAAAAGTACGGCGAGAATACGGCTCTGATCTATAATGACAGGGAATACACATACTTGGAAATATACAATAAAGCGCTGGAATTTTGCAAAATCATCGAAGGGTATGATTTTACGATTGCAGGTGTATTTCTGCCCAACTGTACGGAATTTATCACCTGCATGCTTGCCCTGAACAGGCAGAAGAAAGCTTTCGTGTCTTTATCATACCAGTTTAAGAAAGACACATTGATAGAGCTTGTCAGCTATACGGACATTGAGCTGCTGATTACGGACAACAAGGGTTATACCGCTATTGTTGACAGTATTGAAAGGCTTAATGTACGGGTGGTCTTCGTCCTGCAGGATACGGGGGAATTCCGGGTTTTCGAATGCATGAACAAGAAGAGACGGGAGATTCGGGGAATAAGCGATAACACCTTTGGAATCTGCTTTACATCGGGTTCGACCTCGAGGCCTAAAGGAATCGTGTTGTCCAATTACGCTATCACCGGAAACGCTCTGGCAGTTGCGGAGCACCTGGGATTTACAAGCGATGAAAGGACAATATTGCCCAGGTCCCTCGCACAGGCAAGCCCTATTTCAGGAGACGTTCTAATGGCGTTCAGCAGGGGTGGAGGCGTCATTTTGCTCAATAATGTATTTCACCCGGCAATTTTCCTGAAAGCGATACAGGATCACAGGGCAACAAATTTCTACATTGTCAGGACCATGCTTTTGCAGGTCCTGGAGTACCCCAGGCTGGATCAATATGATTTGAGCTCTGTAAAAAGAATTTTAATCGGCGGTATGATCAATCCCGTACACATTTACAGGGAGACTGTAAAAAAGTTCCCATGGGTCAGGGTGTACAACGCTTATGGTTCATCCGAGGTGGCGGCAAGGGTTAGTTTCGGGGAGCACGAGGATGTTACCGAATTGCCGTGTGTTATCGGCAGGCCGATGAGGGGATGCAGCATTAAAATCTACAGGGAGGACGGAACGGAAGCTGCGCGTGGGGAAATCGGAGAACTGTATATACAGAGCGACTACCAGATGGACGGATATTACAGGCAGGAAGAGTTGACGAAAGAAGCATTATCCGAGAAAGGTTTCCGGGTCAGGGACATCGGGTACCAGGACGAGGAAGGGAGGTATTATGTTGTAAGCCGCAATGATGACATGATCATGCAGGGCGGCAGCAGGGCATACCCGATTGATATCGAGGAAGTGCTCCTGAAAAATACTGAAGTCAAGGAAGCCGCAGTTATTGGGGTTGAAGATGAGCGGCTGGGACAGAAGATAGTTGCGTTTGTCTGTAAAAAACCCGGAAGTGAATTAGAAACAAGTGATCTATATAAATGGTGCATGGCAAACCTTGAAGACAGAAAGGTGCCGAAGGAAATCTTTATTGTCGACAGCATTCCCAGGAATGCGATAGGGAAGATCAGCAAGGCGGACTTGATGGCAATTTACAGGAAAATGACAAGTATTGAGGAGGTTGCGATATGCAAAGAGAAGAATTAAGCCTGGAAAGGCAATTAGTGCTTATGACAGCGGTTGAAACGGAGGATTCACAGGGCGAAAGGCTGAAGGAGATTTTAGACGGGCAGTTGGACTGGAGCGATATTATTTTCCAGATGATAACGCACAGGACGCAGAACATGTTTTACTATAACCTGAAGAAATTCGGCCTGGCCGGAAAGCTTGAAAAAGAAATACAAAGACTGCTTGAGACCCAATGGCTGGTGTATGGTGAAAGAAACCGGTGCTACCTGGGACACCTCAGCGAGGTCATGAAGGTATTGAAAAAATATAATGTCGTTGCGCCGATTCTTAAGGGGAACCTGTTGGCCAGCCTGGTATACCCTTCCCTGGAAACCAGGATATTTAACGATTTGGATTTATTGATGAAGCTGGATGATGCAAATATCGTAACAAAAGCGCTGGAAGAGATCGGCTTCATACAGGGCTCTTATGACGAGAAAAAGAATATTGTCATGGAAGCGTCAAGAAAAGAGAAAGTATTGGCAGTGATGGCATCGCACGAATTGCAGGAATTCCAGAAGGTATGCGATAACCCGTTTGCCAGGGTTGTGCAGGTGGATGTCAATCACGACATACTTTGGAAAGGGAAATGTCCGTATAAGGTCGATACGCGGGATTTGATCGCGAGGGCGGTTCCGGTTGAAATCAACGGGGTTGAAGGATACATGCTCGATGCCGTGGACAATATCATACAGCTAAGCTGCCACTTGTACAAGGAAGCGACGCTAATGATATGGATCACCGATATCAGGGATTTGAAAATTTACAAATTTGCTGATTTGTACATGTTTATCAAGAAATACTGCCGGGACATTGACTGGAAGCTGCTGTTGGACAGGGTCAAAGGTTACGGCATTGAAAAGATCGTGTATTACAATTTCCACTACATCGAAATGATGTTTGGAGAACTGGTTCCCAAGGATGTCATGGACAGCTTGAGACCTGAAGATCTCACCTACCTGAACGAGTATGGCATTGAGAACAAGGAGCCGTCTGTCTGGAAGGTTGATTTCTTTACAAGGCTGTTTGACACAAACAGGGTTCTGCTCGCAGAGGGAGAAACATCGGAAATGATGCGGTTCCTGGAAGCCAAGATAAAGGCTGACGGTAAGTTTTCACACCGGACATTACAGTGATGAGTGTGAGTTTTCGGACACCTGCGTAATGCGGAAAAGAAATGGAAACCGGGAGAACAGGGCTTTCCCGGAAGGAGGTTTCATATGGATAATAACAGGATAATTGAAATACTTAATGAATATAAAAGCCCGATGTATTTATATGATGCCGGTATTATACAAAGGCAGTATGCAAGGCTGAAGGAATGCCTGCCGGAGCAATTCGAAATATTCTACTCCATAAAGGCCAATCCTTTGCTGGGAATCTGCCAGTTGATGAAAAGCCTTGGGAGCAAGGTTGAAGTTGCTTCAGACGGCGAATTGCATACGGCATTGGCTGCAGGATTTGCCGCGCACGACATTATATTTACCAGTCCCGGCAAAACCGTTGATGAGCTTAGCCTTGCCATTGAGGAAGAGATATACAGCATCAACGTGGAATCCTTTGAAGAACTGGATATTATTCAAAAGATTGCTTGCGAAAAATCTAAAAGAGTAAATGTATCAATCCGGATCAACCCTGACTATGATGCTTTGGGAGCCGGTATAAAAATGTCCGGCGGGGCTACACAATTCGGTATTGATTACGGGCAGGTGATTGATGGAATAAATGCCAGGCTTCATTCGCCTCATACCAACATAATTGGTATTCATGTGTATATGGGTACCCAGATGCTGAATGCGGAGAATATAGTTTCCGTTATGGATAAGACATTTGAAATGGCATTGGAAGTACAGCTGAAAACAGGAATCGACCTCAAATTCCTTGACCTGGGCGGCGGGTTTGGAGTCCCGTACTTCACGAACGACCAGGAGCTGGACCTGGAAGCCCTGAAAGCGGGAATCAGCAAGGTATGGAATCGTTACGGCGAGAAATTCCGCAATGCCAGGATAGCCGTGGAAAGCGGCAGATTTCTGACGGCAGAGTCAGGGCTTTTCCTGACTAAAGTACTGTACTGCAAGAATACCAAGGACAGGACATTTATTGTCTGTGACGGCGGATCCAATTTTCATGCAAACTCAGCCTTCCTTGGAAGGTATATAAGGAATAATTTTCCCATGTCAATACTGGGAAAAGAAAATGAGCCGGTATTTGAAACAACGGTTGTCGGCCCTTTATGTACGCCTGCGGATGTGATTGGGCAGAGAGTGATGCTTCCTAAAGCAGAGCCGGGAGATATCCTGGTTGTGAAGAAGTCAGGCGCATATGGCCTTACAAACAGCCCTGTATTGTTTTTAAGCCACCCTCAGCCTGTGGAAGTCCTGGTGCTGGACAATGCCGTCCATGTTCTGCGTGAACGCGGGAGGAAAGAAGACTTCCTGGAGAAGCAAAGAGGGTTGGCATGACAGCAGGGGATGACAGCAGGAGAGAAAGTCAGGCAACACTACACAGGAGGTAATCAGGAAATGGATTTGCAGCCGTATATTCCGATCCCGGTCTCAAATGAATCGGTTGGGAGGAATTGCGTTTTGACTGCAATAAATTATGTAACGAGTCGCAGCGGAGGTAGTTTGTCTGAAACGGATTTATTCATATTAAGCAATGGGTTCATCATTAAATATTATTATGACCTGCGCAGTATTGGAAAATTAAATGCTGACATCTTCCTTGACCTTGAGAAGGAAACATCCATCCGGTTTGATTTTCGCCGGAGGGATTATGAGGGGATTACTGTTGAGGATATGGCTCATGCCCTTGAGGAAGGCAACTTGGTTTTGCTCTTGGTAGATACTGAAAGACTGCGCTACAGCAGGATTTACTCCGGGAATGAAAACAGGCAGCACGCAATCATCTTAAACGGGCTTTCCCCGGATAAAAAGCATGCGCATATTGTAGATCCGCTCTTGCTTGATTATTCGGGGAACGCTTCCGTATATGCCGGCGTGGTTCCAATGGAGGAAGCAATGGATGCCGCTTATGCCTGCGCATGGCTTGAACCCGGTAAGATTAAGGAAATACCGAAAACAAAAATATGGGAAGCGGCTTATAAAGGATTTGACCGCTTTCTGAAGGGTTCTGAGGAAAAAGAATATGCACAGGGGCTTGCTGCAATAAAAAACTTTTTAGATGATTTTCATAAGCTGAACCTCCTGGACGACAATATGCTGGCAGTCGTGTGCAGAGATATTAATTACAGTATCAAGATAAGAAGCATTAACCTTATTAACAAATTCATGATTGATTTTATAAATGAGAATGATGCGGGCTGGGGACAGAAAAGCGCCGTGCTGACGGACAATATACAGGAGCATATTTTTGATTGGGAGAAGGTCGGGTTATCTGTCCTGAGGGCGGGAATTTCAAAAAGAAGAAGCGCTTTCTCCCATATCCGGGAAAAGACAAACACATTATTTAAATCACAGCTGAACGTATATAATGAGTTTTCAAAATATTTGGGGGGGATTGGCAGGTTAAGGCAGGAAATAAAAAACCAAAAGAAAGAAGAAGAAAGAAGAAAAGAAGAGAAGAAGAGGAATGAGCGGAAATGTGCAATTTATTAAATCTCATCACCAGGCAGAGGGAGAGGGGCATCATTGTATGGCTTTGCAATATTGGTGCGGAGAAATATTGGAATACTGTAAATACCGGGGTAAGCGACCGGTTTGAAGATGCCATCGTAAACAGGATAGAAGAAATGAACATCCTTATCTGCAGGAAGCAGGACATACTGATACTCAGGGAGAAGCCGGATGAAGCATACTTGGATAAGCTTGAAAGCATCGGGTTTGATATACCCGATATCCTGGTTCCGGAAAACCCTGACCGGGAAACCCCGATTGCAGAACTGGTACTGAAGGATGAAAAACTTTTAAAACAGTTGCGTGAGATAGCGGAAAGCAACGAAGAAGTTTATTTTGCTCCGTATGCGGTTACCCGTATCGAGGAGGAGATAGCGGCAAAGTGCAATATCCGTATAATCGGCTCCCCGTCACAGGTAAATGCGAGAATCAACGACAAAGTTTTCAACCGCAGGATAGCTGAGGAACTTGGATTTCCTGTATGCGAGGGAAGAGTATGCAATTCGGCGGACGAAATAAGACAGGAATTTCACAGGCTGACAAAGGAACTGCAATTTCAGAAAGTTATTGTAAAAGAACCGTTCGGAGCATCGGGGAAAGGCCTTTACGTGCTCGAGGATGAAGCGAGGCTTGAGCCCGCTTTGCGGGTAATCGAAAGGATTGCCTGGAAGAATGCCGGGGCAAAATGGCTGGTGGAGGGCTGGTACGAAAAAAAAGCGGACATTAATTACCAGGTGTATATTGCCGGGGACGGTTCTGCACGTGTTTTTTCCATAAAGCAGCAGATGCTGAGGGGAACCGTGTACATCGGCTCAAAGATTCCTCCGGGGCTTAAGGAGGAAGAAATCAAGGCAATCGAAAAATACGGGGAGCAGATCGGAAGATACCTGTATAATCTCGGTTACACGGGAGTTGCAGGAATTGATGCCATTATAACTGCCGATAACGTCATTATCCCGATTATCGAGATTAACGGAAGATTTACGCTGTCCACGTATATTTCTTTTCTCGACAGGGTTATGGAGGGAAGAAAAATAATGACGCGCTACTTCAGGGTATCAACAAAATCAGTCCTGAGTTACCGGCGCCTGTTGGAAATGATGGCTGAAAAGGGTATAGATTTTGACCCGGAAAGGAAAGAAGGGGTGGCAGTATATACGGCAGGTACATTCACTGGAGCTTTTAAAAACGGTAACGGCTGTTATTCAGGCAGGATATTTGCCTTGGCGGTCTCGCGGGAAGAAGAAAAAACAAATGAGTATATAAATACATTGGAAAAATTGTTTGGAGGTATCTAGATGAACATTGATGAAGTATCGGTAAGAAACATTTTATCAGGCTTGTCAATTGACAAGGATTCCCTGCAAGAGATAGGGAACGACACTGATTTGAGGAATTACGGGTTAAATTCAATAACATCCATTGAATTAATAGTTAAGCTTGAGGATGAATTTAATATTGCCATCTCGGATGATGACTTAATTATTGACAACGTTTCCACCATTGACAAAATTGTTCAATTACTTAAGAAGTATGGGATGAGTGAAAGAACAGGCTGTTGGTGAGGTTTATGTAAATGAGTGTTGTTAAGCTGCCACTGGCGAAGTCACCCATTATTGGATTGCAGTATATTGCGTATTCCCTGGGCATTACACTATATGATAAGGGTAGCTTGCCCTGGTATTACAGTAATTTTATCCAACTCTTCAGCGGGGATACCTTTAATACTGCAATGGATTTTTATCCGGCATGGTTTGACACAAATCCGTGGCTTGAGTATCACGTATTCCAGAAAGAGATCATGAAATATGGCAATATCAATTTACACGGCTTTATTAAAGATTGTATAGACCATAAGATATATTTTTGCTCGGCATTTGATGAGTATTATGTTCCTTGCAGAGCCTTTTACCGCAACAAGCATTATTGTCATGATTTTCTGATTTACGGATATGATACGGCACGGAAAGAATATTTACTGATGGGCTTTAATGAAAAGCGCTTATATAAATCAACAAGAATCACTTTTGCACAGTTTGAAGAAGCCTTTTTCTCCGGAACTGCCATGCCGGAATATGTACATTTGGTTAAAAGAAAAGAAGGGTTTAAGTATGATTTCAACCTGCGTCTTGTTTGTGAATTGCTTGAAGATTACTTATACAGGAAGAATACCTCGGAAAGATACACCAACAGCATACGTGGAACAGTATTAACCGGGTTATGCTGGGGCCTGGATGTCTACAAACGCCTGAGGAAATACTTCAATTCGCTTATATGCGGTAACGTGCTGTATGACATCAGGCCGCTGCACATCCTGTATGAGCATAAGAAAAGCATGGTTTCGAGGCTTAAGTATATGTATGAAAACAATTATATCGATGATTGCTCATATTTGTATGAAGGCTATAAAAGCTTGGAAAAAGAAACAATTATGCTGAGAAACCTGCAGTTGAAATACTCAGCCACTTCCGATAAAAAGCTTCTTGACAGAATTGTGGACACATTAACGAAAATCGAGAAAAAAGAAGAAGGACTGCTGGAAATCCTTATAGGCAAAGTCTGTAAGAAACTAGCATAAAAAACGCATATAGCTTGCAGGCGCTTGATGCGGAGGGCGATGCCTTATTATGAACAGGGCCTGTTTCCGCCCTCCCTCAATAACCCTGATCTTTATATCATGCCGGTCGACCTTTTCGCGGAGCGCGTCAAGCTTATCGTCGACAACTTCCAGTTTTTCATACATCTGGTGATATCCGTCGAACAGCGCTTTTGAGTGGTTATCAAGCTTGTTTTCAAGACGGATTACATCATTTTTAAGTCCATTGATATCATTCCTCGTTTCCTGCCGGAATTCCGTAAATTCACCGTACAACTTTGTTAACAGTTCAAAAGTCCTATCCTCCACCCAATACCCCTCCAATTTTTGCTATAAATGATCATACCATATTATTAAGTCTGCTTGAAGTTTTTTATATAAAACATGCAGGAGTCTGCAATGTAGTATGAAATCATGTACTAATTTAAGTACATAAGATTGTTAAAAATATAATTTTTTAAGCTTGAAAATACTTATAACGCATGGTATAATGTTTTTAAAATAGTACATTAGTTAATTTATTAACAATATACTGTATACAATACACTATTTGAAAAGCATGTTGATCTGTATGTAACTTCTCACACGTGACCGAATTTTAATATCCCAGGACGGAATAGTCGACCGGCGGCATGGAATGTTCAAATATTGACAGCGAAGCATTACGCAAAATATTGTTAAAAAATAAGCAAAGCAGTTGTCGGAGAGGGCAGCCGGTTAAGATAGAGCGACAGCCGGTTAGAAACACAACAAGTTGGATAAAGGAGGCTTGTTTTGAAAATGGCGAAAACTTGAGACTAATGGGAAGCAGTAGATAGCACAGAATTATTAAGGAGGCCTTAACATGAGCGTTCAAACGAAAACATGCCAGTGCAAAAACGAGACGGAGCAGGAAAAGTACGACAGGATTGCGGAGATAATCGAGGATTACAAGGATAGGGAAGGCAGCCTTATCCAGGTCTTGCATATGGCCCAGGGTATTTTTGGATATCTCCCGCTCAAGTTGCAGCAATTTATTGCTGAAAAGATGGGAAAGCCACTGTCGGAAGTCAGCGGAGTTGTTTCTTTCTATTCGTTTTTTTCAACCGAGCCAAAGGGTGAAAACACGATAAGGGTATGTCTTGGAACCGCTTGCTATGTCAGGGGCGGCAAGAAGATCATCGAGAAGCTCAGGGAATTACTTGGCATAGAAGTGGGAGGGACTACGAAAGACCGTAAATTCTCGCTTGAAGTCATGAGATGCATAGGCGCCTGCGGTCTTGCGCCTGCCATTACCATCAACGGGAAAGTATACAAGCAGGTGAATCCCGACAAACTTCGCAACATACTTGAACAATACTAGGCAGGAGGAGGGATATTATGGGACAGGTGAAAAAAATAAAGAGCCGTGCCGATCTTATTAAGATCAGGGACGAATATCAAAAGAAACTGAAGGGCAAGAAATACAAAATACTTGTTTGCTCGGGCGCCGGCTGTATTTCCTCCAATTGCCACGCGGTGAGGGACTCGCTGGCTGAATGCCTTGAAAAGAACGGGCTTAGGGACAAGGTACAGATGGCTGAAACGGGCTGCATCGGAACATGTGATATCGGGCCTGTTATTGTTGTGAAGAACCTTGACGCCGCAGGCGGAGAAGAAGGTAAAAGCGTATTTTATACCAAACTGGAGCCAAAGGACATACCCGGAATTGTCGAGTCACACCTGGTTCAAGGCGTTATCAAGATGGACAAAACGTACTTCGACAACAAGCTTGGACTGCAATGTACCGTATATCGAAGATATCGACTATTTCAAAAAGCAGGTGAAGATAGCTCTCAGGAACTGCGGCAGCATCGACTATACAGCTCGCTTGAGGAATACGTAGCCAACGACGGATACATGGCAATCTCGAAAGTCATTGACGAATTCACGCCCCAAAATGTTGTCGACGAGATTAAGAAATCAGGCCTCAGGGGCAGGGGCGGAGCCGGGTTCCCGACGGGAATAAAGCTTGAGGCCGGGATGAAGGCGGCCGGAAGCTGAAAAATACGTGGTCTGCAACGCCGATGAAGGCGACCCGGGCGCGTTCATGGACAGGAGTCTCCTCGAGGGCGACCCCCACAGCATTATCGAGGGCATGATGATCGAAGGATTTGCCATTGGAGCCAAAAAAGGATATGTATATGTGCGTGCGGAATACCCGCTGGCGGTCGAGAGACTGGATGCGGCTATACGGAACGCGAGGGAAGCCGGTCTGCTCGGGAAAAACATCCTGGGCAAAGGATTCGATTTTGACATTGAAATCCGCATTGGAGCAGGCGCTTTTGTTTGCGGAGAGGAAACCGCGCTAATGGCGTCGATCGAAGGCGAGAGGGGAGAACCAAGGCAAAAGCCTCCTTTCCCGTTCCAGAAAGGACTTTTCGGCAAACCTACAATAATCAACAACGTCGAGACCATTGCAAATATTCCGCCCATTATACTAAAAGGCAGCGATTGGTTTTCCGGCATAGGGACGGCCGACAGCAAGGGAACCAAGGTGTTCGCGCTGGCCGGCAGCATTAACAACACGGGTATTGTTGAGGTGCCCATGGGAATGACGCTCGGAGAAGTTGTTTTCGACATCGGCGGCGGAATAAGGAAAAACAAGGATTTCAAGGCTGCGCAAACAGGCGGGCCTTCAGGCGGCTGCATAACGAAGGAAAACCTCAACACCCCGATGGAGTATGAAGCGCTGACGAAGCTTGGAGCCATCATGGGATCCGGCGGCCTTATCGCGATGGATGAAGATACATGCATGGTGGACATGGCCAGGTTTTTCATGGAATTCATCCAGGATGAATCATGCGGAAAGTGCGTACCGTGCAGGCTTGGAACGAAACGGATGCTTGACATCCTTGAAAGGATTACAAGGGGCGAGGGTATGGAAGGCGATATTGAAACGCTCCTGGAACTCGGCGAAATGATCAAGGAAGCGGCCATATGCGGTCTTGGACAGACTGCGCCGAACCCGGTGCTCAGCATGATAAACAATTTCCGCGAGGAGTTCGAGGAACATATCAAGTACAAGTACTGCCGCGCCGGCGTATGTGCCGATATGTTCATTTCCCCGTGCCAGAACGCGTGCCCGGCAGGGGTAAACGTACCTGGCTACTTGGCGCTGATTGCCGCCGGAAGGCTCAGGGACGCATACAACCTGATCAGGAAGGAAAACCCGTTCCCGGCGGTATGCGGCAGGGTATGCACGCACGAGTGCGAGTTCAAGTGCAGGAGAAGCCAGCTTGATGAACCCGTGGCTATTAAGGACTTGAAGAGGCACGTAGCTGATTATGTGCTGAAGCATGAAGAAGAGCCCTACATGGACGTTATTTTCCCGAAAAAGAACAAGAGCGTCGGGATAATTGGCGCGGGTCCTTCGGGATTAACCTGCGCGTATTACCTGGCAAGACTGGGATATGACGTGGACGTATATGAAGCCCAGCCGGTGGCGGGCGGGGTGCTTGCGTTCGGAATCCCGGAATACAGGCTCCCGAAGGAGGTTCTCAAGCGCGAAATCAAGCTGATTGAACAGGTAGGCGTAAAGATCCACCTGAATACCGAAATAGGAAAGGATAAGTCGTTCTACAGCATCAGGAGCAACCATGACGCGATTTATATAGCCACCGGGACACAATTTTCGAACAGGATCAACATACCCGGGGAAGACCTCAAGGGTGTCTATCACGGATCTGGATTTCCTGCGTGATGTCAACCTCGGCGGCGATGTTAAAGTCGGCGACACCGTCGCGGTGATAGGCGGCGGGAATACCGCGATCGACGCGGCGAGGACTGCGATAAGGCTCGGGGCGAAGGAAGTGACCGTGCTCTACAGGAGGCTTATCGAAGACATGCCCGCCGACAGGAGAGAAATCCTGGACGCCATGGAAGAGGGCATAAAGATTATTCCGCTTGTTGCACCGGTCAAGTTTATCGGTAAGGACAAGGTCAAGGAAATAGAATGCGTGAAAATGAAGCTGGAAGGATTTGATTCAAGCGGAAGGAGAAAACCGGTGCCTATTCCGGGTTCCGAATTCACAATCAAGGTTGATATGGTCATTCCGGCTGTCAGCCAGTATTCCGACCTTCCCTTTATCAACAAGGATGAGGTGGAAGTCACACAGTGGGGTACGTTCGTAACCGACCGCGACACGCTGATGACAAAGATGAAGGGCGTATTTGCGGGCGGAGACGTTGTAAGAGGTTCGGACACCGTAATACGGGCAATCGCCGACGGCAAGAACGCCGCCAAGGCAATTGACAAGTACCTGGGAGGCAAAGGGGAACTGAATACGGGTGAAGATATCGATATCCCAGTGCCCAACGTGGAAAAGGAAATTGTTGAGCACGAGAGGTTCCCGATGAAAAAGCTGGCTCCGGAAGATCGTGTGCACAACTTCAATGAAGTTGAGTCCGGATACCACGAACTCAATGCGCTGGCCGAATCCATGAGATGCTTGAGATGCGACAGGAGGTGCTGATAAATGATTAATCTTACCATAAACAACAAGAAAATTACCGCGCTGGAAGGCGAGACCATTCTTGAAGCCGCCGCCAGGAACAACATTATGATTCCACACCTCTGCTACCTGAAAGATGTGCACGCGATCGGTTCGTGCAGGATATGCGTAGTTGAGGTCGAAGGGGCGAAAACGCTTCAGGCCTCCTGTATTGTGCCTGTGCGGGAGGGAATGGTGGTCCATACAAATTCGGAAAAGGTCAGGAAAGCAAGAAAACTGCTTTATGAGCTAATGCTTTCGGACCATCCCAAGGACTGCCTGAGCTGCGAGCGAAACCGCAAATGCGAGTTCCAGGAGCTCGGCGAGTTGATTGGCATAGATAAAGCAAGGTTTGACGGGGAAATGTCGGCAGACCGTGTTGACGATTCGTCGCCGTCAATTGTCAGGGACTTGTCCAAATGCGTCCTTTGCAGGAGATGCGTTACCGTGTGCAACGAGATCCAGGGAGTAGGAGTCCTGAATGCGCAGAACAGGGGTTTTAAGACGGTGATAGGGCCTGCCGAGGAACTGCCCCTGAATAGCGTGAACTGTTCATTTTGCGGGCAGTGCACGGTTGTATGCCCGGTGAACGCGCTGAAGGAAAAGGATGCGACAGGAATCGTCTGGGACGCATTGCATGATAAAAGCAAAAGGGTTGTCGTACAGACGGCTCCGGCTGTTCGTGCGGCTCTTGGCGAAGAATTCGGAATGGAACCGGGTACCCTTGTAACGGGCAAAATGGTGAGGGCATTGAAGGAAATGGGCTTTGACGATGTATTTGACACAAACTTCGCAGCCGACCTTACCATTATCGAAGAAGGAAACGAACTTCTGTCCCGCGTAACGGACGCCCTTTCCGGCAAGGGAGCGACCCTTCCGATGATTACAAGCTGCAGTCCCGGGTGGATTAAGTATATAGAGCATGCATGGCCCGAACTGCTTGACCATCTTTCGACCTGCAAATCGCCCCACATGATGCTGGGAGCGCTTGTCAAGAGCTACTATGCCGACAAGCTGGGAATGGACCCGAAAAATATTTTCGTTGTCTCCGTAATGCCGTGCACTGCCAAGAAATTTGAAATAACCAGGCCGGAAATGACAAACAACGGCGTGCCGAACGTGGACGCGGTGCTTACGACCCGTGAACTGGCGCGGATGATCAAGGAATCCGGCATTGATTTCAACAGCTTGGAAGACGACACGTTCGATAATCCGCTCGGGTTGTCGACCGGGGCGGCGGATATTTTCGGCACGACCGGCGGAGTCATGGAAGCGGCGCTCAGGACGGTTTACGAACTGGTGACAGGCAGGGAGCTTCCGTTTGAAAAGCTTCATGTAAAGCCGATCATGGGACTTGAGCAGATCAAGACGGCGGATATTACCATTGAAAATCCGCTGCCGGATTACAAATTCCTTGACGGCGTCACGCTGAAAATTGCCGTTACGAGCGGGCTAAGCGGAGCAGCCAAGCTGATGCATGAAGTAGCCGAAGGGAAGTCGCCGTATCACTTCATCGAGGTGATGGGTTGCCCCGGCGGATGCATAAGCGGCGGCGGACAGCCCAGGCCGACGAATGATGAAATCAGGAAGAAGCGGCTCGAAGCGATTTACAGGGAAGACGAGGGGAAACCGCTGAGGAAATCCCACGAGAACCCGGATATCAAGAAGCTTTACGCGGAATTTCTTGGCTCGCCGCTGGGACACAAGTCGCATGAACTGCTTCATACGCATTATACAAAGAGGGGTATTTTCAACCAATACTGCAAATAAAAACGAATCAACACATGCATAGCGCTTCCCCGCGTTATGCAATACAAATATCAAGCCCGGGCTTCCCGTTGAATGGGAACCCGGGCCTTTTTCTTCATTGGTTCGGTTGACTGAAACCGGTGTAATTAATTGTATCGGGCAGGCGATTGTTCATTTGCGCGAAGTTTGATATAATATTAACATACTTAGGGGAACATGAGGAAAATGGCGGCTTTGTTCCGTATTCCGGAGTTTCCCGGCAAAAAGGGGCAAATTGAATGAAACTGAAAGAGGTCGTTGAATTGCTGGATGCCGAAGTGCTGGCCGGAAGCGACGATGATATGGAGTTTGCAGGCGCTTGCGGCTCTGATCTGATGAGCGATGTGATGGCTTACGTAAAGGAGAATGTTTTGCTGCTGACCGGGCTGGTCAGCCCCCAGGTTATCCGTACAGCGGAAATGATGGATATAAAGGCGGTGGTTTTCGTCCGGGGTAAAATCCCCGGACGTGCAATTATAGATCTGGCCGCTGAAAAAGGTATTGCTGTTCTTGCGACGCGACACCCGATGTTTGTCGCCTGCGGCAAGCTATACAGCGCAGGGCTCACAGGAAATGGCGCATGGAAGTGAACGGTGGTTTGATGAAATTGCATTACGTGATACCTGCGTACGATCTTACCTGCGCAGGCGAAGCTTCGAGCAGCGTGAAAAAAGTGCTGGTGCAGCTTGGAATCGACCCCGCCCTGGTAAAAAAGACGGCAGTTTCAATGTATGAGGCGGAAATTAACGCTGTCATCCATGGAGGAGGGGGGACGGCCGACGTGGAGATTGACAGCGAAAAGATTGTAGTGCGCATCAGCGATAAAGGTCCGGGGATTCCGGACCTGGAGCTTGCAATGCAGGAAGGATATTCCACGGCCTCTGACGAGATACGGGAAATGGGCTTTGGAGCGGGTATGGGATTGCCGAATATAAAGAGGTATTCCGATATGCTGGATATACGGACTGAGGTGGGAAAGGGAACTACCGTGACGATGACCGTGTTTCTTGATGAAGCGGGGGCAAAAGGCACGCAGGGCTGAAGAAACGTCTTATTCAGTTGAGGTACGAGTGCTATGTGAGGTGAAATGATGGGAGAATATTTTCATTCCGTGACGCTGGATGAGGAAAAATGCAGGGGCTGCACAAACTGCATCAAAAGATGCCCCACGGAGGCCATCCGGGTTCGGAAGGGCAAAGCGAGAATCATTAATGAACGGTGCATCGACTGCGGCGAATGCATCCGTATATGTCCATACCATGCCAAGAAGGCGATTACCGACGATTTTAGCCGCATCAAGTCCTATGCGTACCGGATTGCCATACCTGCTCCTTCGCTTTACGGCCAATTCAAGCCGGTATACACCAGGAACAGGATTTTGAATGCCATACGGCTGCTTGGTTTCGACGATGTGTACGAGGTGGCGCGGGGAGCCGAGTTTGTTACGGAAGCCACGAAGAAACTGCTGAAGCGGAAGGATGTTAAAAAGCCGCTTATCTCATCGGCCTGCCCGGCGGTAGTCCGCCTGATCCAAGTCAGGTTCCCCAACCTTATTGATCACCTGGTGCGGCTGGAGTCGCCGATGGAGGTGTCGGCCAAGCTAATCAGGAGGAAGGCGTCGCTGGAGAAGGGTATTGATGCTGCCGATATCGGCGTTTTCTTCATCACTCCGTGCGCTGCCAAGGCCACAAGCGTAAAGGCGCCTTATGAAAACCTGAAATCCTCGGTGGACGGTGTGATTTCCATAAAAGACATTTATCTTCGGCTCCTTTCCAGGCTTGAGCAGGCGGGAGAGCAGGAACAACTGGCCCGGGCCGGTCTAATAGGCATCCGGTGGGCCAATTCGGGAGGAGAAGGACTTGCCCTGGAGACTGACAGGTTCCTGGCCGTGGACGGAATCCACAATGTAATCACGATCCTGGAGGCAATTGAAAACGACAAGCTGGAGGATGTGGACTTTATCGAGGCGCTGTCATGTTCGGGAGGCTGCCTGGGCGGTCCTTTGACGGTGGAAAACGTGTATGTGGCCAAAACGCGGCTGAAAAAGCACGTTGACGAGGCAAAAACCGCCGGACACCCCGTGCCGGAAGCGGAAGAGGCCGGCCATGACATCGTGTGGACCGGCAGTATTGTCTACAAACCTGTAATGAAACTGGACGATGACCTGGGGAAAGCCATGAAGAAACTGGAGGAACTCGAGCAAATATACAGCGGACTGCCAGGACTGGATTGCGGCGCCTGCGGAGCGCCGAACTGCCGGGCGTTGGCTGAAGACATCGTTCGGGGTGTTGCCAATGAAACCGACTGCATTTTCAAGCTTCGGGAAAAAGTCCGTGATTTGGCCGCGCAGATGATAGAACTTGAAAGCAAGATTCCGCCGGTAATGGACAATGGAGCCAAGGATAGGCATGCCGGGACCGAAAACCATGGCGGAGGACGAGCCTGAAACAAGGAACCGGAGTGACGGAGGTGTCAGAATGAAAACGGCCGAACTGGCTTGCAGGTTGAACGGCGTAGTCGTCACGGGGGAAGCCGGAACGGATAACGAAATAAAGGGGATGTATTGCTGCGATCTGCTCAGTTGGGTGATGTCCCATGCGGCGAAAGGGTCTGCCTGGATTACGGTGCATACCCATCTGAATATTGTCGCGGTGGCGGCGCTGCTGGAGCTTTCCTGCATCATTATCCCGGAAGGGATAAGCGTGGAAGGAGTCTACCGTAAAACGGGCCGTGCAGGAGGGAATTCCCATCATACTTGCAAAGCAGAGCGCCTATGAAATCTGCTGCATAGCCCACGAATGCGGAATATGAGAATTTGACCGGGGAGAACATGAAATACGCTTGCGACCTTCATATCCATTCGGCGCTTTCGCCTTGTGCGGACAATGACATGACGCCGAACAATATTGTAAACATGGCGGCGCTGAAAGGCCTTGACATCATAGCGGTCACGGACCATAATTCCGGCGCCAACCTGGAAGCCGTCGCCCGCTGCGCGAAAAAGAAAGGCTTGCTCTTTGTTCCCGGCATGGAGGTGGAGACGGCTGAAGAGGTTCACTTGGTGTGCCTGCTGCCGGACACGGAAAAGGCTCTTGAACTCCAGAGGCATGTGGAAGCTGCCCTGCCGGGTTTGACCAACCGGGAAGACATATTCGGCAAACAGGTTATTCTCGACGAGAACGACGTGGTTGTAGGCGAAGAAAAACGAATGCTTGTGACGGCTACCTCACTTTCCGTGGAAAAGATTTTCCGATTGGTATCTCAGCTTGGCGGAGTTACGATTCCTGCCCATATCGACCGTCCTTCTTACAGCATTCTTTCCAATCTGGGCATAATCCCGGAACACCTACCCTTTACATATCTTGAAATTTCAAAGAATTGTGATCTCCGGGCTTTCCAGGCGGAGAAGCCGGAGTTGGGCAGATTTGAACTGATCCGATGCTCGGACGCCCATTATCTGGGTGACATCCTGGAGAGGGAGACTTTCCTGAAACTCGGAAATTTATCGGTACGCGCAGTACTTGATATTTTCCGCGGCGCCTGAGTAAACAATTCACCGAGTCAATCTGTCTTGCGGTCAATTGAAAAGCAAACCCCGCGTTTATCATTTCCCCCGGTTTGCAAAAATAATTCCGCTGTCTGTGATTTTTGGGTTGAATTTACTTTTTCAAATGAGGTAAAAGAAATATTGACAAAATTTAAACAATAATAGTTGAATTGTGAAGAAAAGTTTGTTATAATATTAACGGGATATTGTTAAATACTTAACAATATTATCAAATATTGCTTTGAATGGAGGCTTTATGAATGAGCAATCGTTGTTGCTGCAGTTGTGTTGATGAAAGAGAGCGGCAATTGCAGGAAATAATCGAGAAGTATAAAAACGTGAAGGGCGCGTTGATTCCTGTTCTGCACGAAGCACAGGAAGTCTACGGTTATCTGCCCATGAGCGTTCAGAAGAAAATTGCGGAGGGCTTGAATGTACCACTGGCCGAAATTTACGGAGTCGTTACGTTCTATACCCAGTTTTACCTGAAGCCAAAGGGACGGTTCAGGATTAACGTATGCATGGGAACGGCCTGCTATGTCAAAGGGGCGAACAAGATCCTGGACGAATTGCAGCAAAGGCTCGGAATAAGAGTTGGCGATTGCACGGACGACGGCAAGTTTTCGCTTGAGGCATGTCGTTGCATAGGGGCATGTGGTCTTGCGCCGGCGATTATGATAAACGATGAGGTTTATGGACGATTGACTCCGCAGGATGTGCAAAAAGTCCTGGACTTATATAAAGACAAATGAGGGACCTGTCACTGCATATCCTTGATATCGTTCAAAACTCGACGGCTGCGGGAGCTGCCTGCGTAAAGGTGACGATTTGGGCATGCCCGGCAGACGGTGTGCTGGAAATAGAAGTGGAAGACGACGGCTTTGGAATAGACGAGGAGCTCCTGGCAAGGGTAGCGGATCCGTTTGCAACGACACGGACTACAAGAAAGGTCGGGTTGGGCATCCCGCTGCTCAAGGCTTCGGCGGAGCGGTCGGGACGGAAGTTTCCGGATTGTTTCCCAAAAAGGGATCGGAACGATCGGTGAAAGCCTCTTTTCAGCTGGAAAGCATAGACCGGCCTCCCATGGGGGATGTGGCAGGCGTGATTGTGGATTTGACGGCAGCTTACCCGGAAATTGACGTTCAATTGCTGTTGGAGTGCGGGGAACGGCTTTTTAAGTTCAGTTCGCTGGAAGTGCGGCAGATTGTCGGAGAAGTGCCGGTTTCAGAATTACGGATAATGCGGTGGATGCGGGAGTATATCGAAGAAGGCGATAAGGGAGATTTTTGGAGGTGTAATTGATGAAATCAATAGCGGAACTCGAAGAAATTCGCAGAGAAAACACTGGATGAGATAAAAATGAGGGCTAATAAAGACGGGATGCGTGTTGTGGTTGGAATGGCGACCTGCGGTATTGCCGCCGGAGCAAGACCGGTTATGAATGCTTTCGTGGAAGAGTTGGCAAAACGGAAGCTGAGCGATGTATCGGTCACCATGACCGGTTGTATCGGCGTTTGCAGGCTGGAACCCATTGTGGAGGTTTTCAATGCCGACGGCACAAAGGTCACCTATGTCAAGATGACGCCTGAGAAAGCAGCCCGTGTTGTAGCGGAACATATAGTCAACGGGCGTATTTGCCAGGACCTTACAATAGGCGCGGCAGAAACCGTGAATGGCGTAAGTAAGTAAAAAACGCAATCATTGTATACAGTGTGCAAATAACGGGGAGGAAGCGAAATGGTATTTTACAGGGCGCATGTGTTGATTTGCGGCGGCACGGGGTGTACATCATCCAATTCCGCCAAGGTAAAAGAAGAATTTGAAAACCAGCTGCATAAAAGCAAGCTGGATAAAGAGGTCAAAGTAGTGACCACGGGATGTTTCGGCCTTTGCGCCGAAGGCCCCATAGTTGTTGTCTATCCTGAAGGGGCCATGTACACGATGGTCCGGGTCGAGGACGTAAAGGAAATCGTTGAGGAACACCTGTTGAAAGGGCGTATTGTTAAAAGGCTTCTTGCAGGCGCAAAGGAAGCCGAAATCGCCGGCAAGTCGCTGGAAAACGTGGATTTTTTCAAGCGCCAGGTCAGGATTGCCCTGCGGAACTGCGGGGTCATCAATCCGGAAAATATTGACGAGTACATCGCTTTTGACGGGTATAAAGCGCTGGAAAAGGCGCTTACGAAAATGACACCCGAGCAGGTCATTGCGGAAATAAAGAAATCCGGACTGCGGGGAAGGGGCGGCGCAGGCTTCCCGACAGGCTTGAAATGGGAATTGACGGCCAAGTCGGAAGGGGACAAGAAGTATGTCTGCTGCAATGCCGACGAGGGCGACCCCGGCGCGTTCATGGACAGGAGCATACTGGAAGGCGATCCGCATAGTGTAATTGAAGCGATGATTATTGCCGGTTACGCGATAGGCTCCGACCAGGGATACATTTATATAAGGGCGGAATACCCGATTGCCGTAAAAAGGCTTCAAATAGCGATAAAGCAGGCACAGGAATATGGCCTCCTCGGAAAGAATATCCTGGGGACAGGCTTTAATTTTGACCTTGAACTGAGATTGGGAGCGGGCGCCTTTGTGTGCGGCGAGGAGACTGCGCTGATGACGTCGATTGAAGGCCACAGGGGCGAACCCAGGCCAAAGCCGCCGTTTCCGGCCGTAAGCGGTCTTTGGGGGAAGCCGACGCTGTTGAATAACGTGGAGACATATGCCAATATTCCGGTAATATTGACTAAGGGCGCCGACTGGTTCTCAAAGATTGGCACGGAGAAGAGCAAGGGAACCAAGGTGTTTGCTGTCGGCGGCAAAATAAACAATACAGGGCTTGTCGAAATACCGATAGGGACAACGCTGAGAGAAGTAATTTACGATATAGGGGGCGGCATACCCAACGGGAAGAAGTTCAAGGCGGCACAGACCGGCGGCCCGTCAGGCGGGTGCATACCGGCAAGCCACATCGATACTCCCATTGATTACGAAACGCTCAGGGAACTCGGTTCGATGATGGGTTCCGGCGGGCTTATCATAATGGACGAAGATAACTGCATGGTTGATATAGCAAAGTTCTTCCTTGAATTCACCGTCGACGAATCCTGCGGGAAATGCCCGCCGTGCCGCATCGGCACGAAGAGGATGCTGGAAATCCTTGAGAGGATAACGGGCGGCAAGGGTAAGATGGAAGATATAGAAAAACTAGAAATCCTGGCGAAGAACATTACCGAATCCGCGCTCTGCGGGCTAGGGCAATCGGCGCCGCAGCCGGTGCTCAGCACGCTGAGGTATTTCAAGGATGAATATATTGCCCACGTAAAGGATAAAAAGTGTCCGGCGGGCGTGTGCAAGTCCATGGTGCACTACGTTATCTCGGCCGACATGTGCAAGAGCTGCGGAATATGCTCAAGGAACTGCCCGGTTTCGGCCATAAGCGGAGAAAAGGGTGTTCCGTACGTCATAGACCAGGACAAATGCATAAAATGCGGAGTTTGCATGGAGAAATGCCCGTTCAAGGCGATTTTCAAGAATGCGTAAGTATACGGCGTGAATACCGTATTGCATGAATGACGATGTCAAAGGAGAGTGTGGAAGATGGAAGAAATGGTCAATATTGTTATAGACACCCGGAAAATCAGGGTACCGAAACACTACACGGTGCTTGAGGCGGCAAAGTATGCGAATATCGCCATACCGACGCTTTGCTTCCTGAAGGATATAAATGAAATAGGCGCATGCAGGATGTGCGTCGTGGAAATAAAGGGAGCGAAAAGCCTCCAGGCGGCGTGCGTATATCCGGTTTCGGAGGGGCTTGAAATCTACACCCAGACGCCAAGGGTCAGGGAAGCGAGGAAAGTAACGCTTGAGCTTATTTTGTCGAACCATGAGAAAAAATGTCTCACATGCGTGAGGAGCAGGAGCTGCGAACTGCAGAAGCTGGCTGAGGAACTTAACGTCAAAGATATCAGGTTCGAAGGCGAAATGATTCCGCACCCGATTGACCGTCTCTCGCATTCAATCGTAAGGGACCCCAACAAGTGCGTGCTTTGCAGGCGATGCGTGAGCATGTGCAAAAATATCCAGAAGGTTGGCGTGATTGACACGAATGAGAGAGGTTTCAAGACGATAGTAGGGTCTGCGTTCAACAAGCCGCTGGCGGAAGTTCCGTGCATCAACTGTGGTCAGTGCATAAACGTCTGCCCGGTGGGAGCGCTGAGAGAAAAAGACGATACCGACAAGGTTTGGGACGCGCTGGCAAACAAAGACCTGTATGTTGTAGTTCAGACAGCGCCCGCGGTAAGGGTCGCCCTTGGCGAGGAATTCGGGATGCCTGTCGGCTCAAGGGTTACCAGCAACATGATTGCCTCGCTGAGACGTCTTGGGTTTAAAAAGGTGTTCGATACGGATACCGCCGCGGATTTGACCATCATGGAGGAAGTAACGGAACTGGTCGGCAGGATAAAGAACGGCGGCAAGCTTCCGCTGATTACTTCATGCAGCCCCGGGTGGGTAAAATTTTGCGAGCACAATTATCCCGAGTTTCTGGAAAACCTATCAAGCTGCAAGTCGCCGCATGAAATGTTCGGCGCCCTGTTGAAGTCTTACTACGCGGAAAAAGAAGGCATCGACCCGGCCAAGATATTTGTCGTGTCGATAATGCCGTGCACGGCGAAGAAGTTCGAGGCAAAACGCACAGAACTGTCTTCAACGGGCTACCCGGACGTGGATGTCGTTTTGACGACGAGGGAGCTTGCCAGGATGATAAGGGAAGCGGGCATCGATTTCACCGAACTGCCGGAGAGACACTTCGACGACCCGATGGGGGAAGCTACGGGCGCCGGCGTGATATTCGGCGCTACGGGCGGTGTAATGGAAGCCGCCTTGAGATACCTGGTGGAGCTTCTGGAAGGCAAGCCGCTTGAGAAAGTTGAGTTTGAGGCGGTAAGAGGGCTTGATGGAGTCAGGGAAGCGACGGTGGGGGCCGCCGGAATGAAAATCAAGGCCGCGGTGGCGCATGGGACCGGGAATGCGATGAAGCTTCTCGAAAAAATAAAGAACGGTGAAGCGCAATACCATTTTGTTGAAATCATGGCATGCCCGGGCGGCTGCGTAAACGGTGGCGGACAGCCCATCCAGCCGTCGGAGGTCAGAAGCTGGACTGATATCAGGGCGGAAAGGGCAAAGGCCATTTATGCGGAGGATGAAAGCTTGCCGCTGAGAAAATCCCAGGACAACCCGTTTGTCAAGAAACTGTACGAGGAATACCTGGAACAACCTGGAAGCCACAAAGCGCATGAACTGCTTCATACGCACTATTCGCCAAGGGAGAATTACCCCGAAAACTAAAGCGGACAGTGCTTGTCAGAATTTAATACAATAAAAACATAAAGGGGTTCATCAAGATGAAACCCCTTTAATTTTATCTAATCATGTTTTGAAGCGCTGTGCTTATGCTGCTGAGTGGACTGCCGAAAGGGTTTACCCGGCCTTCTTATTCAGATATAATACAATTGTCGCAAACCGACGTCCGGGGCGCGAACGCTCGCACGCAAAATCGCGGCGTCAAAAAGCTCAACGCGAAACGGCACGAAGGGCACGAAGCGAAGAGTATTACTCGGAGGAACCTTGAATGGACAGCAAAATGCAACGCGAAGCGTTCATCGATATCATGGCCAGGTTTACGGCTTACTCCGCCAGGCACCTTCCCGATGATGTTCTTGCAAAGCTAGAGCAACTCGGGGGAAAAGAGCGCTCCGCATTGGCACGGATTGTATACAATGCGATGCTTGAGAATATTGAATTGGCGGACGAGCTGGACAGGCCTGTATGCCAGGATACGGGAGTGATCCAGTATTTTGTGCGGTCAGGCGAAAGGTTCCCGTTGCTCGGCAGCATGGAATACTGCCTGAGGGAGGCGGTAAAAAGGGCGACTGTCATCGGCCCGCTGCGCCATAATGCAGTGGAGGTTTTTGATGAGAAAAATACCGGAAACAATGTCGGCACGAGAATCCCGTGGATTGAGTGGGAGATCGTTCCCAACAGCGACGATGCCGAGATATATATGTACATGGCCTGCGGCGGCTGCAGCCTTCTGGGAACCGCTAAGGTCCTTATGCCGCTGGAAGGATACGAGGGTATTGTAAAACTTGTATTCGACCAGGTTGCGTCTTATGGAATCAATGCCTGTCCGCCTTTATTGGTCGGCATTGGTATTGCCGGCTCAGCTGAAATCGCTTCAAAGCTTTCAAAAAAGGCTTTGCTTCGTCCCATAGGTTCCCGCAACAGCAATCCGCGGGCCGCGGAACTCGAATCAAGGATAGAAAAAGGGCTGAACGATATTAAAATCGGACCGGGAGGGCTTTCCGGCGAAAGCTCCGTCATGGGAGTGCATATAGAGTATGCGGCGCGCCATCCCGCAACGATTGCAGTGGGTTTGTCCGTCGGATGCTGGGCTCACAGGAGAGCACTGATAAAAATCAACGCCGATTTGCAATATGAAGTGGCTTCACACAAGGGAGCAATGCTATGAGGAAAGTGATATTGACTACGCCGATTTCAAATGAAGACATCGAGCCGTTGAGGATAGGGGATATTATATTCCTTAGCGGTTGCCTGGTAACGGGACGCGACGATGTGCATCACCGCCTGCTGAAGCAGCATCACCCGCTTCCCGTGGATATCTCCGGCAAAGCGCTTTTTCATGCCGGCCCTATAATGAAAGAAACGGAATGTGGCAGCGGAAAATACGAGGTTGTATCTATCGGGCCTACAACGAGCATGCGCATGGAGAAATATGAAAAGGAATTCATCGGAAAAACCGGGCTGAAACTCATTGTGGGCAAGGGAGGAATGGGCCCCGATACCGAGGAAGGGTGCAGGATACACAAGGCAATTCATGCGGTATTCCCCGGGGGATGCGCCGTCCTTGCGGCAAAATATGTGGAAGAGGTGGAAGGCGTTGAATGGCTGGACCTGGGCATGCCTGAAGCAATGTGGGTGTTGCGCGTCAGGGAATTCGGTCCGCTTATTGTTTCCATAGATACAATGGGGAACAATCTTTTTGAGAACAATAAAAAGAAGTTTGGCGCAAGAAAGGATGCGGCCGTGGAGGAAATCTGCAGGCATGTCGATTATTTTGGATAATCGGGATACTCGGCATGTAAGATAAATGCATGGAGGGTAAATGATATGGCGATTGAAAGGGTAAGAGAATATTTTAAACAATTCGGCATTGATTCAAAAATACAGGAATTTGACACATCGTCGGCGACTGTCGAGTTGGCGGCAAAAGCTCTTGGCTGCGCGCCTGAGCGCATAGCAAAGACATTAGCTTTCAAAGTGGGAGAAAAAGCCGTTTTGGTTGTTGCTGCAGGCGATGCCAGGATTGACAATCAAAAGTTCAGGGCACAATTTAATGTCAGGGCGAGAATGCTTTCGCCGGAAGAAACAGAACTCATGGTAGGCCATGCGGTCGGAGGAGTCTGCCCGTTTGGCATTAATGAAAATATTGACGTATATCTGGATATTTCACTAAAAAGGTTTGAAACCGTGTTCCCGGCTTGTGGCAGCAGCAACAGCGCCATCGAGATGACTGTCGGCGAGTTGGAAAGATATTCGAACAGTATCGCATGGGTTGATGTGTGTAAAAATTGGCAGGAATGAACTGCCGTATTACGGGACGGCTGTTCAATGAAAGGGTATGAAATAGGAATAAAACAAATACTGCGAATGGAGGTAATAGTATGAACGTTCTGGATGCAATCAAGGGCAGGAGAAGCATACGCAAGTTCAGCCCTCGCATGGTGGAGGACGAGAAACTCGAAAAAGTGCTTGAAGCTGCGAGATTCTCCCCCTCGGCAAGGAACTTGCAGTCATGGAAATTTGTTGTTGTGAAGGACCAGGAAACGAGGAAAAAGCTGGTTGAGGCGGCAGGAGGCCAAGCTTTTGTCGGGCAAGCCCCCGTCGTTATCGCGGCATGCGGCACAGACCCCGACGCGGTCATGAAGTGCGGGCAGCACCGCTGCTCGATTGATTTATCCATAGCAACGGCCTACATGATTCTTGAAGCTTATGAACTCGGACTGGGGACATGCTGGATAGGACATTTTGATGAACAGAAAGTTAAGGATATTTTGGGTGTCCCGGAAAATGTAAGGGTAGTTGCGATTACACCGCTCGGTTACCCCGATGAGGAGCCTTTGCCGAGGCCGCGGAAGAAACTGGATGAAATTGTCTGTTATGAACGGTATGAATAACAGGCGGTTATGTTTACAAAGTGAATATTGCGGAATATATAAAGTGACAGGACAGCGAAAAAGTATGCGGAGAGAAGAATGGAGACAAGAGAAAATAACGGTTTACAAGGGGCATGCGTTAAATGATGAATAGTAATCAAATCCGTGTAATTTACGGGGATGACCCCAAATCAATGGTAAAGGAAATACTGAATGGCATAAAGCCCGAAGAGGAAATAGACAAAGATGCTCTTATAGGAATCAAACCCAACCTCGTTGTAGCAAAACCTTCAAGTTCCGGCGCGACGACTTCGCCCGGACTGGTTGCCGGGCTTATAGAATACCTGCAATCAAAAGGCTGTAAGAGAATAATCATCCTCGAGGGATCATGGGTGGGGGACAGCACATCCAGGGCTTTCAGGGTATGCGGCTATGATGAATTGTCAAAACGTTACAACGTCCCCCTTGTTGACCTTAAAAAAGACAGGCATAAGGAACTTGAGACGGACGGGATGAGGATAAGCGTCTGTGAGAGCGTCCTGAAAGTGGATTACCTGATTAACATGCCTGTTCTTAAGGGCCACTGCCAGACCGGAATGACATGTGCGCTAAAGAACTTGAAAGGCTGTATACCAGATTTTGAAAAACGGAGGTTCCATACAATGGGTTTACATAAGCCCATTGCGTGCCTAAATAAAATGATAAGGCAGGACCTTGTTATTGTTGACGGAATCGCAGGCGACCTGAATTTCGAGGAGGGTGGAAACCCGGTCAGGATGAACCGGGTTATTGTCGGGAAAGATCCGGTATTGACAGATGCCTACGTATCTCAATTAATGGGATTCAGGCTCGAAGAAATACCGTATATTATAATGGCTGAAAAAATCGGGGCGGGAAGCGCGGATATATCAAACGCGGAAATCCTTGAACTGAATAAGGACAGCAGTGTAAATAAGCCGCTGTCTTCGAGAAAGGCAATGCGGCTGGCGGAGTATATCTGCGAGGACAGTGCGTGTTCCGCGTGTTACGGGAGCCTGGTCCACGCTCTCGACAGGCTTGACGGAAAAGGGGCGCTTTCAAGGCTGGATTTGAAGCTTTACATAGGACAAGGCTATAAAAATAAAGGCCGAGGCTTTGAGGATACGGGAAACGGGCATGGGAGCGAACAACGCGCCGCGATAGGAATAGGGTCATGCACAGCGGGGTTTGACAAGCATGTCGCCGGGTGCCCTCCCAACGCCAGGGATATTGTTGAATACCTGGAAAGTTACTTAAAACAATGATTGCGTAATTTTGACCGGCATCAGGCAAAGGGCAGGACACGGGTGTTTATGAGGTGATCATATGAAAAAGAAGGATACATTTAAAATATCGGGTATGAGCTGTGCAGCATGCGTAGCAAGGGTCGAAAAAAAACTGGATAGCCTGGAGGGAGTCGAAAGCGCAGCCGTGAACCTTGCAACTGGAAAAGCAACGGTTCTGTATGACCCGGAGAGAATCAAGGCGTCTGATATGATACAAACCATACAGGCTTTGGGTTACGGTGCCGAATTATCCCGGGAAGCGTCAACAGGCGGCGAAGATGAATCCAGGGAAAAGGAGATCAAAAATCTCAGGATGGCATTTATAGTTTCAGCCGTATTGGCATCCCCACTCCTTCTTGCCATGATCATGTCTGTTGCCATGCCGGGAAAACCGTTGACGGTATTTCTTCACAACCCGTATTTCCAGCTGGTGGCGGCTACGCCGGTTCAATTCATTATCGGTGCGCGGTTTTACAAGAACGCGTTTTACGCTTTACGGGCCGGGAGCGCCAACATGGACGTGTTGATTTCAATGGGAACGACGGCTTCATTTTTCTACAGTTTATACAACGTCTTCTTCCAGAACGTCGGGGAAGGCATGATGAAAGACCTGTACTTTGAGGCATCGGCAGTGATTATTACGCTGGTTCTGCTGGGCAAGTACCTGGAGGCGGTTGCCAAGGGAAAAACTTCCGAGGCGGTAAAGAAACTGATGGGTTTGCAGGCAAAGACGGCCAGGGTGATACGCGACGGCGAGGAAACAGATATCCCGGTGGAGGAAGTTAAAACAGGGGATATTGTTGTTGTCAGGCCCGGCGAAAAAGTCCCTGTGGACGGGAAAATTATCGAAGGGAATTCTTCCATTGACGAATCCATGCTTACCGGTGAGAGCATCCCGGTTGAGAAAAAAACCGGCGATTTAGTATATGGCGCTACGATAAACAGGTTTGGGACTTTTAAGTTCGAGGCTGCGAAAGTGGGCAAGGATACGGTTCTTTCGCAGATTATTAAAATGGTTGAAGATGCCCAGGGATCAAAAGCACCGATACAAAGGGTCGCAGATAAGGTTGCGGGTGTGTTTGTGCCGGTTGTCACCGGAATCGCAATCTTGACTTTTGTTGCATGGCTGGCTTTTGACGGTGACCCGGCCATGGCTGTCACAAGCGCTGTTTCAGTACTTGTTATCGCATGCCCCTGTGCGCTGGGGCTTGCAACACCTACGGCAATTATGGTGGGTACCGGGAAAGGAGCTGAAAACGGCATCCTTATCAAAGGCGGGGAATACCTTGAGACAGCCTGCAAGCTGGATGTCGTGGTATTGGACAAGACAGGGACCATCACCAAGGGCCGGCCGGAGGTTACCGACATTGTCCCGCTTGGACAGAATAGTAAGGAAGATTTGCTCAGAATAGCGGCGGCAGCCGAGAAAAAATCCGAGCATCCGCTGGGGGTGGCTATTTACGAGGAAGGCAAGAAGCTGCCGGGCATTATTCCCGAACCGGATAAGTTTGAGGCTGTACCGGGCAAGGGTATCGTTGCGGAGATAAACGGGGACACCGTCTATATCGGCACAAGGAAGCTGATGAGCGAAAATGGCATTGATGCCGGGACGGCAGAGCCTGTTATCACAGGACTTGAAGCTGAAGGGAAAACTGCCATGCTTATGGCCGTCAACGGTTCCTTGCAGGCGGTTTTAGCGATTGCCGACACTGTAAAGGAAAACTCAAGAGAAGCTGTTGACGATTTAAAGGAAATGGGCATGGAGGTTTACATGATCACTGGCGACAACCGGAGGACTGCTGAAGCTATTGCCAGGCAAGCAGGTATTGACGGTGTTTTTGCCGAGGTGCTGCCTGAAAACAAGGCGGAAGAAGTTGAGAGGCTGAAAGCGGAGGGGAAAGCGGTAGCTATGGTTGGCGACGGCATCAATGATGCGCCTGCGCTTACGGCGGCGGATATAGGCATTGCCATGGGGACTGGAACAGATATTGCAATTGAGGCTGCGGAAATCACGCTGATGCGTGGCGATTTGCGGGCCATACCGGCGGCAATCCGTCTTTCACGTAAAACCATGAAAAAAATAAAGCAAAACCTGTTCTGGGCGTTTTTCTACAACACTGTAGCCATACCCATTGCGGCGCTGGGGTTATTGAACCCGATGATAGCCGGCGGCGCGATGGCGCTGAGTTCCGTGTCGGTCGTGACAAATTCATTAAGCCTTAAGCGGTTTGACCCGAAAAAAAGGCCTGAGCCAGGCTGGCTAAGGGCGTGCTTGCTGAGATTGATGCTGTCGCAAAAAAGTAAAAACCGGTAAGAGGTGTTATGTTTGCCATTTGACGGTGTAGTAGCAAAATGCGTGGTAGAGGAATTAACGGAAAAGCTTGCCGGCGGGCGCGTGGAAAAAATATACCAGCCCGAAGCGGATGAGATCCTGCTGTCCGTCAGGGCACGCAACCAAAACTTTAAGCTTGTGATAAGCGCCAGTTCGAATTATCCCAGGGTTCACCTGACAAATACCGTAAAGGAGAATCCGGCCGTCCCTCCTGTTTTTTGCATGCTTCTGAGAAAGCATTTATCCGGGGGGAGAATCCTGTCGTTTGAATTTAACGATTACGAGAGGATTATTGGCATATTAATAGAAACCGTAAATGAACTTGGTGATATTTCGGCAAAAAAACTCGTTGTTGAGATTATGGGAAGGCACAGCAATATCATCCTTCTGAACAATGAGAATAAAATACTGGACGCGATAAAACACGTAGATTCCAGTATAAGCAGCGTGCGTGAGGTTCTGCCCGCAAGGCCTTATATATTGCCGCCCTCACAGGATAAGACATCGCCCTCGGAGCTTGATACCGGGCTGCTAATAAAAAACATGGAGTTTTCAAATAAAGCAGTCGAAAAATTCCTGCTTGAGAATATAAAAGGATTCAGCCCGCTTTTGTGCCGTGAAATCTGCCATAGGGCGGGAATAGATTCAAGGACGGGTGCATCGGCTATTGACGCGGACACCCGCAAAATGCTGAAAAAAGTGCTTGACGGGGCGGCTGACGATATCAGAAACGGCAGGTACAGCCCCTGCGTATTATTCGAGGATGAGCGGCATCAAGCACCCCTGGACTTTCATTGTCTTGATATAACGCAGTTCAGGCATAAAATTTTTACCGGCTCCATAAGCGAAACGATGGACGTTTTCTATGCATCGTGTGACAATGCCGAAAGGCTCAAGCAAAAGAAGGCGGATATTTACAAAGTGCTGAGAAACTACATTGAACGCGTGGAGAAAAAAATTGCAATACAACAGGATACCTTACGTGACGTCGCGGACAGGGAAAAGCTCAGGTTATACGGGGAGCTGATTACGGCCAATATACATGCGATACCGCGCAATGCAGGCAGCGTATCCCTGCTCAATTACTATTCCGATACGCAGGACGAATATGTTGACATACCCCTGGACCCCAACCTGCCGCCACAGGGAAATGCCCAGCACTATTTTAAAAAATACGCCAGGGCAAAAAGCACGTACGCGAATACCACGCGCCAACTGGAAGAATCAGTCCGGGAACGGGAATACCTTGAAAGCGCGCTTCAAATGCTGGATAATTGCACAACACCGGAAGAAATTGACGAAATCAGGCATGAATTGATAGAGCAGGGCTACATGAAACCGAAAAGGAAGAGAGGGACAAAAAAACGCGAGCCTTTGACTAAACCGCTGCGATTCAAGTCGTCAGACGGATTTTACATATATGTCGGTAAAAATAACAAGCAAAATGATTACCTCACGTTTAAACTGGCCCAAACGGGTGATATATGGCTGCATACCAAAAACATGCCCGGTTCGCACGTCATAATTAAAAAATCGGGCAGGGAAATTCCCGACAGGACGCTGGAAGAGGCGGCAATTCTGGCTGCGTGGCACAGCAGGGCAAAAATGTCCGCAAATGTTCAAGTGGATTACACGGATGCGAAAAATGTTGCCAAGCCTCCGGGAGCAAAGCCTGGCATGGTAATTTATACAAATTACAAAACCGCGGTGGTGACTCCCGACAAAGAACGAGTGGAAAAGATGGCGCAATATATGCTATAATATAGCCTAAATGTAAAATCCAAGCAATCAACTTGCATGCTTGTCCTGTAGCATCCGGCAAAAAATAGGCCGGTGCGGGCAATCGGTTTGCAACCCGTAGGGAGAAGCAGGCATCATATGATTAAAATCAAGGTCCCGCCGGAATCCGGCGGTGCAGTATTCAGGGACACCTGGAAGAAATGCGTGGGAACGGGCAGGCCCAGGTTTCCTGATAAAGGAATGGCCGAAACGCTGCGTCAGGCAGCCAGACCGTTGCCGGTTACGGGGAAGCCGGACGCTTCAGGCGGGGAAATAGATATGAAGATAACCTTATCAGGAAATGAAGTCACCCTGATAGAACTATTTGCGGCAAATGATGAAACACATACCTGTATCGGGCTGGATGACAGCCATATCGGGTACTGAAAGCAGCCGCAAAAAGGCCTTGATATAAGCCTTAAACTTTGCTATTCTTTTTATATTGATTCTTTGAAGATTGAAATGTTACCGTATTGCAGCATGCAATGCAGACAAGATTAAAAAGGAGTGGTAGTAATGGACTTTAGAAAAGAATCTTTAAGGCTGCATGGTGAGTGGAAAGGAAAAATCGAAGTAATAAGCAAGGTACAAGTTACGAACAAGCAGGAATTGTCGCTGGCGTATACTCCGGGAGTGGCGGAACCGTGTCTTGCCATACAAAAGGATGTCAACCTTTCATACAGCCTGACAAGGAGATGGAATCTTGTGGCGGTTGTAACCGACGGCTCGGCAGTGCTGGGACTGGGTGACATCGGGCCCGAGGCAGGAATGCCCGTAATGGAAGGTAAATGCGTCCTGTTCAAGGCATTTGCGGATGTCGATGCGTTCCCGCTGTGCATACGCTCAAAAGATACCGATGAAATTGTAAATACGATTAAACTTATTGCAGGCAGTTTTGGGGGAATAAACCTGGAGGACATTTCCGCGCCAAGGTGTTTTGAAATAGAAAGGCGCCTGAAAGAAGAGTGCGATGTACCGATTTTTCATGACGACCAGCATGGCACCGCGGTTGTCACGCTCGCAGCAATGCTTAACGCATTGAGGCTGACAAAGAAAAAGATTGACGAGATAGAAGTAGTCGTAAACGGTTCGGGTGCTGCAGGGATCGCAGTCACAAGGCTGCTTATGGCTATGGGACTTAAAAAAGTAATACTTTGCGATACCAGGGGTGCCATCTATGAAGGAAGGGACAACCTGAATGATGAAAAAACCAGGATAGCCCAAATATCCAACCTGGAACGCAAAAAAGGAACGCTGGAAGATGTTATAGTTGGCTCAGACGTGTTTATTGGCCTTTCCGCAGCCGGTGTGCTGACAAAGGAAATGGTGAAATCCATGGCAAAAGATCCTATCATATTTGCTATGGCAAACCCGGTTCCTGAAATCATGCCGGAGGAAGCGAAAGAAGCCGGAGCCAGTGTTGTGGGAACGGGACGTTCGGATTTCCCGAACCAGATAAATAATGTCCTTGCTTTCCCCGGCATATTCAGGGGAGCGTTGGATGTAAGAGCGAGCGATATAAACGACGAAATGAAGATAGCCGCGGCTGAAGCGATCGCAAACCTTATTTCCGACGAGGAACTGAATGAGGATTATGTCATTCCCGCACCATTTGACCCAAGGGTTGCAGGAAGCGTTGCTGAGGCAGTGGCCGAAGCTGCGAGGAAAACGGGCGTCAGCAGGATATAAAGAATATAAATAACATGTCCGGAAAGTGATAAAGAAATGATTAATTTTGACAGGGTGGTCGCGGAAGTTGACCTTGACGCAATTATGCACAATTACCGTCAAATCAAAAAACGGGTGGGGTCCGGAAGTGAGATTATACCTGTAGTTAAGGCGGATGCGTACGGACACGGAGCAGTCGAAGTTTCGCTCGCGCTGATGGAGTGTTCCGCACCGGGATTTGCAGTAGCAATTGTTGAAGAAGCGGTACAGCTCAGACAAGCCGGCATAAATATTCCTATACTTGTTTTGGGCCACACTCCTGAAAAATGCCTGGAAGATATCGTAAAATACGATATAACCCAAACGGTGTTCACTTACGAGATGGCGGCCAACCTGTCAAAATGGGCGGTATCCTGCGGCAGAAAAGCCAGGATACATATAAAGCTCGATACTGGTATGGGCAGAATCGGTTTTTTCCCGGACAGGGAAGCCGCGGAATGCATCCGGGCAATCAACGGGCTCCCGAATATTGAAATAGCGGCGATGTATACCCATTTTCCCTCGGCAGACGAAAAAGATAAGAGCTTCACGCTCAATCAAATAAAGAAACTTGCAGACTTCAGGAAAGCGCTGGAAGGGGAAAACATCCATATTCCCAGGATTCATGCCGCGAACAGCGCATGCATACTGGACATTGAAGAAGGATTCCTGGATTTTGTAAGGCCGGGACTACTGTTATATGGCTTGTACCCCGCGAATGAAGGCGCAAAAAGCAAGCTTCCGCTTAAGCCTGCCATGTCCTTGAAATCCCGTATAGTTTTCATCAAGGAAATGGAGGCCGGGATGCCGATAAGCTACGGAAGAAGGTTTTATACAAGCAGGAAAAGCAGGATTGCCACTGTACCGGTCGGTTACGCCGACGGTTATTCGAGGTCACTTTCGCCCGGAGGGCGCGTAATAGTGGGAGAGAGTTATGCACCCATAGTCGGGACTATCTGCATGGACCAGTTCATGGTGGACATAACGGATATCCCGGGAGTCAAAACCGGCGATGAAGTCATATTGATGGGCAGAAAAGGAAGCCTCGGGATAACCGCGGAGGATTTGGCGCAAATACGCGGTACCATAAACTACGAAGTGGTATGCGGCATCGGCAAAAGGGTGCCAAGGGTTTATATCAGGAACGGGCAGCCCATATAATACAGCCCATAATATAAAGGGAAAAAGGGACTCCCTCATGGAAAGCTTCCATTTGGGCAGTCCCTTGATTTGACCGTTTTTTGCTTTGGCCGCTTTAATAAATTATTCTGCTATTCATCCAGATCTTGTTCTTGTTCGGCAGGAAGCAGGAACAATTTCTTAACAGCGTTGCCTGCAACATATTTTTTACCGTTGTAGACGGCGGTTACGCTGATGTAATATTCCGTTTTGTCTTCAAGTTTTGAAAAGTCACCGTTTCTGTACCTGACGTCGGTTGATAAAGTAGCGGATGTCGTGTTCTTGTCATATTTTCCGTAATAACCGTCTTCAGGATAGACAGGCGATTCGTTCTTCTTTGAGATGACAAGCCTGTACTCTGACAGGTAAGGAGAATCTATCTTGTCCCACCTGACGACCAATATGCCATCTTCATATTCCGCGCTTACTTCAGGCGCGGGGAAAAGTTCTTCGCTGTCCGTGCCCGTATACTTTTGCTTTATTACATTCCCGGTGACATTCCTGTCCTTGTATACAGCCGTAATGGCAAAATAGTAACTTTCCCCGTTGATGAAATACTTTCCGAAGTCCCCGTCATTGTAGGCGGTTGAGTTGTCTATCACGGCGTAATTCGTGTCGCGGTCGGTAATCTTGTAGAGGTAGCCGTTTTCAGGATAGCTTGGCGTGGAGTCGTTCCTGGATGCTACAACCCTGTACCCGCGCAGGTTTTCCGAGTCGATCCTGTTCCACCTGAGTACCAGCTTCCCGTTTTCAACCGATGCGCTTACGACAGGCGCAACATGCTCATCCGGTCTGTCCGGCCCGTAGTAGGCTTTTCTGACGACATTTCCTGCGATCACCTTGTCGGTGTAGACGGCTGATACGCTGAAATAGTATTTCTCGTCTTTTTCAAGGTAATCGTCGAAATCATTTGTTCCATTATACCTGGTGCTGTTGTCCACAATGGCATAAGTCCGGTCCTTATCCGTTATATAATAAAGGAAGCCGTCATCCGGGTACTGCGGTGCAGAGTCTTTCCTTGATATAACAACCGCGTAACCGAGCAGTTTCGGGGAATCTATCCTGTTCCAGCGGACCACGGTTTTACCGTTTTCATAGGAAACGGATACGGTTGGTTTGACATACAGTTTATCGTCGTCATATGTGACTTTTTCTTCGTCGTATGTCACTTTTTCTTCGTGCGATTTAAAAGCGCGGTACAGTAGTTTTGAAGCCTCGGCCCTTGTCAGTGTGCCTTGCGGCTTAAAAGTATTATTGCCGTACCCTTCCATCAACCCGTGCTTTACGGCAAGCGCAACATGTTTCCTGAGATTCGGGTTAATCTGACCTGCGTCTGTAAACCTGCGGAGCAAGCTTTCGTCATATGTTTCGCTCTGGTATCCCAGCGCATTTACCAGCGCTACAGCCATATCTTCCCTAACGGCTGGCCGGGACGGATAATAGTAGTCTCCGCTTGGCGTCCTGAACCCGGTAAGGTAAGGTTTAGCCGATTCAACGTACTGGTATTCCCAGCTGTTCTTTTTTACGTCGAGAAATGACGGCGTATCCGGGGTATATTTTTGAAGATTCAGCGTCAAAACCATCATCTTGGCAAACTCCGCCCTGGTAACGGTGCCATTGGGATTGAACAAATTATTGCCTATACCTTCGATTATTTTTCTCTCCAGCATCCACATGATTTCGTCATATGCCCAATGGCCTTTCGGCACATCTTTAAAGCCGCGTGAATTTATAGTGCTGTACCAGTTTGCGGCATTTACGGGAAGAGCAAGCGCGCATGTCAGCACTGCGCATATGAAAAGCGCAACTATTCTTTTCATCCTTCCTCTCATACCACCTTCTCCTTTCAAAACTAATTATTTTCTATTTAATATGGTATCATACATATTATCCTTATATTGGTTACATTCTTATAAAAAATGGTTAACAAGAGTATTACAATTCAAACACAAGGCAGTTTATACTATATGCTCCCGGATAATTCGTCAGGGTTTTATACAAGGTATTTACATATTGCAAACATGTGGCAATGGAGATATAATCGTTTACAGCCGGCTTGCCGTGCTTCTTGTTCTTAAATGGCGGCAATTGTTAAAAAGTGCCGCGTTGAAGGGCGGAAAATTATTCTATTGGGGAGACATATAGGCATGAATGATTTGTCACTTCCGAGATTCATGAGTTGTGACGCCTCCATCGAGGAAGCCGGAATCGTAATTTTCGGAGCCGGGTTTGACGGCACCACATCGTACCGGCCCGGCGCCAGGTTTGGGCCTAAGGCCATGAGGAAGGAATTTGACGGGCTTGAAACATATTCGCCCATGCTTGACATGGACCTGTCGGAAATTTCCGTATGCGATGCCGGCGACCTGGAATTGCCGTTTGGGAATACCGCCGCCGTGCTGGACATTATACACCGTACTGCAGCAGGTTTTCTGGAAGCAGGGAAGAAAATTTTAATGTTAGGCGGCGAACACCTGGTAACCTTACCTGCTTTCAAGGCTGCAATTGACAAGTACCCTGATTTGTGCCTGCTCCATCTTGACGCGCACGCTGATTTGAGGGATGAGTACCTGGGCGAGAAGCTTTCACATTCCGGCGTGATAAGGAGGATATGGGAAATCACGGGCGACGGGCGCATATGGCAGCTTGGGATTCGCAGCGGGTTGAGGGAAGAATTTGTGTGGGCGCGGGAAGGGCATACATTCATGCGTCCGTTCAACCTGGCTGGTGCGTGTGAAGCCGCCGAAGCGCTGACAGGTAAACCGGTTTACCTGTCCATAGATTTGGATGTGCTGGACCCGTCGGTAATGCCCGGTACGGGCACTCCCGAGCCGGGAGGCGTGTCATTTGCCGAACTCCAGGAAGCGCTTTTAAAGTTCAGAGAGATGAATATTGTTGCGGCAGATGTAGTCGAGCTGGCGCCGGAGCTTGACAGCACAGGCATATCAACTGCGGCAGCCTGCAAAGTCATGCGGGAAGTCTTGCTGATGATGGGGATGAAAAAGTAACGGCGTATTCAAAGGCATGCCCTGCGGTAAAACGTCGGGGAGCATCCCTTGATTTTCTTAAAAATCCTGTTGAATGTCGTAAGGCTGTTGAATCCTGATTCCAGGGCAATGTCCAGGATTGGCTTTTCAGTGCTTCTTAAAAGTTTCTCGGCCTGTTTGATCCTGTAGCTGCTCAGGTAATTCTGAAAATTCTGCCCCGTATATTCCTTGAAAAGCCTGGAGAAATAAAATTCGCTGAAGCCGGCTACTTTTGAAACATCTTTGAGCGTAATCGCCGAAGAGTAATTTTTCTCTATATATTCAAATGTTTTGTATATTTTCTTCAGGTAGGCGATATTCTTCTTTTCACCGTGAAAACCCGTTTTTTTGGCTTCCGGGCCAATGCTCCTGCAAACCAGGACAATAATGTCAAAGATCCTGGCGTTTAGCGAAAGCGTATATGCATAGTCTTTGTTCTCGTATTCCCTGATAATCTTTATGATGCATTCTTCAACGGATTTATGCAGTTGTGCATCGGTATTCCTGCTAATGACCAGCACGTTTTCCATGAACGGAATTACATTGTTAATGCCCCCGAAACCATCGAGAGCAGCGACATTGAATTGGATAAAACACCGTTTGCCGTTCCCGGCAGTTGAGATGATCTCATGTATTTCGCCGGGCGGAATCAGCAGGATATCTCCTTCTTTGAGGATGAAACCGTTTCCCGAGACATTAATTCGGCATGTACCGCTAATGTTGTATACCAACTCCACGGCATTGTGCCAGTGCATCGGATATTGAAATTCTTCAATAGTATTTATTACAAGACGGAATGGATATTGTTCAGTAAAAATCTCCTTTTCGTGAAGACCATCAAGAATCATGCCAACACCCCAGCATCCATCATAGCAGAAAGTGAAATTTCATGCAATGATATCCAGGATATATGTATAGACGCAAATTGCTTTAAGAAAAAAGAAAAAGTGGACCATACCATACTCTTGATAACAGGCAGGACTATCGGCTAATTGGTATGATCCATCTTAAATGGTATAGACCCTTTATCTTAATATTCCAGTTCAATTTTGCTTCCTATTACCTCAAACACGGCTTTCTGCACCGGTGTGCCCGTAAGCCTGATGCTTCTTTCGTCAGGCTGGCTCCCGCCGATATATATTTCAAATTTACCGGGCTCCAGTACCGCTTTGCCCTGGTTGTCGATAAGGGCGAGCTGTCTCGGTGTCAATTCAAAACACACTTCTTTCTTTTCACCGGGCTCAAGGAAGACCTTTTTAATGCCCCTGAGCTGCCACCTGGGGACTTCTACGCTTGCTTCCACGTCCTTGAGGTATAGCTGGACGGTTTCTTCGGAAGCACGTTCGCCTGTATTTTTCACCGTAACGGAACAGGATAACGTATCACCCGGTTTTAAAACAACAGGCGCCTTTATTTCGCTGTATTCGAATTTAGTATAGCTCAGACCGTATCCAAAAGGATACAGGGCTTCATTTTTCATATACCGGTAGGTCCTGTTTTTCATTGAATAATCGCGAAAATCAGGCAGCTCTTCAGTTGATGAGTAAAAAGTGACCGGGAGCCTGCCCGATGGGCTGTATTCCCCGAAAAGAAGCGCGGCAACGGCTTCGCCGCCTCTTCCGCCCGGGTACCATGCCTGGACGATGGCGGGAATATGGCGGTCCGCCCAACTAATTGCCAGGGCGCTCCCGGACAAAAGCACAAGAACAATTGGTTTGCCGGTTTCGTAGACCCTTTCTAGAAGCTCCTGCTGAAGTCCCGGCAGGTTCAGGTCGGGTTTGTCGCCGCCGCTATACTCGTTTGACACGTCCCCCTGCTCCCCTTCGAGTGTGGCGTCAAGTCCAAGGCACATGATGACAACGTCCGCCCTTTCAGCAATGCTTATGGCTTCCGCGAACCGGTCACGCGGCATTGCAAGGCCTGAAACCCTGTCTTTGAACAAATGGCATCCCTGCGAATAATAAATCCTTGTATCGCTGCCTACCGCGGCCCTTATACCCTCAAGAACGGTGACATACCTGTCGGGCGTGCCGAAATAATTCCCTATAAGCGCATCCCTGCTGTCGGCATTTGGTCCGATTACGGCAATTGACTTTAGTTTCGACTTATCAAGGGGCAAAAGGTTATTCTCATTTTTCAAAAGTACCAACGACTTCTTTGCAACTTCCACCGAAAAGTCGCTGTGCTCCTTGCACGAATTCAATTCATACGGAATACTGCTATACGGGACATGTTCGGGTTTATCAAACATTCCGAGCTTCATCCTCGTTATCATAAGCCTTGTTACTGCCCGGTCAATGTCCTCTTCGCTCACAAGCCCTTCCTTGTGGGCTATAAGCAAGTTGATATACATATTCCCGCAGTTCAGATCACATCCGTTTTTGAGAGCCAGTGCCACCGATTCGGGAGCGGTTTTTGTGACCATGTGCTCTTCGTGGAAATCCTTTATTGCCCAGCAGTCTGAGATGACATGGCCCTTGAATCCCCATTCGCCACGCAGTATATCGGTAAGAAGCGTTTTGCTGCCGCAGCATGGCTCGCCATTGGTCCTGTTGTATGCACCCATCACCGATTCTACTCCGGCTTCCTTGACCAATTCCTTAAAAGCAGGGAGGTAAGTTTCGCGCAGGTCCTTTTCGGATGCTACGGCGTTAAAGCTGTGCCTCTCGCTCTCAGGCCCGCTGTGGACCGCGAAATGTTTTGCGCATGCCGCGGCTTTCAGGTATTTCTTGTCATTGCCCTGGATTCCTTTAACAAAGGCAACCCCTAACCTTCCGGTGAGATAAGGGTCTTCACCGTACGTTTCGTGCCCGCGGCCCCACCTGGGGTCCCTGAAAATGTTGATATTCGGAGACCAGAAAGTCAGGCCTTTGTAAATATCGTGGTCTCCCTTGCGTACGTTTTCATTGTATTTTGCCCTGCCCTCGGTAGAAATAATGTCGGCAATCTTATAAACCAGGTTTTCATCAAAAGTTGCCGCAATTCCTATAGCCTGGGGGAAAACGGTGGCTACGCCTGCCCTGGCCACGCCATGGAGCGCTTCATTCCACCAGTTGTATGCGGGAATGCCCAGCCTTGGGATGGCAGGAGAGTTGTGCATCATCTGCGTTACTTTCTCTTCCAGCGTCATACGGGACACCAGGTCCCTGGCGCGCTCTTCAAAACTTAGGCTTTCGTCCAGATAAGCCGGTGTATTTTCCATTTACAAATACCTCCATTTGAGCATATACTGTATTAATTATGCTGTAGTAACCATATTAATGTAATATTACCTTATCCTCAGCGATAAATCATATCATTTATTGCTTAACACTGCTCATATTTTGTCGACAATTGTCAACAATGAAATAAAACGAATTATATACTGCTAAATAGCATAAGGATGTTAAGAAATTGCTTAACATCCTTATGCTTTTATCCGTGAAACCTATCAAGGAACGATTTGCAAGCCGGCGTACCTGACGCTTTATTTCGCCTTTGCAGCCTTAATAGCTTCCGCAAGCCTGTGAATAACTGCCGATATTTCGGCGCGGCTGGTGTAGCCTGTCGGGTCAAAGAGGTTTCCCGGCTTGCCGGACATTATTCCCGTTCTATACAGCAAAGCTGCCGCTGATTTCGCTTCCGCCGCTATCTCAGCGTCGTCCGCATAAGTGTGCTCTGCGTCATTGGCAGGCAGTGTATTACCGGAATACTTCAAATACTTCTCAATAATGACGGCCATATCCTGCCTGTTCAACTGCCGGTCGGAGTCAAAAGCGCCGGCTATGCCGTTATCCCTGGCCCATTTGTCCGATGCCAGGTTCCAATGCTCACCGGTAGACTGGCCCGTCTGGCCGTCCAAACGGTACAGGATGGCAAGAAATTGTGACCATGTCACATTCATCCTGGGGCTGAAGGCAGTGGCGCTGGTTCCGCGCAACAGCCCGCTTTGGCTGACATAGGCAACATCGGCATAGAACCAGTCATTGGCATTTACATCACTGTACGGATTCTTCCAGTTTGAGACAAGATAGCCTTTAGGGTCGATAACTGCGTAGTATGACTGCTTTGCGCCAAATGTCCTGTTAAAGAGCAGTGGACTGCCTTTGGCACGCCAGCTTTGGGGATCGGCCTTGCCCCAGAAGGTTACACGCTCAATACTGTCCGCATGTTTTTTATAAACCTCGAATAACTGCGCATACAACCGGGCCTGCACAATTTCCTCATCCTTGGTGAGAGGAGCGGAATGCTGGTTGGAGTAAGAGCCATAAGGGATGTCCAGCTCGGTTATGCTAATCTTGGCGCCTGTCCTGGCAAAACGCACAATGGCTGCTTCCACTGTGTCAACATCCAGGTTGTCGGTCCAGTAATGCGACTGCATACCGATTCCTTCTATCAGCAAGCGGCCGGGCTGGGTGTTACGCTCGTCTGTTTTCCATTTTTCATTGAGTTCCTCAACCATCATTGCTATGGCTTCACGTTTCCAGGCATCGTTTTCATTATAGTCATTGTAATATAATGTAGCCTTGTCGTCGGCGAGGCGGGCGAATACAAATGCATCATAGATGTAATCTGCGCCGCTCTCTCCTTTGCTTTTATCGGCACCGTTTTCATAGGCGATATACCAGGGGGAGTCTTTACGGAGTGCGGTTTTCCAGTCATCAGGGATGGAAGAACCGCCATCAAAGGCTTCGTTGACCACATCCCAGGAAATTACCTTGCCTTTGAAATATCCGGCGACGTTGGTTATGTATTCCTCCATGTTTGACCTTGCCTCGGCGCGGGTGAGCGGATTGCCCTTCGCATCTTTGGTCAGCCATGGAGCCGTTTGGGAATGCCAGACCAGTGCATGGCCATGGACCTTAATGTTGTTTGCTTCAGCCCAGTTTACGATCGCATCTGCATCAGCGTAGTTGTATACTCCCTTGGAAGGACTTATATATTGCGGTTTCATATCGTTTTCGGCAGTTACCGCATTGTAATGGTGCCTGTACATTGCGGTTGTATCAGCTTCCGTTGTCTGGTTTGCACTCATGACATTGCCGACCAGGAAGTAATTCTTGTATGTACCTGCAAGAGACGGAAGCGTAAGGTCCCATTCCGGAACGACAATCTCCGCAAGCTCGCCTACCTGGCTTATGGTAATATCGTCTATATACCACACATCCGCATGCTTTTTCTCATCGTTGACAACCAGCCGGAAATCTATGGTGCTGAGCGGGGTTTCCATAAACGGGGTATTGATGTTTACCTGTTTCCATTCACCAACAGGCAAGGTGCCAAAATTACTCGGAAGCTTGAATTCGCTCGATGCGTACTGGTTGTTGAGAACAACCCCCGGCCCGGTAAGGGTGTCCTTGCCTTCGTTGCCGGCAGCCGGAGCATAGAACCAGACGGAAATATTATAAACTCCGCCGGCAGGCAACGGATCTTTTAATGTAAGTCGCACGGCATTTTCGGCACTGGTATAGCTTTTGCCGTCAATGTGAGTGACCTTCAGGGCGGTATCATCATCCTTTCCGATGCCGGCGCCGCGGACCCACTCTATCTTTGAGGAGGAAGCGACAGTGAAAAGGCTTTCCTCAGACTGCTTGTCATTGAAGGAGAAATTCAGCAGCCTGGTAATCTCTTTTTCCTCCACGGGCGCGGGTTTGGCTAATATTTCAAGCTTCACTTCGTCCAGGTAAAAGACCAATCCCGGAATTTGATCATCATTGTGAAATACTATGGAGGTAACTGATTGATGGTCTGCCGGCACGGAGAAGTCCATCACTACATCGACCCACTGTTCGGCGACAAGCGTTACCTTTACACTTCCCACACTGCCGTATGTATTGCCTCCGCTGGCATCCCTGGTTTCAACACGCACGCCCAGTTTGGCGTCCTTGGCGCTGTAAGCTTTGGCAGTAAGCCTGTACCTGCCGCCGGGCAGCATGGGTGTGTCCAGCGAATCGTTACGGAGGGCGACACCGCTGTAGTTGTTGTTTGCTGTCGGGGCAACGCATAAGCTGCTGTTTCCTTCTGCGGCAACATCTTTTGTCAATGTAATGTCTGCGTCGCCGTTCTGCTGGAGTGAGTTTGCGGATTCAAAGCCTTCGTAATAGATGTCTTCTCCGGCATTAGAGCCTGCATTGGAGCATGAAATGAAAGCAGGAGCAATTACGCAAAAAGCAAGCGCCGTCACGAGGATCAGAAGCCGTGAGATGCAGCGCTTCCAGTGATAAGGAATACACATAATAAATCCTCCCTTATGAATATGTACCTAATTTCATACAGATTGTAGCATGTAATGTAAATATTTTCAATGAATATTGTAAATAAGTTCTAACAAAAATAAAGTTTGACGTTCGGGCAAATGTAATAAAATTAGCTGTTTCGTCAGACAATATAATAAAACTTATTTTGTCGGAGGTAACAAAATGCAGGTTAATAAAATGAACCATCCCAACCAGGGCATTAAGTGTGTGGTAAATACATGTTACTATTACATGTCGGGTGACTATTGCTCAGCAGAGAAAATTGAAGTGCAGCCAAGAAATGCGGCTGATAAGCAGGAAACGGACTGCGCGACATTTACGCCGCAGGCAAGGTACTAATCATAAGAGCGAGCCGATGTTGATTATTTTATTTTGATAAAAGATGCTGTTTCGGTGCGGCAATAAGCATGAAAAGAATGTGTATGCCGCACCGGACAAGTTGTTGAGAAAGCATCGAAAACAGCCTATTGGCCTATTGACGGCAATGGCAGGCAGCGGGACTTGCTGCCTGCCTTGTCATATTGCCCGTGGTTCGCGTTGTGTATGTACTAATATGGAAATAAAGGCACATTAGAATAAAGAGTATATTTATTTCATTTTGCGACTGCTTTGTCTGCTATGGCTTTATCAATAGCAGCATACATTTCATCGGCTGTTGACTGGCCGACCAGGTACTTCATAATTGCATCGCCTATCAACTGGCCTGCCCCGTCAGGCAGTCTCGGGAATACCCACGGATATGATCGCTGTACTTTAAATACAAGAGATGAATTTTACCCATATCTGAGGGTGATTCCGGATGTACCGGACAGATGTATCCTTGTATAGAAAAACAAAATATTATAACAAGTTTACATTTGACAGAGCTTACGGAATATATAATAACAGAGGGGGTGATAAACATGAAAGTCTTTGAAATAATAAGAACAAAGGACCTGGAAAGCTTTTACATCCTGGCGGAAAACCCGTTGGACGCCATACGGATACATAAGCAAAATCTTGATAAAATACAAAAAGATAAGCAGGCTATGTTTTTTGATACGGGGAATAGCTATGTTTTAAAGTACGACAACGATGTGTATTGCTTGGTATACAAATATAAAAGTAGAGAATAATTCAGACTGCCCGGTTATTGTTGAAAGCAAAAACCAGCCATATGGGCTCCGCTCCTGACCGATCGTCCGCGAACAGACAATTCTGATGGTATTGTTCATGCCGATAATAAAAAAAGTATTTACACACTATTTTGACTTGATTAATAGCATATAGGGTACTTCCAGCGATAAAAGGTATATTATCAATAACGTCTATAGCAATTACAAATAAAAGCAATCTAGCAAAAAGGCAATAATTTGATACAAACCTCAAGAAAAGTATGGTATAATGCAAAGAAAGTACTGCAATTCGACTTCTATCTGCGAATAAACCAAGCAAGTGACATTAAAAAGACAACTAGGCTGCGCATGAAACCTAAAAAGAAAACAGCTCTTACTTGAATTAATCTTGAGTACAGAACAAAAACGGGTGAATCTAATCAGCAGCCAAAGGCAGAAAAAAATTAATTGCCCCAATGCAAAGGGTGAATAACATATAAGGAGGATGAACTTAAATGTCAAAAATAAAAGTTGCCGATTTTTATTATGGTGCAGCATTGTCTGTGTTGTTTAATAATAGTGCCAGAAAGATTTCTGCTGCGTAAATTGAAAGTGATGACAATTGACAGTTATATAGTCTGACAACTGATAATAATGAATGTCGACTATTTATCAAGTATCGTTCTGTGAAAATTGAGACTAAAAAAGAAGAATATAACAGTTGGCAATTCACACTAACCGAAAGAGACAAAAATGAAATACAAGATCATATAGATAAAGGCCATAACCTGGTACTGGCACTAGTATGCGGAGCAGAAGGGCTTTTCGACAGTGAACTTGCATTCCTTGATAAAGAGCAAATAAAAAAATTAACAGATTTAGGAAAGGATTCTATAACAATCAGCCGTAAGAAGAATGAGCGGGCCTACCGTATTTCGATCGGGGGTGGCAGAGATAACGCTATGTTAGTTGCGTTCAATCGCTTCGATGAGCTGTTCTAATGCTATAAGAAGTCAACAGTGTGAGCAGTGTATCAGGCAGAAAGAATTGGTTATTCGGTTGGGTGTTACTGCAAATCATTTTACGCGATTTTGAGGTGATAATATTGTATATTGCCCATAAAAGAGATAGCGGAGAAGAACAACCTTTATTTGAACATTTATACGAAACAGCTAAAATTGCCGCAGGCTTTGCAAAAGCTTTTGGAAGGGAGAAAACAGCCTATATTTGCGGACTCTTGCACGACACAGGAAAGTACTCAAAAGAATTCCAGGACAGGATTAAAAATGACGGCAGCCTATGTGACCATTCGACAGCGGGTGCAAAAATCTTATCAAAAATGAACGCTGCTGTCGGTAACATCCTGGGCTATGTTATAACAGGGCATCATTCTGGGCTTTTAAATGGGGGCGGATGGGGAGCAGTTGGAGGTGATAAAAGCCTGTACGGGAGACTAAAAAAAGAAATCCCTGATTTCAGTGATTATTCCAAAGAGATAACTCCCGTTATGTACCCGCCAATGGCCGAAATAGCAAGAGAGATAACAGGAACAAAGACTTATGGCGAACGCGACCTTGGCTACTACTTTTCATTTTTAATCCGTATGATTTATTCATGTCTTGTGGACGCTGATTTTCTCGATACTGAAAGATTTATGCGCGGTAATGTTGAAAGAGGTGTTGATTGCAGTTTTGAGTGCCTGGAAGAAAAAATTGTAAAGCATGCTTATTCATTCGCAACTGATACATATATAAAGAAAAAGAGAAGAGATATACTTGAAGAATGCCTGGAAAAGGCTAAAGAGAAACCAGGCGTATATAAGCTTACTGTTCCCACCGGAGGAGGTAAAACTATTTCCTCCATGGCATTTGCGTTAAGGCACATAAAGCTTAATCCTCAGAACAGGTATAGAAGAATCATTTATGTAATACCGTTTACTAGCATAATAGAGCAAAACGCAAAAGTCTTTTCTGATATTCTTGGAGAAAAGTATATTCTGGAGCATCATTCAAATTTCGATTTTAATGATAAGGACGAGACGGAATTTAATGTTAAGAAACTGGCTGCTGAGAACTGGGATATGCCTGTTATAGTTACAACAAACGTACAGTTTTTCGAATCGATTTACGGGAATAAACCATCCAAGCTTAGAAAACTGCATAATATAGCGAATAGCGTAATTGTACTTGACGAGGTTCAGATGCTTCCTGTGGAGCTTTTGATTCCGTGTGTAAAAGCATTGGAAGAATTGGTAAACAACTACAACTGTACAGCTGTATTATGCAGTGCGACACAACCTGGAATTGACCGGTTTATCGACAGAAATGCTTTGCGTGGCGAGATTTGCAGCGATATCAGCGGACTGTACGAGATTTTCAATAAAACACGGATTAAATTTATTGGCAATAAAAAAATGGATGAGCTTGCCAAACAAATAATAGCAGAGAATCAGTGCCTTGTTATTGTAAATACAAAAAGGCAAGCTAAAAGCTTATATGAAAATATCGAAAGAATGCACGGAATAAAAGAAGACGGAGTATTTCACCTCTCAACATACATGTGTCCTGCGCATCGCCATGATGTAATAGAAAAAATAAAGAATAGGCTCAAAGACGGCAGACAGTGTATTGTTATTTCAACTTCATTGATTGAGGCCGGTGTTGACGTAGACTTTCCCGTAGTATACAGGGCAATGTGCGGGCTGGACTCAATAATCCAGGCAGCAGGCAGATGCAACCGGGAAAGACTGCGAGAAATTGCTTATGTATACGTTTTTGACTTTGCTGAAGAAGAATATAAAATAAAGATATCGTCGGTTTATGGGAATTACCTGGCCCAAAGACAAAGCATCACGGAAATCTTGGCAAAGAAGCATGATGATGTTTCAAAACCGGAGGCAATTAAGGATTATTTTGATATGTTATTTTTAAATATTGGTTTGGCTGGACTGGATAAAATGAGAATTGTAGAGCGGCTGAACAGCGGTGTTGGTCTTAAAAAAGACTTTATATTTGATTTTGAGGATATTGCCCGTGATTTTAAGATTATCGAGGATAATATGTGTTCGGTAATTGTTGGATATAACGACGATGCCATAGAAAAAATCAAGGCTATAAAATACGGGTATTTTGGCAAGGAGTTCCTTCGCTCGCTTCAGAAGTATACAGTAAATCTGCATGAATATGAATATAGAAAGCTAGCAGAGATAGGCGCAATAGAAGAATGGGGGAAGAACACGGCTATACTGAAAAGTCGTGAAGAGTATTCGGATAAAGTTGGAATAATGATTCCGGTGAAATTAGGCGAAGCTGAGTTCGTATAGAATAATCTGCAATAAGTATACTCTTAGCGAATAAAAATGAAAAACATAATTCCCACCTTTTATAAATGGTGGGGATTATGCATACAATGACATAAAACTAATTTCAATCCACGTTTTTTACGACATAAGGATTTTAGCATATAGGATCGTTGTAGTCAATAAATCGCGCAATATAGTCATTTATACATACAACCAATCATAGCGGTAAAAATTAGATTATAAGCTTGACATATATTTACTCTTCTAATAAAATATCAATGACAGAATCAGCTATACAATTATATAAAACTAGAAATTAAAGGAGGTGATTAATATGGGTTATGGCATAAAGGTGCTTATTGAAGGCGACTATGCTCTTTTTTCAAGACCCGAACTCAAGACGGAGAGATACTCATACGACTTCATAACGCCGTCAGCGGCACGCGGTATACTTGAGTCAATTTATTGGCGTCCCCAGATAAAATGGATAATTAACAAAATCCATGTATTGAAAAAACCTGAATTTGCGACTATTCTCCGCAATGAAGTTGCCGATAAGATTTCAGACTCGGAAGTAAAGAAGCTGATGGCAAACAGCAGAAGCGCCAAGGGTTTTCTTGACACTACGAAGTCAATCCAGCAAAGGTCTTCTACAATTCTGAAAAATGTAAAGTACGTTATCGAAGCAGAATTCATAATGACAGGTATAAACAGCCTGGAAGGCGATACTCCCGAGAAACACTACAATATCATACTTAGAAGGCTCAGAAACGGCCAGTGCTTTCATAGAAGCTACCTCGGATGCAGGGAATTTCCGGCAAAAGTGTCCCTGGTAGAAGGAGAGTGTCCTAAGAGCGAACTTGTAGGCGAACAAGATTACGGGCTAATGCTTTATGACATGGATTACTCGGACAAGCACAATATCACGCCCATATTTTTTAGGGCGAAAATGGTCGACGGGGTGGTAGATCTTAATGACGTCGAGAAAGTGAGGTGAAACGATGCTGAGCGATTTGGTGCGTTACTATGAAATACTTGCCGCGGAAGAGAGCAGTACGGTGCCAAAACCGGGATACGGGACAGCCAGGATATCTTACTCACTTAATATTGATGATGACGGAAATCTCATTAACATTACATCCTGCAAGATACAAGAGGGCAAAAAGCTTGTTGCAAGACCAATGACGGTACCTGAACCTGTAACTGGAAGAACCGGCACTAAGCCGGTGCCTGATTTTCTTTATGGAAACTCAAGTTATGTCTTGGGTTTTGATAACAAGGGCAAGCCGGAATTAACCAAGAAGCGTTTTAAGTCATTCAAGGATTTTAATATTCCTATATTAAAGAATGCCGGATGCAAAGAAGCCGAAGCGGTTATCAAGTTCCTGGAAAAGTGGGATGCCGAAAAAGCAGATAAACATCCCGCACTATTGGAATACATTGATGAAATAAAAAAAGGGGCTGTCCTTATATTCCGGTACTACGGCGGGAAGGAGGTGCATAATGTTCCCGCCGTGAGAAAAGCTTGGGAAATGTACAAAAACAGTAACCCTTCCGGTATAATAAAGCAATGTATGGTTACAGGTGAAAAGACTTCGATTACGATGCTGCATCCTGTAATCAAGAGACTCTACAAAGGCCAATCAATGGGAAACCAACTTGTTTCCTATAATGAAAATGCTTTTGAATCTTATAACCCGACAAAAGATAAGAGGCAAGGGCTTAATGCCCCGGTGGGAGAATACGCGGCTTTTGCATATGGAACAGCCCTTAACACGCTGCTGTCCGATATGAGCCATAAAATTATCCTGGGGGAAACGACGGTGGTATTCTGGGCTGAGACCACTGTTCCGGTGTACCAGGACATGTTTTCACTTCTCATGGATTGCTCTGAAATATATGGAGGAGAAGAGAATAAGAAATTTGTACGTTCGGAATCAGCGGAAAAAATGGTAAAAGAAATGCTGGATAGAATTGCCCAGGGGAAGCAGAGTGGATGCTGGGGATTTTTTCAAGAAGCGTGGCAGACAATGACATGCGATTTTATGTGTTAGGCATGTCTCCCAATGCCGCAAGGATATCCGTCCGCTTTTTCCTCCGGGGAACATTTGGGGGATTTGCCGAGCGCATAAAACAGCACTATGAGGATATATCCATTGAAAAACAGTATGATTCGGAGATGCCGTTACTTCCTGTTTGGAAGTTGACGGCTGAAATAATCCCCCAAAAATCCGACGACAAATCGGTATCGACTCATCTTTCGACATCACTTATGCGTTCTATCCTGCTTGGTGAAGATTATCCGGCGTCTTTATACCAGACCGTCCTGCTCAGGGTACGGGCGGAACAGGATGTAAACTATGGTAAGGCTTCAATAATTAAAGCTTGTTTATTAAGAAAAGCTAAGAAGTCTAAAAATGAAATGATAAAGGAGGTTTTGACAGTGGCTTTGAATGAAGAATGCAAAAACAAAGCTTATCTTTTGGGCAGGCTGTTTGCAGTGCTGGAAAAGGCCCAAAGAGATGCCAATCGCGATGTAAAAACAACTATACGCGATAGGTATTTTTCATCCGCAAGCACTACGCCTGCCAGCACATTCCCAATTATCCTTGCACTTGCTCAACATCATATTTCAAAGGCTGATTACGGTACAGATAAAGAGATAGCTGAAATAATGGATAAGCTGAACGTTGATGATGAACCTTTTCCGAAGGTTCTTTCACTAGAAGAGCAAGGCTTGTTTTATCTTGGCTTTTATCATCAAAGAAATGCGCATTTCAAAAAAATTACACAAAAGAGTGTCGATTTGGGCGACAAAAAACCTGATAAATGATTAGCGTTACTATGCAGTTTTGGGTAAGGTTTCAGTTAGCTGGGTCTATTATGCGGGTTTAGGGCAACAACATATGAGTACTTTATATAATTAAAGGGAGGTTATTAAGATGAGTGAAGTTATTAAAAACAGGTATGAATTTAGCTTGTTCTTTGAAGTGGAGAACGGCAATCCAAATGGTGATCCCGATGCCGGAAACATGCCCCGCAGGGACGCGGAAACCGGCTTTGGAATTGTGACGGACGTATGCATCAAGAGAAAAATCAGGAATTACGTGGACATCGTAAAACAGGATGCTCCCGGATACAAAATATACGTAAGAAATGGCGTTCCCCTTGATACAAACAGGAAATGGGCATACAGCGAGTGTAATGTGGAACCGCCCAAGGATAAAAACGGCAAGGTAACGGCGGAAGAGCCGGAAAAAGAGGAATTTAAGAAACTGACGAGGTTCATGTGCGATAACTTTTACGACATACGCGCGTTCGGCGCGGTTATGACCCTTGTTTATAATTGCGGCCAGGTAAGAGGACCGGTACAGTTGGGTTTCGGCAAGAGCGTCGATATGATTTCACCCCAAGAAATCGGTATTACAAGCTGTACATATGCCAATGAAGGAGAAAAAAGCTCGAAAATGGGCAGGAAAAATATTGTTCCTTACGGATTGTACCGCATCGACGGGTTTGTATCTCCGAGCCTTGCCTTGAAAGAAACAGGCGGCACAGGATTTTCAGAGGAAGACCTTGACCTTTTGTGGCAGGCGCTTATAAATATGTTTGAATTCGACCATGCGGCTGCGCGTGGAAAGATGGCGACAAGAGCGTTATTTGTGTTCAAACATGAAAGCATGTATGGAAACTGTCCGGCTTATAAGCTTTTTGAGGCAATTGAGGCGAAGAAAAAAGAAGGAGTTATTGTACCCAGGAGCTTTGGCGATTATGAAATTAATATCAGGGAAAATGAAATACCTCAGGGTGTTGAGTTCAAGAGGTTGGTGTAATGCGATACAGGGAGGAAGATTACCTTAGCCTTTCCGGAATACAGCATTTTGAGTTCTGCAGAAGACAATGGGCCTTGATTCATATAGAGCAGCAATGGGAAGAAAACCTCCGGACAGTGGAAGGGCACCTTATGCACGCAAGAGTTCATGATTCATTTAAAACCGAAAGCAGGGGCAATATTATCATTACGAGGGGAATGCCGGTTTTTTCATCGGAACTTGGGACATATGGCGTGTGTGATGTTGTTGAATTCCACCGTTCGGATTGCGGAATCATGTTGTTCGGGAGAGAGGGCAGGTATTTGCCTTATCCAATTGAGTATAAAAGAGGACGCCCAAAAGAGAGTGACATGGACTGCTTGCAACTTGCTGCACAGGCTATTTGCCTTGAAGAAATGTTGTGCTGCGAGATTAAATCAGGCTTTCTTTTTTACGGGGAAACCAGGCACAGGATGGAAGTACATATTACGGCGGAGTTGCGGGACAAGGTCAAAAAAGTGTTTGAGGAGATGCATCAATACTATAGCCGCAGGTATACTCCGAAGGTAAAGCGAACGAAGCGATGCAATGCGTGCTCATTGAAAAACATATGCTTGCCGGTGTTGTGCAAAGGGAAAAAAGCGTGTGATTTTATAAACCTAATGATTGAGGAGGATACATGTGAAAAAACTACTTAACACATTATATGTTACCACACCCGATTCATATTTATCTTTGGACGGGGAAACGGTTGTGATATTAAACCAAGACAAAGTCCTAAGAAAAATACCCCTGCACAACTTGGAAAGTATAGTGTCGTTTGGTTATACCGGGGCAAGCCCGGCGCTTATGGGAGAGTGTGCCAAGCGGAGCATTTCCATATGTTTCCTAACACCAAGTGGTAATTTTTTAGCCAGGGTTGTCGGGAAAGAATATGGGAATGTAGTACTGAGAAAAGAACAATACCGTACCTCGGATAATTGTGATATTTCTTGTAAAATTGCAAGAAATATTATTGCTGGCAAAGTATTTAATGCAAGATGGGTTATTGAAAGGGTAACTAGAGAACACCCCTTAAGTGTTGATTGCGACAAATTGAAAGATGCATCTGTACGACTTCAAAATCTTATCCGCCTTATTAAAGAATGTGAATCAACTGAACAACTGAGGGGTTATGAAGGAGAGGCAGCATCAATATATTTTTCGGTTTTCGACGATATGATATTGCAGCAAAAAGAAGATTTTTATTTTAAAGGCAGAAACAAACGGCCTCCTCTAGATCGTGTAAACGCCATGTTGTCTTTTGTTTATACCCTTCTTGCGAATAACGTTGCTTCCGCGCTTGAGACAGTCGGACTAGACCCATATGTCGGATTCCTTCATGCCGACAGGCCCGGGAGGATTTCTCTTGCCCTTGACATGATGGAAGAGCTTAGACCGGCGGTGGCTGATCGCTTTGTTCTTTCATTAATCAACAAAAGGATTGTTGGAAAGGATGGATTTATAGTCAGGGAAAATGGCGCCGTAGTAATGTCTGATGATACAAGGAAAAATATTCTGACGTATTGGCAGCAAAGAAAGCAGGAAATTATCAGGCACCCGTTTATAGAAGAAAAAATTGAGTGGGGGCTGGTTCCATATGTACAGGCACTGCTTTTGGCAAGATATATAAGGGGGGATCTTGATGAATACCCGCCATTTATGTGGAAGTAGGTGATAAGATGCTGGTATTGATTACGTACGATGTTAACACAGAGACAGAGAATGGCAAAAGGCGATTGAGAAAGGTGGCAAAGGTATGCACAAACTATGGGCAAAGGGTGCAAAACTCGGTGTTTGAATGCATAATGGATGCTGCCAAATCGAGGGAAGTCAAGGCTATCCTGGAGAAAATTATTAACAAAGACAAGGACAGCTTAAGATTTTACTACCTGGGCAATAATTATAAGGGAAAGATAGAACATATAGGCACTAAGGAAAGTTTTGATGTTGAGGGAACATTAATTTTGTGAAAATGGTGCGGATGATAAGTGAACATAAAAATCCAGGGGGATTCGCACCAATATTAATTAACATTATTGTATGACTTATCCACCAAAACATAATAATGTATATACTATAAAATAAAAATTGTGCAAAATATATAAAAAAGGAAGAAAAAATAGCGCCAATTTTATAACTCTTTGCTGTCTCTCCCCACACGGGGAGAGTGGATTGAAATATGCATATGGCGTACTTGATGGAATACAGAGCAGTCTCTCCCCACACGGGGAGAGTGGATTGAAATTTGACGATCGTTACGCATATCTACAATTCATGGTCTCTCCCCACACGGGGAGAGTGGATTGAAATTACAAAGCCCGAGATACAAGTCTCTCCCCACACGGGGAGAGTGGATTGAAATTTTGCCTAGCAATGTTCAAAATGTCTCTCCCCACACGGGGAGAGTGGATTGAAATCAGGATTTGTCCGGGCCGCGTCTGGGGTCTCTCCCCACACGGGGAGAGTGGATTGAAATCGCGTCACGCAATCTCCCACAGCTGTTGTTCACGTCGCCCAACGTCTCTCCCCACACGGGGAGAGTGGATTGAAATGAGCGATTAGCATCGTTTAAAGTATTGATCATGCCAGATATATCTACAGTCTCTCCCCACACGGGGAGAGTGGATTGAAATGACGTTGCAACTGACAGCCACCTGGGTCTCTCCCCACACGGGGAGAGTGGATTGAAATCGTCCTCCCACTTAGTCGACGTTGTCATAATGTCTCTCCCCACACGGGGAGAGTGGATTGAAATTACTTCGCTCAACGTTGTAGTCGCTAAGTCTCTCCCCACACGGGGGAGTGGATTGAAGATTTACCAGATCCAGTCTCTCCCCACACGGGGAGAGTGGATTGAAATAGATAGGATGAGTCTCTCCCCACACGGGGAGAGTGGATTGAAATTAGCTGAACCTGGTAGCCACCTCGTCTCTCCCCACACGGGGAGAGTGGATTGTAATATACCTCGAAGTCTCTCCCCACACGGGGAGAGTGGATTGAAGATGTGGATTATCGTCTCTCCCCACACGGGGAGAGTGGATTGAAATCTGCGTAAGATATTTGAGGCTTGCATGGTCTCTCCCCACACGGGGAGAGTGGATTGAAATCTGTTACAGTGATAATTTGACGTGGTTGAGGTCTCTCCCCACACGGGGAGAGTGGATTGAAATCTATCCCCAGCAGACCGCCGACAGCGTGGATGTTACGTCTCTCCCCACACGGGGAGAGTGGATTGAAAAGCATTGGTTATGAAAGATTCCAAGAATAGCACACCTTACTCATCATAGTAATGGTCAATTAAAATAGTAACTTATACTTGCAGAAGAAAGCATATTCCACCACCTAAGAAACAGGGGTGGAATTTATTTTTTAAATGAGTTTAAAAGTTAATCACAAATTTGTTTTTTCGCAGGTGCATATGGGGAAATATTATGATATAATACAAAAATTAACCTGGTTATGATTACAAACAACAGGAGGTCCGCATACATGCCAATAAATATACCGGACGGTCTGCCGGCGGCTGAAGTACTGACAGGGGAAAACATATTCGTGATGACTGAAACAAGGGCCAGGACTCAGGATATCAGGCCTTTGGAGATAGCGCTGCTTAACATTATGCCGACAAAAATCGCTACGGAAACGCAGTTGCTCAGGCTAATCGGCAACACGCCTATCCAGGTGAATGTTACATTTATCCATACGGAATCGCATAAATCGAAGAATACTCCCGGTGAGCACCTGGTTAGATTCTACAATACGTTCAACGAAGTCAGGCACATGAGATTTGACGGCCTGATAATAACAGGCGCGCCCGTAGAGCATCTTTCATTTGATGAGGTTGATTACTGGGACGAGTTGACGGCAATAATGGACTGGAGTCTTGGCAATGTCTATTCCACCTTGCATATTTGCTGGGGTGCGCAAGCAGGTCTGTACCATCACTACGGCATTCCGAAATACCCTTTGCCGGAGAAGCTGTCGGGAGTATACAGGCACAGGGTTACCAAGCAAAACGAGATGCTTTTGCGGGGATTTGACGAATGCTTTTACGTCCCGCACTCCAGGTACACGGAAGTGCGCCGTGAGGATATAGAGAAAGTACCCGGGCTTGAAATACTTTCAGAATCCGACGAAGCGGGCATATATATCGTTCTGGCGAAGAACGGAAGGCAGGTTTTTGTCACCGGGCATTCGGAATATGATCCGTTGACGTTGAAATATGAATACGACAGGGATTTGAACAGGGGATTGAATCCAAGGCTGCCAAAGAATTATTTCAGGAATGACGACCCGCAGCAATATCCGCTGGTCAGGTGGAGAGCCCATGCAAACCTGTTGTTCGCAAACTGGCTTAATTATTATGTGTACCAGGAAACTCCATATGACCTAAATAAATTAGACAAATTATAGTATAATTTTATTACCATATAATTTTAGTGGAGGTATCTTATGAGATACGGCTATTTTGATGAAGTCGCCAACGAATATGTTATTACCAGGCCGGATACGCCGACTCCATGGATAAATTACATCGGAAGCGGCAAGTATGGAGGTATCGTGTCTAATACGGGCGGCGGCTATAGTTTCCACAAGGACCCGCAGAACAGGAGGATTACCAGGTACCGTTACAACAGCATACCAATGGACAGGCCGGGCAGGTATATTTATATAAAAGACCCGGTAACGGGAGAATACTGGAATCCTGGGTTCCAGCCATCCGGGACGAAGCTGGACAGTTATTGCTGCAGGCATGGCATGGGATACACCGTGCTGGAGGGGGAATTTAAAGGAATCGCGGCAAGCCTTGTTTATTTTGTTCCCGATGACAGGGATTTCGAAATCTGGCTCCTGAAGGTAACAAATACGTTGAACACTACAAAAAAGCTGCTTATTTTCAGTTGCGCAGAGTTTTGCTTCTGGGATGCGATCATGGACCAGCAGAACGTGGACTGGGTTCAGCAGATAAATCAATGCCGCCATCATAACGGCATAATTACCTGGTACCCGCACTTTGCCGACAAGAGCGCGTCCTTTTTTGCTACCAGCGGCGAGGTAAAAAACTTCGACACCAACCTTGAGACTTTCATAGGGAAATACCGCTCCGAGGCAAACCCCATAGCAGTGGAGCAAGGAGCATGCTCGAATTCAATCTCATACAGGACCAATGGCGTGGGAGCTTTCTGCAACGAGATTGAAATAGGGAGGGGTGAGTCGAAAGAACTCGTCTTCATCCTTGGCTATGCGGAAAACAGGGACGAGATCAGGAAAGAAATCCAGCCCTACCTTGACCCTGCCGAGGCGCATGCTGCCCTGGACCGTCTGAACAATTACTGGAAGGAATATATCGGAAAATTGCATGTGGATACTCCCGACAGGGACATGAACCTTTTCGTGAACATGTGGAACCAGTACCAATGCAAAACCACGTTCAATTGGTCCAGGTTTGTTTCGCTCTACCAGCTGGGGCTGGGGAGAGGAATGGGCATCCGCGACAGCGCGCAGGACACGCTGGGCGTCATGCATACCATCCCTTACCAGGCAAGGGATTTGATTGTCAAGCTGCTCCAGTGCCAGTATACTGACGGGCGCGCGTACCACCTGTTTTTCCCGCTGACAGGGGAAGGAGGGGCAGGTGACGCCCCGATTAAAAAATATGATTGGTATTCGGATGACCATTTGTGGCTGATCCTGGCTGTGAATGCCTATCTCAAGGAAACAGGAGATTTTGGGTTCCTGGAAACGGAAGTGCTTTATAATGATAAAAAGACAAAAGGCACGGTTTGGGAGCATCTTGATAAGGCGCTGGATTTTACCAATTCCAACAAGGGGCCTCACGGCATAGCGCTGGCAGGACGCGCGGATTGGAACGATACGCTGAACCTGGATATGGGAAAGGGCATTGCCGAGAGTGTATTCACTTCAATGCTTTTCTGCCGGGCGGCGCTGGAAATGGCTGAATTGTCCGGATTTCTCGGGAGAAAGCCGGATGAGGCAAAATATAAAGGCCTTTATGAAAGTATGAAAGAAGCCATCAATGCTTCCTGCTGGGACGGAGAATGGTATAAAAGGGCGTTTGATGATGAAGGCAAACCCATTGGCTCAAAGGAAAATCCGTTTGGGAAAATATTCATCAATTCGCAGTCCTGGGCAATATTAGGCGGTATATCTGATATGGAGCGTTCTCGTATTTGCCTCGATTCCGTAAAGAAGCACCTGAACACCAGGTACGGCATTACGGCGATGTACCCGGCATATACTAAGTTTGACGAGACAAAGGGAGGAATAACGACATTTTATCCGGGCGCCAAGGAAAACGGGGGCATATTCTGCCATACGAATCCATGGGTAATGATTGCGGAAACCATGATGGGGAACGGCGAACAGGCTTATGAGTATTACATACAGATATTACCGGCAAGGCGCAATGATGAAGCTGAAATATTGGAAGTGGAACCATATGTATACTGCCAGAATATACTCGGCAAGGAGCATCCGCAGTTCGGGACAGGCAGGAATTCATGGCTTAGCGGTACTGCGGCCTGGAACTTGGTGGCGGCGAGCCAGTATATTCTGGGAATCAGGCCTGGCTACGACTGCCTGATCGCAGATCCCTGCATTCCGCCGTCATGGGACGGGTTCAGGGCATACAGGGTTTTCCGCGGCGCTGAGCATAGAATTGAGATAAGGAACCCTGCTCATGTTTCCAGGGGCGTGAAAAGGATAACGGTTAACGGGAAAGAGGTTGAAAAAATACCTGTTTTGCCCTCGGGCAGCAGCGCCGAAGTTGTAGTGGAGCTTGGCTAGATACGAATGAACACCACGGGAAAAATAAAAAATGCCCGGATTGTACCGGCTGCCGGAATTATCCACAGCCTGAAACGCTATACCTGTTATAATTCACAGGTTTATCAACATAATCCACAGGAGGATATACACAAAACAGGTGTTTTGTGCATATCTCTCCGGAAACGCGAATGGCCGGCGTTTCACAAAATGTATATTTTGTGAAAAAGATAGCGATAATTTCGGAAGGAATTATTACTGTTAATGTTGAATACAGATATACCTTCTTTAACAGATTATGTGCTTTTTGACGTAGTAGCATGAGAACTTGAAATGTTGCAAAAATATTTAAAACCAATTAGAAAGGGGCAACGTACCATGAAGTTCATTATTAGTGGAAAGAATTTTGATGTTACTGATTCATTAAAGGAGAGGGTAGCCAAAAAACTTGGCAAACTTGAGAAATTTTTCAATGCCGAAACGGAAGCACATGTCAGAATGAGCATCCAGCGGAACAGGCCCATACTTGAGGTAACCATTCCTACCAACGGCATTATACTGAGGGCGGAAGTAAGCGGCGACGATATGTATTCGTGTATAGACAAGGCTGAAGACATCCTGGAAAGGCAGATAAGGAAGCACAAGACCAGGCTTGAAAAGAGGCTGCATACGGGAGTTTTCAAGCCGGAGTATTTCAGCAAGGATATTGATGTTGAGGAAGAAACCGATTTTAAAGTAGTCAGGACTAAAAAATTTGACGTTAAACCGATGCCTGTGGAAGAAGCGATTTTGCAGATGAACCTTCTCGGGCACGAGTTCTTCGTGTTTTCCAATGCGGTTACAAACCAGGTTAACGTGGTATACAAGCGCAAAGACGGCAACTATGGTTTGATAGAACCGGAAGATTGAAAGAGGCTGCCGGTACAGGCAGCTTAATGGAACTTTTTTAGCGGGGGTTTATTATGAGTCGTATTGCTTTCCCTGATAATTTTTTGTGGGGAGCGGCTACGGCGGCATACCAGATTGAAGGGGCATGCCGTGAAGACGGGCGGGGCGAATCCATATGGGACCGTTTCAGCCATACGCCGGGCATGACCTACAACGGGCATACGGGAGATATAGCCTGCGACCATTACCACAGGTATGAGGAAGATATTGAAATAATGAAAAAAATCGGGCTGAAAACATACCGTTTTTCCGTTTCATGGCCGAGAATATTCCCCGAAGGCAAGGGAGAACCGAATGAAAAGGGCATAAATTTCTATAAAAACCTTGTAAAAATGCTGGCTGAAAGCGGCATCAAGCCTGCCGTTACACTGTATCATTGGGATTTGCCGCAAAAATTGCAGGATTCGGGCGGCTGGGCAAACAGGGATACGGTTGACTGCTTTGTCCGCTATGCCAGGTACGTGTTTGAAAACCTTGGTGAAACGGTGCCTGTCTGGATTACTCATAATGAACCCTGGGTGGCCTCTTTTGTAGGCAACTGGTATGGAGATCATGCCCCGGGCATCACAGATTTCAAGACTGCGATGAAGGTATCGCACAATTTGCTCCTGTCCCACGGCCTGACCGTAAAAGTGTACAGGGAAATGGGTTTTAAAGGCGAGATCGGGATCACGCTGAATATGAATGCCGTATATCCGGCTTCGGAGAAAGAGGAAGACAAGGAAGCCGCTGAGCGTTACAACGAATTTCTGAATAAATGGTTTGCAGATCCTGTATTAAAGGGCACATACCCGGAGAAACTCCGGCAATGGCTTGACGATCATGGCGTGGCTCATGAGATTAATTCCGGGGATATGGAGACCATCAGTCAGCCGGTGGATTTCCTGGGAATTAATAATTATTACAGCAGTTTTATCGAATATGACAGCGGCTATTGGCCGGTATACGCCTCAGAAAAGGATACTGGCAGGGAAAAGACTCAAATGGGATGGGAAATATATCCCGAAGGCATATATGACTTGCTGGTTTATCTTAGGAAGAGATACGGCGATATAAAAATTTTGATTACCGAAAACGGTGCCGCGTTCGATGATATTGTAAACCACGAGGGGAAAGTGGAGGACGACGGGCGTATTTCCTACCTGCGCAGGCACTTGGAGCAGGTGCATCGGGCCATACAATCGGGAGTTGATGTTGCGGGCTATTATGCCTGGTCGCTGATGGACAATTTTGAGTGGGGGCATGGCTATAGCAAGAGATTTGGCCTGGTATACGTGGATTATGAAAGCCAGCAAAGAATTTTGAAAAAGAGCGCGTGCTGGTACGGTGATGTTATTAAAAATAATGGTTTGGACGGATAAGAGAGAATATGAATTATCGTGTGATGGGGAAAACAGGCGATAAGGTCTCTGTACTCGGGTTTGGCCTGATGCGGCTTCCGAGGAAAAGAGGAAAGATTGACATAAAGCGTGTGAAAAAACAAGTAATCATGGCCGTTGAACGGGGCGTGAATTATTTCGACACGGCGTATCTATATGGGCGTAGCGAGAGCATCTTCGGCGAAATCCTGGAAGAAGAGGGATTGAGGGAGGCAGTGAAGATTGCCACCAAGCTCCCCCTTTTCATGGTTCGCTCCGCCGCGGATATGGATAATATTCTCAGGACGCAGCTAAAGAGGCTCCGGACCGGGTACGTCGATTATTATCTGCTTCACGCCGTAAACGACTTTGCGGGGTGGGAAAGGCTAAAGGCAGCAGGTGTGCGGGAGTTTGCCGAACAGGCGAAGAAGGACGGCAGGATACGTTATTTTGGCTTCTCCTACCACGGCAGCAAGGAAGATTTCAAGGCCATAATTGATGATTATCCATGGGATTTCTGCCAGATCCAATATAATTACATCGACGAAAATTTCCAGGCCGGCAGGGAAGGCCTTGAATACGCCGCTTCCAAGGGACTGGGAGTGGTTATAATGGAGCCGCTGAGAGGAGGTTCGCTGGCGGGGCGGGTGCCGGACGAGATCCGTGAAATATGGGACAGCGCGAAAGTAAAGAGGACACCGGCGGATTGGGCACTGCGGTGGCTCTGGAATCAGCCGGCTGTTACGGTGGTTTTATCCGGGATGAACGAGGAAGCGCACATTGAAGAAAATGTCCGGACGGCATGTGAAGTGCAACCGGACACAATTACGGAGGAAGAGTTTGCTTTATACGAGAGGGTAAAGAAGAAGTACAACGAATTGATGAAGGTAGGCTGCACCGGCTGCGGATACTGCATGCCATGCCCGGCCGGAGTGGATATTCCTTTTTGCTTCAGTTATTACAACGCAAAGCATTTCTTTAACGCAAGACGTGCCGGGTGGCAATACATCGCATTTGCCGGAGGGCTTATGGGAGGCAGTCCGTCGTATGCCTCAATGTGCAAGCAGTGCGGAAAATGTGAGAAGGCATGCCCCCAGCACCTGCCGATAAGGGAGAAGCTCGCTGAGGTCGCATCCGATATGGAGCCGAAGATCCTGCGCCCGGTATTGCGTATGGTACGAAAATATTACGTTGTGAAGGGTAAGGACAGGGCAATAAAGTAAACAATACCGGGCTTCATTTGCTGGAATGTAAAGAATGGGGGAATTTATGTGGATAAAAGAAAGCTGGGCTTTGACACACTGCAGGTACATGCGGGACAAGTGCCGGATACAGCGACGGGAGCGAGGGCTGTCCCGATATACCAGACTACATCGTACGTTTTCAGGGATACCGAGCATGGAGCGAATCTTTTTGCGTTAAAAGAGCCGGGAAATATCTACACAAGAATAATGAACCCGACGACCGACGTCTTCGAGCGGAGAATGGCGGCGCTGGAAGGCGGTGTTGCCGCGCTCGCGGTAGCGTCGGGATCTGCTGCCATTACGTATGCTATATTAAACATTGCGGGCAGAGGTGATGAGATTGTTTCCGCTAGCACTCTTTATGGCGGTACGTACAATCTTTTTTCGGTAACGCTTCCAAAGCTGGGTATTAAGACAACTTTTACGGACCCGGATGATCCTGAGAATTTCAGGAAAGCCATCAATCCGGCTACAAAAGCGATATTTATCGAAACCCTGGGGAACCCCGGGATAAATGTCCCTGATTTTGAAGCGATAGCCGCAATATCCCATGAAAACAAGATTCCCCTTATTGTTGACAACACTTTTGGAACGCCGTACCTTATCCGTCCTTTCGAATTCGGAGCGGATATCGTGGTGCATTCGGCCACGAAATTCATCGGGGGGCATGGAACTTCAATCGGGGGAGTGATAGTTGACTCGGGCAAGTTCGACTGGATCGGAAGCGGAAAATTCCCGGGCATGACGGAACCGGACCCAAGCTACAACGGGATCAGCTATGCGAAAGATATTGGTGAGGCTGCGTATGTGACAAAAATAAGGGTGCAGCTGCTCAGGGACACCGGCGCCGCGATCAGCCCATTCAACTCGTTTCTTCTTCTCCAAGGGCTGGAGACATTGTCACTCAGGGTAGAGAAGCACGTGGCGAACACAAGGAAAATAGTCAGGTTTTTAAGCGGCCACCCCCAGGTTGCATGGATAAACTATCCTGAGGTTAAGGGCAACAAGTACTATGAACTTGCGAAAAAATATCTCCCGAGGGGTGCCGGCTCAATTTTCACATTTGGAATAAAAGGCGGCCTGAAAGCGGCCGTGAAGTTCATCGACAGCCTGGAGATATTCTCGCTGCTGGCAAACGTGGCGGACGCCAAGTCGCTTGTAATACACCCGGCTTCGACCACCCATGCGCAGCTGTCAGAAGAAGAACAGAGGGCTGCCGGGGTGACGCCGGATCAGATCAGGCTTTCCATCGGTATTGAAGACGCGGAAGATTTGATATATGACCTGGACCGGGCGCTGAAAAAAGCGGCCGGGATATGATGAGTGAATAGGGCGGATTACATGCGTGCGGGGCGGCTTGCAATTTGGCATTATGCGTAGGAGCGGCCGCGGGGTGTTATGCTTTGAACGACGGCCGAATGCGGTATCAGGAACCGCATCATGCGCCACGGAGCGGTGCCGGCGCGCGGCGCTAAGGCTATGAACGACGGCCGAATCGTCCGCGCCCGCTTGAGGACGAGTCAGAGCATGACAGCCTGTCCGCGAGGAAGCCTGTTATGCCAAATTGCAAGCCGCCCCGCACGCATGTCGGTATCAGGAACCACATCATGCACCACGGAGGGTGCTGGCGCGCGACGCTAAGGCATGGACGCCGATTCGTCCGCGCCCGCTTGAGGACGAGTCAGAGCATTACAGCCTGTCCGCGAGGAAGCCTGATGCCAAATTGCAAGCCGCCCCGCACGCATGTAATCCGCCTCGTAGGCAAATAACAAAAAAATATGGGAAGAAAGTAAAAACCCTCTTCCCATAATCACGTTTTTCCTGTAGTTTAGAAGTTGCTAAGACAACAAACACAGGAGGCGTGATATGAATAGTTTAACGTCAACAGGTCTCACATTCAAGCAGTTGGAGAAAATATTTTTTGAGATAGGCTGTGAAGTAGCAAGGATGCTGATGCAGCAATTTCTGGAGGCAGCGGATAAGGAGCTTGAAAAGGGCAGGAACAGAGCCGAATTACGGCATAAAGGCAGCAGGACAACAGTCATCAAGACACTCATGGGAGAAGTGGTTGTAAAGAGGAATCTTTACAAGCGGGTAGAAGAAGATGGTACTATTGAGCACATATTTCTGCTAGACGAGGCACTCGGACTGGATACGATCGGGAATATATCCCCGAATCTGGTGGAAAAGATCGTAAGCCATGCCTGTGAAATGTCATTCAGGGAAGTGGCGGAAGCAGTGTCGGGGTTAACGGGCCAGAATATCAGCCATCAAGGTGTGTGGAATGTGGTGCAGGCAGTGGGAGAAAAGCAGGTAGAAGCAGAGAAACGGCTAGTAAAAGCATTTGAACGTAACGAATCATCCGGGGAAAAAGAAGTTTCTGTATTATTTGAAGAAGCGGATGGATTATGGTTATCGATGCAGGGAAAGAGCCGGAAGGGCTCATCCCAAGGTAAGAAAGAACTCAAAGTGGGCGTGATATATGAAGGGTGGGAGAAACGATATCCTTCGTCGAAGGAGTACAAGACGGTTGAGAAGATGGCTTTTGCCGGATACATGAAGCCGGATCAATTTAAAGCATTACGGGATGCGGCCATAGCAGAGAAATACGATGTAGATGAAATACGGTACCGGATCTTGGGCGGTGACGGAGCTGCTTGGATCAGAAATGGTCATGACACGGATACAGATATTTTTCAACTGGACGCATACCATCTTGCCCAAAGTGTAGTCCGAAATGTGAGTGACAAGCAAGCAGGATGGCATATTTTGCGGTGGCTGAAGGCGGGCGACTTTGAGAAAGTGTTTGATAAGATCCAGGCATTGAAATATGATTGTGGCGGAGTTAAAAGTGAGATAGACAAACTAACCGGGTTGGAAGAATACATCCGGAAGAATATGGACGGGATCGTAAGTTACAAGGATCGGGAGCAGGTAGTAATGCCCAAGGTGCCTGCGGGAATGGAGTACAGGAATCTGGGCACGATGGAACGGAACGTGGATATTTTCGCCAAGAGAATGAAAGGGGCAAAAAGTTGGAGTGAGCGAGGTGCAACCCACTTATCGAAAATGATTGCACTGAAGATGGGGAAAGGATTCAATGACAAGATTGCCGCACTCATATCCGGGAAGCTGTCTGAACGTCTGGTAGAACGGTTTGAGGAAGCAATCATGAATACCCGGTCAGGGATACATGAGGCGGTGAGGAAATCGGCATATCCCATGCACCGGGGAGAAATACCATTTGTCAACAGCAAGGTAACGAATGGGAGGAAGGCAATACGCCGGTTATTTGACCTGCGTTCTTTCAGTGAGATGGTGTACCGATAAAAGAAGAAGCTTGCTTTTTTAGCAGATTTCCGAGGCAAGGAATAGGGTAGTTGGCACATAGTAGTCCGGCGACCGCCATGCTATACTGTGGGAGACGAGGAATAAGAACAATTGAAGCTTGCTTCTTCCCTTCATTCCTCGGCAAAAAGAAGAAAGCATGGCGGAACGGGTATATCAAGGCACTGTGGAATAAATGGGAGGGGCCCGGCTTTGCCGGGAGGGAGACCGTTTATGCCGCAAAAGGCCTTGATATACCCGTTAGACGGACGGTAATGATATAGACTATGCTGGAAATAGTGTTTTTCTTCGAAGGATTTACATGCAAAAACGCTACTGCGTTTTTACCTTTTGGTAATGCTGCAGCAAAATAAATTAGGCTTTAAACTACAGGGAAAAGGAAAGGAAAATATTTGCCCAGGCTTAACTTCCGGTGTTGATACCATGGCCTATTTCGGTTATAATTACTGTGGGTGCTGCAAGATATTCCCGTTTACTTCGACCACAGGCAGTAATCAACTTCGAAAACAGGCTAAAACTTATCATAAATTTTATCGGACCGGGGAATTTTTTAAGTGCAAATTACTATTAAATAGATATCCTATCAAATATTCTATCACAGGAGGTAACGTATGTACGATCACGAATTGTTAACCATTAATACTATCAGGATTTTATCCGCCGAAGCGAGTTCAGAAGGCTAATTCCGGCCATCCTGGTCTTCCGATGGGAGCTGCTCCCATGGCGTACACGCTTTGGGCAAAAAATCTGAAGCACAATCCTAAAAACCCCGATTGGGATGATCGTGACCGGTTCATATTGTCAGCCGGCCATGGATCCATGCTTATTTATTCTCTTCTTTATTTGTTTGGCTACGGGCTTAAACTGGATGATTTGAAAAACTTCAGGCAATTGGGCAGCCTTACCGCAGGGCACCCTGAATATGGCCATACAAAAGGAGTCGAAATCACAACAGGGCCGCTTGGACAGGGCTCTGGCAAACGGAGTGGGCATGGCTATAGCTGAAGCGTATCTTGCGGAGAAGTTCAATCGCCCGGGATTCCCCATAGTGGACCATTATACATATGTCCTGGCCGGGGACGGCTGCATGATGGAAGGCGTTGCGTCCGAAGCGGCTTCACTGGCGGGCACCCTTGGACTTGGGAAACTTATCGTCCTTTATGATTCAAACAAAATAACCATAGAAGGCTCCACGGACCTTGCTTTCCGCGAAGATGTGGCAAAACGGTTTGAAGCGTATGGCTGGCATACGTTGCACGTCGAAGACGGAAATAACGTATCCGATATCGATGCCGCCATAAAAGCTGCTAAGGCGGAAACCGGCAAGCCGTCCTTGATAGTGATAAAAACACAGATTGGATATGGCTGCCCCGCAAAGCAAGGTAAAGCGTCCGCCCACGGCGAACCTCTCGGTGTCGATAACCTTAAGGCGGCCAAGGAATTCCTGGGATGGAATTATGAAGAGGAGTTCTTTGTACCCAAGGAAGTGACCGAGCATCTCAAAGGATTAATTGAGCAGGGGCAGGAACGTGAAGATGAATGGAACAAGATGCTTTCCGCCTATAGAAAGGAATTCCCTGACCTTGCGGAAGAGTGGGATGCCTGGAAAGAGCGCGACTACATGGAGAAATTGCTGGAAGACGCTGAATTCTGGAAATTTGACGACAAACCTGCCGCTACCAGGAATTCATCCGGCGATATACTGAACAAGCTGGCAGCTATTGTACCGAACCTTATCGGTGGTTCAGCGGACCTGGCGCCTTCAAATAAATCCTATATGAAAGACAGGGGCGAGTTTTCTGCGGAAAACCGCGGGGGTTCAAACCTTCGCTTCGGCGTCCGCGAACATGCAATGGCTGCAATTGCCAACGGCATGGCCGCTTACGGCAGGCTCAGGCCATATGTTGCGACATTCTTCGTATTCTGTGATTATATGAAGCCATCGATGAGACTGTCCGCAATGATGAAATTGCCGGTGATATATATCCTGACGCATGACAGCATTGGCGTCGGGGAAGACGGGCCGACGCACCAGCCTATCGAGCAGTTGGCGTCACTGAGGAGTATTCCGGACTTTGTGGTATTCCGGCCGTGCGATTCAAAAGAAACCGCCGCAGGATGGTATGCCGCGATGACAAGGAAGAATTCCCCGACCGCGCTCGTTCTTACCAGGCAGAACGTGCCCCAGTTTGAGGCTACAGGTGTGAAAGCGTTGAAGGGCGCTTATACGTTATTGGATTCCGGGGATAAGCCCGAGATTATATTGATCGCGTCAGGCTCCGAAGTCCAGTTGGTCTATGAGGCGGGGAAACGGCTTAAGGAACGCGGTGTAGCCGTCCGGGTCGTAAGCATGCCCTCCTGGGAGCTGTTCGAGGAGCAGGATGAGGCATACAAGGAAAGTATCCTGCCTAAGGACGTCGATAAGCGGCTTGTAGTGGAAGCAGCGTCATCTTTTGGCTGGCACAAGTACGCCGGAGCCAACGGTGTTATAATTTCCCTTGACCATTTCGGTGAATCTGCTCCCGGCAGTCAATTGTTTGAAAAATACGGGTTTACCGTTGAAAACGTGCTGGATAAGGCATTGAAGCTGCTCGAAGGCTAAGTGGTATAAAAGATAATATTGTTGCTGGGATGAGAAATCCAAAACAATAAAAAACGGCAGGTTTCAAATGAGACCTGCCGTTTCAAATCACGCATATCCGACGGACGCTACGCTATTATGTCGATGTTGCCGCCCTTGTGGGGCGTTACCGAGTTTTCCATAATTTTTCTGTTGGTATCGTGAAAGCCCTGGAGCAGTTTTTGCATGGATAACGCATCCTGGTTCATAATTTTTCTAAGCATCGCTATATTGGTTGCATGCCTGATGCTGTTGATGTTATTTAATAAAGCGTTGTTTATTTCCATGGCTTTCACCCCGGTAATCTTCTTTACTTAATGATACAATATTTTGACACTATTATAAATAAGGCCTGGGAACTATTTTATCCGGGACTGGCAAAAAATTCCCCGGCAATAATAACCAGGCAGTAATTTTTGTGGTAATATTATATATATTATTCAAGCTTTTATACCAGGAGTAAATGATAGGATATGCGAAACTGTATTGGCAGACTATTGGCGGCGGCAACGGCCTTCATGCTTCTGACCGCGGGGTGCGCCCGTGCCGGAAGCACAGCAGCTGCGGAAAGGCCTGTTGACGGCAACAGGAAAGTATTGAATGTAGTAACCTCGTTTTATCCCGTTTATATAGCCACAATAAATGTAACACGCGGTATACCCGGGGTTGAGGTAACAAATATGACAAAACCCGGGACGGGATGCCTGCACGATTACGTGTTGAAACCGGAAGATCTGAAAATTGTTGGTGAAGCGGATGTTTTCATAATCAACGGTGCCGGGATGGAGACCTTCCTCGATGATGTAATAAAACAGCAAAAAAACATAAAAATCATAGAAGCTTCAGAAGGAATCCCCCTGCTGGAGGATGAAAACGGTGAGGAAAATCCGCATGTATGGGTCAGTGTTGCAAACATGATTGATTACGTGGACAATATTGCACAACAGTTATCAGCCGCAGACCCGGAAAATGCCGGATTATACGACGAAAATGCCCGTATGTACAAGGCCAGGCTTGAAAAGCTAAGGGAAGAAATGCACAAAACGCTGGGCAATTTAAAAAGCAGGGATATCGTCACATTCCATGAAGCGTTTTCATACTTGGCGAAGGAATTTAACCTGAATGTTATCGCGGCAGTGGAAGGCGAGCATGGCTCCGAACCTACGCCAAAGGAGCTTTCCGGCGTAATCGAAACTATCCGTGAAAACGGCATAAAAGCGGTGTTTACAGATTCGCAGCATTTATCCGGTGCTGTGGAAACGATAGCCCGCGAAACCGGCGCAACGGTGTATGCGCTTGACCTGGCGGTTTCAGGAGAAACGTCGCCGGAAGCCTGTGACGAATATATAGAGGCTATGAGGAGGAACATGTCAACGCTGTTGGAAGCGCTTGGCTGAAAGGACGTTTATGTTTCGGCCCCGGGCAATATTGAGGTGATTTATGAAGGTAAACGGCAAGCATGGAAAATGTGAAGACAAATGCAGCGGATTGTGCTGCACTAAAATAGAAAACTTTTCTGTTACAAGGGGAACGGCCCGCATCCTGGAAAATGTCAACATGCATATCCATTGCGGCGAGTTGACGGCCATTATCGGGCCTAACGGCGCCGGTAAGACCACCCTTCTCAGGGCTATCCTTGGAGAAGTGCCGCATACCGGAGAGCTTAAATACCTTGACTCAGCCAGATCACGCGTCGGCAGGCCTTTGATAGGTTATGTGCCGCAAAGAATCAGTTTTGATACCGATACGCCGGCTAGCGTGCTGGACCTGTTCATTGCATGCAGGTCGAAAATGCCGGCCTGGTTGTTTAAACCCGGAAATGTGAGAAAAAAAGCCCTGGATGGCCTGGCGAAAGTGAAGGCGGAGCACCTGGCCGAGCGGAGGCTTGGAGCGCTTTCCGGCGGAGAAATGCAGAGAGTGCTGCTGGCACTGGCTCTTGATCCGGTTCCAAACCTCCTGCTGCTTGATGAGCCGTCATCCGGAATAGACCAGGGAGGACTTGAACTTTTTTATAATACCGTTTCGGAAATAAGGCAAAATCACGATCTTTCAATCATCCTGGTCTCACATGATTTCGACCTGGTGGCGAAATATGCCGACCGTGTGGTGCTTCTCAACAGGACGGTAATCTTGAGCGGGACACCGGAGCAGGTTTTTAACGACGAACGCACGATGGGGCTTTTCGGCGTTTCCTATCGTTCAGCACATCCTGGCAATGGTGAAAGGAGGCCGGAATGATCCTGGATATATTGTATGACATTATAGATTTTCTGCTTCCTTTTGAATGGATAAAACATGATTTCATGAAAAACGCATTTCTTGCGATAATTTTGCTGGCGCCTGTTTTTGGGATTCTGGGTACTATGGTGGTCGGAAACAGGATGGCATTTTTTTCGGATTCCATAGGCCACGGGTCATTTACCGGACTGGCGATAGGCGCGATACTGGGCGGAATACGGCCTATCTGGAGCGCCATACTGTTTTCGGTGGCTTTTGCCGTTGTGATAACCGTTATAAAAAATAAAAGCAGGGCTTCAATCGATACGGTTATCGGAGCGTTTTCTTCCACCGCTGTAGCCGTAGGGCTTGTGATTCTTTCGCTTGGCGGAGGGATCGGGAAGTATTCATCTTATCTGGTAGGAGATATTCTCAGTATCTCGCCGTTTGAAATATTGCTGGCATTTGCCGCTTTAGTTGCAGTTGTCATACTGTGGACGGTCATGTTCAACAAAGTTTTGCTGATCAGCATAAGCCAATCCCTTGCAGCCAGCCGCGGGGTGAAAATCCTGCCGGTTGAGATAATTCTGACAGCGACCATAGCGACTGTTGTAACAATATCAATACAATGGGTGGGATTGTTAATCATCAACTCGCTGCTTGTGCTGCCTGCCGCGGCTTCGCGCAATATTTCAGGCAATGTCCGCCAATACCATGCCATATCGATAGGCATTTCCATGTTTTCGGGCATTTCCGGGCTGATTCTTTCTTATTACCTAAATACTGCCACAGGCGCGACAATTGTGCTTATAGCGGCCTTTTTATACTTTATTTCAATTCTTACGGGGAAGAGGTTTTCGGCATGAAGCTCGGTACAACCGCAGTCAGGTATAATAATTTCAACAAATCCTCCGTACATATTTGATAGCAGTTAACCGGTATTATATAATATTAACACATAATATCTCCATGATATATTTTATGAAGGGAGAATAAAATATGCTTTCTTCGTCCGATCAGGGCGGGACACCGGTTACTGACAGTCAGCCGGCAAATGAACCCGCGGCAGCACAAGAGCCCGCAGTCCAGCCCGCAGCAACTCAGGAGCCCGCCAAAGTTCAGACTTCACATAACCAGCCGTCACCTCCCCAGGCAACAACGGGACCTGCTCAGCCCGCGGAACCGCCGGAAGCAGGATCGGAGCCTGAAAAAACGGCACCTCTGGGGGTCTGGAAATATATCGGCCTGTTGGTTTTATCATCCATACCTGTTCTGGGTTTTATAATGGTCCTTACCTGGAGTTTCGGAGATTCATTCAACCGGAACACGAGAAATCTTGCCAGGGCGCTTCTCATATTGCGGATAACCGGACTTATACTTTTTATAGTAGCGGTGTTTACCTGTTGGAATGAGATAACCAGCATAATTATTAATTGGGAGACATCATAAATTGCTCAATGCGGGAGTGCCGGTTAAAAGGGGCGGGATTGCTTATAAAATCCAGTCCTTTTTGTTTCCTGGCGTTATGCAATCAAGTTCCGGTTGTGTTATACTGGAATGCGGTTAACTACATAAAGGGTAAGGTGACAATGATAACTGAAAATAATAAAAAGGAATTCCTGGAACTTAGAAAAAAATTATTGGAGGCGGAATACGGCAGGCTTAATCCGCCGCAGAAACAGGCTGTTTTTCACATTAACGGGCCGCTGCTCGTGCTGGCTGGCGCAGGGTCCGGCAAAACGTCCGTCCTGGTGAACAGGATTGCATACATGATAAAATACGGCAATGCGTATCATAGCGATTACGTGCCCGGGCATGTGACGGAAGAGGACCTGGAACTGATGCGTGAAGCGCTTCGCAAAGCGAAAAAAGGAAGCCATTTTTCGGACAGGATAGAGGAATTGCTGAAAGAAAGGCCTGTTCACCCTGCTTCCGTACTGGCAATTACTTTTACAAACAAAGCGGCGAGAGAAATGAAGCAAAGGCTCGAAAACATCCTGGACGAAGAGGTTGAAGACATATGGGTCGGTACTTTTCACGCCGTCTGCGTAAGAATTCTCAGGCGGCATATAGACAAAATCGGGTATAGCAGGAATTTTGTCATTCTTGATACATCTGATCAACAAGCGCTGGTTAAGGACTGCATTAAGGAATTGAACTTCAATGAGAAAAACTTTCCGGCAAACGAGGTGCTTTCCAAAATCGGAAGGGCAAAGGATGAATTGAAGGAGCCGCCGGAATACCTTAGAGATGTGGGCGCGGATTTCAGGCTTGGCAAAATAGCACGTATTTATGAGCTTTACCAGGACAAGCTTAAAAAGAATAACGCGTTGGATTTCGATGACATCATCATGCTTACGATCAAGCTTTTCCTTGATTATCCGGATGTCATGGAATACTACCGGCTGAAATTCAAATATGTACTGGTTGACGAATACCAGGATACAAACAGGGCGCAGTACACGCTGATAAGCCTTATTGCCGGGTATTACAAGAACCTTTGTGTAGTAGGGGACGACGACCAGTCCATCTATGCATGGCGCGGCGCCGACATACGCAATATATTGGATTTCGAAAGCGAATTCAAAGACGCGAAAGTGATAAAGCTTGAGCAGAATTACCGTTCCACCAAAACAATACTTGAAGCCGCTAACAGCGTGATAAAGAATAATGCCGGGAGAAAAGGCAAAAATCTCTGGACTGAGAACCCCCGCGGGGACTGCATCAAGTATTTTGAGGCAGGCAATGAGCGGGAGGAAGCTAATTTCATCGTGGAGGAAATCGAACGTCTTGTCACATGTGAAGAAAGAAGATACCAGGATTTTGCGCTGCTGTACCGGATAAATGCCCAGTCCCGCGCGCTGGAAGAGGCATTTATGAAATCCGGAATACCGTACAGGATTTTCGGGGGCTTACGGTTCTACGACAGGAAGGAAATCAAGGATGTTATCGCGTATCTTCGCCTTGTACAAAATCCTTCCGACGATATAGCCTTAAAAAGGATTATCAATGTGCCTAAAAGAGGGATTGGTAATGCGACGGTTGAAACGGCCGAAAATTTAGCGGTTGAAAGAAATTGCAGCATATTTTCCATTCTTGAGTTGTCGTCCGAATTTCCTGAATTGAAGAGAGCCTGGGCCAGGATTAATGATTTTACGGCGATGATTCTCCATTTCAGGGAATTATCCGAAAGCTTAAGCGTTCATGAATTAATCGACGTTGTTATCAACAAGTCGGGTATACTTGCGGAACTGGAAGCGGAGAATACCGACGAGGCCAGGGGCAGGATTGAGAATATCAGGGAATTGATATCCGGCGCCATTGAGTTTGAAGCACTGAGCGAGGATAAAAGTCTCACGGCTTACCTGGCTAATGTATCGCTGGTATCCGATATCGATAGCATGGAAGAGGAGAAGGACTACGTTGCCCTGATGACGCTTCATAGTGCGAAAGGCCTGGAATTCCCTGTAGTCTTTATCCCGGGGTTTGAGGACGGCATATTTCCCGGTTTGCGTTCCATCGAGAGCGAAGAAGGGCTCGAAGAGGAGCGCCGTCTTTGCTATGTCGGGATTACACGCGCAAAAGAAAAGCTTTACCTTACGAGCACCTATTGCAGAACACTTTTTGGAAGCACCACGTACAATATGCGTTCCAGGTTTTTTAAAGAAATTCCCGGGGAGCTGTTATCGGAAGAAGGGAGACGGTATCGGAATGCCGGTGCCAGCGGGAGCTACCATTATGGCTTTTTTAGCGGGACGGCCAGGACGACCGCAAGCGCCGCTTTACCCGGCAGCTCCTACACGGATTTCAAAGAGGGAGACCGCGTTGTCCATAAAAAATTCGGTGTTGGAGTAATTTCAGCGGTAGTCGAAGACAATGGAGACCATATACTGGAGATACAGTTTAAAAAAGCAGGTATGAAGAGGCTGATGGCAGCATTTGCGAATCTCGTGAAACTGTGATTATCCTTTTGACCGGTATATTTCACGCCCGAAATGCAGATAATAGCATTGCGGCATATCCGGGCAATCGCGGATATTGCTGCATACCGCGGCTTTAATACCGGAGGCAAATATGGATGTTTATGATTATGATGAGAATACGCTTGCAACAATAGCGCGGTTCTGCAGATTTCAAGGCTACAGGCGATCCGGCAGCCGGAAGAATCCTGCTGCCGACATATCCTGCGCAAATTGCGGAAACTGGAACGGTATAGGCTGTTCTTTAGGCCGGCTTGAAAGCATCGTGTCGGAAATGGGCATTTAATAAAATCTTACAGTGGATTTGCGGCTGTTTAGAGATGGCTGAGCAAATCCAGAGGGTGTGAAATTAATGTCCTGGCACCGTTTTCGACCAATTCCTCTGCTTTTCGGAAGCCCCACAGTACGCCTACGGCATACATGCCGGCAGCGGTTGCAGTTTTCATATCGACACCGGTGTCACCCAGGTATAGGCATTCACCGGGCTCTACCCCAAGCAGATGGGCTATTTCAAGCGCGCCTGCCGGGTCGGGTTTTCTGGGGACACCCTGGCGTTCGCCAAATACAGGGTAGAAATTCCACGACGGCAGAAGCTTTTTTATAATCATCTTTGTAATGTCATCAACCTTGTTGGACAGGACCGACAATTTTATCCCCTTGCAGGCAAGGGCGTCAAGCAAGTCGGTAATACCCGGATACGGCCTTGATTTGACATCCCATCTTTTTGAGTATGCGTTCCTCATTGCCGCCAGGGCTGATTCGACGCTACCCTTGTCCCGCTTATCCTCCGGCAATGCCCTCAATACCAGGTTTCGCATCCCATCGCCTACAAAGTATTTATACTTCTCTATGCTGTGTGTCGGGCAGCCCATCTGTTCCAGCACATAATTCATCGAGTCGCATAAATCCTCGATTGTATCCAGCAATGTTCCATCCAAATCAAATATTGCAGCCTTGTATTTCATTGTTTTCTCCTTCCGTATGACATTGGCGGACTTTTCCTCCCGCAGCGGTTATTTCAGGAAACGGGGGAAAGTACATTTTATTGAAATTATACATTTACCCCTGCTTATGTTCAAGCCGGACAGGTATAATCCGGCAAGTCAAAACGGACATGCTGTATATGACAGCACAAAATTTTTGCATAATCGCACAAAATTAGAGATTATTTCGAACAGTTCATTGCATTAAATCGTACGATATGATAGTATAAATTACGGAGGTGGTACCGTGGATTCCATGGAGTACAAGGAAGGAGTTGTTGTGACAGCGACGCAGCTTAAGCAGAATTTCGGCAAATACCTGGATTATGTTGAGCAGCTCAATGATGTGGTTATTACGAAAAACGGCAGGAAAGTTGCCAGGCTGACGCCTTACGTGACAGATATCGAGCAGTATTTTACTGTGAGGGAAAATGCCCTTGATTACCGGTATGGCGGCAAGAAAGTCTCCTATGAGGAGTTTATGGAGATTTATGAAAAAAGTACACTGAGGATGGAATACATCAACGGGGAGATTTATTTATTGGCGTCTCCGGGCATAACGCACCAGGAGATACTGGGACGGCTGTACCTTATCTTTAGCGATTATTTCAAGGGTAAAAAATGCAAGGTGTTCGTGGCGCCTTTTGATGTGCACTTCAGAAAGAAAGGTTTCAAGGAACCTGACGTGATGCAGCCTGATATTTCGGTAGCCTGCGACCTTAAGGGCAATGTTTCGGAAAAGGGAAGGTATATGGGTACGCCGGCGCTGGTAATCGAAATCCTGTCAGACAGCACTCGTAAAAAAGACATGATTGACAAGCTGAACACATACATGTTGTCCGGGGTGAAGGAGTTCTGGATTGCTGACCCCAGGCAGGAGTCCATCATGATTTATAATTTCAATGATTGTGATATCGATGGGCTTAAGGTATATGAGAAAGGGCAGACTGCTTTTTCGCGTGCTTTTATGGGGTTGTCTGCAGATGTGGAGAGCTTGTTCAGCGATTTGACAGGGACAACAGAATGATTTAGATCCCTTTGCCGGGAATCGGGATTCTCATGCCTTTCCCGGCATAAAACTCACACGCAGATTTCATTTTGACTGTCAATTTTGGGAAGGTTATTTCCACTTTGCAAAAGTAATTTCAACGTCTCACATTCTTCCTGGTTTGCAAAACTAAATGCGACTGTCTTTGAATTCAGGGTTGCAATAACTTTTTCAATTAAGGCCCGTCTACGGCTGGCAAAAATTATAAAAAAGTATATTGACAAATCGGTTATCCTTTCATATAATGTACTCAATTCATTTATTTAACGTTTTATCACAGCAAAGCGATAAACAGGCAAAGCAAAGTGCAGAAGAGGTGTAGAGGTTGTCAAAGTGGAAAATTTACACGCCGGACGGGGTACAGGATATCCTGCAGGAAGACTGCTATATAAAAAGAAACATTGAGCAAAAACTGAGGATGCTGTTCAGAAGCTGCGGCTTTAGCGAGATTGAGACGCCAACTATTGAATATTTCGATGTGTTTGCGTCGGAAGAAGCTGTGCCGCAGGAGAATATGTTAAAATTTTTTGACCAGCAAGGAAGAATACTTGTACTCAGGCCGGATATTACGGTGCCGGTTGCGAGAATAACCGCTTCGAAATTTAAGGATGCCGGATACCCGTTGCGTTTTTCATATATAGGGAACGTTTTTAGATACAACGAATATGGCAGAGGAAGGCAAAACGAATTTACCCAGGCCGGGATAGAAGTACTGGGAGTAAACACGCCGGAATCCGATGCGGAAGTAATATCCATAGCAATCCAGGCTCTGAAGGAGACCGGCCTTGAGAATTTCCAGATAGATATCGGGCAGGTGGAGTTCTTCAACGGGCTCATGGAGGAAACCGGGCTGCCTGAAGAAGATGTTTCCCGGGTCCGGACGCTAATCGACCGGAAAGATTATGTGGGTCTCGAGGAATTTCTGAACAGGAGCATGATAGACGACAATCTTAAAGAGTTGATATCGGGACTGCCGGGGTATTTCGGTTCCGTTGATGTTATGGAAAAGGTTAAGGCGTTTAAGCTGAATAAAAGATCGGAGGATGCGCTTGAAAGTATCCGCTACGTGCTGGATATCCTGCAGGATTTCGGGCATGAGAGGTACGTGTCCGTCGACCTTGGAATGCTAAGGGGCCCGGCCTATGATACCGGCATCATTTTCAGGGGATTTACATACGGGGCGGGTTTCCCCATATTGATCGGCGGAAGGTATGACGAGCTTGTGGGCCAATTTGGCAAGAAATGCCCGGCTACCGGTTTTTCCCTCGGGATTAATATGATCATTATGGCTCTGCAAAGACAGAAGCTTGTAACAGAGAAGCCTGTTACGGACTGCCTGGTATGTTACGAAGGCGAAGGCAGAAAAACGGCTTTTGAGTTATGTGCTGAGCTGAGGATGCAGGGACTTGCCGTGGAGCTTGATATCGCGGAAAAAACGCCGGAAGAGGCCGAAAGCTATGCGAGGGCAAGGAATATCGGCGGAGTGATAAGGATTGTGGATGAGGAAAGCGTGGAGATAAAATACATCCGGTCCGGGGAAGTGTCAATGGTTAAGATAAGTGAATTGCTGAAGAGGTGATATCGTTGCGGTACCTTACAATAGCGTTGTCAAAGGGCAGGATGGCCGATATGTCGGTCGGGATGCTGGAAAAGCTGGGAATAGACTGCTCCGAATACAGGAGTGAATCGAGAAAGCTGATATTTACCGATGAGAAGAACAAAATCAGGTTTTTCCTGGTGAAGCCTGCGGATGTTCCGACATACGTGGAGAACGGAGCAGCGGACATCGGCGTGGCGGGAAAAGATACGATCCTGGAGGAGGGCAGGCACTTGCACGAGGTGCTCAACCTGGGATTCGCGGCCTGCCGCATGGTCCTGGCCGGTCCGGCTGAGCTTGCGGGAAAGCTTGACAGCCTGACAAACAAAAGGGTCGCTACCAAGTACCCGCGCATAGCAAGAGAGTATTTCGAGCATAAGAGGCGTGAATCCATAGAGGTCATAAAACTGAACGGCTCCGTCGAACTGGCGCCGCTTGTAGGACTGGCTGAGGTGATAGTGGACCTGGTGGAAACAGGGAGGACATTAAAGGAAAACGGGCTGGTCGTACTGGATACAATAGCTGAAATAAGCGCAAGGATGGTTGTAAACAGGGTCAGTATGAAAATGGAAAGCGAAAGAATCAATGCCATTATAGAAGGTTTGAAAAAACTGTTGGAAAACCTGTAATTCATTACAGCGCCGGTAAGTTATAAATCCGTTTTACAGGGAAGGTGAAGTAATGCTTAAAATAATCGATATGCGAAACGGCGGTAAATCCGGATTGCTTGAAAAGCTGGCCGCACGCGGCAGGATCGGAAGTGAAAAGGTTGTCCGTGCGGTGGAGGAAATTGTCGAAAATGTCAAAAAACGCAGTGACGAGGCAGTACTTGAGTATACGGAAAAATTCGATGGAGTCAAACTGGATGTCGCATCATTGAAAGTATCGCGGCAGGAAATGGAAAACGCTTATGACGAAGTTGACCCGGAGATGGTCGATGTTATTAAAAAATCCAGGGCAAACATAATTGCGTTTCATGAAAAGCAGAAGGAAAATTCCTGGTTCGACGCGGGTGAGGACGGTGTTTTGCTCGGACAGCTGTTAAGGCCGATTGAGACAGTCGGTATTTACGTTCCGGGAGGCCTGGCGGCCTTGACGTCTTCGGTACTGATGAATGCGCTGCCGGCAAAAGTCGCTGGCGTGGAGAGAATCATCATGGCCACGCCTCCGGGCAGCAACGGTAAAATAGATCCCGCCATGCTGGTGGCGGCGCAGGAATCCGGCATAACGGAGATATATAAAATTGGAGGAGCGCAGGCTGTCGCGGCAATGGCATATGGCACAGGGACCGTGCCGGCGGTTGATAAAATAGTCGGACCCGGGAACATCTATGTTTCTACGGCAAAGAGGCTTGTTTACGGCATCTGTGACATAGATATGTTTGCAGGGCCCAGCGAAATAACGGTTGTTGCCGATAATACGGCAAATCCCGCATACGTGGCTGCCGATTTGCTTTCCCAGGCGGAGCATGACGAGCTGTCGGCCTCAATCCTGGTAACACCGTCTGAAAAGCTTGCCAGGGCCGTGGTGGCCGAGATTGGTAAACAGTATGAAAGGCTTTCAAGAAAGAGTATACTGAACAAGTCCCTCAGCGGCTACGGCGCGGCCGTTATCGTTAATGATATCGAAGAGGCGATAAATGTTGTCAACCGCATTGCGCCGGAGCACCTTGAACTCTGTATTGAAGATGCGTTTAGCTGGCTGTCATATGTTAAAAATGCCGGTGCGGTATTCCTCGGCCATTGGTCACCGGAGCCCATCGGCGACTACTACGCCGGCCCGAACCATGTGCTGCCGACAGGCGGGACTGCGCGGTTCTTCTCGCCGCTGAATGTTGGAGATTTCATAAAAAAGACCAGCGTGATTTCATATACCAGGCAGGCATTTCTTAGAGCGGGTAAAGATGTTATCCGCTTTGCGGAATACGAAAAACTGGATGCACACGCAAACGCCATAAAGATACGTTTTGACGGGGAGTGAAAAGCCGATGAACAACTACTGGAGCGCCCTGGCCCGCAGCCTGAAACCCTATGTGCCGGGAGAGCAGCCAAAGGATCGGAAATATATAAAACTTAATACCAATGAAAATCCGTACGGGCCTTCACCCCTCGTGCTCGATGCCATTAAGGCTGAGCTCGACGACAGCCTGAGGCTTTACCCGGACCCTGACTGCAGTGAACTGGTTGAAGCCGCGGCGGAGCGCTATGGAGTTGGAAATGACCGGGTTTTTGTGGGAAATGGCTCGGATGAAGTGCTGGCATTTGCATTCATGGCGTTTTTCGATCCCGGGAGAACGATAATATTTCCAAATATTACGTATTCCTTTTACCCCGTATATGCATCGCTGTTTCGCCTGGATTATGCCACCGCCCCGCTTGACGACGATTTCGGCATACAGACCGGGCAGCTTATGAAAAGCTGCGGAGGCGTTGTGCTCGCAAACCCGAATGCCCCGACGGGCAGGGCATTGCCGCTGGCGGAAATACGCAGGATTATCGAAGGAAATCCGGATACAGTGGTGATTATAGATGAAGCATACGCAGAATTCGGCGGGGAGTCCGCAATCGGGCTGACAGATGAATACCCGAACCTTTTGGTTGTCCGTACGCTTTCAAAATCCCACTCGCTGGCGGGCATGAGGGTTGGCATGGCATTCGGCGACAAGGAGCTTATCAGCGCGCTGGAGAGCGTTAAAAACTCCTTTAATTCGTATACGCTCGACAGGCTGGCCATCGCCGCCGGTACGGCAGCTTTAAAGGATGATGCGTATTACCGGCAGACAATTGCGAAAGTCATTGCGACAAGGGAACGCTTCACCAGGGAGCTCACAAGCAGGGGATTTCTTGTCACGGATTCGTCGGCCAACTTTGTTTTTGCGAGCCATCAGGATATATATGCGGAGGATATTTTTAACGAGCTCAGGAAAAAGGGAATACTGGTCCGCTATTTCAAGCTGCCGCAGATTGACAACTATCTTCGCATAAGCATCGGCACCGATGAAGACATGGATGCGTTGATTTCGGCCCTGGACGGCATTATTGAAAGCCGATCAAGGCCGTGAGGGCTGCTGCTTGCAGCCGGGTGAAGGCCGGCTAAATATAATTGCCGGTTTAGCTTATTATTGGTATTATTTTATTTAGGTTTTTATTATTAGCCGGGAGGTGTATTATGTCCAGGACATCCGAAATAAAGAGGAAAACGGCGGAAACCGACATCACGGTGAGACTGGCTGTCGACGGCAGCGGCAAGTCCGACGTCGATACCGGCATAGGTTTTTTTGACCATATGCTGACGCTGTTTTCAAAACATGGTTTGTTTGACCTTGAGGTCAAGGCGAACGGTGACTTGCAGGTAGATTGCCATCACACGGTCGAGGATGTCGGCATAGTCCTGGGGCAAGCCTTGAAGGATGCCCTTGGCCGCAAGGAAGGAATCAGGAGGTACGGAACATCGGTAATACCGATGGATGAAACGCTGGCTTCAGTGTCTGTCGACATTGGAGGGCGCCCATACCTGGTCTGCAACATAGATTTTACAAGTGAAAGCGTAGGCGGCATGGATACCGGGCTGGTGGAGGAGTTCTTCAGGGCGCTGGCGGTAAACGCGGGCATGAACATACATATTAACGTGCACTACGGCAGCAACAACCACCATATTGTCGAGGCGGTATTTAAAGCCTTTGCCAGGGCGCTGGACGAAGCGGTCGGTATTGATTCACGTATAGACGGTGTAATGTCCACAAAAGGAACATTGGAGTGAACAAAATGGTTATCTACCCTGCAATTGATATAAAGGACGGCAAGTGCGTCAGGCTCCTGCAAGGAAAATTCGACGATGTGACGGTTTATTCCGATAACCCGGCCGACATGGCATTGAAATTTGTGCAGTCAGGCGCCGAATACCTGCACGTGGTTGACCTTGACGGGGCAAAGACCGGAGAACCGCAAAACATGCATACGTTATCAGCGCGATAGCTGCCAAGGCGGGAATACCTTTGCAGGCGGGCGGCGGGGTCCGCTCGATTGAGACAATGGAATTGCTCCTTGGCAAGGGTATAGAAAGGGTCATCCTGGGGACTTCCGCGGTAAACAACCAGGATCTCGTCAGGGAAGCGGTACTGCGCTTCGGCGGCAGCCTGGCAGTGGCAGTAGACGCCAGGGACGGGATGGTGGCTGTTGAAGGCTGGGCAAGGACCAGCCGGTTTGCGGCGGTGGATTTTGCAAAAAAAATGGAGGAGACAGGCGTAAAGGTAATCATTTATACCGATATTTCCCGGGATGGCATGCTCAAAGGGCCGAACTTCAAGGCAATGGAGGAAATGGTTAAGGCCGTGGGAATGGAAGTGATTGCTTCCGGCGGGGTTTCAAGCGTCCGGGATGTTAAAAACCTGAAAGAGACAGGCGTGGCAGGCGCAATAATAGGCAAAGCCTTGTATACAGGCGATATAGACCTGAAAGAGGCAATTGCGGCTGCAAAATAGTATTCAATCACGCTAAATAATAAGCCTTATAGAATCTAAAGTTAACGAGGTGCATGCATGAGCGGTGCTAAACGTATAATTCCGTGCCTGGACGTTCTTGGAGGAAGGATTGTCAAAGGCGTTAATTTCGCTAATATCAGGGATGTGGGAGACCCGGCCGGGGCGGCTTCCTTTTATGACAAGGCCGGGGCCGACGAGCTTGTCTTTCTTGATATAACCGCGACTTCAGACGACAGAAAAATCATGATTGATGTTGTCCGCAGCGTCGCCGGGAGAGTATCTATACCTTTTACCGTGGGCGGCGGCATAAGGACCGTCGATGACTTCAGCGAAATACTCAATGCCGGCGCGGATAAGGTTTCCGTGAATTCCGCGGCGTTGAAGACGCCCCGGTTGATTTCGGAAGCGGCGCACCGTTTCGGCAGCCAGTGTGTTGTAGTGGCGATTGATGCAAAAAAGAGGCCGGGGGGAAGCGGCTGGGATGTTTATGCCAATGGAGGCAAGGTAAATACCGGAAGGGATGCGGTTGAATGGGCGGTGGAAGCCGAGAAGCTCGGAGCGGGAGAAATACTCCTGACGAGCATGGACCGGGACGGAACAAAGGATGGTTATGACATAGAGCTTACCAGGTCGGTATCGGAGAGTGTGAAAATACCGGTTATAGCATCGGGCGGAGCAGGGAAACCGGAGCATTTTTACGAGGTCTTGACGGCCGGAAAAGCCGATGCCGCCCTGGCGGCGTCGCTGTTTCACTTCCGCGAATTGGAAATCCGCAGCCTGAAAGAATACCTGAAAGGAAAAGGAATTGAAGTAAGGTATATAAGGGGAACAAGAATCGAGGGTTTGAGATATTATGAATATTCTTGAGATGGCGAGATTTGACGCAAATGGGCTTATACCGGCTATTGTGCAGGATACGAGGACGGACGAGGTGCTCATGCTTGCGTATATGAACGAGGAAGCCCTGAGGAAGACCGTAGAGACAGGCAAAGCACATTATTACAGCAGGAGCAGGAAGAAAGCTGTGGCTGAAGGGCGAGACTTCGGGGAACTTCCAGGAAGTAAAATCCATCGGCATCGACTGCGACTGGGACACATTGCTGCTTAAAGTCGAGCAGACCGGCCAGGCATGCCATACCGGGCACTATTCCTGTTTCTTCACAAGGTTTGGGATAGACGCGGCGAAGGAAGGAACCGGGATAACGGCGGTTGACGGTACCGCATCTTTCTGAAGACCTGCGGTTCCGGACCCGGTTTTAGCGACAAGCCGGAACTTTCATATGGCCCGAAAACCGCTCCGGAAGGTACGGCTGAGCCCGGCTTGGCTGCAGGACCGGAAGTCCTGGGAGAAGTGTTCGATGTAATAACCGACAGGCTGCTTCATCCGAAGGAGGGCTCCTATACGAATTACCTTTTTGAAAAAGGCCTGGACAAGATCCTGAAAAAAATAGGCGAAGAAGCCTGTGAAGTCATAATTGCGTCAAAGAACGGCAACCCCGGAGAAATAAGCTCCGAAATAGCCGATTTGCTTTATCATCTAATGGTGCTTCTGGCCGAAAGAGGCATGACGCTCAATGACGTGTACGAAGAATTGGCCCGAAGGAAATGAAGCAAAGGGGCCGCAAAGGCAGGAAATAAGGCATAAGACCGCGGAATAGCAGGGCAGGAAGAAGCAGGGAACAGCGGGCAGTGAAACAGGAGCGCCTGCAGTAAATTGACCCTGAAAAACGGTGAAAATTGATAAAATCAGAAGATGTTGCGCAATAATGCGGTTTAACCGGCTGATTTTTATCGTAAATGCATGTTTGATTACAAATTGGTATTATATTATATTATTAGTGTAATTAGCACTCAGCAAAAGCGAGTGCTAATAAATTGCAAATATCAAGGAGGTAGCTTTATGAAAATAAAGCCTTTAGGTGAAAGAGTCGTTATTAAAATGATGGAAACCGAAGAAGTAACAAAAGGCGGTATCATATTGCCCGGAAGCGCAAAAGAAAAACCGCAGGTTGCGGAAATCGTCGCAGTAGGACCAGGCGGGTTTGACGATAAGGGCAGGGAAATCAAGATGGAAGTAAAGGTTGGAGACAAGGTACTTATCAGCAAATACGCAGGAACGGAAGTAAAAATTGATGACCAGGAATACACCATTCTGAAACAGAGTGATATCCTGGCTATTGTAGAATAGTGAACCATCATGGACTCACGAATAAATATTTATTGTAAACAAGGAGGCATAAAACACATGGCTAAAGAAATAAAATTCGGAGAGGAAGCCAGGCGCGCACTGGAAAGCGGTGTAAATAAACTTGCCGATACCGTGAAGATCACACTCGGACCCAAAGGCAGAAATGTTGTCCTGGACAAGAAGTTCGGGTCTCCTATGATCACGAACGACGGCGTCACTATCGCCAAGGAAATTGAAGTTGAAGACAAGTTTGAAAATATGGGCGCACAGCTTGTTAAAGAAGTGGCAACCAAGACCAACGACGTTGCAGGTGACGGTACTACTACCGCAACTCTTCTTGCCCAGGCGATTATCAGGGAAGGCCTTAAGAACGTAGCAGCCGGTGCCAACCCGATGATCCTGAAAAGAGGACTGGCAAAGGCGGTTGATGCTGCAGTTGATGCAATTAAGGAAAACAGCAGGAAGATAAAAGGCAAGGAAGATATAGCGAGAGTTGCTGCCATATCGGCTAACGATGATGTAATAGGGAATCTTATCGCGGACGCGATGGAAAAGGTAACAAACGATGGTGTTATTACCGTGGAAGAATCCAAATCCATGGGTACAGAGCTTGAAATCGTCGAAGGTATGCAGTTCGACAGGGGCTATATATCCGCATACATGGTAACCGATACGGAAAAGATGGAAGCAATACTTGACGATCCGTATATACTTATTACCGATAAGAAATTAAGCAATGTACAGGATATGCTGCCCCTTCTCGAGCAGATTGCGCAAGCAGGCAAAAAGCTCATCATTATTGCCGAGGACGTTGAAGGTGAAGCATTGACAACCATTATCGTAAACAAGCTTCGCGGTACGTTCAACTGCGTGGCTGTCAAGGCTCCGGGCTTCGGCGACAGGAGAAAGGAAATGCTCCGCGATATCGCCATATTGACAGGCGGGGAAGTAATCTCCGACGAATTGGGATTGGATCTGAAAGAAGCAAAGATCTCGCAGCTTGGAAGGGCAAGGCAGGTTAAAGTGCAGAAAGAAAACACCATTATTGTGGACGGTGCCGGCGATCAGGATAAAATCAGGAAGAGAATCGCCTCCATCAAGGCACAGATTGAGGAAACCACATCGGATTTCGACAGGGAAAAACTCCAGGAAAGGCTTGCCAAGCTTGCCGGCGGCGTAGCCGTAATCCATGTCGGCGCTGCGACTGAAACCGAAATGAAGGAGAAGAAGCTCCGTATAGAAGACGCGCTTTCCGCGACGAAGGCTGCGGTGGAAGAAGGTATCGTTGCCGGAGGAGGTACGGCGTTTGTCAATGCTATTCCCAAAGTGGCGGAATTGCTTAAGACTACGGAAGGCGATGAAAGGACAGGCGTACAGATAATTGTAAAAGCCCTTGAAGAGCCAATCAGGCAGATTGCCGAAAATGCGGGACTTGAAGGCTCCGTTATTGTCGACAAGGTTAAGAACAGCCCTGTCGGTACCGGCTTTGATGCCCTGAAGGAAGAATACGTTGACATGATCAGCTCGGGTATAGTGGATCCTACAAAGGTGACAAGGTTTGCGCTGCAGAACGCGGCATCAATCGCGTCAATGGTCCTGACCACCGAGAGCGTCGTGGCAGACAAGCCGGAGAAGGAACCCCCGATGCCTGCAGGAGCACCAGGCGGAATGGGCGGAATGTATTAAGAATAAATAAAGCAAATAAAAAAGGACCCGCGTATGCGGGCCTTTTTTATTTGACGTAGTACGCCATGCAATTGGTACAGATAGGGAGGCATCACGGGTCGAGGATCTGTGTGACAGTACCGAATCCATAGCCAAGCTGCCTCAGTCGGGATATAATCGCGGGCAACGCGTCCGGTGTCTGGAATGCCGCCTGGTGCATAAGTACTATTGCTCCGGGTTCGATATTGTTGACTACGCGGCTGATTATCCGGTCGACTCCAGGGTTTTGCCAGTCCAACGAGTCGATTGTCCACATTATTGTAACGTAACCCAGCGCCTCCGCGGTATTTAATACAGCCTGATTGTACTCCCCGAATGGAGGCCTGAACAGGTAAGGGCTCACACCCGTTATATTCCTGATCAGGGCATTGGTCCGGACAAGCTGGTTGCTGACTTCTGTCAAAGGAATTTGTGTCATATGGGGATGAGTAAGGCTGTGGTTTCCAATTTCATGTCCCGCCGCGGCGATGGCTCTTGCCAGGCCCGGAAAGTTCAGCGGCCATATGCCCGACAGGAAAAATGTGGCCCGTATATTGTTATCCCTTAATATTTGAAGAAGCCGTGTTGTCTGGTTGTCGCCGTAGGTAGCGTCAAAAGTGAGGGCAACCATCCTTTTTGAAGGATTTCCCCTGTATATTGCCACTGCGTTTGCGGGTATGGCGATTCTTATCGTCTGACCGGGCAACAGCCTGAGCGGGTCAAGGCCCGGATTTGAGCTGAGCACCGCTTGAACGGTGGTGCCGAACCTTAAAGCAATACGGTATATGGTATCCCCGGGCAGCACGGTATAATTAATTATCCCCGGGCTTACAGGCTGAAAGGGGTTTACGGCGTTTCGCGGAAGGACTATTATCAATCCCGGGTATATCCGTGAAGGATCGGGGATATTGTTCAACGCAAGGATGCTTTGCATGCTGACTCCAAACAGGAGCGAAATAACATAGAGCGTGTCGCCGGGCTGAACGGTGTATACCAAGCCTCCCGGGGGCGCTCCCGGGTAATCCTCTTCTTCGACGGGCACTAACAGGACCGCGCCCGGGTAAATCAGGTTCGGATTCACAATATTGTTTGCATTGACGATTGCACCTACTGTGCTGCCATACAGCCGGGCTATTCCCGACAGGGTATCCCCGGGCTGTACCGTGTATATCAGCTGCGGCATGGCAAAACCCCCTTGTTCGAGCCCAAAAACTTCTTATGCTTATCGGGACATTAATTATGCTTACGCAAGCCCTCCTTAAGCCCACTATATAATATTAAAACGCCATGCATTATGTTACATGATGAATTTCCCGAGTGCCTTGTCAAGGCCGCTGAATGCCCTCAGCATGCCTTTGACGGCCATAACGACAAGAACCGGTATCAGGAATACCAGGTACCTGGACCTGGTTTCCCAGAAAAGGAGAAAGAAAGCAAGCCCGAGGCACATCGTTGTCATCAGCCTGAATGCCTTGTCGGAACCTTTTACGGCCGACGAAACACATCCGGCAAATATCATGGACAGGACAACCGCCTGAACCGTCTGGGCAAATATCAAGTACAGCTTGTTTGCCCTGCCGTCGCTGAAAAGAACAAACTTATGCAAAATGGTGCGTTTCAGCGGATTCCGCCCGAGCTTTACGGGGGCATAGTATGTTCCGTCCGTCCAGGACCACTCAATCTTTTTCAGCAGGAATGACGCATAACCGCCTGTGCCGAATTGGCCCAGCCTTTCCCTGATAACTGATATGTTGGCTTGTTTCATCATCTCCGTTGTTTTAAATGATCTTGTATACCTCAGGTCCGTTCCGCTGAACCCCCCGTAACCGGATGAACCGCCGCCCTCCGAGTTGATGTTGTTCATTCCCATCATAAGCCAGTGGTTGTACGGCAGCCTTATGTCACTGTGAAATATGCCGCCGTAGCCGGCGTGTTCCAGGAAGGCCTGGGCCGAATGAACCGCGGCGGCGAAAACTAAAAGCGCGGCCGCCAGGGGAACCACCCTTGAAACAGCCCTGGACAAGACACTCCTGGCATTCATAAAAAAAGTATTGTAATCTTTCCGGTTGAATAACCAGTCAACTGCAAACGCGGCGAGACCTATTGCCGCCACCCTCTTTACCAGGAAGCCGATCGCCGACAATAGTCCGGCTAATGCGCAGAAAATAATTGTTTTTATTTTGCCATGGCGGCGCAATTTGCCGGCATTTTTATCAGCTGAATGTGGCCTGGCCGTGTGTATGTATGTACATACGCATACTGTCCATATTGGAAAAGGCATCGAGAGAGTATCCGTATAGACAATGGGGATATACAGGTACAGCGGTGTAATACCCATGCAGAGCAAGGCTGCCAGTACGGCGGCTCTTTGGCCGTATAGCCTGTACGCCAGGAAACATGCCCCGGCCACTGAAACCGTGACTGAAATAATATTGAGTATGTAGGGCGCATATCGATGCCCGCCAAGGATCATTCTGAAAATGGCGATATAGAAGGCGGGATATAGATTATAGGGGTATTCCTGGAAGTATTTCCAGGCGTTTGCGTTTATTGCACGTCCGGCCGCTATGTCCTCCGAGGCGCCCATTATTGCTCCAAAATCCCATGAAGGCTTAACTTCCAGCAAATAAAAGCAAAGCCCCTGGAGCGCCGAATTTGCCGCAATGAGAAATACAACTGCCGCAATTGCTGCTTTCCTGGTCATTTTCCTGGCAAGAAACCTGTCGAAAGCCCACAAAACTGTGAACGCGGCAAGGAATGCAACGATGGCCGCCAATCCCCTGAGAGGGGTTGTCTTGCTGTCGATTGAAGGGAAAAATATCCGCACCGTGATATATCCGAAAAAGACTGATGCAGCAGAAAATATGGCCGCATTATATAATTTCTGAATAACCCCAGCCTCCCAACATGTTTGCTGACACTGCCCGGATAGCTGCCGCCGCAGTTTGTTCACCATTTATTATGGCTGAAATATCATAAATAATGAGGACTGAAAATTTTGTATGTTTTCTTAGAAAAGAATAAAAAAAATCATGGCAGTTTTGGTATAATTATGTTTTGACGGATAAATCAGAGTCGCCATTTGGCGGGAACATATCGGTGGGCGGGTTTTTGAGGAAGAAAAGAAGGTTGTGGCGATAGATATTAAGGGAACCGGGGGAGCGTGACGATAAATGTCGAAAATGCCTGGAGACAGGAAAACAGGGTATTACATCAGGGATATCCTGAAGCACATGGGCGGATTCGGGCATGTTATTATTGCTTTTTTGTGCAATGTTTCTGAAGGTGTTTTCAATACCGCACTGGCAATCCTGGGCGGGATCCTGCTGGATGCCATATACGCCTATGACAGGCCCGGTATGAATAATGACATGATCAGGTCGGTAGTTATTTCGGCGGGATTGTTTATAAGCATTTTTATAAAGGATTACTTCATCGGGGCATTTCTTGAAAACGGTCTTATGAATCTTAAACGTAAGACTATCGAGCCGCTGAACAGCGCAAGGTTGTCATGGCTTGACAGGATGCATACGGGTGAGCTTTCCTCCCGCGTAACAAATGACCTTGATTCGTTGACAGCCGCCTTGAGGCCTGTCCTGATTATCGGGATTTCATGGACTTTTGCACAGCTAATATCTCTTTGCTACCTGGCTTACGCGAACCTGAAACTGACAAGCATCATTTTCGCGCTTGTGCCTGCCATCTCGCTGCTGCAGTGGCGTCTTGGCAGGCGAATAAAACAATTCAGGATGAAGAACGGGGTACACCGGAAGATGGAAACTTCGTTTTTTCCTGGGTGTGGCCGGTCAATCATTTAGTATAATGCTCTCTTCATACCTTTGGGCAGGATTGCTGGGCAGGGTTGCCGGGGCGGTCCGTGACGGCAGCATGAAACTGCTTCTTGACGCGGTTGCCGGCGCGCTTCCGCTTTTGTTTTGCGTTATTATCATCGACTCGGTTTCGAAGTACATGTCCGAATTCGGGTGTGTAATAGCGGCGGCAAACATCCGCAGCGATGTTTTTAAGAAGCTGCTCGGAACGCCGCTTGAAAAGGCCGGCGACGAACATAGCGGGGTAAAATTGTCGTATTTGCTGAACGATGCCCGTATTGCCGCCGAAGGCCTGGATAAAATTCTTAGGGTGCCGATGGCAGCGCTGTTTATGAGTATTGGCGGGATGGCGTACATCGTGGGTATAGACGCGCGCATTGCGTTGATAACCGTCGTTCTCGCGGCGATTACCTTTACATATTCAGTCTATTTTTCAAAACGGCTTCGTGTTTCAAGCGACAGAGCCCAGTCGGCGCTTGCCGTTGCCGGCGAGAGACTTAAAAATATCCTTGACGGGGCGGTTACCGCGAGGATATACAACATGCGTGATATGCTGGAGGAACGCTATAATGAGGCGGCAAATGAGGCAAGGACCGCCGGACTGCGGTTTGCACGCGATTCCGCGATACTGGGAGGAATAAATAACGTGCAGTACCAACTCGGGAAGAGACTCCTTGTTTTTGCCGCGGGTATATTGCTGCTTGACGGTGCTCTCGATCTGCCGGCGCTGGTGAGCGTTTCGCAAATGGCAGGCAGTGTGGTGGGAGTGTTCCATGTATCGAGGATATTGCCTGATGTCAGGAAGACCCTTGCTGGAGCGCGGAGGATTTTTAAGCTGCTCGACACCGAGGAGAGTGTGCGGGAAGGAAATGAAGAGATAGACCCGGAAAGCGGGCACAACGCAATAGAGTTTGTCAATGTTTCTTTTGGATATAATGAAAAGGCCCTGATTATTGAGAACTTGTCGTTCTCGGTTAACGCCGGGGAACTGGCGGTTATCGTCGGGGAGAGCGGGAGCGGGAAATCGACCTTGCTGAGGTTGATGCAGGGGCTGCTTGAGCCGTCCGGCGGGAAGATAAAAATATTCGGGACGGACATATGCGATGCCGCGGCGCATTCGCTCAGGCGGAACATATCCGTTGTGCCGCAGGATGTGGTATTATTTCCCGGGACTATAGCCGACAACATCGGAATCGGATGCGGTGATGCCTCCGGGCGGGAAATTGTCCGTGCTGCCGTTGATGCTAATGCCCATGGCTTTATCATGGAAATGGAAAACGGCTATGACACCTTGGTATCCGAACGCGGCTTGTCCATATCCGGCGGTCAGCGTCAACGGATTGCCATGGCCAGGGCTTTCCTGCGCAACACGCCGATTATATTGCTGGACGAGGCTACTTCCGCCCTTGATGCGCAAAACGAGGAATTATTAAAGCAGTCGCTCCTGTCGAGGAAAGGCCGGCAGACCATCGTGGTTGTGACGCACAGCCGGTCGGTGGCAGAAATAGCCGACAGGGTGATATATGTGGATTAGCAAAGGCGGATAGGGCGGCTTGCAATTTGGATTAGGTTCCATCATGGGCAGGCTGTAATGCCCCCGCATAATTTCCAGTTTGTGCAGCGCCAGCCTGCTTTTGCAACAACTTTCCAGGCAAATTATACCATTATGTTGTTAAATATAATTGCATATGGTAAAATCTATTAAGAAATATGCGGTATACTGGGTAATTTGCGTGTACTGCAATCCTGATATTCCGGGAGGATATTGCTAATGGATATATTTATAGAAAAACTGGTAACAAGGAAAAAAACTGCTGGTGATATCATCATTATCGCCATCATTATTCTTATGACAGTTCTGCTTGTCTTTGCCAGCCTGTCGATACCGGTTTTATACGAGCTAAACCTGGGAATAGTATTGGCGGCGGGCTTCGCATACCTGGGATACAGGCTTGTTATATCCAGGAATATAGAGTACGAATATATAGTAACAAATGGGGATCTTGACATTGACAAAATCATTTCAAAAAGCAAGAGGAAAAGAATTTTCAGCGCGAACTGCAGGGAATTTGACATTGTATCGAAAGTGAAAAGCGATGATTTCAGCCGGTCTTTGCGGGGTATAAAAAACAAGATAGATGCTTCGGGTTCGATAGATTCGCCGGACGCCTATTTTATCACGCTTAATTACAAGGGCGAGAAGACGATGGTGATATTTGAGCCCGATAGGAGAATGCTTGACAATTTCAAGGTTTATATACCGAGAAAAGTATTCGCAGAATAATCCGTTGAGGTGGAAAAATGCCGTTTATAGTCGATATTATACTGCGTTTGATTTTTGCGGGTTTGCTTGGCGGAGTTATAGGATATGAAAGGGAGTACACCGACAGGAACAGGCCGGCCGGTTTCAGGACGCACATACTGGTATGTGTCGGATCAGCTCTTGTTATGGTTACTTCGGAATATTTGTTTATAAAATACGACGGCTCTATAGACCCGGCACGGCTTGGAGCGCAGGTCGTCAGCGGCATAGGATTCCTTGGGGCGGGCACTATCATACGCGATGGCGTTAGTGTGCGCGGCCTTACCACGGCGGCGAGCCTGTGGGCGGTTTCTTGCGTCGGCATTGCGGTTGGAGCGGGTTTTTATGGCGGTGCTGCCGTGGCGACGATGATTGTTTTTCTGACGCTTATAATTTTGAAAAAAGCAGAGATACGTTTTACAAGCAAGAAAAGGCACAGGGCCTTTGCCGTGGAAGCAGATGATGTTCCCGGGCTGGTTGGAGCGGTAACCAATCTGCTTGAGCAAAACAAAATAAAAATAAGCGATATACAGATACACAGAAGCAAGGGAAACAGCCTTGTAATTAAACTTAAGACAAGGCTTCCAGGCAACATGCTGGATATGCAGGTGGTCAGTGACATCCGGAAAATCGACGGGATCAGGAAAGTCTATGAAGAATGAATTCCAGGGCACATCATACTATCCGTGAAAATGTAACACCCTGCAGCCATTCATTCTCAAAATGTCAAATTGCAAGCCGTCCCATCCGCCGATACTGTGGTCTAAAACATACCGCCCTTGAATAAAAATAGGACATAGACCTGTAAAGGTAATGACGAAAATAATTCGGAGGATAAAGGGGTGTCCTGTTTTGGGCGGGTATGGCGCATATCTGGATAAAACCGGAGTAATCAGGGAAATACACACCGGTATCAGCGATAAAGAAGCAAAAAGAAAACTTCTTGAACATGGCCCCAACCGTATTGCGGAAAAGAAAAAAATATCTCCTCTAAAGCTGTTGTTGAGCCAATTTACGGATATTATGGTGATAATCCTGATGATTTCTACCATAATATCCGCTTTTATGGGAGAGATGACCGAAGCGGTTACGATTATTGCAATCGTTGTTTTAAATGCCGTCCTGGGATTTGTGCAGGAGTACAGGACGGAGAAAACGATGGAAGCGCTGAAAAGCCTTGCGGCTCCTGCCGCAAAAGTAATAAGGAGCGGCAGGCAGTTAAGCATACCGGCGGAAGAGGTTGTACCGGGTGACATAGTTGTACTTGAAACAGGCGACAGGGTGCCTGCCGACGGGATTTTAACGGAAGGCAGGAATATCCAGGCGGACGAATCGCTTCTTACGGGAGAATCAGTTCCGGTCGAAAAATTTCCGCTGCAGCCGGGCGGTATACCCGGCCGTGCGCAAAGAAGCAACATGGTATTCATGGGAACGAACATAACAGGCGGCAGGGCCAGGGCGCTGGTGACCGCTACCGGTATGGATACCGAGATGGGCGGTATCGCCGAGCTTATCAGTAATATTGAAGAAGATAAGACACCCCTGCAAAAAAAACTGGCGAAGCTGGGCAAAATGATTGCGTCAGGCTGCCTTGTCATATGTGCGGTGGTTAGCGTGACCGGGATATTAAGGGGTGAAGACGCCTTTTATATGCTGCTTTCCGGGATCAGCCTCGCGGTAGCGGCTGTGCCGGAAGGGCTTCCGGCGCTTGTAACCATTTCCCTTGCGCTTGGCGTGAGGAGAATGCTTAAAAGAAACGCGCTCATAAGGAAACTTCCGGCCGTTGAAACATTGGGATGTGCCGGTGTCGTTTGCTCCGACAAGACGGGAACGCTTACCCAGAATAAAATGACGGTCAGGGAGATGTTCGCAAATAACAGGCCTGTTGAGATAAGAACCGCAAGAAACGGCATGCGGGCTTTTTATTCAGCCGGCAGGAAAATTGAACCCCTGGGCGACAATATTCTCAGGCTGGCGCTGGAAATTGCCGCTGTGTGTAACAATGCAGGCTTTGTGCCTGAAAATGGTGACCGTAGGGATAATGAATGGAACTATAGCGGCGACCCTACCGAAGGCGCATTGCTGGCGCTTTCCGCAAGGGCGGGGTTGACACCGCAGGTTCTTGGCAAAACATATTCAAGGATAGATGAATTGCCGTTTGACCCGGATAGAAAGTGCATGTCCGTTGTATGCCGGAACCGTAAAAGCGAAGTCTTTGTTTTTGCGAAGGGCGCTCCGGATATGCTTATTAAGAAATGCAGAATGATTAACCTGTCAAGAGGAATTGTTCCGTTTTCTCCCGAGCAGAAATCAAGGTTAATACGGGCAAACGACTCAATGGCTGCGAATGCGTTAAGGGTTATCGCAGTTGCGCATAAAAAGCTGGATTCGACATCATACGATAAAAGTCGGCTTGAATCGGGCCTGGTTTTTGATGCGCTTATAGGCATGCTGGACCCCCCGAGACCTGAAGCTTACGATGCCGTACAGAAATGCAGGCTGGCAGGCATAAAACCCGTAATGATTACGGGAGACCATAAGCTGACCGCAGTATCTATAGCAAAAGAGCTTGACATTTACAGGGAAGGCGAAATGGTTCTGACAGGGTCTGAGCTTGACGCCATGGACGAAAAAGAGCTTTCGGACCTGGCGGGCAATATCAGCGTATACGCGAGGGTTTCTCCCAAGCACAAGCTGATGATAGTCAGGGCGTTGAAAAAATCCGGCAATATCGTGGCAATGACGGGCGACGGCGTTAATGACGCCCCTGCTGTCAAGGAAGCGGATATAGGCGTGTCAATGGGGAAAACGGGCACGGATGTCACAAAGGAAGCCTCCTCCATGGTGCTGCTGGATGATAATTTTGCCACAATTGTTGCCGCGATAGAGGAAGGAAGGGTTATTTACAACAATATACGGAAATTTATCAGGTACATGCTTGCCTGCAACATCGGGGAAGTTTTTACAATGTTTTTTGGCATGCTTATCGGCCTTCCGGTACCGCTGTTCCCGATACAGATTCTCTGGGTCAACCTGGTCACGGACGGACTTCCGGCTGTAGCCCTGGGGTTCGATCCTCCGGAGAAAGATGTCATGATAAGACCGCCGAGGGAGCCAGGAGAAAGCATATTCTCCCACGGGCTGGCCGGGATAATTCTTTTCAGGGGATTGCTTATCGGGCTTACGACGCTGGCCGTCTTTACTTCTATCATCTATTTTAAAGGAGATGTGGGACTGGCCAGGACAGGAGCGTTTGTGACACTGGTTCTTACGCAGCTGATTCATGTATTTGAATGCAAGTCGGAAACCAAGAGCATTTTCGATATACCTGTCTTAAATAACGTTTACCTTATATTGGCCGTATTATGCTCGCTGGTGATGATACTTGGAGTAGTATACATACCGCCGCTGCAGGGGATATTCAAAACCGTTCCGCTTGGCTTTGACGAATGGCTTGTCACATGCGGACTGTCTTTCCTGGCGCCTGTCATGGCGAGCTTCTTCCATCCGCGGCGTCCAAAAAGGCGTTAAATATGCATACACGGTAAGTTGTAAAATTAATTGCCCAAACTGAAGAAAAAATAGTGACTCAAGTCGGAACTTCTGATAATGTTTTAAGTGACCAAACCAAAAACATAGGAGGGTCCGAAATGAGTCAACTTAATAATACCACGAAGCAAAGAAGCTTTAAACACCTAAATGAGAGAGAAAGGTATCAAATCGAAATATTAATAAGGGATGGGAAGAAACCAAAGGAGATAGCCTTAATATTGGGCAAAATTTGAAACAATGATCTGCACAAAAACGTTATACAACTACATTGACAAAGGGATATTTGCCAATATAAGCAACAAAGACCTGCCAATAAAGCGTAATAAGAAGAAGAGGGAATATCGCAAAGTCAGAATAGCTAAGAAAAACTTAAGGGGAACAAGTATAGAGGAACGGCCGGCGCATATAGAAGATCGGGAAGAATATGGGCATTGGGAAATGGATTGTATAGTTAGTAAAGGAGGAGAAAAGGGGGCGAGCTTGTTAGTGCTGACGGAACGAAGTACGAGACGGGAGATAATTCGCAAAATGCCTGATAGGACCCAGGATTCGGTGAAGAGAGAACTAGATAAGCTGGAGCGGAAGTATGGCAAGAAGTTTTCGAAGCATTTTAAAACGATTACAGTAGATAATGGCCCCGAATTTTTAGACAGTATAGTGTTGGAGACATCTGCCCTTGACCCTGATAAGAAAAGATTCAAGCTGTATTATGCTCATCCTTACAGTTCATGGGAGCGTGGTTCGAATGAAAATGCCAATAAACTTATTCGACGATTTATTCCAAAAGGGACAGACATAGGTAAGCTCACACATAGAGAAATACAAAGGATAGAGCGCTGGATGAATAATTACCCTGGAAGAATATTTGGTTATCAAACTGCAAACATGATGGCTAAGGTGATGGTTGCTTAAAACAAGGTTCTGTTAAAAAATGTAAGGCAATTAAACTTGCAATCTACGGAAATATGCATACACATAAATTTTTCTTGAAATAACGAACAAAAAACTATATAATTAAGTGCAGCCCAAAAAAGTCATTCAAGGGCTTTTTTGGTTTGTTTAAATTTATGAAGGATATTTTTACAAATTGTTCACAATTTATTAAAATGTATCTTTCATAATTGTGTTAGCTTCGAGTGCCAATCGTTGAATCAGGAGGGAAAGAGATGATAGAAATACATAATTTGACCAAGAGGTATGGTCAAATAAGGGCTGTAAACAACCTGAATTTTACCGTGGAAAAAGGTGAGATTCTTGGTTTTCTCGGCCCCAACGGGGCGGGAAAGTCCACCACGATGAATATCATAACCGGGTATATTCCTTCAAGTGAAGGCACGGTCAAGGTTTGCGGCTTTGACATCATGGAATCCCCAAAAGAAGTAAAAAAACGCATTGGTTATCTGCCTGAGCAGCCGCCGGTCTACATGGATATGACGGTCGGCGATTACCTGAACTTTGTTGCGGATTTGAAAATGGTAAGCAAAAAACAGAAGAGAAGCCAGCTGAACGATATAATGGAGCTTGTCAAGATAGGCGACCACAGGAACAGGCTTATTAAAAACCTTTCAAAAGGCTACAAGCAAAGGGTTGGCCTTGCGCAGGCCCTTGTAGGCAGCCCCCAGGTTCTCATACTGGACGAGCCTACGATAGGCCTTGACCCCAGGCAGATTATAGAGATTCGAAAGCTGATCAAGGCTTTGGGGAAGGAACATACGATCATCCTGAGTTCCCACATTCTACCCGAGGTCAGCGCCGTGTGCGACCGTGTTGTTATCATAAACAAGGGCGAAATTGCGGCAATCGACACCCCTGAAAACCTTTCAAAGGGATTGGGTGCCGCATCCAAAATAACCGTGACTATTGCGGGGCCGCGCAGTTCCGTAGAGAATGCGATCAAGGAGATATACGGAGTAAAATTTGTTGAAACCGGAATTGAAAAAGATAAGGAAACATTCTCATATATAATCGAAGCGGATAAGGAAATAGACATAAGAAAACCATTGTTTTTTGCAATGGCAAAACTGGGTTACCCGATACTTGAATTAAGGGGCGTCAACGCAAGCCTGGAGGATATATTCCTGCAGATAGTCACCCGGGAAAAGGAGGCTGTTTGATCAATGTCGGCGATATTTTGGAAAGAAGTGAAAGCTTATTTTTATTCGCCCATGGCGTATATTCTTATTGGATTATTCATGCTGATTACTTCGATATATTTTTATCCGAACCTGGTATACGGCCCATACGGCGTGGCAGATTTCAACAACACGCTCTCGATTATGGGTTTTATACTGTTGTTCATAGTTCCCGTACTTACGATGAGGATACTTGCCGAAGAGAGGAAAAACGGCACGGAAGTGCTGCTGATTACTTCTCCGGCCAGTATTACCTCAATTGTACTGGGCAAATACTTTGGGGCATGCTTCGTGTTTTTCGTCATGATATTGCTGTCGTTTATTTACCCGATAGTTTTGCTGGCTTTCGGCGGAACTTTTACCGTTAAGATTATAGGGGGCTATATCGGCTTCATACTCCTGGGAATGACTTTTATTTCGGTGGGCGTTTTTGCCTCCTCTCTTACGGAAAGCCAAGTGGTTGCAGTTATTATCAGCTATGTGGCGTTGTTAATCATGTGGATTGCAGACAGCTTGACCACAGTCGTGGGAGGCTTCGCTTCGAAGATTCTAGGGTGGATATCACTGCTTTCCAGGTACGAGGATTTTAACAGGGGCATACTCGGGATCGGGCCTGTAGTATACTACATGAGCTTTATCGCGGTATTCCTGTTTCTTACGGTCAGGGTAATCGAAAAAAGACGCTGGAGTCAGGGGTGATGAGGGATGGAAAAGAAGAATATTATTACCGGCATAAAGAGGTTTTTCAAAAGCAGGAGTTTAAAATACGGTTCAAACGCCGCCATTTTGATTGCAGCCGTTATCGTTATCGCAGTACTGGTGAACATCCTGGTTGGAATGACGGATCTTAAGCTTGATTTGACTCCGAACAAGCTTTTTTCACTGACGGATGCAACAAGGAACGAATTGAAAAACCTTAAGCATGATGTAGAGATAATCGGGTTGTTTGACGAGGGAAAAATCGCTTCCGGCAGCGAATATAAGCAAGTCACCGACCTGCTGAGCCTATATGAGAAGTACCCGCGGGTTAAGGTGGAGTATGTAGATCCGGACAAGAATCCCGGCATCATTAACCAGCTTGACCCGGACGGCACCATGGATCTGGGCAAAAGCGATTTTGTCGTCAAAAGCGTGGTGAACGGCATTGAAAAGAAAAGAAAACTGGAATATTATGACCTTTTTGCCGTGCAGATGGACCAGTATTCGCTGAGAGCATATACAACAGGCTCAAATGCGGAGCAGGGCTTTACCGGGGCCATAAAATATGTTACGTCGGAGAATACGCCTGTTGTATACTTTACGGAAGGCCATAACGAAACGGATGTGGATATAGATTACCGGTTCCTGAAAAACCAGATTGAAAAGAATAATTTCATCGTTAAAAAGCTGAACCTGCTGTCCGCGGACAAGATACCGGATGACGCCGGGCTGGTTATTGTAGCTTCCCCCAAGAACGACATAACAATAAACGAGAAAGATGTGCTCAGCGACTACCTTTACGAAGGCGGAAAGGCCATATTCATGTTTGATTGCCTGGCCAGCGACCCGGACTTTGAACAGTTCAACAGCCTGCTTGCCAAGTATAACATAGAGATCAACCATGACAAGGTGATTGAAAATGACGAAAGAAGGCATGTCCCGCAAGATCCGGCTACGCTTATCGTAAATATTGATCAAAACAACATCATACCCCAGGGTTTTGTTGCTTTGCTCAGCAATTCCAGGAGTATCGGCATCTTGAAAAATGTCAAGGAATATATCAAGACGACAACGCTTATGAAAACCAGCGAGAACGCCGTGGGACAAATGGTAAGCAAATCAAGGGGAGAAGATCTGAAGGGTCCTCTTGATATAGCGGTTGCTGTCGAATATACCGGGGGAAAGGGTAATTCCAAGATTGTTGTGATAGGCAACGGATCGTTCGTCAGTGACAACGCGATAAATTTCGGAGACTATTTCTACAATAATGTTGTTTTCTTCCTGCAGACGATGAACTGGATGATAGACAAGCAGGACGAGGTCATCGTGCCTACAAAAGACTATGAGATAAATACGCTGGATATCACACAGGCGCAAGCCAAGATCATGGGATGGGCTCTCATTGTGGTATTCCCGCTGCTCATACTCGGCACGGGCCTTATGGTATTCTTGAGGAGGCGTCATTTATGAAGTTCTACAAGAATGCAATTATTCTTGTTCTTATTGTTGCGCTGCTGGCAGGAGTATATGTCTTTGTCCTCAAAACCAGGCCTGAAAGCGAAGATAATACTTCCGACCTGCTCAAGCTGACCGATTATATTTCGAGTGATGTTGAATCCGTGACACTGGAGAACCCGGACGGCACTTTTGTAATTGTCAGGAAGGACGATGAATGGGTCCTGTCTTCGCCGTCCGACCTCAAGTATGATTCGTCTGTACTCAGCAGCATAGTAATAAACGCGGCTTCGATTACCGCGGACAGGCTGGTGGAAGAGAATGCGCAGGATATAGCAAAGTACGGCCTCGACGACCCTGTCATCGTCAGGATGAAAACCAAGGACGGAAAGGAGACCGTGCTTGAAGTAGGCGACAGGACACCTACAAAAAGCGGTTATTATATCAAGTTTGCCGGTGAAAATGATGTATATATTATCGGCACGTATACCGGCAATTACCTCGTCACGGACAGGAACGGCATGCGGTCAAAGCAACTGTTTGATTTTGAACTCGATGACATAAACACGCTGGCGATGAACAGGAAAGGGCAAAAAGTGTTCAGGTCCGTCAAGGAAGAAAAGGACGACATAAGCAGCTGGAAACTGACGGAACCGATCAAGGGAAGCGTGAATGGAAATGCTATATACCCCATGCTTGAGGCTTTAGCAAATACAACAGTGGATGAATTTTTGGAAGATAAGCCGTCGGACCTGGCGCAATACGGCCTGGATGAGCCCGTATATGAATTTGAAATCGGCACTGAAGCGGCAGGGACTTACAAGCTTCTGATGGGAGACGAGAAGGAAAAGGGCTCGACGATATATGCCAAGCTCGGTAACAGCGACGAGGTGTTTGCCGTGGATATATCGTCATACAATGCTTTCCTTGACAAACCGCTCAAGGAAATTGTCAGCGTCTTTGTTTACCTTGTCAATATAGACGATGTTAAAAAGATTGATTTAACAATGGACGGCAAGACAACCAATATGGTATTGGATATATATAAAGACTCGGAAGGCAATTCAGACAGGGATAAAGACAAATTCTACGTTAACGGGATGGACGCCAGCGGCAAAAATGAAGACGGCGATCAGCCGTTCAGGAAATTCTACCAGGCCCTCATAGGCATCAGCCTTGACGAGGTGGATGTCGACGGCAGGCCCGAAGGTGATGCTGAAATCACCATAAACTACACGTTGAAGGATGGGTCTATGAAAGTAGAATTCATTTCCAAGGATGACAATTACTATTACGTGGTCAGAAACAGTGAATATGCAGGCATCCTGGTAAAGAAAAACAAGAAGTCTTTTGGCGTAATGGAAATGAAAGAAGCATACAAAACGCTTATGGATTTCCTGTCGTCACAGCAGAAATAAACGCTTGGTTAGTGACATTTCGCAAACAGCTCCAACATAGAATGAAATAGTTTGATTCTATTGTTGGAGTTGTTTTTTAGTGCCCGGTGAATCAAGGAATATTTTCAGGGTTGCCTGCATATATACCACAAGCGTAATTGGGGCAGGCTTTGCTTCAGGCCATGAGATAATGCAGTTTTTTACGGTATATGATGCGGGTGGTTTTTTTGGCATAATACTGGCAGGCATATTATTTTCGGCAGCCGGGAGCATAATGCTTGGAAAAGTTTACAGCGATCGCATCAAAAATTACGAGGAGTTTATTTTCCCGGTTTTTGGCTGGCGCCTGGGCTGGGTTGTAGAGATAGTTATAACAGTGTTTATGTTGTGTATATTCTGCATTATGCTGGCAGGCTCGGGCAGAGTGGTTTCTGACAGGCTCGGCATTCATTTCAGATATGCATCCCTATTGATGGCAATCATATGCACAGTCCTGATTCTGGCTAATATCAGGGGGCTTGCCGTACTCAGCTCCATTGTTACACCCGTGTTGATACTTGGTATATTGCTGGCGGGAGTCTATATCGTATTCTTCCGCGATACCGCAGCGTCTGTCGTATCCGGTTACCTTGACCGGATGACAAGAAACTGGCTTGTATCGTCCATTCTTTATGTCAGCTACAACTGCATTCCGGCTTTTATCATACTCTGCAGCCTGTTGCCTTGCCTGAAGACCCGAAGGACGGCAGTTTGGGGAGGAATACTCGGCGGCGCCTTTCTTAGCCTCGCTACCTTGGTTATCAATATTGCAATACGGCTTTTTATGCCCGGAATAATGGTAAAGGAGCTGCCGTTTCTTGAAATATTAGAAAGATACAGCAGCCTGGCAGGCGATATCTATTCTGTCGTATTATGGGCCGCCATGCTTGTATCGGCAGTTACCTCGGGGTTGTGCTTTGTCGGGCGGGTCGAGGCGATGCTCAAGGTGGACAGGAGAATTATTATTTTTACGCTCTGCGCCGTTTCGATACCGCTTTCGGCCGTAGGGTTTTCAAAACTGGTCTCGACAGTTTACCCGATTTTCGGATACCTTGGGTTGTTCATGATTATAACCGTGTTGATACACGGTATGTTGAAGCTGCGCGGCTGAGAAGCAGCCTGTGGGGGAAGCGGGGTCAGGCCTGAATTATTTCCCTGTTCTTATGTGAGCGTGAGTAAGCAAACAATTCAAGCCTGAGCCCATCCTCCGTATCCGCATATGGCAGAAAATAGTTTTCTATGGTAAAATTATTTTATCCTTTAGATATGCAAAAGAAGAAACAGGGGTGAATCTTTTGAAAACGCTCCCTGACGAAAAAAACCACGGGGACGGCAAAGGCATATCTGGTCTGTTGACGGCGGCGCTGCTGTTTTTATGCATCCTGTTCGTGGCTTTTTTCAGTTACCGCAAAAGTCTTGATCCAAAGGCCGGCCTGGCTGATATTGTGCAATATTTTCAAAGCCTGGGGGAGAATACTGTAAATGAAGCGAAGGTTTTGCATGTTTACGAGTATGATGCGAGAGAGGACCCCTTGTTTGCGGTATACAAGGATTATATAGTCAAATGCGGAAGCAGCGGCGTCTGGTTTCTGGACAGGTCAGGCAACATAGTACGGACTGAGAACATATTATTTTCCAACCCTATCATGAAAGCAAACGGCTCACTGCTCATGCTGGCCGATCGCGGAATGGGAGATATATGTGTCCTGGATGGCAGAACGGTGCGTTGGAGTGAAAAACTCGATGCTTCCATTTTAAATGCCGACATTAGCAAGGAAGGCTACGTTACGGTTGTGACAACGGCCAAGAGGGACAACAATGAAATAAGGGTTTTTGAACCTCATGGAATAGAGTATTTAAGGAAAATTATCGCAGTTGACTATGCCGTATCAGCATGTGTGTCACCTTCCTCAAAAAGCCTTGTATTATCGGCAATCGGCACGGAAGCGGCAGGAGCCTTTTCACGCTACAAGTTTTACGACATGGAAGGCGAAGATATCGCCATGTTGGTTTTTAACTCGGAGGATGGGTCTGCCCCGGAGCTGGTGCCGTTATTCAGATACAATAATGACGGAAGCATATTTGCCTCAGGAGACAGGGCTGTCATATCGGTTGACGCGGAAGGGAAACTTTTATGGAAGAAAGTATTCAGAAATGTGGCAGGAACCGGGCTGGTGGGCGACAGGCAATTGGCTGTTGCGGCGGAGGATGAGGAAGGCAGCCTGCTCCGGATATATGATGCGGACGGACGGGAACTCGCCTCATGCGCCATTTCGGGAAAACCAAGAGGTCTTAATGCCCGAAAGGGCGTAATCGCGGTTAATACAAAAGATACGGCATACTTTTATGACAGCAGGTGCAGAAACTTCAGCAGGTACTCGTCAAGATCCGGGATAAAGCAGGTATTGCTTTTAAACAGGCAGCATGCTGTTATTATCACAGATCGTGAAGCAGTGGTTGTCCTGTTGAAATAAACCGGGGAGACTACCCGGATATTATAACTTTGCCGGCTCCGGCCGGGGTTTGGAGGTTATATGAACTGGAGCGATTTTGTCGTTATTGGCCTGATAGTGATTTTTGCAGTCATTGGGCTGAATAAAGGCCTCATTATGTCGGTTTACAGGTTATTTGCCTTCATCGCATGTATTTACGCGTCCATAAAGTTTTCGCCGGTTCTTGCGGATTTGCTGGTAAAAACGCCGGTATTCGAATGGGTGAAAAATGTTATCGTAAAGCACTTGCTAAAATGGAGCAGTGAGGCTTTTGCATACCCAACAACCGGTGCGCCGGCTGTTACCGGTGCCAAAGTCATACTGGATACAATGCCCTTCCCGGAACTGTTCAGGAAATCATTGCAGGAGAGGCTGCCGTCATTTCCTGAACTGGTAAGTGAAGCGTTCATGGCTGAAGCCATAAGTGAGGAGCTGGCCAGGATGGCTATCTCGGTTTTAAGCCTGTTAGCCATGTACATAGTTCTAAGAATTGTGCTATCCGTTATAGGCGTATTTCTGCGGAACATATCAAGATTGCCGGTACTCAGCCAAGTCAACAGGCTTGGCGGCCTGGTGTTCGGTACTTTACAGGGCGTGCTGGCCGTTTACATACTTTGTGCGGCATTGGTCCTGTTCAGTTCAATACCCGTATTTGCCGCGGTTTTCAAAGAGCTTGAAACCTCGCATTTTGCGGGCGGCTTTTATGAAAACAATTTTATCATCAAATGGCTGTTTCCTCCGACAGTCGTCTGACAAGCGCATCGCAGCCGGCTACGCCGCTGATGGGTATCACCGGCACCGGCCGAGGCATGGCTGCATGCTTGTGAATACCTGCGGGTCATGCTCATTGCCGCCATGGATAAATGTAAATTAACGGATTTTGCGCATAACGGCACCGTAAAATGAATGCTTTTAACCTTTTTGTACTTAGATATAGACATAAAGTAATAATAATAGTAAAATACCTATAACACGAGCCGGGCGATAGAAAACCCCGGCTGTTTGTTTAAAGGGTATAAATGCGGAAAAGGCAGGTCGGTGAAATGAGGAGCGATATTATAAGAAAAGGCGTGGAGAGGGCTCCGCACAGGGCTCTTTTTAAAGCAATGGGATATACGGATGAAGAAATGGCAAAGCCAATTATCGGAGTTGTCAATTCAAAGAATGAGATTGTACCCGGCCACATACATCTTGACAAAATCGCGGAAGCGGTAAAGGCGGGAATCCGGATGGCAGGGGGAACACCGGTGGAATTTGGTGCCATAGGCATATGCGACGGGATCGCCATGGGACATGAGGGAATGAAATATTCGCTGGCTTCCAGGGAACTGATTGCCGATTCATGCGAAGCCATGGGGCGCGCTCACAGCTTTGACGGCATGGTGTTTATTCCAAACTGCGACAAGATTGTGCCGGGTATGCTGATGGCAGCTGCAAGGCTGAATATTCCTTCCATTGTAATAAGCGGAGGTCCCATGCTGTCTGTCCGCCATAACGGCAAGTACCTGGACTACAACAACGTATATGAAGCCGTAGGAGCTTTCAAGGCAGGCATCATGTCGGAAGAGGAAGTGACCGAATATGAAGAGCATGCCTGTCCGGGCTGCGGTTCATGCTCGGGCATGTTTACGGCAAATTCCATGAACTGCCTTACGGAAGCCCTGGGTATGGGGCTTCCCGGAAACGGAACCATACCGGCGGTATATGCGGCGCGGATCAGGCTGGCGAAGCTGGCAGGCATGAAAGTAATGGAGCTTGTAAAGAAAAACATATGCCCTTCCGACATTATGACGGAAAAAGCATTTGAAAATGCGCTGGCCGTGGATATGGCGCTGGGCTGCTCAACCAATTCAGTTCTGCATTTGCCGGCTATTGCCCATGAGCTGGGAATCAGGATCAACCTGGACATTGTTAATGAAATAAGCTGCAAGGTCCCCAACCTTTGCAGGCTGGCTCCTGCCGGGGAGCACCATGTCCAGGACCTGTACGAAGCCGGGGGTGTTCAGGCCGTGATGAAGGAGCTTTCAGGGAAAGGCCTTTTGCATCTTGACCTGTTGACTGTCACGGGGAAAACGGCAGGAGAAAATATAAGCAAGGCCGAAGTCAAGGACAGGAATGTTATCAGGAGCCTCGAAAACCCTTATAGCGCGACCGGCGGAATAGCGGTACTGAGGGGCAATATCGCCCCGGACGGGGCTGTTGTGAAGCGTTCGGCCGTCCTGGACAGGATGCTTGTCCACAGGGGACCCGCAAGGGTGTTTGACTCGGAAGATGAAGCGATCGCGGCCATATATGGGAAAAAAATCAACAAGGGAGACGTGGTCGTGATTCGTTATGAAGGTCCAAAAGGAGGCCCCGGCATGAGGGAGATGCTCAGCCCTACGTCTGCAATAGCAGGGATGGGATTGGACGGCGATGTCGCGCTTATTACCGACGGAAGGTTTTCAGGAGCATCGCGGGGAGCCTGTATCGGCCATATTTCGCCGGAGGCGATGGAAGGCGGCATGATTGCGGCTATCCGGGAAGGCGATATAATTAATATCAATATACCGGAAGGAAAGCTCAATGTTGAAGTACCGGATGAGGAGCTAAAGCGGAGAATGGACGGCTGGAAATCTCCGGAACCAAGGATATCCGGCGGATACCTGGGAAGGTATGCCAGGCTGGTTACATCTGCGGGTACCGGAGCAGTGTTGAAATAATGTAAAATGGAGGATTTGAATGAAAATATTGACCGGCGCTGAAATACTGATAGAATGCCTGAAAGAACAGGGAGTGGATACGGTCTTTGGCTTTCCGGGCGGCGCTGTGCTTAACATATATGACGCCTTATACAGGTCTGGTGACAAGATAAGGCATATATTGACATCGCATGAACAAGGCGCGTCCCATGCCGCAGACGGGTATGCGCGCGCCACCGGAAAAACGGGCGTATGTATTGCCACGTCGGGACCCGGGGCAACAAACCTTGTTACCGGGATTGCCACAGCCTACATGGATTCGGTGCCCATGGTAGCCATTACCGGGCAGGTTTCCACGGCGCTGCTGGGGAAAGACTCGTTCCAGGAGGTTGATATTACCGGGATCACGATGCCGATAACCAAGCATAATTATATAGTAAAAGATGTGAACAAACTCGCCGGTATAGTCCGCGAAGCTTTTAAAATAGCGGCGGACGGCCGTCCGGGCCCTGTTCTGATAGATATTTGCAAGGATGTTACGGCGGCAAGTACCGGGTATGAATATATGGAACCCGAAAAGCCGGCATACCGGCCTATCGGCGTATCGGACAGAAGACTTGATGAAGCGGCGGAGGCCATAAACAAGTCCGAAAGGCCTATTATCCTTTCAGGTGGCGGAGTAGCGATTGCTGCAGCAAACCAGGAACTGAAAGCCCTGGCTGAAAAGGCGGGAATTCCGGTTACTACGACACTGATGGGATTAGGGTCATTCCCGGGCACCCATGAGCTTTTTACAGGACTTGTCGGAATGCATGGCACCAGGACTTCCAATTTGGCGGTATCCGAGGCAGACTTATTTATTGCTGCCGGCGCCAGGTTCAGCGACAGGGTTATCAGCAATGTCAGCCGTTTTGCTCCCAAGGCAGCTATTATGCATATAGACGTTGATCCTGCGGAAATAGGGAAAAATGTAAACGTCAGGTATCCTCTTGTCGGAAATATTAAGGAAATACTTGGAGAATTGGCGAAAAGGGTTGAAAAGCGCGAAAATATGTGCTGGAACAAGAAAATTAATGAATGGAAAGGTGCATATCCGCTTAAGTATGATGCGAACGGAAGCCTCAAACCGCACTACATTATAGAAAGGCTTTACGAGATTACGAGGGGAGATGCCATCATTACGACCGAGGTCGGCCAGAATCAGATATGGGCGGCGCAGTTCTACAAGTATACAAAGCCAAGGCAGTTTATTTCCTCGGGAGGGCTTGGCACAATGGGGTATGGTCTTGGCGCGTGCATAGGGGCACAGATAGGCAGGCCCGACAAGAAGGTAATCAACATTGCCGGTGACGGCAGCTTCCGTATGAATTGCACCGAGCTTGCCACTGCAGTTGAATACAAGCTGCCGGTGGTTGTTGCCATTCTAAACAACCGCGTGCTTGGCATGGTAAGGCAATGGCAAAGCCTGTTTTATGACCGCCGTTATTCGGCGACGACTATTGACAGGGGCACCGACTTCGTTGCCCTTGCGGAGGCTTTCGGCGCTGTCGGGATAAAAGCAACCAGGCCGGACGAGGTGGACAGCACGTTTGAAAGGGCGCTGGCCTCGAAGGATAGGCCGGTGCTGATTGATTTTGAGATAGACAAGGATGAAATGGTGTTTCCTATTGTTCCGCCGGGCGCGCCCATAGACGAACTGATAGACGAATAATGTTGGATAGGGCGGCTTGCTTTCAGGTTGGGGTCAGGCTGACCCCAACGGCGGCTTTACAGCAAAACTGCCGATAATTTTTTCTTGACTTTTAAAATGTTATGTGTTAAATTATTTATTGCTCCGTTAGGGAGGTCTTTTTTTTATGCCGGTTTGCAAACCGATAGAAACCGGCGCCCGGACATACGGATGTATACCCCGGATTTTGCGATATACGGGAGCTGGAGGTGTCGTAAATGAGAGTCAAGATTACATTGGCATGTGTAGACTGCAAACAGAGGAATTATCATACTAAGAAGAACAAGAAGAATGATCCGGACAGGATTGAGATGAAGAAATACTGTAAGTTCTGCCAGAAACATACGGTACACAAGGAAACGAAATAAAGGCGGAGGTGCGCATACATGGCTGAAAATTCACGCCTATCCAAGCTGGCCGGCTTCGGCAGGAAGATTGCCAGGTTTGTTAAGGACATAAGGTCCGAATTGAAAAAAGTTATCTGGCCATCCAGGGAGCAGCTGGTGAACAATACTATTTCAGTATTGGTAATCTGCCTGCTTATCGGTATAATTATATGGGTTTCCGACGTCATTTTCGGAAAGGTTTTGGAATGGACCCTGTCCAGGTAATGAAGGAGGATTCAAATCCTGATGAATGTCAATGGTATGCCTGAAGCCAAATGGTATGTTGTACATACTTATTCCGGGTATGAGAATAAAGTTAAAGCCAATCTGGAGAAAATAGTCGAGAACAGGAATATGCAGGATTATATCCTTGATATTGTTGTTCCGATGGAAGAGCAGATTGAAATAAAGGATGGCAAGAAAAAGGCCACGCTTAGGAAAGTGTTTCCTGGGTATGTTCTTGTTAAGATGGTTATGACGGATGAATCCTGGTATGTGGTTAGAAACACCAGGGGTGTGACAGGTTTTGTAGGACCGGGGTCGAAGCCTGTTCCGCTGACTGATGAAGAAATAAGGGCAATGGGTGTTGAGGAATTTGCCCCGGTGCTGGATTATGAAGTAAACGACAATGTAAGGGTCATAAGCGGGCCCTTGGAGAACTTTATCGGTGTAGTCGAAGAAATCAACATTGAGAAGAAAAAAGTCAGGGTGGCAGTATCCATGTTCGGAAGGGAAACACCTGTTGAACTGGAATTGACACAGATACAGAAATTGTAAGGATTGGGAGGTGGATGAAAGCCATGGCGAAGAAAATTGCGGGTTATATAAAGCTACAGATTCCTGCAGGAAAGGCAACTCCTGCTCCACCGGTTGGACCAGCTTTAGGACAGCATGGCGTAAACATCATGGGATTTTGCAAGGAGTTTAATGAAAGGACCGCAAAAGACGCCGGGTTGATTATTCCCGTCGTTATCACGGTTTATGCTGACAGGTCTTTTTCATTTATAACGAAGACTCCTCCGGCAGCGGTGCTTTTGAAAAGGGCATGCAAGATTGAGAAAGCTTCGGGCACTCCAAACAGGGAGAAGGTTGCAAAGATTTCAATTGATGAGGTCAGGAAGATTGCGGAAATGAAAATGCCCGACTTAAACGCTGCGAGTATTGAAGCGGCCACCAGCATGGTTGCGGGTACGGCCAGAAGCATGGGCATAGAAGTGGTGGAGTAGTACGGGCCGCAGTGGCAGTCCGGCTTTGTCTGAAGCCCATGTGAAGCTTGAAAAGTGGGAGGGAACATCTGTTTCCGAATATTTGACCACGTAAGGGAGGATTATAATGAAGAGAGGAAAGAAATATATCGAGAGCGCAAAGCTCGTGGACAGAACAGTATTGTATGAACCGGCACAAGCCCTGGACCTTGTTAAAAAGACTGCAAAAGCAAAGTTTGACGAAACGGTCGAGGTGCATGTAAGGCTTGGTGTCGATTCAAGACATGCCGACCAGCAGGTGAGAGGCGCGGTTGTGCTCCCTCACGGCACAGGCAAGACAGTCAGGGTGCTTGTATTTGCAAAAGGGGATAAAGCCAAGGAGGCTGAACAGGCCGGAGCAGATTATGTAGGGGCGGAAGACCTTGTTGCAAAGATTCAGAATGAGAACTGGTTTGATTTCGACGTAGTTGTAGCTACGCCGGATATGATGAGTGTCGTGGGCAGACTGGGCAGACTGCTGGGACCAAAGGGGCTTATGCCGAACCCGAAGGCCGGGACGGTCACGATGGATGTTTCAAAGGCGATAAGCGAAATTAAAGCCGGTAAAATCGAGTACAGGCTTGATAAAACAAATATAATCCACTGCCCTATCGGCAAAGTGTCGTTTGAACTTGAAAAACTGCAGGATAACTTCCGTACCCTGATGGATGCCATCATAAGGGCAAAGCCGCCCGCTGCAAAGGGACAGTACCTGAGAAGCATAGTTGTTGCATCTACAATGGGGCCCGGCATAAAGGTAAACCCGGCCAGGGTGACAGAATAAATCCTGCTTTACAACCATGAACTTTTGCTGTAATATATAATTTGCTGCTATTATGCTGCTATTATATTGACAAATAAATCAAACGGTACCGCAGACAGCAGGTGCGCAAGCATAATCGGGTATCCGGCCTGCCGAGGTAGATAGATGGTTTGTTCCGGCTAGCCGTTAAGGCATCATGGCGGAGATATCCCTTGTGCGTCTGCAGTATGCGAAGCACAAGGGTTTTTTAATTGCAGGCTGTTTGGCTACATGCTGTCTCGTGAACGGGATGGACAAAGGAGGTGGAAAACTTGCCGAAGGAAAGCACACTTAATCAAAAGCGGAAAATTGTAGAGGACATAAGCAACAAAATAAAAGCATCAAAAGCAATAGTTTTTGCAGATTACAGGGGACTGACGGTTGAGCAGGATACCGAGCTCAGAAGCGCGCTCAGAAAGGCAGGCGTTGATTACAAGGTTGTAAAAAATACGCTGACAAGGTTTGCAGTAAAGGAAAACGGGCTTGACGAAATAACACCTTACCTGGTCGGGCCTACATCCATGGCATCAAGCGAGGATGACCCCGTCGCGCCGGCAAAAGTTTTGAGCGAGTATGCAAAGAAATTTGACAAGCTGGAAATCAAGGTCGGCGTAGTGGAAGGAAAGGTTATAGATCTCGAAGGCATCAAAGAACTGGCCGATCTCCCATCGAGAGAAGTGCTTGTCGCCAAAGCCCTTGGCGGCCTGAAAGCGCCGATATCGGGCCTGGTTAATGTTCTCAATGGAAACATAAGAGGCCTGGTTATTGCATTAAATGCAATTGCTGAGCAAAAGGAAAATGCTTCTTAGCAATTGCCGAGAAAGCGAATGCTTCTTAAAAGCAAGAAATTAAACCATACTTGATAAATATTATGGAGGTAATTATAAGATGGCTAGTGAAAAAGTTACAAAGTTGATTGAGGATGTAAAATCGTTAACGGTATTGGAATTATCAGAGCTTGTAAAGGCTCTTGAAGAGGAATTCGGTGTGTCCGCGGCGGCTCCTGTGGCTATGGCAGCGGCTCCTGCTGCAGGCGGAGCGGCAGCAGCTCCGGCAGCAGAAGAAAAGACCGAGTTTGACGTAATACTCAAGGATGTGGGAGCTGAAAAGATCAAGGTTATCAAGGTTGTCAGGGAAATTACGAGCCTGGGACTTAAAGAAGCCAAGGATCTTGTCGACGGAGCTCCCAAGACTGTCAAGGAGAATGTTTCCAAGGAAGAAGCAGCCGAAATAGAAGCAAAATTCAAGGAAGTGGGCGCTACTGTAGAAATCAAGTAATAAATGCGCACCGGAGGTGGAAGTGTCCCGGTTTTAACCGGGACACTTTTTATGCCTGAAAACGGAGAGACAACAAGCATAGCACACGAACAGCCTACGCCGCCGGGAAAATGAAATTCATCCTGGTATTTGACCTGCACAGACAGATAAAAAAAGACAACAGAAACAACACATTATACCTATTGACATGCAGCCAACAGTATGCTAGAATTGTTTACTGCATCGTGATTCCGGACTAGTTTAATTTTTTAAGATGCAACCCTTTATAATTGCACAATAGATTATAACACAGGAGAATAAAATAGACAAGAAGTGTTAATAATTATTTATTGGAAGCCCAGGCAAATTCAATGAAGTTGCCTGGCAGGTGTTTTTTAATAAAGAAGAAATATGTTTATTGGATGTAAGCGCCAATGCCAATATGGATTAGCCCAGAAGCTTTTAATAATATTATTAAAAGCTTTAGATATACACCGGCGTATCGTCCGAAACGACCGGTGATCCGGTAAAATTGCATGAATGCAAGCCTTTCATGTAAAACGCTCAAACTACAACAAGTCTTAATTTATGAGGTGATATTTAATGGTACATCCCGTAAAAATGGGCCGGAATACAAGAATGAGCTATTCCAGGATAGATGAGGTTCTGGATATGCCCAACTTGATCGAAGTTCAGAAAAACTCTTACAAATGGTTCCGGGAGGAAGGACTTCGCGAAGTATTCAGGGATGTTTCGCCGATCCAGGATTACACGGGCAACCTGGTACTGGAGTTTCCGGATTACAGGCTGGAGGATGACAACCCTAAGTATACTATCGATGAGTGCAAGGAAAGGGATACTACATATTCCGCTCCGCTGAAGGTCAAAGTGCGCTTGATTAACAAGGAAACCGGCGAAGTGAAGGAACAGGAAATATTCATGGGAGATTTTCCGCTGATGACCGAAAACGGCACATTTATAATTAATGGAGCCGAGAGGGTCATTGTCAGCCAACTGGTGAGATCACCCGGGATTTATTATTCGAAAAAATTAGACAAGACAGGTAAGGTCCTTTACTCCGCAACCGTAATACCGAATCGTGGCGCCTGGCTTGAATATGAAACGGATTCCAGCGACATCATGTCGGTCAGGATTGACAGGACCAGGAAACTGCCTATTACCGTTTTGCTGCGGGCTCTCGGCTACGGTACCGATGCAGCCATTACCGAGTTGCTTGGTGAAGACGAGAGGGTACTTGCCACTATCCAGAAAGATAGCGCGAAGAGTTCGGATGATGGTTTGATTGAGATATATAAAAGGTTGAGACCTGGGGAACCTCCTACTGTTGAGAGTGCATCAACACTGCTGAACAACCTGTTTTTCGACCCCAAGAGGTATGACCTTGCCAAGTTCGGCAGGTTCAAGTTCAACAAGAAGCTTTCATTGGCATCAAGGATAGCCGGTCATAAGGCTGCCGAGAAAATTACTGATCCGAAGACCGGAAAAATTATTGTCAATGAAGGCGAATATATTGACAGGGAAAAAGCCGTTGTCATTCAGAATACCGGGATTAATGCCGTTTATATCTATGCCGAGGATAAAAAGGTCAGGGTCATAGGTAACGGCACTGTTGATTTGAAAGCGGTTACCGGTTTTGATCCCTCTGAAACTGGCATAACGGAAAAAGTAAGATATGAAGTCCTGAAAAAATTGATGAAAGAAAACCGGACTAAAGCCGACCTGAAAAAAGCGATTGCAAGCAGCGTGGATGAATTGGTTCCGAAACATGTTACGCCCGAGGATATAATCTCATCCATAAATTACCTGGTCCATCTGAATTACGGGGTCGGCAGCGACGATGATATAGACCACCTGGGCAACAGGAGATTACGATGCGTCGGAGAGCTGTTGCAGAACCAGTTCAGGATAGGGCTGGCAAGGATGGAAAGAGTAGTAAGGGAAAGGATGACAATCCAGGATATTGATGTTGTCACACCCCAGGCGCTAATTAACATAAGGCCTGTTACCGCCGCGATAAAGGAGTTTTTTGGGAGCAGCCAGTTATCGCAGTTTATGGACCAAACAAACCCGCTGGCGGAACTAACGCACAAGAGAAGGCTCAGCGCACTGGGACCCGGCGGCTTAAGCAGGGAAAGAGCGGGATTCGAAGTCCGCGACGTGCACTATTCCCATTACAGCCGCATGTGCCCGATAGAGACGCCGGAAGGCCCGAACATCGGCCTTATAGGCTCACTGAGCACCTATGCGCGCATAAACGAATATGGCTTTATTGAGGCGCCGTACAGGAAGATAGACAAGGCCAGGGGCGTGGTAACGGACGAGATACATTACCTCACGGCTGATGAGGAAGATATGTACATGATTGCGCAGGCAAACGAACCGCTTGACGAGGAAGGCAGGTTCATAGACAAAAAGGCGCTTTGCAGGTACAAGGATGAGATTATTGAGGTGGAGACCGACCGGGTGGATTACATGGATGTGTCGCCCAAGCAGCTGGTATCCGTGGCGACTGCCATGATACCGTTCCTGGAAAATGACGACGCAAACCGCGCGCTTATGGGCTCCAACATGCAGCGCCAGGCAGTGCCGCTTATCAAGACTGAGGCGCCGATAATAGGAACCGGTATTGAGCACAAGGCAGCGAGAGATTCAGGCACTGTTGTGATTGCCCGCAATTCCGGAACGGTTGAGAAGGTTTCCGCAAATGAGATAATTATACGTACCAATGACGGCAAAAGAGATGTTTACAAGCTTTTGAAGTATGTGCGGTCCAACCAGGGCACATGTACAAACCAGAGGCCTCTCGTAAAGAAGAACGATTTGGTTGAAAAAGGGGACGTCATTGCCGACGGGCCTTCTACCGATAACGGTGAAATCGCCCTCGGCAAGAACGTACTGGTAGGCTTTATGACCTGGGAAGGCTATAATTATGAAGATGCCATACTTATAAGCGAAAAGCTTGTCAAGGAAGATACGTTTACATCCATCCATATAGAGGAATACGAAGCTGAAGCCAGGGATACCAAGCTTGGCCCTGAAGAAATTACCCGGGATATTCCCAATGTCAGTGAAGAATCCTTAAAGGATCTTGACGAGAGGGGGATTATCAGGATAGGAGCCGAGGTCAGGGCGGGCGATATACTTGTAGGCAAAGTAACTCCAAAGGGAGAAACAGAATTGACGGCTGAAGAAAGGCTTTTAAGAGCCATTTTCGGTGAAAAAGCCAGGGAGGTCAGGGATACTTCTCTCAGGGTACCCCATGGGGAATCCGGAATTGTTGTCGATGTAAAAGTCTTCACGAGGGAAGCCGGCGATGAACTGCCGCCCGGGGTAAACCAGCTTGTCAGATGTTATGTTGCCCAGAAACGAAAGATATCAGTTGGTGACAAGATGGCTGGCAGGCATGGAAACAAGGGCGTTATCTCCAGGGTGCTCCCCGAAGAGGATATGCCGTTTCTTCCCGACGGGACCCCGCTGGAAATCGTATTGAACCCGCTGGGCGTTCCTTCGCGCATGAATATCGGCCAGGTGCTTGAGACCCATCTTGGATATGCCGCCAAGGTGATGGGATGGCATATAGCCACTCCGGTATTTGACGGGGCTTCCGAGAAAGATATTTTTGAGACGCTGAAAATGGCCGGCCTTCCTGAAGACGGAAAAACAGTGCTGTATGACGGAAGAACTGGTATGCCGTTTGATAACCGGGTTACGGTAGGCTACATGTATATGATGAAGCTGGCTCACCTGGTCGATGACAAGATTCACGCCCGTTCCACGGGGCCGTATTCTCTTGTTACCCAGCAACCGCTCGGCGGAAAGGCGCAATTTGGAGGCCAGAGGTTCGGCGAAATGGAAGTATGGGCTCTTGAAGCATATGGAGCCGCGTATACCTTGCAGGAAATCCTTACGGTTAAATCGGACGATGTCGTGGGAAGGGTAAAAACTTACGAAGCTATCGTCAAAGGCGAGAACGTGCCGGAACCGGGCATACCCGAATCGTTCAAGGTTTTGATAAAGGAACTCCAGAGCCTCGCGCTGGATGTCAAGGTATACACCGAGGAGCGTGAAGAAATAGCCATTAAGGAATCCTCCGAGGACGATATCGAGGAACTCAACGTGAATATCGAAGGGCGCGAGGATGAAGAGGAGCTGGAAGGTTACGGCGATATTCCTGATGGATTGATTGACGAGGATATCGATATCGATGATTTTGATCTTGGTGAAATCGGGAATCCCGTGGAGAATCTTGATGATACGTTAGGTGAAGACCTGTTCACCGATGACGATTTCGCGGACAACCTGGATGACGAGGATTTTTAGAAAGGAGATCTGAGCCATGCTTGAAATGAATAATTTTGACGCCATAAAGATTGGTCTGGCTTCCCCGGAGAAAATAAGAGAATGGTCCAGGGGCGAGGTTAAGAAACCGGAGACGATAAATTACAGGACGTTGAAGCCGGAAAGAGACGGCCTTTTCTGCGAAAGAATTTTTGGACCGCAAAAGGACTGGGAGTGCCATTGCGGTAAATATAAAAGGATAAGATACAAAGGTATTGTATGCGACAGGTGTGGGGTTGAAGTCACCCGCTCCAAGGTGAGGAGGGAGCGGATGGGCCATATTGAGCTGGCTGCGCCTGTTTCCCATATCTGGTACTTTAAGGGCATACCAAGCAGGATGGGGCTTATCCTGGACATGTCGCCCAGGGCTCTGGAAAAAATACTATATTTTGCTGCTTATGTTGTTATTGACCCCGGCCAGACTCCGCTTTCCAAGAAACAGGTCCTGACCGAGAGAGAATACAGGGACAGCCTGGAAAAATTCGGCTACAAGTTCAAGGCGGGCATGGGCGCGGAAGCCATAAAAGAATTGCTTATGGAAATTGATTTGGATGCCCTTTCGAAGGAATTACGGGCGGATTTGAAAGAGACAACGGGACAGAAAAGAATAAGAACCGTCAAGAGACTGGAAGTAGTCGAGGCCTTCAGGCTTTCGGGCAACAGGCCTGAGTGGATGATTTTGGATGTCATACCCGTCATTCCGCCGGAGCTTAGGCCGATGGTCCAGCTGGACGGGGGAAGATTTGCCACATCAGATCTCAACGACCTTTACAGGCGCGTGATTAACAGGAACAACCGCCTGAAGAGGCTACTTGATTTGGGAGCGCCTGATATAATCGTAAGAAACGAAAAAAGGATGCTGCAGGAAGCTGTTGATGCCCTTATAGACAACGGCAGAAGGGGAAGGCCCGTGACAGGCCCGGGGAACAGGCCGCTTAAATCGCTTTCGGACATGTTGAAAGGCAAACAGGGCCGTTTCCGCCAGAATCTGCTGGGCAAACGCGTTGACTATTCGGGACGCTCGGTTATTGTCGTAGGCCCCGAACTTAAAATATACCAGTGCGGGCTCCCGAAAGAAATGGCGCTGGAGCTGTTTAAACCTTTTGTGATGAAAAAACTTGTAAATGACGGGCTGGCACATAATATTAAGAGTGCAAAAAGGATGGTCGAAAGAGTAAGGCCGGAGGTCTGGGATGTGCTGGAAGAGGTTATAAAGGAGCATCCTGTTTTGCTGAACCGCGCGCCTACGCTTCACAGGCTTGGGATACAGGCTTTTGAGCCTGTGCTGGTCGAGGGCAAGGCTATAAAGCTGCATCCGCTGGTATGTACGGCATATAATGCGGACTTTGACGGAGACCAGATGGCGGTGCATGTACCTTTATCCGCCGAAGCTCAGGCCGAGGCCAGGTTCCTCATGCTGTCGGCGAACAACCTGCTTGCCCCCAAGGACGGAAGGCCTATTACCGTTCCGACCCAGGACATGGTTCTTGGCATTTATTACATGACCATGGAACGTGAGGGCGAATTGGGCGAAGGCAGCTCGTTTGGTTCGTATGAAGAGGCGTTAATGGCTTATGACGAAGGATATATTGGCCTGCATGCAAAAATAAACGTCAGAATGGAAAAGACGCTGGACGACGGTAAAAAAGGTTCAAAAGTAATAACCACCACTGTCGGCAGGCTTATATTTAATGAAGCCATTCCACAGGATCTTGGATTTGTTGACAGGTCCGACCCTGAAAAAATGTTCGACCTCGAAGTTGATACGCTCGTGACCAAGAAAGAACTTGGAAAGATCATAGACAGGTGCATAAAAGTGCATGGCACGACCGAGACGGCTATTGTGCTTGACAAGATCAAGACGCTGGGATACAGGTATTCCACCAAGGGTGCCATTACAGTGGGTATCACCGACATGGTTATCCCGGAGGTCAAACAGAAATATATAAAAGAAACCGAACAAAAAATTGAAAACATAACAAAGATGTATAAGAGAGGGCTTATTTCGGAGGAGGAAAGATACAATTCGATTATACAGGCCTGGACCGAAACCGGAGAAAATCTCACGCAGGCTTTACTGCAGACCCTTGACAAGTTCAATCCGATTTTCATGATGTCACAATCGGGCGCAAGGGGCAGCATAAGCCAGATAAAGCAGCTTTCCGGTATGAGAGGGCTGATGGCCGATACTTCCGGTAAAACGCTTGAAATCCCGATAAGGGCGAATTTCCGTGAAGGATTGAACGTGCTGGAGTACTTCATTTCCACGCACGGCGCCAGGAAAGGTCTTGCCGACACAGCGTTAAGGACTGCCGATTCAGGCTACCTGACCCGCCGCCTTGTCGACGTAAGCCAGGATGTTATTGTAAGGGAGGCAGACTGCGGCACAAGGAAAGGTATAGAAGTAGGCGATGTTAAAGACGGAAGCGAAATTATAGAGAGCTTGTACGAAAGACTTGTGGGCAGGTATACTGTTGAACCTGTTTTGCACCCTGAAACGGGAGAAGTTATTGTTGAAGGAGATAAGAGGATTACCGATACGGATGCCGAAAGGATTGTAGATGCCGGTTTAAAGAAAGTCAAGATCAGGTCCATACTGACCTGCCATTCCGAATATGGCGTATGCGCCAAGTGTTACGGGGCAAACCTGGCTACCGGCGAAGATGTTAATGTGGGTGAAGCGGTGGGTATTATCGCAGCGCAGTCAATAGGCGAGCCCGGTACGCAGCTGACAATGAGAACCTTCCATACGGGTGGTGTGGCCGGTGATGATATTACACAGGGTCTTCCCCGTGTCGAAGAGCTCTTTGAAGCGAGAAAACCCAAAGGGCTTGCCATTATTTCGGAGATTAGCGGCACGGTAAGAATAAACGACACGAAGAAAAAGAGAGAAGTAATCGTAACGAACGAAAACGGAGAGTCGCGCACCTACATGATACCCTACGGGTCCAGGATAAAGGTTTACAACGGCGATACCGTGGAAGCGGGGGACGAAATCACCGAGGGCTCCGTGAATCCTCATGATATACTTAAAATAAAAGGCGTAGAAGCCGTTCAGGCATATTTGCTGCAGGAAGTCCAAAGGGTTTACAGGCTGCAGGGCGTCGACATTAACGACAAACATATAGAAGTTATCATCCGGCAAATGCTCAGGAAGGTAAAGGTTGATGATCCCGGAGATACAAATATGCTTCCCGGGGGACTGGTGGATATGTTTGATTTCGAGGCGGAAAATGCCAGGGTTGAAGCGGAAGGACTGAGGCCTGCAACAGGAAAGCGGGCGCTGCTGGGTATTACGAAAGCGTCGCTGGCAACGGAGTCGTTCTTGTCGGCGGCATCTTTCCAGGAAACCACGAGGGTATTGACCGAAGCCGCAATCAAGGGCAAGGTTGACCCGCTGGTCGGGTTGAAGGAAAACGTGATAATCGGCAAGCTTATCCCGGCAGGTACCGGTATGAGCAGGTACAAGGACATAAGCATAAGTACCGTTACCGAGTAAGGATGACGGCGGTGTAACTTGTGCAACAAGCAAAGGATTGGCCGGGGCTTGCGAATCCTTTTGCTTGACAAACAGCGAACTGCGGTGATAAAATATCTGAGTGCAAATTTTGAGATGCTTATGAAGCCGTTTATTGATTATTATAATAATAGCCGTAGACAGCTTGGGCCAGTGGTGGCTGTTAAAGCCAGCGGCTAATGGTGAAGGAAGGTGCATTTCTGTGCTTGAGCTTTTGAAAAGCCGCAACAAGGCCATAGGCATAAAGCAGACCCTTAGAGCGGTAGAGAATGATATGGCCGGCAAGGTTTATATTGCCAGGGATGCAGATGAAAAGATAACAGGAAAGCTGAAGGAATTCTGCCTTTCCAAAGAGGTTGAAATAGAGTATGTTGATACCATGAAGCAACTTGGCAAGGCAGCCGGGATTGAAGTTGGCGCTTCGGCGGTTTGCCTGCTGAAGGAATAAAAGGCGCCGGCACAGTTTGCAACCGGGGAATGACATGGAAGAGAACGGATGCGGCTTTAAGAGAGAGCAACACTAAAATTGATATAATAATAAAGCAAAGGAGGTGTATTAATGCCGACATTTAATCAGATGGTCAGAAAGGGCAGGAAAGTGGTCAAATATAAGTCTCACGCACCGGCGCTTCAGATCAGTTACAACACTCTGAAGAAGAAGTATATTGACGCAAACTCGCCACAAAAGCGGGGCGTTTGCACGGTCGTAAGAACAACAACTCCCAAGAAGCCAAACTCAGCCTTGAGGAAGGTAGCCAGGGTACGGCTGACCAACGGTATTGAAGTTACCGCGTATATCCCCGGGATTGGCCACAATCTGCAAGAACACAGCGTTGTGCTTATAAGAGGCGGCAGGGTAAAGGATCTGCCAGGTGTCAGGTACCACATTGTCAGGGGTACGCTTGACACTGCGGGTGTGGCGAACAGAATGCAGGCCCGTTCCAAGTATGGGGCAAAGAGGCCAAAAACGAGCGCCGCGAAGTAGTAATGCGGTGCCGGAGCCATAATAACGGAATGGGAATAATAAGTGCTAAGTATTTTTATATAGATAACGACAATTATTTATATATGCACATACTGACGCACTGACGAGAACATTCAGGTTCCGAGTACCTCAGGAGGATGATGTCTCCTAACAATTGTCAAAGGAGGGAAGTAGAGTGCCGAGGAAAGGACATGTTCCAAAAAGAGATGTTTTACCGGATCCTATATACAATGATAAGGTTGTCACAAAACTGATAAATAATATAATGCTGGACGGGAAAAAAGGCCTGGCGCAAAAAATCTGCTATGAGGCCTTCGACATTATCAGGGAAAAGACAGGAAAGGATCCGCTGGAAGTTTTTGAACAAGCCATGAACAACATAATGCCTGTCCTGGAAGTAAAGGCCAGAAGGGTAGGCGGTGCGACCTACCAGGTTCCTATTGAAGTCAGGCCTGACAGAAGGCAGGCCCTGGGATTGAGGTGGCTGGTGAATTATGCCCGTGAAAGAGGCGAAAAGACCATGAAAGAGAGGCTTGCGGCTGAAATCATGGATGCAGCCAACGGAGTAGGCGGGGCATTTAAGAAAAAAGAAGACACGCACAAGATGGCGGAAGCCAACAAGGCTTTTGCCCACTACCGGTGGTAATGTTAATGCCGGGAAAATTGAACTTATCGGGAAAGAAAGGAGGAAACCATGCCCAGGCGGTTTAGTTTGGAGAACACCAGGAATATCGGTATTATGGCCCATATTGATGCCGGCAAGACTACTACGACCGAGCGTATACTTTTTTATACCGGCAGGCTCCATAGAATGGGGGAAGTTCACGAAGGCGCCGCTACCATGGACTTCATGGAGCAGGAGCAGGAACGTGGGATAACCATATCTTCCGCTGCTACTACAGCGCAATGGAAAGGCGCTAGGATAAACATTATTGATACGCCGGGGCACGTTGATTTTACTGTTGAGGTTGAAAGGTCTCTTAGAATTCTCGATGGTTCTGTAACGGTATTTTGTGCAAAAGGCGGGGTGGAATCCCAGTCCGAAACCGTATGGAGGCAAGCCGACAAGTATAATGTACCTCGCATTGCATATGTTAATAAAATGGATATAATGGGCGCTGATTTCTTTAATGTGATACAGATGATGAAGGACAGGCTGAAAGCGAATGCAGTGCCTATACAGCTACCCATAGGAAAAGAGGATAATTTCCGCGGCATAGTGGATCTGGTGGAGAAGAAGGCCGTATTCTATCTTGACGACCTGGGGAAGGTGCTGGACGAAGAGCCCGTGCCGGACGATATGGTTGACATGGTCGAGGAATATCATGGCAAATTACTTGAAGCCATCGCCGAGTACGATGATAATATAATGCAAAAATACATCGAAGGGGAAGAGATTTCAGCGGATGAAATCCGTGCCGGCATCAGAAAGGCAACTATTTCGGCGAGCATGATACCGGTAACATGCGGGTCGTCTTACAGGAATAAAGGCGTACAGCAGTTGCTGGATGCAATTGTCTACTATATGCCTTCGCCGCTTGACATTCCGCCTATCAAGGGAGTGACAGCGGACGGCGAGACGATAGTCGAAAGGCCGGCAAACGACGACGAGCCTTTTTCCGCCCTGGCGTTCAAGATTGTAACGGATCCGTATGTCGGAAGGCTATGCTATTTCAGGGTATATTCAGGCAAACTGAAAACAGGGTCGTATATACTTAATTCTACGAAAAATAAAAAGGAACGCATTGGAAGGATATTGCTGATGCACGCAAACCACCGCGAAGACACCGACATGGTTTTTGCCGGGGATATTGCGGCGGCGGTGGGACTAAAGGATACCAGCACGGGAGATACTCTGTGCAGCGAGGATGCGCCGGTAATACTTGAATCCATGGAATTTCCGGAACCGGTTATCCATATAGCGGTAGAGCCCAAAACCAAGGCAGGACAGGAAAAGATGGTTGCCGCACTTGCAAAGCTGGCGGAAGAAGACCCTACATTCAAAGCGCGTATGGATCCCGATACGGGACAGACGATCATTTCCGGGATGGGAGAATTGCACCTGGAGATACTTGTTGACAGGATGATGAGGGAGTTTAAGGTCGAAGCCAACGTCGGTCAGCCACAGGTAGCGTATAAAGAAACCATACGCAAAGCGGTCAAGGCCGAAGGCAAGTTTATAAGGCAAACGGGCGGTCATGGACAGTACGGACATTGTGTACTGGAAATTGAACCCCAGGAGCCTGGCAGCGGCTATACTTTTATTAACAAGATTGCAGGAGGAGTAATTCCGAAGGAATATATTCCCGCAATCGACGAAGGCGTACAGGACGCGATGCAGAACGGAGTACTGGGCGGCTACCAGGTGCTGGACGTTAAGGTGACGCTCGTGGACGGTTCGTACCATGAAGTTGATTCAACAGAGATGGCATTCAGGATAGCAGGTTCAATGGCATTCAAGGAAGGATGCCGGAAAGCTGACCCAGTGTTGCTGGAGCCCGTTATGAAAGTTGATGTGGTTGTACCGGAAGTATACCTGGGTGATGTAATGGGTGATTTGAATGCCCGCAGGGGCAGGATAGAAGGTATAGAGAGCAGGGGAGGCGCACAGGTTATTTATGCCGTAGCACCGCTTTCCAGCATGTTCGGTTACGCCACGGAGCTTCGCTCCAGGACACAGGGAAGAGGCGTATTTACAATGCACTTCAGCCACTATGAAGAGGTTCCGAAACAAATACAGGAATCTATTCTTAAGTGAGCAAAATATACAAATTAATATAATCATTCAGTTATAAACTGAACAAGGGAGGAGAATTAAAAAATGGGTAAGGCCAAATTTGAAAGAACAAAACCCCACGTTAACATTGGAACCATTGGGCACGTTGACCATGGTAAGACTACGTTGACAGCAGCTATAACAAAGGTGCTGGGTTTCCAGGGCAAAGCACAATTTACTGCATATGACCAGATTGATAAGGCTCCTGAAGAAAAAGCAAGGGGTATTACGATCTCAACGTCCCACGTTGAGTATGAGACGGACAACAGGCATTATGCACATGTCGATTGCCCGGGTCACGCGGACTACGTAAAGAACATGATCACCGGTGCCGCACAGATGGATGGCGCTATCCTGGTTGTCTCCGCAGCGGACGGCCCGATGCCCCAGACCAGGGAGCATATACTTCTTGCGCGCCAGGTTGGTGTTCCATATATCGTAGTATTCCTTAACAAATGCGATATGGTAGACGACGAAGAACTCATTGAACTCGTTGAGATGGAAGTCAGGGAACTTCTGAGCGCCTATGAGTTCGACGGTGACAACATTCCAATAATCAGGGGCTCCGCGCTGGTTGCTCTCGAATGCACATCAACCGATATCAATGCGCCGGAATACAAGCCTATCGTGGACCTTATGGCGGCTGCGGACAAATACATTCCTGAACCGCAGAGGCCTATCGATAAACCGTTTGCAATGTCCATCGAGGACGTGTTCTCAATTACCGGCCGCGGAACTGTCGTTACCGGCAGGGTTGAAAGAGGCAAGGTAAAGGTTGGCGACGAAGTTGAAATAGTCGGTTTGATGGATGCTCCGAGGAAGACCGTTGTAACCGGTGTTGAGATGTTCAGGAAGCTTCTTGACGAGGCTGTTGCCGGCGATAATATAGGCTGCCTGTTAAGGGGTATCCAGAGAGATGAAGTGCAGAGAGGTCAGGTACTCGCAAAGCCTGGTTCCATTAAGCCGCATACTCATTTCAAGGGACAGGTTTATGTTCTTACCAAGGAAGAGGGCGGAAGGCATACTCCATTCTTCAGTGGCTACAGGCCGCAGTTCTATTTCAGGACAACCGACGTCACCGGTGTGGCTGAGCTTCCTGAAGGCGTTGAAATGTGCATGCCTGGCGACCACGTTGAAATGACTATCAAGCTGATTACGCCCATCGCCATTGAAGAAGGGCTGAGATTCGCCATACGCGAAGGCGGAAGGACCGTAGGCTCAGGCACTGTTACCAGCGTTATCGAGTAATACTGGCAACTAAAAAGGGATATTAATATTATCGGACTCAAAGAACGGTTTTTGATTCCTGTTGAGCAAACAGCTGCAGGAGAAAAACCGTTCTTTCATTTTGCCCGTCCTCACGCGGGCGCTTGTTATTTGCCATCCGTAACTCAGAACAAGCGTCTCCGGCGTCCATGCCGAAGTATTACGGGTATTCCTCAGGGGTTCCGCGTTCAAGTTTCACCAGGACAAACACCCTGTAGCCATTCTTCCGTAAAATCTCAAATCTCAAACCGCCCTGCCCGCCAATTCTATCCGCGCTTATCATCGCGCGCCTGCACTGTCCGGGGCGATGAGATTGAAAAGGTGCTTGCTATAAATAGCCACGAATGATAGTATTAATTAAAAGCAATAGAATTTAATGTAAGAGATCCAGGAGGATGACGTGTTCAAACGGATCTTTATAATGCTTGGCAACCTTTCGCCGGCAACAATACGGGAGATAATCGTTATTATTATTATCCTGTGCATTTCTATAGCGCTCAGTCTCCCACAGTTAAAAGAAGATATGGAGAAAGCGAAAACAATGAAAGAAACGGACAGTGTAAAGCAAATTATCGAAAGCATTTACGAGGGGGAGGCTGGTTATGGAATTATCCAGGATTAGAGGCTTGGCCGGAGACGTTATGTCAAACATATCAAGGGTCCTTGTAGGCAGGGAAGATACCATCGAGATGGTCCTGGCGGCCCTTTTTTGCGGAGGGCATGTTTTACTTGAGGATGTTCCGGGTGTCGGGAAAACCATGCTTGCAAAATGCCTTGCAAAATCTCTCAAATGTGATTTTAAGAGGATACAGTTCACGCCCGACCTGCTTCCTTCCGACCTGACCGGGATCAATTATTTTGATGTGAAAAAAGGGGAGTTCATATTCAGACTGGGACCCCTGTTCACTAATATTGTACTGGCGGATGAAATAAACAGGGCTACTCCCCGTACGCAGTCCAGCCTTCTCGAATGCATGGAGGAGGGGCAGGTAACTGTTGACGGAATCACTCGCAGGCTGAAGAAACCGTTTTTTGTGATCGCAACGCAGAACCCGGTGGAAACCCGCGGTACTTTCCCGCTGCCGGAAGCCCAGCTGGACAGGTTTTTCATGCGACTCAGGATGGGGTACCCGTCGGCAGATGAAGGGATCGAGATACTCAGGCGCCTTAAGGAGGCGGACCCGTTGTCCAACCTTGAAGCCGTGGCTTCAGACAGTTCCGTTGTTGATGCCCAGGCGTCAGTTCCCGCGGTAACCGTGTCCGACGCAATAGAACGGTATATTATTGATATAATTGAGGCTACCCGGCATGATGAGAAAATTGTACTTGGCATCAGCCCGAGAGGCAGCATAGCCCTGATGAAAGCAGCGCAGGCAGTGGCGGTTTTTGACGGAAGAAGCTATGTCATTCCGGACGATGTTAAAAAAGTGGCGGTACCCGTGCTGGCACACCGCTTGATATTAAAAGGGCATGCAATTGCCGGCGGCGCTGAAAATGCCGAAAACATTGTCAGGGAAATACTGAAAAAAGTACCTGTGCCCATTGAGGAAGTCTGAGGTGTTTTACCATGGATGTTTTGGCGCTGTTGGCAGCTTTTCTGGCTGTTGTATGGCTGCAAATGGTGATATTTAGCGCCTTCTCGTTTAGCAAACTGGACTACAGGTGTGAGTTCAGCGAGAAAGAAGCACATGAAGGAGATACCATATACCTGGTTGAAACCGTTCATAACGGCAAGCTGTTGCCTGTACCCTGGCTGAAAGTGGATATACATACATCGCGCTGGCTTGATTTTGCCGCGTTCAATTCTACGGTGACACAGGACGCCCGCCGCGTGACGAGCAGTTTTACTTTAAGAAGCTATCAGAAAATCACAAGGAGATGGAAGCTGAAATGCCTTAAAAGGGGAGTATTTACGACTGAAAACGTCACCCTTGTCAGCGGAGACCTTTTAAACTTTCAAATTTCCTCCGTCCCAAGGCCGGTAAACATATCACTTATGGTTTACCCGGAAATTATCGACCTTGAAGGAATATTTGTTCCTGTTAACCTGGTGCAGGGCGACAGGGTGGTTAACAGGTGGATCGTGGACGACCCGTTTATTGTTGCGGGGGCGAGAGACTATATGGCTGGCGATCCGATGAACCGCATACACTGGCTTGCTTCCGCAAGGACGGGAAAACTTATGGTTAAAAAAAATGAGCATACGTCTCAAAACAGCCTGTCCGTGCTTTTAAATATGCAATCCTGTTTTTATGAGCATGCTGATACAATAAACAAGGAAATAGTTGAAACCGGTATCAAGGTAACCGCCACCCTGTTCGACAGGGCCTTGAAAGAGGGGATGTCGGTACGTTTTGGGACCAACGGGTGTGTACGCCCCGACGACAGGAAGGCCATATTTACAGGTGAGGCGGCGAATAAAGAGCATATATTGGAATTGTTCAGGATACTTGCAAGTCTGATAATGAAGAATGTTAAAGATTTCGAGATGTTTATGCAAGATATCCTCCACGGGATGGAAAATACCGAAATCATTATTGTTACCGCGTATCTTAGCAAAAGGATTTGCGAGCTTGCCGACCTGATGGCGATATCGGGAAATACGGTAAGTATAGTGTTGCTTGATACGGCATCTGAACCCGGATTAAGGCCGCGCAACTGTGAATTGTACATACCGGCAACACAAAACATGGTGAAGGCGTGGGAGACCGGATGACCGCGAAAACAGGCAAATGGACGGTTTTATTGCGAATAATGGCTACTTCTGCCGTGAACGTGTATGCATATGCAGGCATCGTCACTTTACGCACTGCTGTTTTCGGCAGCGACGGCGGCGTCGGGGCAGTACTCCTGTACATTTCGTCTGCCATATTTGCAAACCTGTCAAGTGCCATGTTTTTAAACAGGATACCGCCTTTTGCGTCCGGCATTTCGAAAACAAGAACCGCCAGGTTTGTGTCATTCATGCTGAATATCAGGGATTTCGAGTACTTCGCGGCTAAAACGGCTGCATGGTTGTTGGCCGTTGTACCCCTGGCGTCCGGTATTTTCTTATTTGCAAGACACGGCATTTTAAGGCTCTTATTTGAATTGCTGCCATTGGCGGCAGCTTACGCTATTTCCCTGAAGCACACAAGGCTGGGCGCTGCCGGAATTATGAGCAGGACAAACGTATTTACCGGGTTCTTCATACTTTTTTCCGCACTGGTAATTTCAAATATTTCAGGCGGGTTGAAACATTTAAGGCCCTGGCTTAAGGGGGCCGCTTATTTCTTTATCCTGGCCTACCTTATCATAAGGAACCAGGAGGACATAGATGTAAATATATTCAACAAGAAGCATGTCGAAAAGTCAATATTGCCGAAGAACATGAGGCGCTTTAACATGATGTCTGTCTGCACGGTATTCCTTATAATCCTGCTGATATCAAACTTTAAGGAGATAATCGCGTCTGTTGCCGGCTTGCTTGGCAGGGTGACTGTTTATGCGGTATATGCGGTATTATGGATACTTGACTTTTTTATTTCCAAACTCAGCACTATCCGGGAAGCCGATGCACCGGCACAGGATAACTTACTTCTTGTTTTCGAGGGTATATCGCCGACAGGTAATTTTGTTTTTAATGTTTTAAGAAATTTCACTGTTTTATATATTATATACAGGATACTTTTCGGATTGGCAGGAAGAATTCCTGCATATGTGCGTAATATTGCAGGATTGGTGGCGAAATTGCTGTCACTGGATAAGGGCGCCAAACCAAGCGAAGAATCCGATTATATCGACGAGTCGGAAACAGTTAAGCCTGAATGGCTCCGGGTGCATTTCAAAACTGCGGTGAAAAAGCAGCGGAGAGCAAGGAAAAAGCTAAAGGGCATAACGGACCCGGTGGAAAAAGTCAGGCGCATGTATGCCATTGTACTCGACATGCTGCAAAATTCCGGAATAAAGACGGAGCCCTGTGATACTACGCTTGACATATTGCAAAAGGCGGCGCCGCTTGAAAACATCCGGGAAGAGCTGTCGGCCCTGACAGATGTATACAACTGCGTACGTTACGGCGGGGTGGTTCCGGGAGAGGAAATGATGTCGGAAGCCCTGGGTTGTTACGCAAAGACCGTCAGGGGATTCGGCTTCACAGCCGAAGATGCTTAGCAAGCCGCCCTGTCCGCCGCAGGTTAAGGGCTTTTCCATATAAAGCATTTGAAAAACAATCGTGTAAAGGTTATAATAAAGCCGTTAAATGTCCGTTTGTTTATAAACGGACATTGCTTTCGTTGCAGAAGGAAATTGAACAGATTCTACATAAAGATACTAACAGTAAGGGGTTGGTCAAAATGGCTGGCACGAAGAGGAAATACAAGAAATATACATTGCCGCTTTTACCGCTCAGGGGACTGACGGTTTTTCCATACATGATTTTGACATTCGATGTTGGAAGGGACAAATCCATAAAGGCGCTGGATGACGCCATGATAAACAACCAGCTGATTTTTCTTGTCGCGCAGAAAGATGCAAAGAATGATTTGCCCGGCAAAGAAGATATATATAAAGTCGGGACTGTTTCAAAAGTGAAACAGCTCCTGAGGCTGCCCGGTGATACTATCAGGGTTCTGGTTGAAGGCATCTGCAGGGCTGAAATAAAGAAATATTTGCAGACGGAGCCGTATTTTGTCGCGGAAGTAGTTGAGAAAATAGTACCCCTGGACAAAAACAGGAGCATAGAATATGAGGCCTTAAAAAGAAGGCTTCTAAGCGCGTTTGAAGAATATGCGAAGCTCAGCGGAAAAATTTCCATGGACACTGTGGCTTCCATAAGCATGATTGAAGATATAGGACAGCTTTCGGATATAATAGCGGCAAATATACAGCTAAAAATCGAGCAGAAGCAGGAGGTCATGAAAGAATTCGACCCTGCGGACAGAATCGAAAAGATTCTTAAGATACTCATGAGAGAAATTGATATACTTGAAGTCGAGAAGAACATTAGTATGCGTGTCCGGAAGCAGATCGACAAAATGCAGCGGGAGTATTACCTCAGGGAGCAAATCAAGGCCATACAGAGCGAACTGGGGGACAAAGAAGGCGTAACGGGAGAAGTAGAGGAATACAGGAAGAAACTTAAGAGCGTAAAACTTCCCGAAGAAGCGGTGCAGAAAGTGAACAAGGAACTTGACCGCCTGATAAAGATGCCCCCGGGTTCTGCCGAAGGCTCGGTAATCAGGACATACCTTGACTGGATATTTGACCTGCCGTGGGATAAAAAAACAGAAGAAATACTTGACCTGGCAAGGGCTCAAAAAATTCTTGAAGAAGATCATTACGGGCTTGAAAAAGTTAAGGAGAGGATAATCGAATACCTTGCCGTGCTGAAACTGACCAAAAGTCTTAAAGGGCAGATACTTTGCCTTGTAGGCCCTCCCGGTGTTGGAAAGACGTCGATAGCCAAATCCATCGCAAGGGCTTTGAACAGGAATTATGTCCGCATGTCGCTTGGCGGTGTCAGGGATGAAGCCGAAATAAGGGGACACAGGCGCACTTATATAGGCGCAATGCCCGGAAGGATCATTTCAGCCCTTAAGCTGGCGGGATCCAGCAATCCGTTAATATTGCTGGACGAAATAGACAAGATGAGCAGCGACTTCAGAGGGGACCCTGCAGCGGCGTTGCTTGAGGTTCTGGATAGCGAGCAGAATTTTGCATTCAGGGATCACTACCTGGAATTGCCGGTTGATTTGTCAAACGTGCTCTTCCTTACTACTGCGAATAATGCGGATGCGATACCGAAGCCGCTCCTGGACAGGATGGAAGTGATAACAATATCGGGTTATACCGAAGAAGAAAAGGTTATTATTGCCAGGAAGTACCTGCTTCCTAAACAGGTGAAAGCACACGGACTTACCAGGAAACAGCTGAGGATGGGAGAGGATGTGCTAAGATGCATTATCAGGCATTATACGAGAGAAGCAGGCGTAAGGAATCTCGAGAGGGAGATTGCAAGCGTGTGCAGAAAGGCTGCAAGGACGATTGTATCCGGAGGTAAAAAAACGGCAACGGTTACAACGGCAAATATTGAAAAGTACCTGGGAACGAAAAAATACCGCCACGATAAGATAAACGAGAAGGATGAGGTGGGAGTCGCGACGGGTCTTGCGTGGACTCCTTTCGGAGGGGATACGCTCGCGATAGAAGTCACGATAATGACCGGAAGCGGCAAGCTGGAGCTTACCGGCCAGCTAGGTGATGTCATGAAGGAATCCGCAAAGGCTGCAATAAGCTTCATTCGTTCGCGCGCCGAGCAGTTGAACATAGATAAGGATTTTCACAATAAGTATGATATCCATATACATGTTCCCGAGGGAGCTATACCCAAGGATGGCCCGTCGGCAGGAATAACGCTTGCGACTGCCATGGTTTCGGCATTAACCGGCCGGCCTGTCAGCAGGAATGTGGCAATGACAGGCGAAATCACGCTGCGTGGAAGAGTGCTTCCGGTCGGCGGACTTAAGGAAAAAGTGCTGGCAGCCCACAGGGCGGGCATAGATACCATAGTAATGCCTCTTGATAACAGGAAAGATATCGATGAAATACCGGACAATGTAAAAAGCAAGCTGAAGTTTGTGTTCGCCGCCGATATGGATACGGTGCTTAATACTGCGTTAGCAGCTGTAAATCCGAAGGAAGACGCAGACGATGCGGATAAATTACAGAAACCGATGCTGTTTGGGGAAGAGACCGCTATAATGCAAGAGCAAAATCAGACCCATAAAATGTGAAGGCTTTTATCATGCTGGTATCTTTTGCTTAAAAAAATTATAGAAAATGCAGGAATTATGTCGATTGATATAGAATTATGAGATAGATAAGCCTGATGGTTGCTGCCCGGGATTCCAGGGAAAATTACGAAGGCAGCAAATATGCAAGCATCGGGAGGTGTGTAATGACAACATACGTTATCACCGTTATTTGCACAATAGCATTAAGCTCAACCGTCATATTTCCGCTAATGCACCGTTCTAAGATGCTGGACTTTAAAACCCTTGCTTTTATTATGATTGCATCGCTGATTTCTGCCGTTGCGTTACCAGGCATATATAGCGCAGTGTTCGGATTTGCCGGCAGCGATATCGAGTCGGCTGTGATTGCCGTACTTATGGCGGTAACATTTGTAATATTTACCGCTGTGGTATTCATACTTGGACTGGCAGTATCAAGAATCGCTTCCAGGGCCGGGGCGGCATCCGGGGAGCAGGATACTTTAGCGGCAGACCCGGCGGCTGCGGAAACCAATTCCGGGGGAAGCAATTACCTGGAGCAGATATATACCGATTTTGTAAGCGGAGATAATGCTGACAGCGCTGAAAAGCCGTCGGATAATGACGAAATTGTGTACATGGGAGCAAATATATTAGAAAAATCTGTTGACAGTGAAGAAAATATTGATAAAATGGGTATAGAAAACATTATGCAGGGCAGGGAATCCATGACTATCGAAGAGTGTATAGAGGAAGCCTTCAGGTTAAAGGAATCAGGCGATAGCGAGGGAGCTATCCTCTATTATATGTACGCTCTTGACAAGAAACCAAGCAAAGAACTTACCTTCTGGATTATAATAGATATTTGTGTTTTATATAAAACACTCGGACAGCTGGAAATGGCGCTTGAGATTTTAAACAACTATTATATGCTGGGTGACATCATAGATGAGTCTTCCAAGGAAGAGATCGAGAGAAATCTGGCCGGCATGCGGGCCTAGTGATAAATAGATATCGCATGTAATGAAGGAGGGTAATTTTTAAATGAAAAAAACGCAAAATATTCTTGGTTTACCTATAATAAGCATTTCCGACGGGGTAGAAGTCGGAAAGGTCAAGAGCATTATCATAAATGCGGATCGGGGAGCCATAGATTACATTATCGTTGACAGCGGCATACAGATATTCAGTGCCAAGGTTATCCCCACCGAGGATGTGCTGGGTATAGGGGAGTATGCGCTTACAATAGAAAACGAAGGCGTAATAACTGATATTAGCAAGGTTCCTGCTGCTATTCAACTCCTTCAGAGCGATATCAAGGTAAAGGGAACCAAAGTGCTTACCAAAAAGGGCAGGTTGATTGGAGAAATCGGCGATATATTTATTGATGATGAGGATAATTGCAAAATAACCGGCCTGGAGTTTATTGCCGACATCACTCAAAAGCAGGTTCGCATAATTCCGCGTGAATCAGTCATCACATTTGGCAAAAACCTTACGGTAGTTAAAGAAGACGTTGAGTCCTGGCTGCTGGACACACCTTCGCAGCTCGATGCTGCTGATCTCCTGGATTTTGAAAAAAAAAATAACCTGAATATAGACGAAGCGGAAGGCACATTCGAGGAGGCCGCCACGGTATCGGAAGCTTCCCTCCTTGGCGCTGAGCCTTTTGAAATGCTCGCGGAGGTTGAAGAGCAGGTTGTGCCCGAACCGGAACTGCTTGTGGACGAGCCTCTCCCGGAACCTGAGCTACCTGTGACCGAACCGGCTCCTGAACCTGAACCGCAGGTACGGGCGGAAAATGAAGGTGAGAGTGCATCCGCGCTTTTTGAACAGCGTCAGAGGCAGTATTTAAGGGGCAGATATGCCACGAAGACGATATATGATAATGCCGGGAATATAATTGTAAGCGAAGGCATGCAAATCGATGATAAGGTGATAGATGAAGCAAAAGCGAAAAACAAGCTGATAGAACTTGTTATTAATAACAAAGCATAAAGTGTTACGGGTTGCAGGACTAGATAATTGCAATATGGAGTTGTATATTGTGGGAAAAACTCGTAAAACACCAATTATTTTTTTGCTTATAATGATTCAAAGCACGCTTGCAGTGGTTACAGCAACTGCCGTTTTATTCGGGATGTCACTTAAAAAAGTGCCTTCGGGGGTATATGCAGGCGACCTTAAAATCGGAGGCATGGACTATTCCGAAGCTGCAGAAGCAATCAACGCAGAATATGGGGCAAAATTCGAACAAGGATCGCTCAAGCTTAACGTAGAAGGCAAGGATTTTTACATTCCTTTTTCCCGGATTGATGTCTACGCGGACGGCCCGGCTACTCTTCAAACATTAAACCCCTTCAAGGATCTTAAAAAGTATCCCCAGGCTTCTTGGCATGTATTTTGGAAATATGGAAATAGAAATACGACCGGTTATCAAGTTTAATGAAAGCAAGCTAAGACGTGAACTGATAGAATTGTCAGCAGAAATAAATACCGACCCGGCAGATGCAAGGATATATTACGAAGGACGGCACGCTGAAGAAGAGCCCGGATGTTCCGGGGATAGCGCTAAACGTCAGCAATGCCGTCGACGTTATAGCCAGGCAGCTTTCAAAAGACCCGTTCGAAGCAATAAAACTAAGCAGTACCGACAATTATGCGTTGGAGACTGTCGATGCAGCAGTTACAATAGATGACTTCAGTATGATACAGCAGGTTATTGCCGAGTACTCCACGCATATAACGGACGATGCACTTTTGGACAGCGTCCGGCTCGCCATTGACGCGATAAACGGGGTGATACTGGATGCAAGTGAAGAAGGGAAAGAACCCTCACGTATTCTCTTTTGTGGAGTGTATCAAGAAAAAGGACGCAGGCTTTGAAAACGATAACGAAGGGTATGACCATGGTTGCCTCCACTTTGTATGCCGCCCTCCTGAAAACGGGAATGCCTGTCGATTGCATAACAAGGCTGCCGCACAAGATGGCGGTCGATTATATAGAGCCCGGCCTGGATTCATGGATTTCCGGAAATGCCGGCGACCTGAAATTTACGAATCCTTTCAAAAACAACATAGCCATATTTGCCGAACAAAATGAAGACAGGGTTGTAGTGGCTATTGCAGGCAGCCTCGCAGACAAACCGGAAAAAAGCGAAATCAGCACGGAAATCGTCCAGCGTTTCGAACCGCCCGTCTATTATGTTGAAAATAACAATTTGAAGCAAGGCGAGAAACTAATACTGAATCCAGGCAAAGAAGGCATAGTGGTAAACGTCTACAGGAATGGGATACTTATCGGCACCGACGAATATGAGGCTGAAAAGGCAATAATACAGATAGGTCCTGGTTCCAGGCAGATAAATGATAGTAAATGAAATGATTTTAATAGAATTCTTTCAGCACTTCCAGCGCGTTGTATTCGATTATCTTTTCTCCGTACTCATTCAGGTATCCCTCAAAAAAGTTAACATTTGTGACTTTTGTGCCGTATTCGTTTAATAAGAGCTCGAATGATTTTGAACTGGCAGGAGCAAGCCCGCTTCTCGAAAGAGTAAGGTAGTATGTGTCCCGGCACCTGAATAATGTGCTTTCACCGTTGTAGATATTATCCAGCTTATTAGCCAGACTGCATACATCACCTATATTCCTGAACGAGTAAATCATAAGCGGGGAGTAAACCCTGCGGCCTCTTCTCTTAACGCGAAGGTCGCTTTTCTTCATCCTGCTTTTTATATATTTATGAATGGATTCAAATTCGACGTCGCCATCAATCCTTGTGATGGTTATGACAAAGCCTTCACTCGAATCCGGGACAGGTTCTATGATCAACTGGGAATCTGACAGGCTGAAACCGAGCTCTTCCTCTGCCTGCTCCATCAAGTCCCAGAAAAATTCCTGCGCTGCAGGCGTATTGTAATTAAGTGAGTCCAAATCAATATTTTTCTCTTCGAGGTCATTGTACGTTATTGTTACCCTTATGATATTGTCGCCTATTCTTTCTATTTTCATTATCTCCACCGTAATTTGCGCATATGCGCCTTTAGACTTTTATTACTCATTATATTATAATGCTTTATGAAAGAAAAGAGAAGTCTTATTTGCATAATTTTATGTTTTTATGATTGGAGTATGTCTATTATTTTTATGGCCTTGTCCAGGTATACCTTATGCCTGCTGTCCAGCAGGGAAGAAACAAGTTTCAATGCTTTCATTATCTCCGGGCTGCCGGGAGTGTCCCTGTGCATACTTTTCAGGTGATGCTTAAGCTCCCTGTATGCACTGCCGTACTTGTTGCCCTGGCTTATGGCATTACTAAAGCTGCCGTCTCTTGTATGCGGGAAAAAGTTCATTATAGTCTTTATAGTTTCCTGCATAAGCGATAGCTTGTCAGGGTGCACATCCGCGGCATTACCGTCTTCATTGCGGTTCTCAGGAGCATAAAGCTGCTTAAGTTTTCTCAGAGTTATAAGCCCGTCGGTAATAGTCTCTATGCTTAGCGGTTTACTCATGATATCCACCGGTATCTTTTAATCCTCAATTCATATTATGTAAAATCCTTTACAATGTTACTGTGCTTAAGGGCTTTGTTTTACTTCCCTGCACGGCTGAGGACGAGAAAAGTGTGGATTTAAAACGGGTATTCCTTATCAAGTTTTCTGTGCTTGAATGTTTTTTTCTTTTCAGCATAATCAGCAACGATGTGGCCGTCTCCTACCAGGCTGTACTTATAAGTGACCAGGCCTTCAAGGCCTACAGGGCCCCTTGCATGGAGCTTCCCCGTGCTGATGCCTACCTCGGCTCCAAGACCGTATCTATATCCGTCACTGAAACGTGTCGAACAGTTCCAAAAAACATTGCCGGAATCGACCAGTGCCATGAACTTTGCGGCATGTTCCCTGTCGCCGGTGACGATGGAATCCGTGTGGCCGGAGCCATACTCATTGATGTGATCTATAGCCTCGTCTATACTGCCGACTATTTTGACGGACAGCCTGTAATCCAGGTATTCTTTTCTCCAATCTTCCTCGGTTGCTGCCTTGACAGGTATAAAAGAAACCGTTTCACTGCAGCCCAGGAGTTCAACATGTTTCTCGTCGGCTGCTTCTTTTAGAATCGGTAAAAATGCCGGGGCTATTTTCCTGTGGACAAGAAGGGTTTCCAGCGCATTGCAGACAGCCACATATTGGACTTTTGAGTCAATGGCAATTTTCAGCGCCATACGAAGATCAGCATAATCATCGATATACAGGTGGCATATTCCGTCGGCATGTCCCATGACCGGGATATTCGAGTGGTCCATTATATACCTGACAAAGTCGTTCGAACCTCTTGGGATTATTAAGTCTACGTATTCATGCTGTTTCAGGAGCTCGTCTATTTCCGCCCTTGTTTCCAGCAGCGCGCACCAGCCTGCCGGAATGCAGGAAGATTCGGACGCAGATACTATCAGGTCCGATAATATCCTGTTTGTCCGCCTGGCTTCGGAGCCTCCCTTCAAAATCACACCGTTGCCGCTTTTCAGGCAAAGCGTTGAAATCTGTACCAGGGCGTCCGGCCTGGATTCAAATATTACGCCGATGACGCCTATCGGGCATGTGACCTTATAAAGCTCAAGGCAATCGTCCAACACGGTGCAAGACATTGTTTTTCCGACCGGATCATCGAGCTTTGCCAGGCTGTGAATCCCTTCGATAGTATCGTTTAGCTTCCGTTCATCAAATTTAAGCCTTTTCAGCAACGGTTCGGGAATGTTTTCAGCCTCGCTCCTGGTAAGGTCTTCATTGTTTGCTTCAAATATCTTGTCTTTATTGGAAAGCAACGCTTCAGCTATATTCATGAGTGCCTTGTTCTTCTTGTCACCATGTACCATGGCTAACTTTAACGATGCCGACTTTACCCGTTTACAGGTCTCGCCGGTATTCATGAAAATCACCCCGACTTGCAATGTACTGCCTGAACTATGTATTTTCAAAGTATACCAGAAAGGTATGCGCAATGCAATTATTTACTAGAAAAAGATACTATAGGGAAGAGTTGCAAAAGGAAGAGCGGCCATGGCACAAATATGACAGCGGATAGGGCGGCTTGCAATTTGACATTTTGTGGAGGAGTGCCTGCAGGGTGTTATGTCCTGGTGAAACTTGAACGCGGAACCCTTAAAGAATACCCGTAATACTTCGGCATGGATGCCGAAGTCGCTTGTCCTGAGCTACGGATGGCGAATGTCAAGCGCCCGTGTCGAAGTGATACGGGACATTACAGCCTGCCCATGTCGGAAACTAATGGCAAATTGCAAGCCGCCCTATCCGTTGAATTATAGCGCGCCTGCGCCGTCCGTGGCGCAGGCTGTGGCTCCTGACAGGTCTTTTCATCCGATGCCTTGACCCGCATCCGCCACAAGCCGACTTATCCGCTTATCTTGTCTTAGTAAATGGTACGGCCCTTTTCATCGGGGATGCCGCTTTTCCTGTAAAAGTAAGTATTTATTACATCGCGCCACTCACATGCATGCGCTGCCTGTTTATTGAGCCGCTCCAGTACGCGCTCGTAACACCCGTCGGGTATACGGTTTTTCAAGCTTTTCCATTTCTCCACCAACTCTGCTGCCCTTTCAGCGCCTTCAAAATGGGAGTCATAAATGTACTGTATCAGCGTAACACCGGATTTTAGACGGTAATTATAAGGGATGCGGTGGAAAAACAACAGGAGTTCTTCCGGACAGGTTTCAGGCGTTTCATACATTTTTGCGATCTGCGGGTGATACCTGCCGGCGAAGCCGGTACCGCTGGAAACCGACCGGTCTATGCCGATAGCATGACAATCAGCCCTGTGATAGGTACCCCAGGAGGAATATTCGTATCCGTCCACATTAGGCCCGTAATGGCTTCCGGGATTGACCATCCATCCGATGCCAAGCGGCGATGTATAACTCTCATATATATGGTATGAATCCAGCAGCATGGTGCGGATTGTATCCATTACATGACTGTCGGAACCGAAGGTCTGCATGATCCATTCAGTGGCTATATCGGACGCGCTGAGGTCCGGGTTCCAGGCAAGCCTTCCGAAACAATAGAAATTTGCCTGTGCCAGGTCGTGCCCTGTCCAGTTAAGGTTGCTCCCGACATTGGAAACACATGCGATTCCTGAGATTCTTCCGATGTTTTTGGCATCTCTGAGAATTTTCTTTACCGTTGATCCCTCGCCGTCTTTCCATGTGTCAAATTCCAGCACGTCCTTCCACATTTGACACAGGTAGCATAGATGTATCTGTTGGCCGGTGTATTCCTGGGTTGACTGCAGTTCAAGCATAATGTTGGTTTTCCGCAAACCGCCGATGAGAGGAGACACGGGTTCCCTTACCTGGAAGTCCATGGGGCCGTTTTTGATCTGGAGAATGACATTATCCTCGAAGAGGCCGTCCAGCGGCATAAAATTATCATAGGCGGCATTAGCCCTGTCAATGCTTCGGTCTCTCCAATCCTGTCTGCAGTTGTAGACAAAGCAGCGCCAAATCACCAATCCGCCATGCGGCTTCAGGACGGATGCCAGCATGTTGGCTCCCTCGGCATGATTTCTGCCGTAAGTAAGCGGGCCGGGGCGAAATTCGGAATCAGCCTTTACAAGAAACCCTCCGAAGTCGGGAATATACGAGTATATCTCGGTTGCTTTGGCACGCCACCACTCCTGTACCTCTTTATCGGAAGGATCTGCTGTTTCCAGCCCTCCCAATTCGATAGGGCTTGAAAAATTTATGCTAAGATACGTTTTAATTCCGTAACAGCGGAATAAATCCGCAATTCTTGCGATTTTAGGCAAGTACTCCTTTGAAATAATCCTTGTTTCCAGAGCAGTGAAATTGACATTATTAATCACAACACCGTTTAAACCGATTGATGCGGTAAGCCTGGCATAATCACGCAGCCTTGATAAGTCGGTAACAACCCTGCCGTTGCTGAAAAAAATCGACCTGCCCGCATATCCTCTTTCCACACTGCCGTCCAAATTGTCCCAGTGATTGAGCATACGAATCGGCATGGCAGGGTTTTCAATCACACGAATATTGTCTGTAAACCCGCCGCACTGCAATATCCGGGCAAGTCCGAACACACCATAAAGTATGCCTGTGCCGGATTTTCCCGCAATTACAAGATTCCGGCCGGCGCCGTTATTAACAAATTTTATCAGGTAGCCTTCATTCCCCAGCATATTTTTCTCTTCGTCAGATACCGCGTCCGAGAGAAACCGGCCAATAGACGGCTGCTTGTAATGCAATCCATTCCTGTGGGGATTGTCGGCAATTAAGTAAAGTATGACAACGCCTTTCGACATAGGGTTCGTGACCTGGCGCATTCTCTTGCCAAACAAGGACTTTACGGCGCTCTTAAGCTCCTGTTTTGCCGTTGAAAGCTGTTGATCCGACGGATCATTTATGAAAACATTCTGGAAATAGGGCAAGTAACACTTAGCCTTTTCCTGGTCAATAGCAGGATATCCAAGCCATGCAAAGTAGCCGCTGTCGTATAAACCTGAGTTTCTCATTAAGCTCCTCACTTGCTCTTAGTATTAAGTTATTAAATCTCTTAACTCATTTCCTAATTATACTTATTATCAGGCCTTGTAACATGGAGCAAGAAAGATTTATTTGTAAATATCAAGGCGTATTCGGGTCAAAACCATGGAACATGTTGCAGTAAGGGCAAGCAGTATGTATAATAGTTAATATGCCATCTCAATGAAAAGAGCTTATATTTACATAAGGGAGATCAAAATGGGTAGTGAGAGAAACATATTGAAGCACGCTGCGAGAATAGTGGTAAAAGTCGGTACGTCTATCCTTACTTACGAGAACGGGAATGCCAATTTTACAAGGATAGATAAGCTTGCCCGCGTGTTATCGGACCTGTCAAACCAGGGAAAAGAAGTAATACTGGTTACTTCGGGCGCTATCGGGATAGGGACAAGCAAACTGAAACTTAAATCAAAGCCGGCCACTGTCAGGGAAAAGCAGGCCGTGGCGGCTGTAGGACAGTGCGAGCTTATGCACATATACAGCAAATTCTTTTCCGAATATGGTCATACCGTAGGCCAGATACTGCTGACGCGGGATGTGGTTGAGGAAGACCATACAAGGCAGAACGTTATCAATACCTTCGAGACATTACTGGAAAAAGAGATAATACCCATAGTTAACGAAAATGACTCGGTTTCGATCGATGAAATTGAGTACGGGGAAAAAAGGATATTTGGCGACAACGATACTCTTTCAGCAATTGTTGCCGTGCTTGTCGGAGCCGATTTGCTGATTATTCTCTCGGATATTGACGGGTTTTATGATGTAGATCCTAAAAGGGATAATTGTTCACATAAAATTTCCGTTGTGCGGCAAATTACTCCTGAGTTGGAAGCATGCGCCGGGGGTGCCGGTTCCGAACAGGGAACAGGCGGCATGGTTACAAAATTGGCAGCCGCCAAGTATGCCTGCGGGAACGGTATCAGCGTGGTACTCGCCAGCGGCTTCGAGCCGGGAGTTATCATGGATATCATTGATGGCAGGGAAATAGGAACGCTGTTCATGGCACAAGTAAAATAAGCAAGTCTTAATCTTCCGGCGGGTAGATTGTGCCCGTATCAAGATCTGTATGCGGTGATTGCGGCCAATTATCGTTATTGCCGGGTTCCTCACCGTTCAAGCCAGGCGGCCAGAATGGCAAATCGGTTGTGTCCTCGGGTTCAAGCGTTTCCAAGGGTTCTCCATGAACTGTGCAGTATTCTCCCGCGGGTAATTCGTACGCAATATCTTTCGGCGCTTTTTCATTCGGCTTAACCGGAACGTAAGGCTCCGTACGCTGGATGAATACCTTGCTTTCCACTGTGTCCGGCGGGCAATAAGGGCCTGCCAGCAAGTTGCGGTTCAATGTGTCCTGGCTTTCTGTGCATACCTGCGCCTCCACGTGAACGGTACAGAGATCGTCACTCCTGGGTTCGGTTCCTTTTATAAAATATTCGGTTTTGACAGCGCTTCCCCTTGGGTCGCGCTGACAAAGGGGCGTAGCTATTTTGCCCGAGTAAATACATATGTTTTTCTGAACGATTCCTGCCGGCTTTTCAAAATCCTTCACAGGAAGCCCCTCATGCACCTTTTTCATTACTGCCGCCCATATTTTCTGTGCCTGGTTATATTCTTCCCTTTTTAATGCAATCGGCACGCTTCCGGTATTGTCATAACCATACCATGTCGCCGCGGCATAATACGGGGTGAAACCGACGAACCACTTGTCGATATTTTTGTCCGTAGTACCGGTTTTCCCGGCGACAGGCATACCTATTATTTTTTCAGTTATATTTCCCGCAGCCGTGCCACTGTGGGGGTAAGGAGAGGTTCTGCCTTTTGTGACTTCCTTCAACATGTCGGTCATTATAAAAGCGGTCTGCTCGCTGTACGCAATGTCGAATTCAGCAGCTCTCCTGTCTAACAGTACTTTTCCTTCGCTGTCTTTTACAAGAGTAAACGTAGTGGGTTCATAATATAAACCCTTGTGGGCAAATGGAACGTATGCGGATGCCATTTGGAGAGGGTTCACGCCTTCGGCGAGTCCGCCCATTACCAGCGAGAGATATTTTTCATTTTCCCTGTCTATACCGACTTTTTTTAGATATTCTATGGAATTGTCCGGACCAAGTATATCCTTCCATATTCTTGCCGCAACGACGTTTACCGAGTTTTTAAGGGCGTTTCTGACGGATGTAAGGCCATCATGAGCATTGTTGTAATTGCTTGGATAGGGTTTTTCCGAGTCCTTGCCCGTCATCATGTAGACAGGGACGTCATCGATGACCGTAGCCGGTGTAATCAGCCTTAAATCAATAGCCGGTGCATATACCGCGATCGGTTTTATGCTTGAGCCCGGCTGCCTTTTCATAAGAGAAGACGAAGCCCTGTTCAGGGTATTGCTGGCTTCTTTCTTTCCATAGCCGCCATACAGCGCCCTGACGTGGCCGTTCTGGACATCGATAATAGCCATGGCGGCCTGAGGGTGCTCCATCTGTCGCTTGGCTGTGTCATTTACAAGCGGAAAATACTCGTCATCCATGAATATGGAATCCATATCGGCCTGGATTTTCGGATCCAGGGTAGAGTAAATTTCAAGCCCGCCGCCATATATCATATAATTGGCAACCGTAGCGGAAATATTTCTTTCCTTCATTAATGCATTTCTGACATCGATAATCAACTGGTCAACAAAATAACTCTGGACGCTGGTGACTTTTTGGGATTGCGATTTGGGGACATATTTCAGGTCCTCCTTAATAGCCTGGTCATACTGGGATTTGGTGATTTTTCCGAGTTCCAGCATTTTACCCAGTATCACTTCCTGGCGTTTCTTGGCGTTCTGCCGGCCCGTTTCCGTAAAGGGATCGTACTTGCCGGGACTGTTGGTTATTCCTGCAAGAAGCGCACACTGGGCCAGGCTCAACTCGTTCACCGGCTTGCCGAAATACTTCTTGGAAGCGGATTGCACGCCTATACAGCTATTACCCCAATAGCCCAGGTTCACATACAGCTCCAGGATCTGCCATTTCTCATACTTCTTTTCCAGCTCAATGGCCGCATACCATTCCTGGACCTTGCGCTGCAGGGAGCGCCTTGTATTACCCGTAATGTTTTTAATAACCTGCTGTGTTATTGTGCTGCCTCCGCGGGTCTGGAATCCGCTGTCCGAAATAATGCTTTTCATAAATCCGAAACCGGCCTGGAAAATCCCCTGGATGTCGATGCCCGGATGTGATTCAAACCGTTCATCTTCTATCGAAATAATGGCGTCCTTGAGATATTTGGGCACGTCCTTGTCGGCAACCCATTCGCTGTCCATATTGTCCTTGCCGGTGAGTTTTTGTATGATATTGCCCTTCGAGTCATATATGATTGTAGTTTTGTTGGAAGTTTTCAACATAAGCTGTTCGTCAGTAATCGGTTCGGCTGTTTTTATATATGCGTATATAGCGCCTCCCACGATGCCGCCGACAGCGAAAACTAATGCCATAATAAATACAACCAGGAACTTAGCCAGGGTTAGTATAAACTTGCTTAATGAAAGAGTCTTTTTCGGTTTTTTTAACGCTCCACCGGGAGCGGACGTCTTACCGGGTTTCATTTATGTCCTCCTTGTCCGTTGGCATATATTTCCCGCATGTCGGAAAAAATCCGAACTGCAACAGCTATTTTTCATAATAAATTTTGACTTATAACCACATGGTTTTGTTCCTTCTTTCCAAATCCGCAAGGATTCACAACACGCAGGATAAACGTCAAGCAGGCATAAGCGTAATTTTTGCAATGCACTATATTATAGCATAATTATATTGCATCTGCAAAAGCCCGGATATTTATTTTCACGGCGTATTGTAACCAAAAAAAACCCCGGTGCATATTATATTGCACGGGGGTGTTCCGATGTTCAAAAGCAGCCTGTTATATCGGCGGTGGTGGTACATAAAAAAACGGAATATTAAAAGAATCCGCATGTTGCTCCGCCTGTCCATGGCTGCTTGCCTGACATACCTTGCTGTAGTATTAATGAATCTTGATATCATGAAGCTGCTTGGATTTTAAGCGCAGGCAGGTCTACTACTTGGCGCTTTCCTCGTATATATCTTCCAGTACGCTGCTTTTCTTATAATTCCTTTTTTTCTTTCCAAGGTTTTTTTCATCAGCGGGTTCTGCGGGAGAAATATCCATCATTTCGCATTTGCCCTGGAAAATGGCGCCTTCGTCTGCTACGAAACGGTTAACCTTGATATCTCCGTATAGCTTTGCAGATGACAGTATTCTCAGAATACCCCTGGCCATTATGTTTCCTTCGATAGTACCGGCAAGGTTTATGTTTGACCCCTCGATGTTACCTTTAACCATGGCCTGTTCCCCGATATAAATATCTCCTGTGACATTAATGTCGCCATTTACCTTGCCATCTACTCTTATAGAACCATCTGTTTCTATGCTGCCATTAAATACTGAATTTGTTCCGACCAGTGAATCCAGGCCATCCCGGTATGCCGTACTTTTTTTAAACAAAACGTACCTCTCCTTTCGTCCTGGTTTTGTATATCCCGGAGATAAAGAAACTTTTCACCCTTAGTCAATTATTACCGCGTTGTAACCTTGTCTATCGCAAATCCAGGTATTTCAGCGGATCTACGGGAGTGCCGAATAAACGAATTTCAAAATGAAGATGAGGTCCCGTGCTGCGGCCGGTAGTTCCCATTGTTGCTATTTTGTCGCCTTTTTTAACTACCTGCCCTACCTTGACATGATACTTGGAGAGATGCCCGTAAACCGTTGTTATGCCTCTCCCGTGGTCAATTTTAATTGTCCGGCCGTAACCACTCGTGTACTTGGCAAATATTACTTTTCCACTGGCTGACGCCCTGATGGTCCTGCCTCCATCGGAACCGATGTCAATGCCTTCGTGGAACCTTGTTTTTCTTGTGATCGGGTCCTTTCTGTATCCGAAACCGGCTGTCAGCCTGCCTGCAGCGGGCCAGAGAGTGGGGACCGTTTCCATGAACTCTGCTATCTTTGCTTCCGCTGCATCAAGATCGGCCTCTATCGTGCCGGAGCGGCTGTAAAGACTGCTCAGGCTGTCCAGGCTTTTCTTGAGATTTCGCATGTCATTTGTAAAGGCCGTTTCGGTCCTTTCACCGGAACGGCTTGTCAGTTTGCTTCTTTCGGCCAGATACTCGTCTGTTATTTTATTGAAGTTTTCCGTAAATTCTTCGATTCTATCATTTACAGTTTCCCTGAATGAAGCGCTTTCTTCCACTAACCTGTTTATTTCATCGGTTTTCTGCTCTATCAGGTTCCGCTGTTCGGTGTTGGTGCTGTATAGTTCATTAAGATTCTGCTTCAGGGCCTTATTTTCCTTCAACATTCCGGAAATGTAAAGACCGCCTGATACAAATATGGACAATAAAATAACAGCCGCCACAACCAGCTTGGCATAAAAAGCTCTGAACCTGAATACCTTTACACTGCTGGAAGAGTGCGGGACCATTACAATCGACGTATATTTTTTTCCGGTTTTCTTAACCTTTCCTTTTTTCATGACTACCGCCTTGTACAGATGATAATGCTTTATTATTAAGCTTTCTCATCTTTTGTACGAATATGGCTAAAAAAAAGGCATTATATTTAATTCTACACATAATTAAAAAAACCTTTTTTTCAGACATATTATTTCTCTTTATCTATTTATAATTAAAATCCAACATTTTGTCAAATAATTTTACTCCCGGTTGGAAATAAATGGCCAAATAAAAAATCAAAAAACCGGCCGGCTCAATATATCAGTTCCGAACGGCTCATGCTATGCTGCTTGTCCGGAAAATGATTATTTTTCTGCCGGCAGCGTGGATTTCAGGGTATAGGAAAAGAAATAATCATCACTCGTTTACTTGACACATACCCATAGATACATGCCAGTAGTCTCCATATGACTGGTTTCATTGGCCGGCGGGAAATAGAGACGGAAAGGCGGGGAGACAGCCTTATACCGTCAGGTCCCTCTTTGGGAAGTACACATATGTCAGTACTGCAAAGCATCCGGCAGCGAGGATGGCTATAACGGCGAATATTAGTTCAGGCCGGCCCCCTGTTAAAATTTCACCAGGCTTGAAATACTTAAAAGGCGTAAAAAACTTGAGGAATTCAAGGCTATCGTCTAAATCGGAAAGAACGTAAAACATGTAAGCTGCAAGCACTATTAACGACGCCCTGCTCTCTGATGCCGAAGGTTTTTTCCCAATGGAAGCAAGCGCCGTCCCCAGGAAAATAAAAACGAGCTGGACTACCAGCAACCAGAAAGACATGACGCACAAGTTGCCGGCAAGCCCCTTTCCTTTTACTGCGTTGAGCATTATAAGCGAAACCGCCAGTGAAAAACAATTCAGAATCAAGGCGCAGGTAAACGCAGCCGATATTTTCGACGAAATTATACTTACCCTCGAAACGGGCTTTGTAAAAAGGAACTCCATGGTTTTGTCCGTTTCTTCCCTGGAAATGATGCGTGCTCCAAGAGTCCCGGCGTGTACCGACGACATGACCAGTATGTAAAGATACAGTACTGCGTAAAATCCCGCGGCCGTACCCAGGTCTATTCCGTTCATTCCAAGCAGGGCAAGAACAATTCTTGGCATGCTTTTTACAAACACAGCCACTGATTGCCCGGATTCGGCCATGCCGGCATATTTTCCCATGCCTCCCGCGATTACCGCCGCTATACCCAGACACCAGAAAACAAGGCTTTTCAAATTTGAACGCATTTCATGCAGGTAAATATTCATATACAAGGGAACAACCTCCTTACCGGGCTGTCAGACCGCCCTGATGTCTCTTTTTGAAAACAATACGAAACCTGCTGCCAGGCATGCAACAACAATTGCGATGTTGATGGCAACGAATTTCGAGTCGTATGCAGAATTTGCGATTATTGATACCGGATCATAATACTTGAACGGTACAAGGTACCTTGCTTTTTCAGCATTTATGGCTTCACCGATCATTCCAAGTAGGAAAAATCCCAGGACGATCCCGTTCGACACTCCCGCAACCGATTTTATGCGCTGGAAAATAGCGGCTGCCAGTATACCTATGACGTAGAACGTCAATGCAATGAATAAAATGACTAAAGACAGCATCAGGTAAAGCTTATTGTTCAATGGACCGCCGCTTGCCAGCCCGATTATGATCCGGATCGCACCTATGGCTGCGGCATCTGTAGCCAGGAGCAAAACCAGGCCGGAAAGAAGCTTGGAAGTCATGATCCGAAGTCTTGAAACCGGCTTTGTCATCAGGAAATCAGCGGTTTTCCCTGTGAATTCTTTTGAGATGATCGATATGCCCAGCATCATCGCCTGTATTGCGCCCAGGAGGATTATATAGTTGAGAATAAGGCCGTAATAGCCTATCGGGGTAAAAATTAAATCAACATCAAAGCCCAATGCTTTCAGGAATTCAGGAGGAAATCCCGCCATTAACTTTTTTACCGCTTCGCCGCTTTCCTTAAAAGCGGGATAAACTCCCAGGAAAACGGCTGATACCAGGATCATTGAAAAAGTCCATGATACGGCCGACCTGATGCCTGATTTTAACTCGTGTTTGAAAATATTCATCAGCCCCCTTCCTCCTTCTCATAATAATGCATGAATACTTCTTCAAGGGTAGGTTCCTCAATCCATATATTTTCAAGATCGGCTTCTGCGATTTTCCTGATCACGCTGTTCATGGAGCCTTTGTACATGAAGCTGGCTGTATTGCCCTCCAGCCTTATATCGCTTGCTCCCTTCATGTCAAAAAATGACGAATCTACCGGTGTCCTCAATTCAATCCTGAACTTTTTGCATGTATCCTCTGTCAACGCACTTACTTTCTCCACCTTGACAATCCTGCCTTCCTTGATGATGGCGACACGGTGGCAGAGTTTCTGCACTTCTCCCAGGATATGTGATGAAAACAGCACTGTGGCGCCCTTCCTGTTTTCCTCGCGAATCAGGTCAAAGAATTTCTTTTGCATGAGCGGATCCAGGCCGCTTGTAGGCTCGTCAAGGATGATAAGCCTGGGCTCGTGGAGGAGTCCCTGCACTATGCCAACCTTCTTCCTGTTTCCAAGAGAAAGGTCGGCAATCTTCCTGTTAAGGTCAAGATCCATTATTTCGGCAAGTTCCCGAATTCTTTTTGTACAGTCTTTGCTGTAAAAACTTGCGGAGTACTTCAAAAGGTCCCACACCTTCATGTTGTCATAATAGGAAATTTCAGAGGGCATGTACCCTATATCTTTTGCTATCTCGGGTGCGTGCCTGATGCAATCCTTGCCGAATATTGAGGCATTCCCGGATGTCGGGAAAATGAGTGCCAGCAGCAACCTTATGGTGGTTGACTTTCCTGCGCCGTTCGGACCGATGAACCCGAATATTTCACCTTCTTCGACATCGAAGCTGACATCGATGATGCCCCTGGATTTACCGTAATACTTGGTAAGGTTCCTGATTTCAATAACATTCATTTTTCCTGGCCTCCCTCGTAAAACAATGATTCAAGCAATTTCATAAATTCCCCGCAACGGAGGGAAATAGCGTTGTAATCTGGTTTAATGTTCATTAGCCGGTATTTGTTAAGTTCGCTGCGGACAATACCCTCCGTAACCCACGTAATAATTTCAAGCGCTTTTTCAAGATCAAGCCCTTGCCGGAAACCTGACAGGTCGGTGTTTTTAAAAAGCTCGGCCATGTTTGCGCCCAGAGCATCAATGCCGCGTTTTTCGATTTCGGCGCGAATTTCAGTTGATGTCTCCATGTGTGCGGCTTGCATGAATTCAAAAAGCTTTTCATATTTGCTCATAAGTCCCATCTTTATTTTTGTGACTTGCGCTATGATAGCGAAGAGCCCGCGCTCTTTCCTGTCAAGCTTGCCGTTAATCTCGTCGGCCACGATTTTAATTCCGTAATCGAACAGGAACAAGAATAATTTTTTCTTGCTTCTAAAGTAATGAAACAGCAGCCCCTTCGATATTCCTGCCTTCTTTACGATTTCATTGGTCGACGCCTTTTCGTAGCCCCTAAGTGCAAACTCGCCCATTGCTGCATTTATGATTCTTTCCCTTTTTTCCGGTTCCAGGCTTTTTAATTTCTCAATCATTCCTATACCGCCATTTTCATATTTATTACTTATATTGCGTTTTCACTCCGTATGCTCTGTCGGCGCATGCACTCCGCAAATCCTCACCAAGCTTTTCATTAACGTAATTGACCAGCCTGGTCAATTAGTATTATAATACAGATTGACCACATTGGTCAATACTCTGCGTGTTCATACCTGATAAACTTTCCGCAATGGGCTCTTCCGGGAAAAGAACATCTGCCTCAATGTATATATTAAAAAAACACATAAAAAACACTTAACACCAGTCCATAAGAACAGTGTTCGATACGGCAGCCAGATGCATATCACACGAATGGCTGGGTTAGATATATGGATTTGAGTGGTATGTATAGAATATAGAATGTACCAGAAGATTAATAGAAGACAATGTGCTTTTCATGATGAGGATGTCATAGGGCGGGGCGTGCATGAAAAATTGCATGCAATGATTGACACCAGAGGTTTTTGGCGCCGAATAAAAAGAAACCGGAGGGAGAAGAATTATGAGCAGCTTAACCTTTAACGAGGCAAAGAAAAGGCATTTTCAAACATTGAAACAGTATGTGCCGGTTGTTGACAGGGTTCATGGAGATAGTCACCCGGAATTTCATGCCGTTCGCGAACTGTTTGATGCCATAATGGATAAAACAAAAGAATCAGGTGCAAAAAAACCTGATTTAGATGAAGAGTTTGCCAGGTTGCGTGAAGTGACCAATAATTACACAGTACCCGCAGATGTGTGCGAAAGCTATGAAGCTGTGTATAAAATGCTGGCTGAACTGGACGATGCATATCATGCCTGACTGATATAACAAGGAAGAAGGTGAGAATTTGCAGAGGTTTATTCTGAGCAGGAAAAATCACATAGCTTTGATCGGAGCTGTTTTGATTGCTATTGGATTTATCAGCAAATTGGGTTTTAAAAATGAAGCCGCGGCTGTTTTGTCTTTTGCCATTGCCTCAATTTTAGGGGTTTTTCCTATTGCAATCCAAGCCTACCAGGCATTGAAGGTAAAAGTAGTCAGCATCGATGTTTTGGTAACCGTCGCTGTAATTGGGGCATTTTTAATTAATAACCTTGAAGAATCAGCAATTGTCACCTTCTTGTTCCTGTTCGGTGCCTTTCTGGAACAACGGACATTAAACAAGACGCGTTCAGCCATTAAAGAGTTGACGGAAATGGCACCGGAAAGCGCCCTTAAGCAAATGGAAAACGGCGAATTTGAAGAAGTGGAAGTCGATGATGTTGACGCGGGCGATATATTACTGGTAAAAACGGGTGCAAAGATTCCTGTCGACGGAACCGTTCTGTCAGGGGAAGGGTACATTAATGAGGCGAGTATTACAGGAGAATCTGTCCCTGTTGGGAAAGAGAAGGGTTCGGGCGTATATGCCGGAACAATTTTGGAAAACGGGACGCTTCAGATTGTTGCCGAGCGTGTAGGCGAAGATACTACTTTTGGCAAAATTATCGAGTTGGTTGAAGAAGCGCAGGATTCAAAATCTAAAGCCGAACGTTTCATTGACAGGTTTTCAAAATATTACACACCCGCAGTCCTGGTGCTTGCCATTATTGTATGGTTGTTCTCACGGCACATTGAGCTGGCCATAACAATCCTGGTTCTTGGATGCCCCGGTGCGCTGGTTATCGGTGTGCCTGTTTCAAACGCGGCGGGCATTGGCAACGGGGCAAGGCATGGTGTTCTCTTAAAAGGCAGTGAAGTCATTGGCGATTTTAGTAAAGTTGATACAATCGTTTTCGACAAAACGGGTACACTGACAATCGGCAATCCCAAGGTAGCCGACAAAGAATTCTACACAGACGACACTGAAAAAATACTGGCCTATCTTGCAAGCGTTGAAAATGAATCGGACCATCCCCTGGCAAATGCCGTAGTGGAATACACCGGAACTGCATCATTATATCCGGTTGAAAAGACGGATGTTGTAAAGGGAGGCGGAATTGTTGCATATGTAGACGGACATAGGGTTGCGGTCGGCAATGTTGCGCTAATGGAACGGGAGAAAGTTCATATATCTGAAAAAGCCCGGGCAGATATCGCCCGGTTTGAAGAGAACGGAAACTCACTCGTTTTAACATCCGTTGACGGTGAATTAAAGGCGCTGATGGGTGTGCGTGACCAGGTTCGTCCGGGTGTAAAAGAAGATCTGCAAAAATTAAAGAGATTAGGCGTTAAAAACCTGGTGGTTTTATCCGGGGACAACCAGGGGACCGTTGACCTGGTGGCGCGCGAGCTGGGACTGACAGAAGCCCACGGGCATATGTTGCCGGAAGATAAATCAGCATATATTGAGGACCTGAAAGCGAAAGGCCACATTGTTGCATTTGTCGGAGACGGTGTAAATGACAGCCCTTCGCTTGCGTTGGCACAAATCGGAATTGCCATGGGAGGTGGTACTGATGTCGCAATAGAAACTTCGGATGTCGTCCTGATGAATTCGGATTTCAGCCGTTTGCCCCATGCGCTGGGATTAACAAAAGCAATAGCGAATAATATGCGCCAGAATATTTTTATAGCAGTAGGTGTTGTGTTATTCCTGCTGGGAAGTGTATTTTTTAGTGAATGGATGAACATGTCGATAGGCATGCTTGCGCACGAGTCAAGTATATTGGTCGTAATTTTAAACGGAATGCGGCTTCTGCGCTACAGATTAAGATAACAGGATAAGGAGAGATGAAAATGCAAAAAGCAACGATACAACTGGAAACCTTGGTTTGCCCGTCATGCGTTCAAAAGGTTGAAAACGCAGCAAAATCCCTGGACGGCGTTGAAAAAGATAGTGTAAAGGTGTTGTTTAACTCGAGCAAAGTAAAATTTGACTTTGATGAGGAAAAGGTATCCGTTGAGGATGTGGAGAAAGCTATTACCGCACTCGGATACGTTGTTGTAAAATCTCAAGTTAAATCAAAGTAGCACGAACCCATCCATTCCGGTGTGGGTTTGCATCTTAAGGCAAGAGAGTTTGAAGGATGAGGATTAGTCTGCTATAATAGAACGAAAATTGCTATAAAGCGCAGTTTTTATTCTGAGTGAGTAATTACATTGGAAGAGCTATGAGTATACTGGCAGACTTAACAAGAATGTGGCTGACTCGCAGAGTGCAGCCATTTACTTTTAAAAATGAAAGTTATGAAAGGCTTCCGTTTTCAGAGTGTGAAGATCTTGGACTGTACATTCACATACCGTTTTGTGAAAGTATTTGCAGTTTTTGTCCATACTGCAAAGTCAAATATTCAAAAGAACTATGCGATCGTTACCTGGATGCTTTGATTCATGAAATTCGCCTTGTGGGAGGTCAGTCCGACGGAAAGAAAAAAGTTACAAGCCTCTATTTCGGCGGCGGCACGCCTGCTCTTGCTGCAGACAGGATACATGAAGTTATTGAAGCAGTCCGTGAGCATTTTGAGATCACGGAAGGTATCGGCGCAGAACTGCATCCGGACAATGTTACGGTTCCGACCTTGCAGGTATTGAAAGCTTCAGGTGTTACTAAAATAAGTATCGGGGTCCAATCTTTTCAGGAGAAATACCAGGATGTTCTCGGACGCAAAACAGTCGATAAGACAGCAATGGCAAAGGCTCTTTCCGCAGTTCCTTTTGAAACGGTTTCAATGGACTTTATTTTTGCGCTTCCCGGGCAAACTTTTGAAGACTTAAAAAAGGATATTGATACTGCCTTTGAAAATGGTGCAAATCATGTCGCAATCTATCCGTTCATCGACTTCACCTTTACAAAAAGCACTGTTGCGTCTATGCCGAAGAAAGAAAAAAGAGCATTATTGGACGCTATTACCGGGTACTGCCAGGAGAAAGGCTATGAAAGAAATTCAATCTGGACTTTTTCAAAAGAAAGACATGCAAGCTATTCTTCAATGACAAGGGATAATTTCCTTGGATTCGGATGCTCTGCAACCACTCTTCTGATGGAGCAATTTAAAATCAACACTTTTTCCGTTGAGGAATACTGTAAGCGTATTGAGGCAGGAAAGCTCCCGACATCATTGACTATTCGTTTTTCTCTTCGTCAAAGAATGGTGTATTATTTGTTCTGGAGAGCATACACCACAAGAGTGAATTCCTCTGATTTTGAAAAGTTTTTCGGCATTCCGCTGAAGAAAATGTATGGATTTGAGATATGGATAGCTAAACTGTTAGGCTTTATTGTGGAAAACAACGGAACATACAGCATGACACTGAAAGGCGCGTTTTATTATCATTACTACGAAAGTTTCTATACGCTTGCCTATATAGATAAAATGTGGGGAATCATGAGCAAAGAAGCCTTCCCCGAATGTATAAAACTATAAGATTTAACATGCTTAAAGCCGGAGACGGGCCGGCTTTAAGAAAAGAGACAGTTGTAATAAATAAAAGTTCATGGTAAAATATCTATGTATTTTCTGATTTAATAGCTCTATGCGAATAATTATAAGACTGTTGTCTTAAAATTAGAGCGCCGAATTCTATAAGAAGTGGGGGAACCAATTTTGGGGTGAATCATTCCCGGGCGCTGCGATCTAATAATGCTGTTGCCCGGGGGGTGTAGGGTTACCTCTTCAGCCCAAACCCGTCAGCTAACCTCACAGGCGTAGGAGAGGAGATCATAGGCTGTCTATATGCCTGCAATTTTAGGTCATATATGATGTATGTTTATTTTAGCGTAAAGAAGGCTATGGTTCTCCTGTAGTCTTTTTTATTTCGGCTCTTTGTTTTAAGCACAGAAGAGCATATTCTAAAATAGCTGACTTCACCCTATGTCCGGACAATGGGACAGCCGAGGAAATAAAACACAAATGTGGACTTTATTAAGGGAGGCATAGTGTTGAACGAAGAAATCCTAAAAGTTAAAGATTTATCTGTTAATTTTCATATTGAAGACCGCGTAATTACCGCTGTCGACGGAGTCAGTTTCTCGCTCTCGAAGGGGGAAACCTTGGCACTGGTCGGGGAATCAGGCTGCGGGAAGAGTGTTACTGCCCTGTCTATTATAGGGCTGCTGCAGACTCCTCCTGCCAGGATAGCAGATGGTGAGATCCTCTTCAGGGGGGAGAACCTTTTGCGCAAAAGCCCGGAAGAAATGAGAGAGATCCGCGGGAAGGATATATCAATGATATTTCAGGAGCCTATGACATCATTAAACCCGGTGTTTACCATCGGACGACAGATTTCAGAAGTCATAATGCGGCACCAAAATTTATCAAAGAAAGAAGCGCTTTCTAAAACCATAGAGATGCTCAAGCTGGTCAGGATTCCACTGCCGGAAAAAGTAATAAGGCAATATCCCCATCAGCTAAGCGGCGGGATGAGGCAGAGGGTAATGATCGCTATAGCGCTGGCATGCGGCCCCGGGCTTCTGATTGCCGATGAACCCACCACAGCCCTTGATGTAACTGTAGAGGCTCAAATCCTTGAATTGATTAATGAGCTTAAAGACAAGCTGAACTCTGCAATTATAATGATAAGCCATGACCTGAGAGTTGTATCGGAAATTGCTGACAAGGTTGCTGTTATGTATTCGGGCAGAATTGTTGAATATGCAGACGTGCATTCGGTTTTCAGCGAACCGAAACATCCGTATACAAGAGGGCTGATAGAAGCCGTTCCCAGTATTGATACGGACAAGCGGAAAAGGCTGAAGGAGATAAAAGGAGTTGTGCCGCTTCCTGACGAGATAAAAGAAGGCTGCAGATTTAAAACACGATGTGATTGTGTAAGGAAAGATTGTATGGCCAAGGAGCCTCAATTTTTCAAGGTCGGATCAAATCTCGTACGCTGCTGGAATTACGCATGAGCTTCGCTAATGATGTGGAACCGGAGGTATAACTGTGTCGACAAGGATTTTGGAAGTTAAAAATTTAAAGAAATATTTCCCTGCCAAGATAACTATGTTTGGCAAAGGAACAGAGTTTGTCAAAGCGGTGGATGGAATTGATTTTCATATAAACCATGGAGAAGTGTTAGGCCTGGTGGGGGAGAGCGGGTCCGGCAAGTCCACTACAGGACGGACTGTTCTCAGGCTGTTGGATCCAACGGAAGGCAAAATAATATTTGAGGGTCAGGATATAACGCATTTTAAGAGAAAAGAGCTTAGAACTGTTTATAAACATATGCAGCTTGTTTTTCAGGATCCTTTTGCTTCTCTGAACCCGAGGAAAAAGGTAGGCAGCGCTATAGACGAGGTTCTAACAGTGCACGGGATGAAGGATGAAGCACAGCGCAGGGAGACAATCCGGGAATTGTTTGATATGGTGGGGCTCAGGGGTGAGGAGAATAAATATCCCCACGAGTTCAGCGGGGGACAGCGTCAGAGGGTGGTAATCGCCCGCGCCCTGGCCGTCAATCCCAGGTTAATAATATGTGATGAGCCGGTATCAGCTCTCGATGTGTCTATCCAGGCCCAGATCATTAATCTCATGATAAGCCTTAAAAACCGCCTGGGACTTTCATATTTATTCATATCCCACGATTTGAGGGTTGTCAAATATATGAGCGACCGCGTGGCGGTAATGTATTCAGGCAAGATTGTAGAAACTGCGCCTGCTGAAGAATTGTTTAAAAACCCGGCACACCCTTATTCCATGGCACTGTTGTCGGTTGTCTCCGTTTCAGGCTCCGGAAAGAATAAAAAAAAGGTTTTACTGGAAGGAGAAGTGCCGAGTCCGGTTGCTCCACCGTCAGGCTGCAGGTTCAGAACGAGATGCAAGTATGCGGCAGAACAGTGCAGTGAGGTTGAACCGCAAATCAAGCGCATAGGAGTTGATCATTATGTAAGTTGTCATTTATATTAAATCATTACTTATCAAGTTTTATAAAACCGGATTGAGAAGTTATTAAGAAATATATAAATACAGAAAAAGATTCGATAGGGGTGATATAGTAATGAAAACAAACAATTTCAAAAGGTTTCTGTTAATAGTTTTGGTTTTAGCACTTTTAAGCAATGTTCTTGCAGGATGTTCAAAAAAGGGAGATTCCGGGTCTTCTGAAAAAACCCTGGTTATAGGTTTTGACCAGGATTCGGAGATTATGGATACCATAAAAACAGCCTGGTATTCCGATGCCTTAATCTATATACATGACAGGCTTGTAACCAGGGATTACGAATTTGGCTACAGGCCGGGACTGGCTGAGCGGTGGGAAGTATCCAATGATGGCCTGACATGGACCTTTTACCTGAGAAAAGATGTTAAGTTTCACGATGGCAAACCTCTTACGTCTGAGGACGTCAAGTGGACCATCGATACCATCAAAGATCCCGATACCGCTTCGCCTTTCAGAGGGGATTTGGAGGCAATCAAGGAAATCAGGATTGTTGATGAGCATACTTTTGACATGGTTTTAAACTATCCGTTCCCAAATCTCCTGTTCAACCTTTCAAGTACTGCCTCGGGAATCCATCCCGCCAACGCCTATGAGAAATATGGCGATGATTATGGTAAGAAGGTTGTTATCGGGACCGGCCCTTACAAGTTGGAAGAGTGGATACCCGGGGATAAGACGGTCCTTGTTAAAAATGAAGAATATAACTGGGGTCCTGACTGGATGTCAAACAAGGGTCCTGCATTGATTGACAAAATAGTGATAAAGATTATACCCGATGAAAATTCCAGGATGATGGAGCTCGAGGTAGGAGGCATTCATCTTTTGAGGAATGTCCCTGAAACGTATGTTGAAAAGCTCGACAATAACGAGAACATTACTGTACACAAGAGGCCTGCGACAAAGCTGGGGTATCTTGCCTATGCCACAGATAAGGAACCCTTTACCGATGTGAGGGTCCGCAGGGCAATTAACCATGCACTCAACCGTGAGGAAATTTTGCAGTTTGTGTTCAGAGGAATCGGCGAGGTGGCTTATGGTTATCTTCCTCCCGCCCTTAAAGATGAATACCTTGAAGAGAGTGAAGATTTAGCCTATAAATATGATCCGGAGAAAGCAAGGCAGCTCCTGGCCGAAGCGGGCTATCCTGACGGATTGGAGCTGACTCTTTCGGCAGATAATTCATCCAAGAGCAGCAAATTGGCTGAGATTATCCAGGTACAGCTTAAAGAAGTAAATATAGATGCAAAAATTCAACTGTATGATTCCGCCAGCTATGCTGATATGCTCAAAGAAGGGAAACAGGAGCTGTTTATAAGGGAATACAGCTGGCCGAATGCGGATATACTCGACTGGTTCCTGCTTTCCGAAAGGTTCCCTTATCCAAACCACTCGAGGTGGGTTGATGAGAAGACTGACGAATTGATTAAGTTTGCAGCCCAGAGACCAACCTGGGAAGAGAGGGCTGAGGGTTACAAGGATGTACAGCGCTACCTGATTGACCAGGCTGTATGGGCTCCTATTTATATCCCAATGCAGATGATTGCTGTGCGCAATGAAGTAAAGAATTTCAAATATCATCCATGGATGCTTCAGTATAATGATGGATTTGATATTGAAGTTAAATAGGAAGTGTAGCTGATGCTGAAATACATTATAAAAAGAATAGTTTTGATGGTGCCTGTGATTATTGTAATGACGCTGATTGTTTTCTCGATATTTTACTTTGCGCCGGGAGATCCCGTTTCCAGAATCGCAGGGCCAAATGCTACGCCGGAGGTTTATGAGAGCATAAAGCAGAAATATGGGCTGGATAAGCCCTTTGCAGTCCAGTATCTCAGGTTTGCAAAAAGTGTTGTTGAAGGTGATTTGGGGATATCCATCCTTCAGGACAGGCCGGTAAAAGAAATGATCAGGGAGAGACTGCCGGTAACACTGCAGATTGGATTGCTTGGGTTTTTAATTACCTTTGTTATTGCTATTCCCGCAGGGGTGATAGCGGCTGTTAAAAAGAACACGGTTGTTGACTACCTGTGCATGTCAGGTTCCCTGCTGGGGATAGCAATCCCTACGTTTTGGCTGGGCATGCTGCTTTTATACGTTTTCGCATACAAATTAAGATGGTTCCCGATTTCAGGGGATGGGACAATAAAGCAGCTTATCCTTCCGGCATTCGCGATCGGTTTGACAAATGCGGCCATAACCGCGAGAATGGTCAGATCCAGCATGTTGGAAGTCCTGAAGCAGGATTATGTGCGAACCGCGAGAAGCAAAGGGCTTTATGAGAAAACAGTAATTTACAGCCATGCGCTAAAAAACGCGTTGATTCCAATCATCTCCCTCATGGGATTGAGGCTGGGCTGGATAATAGGAGGATCTGTCGCCCTGGAGATTATTTTTAGCATCCCGGGGATAGGCAGGTTAATGGTAGATTCAATTTTGGCAAGAGACTACCCTGTTGTTCAAGGCGCAATGATAGTATTGACTTCATCAATCATTCAGGCAAATATTCTGGCGGACATATTATATGCGGTTGTTGACCCACGGATAAGATATAGCTGAATTTGTGACATAGAAGGTGATAAGTGTGGAAGCATATCAGAGCAAGGATATAGAAATCTATACTGATAAAAAGTGGCTTGAACGTGAAGCCGTAGAAGAGGATAAACAGGGAAAGAAGGGCGTATTTGCAGATTTTGCGAAAAAGCTTTTCAGACACAAGGGTGCGGTAATAGGCGTCACTATCATTTTCCTGTTTATTTTCACGGCTGTATTTGCGCCCTGGCTGACCTCCTTTGACTACGACAGCCCGGATATATCCGCCGTGTTAAAGGCTCCTTCACGGGAGCATATATTCGGAACTGATGAGTTTGGCCGGGATATATTCACAAGGATAGTTTACGGCGCCAGGATATCTCTTGAAGTAGCTTTTGTAGCGGTGGCCTTCTCACTGGTAATAGGTACTGTATTGGGAGCTGTCGCGGGATATTATGGCGGTGTTGTTGATTACATTATTACTTCCGTTACCGATATAGCGTGGTCTTTCCCCACGACCCTTCTGGCCATAGCGTTCATTTCCGCACTAGGTTCAGGGCTTCAAAATGTTATAATAGCCATTGCTTTAGCCAGTTGGTCAGGATACTGCAGGGTGGTGAGGGGGCAATTCCTGTCGCTTAAGCAGCGGGAATTTGTTGAAGCTGCCCGGGTCCTCGGTATGAGTGACGCGAGGATTATTTTCAGGCATATTCTTCCCAATGCGTTAACGCCAGTGGTTGTAATGGCAACCCTGGAGTTGCCGAAAGCTATTGTAATTGAAGCATCTTTGAGCTTTTTGGGACTTGGGGCCCAGCCGCCTCAACCCAGCTGGGGAGTTATTCTGGACAGCGGTAAAGGGTTGCTTGACCAGGCGCCGTGGATTTCCTTTTTCCCGGGGCTTATGATAATGATAGTAGTGCTTGGATTCAACCTTTTTGGCGATGCGTTAAGGGATGTTTTAGACCCTAATTCATAATGAAATTGAAATTTCCAGGGAAAACAAACCAATTACAGCATTTTGGCGGGCAGGCACAAAAGCTTGTGGTAAATATAATGGTTGATAAAAGGAGGAGTTAAAACAGGTAAGATATTACTATACAATCAGCATTTGAACACAAATTGAATCCGCACCTTGCATCTTTGTGCCGATGCAATAAAGGCAGTAAAAATTCTTAGAATCAAAAACCGGGCAAAATTATCGGATCATTCTAAAAAAAAGGAGATTTAGTCATGAAAGGAAATCCAAAACTTATTGAAACCCTGAATGCCTTACTTGCAGACGAACTTGCGGCCATCAATCAGTACATCGTACACGCGGAGATGTGCGAAGACTGGGGCTATAGCAAGCTACATGAAGGCTTTGAGAAGAGGTCAATACAAGAGATGAAACACGCCGAACAACTTATCGGAAGGATTCTGTTTCTCGGCGGAAAACCTATCGTAACCAAACTTAATAATATCAATATCGGGGAGAATGTGCCAAAGCAGATAGAATATGACCTGGCTGCGGAGGAAAGCGCAATCAAAGCCTATAATGATGCCATAGCGCTTGCAGCCGAGGTATGTGACCATGCAACAAAGGATATCCTTGTAAAAATTCTAAACGACGAAGACAGTCATGTTGATGAACTTGAGGAACTTTTGGATCAGATTGAACAGATGTCCTTGCAAATATTCCTTACAACCCAAGTCGGATAATTTTCCTGCAGGCAGATGTAAATTCCAGGGGTTGTAGCAATTACAGCCCCTTTTATGTATAGAAATTTTCTAAAAAGTCCTCTTGATTGGCGGTCTTTTATTTTATATAATAATGCTGCTAATGCACAGAATAGGTGTATAAAGGTAAAAGCTCCTTTTTCGTGTTTTTTGGTTTGTAATTCTAAAACACATCACTCTATGAGCTTTTGCACTATTTATGTAAACATATGAAAAATTATCTGAGTCTGCGGATAAATTATTAAAAATGGCTTTTTCAATAGATGATATTTTTGTTATATTTTTGTTTGCATAAAAGTATGGTTAAAAACAGGGAAACCGAAAAAAGTTTACTTTTTTAAAAATAAATCAGAAGGGAAGTGAGATCGGGGTTGGAGAAAAAGTTAACCTTGTATGGTTTTAACAATCTTACAAAAACCCTCAGCTTTAACATTTACGACCTATGCTATGCTGAAACAGAAAGAGAGAAGAATGATTATATTGAGTATATAGACGAGCAGTATAATTCAGAGAGACTTACAAATATTCTATGCAAGGTTTCTGAAATTATAGGAGCCAATATTTTGAATATCTCCAAACAGGATTATGAGCCTCAGGGGGCTTCTGTAAACTTATTGATAGCAGAAGGGCAACTGCTTCCCAATGAAATAGATGAAACCTGCAATCAAGGCAAATTAGACGGCATGCTTATACAGAACGAAACCGTGCATGCCCATTTGGATAAAAGTCATATAACCGTTCATACCTATCCGGAATATCACCCTGATAATGCTATTTCCACATTTCGGGTGGACATAGATGTATCTACCTGTGGTATGATTTCTCCTTTAAATGCATTAAATTTTCTAATAGACAGCTTTGACTCAGATATAATAACTATAGATTACCGGGTGAGGGGATTCACCCGGGACATACATGGGAAAAAATACTATATAGATCATAATATAAAATCAATACAGGATTATATAGATGATAGTACTTTAAGAAAATATGATGCTGTTGATGTGAATGTGTATCAGTCCAATACATTCCATACAAAAATGCTGAGTTAAGGAGATAGAACTGCAAGACTATCTTTTCAATCAGGATGTATACGAGCTGCCTCCTGAAAAGAGACTCGAAATCATAGACAGTCTCCGGAAAGAAATGATTGAGATCTTCAGCGGTATGAATATTTACGACTCTGTAGGCAGGACTTTCGACAAGGGATAGTACTGCTCATGGGCACTCAGGAATATGAAGCTGAAAAATATTCTTATTGTGGAGGTATAATATGGATTTGTGGTTTACTGAATATCATACAAAGAATGCCCGTTTTTCCATTAAGATTGAAAAGCCGGTAATAAGCCTGAAAAGTGAGTTTCAGCGTATAGATGTGTTTGATACCTATGACTTTGGCAGGATTTTAGTGCTGGACGGATATCTGATGTTCACTGAAAAGGACGAGTTTATATACCATGAGATGATGACGCATATACCTATGGCTGTAAACCCGGAAATCCGTGATGTTCTTGTTATTGGGGCAGGCGACGGCGGAGTTGTAAGAGAGCTTACAAGATATGATTCAATAAAACGAATTGATATGGTGGAGATAGATAAACTCGTAGTGGACATTTGCAGGGAATATCTTGCCCCAAACCTCATGTAAGCTTGATGATCCGCGGGTACACATATATTATGAGGATGGTTTTAAATTCGTCAGCAGAAAAAATAATGAATATGATTTAATAATAGTGGACTCAACAGACCCCTTTGGACCAGGTGAAATCTGTTCACCAGGGAGTTTTACGGAAATTGCTTCAAAGCATTGAAGGCATCGGGTATTATGGTAAATCAGCATGAAAGTCCTTATTACCCGGATGATGTCTTGGCTATGCAAAAAGCTCATAAGCAGATAAAATCGATTTTCCCCATAGCTTTGATTTACCAGGCACATATACCAACTTATGCGTCGGGTCATTGGCTTTTTGGATTTGCTTCTAAAGGGCTTGATCCAATCGCTGATTTAAGTACAAGTTGGGATTCCCTTGGCTTAAAGACCAGGTACTACAATACTGATCTACACAAGGGCTGTTTTGCTTTGCCGAATTATGCAAAGGAGCTTTTGAAAAACGCCTGACGGAAGGTTTGTCAGAGTTTGCCCGGGGCATGCAGCCAAAACTATCCGGCCCGCATTAGTAATATTCAAAATATGGTGGTATTATTATGTAAACAAGGGAGGATGGAGGCACATTATGATATTTATATGTTACCCGAAATGCACCACCTGTCAGAAGGCCAAAAAGTGGCTGGAGGCAAACGGCGCAGCCTTTGAGGAGAGGCATATCAAGGAAAATAATCCTACAATCGGGGAATTAAAGGATTGGCATAAAAAGAGCGGCCTGCCACTGAGGAAATTCTTCAATACAAGCGGACTGCTGTACAGGGAACTGAAGCTAAAGGACAAACTCCCGGTCATGAGCGAGGATGAACAGTATAGCTTGCTGGCATCAGACGGTATGCTTGTGAAGCGGCCTATTCTTATCGGCGACGGATTTGTCCTGGTGGGCTTCAGGGAAACTGACTGGAAAGCCGCACTTGGAATCGAATAAATGACCTCTGTTAACGGATGTCAAATTGTGCAGCTCAATAAAAGTGATGCAAAACAGCTTTTGACATAGATAACTTGCCGGAGGTGTTAAGTGTGACCTGGCTGTTTCCCATAAAGAGTACTATTGATTCACGTCGGTCTGTACGCAGCTACAAAATGGTTCCTGTTGATGACGAGGTCATGGAATCCATAAAGGCTTTTGCAGAATCAATGCCGGTTCCCTTTGATCATGATGCAGAGATCAGGTTTTTTAATGCCGACCCTACAAAAGCTCTTTATACAGTTATAAAATCTCCGCCGGATAATGTGGCATTTATTGCTGAAACTGATGTGGTTTCAATTTCAAAGGCAGGCTTTGCAGGAGAGCTTTTGGTCCTCTACGCGCACAGCAAGGGTATTTCCACCTGTTGGTACGGGTACTATAAACTATCGGAGCTTGAGCGTTTGATGCCTCATTTGCAATCCACGGATCAACTAAAAGAATCAAATATGGGCTGCGGATATACAAAAGGTGCAACCACCGGCAGGAGAGCAATATGCATCTCACCCCTGGGTTATTATGAAGATAAAGGGCTTCGCCTTGTTGACAGAATTGCGAAAACAACTTTAAGCTCCAGGCGTAAAGAGATTAAAGAACTGCTTGAGAATCCCGGTGATTATTACAGAATACCAGATGACATATTGTATGCCCTGGACCTGGGGAGAAAAGCGCCATCTGCTACAAACTCACAAATGTGGCGGTTTGGCTTCGAGGATAATTTTAAAACAATTACTGTTGCTGTGCCTGTTGGGTATAAGCATTTCAAATGGGAATATCCGGACGTGGATATTGGTATTTGCGCATGTCATATATGGCTGGGGCTGATTGACAAAGGATACAGTCCCGCTGTAACTGTGAATGAAGATTCAGGCAGGGCGGTTTGGAGGATTTCAATCTAAAAAGCAGTCTAATTGCATGCCCTTTCAACCGGAGGCGGACTTTGGCGGGCCAAATGTCCTTGTCTCATCTAATGCCGTGTTGAAGTTTCCAGGCAATTTTTCTTTTTTATTAAAAAAAAGCCTGACAGCCATTGACATATTAGCTACTATTGAATATAATACAATAGTAGCTAACGTATTCTACTGATTAATAATAAGGGAGGGAGCCTGTGAATATACAATACAAAAAGGGTGTGCTGGAACTGTGCGTGCTATCGCTCTTGAAAAAACATGATTGCTATGGATATGAAATATCCGAATACCTGTCAAGCCACATCGACATTGCTGACGGTACAGTTTACCCGATTTTGAGAAAACTAAGAAGTGAAGGCCTGCTGACTACTTATATGCAGGAGGAAAGCGGGGGGCCTCCACGCAAGTACTATTCGCTTACAAGCCTTGGACGGGAGACATATGAAAAAGAACGTGCAGAGTATCTGGATTTTGCTAAAAAGATAGAGAAATTATTGGAGGATGATGATAATGACAAGAAATGAGTTCCTGACGAAACTTGCCAATGAACTTAAAAAGAACAACGTTACTGATACTGACGATATTATAAGCGAGTACGAGCAGCACTTCGCTTTCAAAATGGCAGACGGTTTTTCTGAAGAGGAGATTGCTGCTAAACTGGGCGATCCTGTTTTACTTGCTTCCCAGTTTGAGTGCGTTGGTGAGCATAAAAGAAGCGGGGGGAGGAAGGTAACTACAGTTATAGGACTGGGTGTTATTGACTTTTTTGCAGGTGCCTTCTTTATTTTGCTTATGGCCTGGGAACTAATTATGGCAGCCTTTTCTGTTTGCAACGCGGTGATGGCGGTATGCCTGGTCAGCTATGCAAATCCCTGGTCACTTATTCCGCGCATACCTCATTTTCCCGCAGTGGTGTTCGGACTGTCGCTGGCTGCGCTTTCCGTGCTGTCGGCAACAGGCTGCATTTATTTCGCCGCATTCATCCGTCAGCTCATGCGTTCTTACGGCCGTTTCCATCAAAATACCATAGCGGCTGCTTCCGGCCGACCGGTACTTCCGTCCATCGGCGTAAATCTGCAGCTACCTGCTAAAGCAAACAGGCGCATCCGCTCAGTGGCGCTGTTTTCCCTGGCGCTGTTTACTGCCTGCTTTGTCCTTGGAATAATCATATCGATGATTTTGTCCGGAAGCCTGGAGTTTTGGCATGCATGGGGCTGGTTCGGATACGAGCCTGTCAATTGAATAAGGGGGCACCGGATGCAGCATCCTGTTTGCCAAAGGTTTAAACGACCGCCAGCAGCTGCCGGCATCCGTGCATATGCAACAGACCCGGGGCTGGAAAAAACAGATATAGGGAACAAGGATACAGGTTGCTCCACAGCCCCTCTCTGCTTGCGAGCCTGTTATTCCGGCAGGTAGTCGTATGCTATTCTTTCAGTGCCGTCTTGGATACGGATAATTCCACATTTCTGAAAACCATACTTTTTTATGGCTGCCTGCATTGGTTTGTTATCCCTATGGGTATCAACCCTCAGGTAATTGCATTTTTTACTGCAGAAATCAAAGCAGCTTTTTGCAATTCCCCTTGTGCTTCCGTCTGATGCTATCCTGTGAATTGTTCCATATTGCATTGAACTGCGCCAGTTTCCTTGTTTGATAGTTTGATAGGCAGGCTCGTCACCGATAACAAATGCAAATACTCCCACGATAGTGTCATTCTCTATGCAAACATATAAATTTCTATCAGCGATATCCTTTCTGATGATTTCTTCCTTTGGATATCCTGATGCCCACTGTGTAGGATTTCCATTATTCCTCATGAATATCCTGGCTTTTTCGTAAATTTTCATAATAACCGGCAAATCATCAATTTCTGCGTTCCTGATATGCATTCTTCTTCATCCTTTCACATCAAAATATACAGCATTCTCAGCGGAATCAATATCGATGCAGTATCACTGGGCCCGGAGCTGATAATGAAATATAACATTCCAAATAGCCTGATAAACACTGGTGTTTTGTGTTGTATATTATATCGCGTAAAGTTCTTATATTCAATTGAAAAGACAAATAAAAGACTATTGAAATATGCAGTACTTTATGATAGACTATGCAAGAAAGATTTTACAATGAAGCATAAATATGTTATATTACCATAAATAAGTCAATAATTGTCGAAATTTACCGGAGTTTTTATAACAGTAATTAGGAAACGAGGGGATTTAATGAAGAGAAGTCTAAATTTTAAGCCGTTTAATACGTTTTGGCTTAATTGTGTATATAACATGCTGTTTTCAATGTTAATTTCTTTAGAACCCAGCTACTATTCTGCCGCTCTTCTTAATGACTACTCCTATTTGGTTATCGATCAGGGGACACCTACAGGGACAAAGTATAATCACTTGGAATTGTGGCCTATAGTTAAGCATTTCGAAAGATATAGAAGTATGCTGTTCGGCGATTATGAACCGCTGAATTTTGAAAGCGGAGATAATTATTTCGATATATTGAAGGGACTTATAGAGGAAAAAAAGTTAATCCTGCTGGGAGTAGATTTGTTTTATTGGATTCCCTATAGTGTCACCTGGAACAGACACCACTGGATTCATTATTCATTTATTAATGGAATTGACGATGAAAAAAGAGTTGTCTATGCCTTTGATGAAAATGTAAGCGGATATAATGAGTTTGAAATTCCTGAAGACAGGCTGATAAAAGCAATATCAAATTTTCCGCAAGAGCCGCATGTAATGTCTTATAAACCATCCGGGAACATAGAGAAATTCGAATTATCGATTGATGAAGTAAAAGGAAATGCCCAAAGAATAATTGACGAGATTAATAATAATATACTGCCGGTATATTTTTGGGGATTGCGTGAAGCAGATATAGTTGAAGGCCATATGCGTGACCTTATTTCTTTGCGGTTATTTCAAATAAAAAACAGGCATATTGCAAACCAATTACTGATGCAGGAACTGGGAGATGTAATCTTAAGTCCGCAGATCAGAAGCTCTCTTATAAATTATTGCAAAGAATTGCAAAAAGGATGGGATATAATCAAAAACAATTTTGTAAGGCTTTATTTATCGAAATATGAGGAATCGGTTATTAGTAATGTTAATGAAAAAGCCAAATCCTTATTTTCAAAAGAAATTGAAATGTGGGATATGTTCCTCAAATATGCCGGAGAATAGAAGCAAATGCATTTTTCGCGGCGGAAATCAAGGCAGTTTTTTGCAATCCACTTTCCTGCCGGAAGCGGCATCGGCGTGATGTATATCATATGGCGTGATTTGCACATGGAAAAGGACACCTAAATGACTGTTGAAATATGTGATATTATGTGCTAAATTAGATATGCATCAATTAACATAATAGTATAATATTGAAAAAATGTTATATTATTATGTCGATACTTGTTGAAATGTCGGAGGTATTATATGAAGAGGAGTTTAAATTTTAAACCGTTTGGATTGTTTTGGCTTAATTGTGCATATAGCACGATGTTTTCATTGTTAATATCTTTAGAACCCAGTTACTATTTTGCCGCTATACTTAATGACTACTCCTATTTGGTTATTGATGAGGAGACACCTACAGGGATAAAGTATAATCATTTGGAATTATGGCCTATAGTTAAGCATTACGAAAGATATAGAAGTATGTTGTTCAACGATTATAAACCGCTGAATTTTGAAAGCGGAGATAATTATTTTGATATATTGAAAGGACTTATAGAGGAAAATAAATTAATCCTGCTGGGAGTAGATTTATTCTATTGGCTGCCTAATACCATCAGCTGGAAAAGAAATCACTGGGCTCACTATTCATTCATTAATGGAATTAACGATGAAAAAAGAGCGGTTTATGTTTTTGAAAGAAACTCGTATGGATATGACGAGTTTGAAATTCCTGAAGACAGGTTAATAGATTCAATATCAAATTTTCCGCGTGAGCCGCATGTGATGTCGTATAAATTCCCCGAAAACATAGAGAAATTCGAATTATCGATTGATGAAGTAAAAGGAAATGCTCAAAGAATAATTGACGAGATTAATAATAATATAATGCCGGTGAATTTCTGGGAGCTAGGTGAAGAGGATTTTGCCAAAGGCTATACGCGTGACCTTACTTCTTTGCGGTTTTTTCAAATAAGCAACAGGCATATTGCAAACGAACTGCTGATACAGGCATTGGGAGATGAAATTTTAAGCCCGGAAATCAGAAGCTCTCTTATAAAATACTGCAAAGAACTGCAAGAAGGATGGGAGCTTGCTAAAATCATGTTTTTAAGGCTCTATGTTTCGAAAAATAGGAAATCAGATATTAATAATACCAACGAAAAAGTCAGATCCTTATTTTCAAAAGAAATTGAAATGTGGGATATGTTCCTTAAACATGCCGGGTGAAGATACCCCGGCAGCAATCCTGCCAACTTTTCCTGCGCGTTTGTCCCCTTGACAAGTTTACCGCTATAAGGGATAAAATAGAGGTATCGGTTCAAGTAAAGCCGGGGGTGAACGACGTGCCGATGGTTGTGAAAAACCGTGATTATGTTGTGGATATAACGGACATGACCCATGAAGGCCTGGGCGTAGGCAGGATAGATGGTTTAGCCGTTTTTACGGACGGCGCCCTGGCGGGAGAACAGGTAGAGCTTAAAATAATAAAGGTCAGGAGAACTTACGCTGTAGGGAAGCTGCTCAAAGTCCTCAAACCCTCGCCTGACAGGGTTATTCCTTTCTGTAGTGTATTCAAACGCTGCGGGGGATGCAGCCTGCAGCACATGGATTATAACGCGCAGCTCGCCTTTAAAACAAAACTTGTGCGCGACAGCCTTGAGCGGATAGGCGGGCTTGATGATGTAAAGGTCCGGGATACGATAGGGATGAAAAGCCCGTACAATTACAGGAACAAGGCCCAGTATCCCGTGGCGTCGGCAGACGGGAGGATTGTCACGGGCTTTTACGCGCCGCGTTCCCACGAGGTAATCGGCTCGGAGGAATGCCGGATACAGGACGCGGAAAGTGACAGGATAAGAAAACTTGTCACCGGCTTCATGATGGAAAAGGGAATACCGGCATATGACGAGAAGACTGGAAAGGGACTGGTACGGCATATTATAACGCGTGTCGGGTTTAATACCGGCGAAATAATGGTTATACTTGTCATCAACGGCGATACGCTGCCGCATGTGGATGAATTGGTTAAAAGGCTGGTTGACGGGACCGGTTCCAAAGGGACTGCTTTTCAAAACTCCGGCTCATCCAGGGTAAAGAGCGTCTATCTCAATGTAAATACCGCCAATACAAATGTAATAATGGGGGATAAGAATATCCTTGTATACGGCAGTGAAAGCATTGCCGAAAAAATAGGGGATTACACTTTTATGATATCGCCCGGGTCTTTCTTTCAAGTGAATACCGCGCAGACAGAGGTGCTTTATTCCAAGGTGCTTGAGTTTGCCGGCCTGAACGGATCGGAAACCGTTTTTGACCTGTATTGCGGGATTGGGACGATTTCGCTTTTCCTGTCATCGAGGGCAAGGATGGTTTACGGCGTGGAGGTAGTAACGGCTGCCGTGAACGATGCCCGCAAAAATGCGGAGTTAAACGGCGCGGGCAACGTGGAGTTTATCGAAGGAGAGGCGGAGAAGGCAGTACCTGAGCTGTATCGGAAGGGTATCAATGCCGACGTGGTTGTGCTCGATCCGCCGCGCAAAGGCTGCGATGAATCGCTGCTGCGGCTTATAGCCGCCGATATGCGGCCGGACCGGATTGTATACGTTTCCTGCAACCCTGCTACGCTGGCATGCGACCTGAAATACCTGGATGCTCAGGGATATAGGGCGGCGGAAGTCCAGCCGGTGGATCTTTTCCCCTGGACGGGGCACGTTGAGTGCGTGGTATTGATTACAAAGCTGTAAGTGTTTATTTAAGCGGGTTTCAAAAATTACATCCAAGTTGTCTACTCGAGCTAAAGGGCTAGAATACGTACATGGTAACATATCGACGAGGTATTTTGGGGTAAAATTAGAACTCAAAAATTGGTAGGGTTGAGTTGACAGATTAGATAACGGCCTTTTTTCATAGAGGTTGAGGAGACAGGATGGATGTAAAGATTATGATGGAGAATAGTAACTCTCCTTGAAATTATTCGCATTTACGAATATAAGATTTTTGGGTAATTATACACTTTAGAGGTGTGAAATAATGGAGTATATGACCGCAAAAGAAGCTGCCCAAAAATGGAATTTCACGAGCGCTGATGTCCTGAAAAATCTCACCTCCAATCCCTTCTTGCAGGCCTCTACACCTAAAGCAATTGAAAGATGCGTCTTTCCTGTGCCCACATTGCCGTACATGACGATATTGTGTTTGTTTTCGATAAACTCGCACTCTTTAAGATATTCCGGAGTAACGCCACTGGGCAGCTTTACTTCATCAAACCGGAAGCTTTCAAATGTCTTTATGGTATAGAAACCTGCTTTTTTCAGCAGTTTGTCTTTCTTCAGTTCTTCACGATGCCGGATCTCTGATTGAAGAAGTTTAAGCAGGTATTCCTGGTGGCTGACTGCCTGTATTTTACCTGACATCTCCACTATGTTCCGGCTGAGGCGAAGCCTTCTGCAACATGCTGCAATATCAGATGTCAGCATTTTTCTTCACCTGCCTTGAGACTTCTGTCATATGCCATAAAATCAGGCACATATCTGTTTAAGTGAGGTATATGCTCGGGCAAATGTATCGGCTCCAGCTGCAGCACTTTTTCATACAAATATCTGTGCAGATTTATCAGGCTGTCCACATCGGCAGCACCATAGGACAGGGCAGTACTGACAGTCTTAATGGCCTTTTCGAAGCTGCTCTTCTGTGTCAGATCAGCAATTACTCTTAATACTTTCCCTCTGTCTTGCTTGCTTAGCTCTTCCATGTATTCTTTCACAGGCTGTGGCAGCATCTGATATATACCTGTGTATTTCAATGCCCCCGGTCGCCGTGCCAGCTGAGTCAGATATGGCAGCCATTGCATGCTTTGCTGCTTGTAGTCGCCGTAGAGAGTCTCTCATGACGCACTATCTCCCGATGGCTTTCGTCAAGCACTGTTACATGAAAGGCAGTCAGCCTGACCAGTACATATTTGTTTGCGAATTTTGGCGCTGAGGAATATTCGTGCAGGCCTTTGTTGAGCAGAAATTTGCCATATCCGTTTGTCTTCACTGTTATGTATTTGCTTGTATCAAAAGTTGTCTTGGGCAGCTCCAGCAGGGCTGCCTTATCATCCCTGTATAGCTCTTCGATCGTACCGTTCTTTCGGTAATGCTGCCTTTTGGCATCTTCTTCACACCTAATCAGGAGTTCTTTGTTGAATTCACTAATGTCTTCAAAACGTGGTACCGGCACCAGCATGTTTCTCCTGTGATAGCCGACCTTGTTCTCCACATTGCCTTTTTCATGCCCGGCATCTACATTGCAGAATACTGCTTTGAAACGGTAATGCTCCATGAAACGCATGAAATCATCTGTCAGGTTCCTGCCTCCGCCCTTTATTACCTTAGCTACTATGGTGCTGGCATTATCAAACCATATCCTTGGCGGCACTCCACCTATGTGCTCAAATATCGCCTTCAAGCC
>JBMNKL010000002.1:0-362873 GCA_050952225.1 Acetivibrionales bacterium
CACCCGATTAGTGCCAGCCGCTTGGAGAAGCAATCGGATATATCCCGGTTTGCTTTCCGCTATTCCCACGCTCCCCGGCATGATACTGCTGCGCGGATTTGAAACTCTTGCATTCGAGCGACGGATCAAGTCCGCCCAAATACGCAAATCGGGCAAAAATCCAGCATATATATCAGGTATTTCGTGCGGTATGACGAACGATTACTTCCTCTTTTGATATCCCTGCATGTGCGGCAACGGCATCCAAATCAGGTCCGTATTTCCGCCATAACAAACCGGTATCCGAAAAGTCCGGGATTTATATTCTGTTTCTGCGGAAAGCCTTTTTAATATTTTGCGTACTTGCCTGGTTATTCTCCTATAGTTGTCACCCGTACGTCATAAAATACTAAAAGCGCACGGTATGACGGTACGGATTCTATGTATCCTTCTATATTGCTTGCATTAAGCTTTGATGCAGAGCAATCACTTTTTTGTTAAGATCAGGGTCGATTCGATCCCCAAGAATTACGGAAATTGCCGAGTCTCCGACAGGAACAATACTGTGTTCAATCATAGGCTATACCCCTTCTTTCCCATACCTGTGACTTTATTATTCCCATGCAAATATCGTTGAAACGATTTTCATGATAAATGTTATAGTTACTTTATGTGTTATTGTTACAGTTCAATTATTATTATAATCGAGCAAGACGTTATGTCAATCTTTATTTTTTTAATTTCCCCGCTTTGGAAGGTTAGCGCTTGACTTATCCTAAAATAGATATGCAGCCTATATGCCCGTATTCATACTCTCAAGCCAAATCTGCATTATTGGCTATTTTTTCTGTAACCTATTGGTTCGTGCCGGAATATATTTATACTATCGATAAGTAAATGATTACCATGATTGTGCAGGGACATGAGGAGGTGTTTTTAATGTCGGACAGGGGAGGAGTGCTCGGCAGCTTTTTTAATGATGACTGCGCCATTTTGTTCTTCATACTCGTTTTCCTTTTATTATTCGTATGCCCGCGCGGTCGTGTATTCTGCGACCCCAAATAGGTCTTTGGAAAAGCGGATATCCGAAAATATACTTGAAAAAGCTCGATCATTTCGAGCTTTTTTTATTTCAAACCCCTCTCAGTACCTTTCTGAGAAACTGTCCAGTGTAAGACTGCTCCATCCGCGCGACATCCTCCGGGGTGCCCTCGGCTATCACATAGCCTCCCCTTCCGCCGCCTTCCGGTCCCAAGTCTATGATGTGGTCCGCAGTTTTTATCACATCCAGGTTGTGCTCAATAACAATAACGGTATTGCCGGCGTCGACGAAGCCTGTGAAGAATATTTACAAGCCGGTGCACGTCGGCCATATGGAGGCCGGTAGTAGGCTCATCAAGGATATAAAGCGTTCTTCCGGTCGCCCGTTTTGAAAGCTCGGAAGCCAGCTTGATCCTCTGGGCTTCGCCGCCCGACAGCGTGGTTGACGGCTGTCCCACCTTTATATAACCCAGCCCGACGTCATAGAGAGTCTCCAGCTTTCTCCTGACCTTGGGAATATTCCTGAAAAATTCCAGCGCATCTTCCACGGTCATTTCAAGCACATCCGCAGATGTTTTTCCCCTTGTACCTGACATCCAGGGTTTCCCTGTTGTAGCGTTTTCCCTTGCATACCTCGCATGGGACGTAGACATCCGGCAAAAAGTGCATTTCAATCTTGATAATCCCGTCACCGCTGCATGCCTCGCACCGGCCGCCCTTGACGTTGAAACTGAACCTGCCGGTCTTGTAGCCCCTGATTTTGGCCTCCGCCGTGCTCGCGTACACTTCCCTGATCAGGTCGAAAACGCCCGTATAAGTCGCCGGATTGGACCTTGGCGTCCTGCCTATCGGGGACTGGTCGATATTTATCACCTTGTCCAGGTGCTCTGTCCCAAGAATCGCATCGTGGCTGCCCGCCCTGGTCCTGGCGCCGTTAAGCTCGGCAGCGAGCTTTTTATAAAGTATCTCGTTGATAAGGGAACTTTTCCCGAGCCCGATACGCCGGTCACTACCGTAAACACGCCTAACGGTATATCAACATTTATGCTTTTAAGGTTGTTTTCCCTGGCTCCGATTATTTTAAGCCATTTCCCGTTCGGCTTCCGCCTCTCCGCCGGCACCTCGATCGACTTTTTACCGCTCAGGTACAAGCCTGTCTGGCTATTTTCACACGCCTTTATTTCATCTATGGTGCCCTGTGCGACGACATATCCGCCATGGATGCCGGGTCCCGGCCCCATGTCTATGATATGGTCGGCAGCGTACATGGTTTCCTCGTCATGCTCCACCACTATGAGCGTATTTCCCAGGTCCCTCAGCCTGGCAAGAGTCTTCAGGAGCCTTCCGTTGTCCCGCTGGTGCAAACCTATACTGGGCTCGTCAAGGATATAGAGCACTCCCATCAGGCCGGATCCTATCTGCGTGGCAAGCCTTATGCGCTGCGCTTCCCCACCTGAAAGCGTCCCGGAGGACCTGGCCAGCGTCAGGTAATCCAGCCCGACATCCGCAAGGAAACCGATTCTCGCATTAATCTCCTTCAAGATCTGGTGCGCGATCATGTTTTCCCGCTCGGAGAGAACCAGGTTATCGAAGAATTTCTTTATTTCTTCCACGGGCTTGCAGGTCAGCTCATAAATATTCAGTCCTCCTACCGTCACAGCCAGGCTCTCCTTTTTAAGCCTTGCCCCGTTGCACTCCGGGCAGGGATTGTTGCTCATGAATCCCTCGTAGTACTGCTTCATCCCGTCGGACTGGGTTTCCTTGTAGCGTCGCTGCATGCTGTTGATGACGCCTTCAAACGGGGCCGTGAAAGACCCGCTTCCATATTCCCTGTCATATTCTATCCTTATTTTTTCGCCCTTTGTGCCATAAAGTATTATGTCCATGATATGGTCCGGAAGCTTGTTGACCGGAGTCGACGTTTTAAACCCGTAATGCTTTGCCAGGGCATTAAGATACATCCTGGAATAACTGTCGCCGTTTTCGAAATTCCATCCGCCCACCTTTATAGCGCCTTCTTCCAGCGATTTTGTACGGTCGGGCACCACGAGATCGGGGTCTATTTCCAAAAGCGTACCCAGTCCGCTGCACGACGGGCATGCGCCGTAAGGGTTGTTAAAGGAAAACATCCTCGGCGTAAGCTCCTCGATGCTTATCCCGCAGTCGGTGCAGGCAAAATTCTGGCTGAACAGCATTTCCCTCCCGCCGACCACATCCACGACCAATAAGCCTCCGCTCAGGCGCAGCGCAGTCTCCATGGAATCCGCAAGGCGTTTTTCAATTCCCGGCTTGATGATAAGCCTGTCCACCACGATTTCAATCGTATGCTTCCTGTTTTTGTCAAGCGTGATTTCTTCATTGACGTCACGCACTTCACCGTCGACCCTTATCCGTACGTACCCGTTCTTGCGGGCGTCGTCTATCAGCTTGTGGTATTCGCCCTTCCTTCCCCTGACAACGGGGGCGAGCAGTTGGATCCTCGCGCCTTCCTCCAGCCCGGCGACGGCGTCCACCATCTGGTCTACCGTTTGCTGCGCAATCACCTTCCCGCACCTGTGGCAGTGAGGCACGCCTATGCGCGCATATAAAAGCCTGAGATAATCATATATCTCCGTAACGGTGCCAACGGTAGACCTGGGGTTTCTGCTGGTTGTTTTCTGGTCGATAGAAATGGCAGGCGACAACCCGTCTATATAGTCAACATCCGGCTTTTCCATCTGCCCGAGAAATTGCCTTGCATACGCGGAAAGCGATTCGACATAGCGCCGCTGCCCTTCCGCGTAAATGGTATCGAAGGCCAGCGATGATTTTCCGGAACCGCTGAGTCCCGTGATCACCACCAGCTTGTCCCTGGGTATTTCAACGTCAATGTTCTTAAGGTTATGCTCCCTTGCGCCCTTTACAAATATACTGCTCTTGCTCATCAGCTACACCTTTTCCTGCGAAATCGGCATAATTCTTCTTATTGGAAAATCAACTTTTCAAATCCATTCTAACAAATGCACTTTCATATTATAACCAATGCCGAAGGAAAATGCAAACATTTGTTCGATATTTTTTATTTTATTTTTTACTCTTTGACGACCAATTGCCTGTCATCCACCTCTCACAGCAACTGTGACCCTCCGGTATCCATGCAGTCTGCAGGAAGCATTTCCCCCTGAAAATAAAATAAAAGGGCCTCGAGGAAACTTCCCTCAAGCCCTTATCCTTCGGATGGTCACAGTCCCAGTGTTTTCATCCATTCAAGGGCCTCTTCGCGTGTCCTGAAATATTCGACGATAATACCCTCGGCTTTCGAAGCCTGCTGGTGCCTTTTTGCCTGTACCTTTATCGCGGCAAGCCCTCCCGCAACGAATCCAAACGCAATACATCCGGCTTCCTCGCAAAGCTTATGCATCCTGGCAAATTCTTGCTGCGTCTCCTCGTCAAAAATAGGGTCCATCTTTTCGATCATCGGTATATAGCCCCATTTCCCCCCAAAGCTTTTCCCCTTGCTGACAACATACTCGGTCACTTTCCTTACGTCGCTCGCGGTAGCCTGTCCGATTCCTTCGGTATTCACTATCTTCCTTCCCGGGACTTCATAAATATTAAGTTTCCACTCTGCCATACAAATAACCCCCCTGATTTATTGTTTTAGACGCTCACGTCGGTATCTAAGTCTTTCAAGGATGCCTGTGAGCTTTTCCGATATACTGTCTATGCCGGCCTTTATGCTTCTTATTTTGTCTTCCCCGTCGCTCGAAGCAAGAGAAATGCTGTCAATGGAGGCGAGTACATTGTCCACTGAGGCAAGCAGCTCCTTGGATGTTTGGTCGAATCCATTTACTATATCGCTAATACACAAAGCATCATTACTATATTTTTTAGCTATATCCAGCATGGAGGCATAATCACTGTTTACGTCGGTCGACATAAACTCAAGAATCTTGTTGGAGCATACCGAAAGATTGCTAACAGAATTCTCAACCTTGGTTATTATCTGCTGTATTTTTGATACGGTCAGCTTGGACTGCTCCGCGAGCTTTCTCACCTCATCGGCAACCACTGCAAATCCTTTTCCCGCTTCACCGGCTCTGGCCGCTTCAATATTGGCATTCAAGGCAAGGAGGTTGGTTTGGGAGGTTATCTTTATGATGGATTCGGATAATACAGATATCTGTTCCACTACTTTAGCCTCTTCGATAGCATTCTCAAGCTGCTGCTTCGTTTCAGCAAATATTTGATACGCCTTTTGCTGGGATGTCACCACTCTGCTGTTCATTTCCTGCGCCCTTTTGTTTATTTCATCCGCTATCTGTACTCCTTGCGATGTCGTGTTGGTAATATTTCGCGCAGAACCAACAATATCCAGTGTCGCTGCCGCTATATTCTCGGATGTTTCGGCAGTCTCCTTCATCATTTCCATCAGGTTTCCCGAATCGGCGCCTAAGCTGTCAATATCCTTTTTTAACAACTCCATTTCACTGCGGCTGTTTTCCACGATTTCAGCAATGTCCTTGATTATGCCTTCGGATTCACCTGATGATATGCAGTTGTCTTCCTGTTCCGGGTTATCTTGAAGTTTGTGTGTCTCTTTTAATGCTGAGCGGTTTGCAATGAACTGAAATGTATTAGCTGCGAGTACCGAAAAAGAAAGTGCCAGAATAACCAATTCCAAGAGCTTGTTTCCGCTGACCAGAATAACCGTTAAACATGAGAGAAATAAAATGACATGAAGCGCTTCCGACACAATCAGTATAAACAACTGTTTACTCTTTAGTTCTCCCATTTGACAAGTTTCCTTTCTTTCGTTTTGTTCGGATACATAAAGGGAGCTACATTTTTTGCATGAAGAATAAACAGCAAATCCTGATACGTCTTATGCATCTGTTAACTATTATACTATAATTTTATATCACGTAGTGTTATTTTTCAACCAATTTCAACATAATTCGGCATCTTGCATCTTCAATGTTCCATATTATACGCCCTCGATGCCGCTCTTCCTAACGGCGCGCAGATTTCAATCCTTTAAGTTCCTGAAGCCTGTCCCTGAGCGAAGCAGCCCTTTCAAACTGCAAATCTCTTGCCGCTTCCCTCATTTCCTTCTCCAGCTTTTCCATAAGCGCCGAAATCTCGGCTTCGCTCCATTTCGCCGGCTTTAAGGTCATATGAATACTCTGCTTCCTCCTCGGCCGTCCTGAGGGTCTCCAGCACGTCCCTGACGCCCTTCTGCACTGTCGTCGGCGTAATTCCGTGCTCCAGGTTGTACTCCATTTGGATTTTTCTTCTCCTGTTCGTCTCGCTGATTGCCCTGCGCATTGAATCGGTCACCGTGTCCGCGTACATTATGACGGTTCCTTCCACATGCCTTGCCGCCCTTCCGATGGTCTGTATGAGGGACGTCTCGGAGCGCAGGAAACCTTCCTTGTCCGCATCCAGTATGGCTACGAGCGAAACTTCTGGAAGATCAAGGCCTTCCCTGAGAAGGTTTATGCCAACCAACACGTCAAAGACGCCCAGCCTTAAGTTTCTTATCAGCTCCATCCTCTCAAGCGTATCTACATCGGAATGCAGGTATTCCACCTTTAAGTCAAGATCTTTCAGGTATGCTGTCAGGTCCTCGGCCATTTTCTTTGTCAGCGTTGTAACAAGCACCCGTTGCTGTTTTTCGACCCTTTTGGCAATCTCCCCGATAAGGTCGTCTATCTGGCCTTTTACAGGACGCACAATGACTTCCGGGTCCACCAATCCCGTCGGCCTGATTATCTGCTCGACTATCTGCTGAGAATGCTGCTTCTCGTATGTGCCCGGCGTCGCACTGACATATATGGCCTGCTTCACTTTGCTCTCAAATTCATCGAATCTCAAGGGGCGGTTGTCAAATGCCGACGGCAGCCTGAACCCGTATTCGACCAGCGATTCCTTCCGTGACCGGTCGCCGTTGTACATGCCCCCTATCTGCGGAATGGTAACATGGGATTCGTCGATAATCACAAGCATATCCTCGGGAAAATAATCCAGCAGCGTGTACGGGGGGCTGCCCGGAGCCCGGCCGCTGATATGCCTCGAGTAGTTTTCGATGCCCTGGCAGAAACCAATCTCCCGGAGCATTTCCAGGTCGTACCTCGTTCTCTGCTCCAATCTCTGGGCTTCCAGCAGCTTGTCTTGCTCCCTGAGTTCCCGGAGCCTCTCGTCCAGTTCCTGTTCGATCGATGTTATGGCTCTCAGCATTTTCTGCCTGGTCGTGGCGTAATGGTTGGCCGGAAAAATCGCGGCATGAGTCCTGGTTCCAAGTATTTCACCGGTGAGGTAATTCACCTCGGAAATACGCTCGATCTCATCGCCAAAAAACTCCACCCTCAGCACGCGCTCGGATGAATCCGGCGGGAAAATCTCCAGCACGTCACCCCTGACCCTGAACTTTCCCCGCCTGAAATCTATCTCGTTCCTCTCGTACTGGATATCCACCAGCTTTCGTATTACATCGTCCCTGTCCTCTTTGCATGCCCGGTCTCAGCGAAAGCATCAGGTCCGTATAATCCTCCGGATCGCCTAAGCCGTAAATGCATGATACACTCGCCACAATTATCACGTCGCGCCGCTCGAAAAGCGCCGCTGTCGCGGAGTGCCTCAGCTTGTCGATTTCATCGTTTATGGAAGAATCCTTTTCGATATAGGTATCAGTCGATGGCTATATAAGCTTCCGGCTGGTAATAATCATAGTAGCTTACAAAATACTCCACCGAGTTATTGCGGGAAAAACTCCCTGAATTCGGCACATAATTGGCGCCGCAAGCGTTTTATTGTGCGCAATGACAAGCGTAGGCCGCTGGACACGCTCGATAATATTCGCCATGGTAAAGGTTTTTCCGGAACCGGTCACTCCCATCAGGGTCTGGTGCCTGTAACCCCTGTTTAGCCCTTTTACCAGTCTTTCAACAGCTTCCGGCTGGTCACCGCACATTTTATATTCGGATACGATCTTGAATTCCGCCATATTGCCTCCTGTTTCATACGGTATATATTATAACATATACCCTTTTGTATGCAAACACATGTTCTGACTTTTTCATGCATACCCGGCATCATTTTTTTGTTATAAAAACGGTGGGTACAGGCGCAAATTTACGCCATGCCCGCCCATTTTCACAGCAACCTTTCAGATTCTTTTCGTTATTATCATTCCGTATACCATCAGCGTGTTTTCTTTACGCGCCAATTCAACGGTAAAGCAATCTTCGGCTCCTATAAACTGGCAGCAGGTATCATAAGGCTCCGTCGGAACAAGTTTGCCCTTCGAAAGATTCCGCATCAGGACGGGCAATACCTTCGCGTCAATATGGCATTTGAAAGCGTTAATGCTGCTGTCATCCAACCCCTTCAATCCTAAAAAGCCCGGCATGACAACCATTTTATAAGCATGGCCGTAATCGCGCAGCCATATTGCCCTAATAAACTCAACCGCCTTATTATAACTTGCGTATGGCATCCTGACATGGTACGGCCTGGGCGTGAAAACCCTTCCGTCCCACTTATATGCGAAGCTGTCCCTGACATGGTAACTGGTTTCGTCTAGAGCGAGAACTTCGCTGCCCTCCCGGGTACCGCTTTCGACAACAATCTCCGCTATTTCATCGCCGTCTATATCCTCAACCTCCATGCTGCCGTGGAAAAAACTCCTGTTGCTGTGCCATACCCGGCGTACTCCATTCGCGTCCCAGTCAAAAACATGTATGTCAATATCATGCTCATGGCTCAATACTCGTCGAAACAACAAGTTCCGGGAAGCCGTCGCCATCGGTATCGGCTGCCGCCGAATTATCTATGATTCCCGCCCGCCCCGGCAGGTCGGAGTTATCCGTGAAATGCAGCCAACAATGTTCTATGCCTTTACCATTTGCTTTGACAATTAAAACCGCCGAATCGGGAGGCAATGGTGCAAACCGTGAAAGGCCTATTACCGCCTCATTTAAACCATCGTGATCGAAATCTTCGTACAGTACGAATTGGATTGTCGAGCCTTCCGGTATTATTGCCGCTATATAATCGGAAAGCCGTATATTGCCTTTGTTGATTTTCCTGCAGGTAGTTTTTTGCTTGCCGGTGCCGCCGTCTTTTTTCCCAGTCATAACAGTCCTCATTTTCGTTCATGTATAAGCTTGCTATACCAATATATTCACCTGCATTACTTTTTGCGATGTAAAAAGCGCAGCGATTATTGATATGTAACTAGTGCAGGCGCCGGTTTACCCGCTTTATGCCCTAAGTTGCGCTATGCCCGCATGTCCTTGAAAATAGTCAAATTCCCCGCAATTCATAAAACACCAGGTGCTTTTCGCCCAGCGGCTTATGACTGGTATCGGTATTATATGCATAGCTCCATTCCGCCAATATCGTCCTGCCTTCATTTAATTCGTCCCTGAACCTGCCTCGGATGATTGATGCGCTCTTAACCAGTTCCTCTATTTCATGAGGGTTAAGAAAAGCATCGTCCCCAAATACCTCCATCCCGCCGATATACGGGTTCAGGCCCGTACGCCGTGCATCACCGGCCAAATGCTTTTGCAGCCGGCTTGTCTTTTCAACAGGGATAATAATCGATACATTCTTTTTGCCATAAGTCACAAGATTCCATAAATCCTTTTCAACCGCTTCAATCACGGTTCTGCGGCTGTTAATGTCAAGTCACGCCGCTCTTTTCAGCAATAAAATACGGGTAATAGACAACCATCCCGTTTTCACCGTATTGCTCAAGAAATGAAATGCCCTTCTTTACGGCCTCATCCGCAGGTACGCCGACTGCTCTCGGAAGGTTCAGGTCATTTCCGTCTTCCAGCGCCACCCTTACCGTCCATAACAAATTACCGTCGAGGACGGTGTCCGCGGTAAACTTCCTCCAGGGTACCGCCGGAAGATTTATTGACTTTAGTTCATAAAACCCGATATACTTGTTCATATATACCATTCCGGTCAATCATCCTGCTATTACAGCCTGAAATAATCTAGAAGCCTCCCGAGATTCATGCCGGCTATCCTCGTTTTTCTGAATTTTTCATATATGCCGTTGTACCCGTCTTCAAGATTTTGCGATATGATACCATGCTTAATTGAAAGATACGCTTCCATGTAAGCCGAAAACTTATCGCAAAACTCAACAATCCTGCCGTCCAGCGGTGAAAATTCATCCCGGTTGTATTTTTCATTGATTATTTCCGTGCTTGTGTTTATTATCTTTCCATCCTCCACTATTTTGTCGTCAAACTCATTTTCGGTAAAATAGCATATTTCGCGCCGCCAGCTCTCCGGCAGGAGCGGGAGAAGCTTCTCTTTCATCTGCTTGTCCTCTATTGTCTTTATCAGGTCCGCTATTTCCGCCGCCGAGTTTTTCACCGGAGAAATGATATCCCTTGTAAGGACTTCAGGCATATCATGGAACAGGCCGGCAAAAAAGTTATTATACTTCCGCTTGTCGCAGGGATCAAGCCCGAGCGTCAGCATATAGGAAAGCATCGCTACAACCAGCATATGCCCGGCGACGGACGTCTCGGGCACCCGCTGGGTCTGTGCCCATCTTTGCTGAAATCTCAGCTGGCCGACCAGGTTTAAAAAATCAAGGGCGCCGCGGCTGAACACGAGCTTTTGCACCCCGTCTATGTCCTGGTGCTCTTCAATTTCTTTTTCGATATTTCTTTTTGTTTCTTCAATGCCATAAAATTTTTCACTAAGTTTGTACACTATTTCAAATTCCCAACTTGTGGCAAAATAGTGCGATGCGCTTAGTATGCGTTTTTCATGGCGGCAATAGCCGGGGTCAAAAAAATACCGCTCCATGCGTTCCCCGAAACCATGGTGTATGTCGTTTATCCCGGCCTCTGCAAGCCTGTCCATGACAAGCCTGTTTATCTGCCCGCCGTGCTTTTCCATCAGCATATGAAAGATAGGAGGCTTGATGTCTGTCAGCACAACACGGTGAAAGAATTCAAATATCGCACCTTCGATAAGCCCGTTCCAATCAACTTCAGCCGTTTCTTCCTCAAACCTTCCGATGACGTAAGCGTAAAACAGCTTGTGCGCCTGCTTGTCCAGCTCGGTAAAACCTTTATGGGGCCGTATATGATCATTCCACCGCTGCATGCTGGCAGCCTGGTAAATAAGCCTTAGGATACTCGCGTTTATCATGATATTTTCACTTTACCTCCCTGCAAACACAGACCTTGCTTAATTTCACGCATCATAATTAAAAGAACGCCAAAAATCTCCATCTTTATCTATAATATCGGATATCTCTTCGAAAGATACGGAGAATGCCGGGAATCCCGCGGCATAAGGAGCTATTTCGTATGGCTTGAAATAAATGTTCAGCGAATTCTCCGACAGGCAGAACATCTGGTCCGGTTTAATCCCCTCGTATAAATCATACCACAACAGCATGTCATTCTGTCCGTTTTCGGCTTTCCTGTTTATTTTGGCGCCGATAATTACGCTAAGCCTTCCCAGGTAATCGCTGCCCTTTTTAAAAAGGTCCTCCAGGTTGTAGAAAGCTCCCGGACCTGGTATCGATATGCACATACTCAAGTACGGGAGTGCCATGCGCCGATCCAAAATAATAGTTGTAACCCGTTTCTTTCAGTACCAGCAAGTCTTTGCGGCTCCATGCTATTGAAAACCCGCATCTGTAATTGTACTCAAGAACATCTGCCGGCTTTACGCTAATTGTAAGAATATCCGTCCATAAATCCATGAGCTTTGTATTTATCTTTTCTTCGACACCCGGCTTTTCCATATTGCTTAATACAGGGTAGTACACAATATAATCCTTGTTTGGCCTGAATTTTTCCTCGTTAACGCGTATTCCGCCTTCAACGACAACGCAGGAGAGAGGCCTGAAAGCGACGCTTCCCTGCTCGTTCATGTAGAATGCCCTGTTGTCTATATCGGCGTAGACCAGGCCGTCCAGTAATTCCATGGTGCCGGTCCCCTCGACGGAAGGCAGTGTATCTATTCTTTTCCCTTCCGTATCGATAAAAAATGTCGACATACTGTCACTTGCACACGCAATCCCGTTTTTAAACGGCTCAATGCTGTAAAATATAAATTCTGTCATGATCTTACCCTTATCGTTAGCAAGGGCGAACTTGTTGCCTGCAAACGGGTTATCCTCTATTTTCGGGACACCCAGCGCGACCATGCCTTCCCCAAGCAGCAAAATCTCGGCATATCGGGGTTGTATTACAAATTTGCCCGTCATGTCAATCAAGCCCACTCTTTCACCCGGATATTCCCGGGAAGTATCGACTACCGCCAGGCCGTCCCGGAAATCCCCTGCATACTTAAAAGAGGGGGGTATGGCTATGTTGCCGTCTCCGTCCAGGTACCCGTATTTATCGCCCTCTTCGACGGCAAATCGTGCCATTCCGGAGGAATAACCTCCAACATAACTATATTCCAATGTTCTGATCAAATTTCCGTCCCTGTCTATCAGCGCATAATTTCCATCAGTCCGTTTTACCACCGCACATTCCGCTTCAAAATCCGTAACCGATTCATAGACCGGCTCGACAACCGGCTCGCCAGTCTCGTCGAGATAGCCGTACAGCAAGGTTCCGTCCTGGTTCTTTATAGAATATGCAGCCCTGCCATTTTTATAATCGCTTATGTAGTAATATTTTTCCGAAACTGCATTTCCATTTTCATCCAGTACGACATACCCGCCGCTTTCACGTGCAACCGCAAGTTTTTCACTGTATTCGTTAATATTTTCATATATAGGTTCTGCAATATATTTGCCTGAACTATTGATAATCCCGTATTTTCCGCTGATGCCCACTACTGCCCGCTGATTGGGCTGAAACCTTCGGGCCTCTGAAAACTTCGGTTCTATGACAAAGCTGCCCCTGCTGTCAATATAACCCCATTTTGAATCCCCCAGATAGTTTTCCAGAGCCGGATAAATACCGGGCTCCGTTGCATTTTTCTCCTCGCCGATATGTACCCCGTCCGGAGATGCGTAAGACTCAATTTGCGGTGAAACCAGACCTGCTGCGGTAGATTCAGCATCTTCACCTGCTTCACGGCCGGCACACGATACGGCCGCCAGAAGCGATAACGCCGTCAAAACAATAATAGCGGCTCTTTTCGGTTTCATTGGATTACCTCCGCAAAAAAATTCAAATATGCATTTTTATATTATATAATATCACAGCTTTCTTAATTAATATATATATGTGTCAATAATGCGACTGATTTTAGCCTGCTGCATGAGGCTCAAACGTTTCTGGCAGAAATTTTCCGAGACTTGTTGCATAGTTTCGATATGTTATAATAAAAACTATGTGATAACAAACATTACAATGTGCAATACTTACTAACAAAAGAGGAATATGCATGGGAAAATATAAGTACGAAACTCACCTTCACACGGATGAATCAAGTCAATGTGCCAGGGTCCCGGCTGTAGAAGCTGTCCGGATTTATCACAGCAACGGGTATGCCGGTATTGTTGTTACCGACCACTATTTTTCCAGGGTTTTTGAGAAGCTGTCTTTTAGCGATTGGGAAAGAAAAATAGACTGTTTCCTGTCAGGCTACAGAAAAGCACTGGATGAAGGCATTAAAATCGGTTTGGATGTCCACCTGGGTATGGAGATACGTTTTGATGAAAACGATAACGATTACCTGGTGTATGGCATTGACGAGGCATTCCTCAAGGAAAACAGGAAGCTGTACCGGTTAACGCTGGAAGAATTCAGGGAGCTTGTCGCGGGCAAAGACATTGCAATCGTACAGGCGCACCCGTTCAGGCACGGTATGATACCTGCCCCGCCATCGCTTCTCGACGGAGTGGAAGCCTGGAACGGGCATCCCAGGCATAATTCGAATAACCACCTTGCCTTTGAGTATGCAGAAAAATACGGCTTGAAAATGCTTTCAGGCTCTGATTTCCACCGGTTGGAAGACGCCTTTACAGGAGGCGTTATAATTGACAGGAAGGTAAACACCGGTGAGTTTGGCCGCCTGATCCTGCAGAATTACCCCATGGAACTGCTGCAACCCTGATTCGCCGCTGGTCCAAAGCGGCCTGTTCTTTTTATCGTACTGTTTGTCATCCGCGCGGCAGCAACTGCAAATAGAAAAACACGTATAAAAAATTAAAATGCCTGTTGCGGCCTGATTATTTCTGATAAAATGTTGATATGTCTTATTTTACCTGACGGATTGACGGAGGCGTATTGATGAACATCGAAGCCTGGATAATTTCCGCCAATATGGGGCTTGGCCACCAGAGAGCCACTTACCCGTTGAGAAAAATAGCATACGGAGGAATTCACCTGTTTGGCGAGGATGAAACAAGCCATAAAGAAAGAAGACAATGGAAAATATTTCAGAATTCTTATGAGTTTTTGTCCAGGACAAGACAGGTGCCGCTGATTGGCCCATACCTGTTCAGCCTGCTTGAAAGAATACAAAACATCTCGCCGTACTATCCTTACAGGGACCAGTCAAAACCATCACTGCAGGTAAAATCGCTCTATACGCTCATAAACCGGGGAATGGGAAGGGGCGTGAGCGAGAAACTCAGAACAAAAAGGCTGCCCGTCATAACCTCGTTCTATGCGGCTGCCATAGCAGCGGAGCTTCTTACGGACCTGCCCGTGTATTGCATCATATGTGATGCGGATATAAACAGGGTATGGGTGGCGGAAAAGCCGAAGGAAAGCAGGATAATCTATTTCGCGCCATGCGGCAACGCACTGCGCCGCCTCAAGGAATACGGCGTGCCCGACGAGCGAATATTCCTGACAGGGTTTCCCCTCCCCGAAGAGAACATCGGCGAGAACATGAGCATATTAAAGAGCGACCTGGCTAACAGGCTTATACGCCTTGACCCTACAAAACGTTTCAGGATCATACACGAAGTGGAGCTTAAGCATTATCTTGGCGACTATTGGGTACCGGATGCGGAAGCAGGCCCCATCACGCTGACTTACGCCGTGGGAGGCGCAGGTGCGCAGGCTGAAATGGCGGAAGGAATTTTAAAGAGCTTATCCGGCCTGATAAGAAAAGGCAAGTTCAGGCTGAACTTGGTTGCGGCTCACAGAACGGATGTAAAGCAGTACTTCGATAAACTTGTCAGGAAGAACGGGTTTGTCCCGGGCGACGGCGTCAATATCCTTTTCAACCCTGACAAAAACGCATATTTTCGTGAATTTAACAGGTTGCTCCGTGAAACGGACATCCTTTGGACAAAACCTTCCGAGCTTTCTTTTTACTGCGGGCTTGGGATACCGATTATAATCTCTCCCCCGATAGGCCCGCATGAAGTATACAACCAGCGCTGGCTGAGAGACCTGGGCGCAGGGCTGCACCAATCCGGCCCTCAGTATTGCAGCGAATGGATTATGGACTACCTGATAGACGGCAAGCTGTCGCTTGCCGCATGGGACGGTTTTCTCTATGCCAGGAAGCTTGGCGTTGAAAAGATCCTGGAGGTAATGAAAACGGGAAAGATGGAAAGACATTACTCTCCGCTTAAGCGTTAAACTAGCCGCTTACCGGGTACATACAAGTCTGCATACCCGGCTTCTTACCCAACTGCTTGCCCGGTTGCATACACGACTGCGCACCCGGCTGCTTAATCAGCGACAATCCCGTCAATTATTCCATCAAGCATGAGATTAACCGCAATTGCCTGTTCTTAAGCCGCCAGCCAGCCTTGCATGTTCAGCCGCCGTACATTTTTGAAACTACAAATGATTCAAAAACCTTTGGCACCAGCCTTTTCATGAATGTAAGCAGCTTGTAGCGCATCCCGACCGCGACACATACGGGAGGATTTTTGCGCTCAATGATTTTTCCGACCGCCCTTGCCACAACAATTGGGTCCGGGCCGTTCAGCTCATCTTTTTCCATCACGGCAACTGATTTTTTGCAATACTCCGCGTAAGCCGAATTTTCTCCGCTTTCTTTTACGAACATCCTGTTTTTTGTAAAGCCTGTTCTCACGTCGCCGGGCTCCACAACGGTGACCTTTATTCCGAATGGCCTGAGTTCATTCCGGAGCGAACCGCTCATTGCCTCCACCGCCGCTTTGCCGGCCACGTACATTGCCTGGTAAGGTATGGGGAATAATGCCCCAACCGATGATATGTTTACAATAAGGCCTTTTTTCTGCCTGCGCATTATGGTAAGGACTTGCCTTATCACCCTGTGCACGCCAAAGAAGTTCGTATCAAATTGCAAAAGCGCCTCCTCCGGCGACGTATCCTCCACGGAGCCGGCTATGCCTATTCCCGCATTATTGATAACTATGCCAAGTTCGCCTTCCCGCCTGATGATTTCATCCACGGCAGACTTTACGGATTCTTCATTGCAGACATCCATACGGACGAAATTAACGACGGGTATGCCGCTCCCGCCGCCGCTTCCCATTTCGGCAGCATTTTGCGGTTTTCTTGAAGTTCCGTAAACCTTGTAACCTTTTTGCGCCAGGTATTCCGCTATTGCTTTTCCTATACCGGACGATGCGCCTGTCACAAGCACTACATTACCATATTGTCTCATTTCCGCCCTCCTGAGAAAATTCTCCAGTATTGCCCCTTTTTCCGCCAGATTTCCCAAACAACCGGTATTGGAATTATTTTACCACAAGTATTCCGCGACGCAACCATTTCTTTCTGTCTGCCGCAGTCTTCCGGCACTGCAGCCTTTCAGGGCGCTCCATATTGTTTTGGCTTTATGCTTTCGCCGTGATAATAAATTGCGCATATTAAGCCGCTTGTATATATACTTATTTTGCGCAGTATGGTAAAATAGTTGAAGCCCGGATATTTTCATCCAATTTATTCAACCGAGAAGGGGAGATTGCTTCACTATGGATATCTTTGAAAAATGCTACACCTACACTGATTACAAGGAAGTTCTGGCAGCCGGTCTTTACCCGTATTTTCATGCTCTTGAAACCGGACAGGATACCGAGGTAATCATTGAAGGCGTCAAAACCGTCATGGTAGGTTCAAACAACTACCTGGGACTGACCTCAGACCCACGTGTCAAGAAAGCGGCAATCGAGGCTGTCGAGAAGTTCGGTTCGGGATGCTCCGGCTCCAGGTTTTTAAACGGTACGCTGACACTCCATCTGGAACTGGAAAATAAGCTGGCCGAATTTGTAAAAAAGGATGCCGCACTGACATTCAGTACGGGGTTTCAGACAAATCTGGGCATAATTTCGGCTATAGCCGGAAGAAATGATTACATACTGTGCGACAGTGAAAATCACGCAAGCATAGTGGATGGCTGCAGGCTCAGTTTCGCAAAAACACTGAAATTTGAACATAACAACATGGAAGACCTGGAAAGGCTTCTTTCAAAAATAGGAGACAAGCACGGAAAGCTTATCATAGTTGACGGCATATTCAGCATGGAGGGAGATATCGCCGATCTGCCAGGTATAGTGAGATTGGCCAAAAAATATAATGCCAGGGTCATGGTTGACGACGCCCATTCCTTCGGCGTGCTGGGCGAGCATGGGAGAGGCACCGCAGAGCATTTTGGCCTGGAGGACGAAGTTGATATTATTATGAGTACATTCAGCAAGTCCCTTGCCAGCCTTGGAGGTTTTATCGCCGCAAACCAGGATGTAATAGACTACATAAAGCATAATTCCAGGCCCTTCATTTTCTCGGCATCCATTCCTCCTGCAAATGCCGCGGCCGCTATCGAAGCCCTCGAAATCATCAAGGCAGAACCCGAAAGAATCCGGAAACTCAGGGAAATTTCCAGGTACATGAGAGAAGGATTTAAAAAGCTTGGCATACCGATCTATGAATCAAACAGCGATATAACCCCTATCGTGCCAATAATGACATATACGAACGAGCGGACGCTTATTGCGACGAAAATGCTGCGGGAAGAAGGCGTATATGTCAACCCTGTACTCTCGCCTGCCGTAAAGCCGGGTTTATGCAGGCTCAGAACAAGCTATACCGCTACTCACACCAGGGAGCAGCTTGATTACACCCTCGACGCATTCAGCAGGGTCTTCAGCAAATTGCAGAACGCAGGGCTATAAGCCGTCCTAATACCTTCCGGCCTGTCATTCGCCGGACCGGTACACGCCGGCCCGTATTTGCAGGCCTGTACTCGCCGGTACAAAGTGGATGATTCCGGTGCCCGGCAGACAAACATAACCGGTTCAACCCCCAAATTAATTGGGGGTGTTTTATTTCCCTATTTATCTGCATTTTTATGGCTTACCCGCGTTATAAAGTGCATTTCCCGTCCCAGGCAATCGCAAACACGCCATTTGCCTGAAATGGACATGTAGATAGCATAATTCGTCTGTTCTGGAAATATATATATAGTATATAAGTATTTAACATCTTTCATATTGGCGTTAACATCAGCCAGAATATTGGCTCGGTCTTTCGGGAAGGAGGTATAAGTATGAAAAGCAAATTGTCAAAATTCATTGAGAGTATTGCTGTCGGATTGGCCAAAGACGCACTAAAAGGAATCTTGATATTCGCTTTTACATCCGGTATATGCGGGTTTATATCTCACTTTGTATCCTCCAATATATCACTCCTCACTAAATACTCAATATGGCTGGGTCTTGTGTTTGCTTCGGGAGGAGGCCTGATTTCCTTATATATATACTCAAGATGCAATAAATTTATTCCTAAGTTTAGAAAAATGGATTTCCAATATATAGTGCTGAATAAAGAGTATTCGTACGAATATACCAACCGTTCAAACATGATTTACAAGAAATCAATAAAATTAAAGGCACTGGCAAATAACCTGGACAGGTATCATGACAGGTTTTGCTGGTCAGGATGCGGAAAGATTACACCAAAATGCGAAAATAAAGAGTACCAGTATATTCCGACTGCCCGGCGGGGAGCGTACCAGGAATATGACATACTTTTTGACAAAAAGCTCAAAAAAGGTGAAACAATAGATATCTGCATAACTTTCGACCTTGAAGACATATCAGGAACGGCTGATCCCCATATGAGCACTACCATATCGGCCCCTACGGAACACCTCATATTGCGGATTATCATTCCCACGAAATTCAACGTCAAAAAAGCAATCGCGGAAGTACTTCCGACCTCGGACTATTACAATCCGTTACATACTGAAATTATAAATTTTGCATATAACGAAAAATACGGGGAAGCCAAATGGGAAATAAAAATGCCCAAGTTGCTGCACATATATTCGATAAGGTGGAAATTTTAAAATACTGTACGGTAAAACGTCATTCAGCATATATTTTGTCAATTGCATAAGAATTTTACTTTATTACTTGTGCAGAAATAAGTATAAAGTAACACTTGCATGACAATACTAATAAACTGTATAAATATTATTCTTTTATACAGAGGTATTATCATGGATGATTAATGGCATCAAAAATTTTTATGAAAAAAATACAAATACCCCACAGGCGAGAGCGCCTGCAGTCTCCAGGCGCATTACTCCCTATCCATATTCTCCCTGATCTGACGCACCTTCGCCGCAATCTCCGGTTTTGCTTCCTCCATCAGTTCCTTGAAAAAGCCTTCGTACTCATATGTAATGTTTTCTCCCTTTTTGATGCTCCTTACGTAGCTTTCCATCAGCTTGAAGTCCTTTTCATAGCAATGAAACGAGTTTGCCCTGTGCGTATACGTACCGGTTTTTACGCCAAGTGTATCCGCCACTCTCTTCATCAGCATGATGAAGGCGAACATATTCATAAACGTGGCCTCGGGCGCATCATTGCTGCGCATCAGCACCTTCATGTGCAATTGCGAATTCCTGATGAAAAACTGGATATGCTGCAGGCATGCCGGGCTGGTGTTGCCGGGGCTCGTATCCTTCCGCCAATCCCGTACGTCAATAACCGCCCGCCTGCTATAAGGATTGCGCCTTAGTTCTTCATATATAAAAGGAAGCTGTTCGCTTATCCTGTTGTGGTAGGTATAGTCCCAGCCGTGCCCTATCCTGAAATCAAGTATCCCGTCCAGGACTTCCTGCCTGTACTGCTCAAGGTCGGCATGCCCGCCGATAAACAGCTTGCTTATCATAGGCTCCGCAAAGGGCTCCTCTACAAGAATAGTCATACTGCATTCTTTTTGCTTCTGGTTGTAGTCCGGGCACTCGGAGATTTCCCCATACATATCAAGTGCTTCGATAGAACGGTGATACGCTTCCGGAAGTGTCCTCCCGCGCACTAATACCTCTTCCATATTTTCATCATCCTTTCAGGGGGATTATACGTTATTATACCATATTTGGAATGTGGAATGCGGCGGAATGTGAGGTCAGGCTTGAATACTCTCTCCTGACCTTATTTTTGACATCATAGACGGTGATAAACATAGCAGCTTAGATATCAACTTAACCTCGCTTCCCTATTTCCTGCGCGATACGAAGCAGCGTATCCCGGTCGTTTAACGACTGGTCCTCAAGGACCTTCTCCAGCAGTGCCGACAGGACCCTTCCGATTTCCCTGTCCTCTTTGAAGCCAATCTCAATGAGGTCATTGCCGTTTACGGCCAGGTCCTCCAGCTTAAAGCAGCTTTTCGCCGCCAACAGTTCCTCATATATCTTTTCAATCATTGCGATATATTCAAGTTCCCTTGCCATGCCCCTGCTGTTTTGAGCGGATCTGTCGGCCCGCCTTACCTTGATAAGATCGGGAAATATATCTTCCCCGACCTTGTTCACGGCTCTGCCAACTGCATTGGGGCTAAGCGGTATATCAATATCATGGTACTTTATCAGCCTGATAATCTTTGCAATGCTTTTGTTGTCAAATTTCAGTCTTCTAAGGACCGTTCCCGCTATTTCAACACTTTTGGCAGCATGCCCGTAAAAATGGTCGATACCGTTTTCGTCCGTCGTCCGCGTAACGGATTTGCCGGTATCATGCAGCAGCATGGTCCATCTCAGGCACATATCGTTTTCAATCGCCTCCACGGCACGAAGGCTATGTTCACCGACATTATACATATGGTGCGGGTTGTTCTGCGGCGTGCTGAAACAGGCGTCAACCTCCGGCAAAAGCAGTCTCATCAGCCCGGTATGCCTTAGTATTACAAGCTTCATCGGGTAATCCGAGACAAGTATCCCTGTCAGCTCATCCCTGATTCTTTCGCTGCTTACGCTTAAAACCAGGTTGCTGTTTTTCCTGATGCCGGTAAATGTTCCGTCGTCAATATCAAAGTTCAACCTTGCCGCAAATCTGACCGCCCTAAGCATCCTCAGCGCATCTTCGCCGAAGCGCTCATCCGGGTCACCGACGGTCCGGATGCGGCGCGAGGCAATATCCGATAGCCCGCCGAACAGGTCAATTATGCCCTTTTCAGGATTCCACGCCATTGCGTTTATCGTAAAATCCCTGCGGCCAAGGTCATCTTCAAGCCGGTCTGTGAATGCCACGCTGTCCGGGTGCCTGTAGTCACCATATTTGCCGTCGATGCGGAAAGTCGTGACTTCGTACGGGTTTCCCTCCAAGAATGACCGTAACCGTACCATGTTTTTCCCCGGTATCGGCTGTCCTGTCAAACAGCTTCTTTACAGCAGACGGCGGCGCATTGGAGGCAATATCCCAATCCTTCGGCTCCCTGCCCATTACGGAATCCCTTATGCATCCTCCGACGGCATAAGCCGCAAAACCGTTCTCTTCCAATGCTCTTATGATTTCAAGGACGCCCTCCGGCGGACTGATAATTGTCTCCATGGTTTTCCTTCCCGGTATAATAGTTTTGCCAACACCATTTTATTGCTGTTTTTTATTTAAGAAATGATATGCATATAAATTTTAGCATACCACTGATATAAAATGAAACAAAACATCATTTATATACGTCTCAATCATATAATATGATGGCAAATTCAGGCGCTCGTCCATAAATCAAGAATGTGAGGTTAAATTATGAATAACAAGCTTTTCACGTTTATAAAAAACAGACCTGTATTCATTATAATCCTGGCAGCGGCGATACTGCTTACGGCAACCGGGATTGCAGCATTGACAGGCTTATTTGGCCGTTTGGGGCCAAGGAGCGCGGACACGGCCGCAGGCGCCGGCCACGGCGCCACTATCCCGGAGGGTACGTTGAGCTTTATGGATACAGACATAACAATAACAGCAAGCGACTCGGACAGTCATCGGGGTAAGCCCTGCATCCAGTTTCCTCCTCACATCAAGCCGGGCTTTTGATGAGAAGATATTGTCTTCATCATTAAGCATCGAACCGGAACATGCGTTTAAACTGAAAAAGATGTCCGACAAGGAATACGCGCATTGAATTTGACAAGCCTTTGCAGGGCGACAGCATCTATAACTTCATATTAACCGATAAAGATTCCGGCGCCAGGCACTCATGGGCGTTCCAGACCAAGAGGCAGCTAACAGTCGCCCGCACCCTTCCAAGGGACAAATCGACATATGTCCCCGTAAATACGGGAATAGAGATTACTTTTACACATGATAACATAGAGAACGCCGAAGAACATTTTTCAATATCTCCCGCGGTGAGCGGCCGTTTCGAATGGCACAAAAAGACACTCGTATTTGTCCCTGAAAAACTGGAAGAAGGTACGATATACACGGTTACCGTCAAAAAAGGCGTTAAAGTAAAAGGCAGCGACGAAACGATGCCGGATGATTACTCGTTCAGCTTCCAGACCGTCATGCCCAAAACCGCCGAAAAGGATACCTATTTTACTTTTGCCTTTCCGTTATACTCCTTTACTCCGCAGTCAATCCTCGCGCTTGAGGCATATGGAAGCGACGCATTGAATGACAGGGATATTGCCGTGGAAATATACAGCTATCCTGACGAGGAAAGCTTCCTTAATGAACTTAAGAAACATGATGCATTCCTTAACTCATCGTGGTATGTAAAGCAGAACGACGACACGCCATATGATGTATCAGGCCTCCAAAAGGCCGCGTCCGTCACGGGGCGTATCGCCCAATACCAGCACCTGTACTGGTATAGTTCATACCTGGTGCTCCCGTCTTCCCTGCCCGAGGGCTATTATCTCGTGGCAGCCGAAATCGACGGTGAAAAGTATTATGCGCAGATGCAGATAAATGCCGCCACGGTTTATATCATGAAAACCGAGGATAAAGCCCTGGCATGGCTTCACAATTCCGTAACCGGCAAACCGCTGGCAGGAGCGGAATTTATGGCTGACGGCGGAAAGCCTGTCATATCCGGCCAGGACGGTATTGCCGTCCTGAACGGGACTTTTACCGCCGATACCGGAACATACTTTCTTGTAAAACCGGCAGCAGGCCATACCTTCATAGCACGTGTAATAAACGAGTATAACCCCTATTACGGGTATTACTACGGGGGATATCATAACACCGATATTATCGATAATTACTGGACATACCTCTACCTGGACAGGGATACGGTCCTTCCCGAGGATACCGTCAATATCTGGGGCGTGCTCAAACCCCGCGACGGCAGCAGCGGCGAAGTTGAAGCAACGCTCGAACTGACCCGTTACAGCTATTATTCTTCCGAAGAGGAATTGTCCGTACTGGTGTCGCAGGATGTTAAAGTTTCGCCGTCCGGCACATTTACCGGCAGCCTGAAAATATCCAACTTCAACCCCGGTTCATACGAGGTGCGTGTCAGGGTCGGCGATAAAGTGATGATGACACGGTATTTGCAGATCAAGGACTACACAAAGCCGGTGTATAAAATCGAAGCGGAAAGCAGCCGCGATTACATGTACGCATGGGATACCGTCGATTTTGACATCCTTTCGTCCTTTTACGAAGGCACGCCGGTATCCGGCGTTAAACTCGGATACACATACATGATCTCCCGGCGTCGGTTCTGTAAGCGGAACCCTGACCAGCGACCAGGAAGGCAAGTCGGCGCTGTCCGTGAAACCGTCTATAAAGGAAGAAGGATGGAGGCCCCTTACGCTTACCCTTGAAATCAGTAACCGCGAAGCCGAGGAGCAACCGATATGGGAATATTCCCGTGTCACCGTGTTTCCGAAGGATACAATGATCGAGATGAAATCGAAAACAGAAAACCGGACGGCAAAGCTCGACTTCACTACCAGCAGGATCGACCTGTCAAGGCTCGAAGGAAAGACGGGAGGGTATTACTCCGAGGATGATTACAGGGGCGCTTCCGTGGATATGCCGGTGTCCGTCAAGTTGTACGAAAAGTATTACAAAGAGAAAAAAACAGGCGAATTTTATGATTTTATAAACAAGGTCAGGCGTGATGTTTATGAATACGAATTGGTTGAAAAGCTCATAAAGGAATATAATTTTAACACGGTCAACGGCAAATACCACCTGGAATTCGAAACGGAAAAGGATAAATACTATTACGTGGAAATCACCGGTCTGGACTCCCGCGGCAACCGCATAAGGGAAACCGCTAATGTATACAACTGGGATTATATCAGCCCTTATGACATGAAGGCATATGCGATTGCCGCAAAAGACGCGGATAAACTGTATAAATCCGGCGAGACCGTGTCCGTCGAGGTATTATACAACGGAGAACTCCCCGTTGAATCTAAAAACCGCAAATACCTTTTTGTCCGCCTTAGAAACGGCATTTACGACTTCGTGGCATCTTCCGGCTCCACGTACAATTTCAGTTTCAAAGATGAATTTATACCCAATATTTACGTCAAGGCAGTATGTTTCGACGGCACTTACGTGTACGATGCCGGCATCCGTCAATACCTGTACGACAGCTCCGAAAAGAAACTGGATATCACCGTCACGCCCGGCAAGTACGAATACCGTCCCGGTGAAACCGCAAACCTTTCACTGGAAGTGAAAGACCGGTACGGCAAACCATGCAGCGCCGAAATAAATATCAGCGTCGTGGATGAAGCGTACTTCACGCTTTTCCCGCAAAACGTCGATACGTTGACATCACTTTACGGTTCAACCATATCTTCGGGTGTCATTACCGATTATTTCTCGTACACGCCGCCGGATGAAAAATCTCTCCATCCCATGGCGGAAAAGGGAGAAGGCGGCGATTTGCACGTCAGGAAGGATTTTAAGGATAGCGCGTTATTTGTTTCGGTAACGACCGGCGCAGACGGAAAAGCGTCTGCCGCCTTCAAGCTGCCCGACAACCTGACCTCCTGGAGAATAACATACCAGGCGGTCACGGAAGACCTTGAAGCAGGAAGCGGCAAGATTAACATTTCTTCGAAACTGCCGTTTTTCGTAGACGCAATATTCAACAAGTCATTTATCACCGGCGACACCCCTTCCATACTGGTAAGGGCTTACGGTACCGAGCTTGAACCCGGCGCGCAGGTCGATTACAACATAACCGTAACCGGTCCGGACGGACAGTCAAAATCATATAAAGCGAGCGGAAAGGCAAACACAATAAAAGAAATAGCCCTGGACAGCCTTGAAGCAGGAAATTACACCGTTTTGGCCGAAGGAACATCGGGAAGCCTGAAAGATGCGATTGAGCGCAGTTTCAGGGTTTCGGACAGCCTGCTTGAAACCTCTGTCACCGATTATCTCTCGCTTTCAAACGATACTGTCATTAAAAGCAATACCAAGGGGCTCACTTCGCTTGTCTTTTTCGGCGAAGACTCGGCGATGCTTTACAAGGAACTGCATTCACTGTACTGGAACTGGGGCGAAAGGCTCGATCAGAAGCTGGCCCATAAGTTAGCCGCCAGGCTGCTGCGAAATTACTTTAATGAGCCTGGCTACTATGACGAGGAAGTGGACATAAGCCGAGTACCAGGCAGAGGATGGCGGCCTTGCGCTGCTAACCTACGACAGCAGCAATCCCCAACTGTCGGCGAAGATGTGTTCGCTGGCTGCCGATGAAATTGACCGTGAAGCGCTGGCAGGCTATTTTAAGAAGCTTCTGAACAACCCGGATATAACTCCTGAGGACGCGGCTTACTGCTACTGGGGGCTTGCAGCGCTGAAGAAACCCGTATTGCTGGATATCCGCGCTATACTTGAGACTCCTGGCATCACGCCGGAAATCAGGCTGATACTTGGCGTAGCCCTGGCAGAAATCGGCGATTTCCAGGGCGCAAGAGAAATATACCTGGACTTTATCAATAACTCGGCGAAGATAACCGAAACTTACGCCTGGATAGAAAAGGAGACCAGGGACGACAGCATCGACGCCACCGCGTTGTGCTCGCTGATAGCGCTTAAAATAAACGCTCCTGAAAAAATCAAGCTGTTCAATTATATAAAGTCGAACTCCACATCAGAGCTGCTGGTCAACCTGGAGCGCATGGTCTTTGTTACGAATTACATCAAGGGAGCAAGCCTTGACAGCAGTTTCAGCTATGAGATCAACGGCGTTAAAAAGCAGGTTGAATTGAAAAAAGGCGCATATTACCGTCTCGACCTGACGCCGGAAAAACTCTCCGGCCTCAGATTTGGCAATGTCCAAGGCAAAGTGGCGGTTGCCGTTTCATATGTCGCGCCGATCGGTGAAATACGGGATGCCGGCGAAAACGTCTTATCCCTGGAACGCACCTACACCGTCGCCGGCAAAAGCAGTCCAGCCACATCATTCAGCCGCTCGGACACGGTAAAAATAACGCTGACGCCTAAATTCGACCCAACGGCCCCGGATGGGTATTACGAGATAACCGATGTCTTGCCGGCCGGCTTCAGGTTTGTCCGCCCCGATTATGCATCAGGCAAGGGAAGCAACTGGTGGTATCCGAACGAGGTTACGGGCCAAAAAGTAGTTTTCGGTTATTACTACGACAAGAACGATCCTTATCGGAAGAGCAGCATAACGTATTACGCCAGGGCAGTGTCTCCGGGAACCTACACTGCCGACAACGCGGCAATCCGCCACACCGACAGGGATATATCCGGGTTTGCCGGAAAAGCCCGGGTTACCATAGATTAGGCTGTCACAGGCATGAGCCCGGGAAATGGATAAATAAAAAGCTTGGGAAAATTGCGACAGGAATCCCAATCCGTTGACAGGTAACGGGAAACTCTGTTGACAGGTAACGGAAAACTCCGTTAACGGGTAAGCAGGAAGCTTTAAAACGACCGGCAGGAGATGAGGATGGGTAATAATAATACGGCAATGCATCGTAACACGAAACCAATATTGTTTAAATCATTAGCACTCGGTATTATCATAGCCGTCATGCTGTTAATGTCAGCCTGTGTATTTACTGCTTCGGCAAATTCCGCATCTTCAGGCCAGGCACCCGGAGCATCCGCACCTGCAGGCACGAAAGCTTCAGGCGATGTTGATGCAGACCCCGTTTATGCGGACCCAGCGTATGAAAAGCCCGCTTATACAAGCCCTGTTAATACCGGCTCTGCCCATGCAGGAATGCAAGCCGGAGGTTTGCCGCCGGGCACGGTTTCCTCCGCCTGCCGGCGGCCGGGCCAGGGAGATGCCAGCATATCGACTTTACGCTGCATCCATTTTAATGAGAAGGATTTCCGGAATTCCATAGCATTAACGGGCGGTACAAGTAATACCGGCGCAAGCGGTTTGGGCATCGCCGCCGGAGACCGGCCTGACACAGGGATATCTGAAGCCCGGGACACTTCGGATAGCGCTGACGGCGCGGTTTGTCCGGTCAGCTCCGGAAGCCCCGTCGCCGGCGGAGTTGTCCCCCATCACCTGCTGGCAGGAAAAATGATCGCGCAGTTCTTCCGGACGCTGTCCGAAAGCTCCCCGGATACAATAGTGATAATCGGCCCAAATCACGACCGCATCGGTATGAACGAGCTTCATACCTCCTCGCTTGACTGGGCGACCGCTTTCGGTATCCTTGAGAACAACCGCGAAATTACTATGAGCCTTATCAATGAACTGGGGGCATCGGAGAATATCGGGCTTATGGAAACCGAGCACTCAATTTCTTCATTAGTACCATACGTCAAGTACTATATGCCAAATACAAAAATCGTTCCGATACTGCTGCATGGCAGCTACACGGTGGCAGAATCGCAAAAGCTCGGCAAATTCCTGGCAGGAACTCGTGAAGGACGACCCCGGTATCGTCGTGATTGCATCAGTCGATTTTTCTCATTACCTTGACGCGGATACGGCGGAAAAGATGGACAGGATAACTCTGGATGCGATCATCTCCCGCGATACAGTCTCCATATCCAGGATGGGGAACGACAACATTGACTCGCCGCCGTCAATATTGTCACTGTTGTGTATAATGGACGAAATAGGCGCGATTGGCCCTGAAGTAACCGCCCATGACAATTCTTTCGGCATTTCGGGAAGCGGGGCGGAATGCACGACAAGTTACTTTACCATGTTTTTCAGACGACCCTGAGGCTATTATTCCGGCGTCAAAGGTAAAAAATAGAGTAAATTTTGTTGAACATATCCTACAATTACGGGTATAATAAGGTTGTAATTCATTCTTTTACTAGAAGGCAGGAAAACAAATGAGATGGCTTGAAGTAAATTGCTCCAAACCACTAAGCGGAAAGATCAAGGCCCCCGGATCCAAAAACAGTTCCCTTGCTCTGCTGGCAGCCGCTTGCCTTGCAGGTGAACCTGTAAGCATATCAAATTTGCCTGAGATATCAGACGTCAGAGCAGTATACGATATATTGAAAGATATCGGGGCCACTGTCGAAAAAAATGAAAAAACCTGGACAATCGATCCCCGTACTATCCGAACTGCCCGGATAGACCAGCAGCTCTCCTCGGCATTCAGGGCTGCGTATTATTTTGTAGGCGCTTTGCTTGTAAAGCATCGCAAAGTGACAATCGGGTACCCAGGCGGTGACAATTTTGTTTCGCGGCCTATTGATCAGCATATAAAAGGGCTGAAGGCCCTCGGGGCAAAGGTCAGGATGTATGACGACCATTACACCGTAGAAGCAGAAAGCCTTAAAGGGGCTGAAATATTCTTCGATGTCGTGACATGCGGCGCCACTATTAATGTAATGCTTGCCGCGGTCCTTGCCAATGGCAAAACGGTGCTTTACAATGCTGCAAAAGACCCCGAGGTAGTGGATACAGCCATAATGCTGAATAAAATGGGGGCACACATATACGGCGCCGGCACCGATACCATCCGGATACAAGGCGTGACACAGCTCGGAGGATGTTCTCATGCCGTTTCGCCTGACAGGCTCATTTCAGGAGCATACCTGATTGCAGCAGGCGTTACCGGCGGAACAATTACTGTTGAAGAATCAATCCCGGAACATCTTGAGCCATGCATGGCAAAGCTCTCGGAGACAGGCCTGTCCTTTGAGGTATCCGGAAACAGCATCACCGTGCATGGAGGTGCCAGGATAAGGGCTACGAGAGTACGCACCGGCAAATACCCGATGTTTGAAAGCGACTTCCAGCAGCCGATAACTGTATTATTGCTAAAAGCCATGGGAAGAAGCATCATATCGGACCGCATATACCCGAGACGCTTCAACCATTGCGAGCAGTTGAACAGGATGGGCGCCGACATCACTGTTAAAAACGGCGTCGCCAGGATCAACAGCTACAGGCGCCTTACAGGCACCTGGGTACATGCAAGCGATATCAGGGCCGGAACAGCGCTTGTTCTCGCCGGCCTGATGGCGGACGGCACTACCAGGATCACCGGGGTGGAACACATAGAGCGCGGTTATGAGGATATAGTGAGAGATTTCAGGCAGATCGGGGCGGACATCACGCTTCGCACCGCCGAAAGTGCAATGGGCGCGTCCGACCTGCTCAAGCTCCAGGGTACATAAAATATACGGATAGGGCGGCTTGCGATTGAAGCGGGCATGGAGCAAATATGGCATCATGTTCCGAAATGGGCAGGCTGTAATGCTTAACTCGTCCTCACGCGGGCGCGGATGATGCGGCGTCCATGCCTTAGCATCGCGCGCCTGCACCGTCCGTGGTGCAGGTTGTGGCTCCCAGTGCCGCATTCGGCCATCGCTCAAAGCATAACACCCTGCAGCCATTTCTTTACGTGATGTCATATTTGCTCCATGCCCGTTCCTTACTTATACATACTGTCCGCACATTACTCGCCAATTATTTTTACCAGAACGCGCTTGCGGCGCTTGCCGTCAAATTCCCCGTAAAATATCTGTTCCCACGGGCCGAAATCAAGTTTTCCGCCGGTAATGGCCGCAACCACTTCCCTGCCCATTATCTGCCGTTTCAGATGGGCGTCAGCGTTATCCTCAAAACCGTTATGCTTATATTGGCTGTGTGGCTTTTCAGGCGCAAGGGTTTCCAGCCATTTTTCAAAATCCTGGTGCAAGCCGGATTCGTCGTCGTTTACAAATACACTGGCGGTGATGTGCATTGCGTTTACCAGCACAAGCCCTTCTTTTATACCGCTTTCGTCAATGCACCGCTGCACCTCCTGTGTTATGTTAACAAAAGCCCTTCTCGCGGGGACATTAAAAAATAGTTCCTTGCGATAAGTTTTCATAAGTATCTCCTTTCAAAGACGTTATTTCATGGAATGTTCCCGGATCATTTTTTCCCTCAATTCCCATAATGGGCGGGAAAGGTCCACGTAGTACCCGTGGGGGTTCTTAAAGCGCTTGACCTCGTCCCAGAGTGTATCTACCTGTTCACGGCAGTATTTCCTGACCGATTCCAGGTCGGGACATTCATATACGAGCCTGCCCCTGTCGAATACGCGGACCAGCAGCTTTTTCGCACGAAAATTTCTTACTACTTTTCTTTTCCAGGTAAATTCAGGATCAAACAGTTCGTATGGTTCGGATTCATCTATTTCCTCATCGTGCAGGGTAATCACATCGGCAATCGCCTTGCCGGTTTCCTTGTCAAAAAGCCTCCAAACCTGCTTATATCCGGGGCTTGTTATCTTCCCGACGTTTTCGCTTACTTTTATCTTCGGTATTATCCGCCCATTTTCTTCAACGGCGCAAAGCTTATACACACCTCCGAACACAGGGTCGGAAGCGGACGTGATAAGCCTTTCGCCTACCCCGAACAGGTCCACCTTTGCGCCTTGCGCCAGTAAATTGGTAATCAGGTGTTCGTCAAGGGAGTTTGACGCCACAATCGGGCAATCGTCAAAACCGGCTTCATCAAGCATTTTTCTTGCATTAGCCGACAGGTACGTTATATCCCCGGAATCGATCCTGATTCCCTTCGGCCTGAATCCTCTCGGCACCACTTCCTCCCTGAATGCGGTTATCGCATTCGGTACTCCCGATTTCAGGACGTTGTACGTGTCCACTAGCAGCACGCAGTTTGAGGGATACGCCCTTGCATATGCCCTGAAGGCCTCCAGCTCCGACGGAAACATCTGGATCCAGCTGTGGGCCATTGTTCCAAGTACCGGTATGCCGTAATCCTTGCCTGCTTTTGTACAGGAAGTCCCGACGCATCCCCCTATATACGCTGCCCTTGCTCCGCTTAACGCCCCGTCGTATCCCTGCGCTCTTCTCGAGCCGAATTCCATTACTGCCCTTCCCTTCGCCGCCCTTACAATCCTGTTCGCTTTTGTGGCAATCAGGCTTTGGTGGTTGATGGCAAGCAGCAGCATGGTTTCAATAAACTGCGCTTCTATTACGGGGCCTCTTACAATCGCTATAGGTTCGTTCGGGAAAATAGGGGTGCCTTCGGGCATCATCCATACATCGCACGTAAACCTGAAATCCCTGAGGTATTCCAGGAATTCCGGCGAAAACTGCCCGCAGCTTTCCAGGTACTCCAGGTCTTCCTGCGAGAAATGCAGGTTCCCGATATATTCAATAAACTGCTCAACGCCGGCCATAATTGCAAAACCGCCGTTATCGGGCACTTTCCGGAAAAACATGTCAAAATAGACGATCTTATCCCTCATGCCGTTTTGCAGGTAACCGTTTCCCATGGTCAATTCATAAAAATCGGTCAGCATAGCCAGGTTTATGCCATTTTTCAGGTTATCCCTCAAGCTGTTTTTCTTGCCTGCCACCATGCCACCTCCATTGGTTTAAAGTGTTACCGTCTTAACCGGTTCAATGCCGGACCCTTCCATGATATGAAGTGAAACCGCGTTAAGCAGGTCTCCGTCATGCTGTGGCGAATCATATGTATCCACGGCGTCAATCGGTACAATGATCCGTGACTTTTCGTTCCTTATGTTGAACCAGGTTTTCAGAGACAGGGCAAATTGAAGCACGCAAATATCCGTGCAGCCGCCGACAACAATAAAATTCCTTATCCTCCCGTTACGCTCAAGCCAATCTTGGAAACCCTTCTCCAGCAAACCGTTGGTGGAATTCTTCTGAATGAGCAGGTACCCCGGGTGCTTTTTCAGCTCATCGACAACTTCGCTTTCAGGTGTGCCGGCCAGGCAATGGACAGGGTACGAATCAAATTCCGGCGATTTTTCCGCATGGCTGTCGGCAAACGCAATCCTTGCGATCCCCCTTTTCGCGCACTCTTCGGACAAACCGGCAATAACCGGTATCAACGCCTCCATCCTCGCGCTTTTCAGGGTTCCTTCCCTTGTGAATCCATTAATTACGTCCACCATGACCAGGGCTGTCTTTCCAGGGTCAAGGCAATTCAATGGCAGATCCTTCAAAGTATTGATATGATCATAGATATTACCGAGCGTTGACGCGCTTTTCCTTATAAAGTCCTCTCTCTCTGGCAAAATCATGCTATTCTCCTCCCCATTTCCGGATACACAGCCGGATTGCTTTCTTATTCTATCTCCATCCGCATTTTATAGTCATCCATGACAAAGCCTCCGCCAATATCTTTCACCATTTCTTCGACAATTACAAATCCAAGCTTCTTGTATACCTCTATGGAATTAACGTTGTGCTTGTTTACCGTAAGCCAGATGTGGTCAAGACGGTTTTCCCGGGCTATCACAACGGATTTTTCAAGCATCAGGCGCGCTATTCCGCGCCCGCGTCTGCTTTTTTCAACGTACAGCTTGCTGAGGAAAAGCCCGCCGCTTTCAAAATCCGGTTTTATGGCGCAGTAGCCTACTTTCTTCTCTCCGTCGCAGGCGATAAAATACCTGTACCCGTCCACGGCAATGTCTTCTAGCATTTTTTCGGCGCTCTGGAACCTGTCCAGCATATACCTTACCTGTTCCGCCCCTATAATCGGCGTATAATGCTCAGTCCAGATGCTTTCGGCAAGTTCGGCCAGCTCTGCCGCCGTCTCGCTGTCACCGGCTCCCATTTCACGCAAGTGTATTTCACCCATATATATATACCCTTCTTCCCCCATTTATAAGCAAAGATATCTCCGCTAATGCCGCTTCAAACCCGTTGAAACTGCTTTGCGGAAACATTAATCTATTTTGCTTTATTGGATTTATTATCTACATTAATTCTATCACATATCCGTTTGCACACCAATTCCCCGCGTCAGGCTGGATCGTTTCAGCCGGTCTCCTTCCCTTCCAGGAACCTGAACTGCGAGATGTAGAAGTTGTAGTAATGCCCCTTAAGCCTGATAAGTTCCTCATGGGTCCCCGATTCCGCAATGACGCCGTTCTCAATTACCATGATGCAGTCCGCGTTGCGTATTGTCGAAAGCCTGTGGGCAATGACAAACGAAGTCCTTCCCTTTAAAAGGTTCCTTATCCCCCGCTGGACAAGCTTCTCGGTATGGGTGTCTATGCTTGCCGTCGCCTCGTCCAGTATAAGTATCCGGGGATTGGCAAGCAACGTCCTCGCAAACGCGATCAGCTGTCTCTGGCCTGCCGAAAGCCGCGCTCCCCGTTCATTCACGTCCGTGTCGTAGCCTTTCTCGAGTTTCATTATGAAATCATGGGCCGATACAGCCTTTGCCGCCGCGATTATCTCATCATCCGTCGCGTCCAGTTTTCCGTACCGGATATTCTCCTTTATCGTCGTCGAAAACAGGAAAGTGTCCTGCGGCATCATTCCTATCTGCTTCCTGAGGCTTTCCAGCGTAACATCATTCACATTAATGCCGTCGACAAGGACCTCGCCGGACGTTACCTCGTAAAACCTGCTTATAAGGTTGGCCACGGTCGTCTTTCCGGCACCGGTTGAACCGACAAGCGCTATCGTTTTTCCTGCCTCCACGTCAAAGCTTACGTTCCTCAACACCTGCTGACCCTCATCATAGCCGAAGCACACGTTCCTGAACGAGACATTGCCTTTTATTTCCGGCATTTCAACAGCGTCCGGCTTATCCTTGATATCCGGCTCAATGTCGAGGATTTCGAAAATCCTTTCCGCACCGGACATATTCGTAACAAGCTGGTTGTAAAAATTGCTGATGTTCATTATCGGCTGCCAGAACATCGAAACGTAGCCCGTAAACGCAACAAGAAGCCCCGGCGTGATCGAACCGGTTTCTATAAGCCTTGAGCCGAACCAAAATACCAGTATGGTCCCGACGCCCCACGACAAGTCAACGGTCGGCCAGAACCAGTCATTAATCCTTACAGCCCTGTTGAACGCCGTTCTCCACTCTTCAAGCAGCTTGAAGAATATGCCGGAAGTCTCCTTTTCGGCGGCAAAGCTCTGCACCACGCGTATGCCCGAGAAATCCTCGTGGGTGAAAGCATTCAGGTTCGAATTCTTTTTTCTGAACACCTGCCACCTTTTTCTTGACACGGTTGTTATAAAGAACATGACAACCGCGGTAAACGGCAATGTCGCAAGTGCGTACAGCCCCAGCCTGTAATTCATCGTCATCATGACAACCGCAACCAAGGTGATTTTAACGAGCTCCGGGATAAGGCTGGTCACGCTGTTGGCGAACACGTCATTCAACGAATTGACGTCCCCTATTATGCGCGCCAGTATCTTACCGGCCGGCCTGTTGTCAAAAAACGGGAACGACAGCGTCTGGATATGGGAATAAAGCTGCTGGCGGATCGTAAAGATGATGCTGTTGGACACCTTCCCCATAATGCTTATCCTGAGGCGCGAACAAACCGTCGCAGCCCCGTTTGCCAGGAGCATGATCCCGCCCAGGACCATCAGGCCTTTCCAGTCACCTGTTTTTATGTACTTGTCTATCCCCATCTTCAAAAAGTAGGGATTCAAAAGCTCGACAGCAATTACCACGGCCATCAGGCCCAACGTTGCGGCAATTGGCTTGCCGTACGGCTTCATATATTTCGCCAGCCTTTTTATTATATCAAGGCTAAGGCTTTCCTTAATGATTTCGTCTTCCCTGAATGTGTTGACAGCCATTATGACACCTCTTCTTCCAATGCTTCCACGAAATCGCGGTATTGCTCCCGGTAAGTTTCATAATATCGCCCGCGGAGTCTGAGTAGTTCGTCATGCGTACCGCGTTCGACTATCCTGCCGTTTTCAAAATAAAGAATTTCGTCGGCGTTTTTAACCGCCGAAACCCGATGCGCTATGATGAACCTGGTTATGCCCTTCCTTCGCTCCATTGCTTTTTGTATCGCAAATTCCGTCTCCATGTCCAGCGCCGACGTTGAATCGTCCATTACGAGGACTTTCGCGTCCCTGACCAATGCCCTGGCTATGGATATTCTCTGCTTCTGTCCTCCCGACAGCCCGATGCCGCGTTCCCCGATAACCGTTTCATAGCCCTCCGGCATCTGCGAAACAAATTCATCCACCATTGCGTCCCTGCAGGCCGCGGCAAAAACATCATCCGGTACTTCGCCCGCGCCGAATTTAATGTTTTCCTCGATTGTATCGGAAAACAGGAACGTGTCCTGCATAACCGCCGACACGTTTTTCCTGAGCGTCGACCAGGTCCATTTCCCTCACGTCGATCCCGTCAAACAGCACCTGCCCCGCCGTGCAGTCGTAATACCTCCCTATAAGGTTCACCAGCGAGGTCTTGCCGGCGCCTGTTATGCCCATGATTGCGATTGTGCTGCCCGGCTTTGCGTCAATATTTATATCCCTGAGCACCGGGACCCCCGCGAAATCAAAACTGACGTTCCTGAACTCGACGTGGCCTTTTGGCTCGTCGGGCACTTTTGGGTTTTCGCAATTTGTAATAGTGGGCTTTTCATCGAAAATTTTGTCGATTTTCTTAATGGAGGCCGCGCACATCGCAAGCACGCTGGTAAGCCACCCCATCATACGCATCGGCCATATCAGCATGAAAATGTAATTGCTGAACGCCACCAGCGTCCCTATCGACATCCCGCCGCCGATCACGAAAGTAGCCGCCGAAGCTGACAACCAGGACAAGCACCAGGTTGGAAAGGAACTCGATGGTCGGGAAGTATTTCGCCATTGTCTCTGCCTGGTCAAAATTTATCCGGTAATTTTTTTCGTTCTCGCGCCGGAACTTCCATATCTCGTGCTTCTCCCTTCCGAATGCCTTGACCACCCGCACGCCGGCTATGTTCTGCTGGGCAGTCGTGTTCAATACCGCCCTCTGGTCGCTGATTCTTCCATATACCGCGCCGATTTTGCGCTCGAGCTTAAACACCACGATTTCTATCACAGGCATTGACAACAGGCTTACCAGTGCAAGCTTCCAGTTAATCGTAAACAGTATGACCGACGCGACTACAAAGTAGATGATCTGCTCCAGGAAAAGCATCGCCCCGAAGCACAACGCGTGCATGACGTTCTCGGTGTCTTCCTTGATGCGCGACATGAGTTCTCCCGTGTTTATCTCGTCGAAATAGGAGAAAGATAACGTCTGTATATGATCAAAAAGGCTTTTTCTCAGGTTGACAATCACCTTTGAACTGGAAACGTCAAAGCCATAACTCCTTGCATAGCCCAGCAACGCGCGCCCTATTGTAATTGCAGCCAGCGCCGGCAGCGCTATTTTCAGGTATTCCATCTCGCCGTTCAATATGACCTTGTCGATAATGGCACTCGCAAAATACGGGTTGTACATATCAAGAACGATTGCGCCTACTCAGCGCGGCAAACGAAAGCGTATAAGTCAGCCATTGCTTTTTTATAAAATAAAGAAGTTTTTTCAAGTCGATTCCTCCCCGGCCTGTTATTTATATCTCCAGGCTCCCTTTGTATAACCTGCCGCATGCCAAACTAATAAGATACCTGCAAACCGATAAACGCTAAAGATGCCACGGCAGACACGCCGATACACGCCCCGCGGCCATCGGACAATTAAACAAAGGCCGCGGCAGTAACCCGCGGCCTTCTCATTCAATCAGACAAGAAATCAGTCAATGGCTGCTTCCGAGAAAGGCAGGGTTACCGGGCGATGCAGATACACCGGCGCTATGCGGCTTATCTGCCGTTACTTTGTTAAACATGTGAATAATCCGTATCATGCTCCTGCCTCCCTTCCTTCAGTATTGTGAAAACCCACAAGAAACATGGTAAAGCAAAATACCAAATAAGTCAAGAAAATACTTACAAAAATAAACATTAAAAAAATGTTACAAAGTTATCAGCGGTTTCACCTTCCTCTTGTCCTTTGTCCAAATTTTTATTATGTACTTTACCTGGAAACTATGATACATTTGCAAGGCAGTAGCCAAAAAGATTATTGAGAAAAGGGATTAGTCCTTCCTGACGGTTATCATGCCCTGGTAAATAAATCATCCATTAGTAAACTATCACTATGGCATGTTTGCAATGGAGGGTTTTGCCGTCTATGGGCAGATGCTACTCAATCCGGTTTTTAAGGCTATCGGCAATCGAAATAGCTGAAACCTTCCTTTTACTTATGAATTTTGAAACCTCAAAGGTTATATAGATTATAACAAAACTGATAAACAGGTTAATGTTGTTCAATTTCGTCGGAATAGTGATATTCATGCTTGATGACATTGTCTCAAAAAGTTTGTCCATTACAGGAAAAATAAGCGGTAATGATAATGCATATCCGATAACTACTAAAAAAGCATTACTTCCTGTAATCAAGGAAAAAATCCGCTTATCACTATAGCCTAGAACTTTCAGCAACGAAACATTATTTTTATTTTCTTCAATAATCATGGAAGTCACAATATATATGACAATTAATCCAATGACAAATGCCATGACCGCTACTATACCAACCATATATTTAATCGGGCTCAACATGCTTTCATATCCGGCTAAAACGTCTTCCTTGCTTATTTCGGAAAGCAACTCATCCGGATTAACGTCCAGTTTATCCCTGGATACCATTTTTATATAACTATTCTTGGGATACTTGCATAACCTGTTGAACTCATCAATGGGAATAAAAATAAAGTCGCCTATATGTGAATCGGCAATTTTATCAATTTTTATGGTGAACTCCTCCAGGTTATGCTTATTCTTTACATTTATTGAATCACCTTCTTGAATATTGAGCTTTTTTGCCAGAGACAACGTAATTATATGGTTATTTTTATCGATATCTTTTCCCTTTGCATCCTTCAGCATAATTAGCTCTGAATCTCTTTCAACACCGTAAATAACAATGGAATTCAAGCTCTTGCCGTCTTTTTCGACGGTAAACGTTGAAAGCGACATCCGTTCCGCGCTTTTTCTCTTAACCTCCTTCAATGTTTTGAAAACATACTCATAATTGTATAAATAAGTTTGGTTATAGCTCTCTTCCATAAGATAATCCAGGGAATCCCGCGTAACAAAGCCAAAGAGCAGCAGCATTGAAGCGAATGTTACTCCCAGGATCATAAATATGGTTCTGGGTATATTTCTGATTATGTCCCTGAGCCTGAACTTGGTATTGAACTTAAACCTGTTCAATCTGACCCTTTTCTCAAGCGCACTGACCTTTGTCTTGTTGCCTCCCCCCCTGATAAGTACCAAAGGGGGCATGGTTAATGCCTTCATAGCAACCAGAATTGTAGTAGGTATTAAAAAAATAAATGGCAATACTATGCTTATAAAAATGTACTTAATATTGTAATCTATATTGATAACAGGCATATTATACTTGAAATTAAGCAACCCGGCTATTGGCCGGGCTAACAATATCCCTGGCGCCAGGCCCGCCATACTTCCGGATAAAGCCAGAATGACCGGGTAACTCAAATAGTGGCGCAAGATTTCCTGTTTGCGATATCCCAATGCATAAAAGGTCCCTATCTGGACAAATTCTTCCTTCAGTATTCTCCATAAAACAACGGCAATGAGAACACATGTAAGTATTAATACATTCACCGGAACGAACCTGCCTACCTGAACAAAGCTTTCCACTGTACCGTCGATATTCGTTATTCGCGGATTTTCCTCCTTGCCGGACCATTTCAGTATCGTATTGTCTTTTTTCAAATACTTCTTAAATTCTTCAATATTGTTTTCATTGAATTTAACACTATAAAATGTTGTTTTATTTTTCAGCCTTTTGTACGCCTTCTCTGAAACAACAGAAACACCAAAAGCTTTAGGGTTCAAAACCAGGTCGGCTTCGGATTTAAGCGGAAATATATAGTCAGGTGCGGCAAAAAAACCCACGACATAAAAATTTCTATTGTAAATCTCAATTGTGCTTCCTAAATATAAATCATTAGCCCTTGCAAATTCCCTGTCAATTAATATTTCATTGCTGTTGGCAATCGGTCTTCCCTCTATCAGCGAATACCTGTTCAGCTTGCTGGTTTCCTCCAGGATTCTAAGGGTAGTATCGTCGGTCAGCTTGTAATCTTCCATTCCCCTTTCTTCAAGGATAAGGTTAAATCTGGATTCTATCCCCCTGATGTCATAAAGGTTGTTTTGAACAATAAAGTAAGCATCTTCAACCCTATTGTTTTCAAAATACCGTTCGATTCCGTTTTTTATGCTTGGTGTCGAGAGATTGAACGCAATGTAAAGCATGCAGCTGATAGTTATTAAAACAAATGAGCCAATAAATTTTGATTTATGTTCGGTCATGGTTCTTTTAATTTTTTTATTTAAAACCATCACCATTCTATCCTTTCCGCCGGAATTATATTCTCATTTACCCTAGCCTCCACAATTTCTCCGCTCCTGAGCTTTACAACCCTGTGAGCCATGTTTGCGATAGCATTGTTGTGAGTAACAATAAGAATTGTTGTATTAAATCTTTTATTCACAGCCGAAACAAGCTTCAGTATATCTTTCGATGATGCATAATCAAGGGCCCCCGTCGGTTCATCGCATAAAAGAAGCTTCGGTCTTTTTACCAATGCTCTTGCAATAGACACACGCTGCTGCTGGCCGCCGCTCAACTCCCTTGGGAACCTGTTTTTCATACTGACTATATCAACAGCTTCCATAATTTCATCGATGTCCATGGGGTCATCGCTTATATTCGTGACAACCTCGATGTTTTCATACACTGTTAAATTGGGAACCAGATTGTAGAACTGAAATACGAAGCCGATCATTCTTCTCCTGTACTCGGTTAATTGAGAGCTGTTCAGCCTTGTAATATCTGTTCCGTCAATATAAGCGAAACCGCCATCCGCATAGTCTATTCCTCCGATTATGTTCAGCAGGGTAGACTTGCCCGAGCCAGAAGGTCCAAGTATTACTACGATTTGCCCCTGTTCAAGCTCCAAATTGACACTGTTGAGTGCCTTGACCTCAATATCGCCTGATTTATAGATTTTGCTTAGGTTGCTTATTTCTATAAACATGGTTTTCTCCTGATTCATCTATTTAAAATAAAATACTGCATAAATTTAATTTTGTCTTAATTATTTGCAGAATTTTCTTGAATAACAATTTCTACATCTACATTGAATTCTGGTATCAAAAACTCGTCCCTGTTATCAATTGATATCTCAACCGGTACTACCGTATCTCCGCTTTTTGTCACTGTCTTGCCCGATATGGCCAGGACCTTGCCGGTATAATTCCTGGACCTGTCGGCCTGCGGAACAATTGTCGCCGGAGCTCCCACCTTTACATCCTTGATAAAATCCTCGGAAACATCTGCCATTACAATTAAGCTGTCCATGTCAATAATACTTAAAGCTTTTTGACCGGAGCTTATAATATTGCCTTCAACGCAATCGATTTCAAATATCAAACAATGCTGAAACTCGGATACTATACAATTATTATCAAGGAAACTTTTAGACAGTTTTCCTTTTAAGGCTTTAACATCCTCCTCCAGCATTTCAATTTTCTTTTTTTGATTTTCGATATCCGTTTGATAACCACCTGGCCCAACCTGGGCTTGTTGCTGCTCTACCGCTGTTTTCAACTGGTCAATTTCTTCGTTAAGCTTGTTCTTAAGGCTTTCCAGCGTCCATTTCGCATCCTGGACGGCTTTCTTCTTCAACTCAACCTGCTCTTTGAATTCCTTCAGCTCCGATTGTGAAATGGAACCCGATTCATATAAGCTTTCCTTATTCTTCAGATCCTCCGCTGCATTCAAATATGTATTTTCTGCGCTCTCCACATCAAGAATTGCCTTTCGTATATCGGGATCGGTATTTCCCCTCAACCGGTTTTCCTTTGCTTCCAGTTCCTTTTTAAGCCTGTTCAGGGCTGCCTCCCCGGAAGACTTAAGATTAATTAATTTCTCCAGGTCTGATTCTGCAATCGCCAATTCTTGTTCTTTGTATGCTATTTGCAAATTATAGTCCGAAGTATTCAATTCTATTAATTTTTCTCCCTTGCTAACCACCTGCCCTTCCGTGACAAATATTTCTTCAACTGTCGCCGGAAATTCAATTATTATATCTCTTTTTTCCTTTGCCTTTATAAAGCCATCCACGTCAACGGATTGTGCCTGGTCTTCCTGGGTGATGCTGACCGCTTTTTCCTTATCACTTTGGCTGTTGCACGATACACAAAACACCATTAACAATAATACAACTGCCATACGCATTCTCTTCATGAATTATTTTCCCCCTCACTCTCAACCCAGCTCATTGGAAGTATGGCCGGCTTCTTTTTCGTTTTTGAGCCTGACCGCTTATCCTTCTTTTGCGAACTGTTCCTGCCTCTGGGTTTCCTGCCTGCTTCCCCTTTCAGAGGAATGACCTGCCTTGTATGCTCAATAATAACGCTAAGTGCAGGCTCTTCGAGTCCTCCAAAATGATCGCTCGGAACTTCCACCACCTTCAAGTCCCTGATTAATTCCCTCCATGGCTGAACATAGTCATATAGCTTGCCGAAATCAACTGCTCCCCAGTTCAAAAAATTGTTTTCTCCCACAAAGCCCTTTGCAGCCTTGAAATACAGCACGCCTGAAGCATCATACGGCAATGGCTTGTATATGGCATAGGATTCCTCGGAGTACGCAACCACCTCAACGGTACCTTTCAGGTAGTTATAAATCTCGTCAATCGGCAATGGTTTGTTTCCCCTTTCCTTTACCAATTTTGCGAGATGGTATATATGCATTCTCGGGGATACCCCCATCATGTCATCCTTGGTTATCAGCTTTGCATTATTGTTTTTGACCTCTGCAAATTCGTTGGCCATAAGGAGCTTGAGAAAATAGTCATCCTCACTGTTGACCATTCCGTTATACAGCTCGTTCATTTCAGGCGTTGCCGGCATCGTATCATACATTACCAGGTGTGTAACCTCAGCTCCCTGCTTATTCAATATCTGCGCCATTTCATAAGCTACAAGTCCGCCATAGGAGTATCCTCCGACACAGTACGGACCCTCCGGCTGAACCATGCGTATACAATCCACATAGTGCTGGGCCATTTCATAAATCAGTTGGGGCATGGATTTACCGTCTACACCTTTTGCCTGAAACGCGTACAACGGGTATTCCTTTCCAAGGCCGTCGGACAGGTCCTTGAAGAATGTTGCAAACCCGGGAGCGCCATGGACCCAGAATGAAGTCTGGTAAATCCCTTGCGTGTTAAACGGGAATATCTCAGGCAGCAGTTTTGGCTTCACAGCAAACTGCGGGGCCTTCGGCCTTCTCTGTATAGTTTCAGCCGTTTCGCTTCGGCCCGGTATCTTCACATCGTCATCCATTTCCTCAAGGATATATTCGGAAAGCTCCCGGAGAGTAGGGTGTTCTACTATAGCTGACAATGATATGCTGCTTCCGAACCTCTGCTGTACTACCTGCATGATAACCGACGACAGTATGGAATCGACACCGTACTCTGAAATATTAACGTCCCCGTCAATTTCATTTGGATCCATTTTAAGCTGCGCAGCCAGAATAGTTTTTAATTCTCCCAATATATAGTCGGTATCTATAGATGCCTCGGCGTGCTCACGTACAGAGGCATCCGGCTGCAGCGGCTTTTCCTGCTTCCCGCTGTCGGAAGCCGGATTTGTCGGTTTTTCAGGCACAATCGGTTTCAATTCCGCAGGAGCCCAATAACGCTCCCTGGCAAACGGATATGTCGGAAGAGAAATACGCCTGGGTTTTGTCCCCGGATAGAATAACCTCCAGTCGACTTTCCTGCCGGATACCCATAACTTTGCCACCTCATGATAGTCTTCGGAGGCAATAAGCCTTCGGATATCATCTTCATCATCATTTAATCCGCCCGATTTTGATTTAACGCTGCCCCTGTACAATCCGTCCGTATCCTCATCCCCATCGCAAAACCACGCAAGCCTTTCCCTTAAATCCTCCATGCCTGACACTACGCAAGCCAGCCTCTCGTTCATCTCTTCCCTGCCGGTCTGCAATGTATAGACCATGCTGTGAAGAAAACTTGCGGAACAACCATGCATAAGCTTTTCATCTATGAAATTCAACATATTCCTGGCATAGCATTTGAGCCTATCCACATTTTTTGCCGAAAGGACAAATATATATCCGTTTTTCTCCCGGTGAACCTCTAGCTCCTTATATTCATATTCTTCCAGCAAGATATGGGAGTTCACGCCTCCAAAACCGAAAGAACTCACACCTGCGCGCCTTGGAATGTAGCCTCCATTTCCATCCTCCAATCTTTGCCAATCCATGGTTTTATTTACTATATAAAAAGGAGTATTGTCTATTTTTACATATGGATTCAGTTCTTTCAAGTGCAATATTCCGGGAAGCTTTTTCCCCTGCAATGCAAGTATGACCTTTATCACCCCGGCTATACCGGATGCCGGCTCCAGGTGCCCGATATTCGTTTTTACAGAGCCTATTCCGCAATAATGACGCCTTTTTATGGTTTTCCCCAATCTTTTTGCCGACCGCATGAAAGCAAGCTTTATACCCTCAATTTCCACAGGATCGCCAAGCTCGGTACCAGTACCATGCAGTTCAAGGTACGTAATGGTTTCAGGATCTATTCCGGCCTCTTCATGGGCTTTCACTATCAAGGCCGCCTGCGCGTCAGAATTGGGAGCGGTGATTGAAGCCGCTTTTCCGCCGTGGTTAACCGAAGTTCCCTTAATAACCGCATAAATGTGGTCATTATCTTTAATCGCTTTTTGAAGAGGTTTCAGCAGGAGGGCTCCTGCCCCCTCGCCTTTTACATAGCCGTTTGCGCTTTTATCCAATGTTTTGCATCTTCCGTCGGGGGACAGTATTCCCATCTGATCGGCGCTTATTACCGAGAATGGCGACAGTATAAGGCTTATTCCGCCAGCTATTGCCATCTCGCATTCTCCTGTCCTGATAGACCGTACGGCTCTGTGAATTGCCACCCCCGAGCTTGAACATGCTGTATTATAGGGTTCGCTGGGTCCATGGAAATTCAGAAGATAGGAAATCCTGTTGACAAAGATGGAATGTTCATTTCCCAATCCCATCATGGGATTTGATTCGCCCTGCATGCCAAGCAGATGCTGGTAGTCATTGAATTGTACCCCCGCAAATATCCCTATGTTCCTCCCCGAAAATTCTGAGACCTTATAACCCGCATCCTCTATGGTCTTCCATACAATCTCCAGGAATATGCGATGCTGGGGATCCATCATTTCGGCTTCGGCAGGAGATATATTGAAAAACCTGGGGTCGAACTTGTCAACATCGGGAATGAATCCTCCCCACTTTGATCTCGTTTTTAATTTTCCATCCGCATAGTCGACGTGGTAATCACGCCAATCCCACCGCTCTTTCGGCACCTCGGTAATAAGGTCCTTTTCCTGCAGCAGGTTCTGCCAAAATTCTTCAAGATCCCCGGAGCCAGGCATTATTCCATACATACCCACCACTGCTACAGGCTCGGCATTGTATGTACCCGTGCTTCCTCCTCTTGCGCCATTTCCGTACTTAACCGAAAGCAAGGGAAGATGTATTTCTTCCTCCGGTTCTTCGCCATGCATCCCGGCACCAGTTGTTACGCTGTTTTCCCTCCCTTTGTAAATAGATTCCACATTATCTTTAAATTCATCCGCAATATATTCGCTTAATTCCCGTATATCCGGCTTCGAATAGAAAATGGTCGGCAGCAAATCTATCTTATACATGAGGCTGATCTTGTCGGCAAGTTCTTTTAATGCTATCGACTCAAAGCCGAACTCTCCGAAATTTGAATCGGTGTCCAGCCTTTGGGGACTTATTTTCAGTATTTCCGCCGCAATTCTCCTAATATCTTCCTCCACCTGCCGGTACAGGTCTATTCCCGGTTTCCCGCCGGCGGTTCGGATGGTTTTGTCCTTCTTCAAGGCTGCAGCGCCTCCGGCTGTTTCAAATTTCCTCAGGAAAAGGTTGTCCATGCGTATCAGGACCTGACCGTTCACATCAGCCAGCAGGAGGCTGAAGACTTCCTCCTGTGCTTGCCCTGCTTTTGAATCCTGTTTAGTAATATATGCATAATAAGACTGCGATACCAGCGGTTTTGTCATACGGATCCGTTCCAGCCTTACGGGACTTATGCGTGCCGCCTTTTGTGAATTCCTGCTGCCTGCGAATATAACCGCGGCGTGACAAGCTCCTTCCAACAGCAACGGATTTATAAAATTGCCAGCCGGACCGGAACCCGGGTTTTCCGGAAGCTCCAGCACGGCTAATGCTTCCGATACCCCCAGGTTTAACTGCTTTAAAACCCGGAAGCTATTCCCGCATGTTGTTCCCGCTGACTCCAGGATACTGTAAATATCATCGTGGCTTAATTGTTCACCGCATGATTCCTTGACCGAATCAATATCTATCGGTCCGGAAATATCTTGTCCTGTTTCCGTATCGCTGTTGACAATTACGCCCTGGGAATGCGCAGCCAAATGTCCATTAGCATTTACTGTGCATACCTCGTATTCCAGGACATCCGAAACAGGGTAGAGCCTTACCTCAATGTCAATGTAATCCGAATTAAATTCAATTGCTTTACCCCAGGCAATATCCCTGATTTCCGCTACAGGCCTTTCGGTGGCGAACTCTCCGGCAGCTCTTGCCATTTCAACTGCAACAATGGGCGCAAGCAACTTCTTTCCACTTGCCCTGTAATCTCCAGCATACAAATCGTCACTGTACAACCGCGTGCTAAACCTTATCCCGTTCAGAGTGGAGGTATTCCTCTCAAGCAAAGGATGAAGCCTCTCGACAGAGCCGGAAATGATACCTGTTTCAGGTATCCAGCAGCGCTCCCTTGCAAAAGGATACGGCGGGAGGGATACCTTCCTTGGCCTGCCATCCTTATACAGAAGGTTCCAGTCAATTTCTATCCCGAGCGTCCACATCTGTGCCAGCTTTGAAAACTCGCGCCTGCTGATGGCTACATTCATAAAAGCTTCCCCCGCTTCGCCCTCGATAAGCAGCGCGGCTTTCGATTGTTTGCCCTGCAAGCTGCCCGTGTAGAGGCCGCCTATGTCTCTTTCGCCATTGTTATAAGACTCCAGCTTTTCTATTAATTCCTCAATACTCCCTGCAACTACGGCTATTCTCTCCTCCATGGCCTCCCTTCCTGTCTGAAGGGTATACGCCACTTCTTTGAGCGTCAGTTCGCAATCAATGCCGTCACACGAATGCATTCCGCCTGCCGGCTTTTCGGCGGGTACGTTTTCAGACCAGGCATTTTCCCCGGCGATGTATCGGGCAATCCTGCGAACGGAAGGATATATGGAAAACATTCCCAGCTCCCAATCGATGCCAAACTCCCGGCTTATCCGTCCGGCAAACCTGGTGAGGGCGACCAGGTCAAACCCAAGCTCTTTAAGGTCGTCCTCCGCAGAAACATACTCTTTCTCCGCTCCTGTAATATCGGCGGCAATACGGACCAGTTTTTCGGCAACCTTGATTTCCGTATTTTCAGGCTTGCCGCCCTGGCGAAACGAAGCGGAATATGCACGGGATTTGAGGAATGATGTCAATCCTTTGACATATTCATTCAGTCTCTCCTTATTCCTGGCCGAAATGACTATTACCTGTTCTCCGTTCTCGCCAGTATTATCACGGGGAGCCGGCGCTTCCCATTCTTCAAGTATGATGTGGGCATTGGACCCGCCCGCTCCAAAAGAACTGACCGCGGCTATCCTTGAACATGCCTTTTTTACCCCGTTTTCTTCAATAACAGGTTTTTTCCATTCTCCAAGCTCATGCTGCACATAGAATGGCGAATCCTCAAAATTTATATTCGGATTCAATACGTCGGAGTGGATGGAAGGAACCAGCTTTTTGTGCTTCATCTGCAAAAGTATTTTTGTAACAGCCGCAATACCTGCTGCCGATTCCAGGTGCCCGATATTTGACTTTACAGAACCTATGGAGCAGAACTGCTTATCCTGCGTATACTGCCGGTAGGCTTTTACCAGCCCGGTAATCTCTATCGGGTCGCCAAGCGAAGTCCCTGTCCCGTGTGCTTCCACGCAGCTCACTCTTCTGGCGTCCACTCCCGCCTTTTTCAAGGCGTCCGCGATCACCTCCGCCTGGGCATTGGGATTTGGAACAGAATAACCGTTTGTTTTGCCGCCATGGTTGACAGCGCTTCCTCTTATAACCGCATAGATATTATCACCGTCAGCTATTGCCTTATCAAGGGGTTTCAGAATTACAGCCCCGACGCCTTCACCGGGCACATAACCGTCACCGCCTTCCCCAAAGCTGCGGCAGCGTCCGTCAGTTGAGGCAAACCTGCCCTGGCTGAGCAGAAAATACTTATAGGGGTGAATTGTTACATTTACTCCGCCTGCTACAGCCATGTCGCATTCCCCAGCATTAATGCTCCTGCAGGCTAAATGAATTGCCGTAAGAGATGAGGAACACATGGTATCCACCGCTATACTGGGACCACGGAATCCAAAGAAATATGAAATCCGGTTGGCTACCGAAGCATGGGAAGACGCTGGCATGCCGCTTCCCCTGACAGGTCCGCTTGCTCCGAAAAGCTGATAATGTCCATACATTACACCTGCAAATACGCCCACCCTGCTCCCTGTTAGTTGTTTCCTGGTATATCCGCTATCCTCCATAGCATGCCATACCGTCTCCAGGAACAGCCTTTCCTGCGGGTCCATGAGCTCGGCTTCGCGTGGTGATATGTTGAAAAACAAAGGATCGAATTTGTCCACATTATCAATGAAGCCGCCCCATTTGCTATATACTAAGCCCGGTTTTTCCTTGTCAGGGCTGAAGTACTTTCTATAATCCCATCTTTCAGCCGGAATTTCACTTATGCAATCCCTTCCTGCCGCGAGATTTTCCCAGTATTCTTCCAGGTTTCCGGCCATGGGATACCGGCCGCTTACCCCTATAATGGCAATATCCTTGATTAATCCGCTTTCTCTGGCATCACCATCATTGGGCGCGGCAATAAAGCGCGGACGTTTCAGGCTGGTTATATCCCAACTCCGTACAGTTTCCATTTCATTGGCCGGCTGTTTGCTTTTCTTATGCTCACCGGTACTGACACCCATCTTTTCGGCAAAAGTCCTTCCGTGGTACCTGACAAGATATTCCGACAATTCGCCCAAAGTCTGGTATTCAAACAGCAGCGTTTTGGACAATTCGCCTAAATCCTTTTCCAGGGTCCGCGTCATGTTCACTATCATCGCGGAGTCTATGCCGTATCTTTCCAGGGGCTCGTTCACATCGATTCTATTCACCGGCAGCCTTACTTCCATGGCCAGTACCTCTTTCAGGTACTCTTCCATCTTCTGGCGCAGCGTGGGGTCTTCCAAGGAATCCGTCCGTATACTCCCGTTTTCTTCCGCCCCTGAGCGCTTTTCTGAGCCTAGCTCCAAAGCCTTTTTGATTTTCAGCATGTCTCCCTCAAGGGCTATTAACCGGGCTTCATCCGCAGCCAGCCCGGCTTCCAGCACCTTAAACCCTGTTTCCTTTCTCATGGGAACAAGTCCCAGCGTTTTGGCAAGCAATATCCTTGTATCCTCAGTTACAGTCATGCTTCCGTCGCGCCACAGGGGCCAGTTTATCGAAAGCGTCCTGCCCTGTCTTTTCCCCGCTTTTCTCAGGGTTTCTCTGTATTCCGCGTAATGGTCCATAAAGCCGTTTGCATAGGCGTAATCCGCTTGTCCCACGTTTCCAGTCACAGCGGCAAGGGAAGACATCATAACAAAGAAATCCAGGGGCTCTCCGGACGTCGCTTCATCCAGCAGGACCGTGCCGTAAACTTTGGGCGCCAGGACCGAATCAATATCCTCATTGGTTTTATTGATAATCAACGAATCCCTTAACTCTCCCGCCGCATGTATTATCCCGTTCAGCTGTCCGAAAGAAGACTTGATTCTCGCCATAAGTTCTGAAACATCACTGCCTTTTGAAATATCGGCATTGAAATATATCACGTCCGAACCTGCAGCTTTTATTTTCTGCAGCTTTTTCTCCTTCTCCGGGGTCAATTCTGACCTGCCGGTCAAGATAACGGAAGCTTTCGCATGTCTGGCTATATATTCGGCAAATATTAGTCCCAAGCCTCCGGCCCCTCCGGTGATCAGGTATAAGCCGCCATTTTTCAAAGGTATTTTCCCTTCGCCTTCAGCACTATCCAACAAATCTTCAAACTCTCTGAATACCCTGATAAACCTGCGCTTACCTTTATAACGGACTACAGAGTCTTCTTTATTGCCTGCGTTCAACTCGCCAAGAATCATATCCAGCCTTGTATTCAAATCAGCTGCCGGTTCACCCGGAATTTCCACTATCTTGCATGCCAATTGGGCGGATTCAAGGTTTATGGATTTTGCAAGTCCCTCCATTGCAGCATTTTGCGGCTGTACTGCTCCATCTGTCACGGTATGGACAAACAGGATGCTGACCTCATTCTCAAGCTTGTTCTCCATGAGTGCCCGTGCCGTATTAATTGCCGAATGGCATCCCAATTCAACCTGGGTTTTCAGCTTTCGTCCTTCAGGCGAAAAACCGTCCTTCGACCACATGTGAATGATGTTTTCAACGGCAATGCCTTGCTGCCTGATTCTTGCTATAAGCTTTGTATAATCCCCGGCAACTTTCGGGTTGACTTCATATATGTATTCATCTGCCGCTGTAAAAGCGTTCCCAGGCTTAACGAGAACAATTTGTGCATCGCCGTATTTTTCTTTAAGATAATTGTATGCACTTTCATCGGTATCGAATAAAAGCAGGCCTCCACTCAGAGCTTTATCGGCCGTCCCGTCCACAAGCTCCTTGCTTTCCCATAAACTATGATAGATTACCGTCTCGGTTGCATTCGCTTCCGGCACGCTTTTCAGAGCCCTGACAGCGAGATCCCTTAACTGCGCAAGGACCAGGCCCTCGCGGTTGAGAATCCATATGTCGAACCTGCCGGTTGACAGGTCCCGGAGTTCGCCTGAAGGTTTGACATACACATAGCAGCTGCGGGGCAAGACATCGAAAATTTCCGTCTCTCCAAGCGAGAAAGGCAGGTAGGGTGCGCCGACCTCTCCCGCATTGTTCAGGGCAAGGCCCATGAGCGTTTGCAACGCTCCGTCCAAAAGTAATGGATTCAGCAGCAGGTCAGCCTCGCCATCATGACGATCAGCCAGTTCTATGCGCGACAGAGCCTCCTTTTCTCCTAAATAAAGCTCCTTCAAGGTCCTGAATGTACTGCCGTACCTGATCCCAATTTTTTCGAACCTGCTGTAGCACTCTTCTCCGGGTATCGTTTTTGTGCACCGGTTCCTTATGGTATCCACGCTGAACATCATCGTCCCACTACTTCCCGGATCCCCGAAAAGCAATTTGCCCTGTGCATGAACCATCCTGGCCTTGTTTTCCCCCTGTGACCATACCTCATAATCCACCGCTTTTGCATTCGGGAAAAGGCTTATGTTTATTTCTTTGGCGCCGGTACCATCCGTCTCTCCTCCGACAATAAACGGGCTTGCCCATACGGTGTCCCGTATCCTGCTGACTTTGTCCATTCCCGCGATTTCTCCGGCTATCCTGGCCATTTCCAGGTACACCGCACCCGGAAGCATCTTCCGTGAACCTATCACGTGATCCCTGAGATAGAATTCATCACCGCTTAAGGCAGTGGTAAATTTCTCTTCTTCCAGGCTGGAGGTATTCTTCTCAATAAGCGGGTGCAGCCTTGAGACCCTTTCGCCTTCTATCCGGACTTCGCATCTTTCGTCCTGCCGGTACCAGTACCTTTCACGTTCGAACGGGTAGGCAGGAAGCGGTACTTTTAAGTGCTTTTCTCCTTTGAACAGCCTGCTGAAATCAGGAGTGCACCCCCTTAAAAACAGTTCCGCCAGGCTTAGCATCTTTTGGCTGTATTCACCATCCCCCAATCCGGGACCGGAAATCTCATCCAACAGGCGGTCAGCCTGCTTTGCAGGCGAAGCATCTGGCCTGAAACGGCCCCTGCTCTCCGGGAATTCATACTCGCCTGCGCTGATTTTATCTGCTGTTTCCTTAAGCCTGGTTTTCATTTCGGCAACATCTCTTGCGATAATAGCAGCACGGACAGGAAAATGGCTTCTTCCGGTGCATAAGGTATTACTGATATCCTCTATGGAATATTTGCTCCCGTTATCCTCAAGCCATCCGAGCAAATCATTCAGTCTGCCGCTTAAAGCTGTTTTTGTTTTGGCTGATACAGGTATAAGGTAGCATGGCCTTGTCTTCCTGTTGAAACCGGCCGTCGCTTCCTCATATTCCTCTATGACCAGGTGCGCATTTGTCCCGCTAAACCCGAATGAACTTACGGCAGCACACCTGGGGCAGTCAGTACCTGTTTCCCAGTCCTTTAATTGAGTATTTACATAAAACGGACTGTTCTTAAAATCTATATGCCTGTTTTCTTTGCTGAAGTTAAGTGAGGGAACAATTTTTTTATGCCTGAGACACAGAAGAACTTTTATGACGCCTGCTACTCCTGCGGCCGCCGAAGCATGCCCGATATTGGTTTTTACCGACCCAATGGCACAGTACTGCTTTTTATCGGTATACTTCCGAAAAGCATTTGTCAATGCCTCTATTTCTATGGGATCCCCCAGTCTGGTGCCTGTTCCGTGCGTCTCGACATAACTGATTGTCTCAGGGTTAATCCCAAATTTATCATATACATATAATTCAAGCTCTGTTTGCGAAAGAGTGCTTGGAGCGGTAATTCCGTTTGTTTTTCCGTCCTGGTTTATACCGGATCCTTTAATGACCCCGTATATATGATCCCCGTCCCTCTTGGCCGCTTCCAGGGATTTAAGCACTACGACACCTACTCCCTCTCCCGGTACAAACCCGTTCGCCCCGTCGTCGAAAGTTTTGCATTTGCCGTCTTCCGACAGCATACCAGCATTGCTGGTTAATATATGAAAAGCGGGAGTTACCGAGATAAATGCGCCGCCTGCAATTGCCATCTCATTTTCGCCCGACCAGATGCTCTGACATGCCAGGTGAATTGCCACCAATGAAGATGAACAGGCTGTATTGACTGCCACGCTGGGTCCCTTAAGATTCATGAAATATGATATCCTTGCAGGCAAAATAGAGCTTTCCGTGCCCCACAGGGATTGGGGCTCGGCGCCGCCCTCTCCTGCCATCATCATGTAATCGGAATTACCCACCCCGGCAAATACCGCGCATTTCCTGCCGGACATGGACTCGGCGGAATACCCTGCATCCTCCAGTGCACTCCAGCATTCCTCCATAAATATCCTCTGCTGCGGATCGGTCATTTCCGCTTCCTTACCCGACATATTGAAAAACATGGCGTCGAATTTGTCTATATCGTCAATGAAGCCTCCCCATTTGCAATACGTTTTATCCAGCTTCTGCGGGTCGGGGTCATAATATTTATCCGCATCCCACCTGCTCTTCGGCACCTCCCTGATGCAGCTTGTACCTGATGAGAGCTTTTCCCAGTACTCTGCCAGGTTCGCGGCGCCGGGAAAACGTCCCGACATTCCTATGACGGCAATGTCGCATTCGGCCTTGCCAAATGCGCAAAAATGAGCTTTAGCGGCATCCTGCCTGTCGGAGTTGTTCAAAAGCAGGTTTTCAAGCGATTGGTAATCCGGTAAAGTCACAACAATTTTCCCTATGTTCTCACGATTCTCCAGGCTCCGATATGCCGCCTGTATGTCATCAAAGGTAAATGTCTTGCACACCGTTGGCTTTACCGTACCATTCTTCAAAACATCCACCATTTTATCGAGATACTTTGCAATCAGATCCGGCTGACTTACAAGCAACCTGCGGAGGTCAACGCTGTAAAAAGCCTGGTTATTAACCATATTGGAAAGATTAAAGCCGCCGGAGGCTTTAAGCCCCGTCATGGCTATTTCAATATACCTTCCTCCCGGCGCCAGGATATCAATGCCTTTTTGTATAGCGTCTCCCGAAAGGGTATTGAGCACTATATCGACGCCATAATTATCTGTCATCTCCAGTATCTTCTGTGCAAAGTCCACCTGGCGGTAAGGTATAAGGTTGGTTACACCCATTTTGGCAAGGTAGTCGAGTTTTTCCTGTGACCCTGCGGTAGCATACATCTCCGCCCCGCAAAGTTTTGCCAGCTGGACCGCCACTAGCCCCGTTCCTCCGGCTGCTGTCTGAATCAGGATTTTTTCGCCTTTTTTGACCTGGGCTTTCTCAAAAACATGGTACATGGTAAGAAAGACAACAGGAAATGCGCATGCCTCTTCATAAGAAACGTTGGAAGGCTTTTCAACGGCCAGCCTCTCGTCGGTATTTGCAATATAGCTGTGCCCGCCCAGTCCCGGGCCCATAAGCGCTATCACGTCGTCCCCGACCTTGAACTTTTTTACATCCTTCCCGGTCTTCACCACCGTCCCAGATACTTCGAATCCGGGTGTAAAAGGATAATCCGGCATGTTGGGATATAATCCCTTTACGCATAATAAATCGCCAAAATTAAGTGAAAACGCTCTGACAAGAATCTGTATTTCACTGGCCCCTGGTTCCGGAGGAATAATGGATTCGATTTTAACATCCCTGATGTTGCCGGGACCATGCAAAACAACCGCCCTGCAGCCTGAATCCGGGCTTGCCTCCGTACCCGGCCCCTCTTCTGCGTTCCAGTCATATATGCTTCTTCCCTTTTGAATCTCCCGGATAAGGCGGTTCGCCTTCTGCGGTGAAATTTCATGGTTTTTTACAGCGCTGAGTATCTTTTTAAAGTCACCGTATTTAATATCCATAAATTTACCTCCATAAACTTATGACATCATCGATATTTAATTCACCATCAGCCAGCTTTTGAAGCAGTTCAACATTATCGGCGTCCTCTGCGGGAATTTCATCGTCATTTCCCGCTATCTGACCATCCTCATTCTTTAGGTTCAAATTGTCTGAAATCTGCCCACCGTATTCGTTGCAAATGAATTGCGCCAGATCCTTTATTGTCCCGTAGTCAAAGAGGACCGTGGTTCTTAATACGATGCCGATAGCCTTGTTAATGCTGTTGATCAGGTCCAGCCCGGAAATTGAATCAACTCCATAGGAAGAAAACGGCTTTTCAATATCTATGTCGTCCGCACTTATTCCCAGAACCTTTATTAGACTTTCAGCAATCCTGTCTGTTATGTATTGACTGAGATCTTCATCCGCGTAACCATTCTGAGCTGCGTTATCAATCACTTGCTCCCGTATTGTTGCATCCTTTCCCGGTGCCGGTACTTCATCGTCCACCGGCTCTTTATTACCTGCAGGATTACCGCAGGCGGCAATATCAGCAGGATTCCCTTTCCGGCTTACCAAGCCGTTGCTTTCCCCTATTATGACACTCTGGCCCGAATCCCTGCCTCCGATTATATGCACCTGCTCAAAGCCTTCTTCGCTCAGAACCCTGTTCCACGAGCTTGTGCTTAACAGCGGAGAACTTTTCAGGCGGTTTTCCTTGTCGCTGTATAACCACCAGCCCTCCAAAAGGCCGAAGGTAAGCGTTGCAAAGTCATTTACGGCAGTAGTTTCATTTATTACAACCCAACCGTTGGTCTTAAGGAGCTCCTTCATGTTCTTCAGCGTAGCTTGTATATACCTTGTGGCATGCAGCACATTGGTCGCTACCAGCACATCGCAGCTTCCGGGCCTGTACCCCTGCTCCCTGATGTCTTTCTCAATATTCAGCGTCTTAAATTCAACATAGGGATTATCTTTTCCGTACTGCATCTTCCCATAGCGGGTAAAACTCACCGATATGTCGGTATATATGTAAGTTATCCTGTCTCCGTACCGGCGTATGCTGTCAAATACCCTGGCACTTGTACCGCCGGTGCCTGCGCCCACTTCAAGTATGCAGATTTTTTCATCCCGGGCCAGTTGCGGAATTGCTGCCTCGATATAGGATTTCAGGCTCCAGGCGACAATATCGTTGTAATAGTCCGCCACTACGTTCCCCTTGTATATCCCTTCAACCAGTTCCATGGATGAGTTCGGGAACATTACTTCCGTCGCTTGGATTTTGCCCCTCAGTATTTCAGGGTATTTCCCCATGCATATCCAGAGCAGGTTCACGTGGCTTATTATGTCCGGGTAATTTTCCAACAGCCGTGCTTTTTCATTTTCGAGATTCTCCAGGCTCCTCTTCAGCCCGGCTTCCTCGACTGCGGCAGTAACCGCAAGGCAGTTCCCGTCAATTTCCGCAAAACCCGAGCGGACCATTATCTCAATGAGAACCTTGTGTAAGCGCTCATATGAAGGTATTATGCCGAGGAAATTCATGAGTTCCTGCAGGTCATATTTTTCATCCCTTTTCAGGAATGCTCCCATGTCACGGAAGGCTTTAAGCAGCAAACGCTCGCCAAAGCTTCTGAGTTCCGTGAATGCCTGCTGCGACAGTATCATTTTCCCAGTATCGATTGCAGGCGCCATTTCTTCTTTTATTACATCCTTTATTCTTACGTCCATGCCTTTGGGGTTATACTCAAGCCTGCGAGCCGTATCTATCCCCATTGTTTCCAGCAGTTTCGGATCAGCCTTGAAGGGTATTACTTGTATTGCCTTATTGCCAAGAATCCTTTTTACGGCTTCCATTCCTTCAGCCGGCTGTATGGATCCGACGCCTTTTGACGACAGCAGCCTGTTATACTTCTCGGTGGCCACAACGCCCACGCTGCCCCAGTACCCCCAGTTGATAACCTTTACCGGATACTGTACCTTCCCGGCGAGATAGCTTGCAAAAGCATCCTTAAAGGTACATGCCGCCGCATAGTTACCCTGTCCTGCATTCCCTGAAAATGATTGCACCGAGGAGAAAAACATCATGAAATCAAGCTTTTCTTCCCTTACTACCTCGTACAGCACCATACTTCCCCTGACCTTGGGAGCAAGGGCTGCCCGCATTATCTGCTCATCCATATTCTCCAGTATCCTGTCCTGCAAAACTATGGCTGAATGTATGACTCCGTTGATTTCTCCAAATCTCGTCCTGACCTGGTTTACAGCCGCTTTCATGCTTTCCGGGCTGGAAGCGTCCGCCTGTATATACAGCACTTCTCCTCCCCTGGACCGTATCTCGCTGATTTTGGCCTTCTGCGCTTCGTTTAGCGGGCTTCTTCCCAGGAGCGCCAGCCTCGCTTTCACCGTTTCTGCAAGGTAAAGGCTCAGTTCCAGGCCTATGCCCCCGGCCCCGCCTAAAATCATGTATACTCCCTTGTGCCTGAAGGGTGTTCCTGCTACAGGGGGCAGCATAACAGGCTCTAAATGCCTAATATATCGCATCCCGTCGCGGATGGCCACCTCATCGCCGTTCGGATTGCCTGGTTCCGCTGCTATCTGCTTCGCCAGCTTCCGGATTCCCTCCATGTCCGAAACCTGCCGTGCGTCTTTGAGACTTATATCCATACAGCAGACTTCCCACCTTGGGAATTCTTTTGCCATGGACTTGACCAGGCCATGTATGCTTCCGGCACAGGGCATGCCTTCTTCTCCGGAAACAACCCTGAAAACATCATTTGTAACCACTTTCATACGAAGCGGTCTTGAAGCGTATCCGTTTTTGCTCAGAGCTTTAACCAGCCTGAAAAGGGACATCACTCCATATTCCTGGTCTTGATCAAGAGCTTCCAGGTCTTCCGTCACTGCATTTGCCGTACTTATTCCGCCGAGATAGTAAATGGTGTCTATTTCTGGAAACTGTGCAATAAAGCTGTCCAGAGCTGCTGCATCACCGACCCTGAACCTGAACTCATTCTCCGGGCATTGCATCGTCTCATCGCAGAGCACAGCCTTGACCACTTTTTCCGGAGAATGCATTTCCGCCAATGCGGTCTCAAGCCCGGCACACTGCGGGTGGCACATAATCAGGATTTTTCCGTTCCTGTCACCTGATGTTCCGGGCTGCGGCGGTCCAATCCTCTTCCATACCGGGGCATAGTAAAGCAACGGATGTTCCGCCTCCTTCACTTTTCTGAAAGCAATGTCATTGAGCCTGGCGCATACACGACCCGTTTCATCCAGCAGGGCTATATCAAACCTGTCCCTACCGATGGTCTTAACATACGCATATGTCTGCGCTTTCAGAGGCTTTAATACCTCCACCCGCTCTACGGAGAAAGGAAGCATCACCTGCATGTCTTTCTTTTCATTGCCTGCCTTTATGCCTGCTATTGTCTGCAATGCTCCGTCCACCAAGGCCGGATACAGGGCATGTATATCCGCTTCATTTTCATATCCCTCAGGCAGCGTCAAAAGTCCCAGGGCTTCTTCTTTTCCGCACCATATCCTGTTCACTCCCCGGAAATACGGCCCATACTCAAGACCTATATCAAGGAATGAAGCATAAAGCCTGTCAGCATTCAGAATCTGCCCGCATCTCGCCTTTATCTCCTCAACATCCAACTTCCATGGGGAATAAGCATTTCCAATACTTATTTCACCTTTCGAGTAGATGGTGTTGTTTCCGCCCTCGCCCAGAATCTCGTAGCGCATTCCTCCGCCGGTTTCTTTTATCACTACCCGGATGTCCATTTCATCGCCATTCAACTCCAAGGGCTGCAGCCAGACCACTCTTTCAAGGCATACGGCACTGCCGGGTCTTACCTGCTTTGCGGCAGAATAGGCCATTTCCAGGTAAGCCGCCCCTGGAAGGATGAGCCTCCCTTTAACCCTGTGGTCCCTGATTACCGGGTCGGTATTCGTCAAGGATTTCCTGCATACTAGCCCCTGCTTTACCTGGCTCAATGCCTGGTCCGCGTTTCCTGCCGGAACAAGCCCCGTATTCTTTTCCCCGCCGGTCACTGCGGCTTCATTATACCAGCACCGGATTAGGTTAAAAGGATAAGCAGGCAAAGGTATTCTCCTCCATCTTTCCTTGGAGTACAGCCCCGTCCAGTCCAACTCGCAGCCATTTGCATACAACTCGGCTAATCTGCGCAATTTTTCCCTATATTCATTTTCCTCCGGGCTTTCTCCTGCCAACTCCGCTATCAGTCTTTCCCCAAGCTCCTTTAACCCCGGCTCGGCATCCGGTTTTTCAACATTGAGCACATTGTGGCAGTAGTTGTCCGCATGTCCCTTTTCAAGGACTTCCTGAATGGCGCGGGACAGTTCTTCGGTATTTTTCGATATAAAAGCGCCGCGAACCGTGAAATGACTCCTGCCTATATGAAGGGTGTAGGCTATATCCTTAATTTCATGCTTATATCCCTCAGTGCGCAGCCACTCCAGCAGTTCTCTCAGCTTCCTGTCAAAAGAAGCTTTATTTTTGGCGGATACGGGTATGAAATACCATGGCTGCCGGCTTCTGCCCGCAGACGCGGGCTCCGTTGCTTCCTCGATTACGACATGGGCGTTTGTTCCGCTGAACCCGAACGAACTGACAGCTGCTCTCCTTGGGGTCCCTGCTTCTGTTTTCCACTCGCGCAAACTAGTATTAACATAGAAGGGGCTGTTTTCAAAATCTATATGCTCATTTGCTTTTTTCATATGCAATGATGGTACAAGCTGGCGGTGTTTCAGGCACAGAACCGCTTTGATCAGTCCCGCTATGCCTGCCGCCGTCAGAGTATGCCCGATATTAGATTTGACCGATCCAATAGCGCAGTATTGCTTCCTGTTGGTATACTCTCCAAAGGCGTCGGTTAAAGCACATACCTCAATAGGGTCCCCCAGTTTGGTTCCCGTGCCGTGGGTCTCCACATAGCCGATGGTATCCGGACTGATATTGCACCTTTTATATACCTCCAGCTCAAGCTCGGTCTGGGATTGCGCGCTGGGAGCCGTAATCCCGTTTGTTTTCCCATCCTGGTTGATTCCCGAGCCTTTTATCACGGCATATATATGATCGCCGTCTTTCACAGCATCCTCATATTTTTTCAGTACTACAACCCCAATTCCTTCGCCGGGCACAAAGCCGTTTGCATCGTTGTCAAAAGCCTTGCATTTCCCGTCGGGCGACAGCATGCCCGCCCGGCTGGCCATAACATGCAGGCCGGGGGTGGTCAAAACCGCTGCGCCTCCCGCAAGCGCAATATCACTGGTCCCGCACCTGATGCTTTCGCATGCAAGATGAACAGCCACCAGGGATGAGGAGCAGGCCGTATTGACAGCCACGCTGGGCCCTTTTAGGTTGAGGAAATAGGATATCCTTGAAGCCAGGATGGATTCATCGTTTCCCATGAAGGCATAGGCTTCGGGCTTTACCTTGTTCTTCTTCATTCCGTCGGCGTAATCTCCCGGTCCGCAGCCAACAAAGACCCCGCACCTTTTCCCCGACATGCTGATATCCGAATAACCTGCATCTTCAATGGCTTTCCATGCCTCCATCAGGAATAATCTCTGCTGGGGGTCCATCATCTCCGCTTCCTTGGGCGATATATTAAAGAACAGCGGGTCAAACTTATCAATATCCGCCAGGCAGCCCATATGCCTGCAATAGCTCTTGTCGGCCTCGCTGCGGTCAGTACTGTAAAAGCTGCCTGTCTCCCACCTTGTTATTTCTTTCACCGAGTCCCTTCCTTCCCTGAGATTGTCCCAGAATTCTTTCAGGTTCTTCGCCTCAGGGAAACACGCCGACATGCCTATTATAGCTATATCCGCCGAACTTTCGGTCCAGGTATCTCTCTTTTGATGCCCAGGTTTTTCAGCATAGAATCTCATGTAATTGCCAGTAGTTCCCTCGCTGTCTTTATCTGCGGCCTCTTCAGGCTTCCCACCGGTTGGGGCAGCGACACCAGTCCCCTCGGCGCATGCATATCCTCCGGCTATATCCGTCGCATCAAGAGAAAGGGATTCTCCGAAATCCTTAAGTATATGATCTCTAAAACTGCTTATTGTCGAATAGTTAAAGATGTCGGTAGTCCTTAAGCTGATAGATAATTTTTCATTGAGCCTGTTAATAATCTCCACCGCGAGAACGGAATCCACTCCAAAGTCAGTAAAAGGTGTAGTTTTATCGAAATGCAGGTTCTCAACCTGGAGTACATCCGACAGGCTTTCAGTAATCTTGCTCTCAACAAATTTTTTCTTTGACTCCTCCTGGATTGCTGCGGCAGCCGGTGTTGTGACTGTTACAGTTGTTGTGCGTACTTCCGCTTCCGAACAAGATTCCTGGCCTTGCGGCGTTTTCCCGGGCTCTGAAAACCAATACCGCTCCCTGGCAAATGGGTATTGTGGCAATGGGATTCTACGGCATGTATTGCTCCAGGGCAACAGTTTCCAATTGATATCGATTCCCCCTGCCCATAATTCGGCAAGCTTACGTATCCGCCCTTTTTGGATCCACTTTTCAATAATTTCCCTGCCGTCCTCATCCTCCAGGAGGAATGCCACCCTTCCCCAGGTACCTTTAACATTTCCCCTGGCAGCTTCTTCAGGAGCCAGGTTCTCCCCTGCAAACCTCTCAAGCTTGTCTGTCAGGTCATCAATGCTTTTCACTACTAGCGCCAGCCGCTCCTCCATTGCTTCCCTGCCTGTCTGAAGGGTATATGCAATGTTTCCCAGGGTAAAGCTAACGTCATTTTCCGCCGACCTTGCCTTTACATGCGAATAATGGCCGGCAATGGCATTTCCATACTCCGTTTCCATGTATGTGGCAAGGTCGGTTACCGTTGGATATTCCAGGCAAATATCCGGCTTTATGCTTATGGCAAACCGTATGCTTATCTCCTGTACAAACCTGGATATCTTAACCGCATCAAAGCCAATCTGGCTTAATTCCTCATCAGCGTGTATATCCTCCTCGTCTACGCTTATAATACCTGCTGCGATTCCCAATAAATCCCGGACTATCAATCGGCGCAACGTATCACCTTCTATTTCGCCCCTGCGCCCCGCATCAACCATTTTGCGCAGGTAAGCCGCAAGGGCTCCCGCGTATTCCCTCAGCCTTTCTTCGTTTTTGGATGAGAGAACAACGATATGCTCCCTGTTTTCATCACCGCGCTGCTGCGTATAATTGTTGTCCCATTCCTGGAGTATTATATGCGCATTCGCGCCTCCCGCCCCGAATGAACTGATTCCGGCAAGTCTCGGGTAATATATTTCCTTGCCTTCCTCTACGCCAGCCGGCCGTTTCCATTCTGTGAGTCCGCGCTGCACGTAAAAAGGCGTATCCGTAAAATTTATGTTAGGATTGAGTGCCTCCGAGTGTATGGAAGGCACCAGCGTTTTATATCTCATCTGCAGGAGCACCTTCGTCAAACCGGCTATTCCAGCGGCAGATTCCAGGTGCCCTATATTTGATTTGACGGAACCTATGGCGCAATACTGCCTGGCATTGGTATACCTGCCGTAAGCTTTAGCCAGCCCGGCTATTTCAATGGGGTCCCCGAGAGCGGTACCCGTACCGTGAGCTTCCAGGTAAGTAATCTTCCCTGGATCCACCTTCGCCTTTTGTATAGCCTCCAGTATCACCTCGGCTTGTGCATTCGGGTTCGGCACCGAATACCCGTTCGTCTTCCCTCCGTGATTTAAAGCGCTCCCCTTTATTATACCATGGATATAGTCACCATCGGCGACAGCTTTCCTTAAGGGCTTCAGCAGCACGGCGCCAGCGCCTTCCCCGGGCACGTAGCCGTCCCCTCCGTCTCCAAAACTGCGGCACCTTCCATCACTTGACGCAAACTTGCCATGGGTCAGAAGAATATACTTATTCGGGTGTATCGTCACATTCACGCCGCCGGCCACGGCCATATCGCATTCTCCCGATTGAATGCTTTTGCAGGCAAGGTGTATAGCAGTTAGCGAGGATGAGCACATTGTATCGACGGCCATGCTTGGGCCGGAAAAATCAAAATAGTATGATACCCGATTTGCAACCGAAGCATAGGAAGATGCCGGGATACCGACATTTCCGGCCGCACTGCATGCTCCGAGCAACTGGTATTGTCCATACATGACTCCCACAAAGACTCCAACCTTTGCCTTTGCCAACTCCTGCCTGGTATACCCGGCATTTTCAAGAGTGTGCCATACGGTCTGCAGGAACAAACGCTCCTGCGGGTCCATGAGCTTCGCTTCCCTGGGAGAAATATTGAAAAACAGCGGATCAAATTTGTCCACATCGTCTATGAATCCGCCCCACTTGCTGTAAACCGAGCCTTCCTTGCTCCTGTCCGGATTGAAATAATCCCTGTAATCCCATCTGTCCTTCGGTATTTCGGTTATGCAATCCCTGCCTTTTTTAAGATTCTCCCAGAATTCATCCAGGTTGCCGGCCATGGGATAACGGCCGCTTATACCTATAATAGCTATTTCTTCATACTCGCCTTTATTGATTTCCGGTTGTGCGTTGTCGGTTGCGAACCTCTTTCGGCCGGAGTTCATGGTTCCTCTCCCGCTTGCAGCCAAATCCAGGTTTATGCCGGGGCTTTCAACTCTCCTTGTTTCTCCGAATTTTTTCATGACAGTTGCCGGATGCTTTTCCGTAAAGTATACTGCCAATTCGGCCAGGCTCTTGTACTCGAAAAACAGGGTCTTGGGTAACTCGCCAAAATCCTTTTCCAGCATTCTCGTCATGGACATGGTTACAACCGAATCTATTCCATATCTTTCAAGGGGCTCGCTTGACGATATCCTGGAAGCGGGAAGCTTTATCTCTTTTGACAGTAAATCCTTCAAATAAGCATCAAGCTTCTCCTTAATCCGCTCTCTTTCGCCATCTTCAGGCATCTTGGCGGCACTTTCAGGTTCAATCGCTTTTTCCCCGGCACCTGCGCCGACAGCGGCTGTAATCCTTGCCTTATCTCCCTGAAGAGGTATCAGTTGATGATAAGGCAATCCAATTGCAGCACCAAATACCGAAATACCGCATTCCTTGCTCATTGGCACAAGGCCCGCCCTGCTGAATAATAATTCCTCTGTCTCTTTTCCCACCTGCATACCGCCCTCGCGCCATAACGGCCAATTTACGGAAAGGCTCTTTCCTCTCCGCATGCCTTTTTCCCTCAGGCTTTCCCGCATTTGGGCGAAATGGTCCATAAAACTGTTGGCATAGGCGTAATCACACTGCCCTATGTTTCCCGAAACAGCCGAAAATGAAGAGAACATGGCAAAGAAATCGAGAGGTTCCGTCGCAGTAGCTTCATCAAGCAGCATTGTACCGTATAGCTTCGGAGCCAGCACATCCTCCATATCCTTTACGGTCTTTTTAATGGCAAGAGAATCCCTGGTAACGCCGGCGCAATGTATTACCCCGTTTATCTCCCCATATTTCTCCTTTACTTTCGAAACAAGCTCTTTTACATCTCTCCTGTCGGCAATATCCGATTGCATATAGACTGCTTCCGCACCGGAAGCTTTCAATGCATCAAGCTTGTTCCTCTTTTCCGTCGTAAGTTCCGAACGTCCGGTAAGTATGATTTTCGCTTTTGTAGTTTTTGCAATATGCTCTGCGAAAATCAGGCCCAGTCCTCCTGCGCCGCCTGTTATCAAATATGTGCCGCCGTCCCTGAACACCTGCTTATCGGCGGCTGTGCCGGAAACAAGGCTTACGTCGGTTTCCCTGAGAACCTTTATGCTTCTGTTCTCCCCGTCATAAAGCACTTCATCGTCTCCGTCCCCGACCGTTTTTAATTCAGAAACCAGTATGTCCGCCAGGGAGTCCCCATCTGCCGCCTTTAAGCCGCGCAGTTCCACAATTCTGCAGCCGAACTGGGGATTTTCCAGGTGGAGAGTTTTCATAAGGGCGCTTACAGCGGCATATTGGGGCTGAACCTCTCCATCGGTACTGTACGCATAAAGCAACCTTATATTGCTTTTAACCTTTTGTTCCATCAGTGCCCGGGCGGTATAAAGAACAGGATATACGCCCGTATCCACCAGGTCCTTCAAACTTTCCGCCGTCCCGAGTTCCTTGTTTGCCCACAGATATATAATATTTAAAGTATTAACACCATTCAGCTTTATGGTTTCCGCAAGCTTTGTGTAGTCTTCGCTGCATACGGGATTAATTTCATACACATTCCCTGCTGCATTCCTGAAAGCCGTTCCCGGTTTCACCAAAATCACGCCGGTACCGGAAATGCTTTTAGCAATACTGTCGTACATGCGGTTTCCCGTATCAAAAACCAGGAACATTTCCTCCCGCAGATCTTCCTTCATTGCCGCGGCTACAGGTTTATGCTCCCAGTCGCAAGTGAACATTAAAAGCTCGTTTTCAGACGCAGCCTCCCTGTGCAGGGCCCTTACGGCAAAATTTTCAATTCTTACAAACACTGTACCGTCTATACCGGCGACCACTATGTCATACTTTTCAACGAAACCTCCCGATGTACTGTCCGAACGCCTGACGTACGCATGGCAAATCCGTGCCGGAGCCTCCAGGATATCAACCCGTCCTGCTGAGAAAGGCAGGTATGGTGCGCCGGAAGACACTCTGCCGCCTGCTGCCGCTCCAATCATGGCTTGCAATGCCCCGTCGACGACAGACGGGTGCAGCAGGAATTCCCGGTGCTCCCCGCCGGGCAGTTCAGGCAGTTCAATGCACGCAAAGCTTTCACCGTTACCATAGTACAGATCTTTTATGGAACGGAAAGCCGGACCGTAATCGATTCCCATGGCTGAGAACTTAGCATAGCACTCTTCACCCTTTAGATGATTTGTACAGCGTTTTCTTATGGATCCGGCGTCAATCTTCCCGAAGTCCCGCCCTTCACCCGGCTCTTCGAAGACAAGTTCACCCTGCGCATGAATAATCCTGCCGCCAGCCGGGTCCTCTGTCCATACTTCATACTCTATCCAATCGCCGCATGGGTAAAGGCTGATATACACATCCTTCGTGCCATTTTCCGGGATAGCGTTATCCACTTCAATCGGTTTTAGCCATACCGTATTTTTTATTGCTTTTACTTTCCTGTTCCCTGCCAGTTCACACGCGGCACGGGCCATTTCAAAATAAGCGGCCCCAGGCAGTACTTTTCTGCGTCCTATCATATGGTCGGTAAGGAAAAATTCATCTCCTGCAAGCTGAAGCAGGTATTTTTGTTCCTCCAGGTCGGAAACATTGCTGTCAATTAATGGATGCAGTTTTTTTGCGTACATTTTTGCATTGGGCCGGATACTGTCGGCCGGGGTGGTTATCCAGTAACGCTCCCTGGCAAAAGGATAGCCCGGCAGTGAAATACGTCGCGGAGTCTTTCCCTGGTATAAGAGTTTCCAGTCGATATCTATGCCTGATACCCAGAGTTGGGCAAGCTTTTCATATTTTCTTTTCCCGATGACTATATTTATGTACGCTTCTCCCGCTTCGTCCCCAATAAACCCTTCCAGCCTGCTTTGTCTTGCATTCCCCCTGAATACGCCTTCCACATCGGCTGATCCGCATGCGAACCTATCCAGCTTTTCATAAATTTCCCCGATACTTCCGGCTACAAAAGCCAGCCGCTCCTCCATTGCTTCACGGCCTACCTGCAGTGTATAAGCCAGGTCTTCAAGGCTTACTCCATCTCCTGGACGTGATGCCTTCAGGAAATCTGCCAGCAAGCCTGCAAAAGCTTTAAGCCTGTCGTTGTTCCTTGCCGAAAGTATTACAACCTGGGGATCCATCTCCGTGTCCGAGCCCCGAGGCTGATGTTCCGTCCATTCTTCAAGTATTATATGCGCGTTTGAGCCGCCGGCCCCGAATGAACTTATTCCTGCATACCTGGGACAGTGCTCCTCGCGGCCGTTTTCAATATAAACAGGTTGCTTCCACTTTTCAAGCTCACGCTGGACACGGAACGGTGATTCTTCAAAGTTTATGTTGGGATTAAGTTTTTCCGCATGAATGGAAGGCACGAGCATCTTGTTTTTCATCTGGAGTATTACCTTGGTAATTGCCGCTATTCCTGCTGCTGACTCCAGGTGCCCTATATTTGACTTCACAGAACCAATGGAACAGAATTGCCTGTCTCCGGTATATTTTCTGAAAGCCCTGACAAGCCCTGAAATCTCTATGGGATCGCCTAATGAAGTACCTGTTCCGTGTGCTTCTATGTAAGATATTTTTCTTGGATTGATTTTGGCCTTTTTTATGGCCTCAAGAATAAGCTCTGCCTGCGCCGACAGGTTAGGCACCGTATATCCGTTTGTTTTCCCGCCATGGTTAAGCGTACTGGCTTTTATTACCGCATATATCCTGTCCTTGTCTGCCAAAGCCTTGCTTAATGGCTTAAGCAGCACGGCGCCCGTTCCTTCCCCGGGAACATAACCGTCCCCGCCTTCCCCGAAACTTCTGCACCGTCCGTCGCTCGACGCAAATTTGTTTTTGTTGAGCATAATATATTTACTGGGGTGAATTGTAACATTAACACCACCCGCAACGGCTACATCTATTTCGCCCTTTTGCAGGCTGGCGCATGCCAGGTGGATTGCAGTCAGTGAAGATGAACACATTGTATCGATGGTTATGCTGGGGCCGTTAAAATCGAAGTAATATGAAATCCTGTTGGCAATAGAAGCATTTGAAGGTGAAGGCGCCACAAAATTCCCCTTCAGCGATTCTTCCGCTCCAAGTATCTGGTAGTGGCTGTACATAGCCCCTACGAATACACCGACTTTATTTTTTGACAGGCTTGCCTTTGTATAGCCTGCATCTTCCAAAGTGTGCCAGACAGTTTCCAGGAACAGCCTTTCCTGGGGCTCCATAAGCTCGGCTTCCCGGGGTGATATATTAAAGAATAAAGGATCAAACCGGTCTACGCCGTCAATAAATCCTCCCCATTTGCTATAGATGAAGCCCGGCTTGCCCTTCCCCGAGCCTAAATAAAAACCGTGGTCCCATCTGTCTTCCGGTATTTCGGTTATGCAATCCCTGCCCTCCTTCAAATTTTCCCAGAAGGCATCAAGGTTATCCGCCATGGGATATCTGCCGCTTATGCCGATTATAGCTACATCTTCCTGCTTCTCAAATCCCGGCTCCCTGGTCCCCGCTTCAAAAAAACGTCTCCTGCCGGTTCTTGTTCGCGCTGCGTGCCTGGTTTCGCTTTGCCTGATTTCCTCTTTCATTCGAAGCGGTTTATTCGCAGGCTTATCCAAAGGCACTGCCAATTTTTCCATAATGGTCTTCGTATGGTTTTCTGCAAAATACTTCGCCAGTTCCCCAAGACTGCGGTATTCGAACAAAAGTGTCTTTGGAAGCTCTCCGAACGTTTTTTCCATCTCTCTTGTCAGGCTTATGATTAAAACCGAATCGATGCCGTACTTCTCCAGAGGATCATCGGAGAGAATTTTGGATGCCGGCAGCTTGATTTGCGCGGAAAACAAATTCTTCAGGTATTCTTCCGTCTTTTTGCGGATTCGCTCTTTATCCGTTTCATCAAGGCTTGCGCTTTTACCGGTATCCGTCATGCGGCTTCCTTTGTCCGCGGCTTTTACCAGGCGCCTTATTTCAGCCTTGTTCCCATAGAGGATTGCCAGCCGGCTTTCCCCGGTTCCCAGGGCATATTCCAGCAGCCTGGCGCCGTTGCCGCTGTTTACGGGAAGCAAGCCGAACCTCTCTTTCATCAACGTTTCGTTTTCTTTGCCGGCTTTCATCCCGCCATCGCTCCAGAGCGGCCAGTTGACCGCCAGTGTCTTTCCGGACCTCATCCCTTTTTGCACCATCGATGCTCTCATTTCTGCGAAATGATCCATGAAACTGTTTGCATACGCATAATCTGCCTGCCCTACATTCCCTGAAACCGCGGCAAAGGAGGAAAACATCACAAAAAAGTCAAGGGCTTCATCTTCTGTTGCTTCGTCCAATACAAGGGTGCCATATACTTTTGGTTCCAGAACTTCTTCTATTTCCGGTTTTTTCTTGTTTATTACCAGGGAATCCCTTAAAACCCCGGCACAGTGAATAACGCCGTCTATACGTTTATAGGCATCCCTTATTTTTGACAAAAGCTCCCTGACACTTGCGGGATCTGAAATATCACACTTCATGTATACGGCATTTGAGCCGGAAGCACCTATATCCCTGATTCTTTTCTGACTTTCGGGGCCCAGCGCTGAACGCCCGGTTAAAACGAGGTTTACCTTGGCTTTCCTTGCCATATATTCGGCAAAAATCAAACCCAGCCCTCCGGCTCCTCCTGTAATAAGATAGACGCCGCCGTCTTTGAAACAGCTTGCTCCGCCGTCGTTTTCAATTGGACACTCCTCCATCGTCCTCGTAAACCTGCCGTCTCCGTTCCAGAGGACTTCCTCAACACCGGCGGACAGTGAATTCATTTCCTTCATCAGAATGTCCGCAGCATCATTAAGCCTGTCCCTGAAATCTTTATACAGCCCTATGATCTTGAAGCCGAACCTCGGATTTTCAAGATTTATGGACTTAACCATCCCGGCTACCGCACTGTTATGAGGGCGTGACACATCTTCGCTTCCTGGATATATATACAAGAATCCGGCCTGGCGGGCTGCCCTTTGCTCAAAGAGCGCCTGGCAAATATAAAGGACGGAGAGGGCTTCAGCATCCATTGCGGACTTAAGACCGCAAGCGTCCGTCTCCGTTTGCTTGCCTGCCCATAGATGAAGTATGTTCAAGCTGTCTTTATCCTCCGGGCATATTTCCATTACCAGCCTCTTGTAGTCCTCCGGGTGTTGTGGGTTTATTTCGTATACTCCCTTATCAAGGCATTTATATACATCGCCGGGCTTTACAAGTACAATCCTTTCGTTTCCCGTTTTTTCTGCAAGCAGGTTTCTTAATCTGCCGTCATGGTCAAAAATGAGAATCGAACCCTCCGGTAGCTTTTCAGGAATATACTGCGTTAATTCATTGCGCTTCCACCGGAAACGGTATGCAACTGACCCTATTTCCGGCAATTCCTGCTTCAGGGCTCTTGCAGTGAAGTCCTTTATGCTTGCATTCACATATCCTTCTTCATCGGCAATGTATATATCATATTTCATTGCGGATGAACCAGGTTCACCGTTCTTGAACTTCACATACGCATAGCATACCGTTCCCATGGAACCCGCTATATCCAGTTCCCCCATAGAAAATGGCACATATGGGACTCCCTGTCTTTCATGTTTGCCGGCAGTCAGGCCTATTACGGTTTGAAGTGCTCCGTCAAGCAGTGAAGGATGCAGCAAGTACCTGTCAAAACCTGTCACAAGCTCCGGAGGCAATTCCAGCCTCGACAGGCATTCCCCTTCGCCCGCATATAACTCTTTCAGGCACCTGAAAGCGGAACCATAGTATATCCCGGCAGCTTCAAACAATTCGTAGCACTCTTTTCCCGTCCTGAAAGAGGAACAGCGGCTCTTAATGGACTCGATCCCCAAGGCCTCCCTCTCGGCGCCTGTCGCACCGTTTTCAAAAGCCAGCTCTCCGAGAGAATGGCAAATCCTCCCGCCGTTTTCACCTGCCGACCATATTTCATATTCCACACAGTCTGTTCCAGAGTAAAGGCTGATATATACCTGGTTTATCCCTTCTCTTACGATTTTTTCATCTATAATGAAAGGTGCTTCCCAGTAGACGCTCTTTATCTTTTTGACAGCGCGGTTTCCTGCCAATTCTCCCGCCGCCCTTGCCATCTCAAGGCAAGCTGCGCCCGGCAGCATTTTATTTGAGCCTATCACATGATGAGCCAGGAAGAATTCCGTACCATCAAACTTTACACAGTACTTCTGTTCTTCCAGGTCGGATATGTTTTTTCCTATCAACGGATGCAGCTTCTCCGCGCTCCCCGCCGGCACTTTCGCCACAGCTTCCTTCCCGTCGTATATCCAGTAACGGTCCCTTGAAAACGGATACGTAGGCAACGAAATGCACCGGCAGCGAATACCTGTGTAAAGGTCTTCCCAGTTTATTCTGACACCTTTTACAAACAAACCGGCCAGCGCTTCAAGCTTGTCAAAGTATTCGCCGTCCGACAGGTTTGAGGAAGCCAGCTCATTGACCAGTTCCGCTCCTTTCCGCTCACTGAAGGAATCATGCATCAGGCTTGTGTCTTTTAAATTGTTGAATAAACATCCTTTTACATGCCTGCTGTCCTTAAATTCAGCCAACCTGTCCTTCAACTCCGCCGCATCCTTCGCTATAACTGCCATGCGGACCGGAAAGTGGCTTCTTCTTAAATGAAGGGTGTAGGCTATATCTTCTATATTGCTCCCTGTCCCCTCTTTCTCGAGCCAGCCTATCATGTCAAGAACTTTTTGGTCCAGTGCATCTTCCGTGTTTGCTGAAAGGGGAACCATGTAATATGGCTTTTCGCTTTGGTTTTTTTCTTTTCGGGCCTCGCGCGGCGTTTCATTAACTTGCGTGTTTTCCATAGCGGGCTTCAAGGGAGGCCTGATAACCGGTTCCTCCCGGAGGGCCAAAACTTCGTCCGGACCCGGAGCCGTTTGCTCAATGCCTTTTGTTTCCGTACTATTCCGCCGGGCAATTTCAGCGCCGGTATTTGCGGCTGCGGGCTTTATCCATTCCAGCGGATTGCTTCCCAAATGTTTTTTCTGTGCCATACTAAATAACCCCTCTATTTAAAAATTCTTCACAAAGGCAGGCATAATCTTTAGCTCCTGCACTGTTCGGCCTGTAGCTGAATATATCCTGTCCAAAACTGGGCGATTCCGCCAATGCGACGTTCGTCCTGATAAATGTACAAAAAACCTTATCGCCGAAGTGATTGCGGATAATTTCCATAACTTCTTTCTGGAGATTTTTCCTTGAGTCATACATGGTGATTATGAAACCGGATATATTAAGCCCAGGATTCAACCTTCTCCTTACTGTTTCCACGGTGTTGTACAATGTACTGACCCCCAACAGCGAAAGGTATTCCGCCTGCAATGGAATAATAACTTCATTTGAGGCGGTCAGGGCATTTATGCTGAGCAGCCCCAGGTTTGGGGGACAATCGATTATAATGCCGTCGTAATTGTCACAAACACCATGCAAAGCCTTCTTCAGCAACAGCTCCCTGCCGCCGATGCTTCCGAATTCACTGTCGGCTTCGGACAGGGACATGGCTGCCGGGATGATATCAATGCCGTTTCTTGAGCTTATAACATGGTTAATCTCGACCTCGGATTTTAAAAGGTTGTATATCGAAAGCTCCAGGTTCCTTGATTCTATACCCAGTGAAACCGTTAAGTTTGCCTGCGGATCAAGGTCGACAAGCAACACCTTTTTCCCCAGGTTTCTGAGTCCTGCGCCCAGGTTGACCGCGGTGGTGGTTTTGCCGACCCCGCCTTTCTGATTTATAATACAGATGATTTTACCCATTTTATCGGTACCTCCTGTCCGGATACAATGGGATATGGGTCAGGCACAATATCACTCCGGCACCTCCTCAATGATCATATGGCAATTTGTTCCGCTGAATCCGAATGAGCTCACCGCCGCCCGTCTCGGGACATTTCCAGGTGTTTTCCATTCTCTTAATACGGTATTGACATAAAAAGGACTGTTTTCGAAGTCAATATGCTCATTTTTACGTTCAAAATTAATCGACGGAGGGATTTGCCTGTGCTTAAGCGCCATCAGTACCTTGATTACGCTTGCTATGCCTGCCGCCGTCACGGCATGTCCTATGTTGGTCTTAACAGAACCTATCGCACAGTATTGTTTGCGGTCTGTAAATCTTGTAAAGGCGTTTGTTAACGCTTCCATCTCAATGGGATCGCCCAGCTTTGTTCCTGTACCGTGGGCTTCAACATATGAAATCGTTTCGGGATTTATGCCGGACTTATTATATACCGATACCTCAAGCTCGGTCTGTGATAAGGTACTTGGAGCTGTAAGTCCGTTTGTTTTGCCGTCCTGGTTCATTCCGGATCCCTTTATTACGCCGTATATATTGTCCCTGTCGCGAATGGCGGCTTCCAACGGTTTGAGCACAATGGCGCCGACCCCTTCCCCCGGGACGAAACCGTTCGCTCCGTTATCAAATGTTTTACATCTTCCGTCGGTCGAAAGCATGCCGGCATTGCTGCACACGATATAAAAATCAGGAGTTGTGGATATAAAAACGCCGCCCGCTATCACCATATCGCATTCTCCGGAAAGAATGCTCTGGCAGCCCAGGTGTATGGCGACAAGAGAGGATGAGCATGCGGTATCGATTGCAACGCTCGGTCCCTTGAGGTTTAAATAGTATGATATCCTCGAGGCCAGCACCGAACTCGCATTGCCCCAGAATGACTGGGCTTCCCTCTTTAATCCGAAAACATGCATCCTGGTATGGTAATCCGCGCTTCCTACGCCCACAAATACACCGCATTTTTTCCCGTTCAGTTTTTCGGTGGCATAGCCGGAATCCTCAAGCGCATTCCAGCATTCTTCCAGAAATTTGCGCTGCTGCGGGTCGGTCAGCTCAGCTTCTTTTCCGGATATATTAAAGAACAATGGATCAAACAATTCAATATCATCAACAAACCCGCCCCATCGGCAGTAAGTCTTGTCAAGCTTTCCAGGGTCGGGATCGTAATAGTAATCTATATCCCATCTGCTTTTAGGCACCTCGGTAATGCAGTTTTTCCCGCTTTTCAGGTTGTCCCAGAACTCATTGACGTTGCGTGCCCCAGGGAACCTGCCCGCAACTCCTATAACAGCAATATCATTACCGCCTGTAGTGCAGACCCGCTGCCCGATTCCGCAAGCCTTCACTTCAACTGCTGTCCGGGCATCTGCCGCCACCGGAATCGAAACAACCACCTTGCCTATGTTTAACCTGTTCTCAAGGTATCGGTATGCATCCTTCACCTGTGAGAATGGGAAACATCTTCCAATTGTTGGTTTTACACAGCCCTCTTCCAGTATCGACACCATCTTGTCAAGATAAGTGGTAACGAGATCGGGCTGTCTGTAGAGCAACCGTCTCATGTCAATGCTGTAAAACGTCTGGTTCTGCACAAGGTTTGACAGATCAAACCTTTTTGATGTTTTCAGCCCCGTCATGGCTATCTCAGCATACCTTCCGTCAGGCGCAAGAATATTTAAGCCTTTCTGGATGGCATCACCAGACAGGGTATTTATGACAACATCTACGCCATAGCCCCTGGTAATATCCATTATCTTTAATTCAAAATCCTCTTCCAGGTAGTTAATTACATGATGAACTCCCATACCTTTCAGGTAATCCAGCTTTTTCTGCGATCCTGCCGTGGCAAATATCTCCGCTCCCTTAAGAGCGGCAAGCTGCACCGCTATCAGTCCCGTTCCGCCTGTGGCGGTCTGGATAAGTATTTTCTCCCCTCTTTTAAGGGAGATCTTTTCAAAGACATAGTACATCGTAAGGAAGGCTACCGGGAAAGCACATGCTTCTTCAAAGCTAATATTGTCCGGTTTCCTGACAACCAGCCTCTCATCGGCATTGACAATGCAACTGTGTCCCCCCATGTTCATACCCATCAGGCCTATGACGTCGTCACCCGCTTTAACCTTTGTTACTTCCCTTCCGGTACTTATAACCGTTCCTGCCACCTCAAATCCCGGGGTGAAAGGATAATCCGGCATTGTAGGGTATAGACCCTTGATACTAAGCAAATCGCCGAAGTTCATGGAGAAAGCCCTGACAAGTATTTGTACCTCCCTGTCTGAAGGTTTCATGGGCTCTATCGGTCTGATTTCGATATCATCAATTCCTCCAGGGCCTGTAATAACAACCGCTCTGCAGGTTGAACCGGAGGCTTCTTCACGATCCTGTCTGCTTGTATCGGCATCATCTGTTCCATGAAATTTATCGCCAAATAATTTATCCCCACCGCAGTTTTCTTTTTTGGATACAGGTACAAGAACGCGTTTAAACAACTCTTCGACGGATATTGTCTTTTCCTGCCGCCTGTTTTCCATGTTAAGCCCCCTCCGCTTCATACATTGTTTTAGCCCTGTCAGCGTAATTCTTGTAAATATGATTTGCTAAATCCGACGCGTTGCCATAATCGAATATGACTGTTGTTCTAAGCGTGATTCCGAATACCTTGTTGATCCTGTTTACCAGTTCAAGACCCGTAATGGAATCAACTCCATATTCTGAGAATTGCCTGCCGGCATCTACATAATCAGCGTTTATTTCGAGAGCTCTCGCCACGCTCTCAACTATCTTCTTTTCAATATAATTGAGCAATGTTTGCCCGGAAATGTCCCGCGCCTGCTCATTTGAAGCCTTTGCTTCAGCTTCTGCAGGAACATTGACCGGGTTTGGCGCCGAAAGCATTTCCACCGGCTCTGCTTCAGGGATCTTTGCCGCGAAAGGCTTAACGGGCAATCCCCGCAAAACCATGCCGTCACTTTCGGCTATAATTACTCTCTGCCCTGTGCTTTTACCTTCGTCTGTTTTTCGTCCGGGTATAAACACCCGCCTGAACCCTTCTTCCCTGAGCATGTCCTCCCACATGACATCGCTGAGCAGCGGCGAACCCTTTATCCTGTTTTCACCGTCGTCGAACAGCCACCATCCGTCGAGGAGTCCAAAGGTCATCGTCAGGATATCCTGTACCTGTGTAACCTCATTCAAAACAAGCCATCCGTTGGCCTTTAAGAGCATCTTGACATTGCGCAGGGTGTTTTTAATATTTCTTGTGGCATGCAAAACATTGGCGCATATGACAATATCATATTCTCCTGCGCCAAAGCCCTGGCCGGTAACTTCATCCTCTATGTTGAGAACCTTGAAATCGACATACCGGTTGTCCGCTCCATAAATATTCCTGCCGTACTGTATAAATCCTGAAGATATGTCGGTGTAGTGATAGCACAGATGCTTACCGTAAGGGCGGATAGCCTCAAATACGGCAGCACTGGTCCCGCCCGTACCGGCGCCTACCTCAAGTATTTTTATTTTTTCGCCCTGCTCAAGTTTTGGAAGCCTCGTTTCTATATACAATCGCAGGCTCCATGAAACCAGCCGGTTATAATAATCCACCGCTGGATTTCCCTTGTAGATTCCTTCAACCAGGCTCATGGAAGAACCGGGGAAAATCACATCCGTTGCCTTGATATAGTCGCCAAGGATTTCAGGGTACCTTTCGAGGCACACATACAGCAGGTTAATATGCGCCTTCATGTCCGGGAACTTTGATACGAGTGATTCCTTGTCCTTTTCAAGCTCTTCAGGTGCCTTCAGCAAACGCTTGTCCTGCAGAATCCCGGAGGTAATTATCCTCTCGCCCTTTACCTTTATAAATCCGGCTCTTTCAAGTATGTCGAGCAGCGCATCAAACAGCCTTCGGTAACCAGGCTTTATTCCGAGTCTTTCAATCAATTCTTTCCTGCTGAAGGTCTCTTCTGCGTCCAGGAAGACTCCCATCCTTCTGAAGGCGTCAAGGAGCAGCCGTTGCCCCAGTCTTTCTGTTTCCCGGGAAGCTTTCAGAGTGCTTTCAAAAATTTCTTCACTATAAAAAGGTGGCTGGTTCAGCCTTTCAGCCAATGCTTCAAGCATAGGCGGCGCACTGTCCGCATGCAATTCGATTCTTCCACCCGGGTCAATCCCCATCTTCTCCAATACCCCGTTATCAGCCTTTATGGGCATGACCTGAAGTACATCATTTCCAAGCACCCTTCTTATGGTTTCCATTCCCTCGTCAGGGTTTATCGGCAAAATCCCAAGGGCCGCCATGCGCCTGTTGTATTCCTTTGTGGCAACGATGCCGACGGTACCCCAGTATCCCCAGTTTATAATCCTGACAGGGCAGTCTCCTGTCGTTGCTATATATCTTGCAAAGGCATCCTTAAAAGCGCATGCCGCAGCATAATTGCCCTGGCCCGGGTTTCCCGAAAATGACTGGGCGGATGAGAAGAACATAATGAAATCCAGGTTTTCACCTTTTACCGCGTTATATAGGACAACACTTCCCCTCACTTTTGGTTCCATAACGGACCGCAGGCTTTGTTCATCCATGCGCTCAAAAGACTTATCCATCAAGACAATTGCCGAGTGAATTACGCCGTTTATTGCCCCGAAACGTGACTTCGCCTTTCTGACGGCCTCCCCCATGCTTTCGGGGTCTGAAACATCGGCCCGTATGTACAGGACCTCTCCGCCCATGGATTTTAAATAGTCTATCCTGACTTTACGGGTCTCATCCAATTCACTCCTCCCGACCAGGATAATCCTGGCCTGCGCTGTTTCAACAAGGTACCGGCTCATTTCAAGACCTATGCCTCCCGCTCCTCCGACAATCAAATAAACGCCCTGCTTCCTGAACGGCGCATCCTTTACCTGGGGGAGGCTTAAAGGCATGAAAGATCTTACATAGCGTTTTCCCCTTCGTAATACCACTTCATCCCCCCTGGGGTTTCCCGGTTCCGCCGCCACTGCCCGGGCCCAAAGTGCGGGATCTTCCCCGGTACTTATATCCACGCACGCAAATTCCCAGCAGGAGTATTCCTTGGCCATTGATTTAACCATTCCGTGCAGCGTCGCAGAATGCGGTATGACATGTTCATCCGGTCTGATTTGATTTACATCGTTCGTAATTATTTTAAACTTGATGTTCTTACCGGTCAGACCCAGCCTGCTCAGAGCCTTGATAAGCCTGAAGAGCGTAAATGCGCCCGTCTCCTGGCTCAAGTCCAATGACTCCAGGCTGCCAGCTTTCGTGTCAAGCCAGATGCCGCTTAGGAAATATATAATGTCAACGTCCTTTAATTCCTGTGCATACTGCTCCAAAGCGTCGGCGTCTCCAACCCTTATTTCCTTCTTGTTCGCAGAATGTGTGAGAGTTTCGCTCCCCAAAACCAAGTCTGACACATTATCGCGCATGTGGTATAAGGCTAATTCGTTCCTTATGGCAAGAGCCTCGCGGGAATATACCATAAGCACCGTTCTGCCCGGCTCACCGCCGATATCTGTTTTTTGGCCTTCAGCTCCCAGCGGAGCCTCCTTCCATACCGGCAGATGGATAAATTCCTGCAAAGGCGTGTTTTTCGCATAAGCTGGTTTTTTGTATCCCCGGACGGTTACTTTATAAAGCTTGACGCATACCAGGCCTCTGTCGTTCATAATGGCTATATTGAACGTATTATTGCCCACCCGGGCGACATAGGCATAGCCGGAAACTTCGAGAGGATTGAGTATTTCCACTTCCTCAACGGCATATGGAAGGAATGCATGTCCCTCCTTCATACCCGTGTTTGCCATGATTCCGGCAATAGTCTGAAGTGCTCCGTCGAGTAATGCCGGATGCAGCGTATACCTTTGCAGTTCGTTTTCTGACTCCGCCGGCAGCTTCAGCTTTCCAAGAGCTTCATTCCTGCCGCTCCAGACCTTCTCCATCGTTCTGAAACAACCGCCATATTTAAGCCCATTCTTTTCAAATTGTTCATAAAGGGCATTCTTGTCTGTCACGTAGGTGCATCTTTCTTTTATCTCCCCGACAAGCACCCTTTGCAAGGGTCCCGGGTTCTCCCGGCGTCCCGGATATATTTCGCCTTTACAGTGGATGACAGGTGTTTTCATGTCTCCGCTACGGATTTCAAACAGTAATATTTCACCTGCTTTTTTAAGCGAAATGGCAATCTCATCATTGTCTTCCTCCAATGCGAGAGGTCTCATCCATACGACATTCCCCAAATTGAAGCTTTCTTCTCTACAGATCTCCCTTGCTGCGGCGCAGGCCATTTCGATATGGGCAGCGCCTGGAAGGACCATCCGGTTTTCCACCACATGATCCTTTACAATATAATCACAGGTCCTTAAAGTCTTTCTGAAGGTTATTCCGTCTCCGATGCTCAAAGCGGCATCTACCGCGTCGATTAATGGATGAAGCGACGATATTCTTCTTTCATTCCCAACAGGTATTTCCGGAACCCAGTGCCTTTCTCTTGCGAATGGGTATCCGGGCAGTGAAACCGGCTCGCGCACGCATCCGTTATGAAGCGACAGCCAGTCCACATCTCCTCCATCTACCCATGCCCGTGCGATATTATCCAATCCTTCATTGACCGTAGAAGCTACCAGGGTTCCTTTTTCTTCTCCTTTTCCGTCAGCGTTCCGCCCTTGTCTTTTGCTGACTGACGTTCCCCCGAGGTACATTCCATCGATTTCGTCTTCGCCTTCGCAGAACCTGCGCAGCTTCTCTTTAAGCTCGGCAATGTCCTCCGCCAGCAATGCCATTCTCTCGTCCATGGCTTCACGGCCAATTTGAAGAGTGTAAGCAATATCCTCCAGCGTAATGCGTTCCGGATAACCGGTTTCTTCTATGGAAACCCCGTTGTTATCGAACTTCATGAGGGCTTTCAAAATTTTGTGCGCATATTCTTTAAGTCTCTCCCTGTTCTTTGCCGATATGACTATGATTTGCCTGCCGATTTCTGTCCCGGCGGTTCCTGAATCGGGCTTTATATATTCTTCCAGTATTACGTGCGCATTCGAACCACCCGCCCCGAAAGAGCTGATTCCGGCAATTCTGGCTATTTGTGTTTCCTTTCCGTTTTTGGCTGCGGCAGGTTGTTTCCATTCGGTCAAACCACGCTGTACATAAAAGGGCGTATCACCAAAATCGATATTGGGGTTTAACACCTCCGAATGGATTGATGGCACAAGCATCTTATGCTTCATTTGGAGAATAACCTTGGTCAGGCCTGCAATTCCTGCTGCAGATTCCAGGTGCCCTATATTCGACTTTACCGAACCAATTGCACAATACTGCCTTTTCTTTGTTGATTCTCCATATGCCTTTACAAGCCCGGTTATTTCTATCGGGTCGCCAAGTGAGGTTCCGGTACCGTGAGCTTCAATATAGCTGATATGTTCGGGATCAATCCCGGCAGATTTAAGGGCTTTGGCAATCACATCGGCCTGCGCGTTGGGATTAGGCACCGAATAACCGTTGGTCTTTCCTCCGTGGTTTACCGCGCTCCCCTTTATGACAGCATATATATGGTCCCTGTCGGCTATTGCATTTTTAAGAGGCTTAAGGAGCACCGCTCCCACACCTTCACCCGGTACATAACCATTGCCGCCGTCTCCAAAGCTTCGGCAGCGTCCGTCTGTCGATAGGAACTTGCCCTGGCTAAGTATGAGATATTTATGGGGATGTATGGTCAGATTTACGCCCCCTGCAATGGCAATATCGCATTCACCCCTGCGTATACTGCTGCAGGCAAGATGAATCGCAGTGATAGATGAGGAACACATGGTATCGATTGCGATACTGGGACCCTTGAAATTGAAGAAGTACGATACCCTGTTGGCTATGGACGCGTATGAGGATTCTGTTATAAAGCCCTTATTTACAAGGGCATCTTCCGCCCCGTACAGTTGGTACTGTCCGTACATTACGCCGACGAATACGCCTGTGTTGTACATGCCCATGCGGGCCCTTGTGTATCCCGCGTCCTCGATTGTATGCCATACCGTCTCCATGAACAGGCGTTCCTGCGGGTCCATTACCCTGGCTTCTCTCGGAGAAATATTGAAAAACAGGGGATCAAACTTATCCGCATCGTCTATGAAGCCGCCCCACTTGCTGCACATCTTCCCCGGTTCTTCCCTGTCGCTGCTGTAATAGCGGGAATAGTCCCATCTGTCTGCAGGTACTTCAGTTATACAATCTTTTCCTGCCTTAAGGTTTTCCCAGAATTCGTCCAGATTACTTGCCATGGGATAGCGGCCGCTCACCCCTATAATTGCAATGTCGGCATTATCTCTGTTGTCCCGGCATTCCGGCGCCTCGGCGGAAACCAAAAAGCGGCTGCCGATAATCGGTCCGGGGGCTCCTTTTATTTGTGCACCGGTCTCCCCGGCTGCAGCTTCCCGCGTGTCCCCCCTCGTATCAGCCAGCTTTTCCGTTAATTCTTCAGCATGGTTTTTCATAAAGTATTCTGACAGTTCGGATATGCTCTGATACTCGAAAAACAGTGTTTTGGGAAGCTTCCCGAAGTATTTTTCAAGCTCTGCTGTCATATTGACAACCATGACCGAATCCAGCCCGTACTTTTCCATAGCCTCTTTTGGATGAATTTTCTCCGGAGGAAGCTTTATCTCCCTGGACAGGATCTCCTTTAAAAACCTTTCTGTCCTGCCTTTTATGTCATTTGCACCGATACCGTCATAGCCGCTTGTCACGATCCGAGCTTTAGTGTCCTTGCCCGCAGCGGCGTTTATAAAATCAGGCTTAAAGTCGCTGATACTCTCAAATACCACGAGCTGCGGTTCTTCACACCTGAAACCGTACTCAAACGCACGCAATCCTTTAACAGTGCTCAGCGGAATGATTCCCGCAGACTCTTTCAGCCGGTCCTGCAATTGCTGGCTTAGTTTCATTCCGCCATCCTGCCATAACGGCCAGTTGAATGATATTGTCCTGCCCGAACGCTTATTGTTCTTCCTGAGCTTTTCTCTATGCCTTGCGTAATAGTCCATGAAGCTGTTAGCAAAAGCGTAGTCGGCCTGCCCTGCATTTCCTGTGACAGCAGCCGCAGAAGAAAACATTACAAAGAAATCCAGTTCCTCATCCCTGGTCAATTCATCCAGCCACACCGTGCCGTAAACTTTCGGAGCTATCACTTCTTCCATTTCATCAGGCTTCTTATTCAATATGAGCGAGTCCCTGATTACTCCCGCAGCGTGAATAATGCCGTTAATGGTTTTATACCTGGATTTTATCTCTGAGACAAGTTCTTCCGCATCCCTGCGCTTTGATATATCTGCACGTATATATACAATATCAGCGCCAGAAGCTTTTAGTCGGTTAATTCTGTCAGCCTTGGCTGCGCTTAGCTCCGATCGGCCTGCAAGAACTAGTCTCGCTTTAAACTTCCATGCAATATATTCTGCGAAAATCATCCCCAATCTGCCGGCTCCGCCTGTTACCAGGTATACGCCGTCCGATTTGAAAAACATCGGATCCAGGTCGGTTCCTCTTACGATATCCTCTTCCAGTCTCTTCAGCAAGTTTACCTTCCAGCCATCCTTATCCCATCGCAGGACCCTCTCCCGGGAATGCATATCCTGGAGTTCCCCCAGAAGTTCTCCCATACCCGGAACCGGTTGTCCGGCCCAATCCCCGGAAGGCATGTCTGCCTGCAGGACCTTGTAAACAAACGATGGGTTTTCGGCGCTTACACTGGATGCAAATCCTCTTATCGCAGCATAAGCCGGGTTTATCTCTTCTCCCCTGCCGGCATGGATATACAATAACCGGACCTGATGCCGGGGCTTATATTGCATCAAAGCCTGGGTGATATGAAATACAGAATGCAGGCCGTTTGAAAGCATGCTCTTTATGCTTTTCTCATAGCCGCTGAAGCTGTCCCTGGACCACAGGTGCACTATGTGACCGGCCTTGAATCCCTTGTTTTCAAGGTCATTAAACAGCTTTACATAAGACCGGGCATCGTCGGGTTTTACTTCATAGACCATATCACCGCAAGCTTTAAAATTGTCGCCAGGTTTAACAAGAGCAATGCCAACCGAAGCACCAATATCCATGAAATAATTTCTCGCAGCATTTGAAAGGTGATCGTCAATGTCAAAAATAACCAGGCTTTCTATTCTGTCGGATGATGGATCATAAACTTTAGCAGCCTTTTCATGCCATATGCATCTATAACCCTCGGTTTTTGTAACAGTTGAAGACCCCTCTTTGTCCGCGGCTGGGATGCCATGCTTTCTCAAATGAAGTCTTTTGATATTAACCGCCGCATTTCCCGCTTCGTCCATCAGGCATATATCAAAACTCATCACAGGCATTTCCGCACCAGCTTGTTTTCCTGCGAATTTTGCATATACATAGCACTTCTCTGTCAGCGGCTTTAGTATATCTATCTCATCCACGGCAAATGGAAGGAAAACCTCCCCGGAATGTCCATCCGCCATTATACCGGTAACAGTCTGAAAGGTGCCGTCTAAAAGAGAAGGGTGCAGGAAAAATTCCATAAATCCGCTTCTCTGTCCCGCCGGAAGCTCAATAAGCGCCAACGTCTCATCCTTCCCGGCATACAATTCTTTTATGGTCCTGAAGCTCGAACCGTAATTCAGCCCATTTCCGGCAAAACGCTTATAACATTCTTCGCCGCTAATCCTGCGTTCCAGCCTGTTGATTATTGCTTCCGTATCGAACCGTTCATTCTTGCCCTCATTCTCTGTATCACCGAACAGCAGCCGTCCCCTGGAATTCACAATTTCCTTTGTTTCACTGTTTCCCGACCGGATAACAAATTCCACGCATCCGTTTTCAGGGTGCAGGCTGATGCAAACCTCCTCCGGGGCTTCAACAACAATCGGCCGCTCCCATACCATATCTGTAATTTTTCTGACCTTCCGGCCTTCCGCCATCTCACCCGAGGCACACGCCATTTCAATGTACGCAGCTGCCGGAAGCACCTTTTTGTCGTCTATGACATGATCTGCTATATAAAATTCTTTCCCTGCCACTATCGTGCTGTATTTTTGTTCCCGCAGGGTTGAAACATTTTTCCCCACCATGGGATGCAACATGGCTCCGTCGCCCTTGTCCGTTTTCTCTGCCTTTTTGCCCAAATCGGTTATCCAGTACCGTTCTCTCGCAAAGGGATAAGAGGGCAAGCGGACACGCCTGGGCTTATTCCCCTGGTACAACAGATTCCAGTCGATGGCGGCGCCTGATACCCAGAGCTGTGCAAGCTTATGCAACTCCCTGTTGCTTGCGATAATGTTTATGAATGCTTCACCAGCCTTGCCTTCAACAAGAACAGAGGTTTTTATGTTGTTATCCTTAACATTCCCATGGTACAGGCCTTCTATATCGTTATTATATTGTGCGAACAGCCTAAGCTTGACGGCAAGCTCTTCAACATCCGAAACTACCAGCGCAATTCTCTCATCCATTTCCTCCCGTCCCACCTGGAGGGTATATGCAATGCCGACCAGGGAGTCCCGCGACGATGAAGAATTTTCTCCCATGAATTTATCGAAGAGGAAATCCGCCAGCTTTCCCGCATACTCTCTCAGCCTGTCTTCATTTTTAGCTGAAAGCACCGCCAGCTGTTTCCCCATGTATCGCGTGTACGCTTCGTTATCTTCCTCAATATGCTCCTCCAGGGCTATATGCGCATTGACGCCGCCATAGCCAAAGGAACTTACTCCCGCTCTTCTCGGGATAATATTTCCCTCTTCATCCGTCAGATTGTTCCATGGTATGGTTTTGTTCACGATGAAAAGCGGGCTGCCTTCCAACTGGATATAGGGATTCAGTTCTTTGAAGTTGATGCTTGCCGGGATTTTTTTATTTTTAAATGCAAGCAGCACCTTTAAAACGCCTGCTATACCGGCAGCAGTTTCCAGGTGGCCTATGTTTGTCTTTACTGAGCCTATCCCGCAGCAGGGCTTATCGTCCATGTCCCTGTCCCACTTTCCGTATAGCTGTTCAAAGGCTTTTTTCAACCCATTAATTTCGACAGGATCTCCCAGGCTTGTACCTGTCCCATGGGCTTCTATATAACTGATGGTGGAAGGATCCACCTGTGCTTTTTCCCACGCTTTCGAAATAACCTCAGCCTGCGCAACGGGATTCGGCGCTGTGAGCGAATTCGCGCGCCCTCCGTGGTTAACCGCGCTTCCCCTGATAACCGCATAAATATTGTCCCCGTCCTCTATCGCTTTGTTCAAAGGCTTAAGCAGAATTGCGCCCACGCCTTCACCTCTTACATAACCGTCCGCATCCTTGTCAAATGTCTTGCATTTACCGTCTTTGCTCAGCATGCCCGCTTTGCTGAAGGCAATGAAGAAGGTAGGGCTGATCAGGATATTTACACCCCCGGCGATTGCCATATCGCAATTCCCGAGCTGTATAGCTTCAACCGCCCTGTGTATGGCAACCAGGGAACTTGAGCATGCCGTATCCACCGGTTCGCTGGGGCCCTTGAGGTTGAGCAGGTACGATATCCTGTTAGCAAGCATGGCATGTGATATTCCGGTGGATGTCTGAAGCTGAATCTCCGGATTGTATTCTCTTAAAAGATCATAGTAATCAGAGGTCGCCACTCCCACAAACACGCCCGTCCTGGTTCCCGAAAGATCAGAAGCCTTATATCCCGCGTCTTCAATTGTTTTCCATACCGTCTCCATGAAAAGCCTTTGCTGCGGGTCCATCATTTCTGCTTCTTTGGGGGAAATACTGAAAAAGAGTGGGTCAAATTTATCGATTTCATTTAAAAATCCGCCCAGTTTAGATATGTCCTCGTCTGCTCCCGCTTCCCCTGCCGTTTCCCAATCCCAGCGTCCGCCCGGGATTTCAGTTATCAGGCTTCTGCCGTCTTCGAGGTTTCTCCAGAATTCATCAAGATTTCTTGACTGCGGCATTTGTCCGCTCATCCCGATAATGGCTACAGGCTCGGAGTTGAATTCCGCAAAGCCGGAACATTTAATGCGCCGCCCCTGGGTCATAAACCTTGACCCTTTTACTCTCAAAACCGCAGATCTTGCTGTTATGTCCTGCCTGCCGGCGCCACCGGTCATTTCCGGACGGGTCAGCGGCTCACGGAAATAGTAGCCCGCAAGGTCCTTCATATGCTCCGATGCCAGGTATTGTGCGAGGGCCTCCAGTGTGGAGTGCTCAAAAAATATTGAAGGCATCAGGTTCAGGCCATACTTTTCATTTATGCAGTTGCCAAGCCTTGTAAGCAAAATGGAATCAAAGCCGAACTCGCTGAAACCGACATCCGGCTCAATTTCGTCCTTACCGGTTTTCAGAATATTACATACCATATCCGTCAGGTCTCGGCGAAGAAGTACACCCAACTCGTCTTTTCCGCCGGACATCGTATTATCCTCCGCGAGACTCCTCCGGTAATATTTTTCAAGCCTGTCTCTGAAGTTCTGTTCCATGTAACCTGTAAAAGAAGCCAGCGACGAACACTCAAAGAATATCGAGGGCATTATTTCTAAATCATATTTCTCATTGATTTTATTACTCAGCCGGGTAAAGGTTATTGAATCAAACCCGAGCTCACTCATATCGGCATTAAGGTCGATTTCATTTTTGCTGATTTTCATCATATCCGACACAAGGTTGACTATATCGTCATTGAGCAATTGAATCATACTGACATGGTCAGTCTTTGATGCTTCACCCCTGTCTTCTTCGCACACCTCGACATGGAGATTGCTTATGCCTAGGGCATGTCTGAGCCTGCTCCTTTCCCCCTCCACAACCAGCAGGCTGCTTTCCGGACATGCAAGCCCTTTCAGAAACGCATGCAGTCCCGTTTCCGTATTCATTGGCGTCATCCCGAAACTCGCAGCGAACATCTTCTCCGTATCCGGGTCTACTTTCATTCCGCCGTCTTTCCAGAGAGGCCAGTTTATCGATATGGTTTTCCCCGAACGTTTTCCGTTCTGCCTCAGTTGTTCACGCATTACCGCGTAATGGTCCATAAAGCCGTTGCCGTAAGCATAATCACTTTGTCCTATATTGCCCCTGACAGCACTGATGGAAGAAAACATTGCAAAAAAGTCCAGTTTTTCTTCCTTTGCAGCTTCATCCAGCCACACGGTTCCAAAAACCTTTGGCGCAAGCACGTCCTCTATTTCCTGTCTTGTTTTCCTGGCAGCGAGGTTATCCCGGATGATACCCGCGCCGTGAATCACACCGTTTATCGTCCCGAACCGGGATTTCACCTTGCTTATTGCCATTTCCGCATCTTCTTTTTTCGAGATGTCCGCCCGGATATACATCACTTCGGCCCCGTAGTCCTCAAGCTCACGGAGCTTTGCCTGCTTTTCCGCGCTCAGCGGCGAACGGCCCACAAGCGCTAAACCAGCCCTGTATTCCTTTGCCAGGTAATCCGCAAAAATAAGCCCCAGGCCGCCGGCGCCTCCCGAAATCAGGTAAACTCCGGCTTCTCTTAGCTTAATATCTGGTTGCATCATGCTTATTTTTTCGCAGGTATCGCATTCCCGGAGCAATTTCACCTGCCTGCGCCCATCTTTATAACGGATTTGTATATCATCGCCATTTTGCTGCTTCAGTTCGCTGAGCAATATGTCAAGGATGTCCCCGGCCGTTAAGGCCTGACGGGCGCTAAGTTCCAATTCTATGGTCCTGATATCGAGTTCCGGGTTTTCAAGCCTTATGCTGCGTATCATGCCGTCTGCAGCGGCATACTCCGGTTGTACTTGTCCCTGTTCCTGCATATAAATATATAAAAACCGCACCTTTTCTTCAGGCACATGCTTTATAAGCATCTGAGCCAGGAACAGCACCGAATAGCCGCTTAAGTCAAGGCGTTTTTTTATAGTATCCTCGTCCGGCACAAAGGTCCCTCGCGACCATAAATGGATCACATGCCCGGGAAGCAATCCCAGATGTTCCAACGACTCAAACAAGCGTATGTAGTCGTCCTTTTCCGATGGGTTTATCTCATATACGTGCTTGTCCACATGGCGATACCTGGTTCCTGGTCTGACCAGCACTGCTCTCTTGCCGGTATGCCGGTTTTTTAACGCATCACAAAGTTTATTCCCGCTGTCAAAAATCAATAGATTGCCTGTATGCAGACTGTCGCTCATCTTGTTTTCAACTCCCTATCTTCCCAGACATTATGGCAGAACATCAGCTTTGCGCAGTCATTTGCCGCCGCATTTTCAAGGTTGTTGAACTGTCTCAGGGCTCTCATGGAAAAGTCTTTTATCCGCACCAATATCTCACCCTTTTCATCCAGGATGTCTATATCAAACTTCTTAACCCCGGCATCCTGCCGGTCTCTGCTTCGCGCAGCCAGTGCATAGCATATCCTGCCAAACGGCTTGATCACCTCGACCTCTCCCATGCAAAAAGGAACATATGCCAGTTCCTCATCAATAGCTAGTCCCAATACTGCCTGGAAAGCCCCGTCCATTAAAGAAGGATGCAGTATAAATTCACTGAATTCCTGCTTTAAGCATAAAGGCAGCTCAAGCCGCGCCAACGACTTTTCTTCGTCATAATACAATTCTGTGACGGGCCGGAAAGAAGGCCCATACCGGAACCCGCCTCCAAGGAAGTTCCGGTAGCAATCCTTTGAACTCATGTGGTTCTTACAGCGGTTTTTAACGGATTCGATATCCACCCTCTCAGGCTCATACACTTGCCGGTTATCTGCTGCAAACGACAGTTTTCCGTATGCATGGACAGTTCTTTCCCCGTCCTCATTCTCGGTCCAGACCGCAAACTCCACATCCTTCCCGGCGGGATTCAGGCTGATATTTATATCCCGCGCACGGGCATCCGGAGCTTCGTCAACGGCGATAGGACTTGTCCAGACAATATTGCTGAGTTTCGAAACCTTCTGCCTGCAGGCCAGCTTCCCGGCTGCAAAAGCCATCTCAATGTATGCCGCTCCAGGGAAAATCTTTTTGCCGCCGATCACATGGTCGGACAAGTAGAACTCTTTGCCTGTAACACTCAGAGTATACCTCTGCTCTTCAAGGTCGGACGTGTTCTTATCAATCAAGGGATGGAGCCTTCCGACAGCTTTATAGATTTCCTTTCCTGCGGGATCCTCTGCCTGCGGCAGCCAGTACCTGTCCCTTGCAAAAGGATAGGTGGGAATCGAAACACGCCTCGGAACATGGTCCCTGTACAACAGTTTCCAGTTAATCTCCTCTCCCGCAACCCAGAGCTGTGCAATTTTATCCAGTTCCCTGCCGGCAATCAGCTCGGCAATATTCAATTCTTTCCCCGCCGCATTCCGCGCGGTCCTCTTGTCTGCCGACCTGCCCGTGTATAAACCTTCAATACCACTTTCGCCGCTGATGTATCCTTTAAGCTTATTCTTCAATTCTTCGCAGCCTGACGCCAGTACGGCAAGCCTCTCCCGCATTGCCTCCCTTCCCGTCTGCATCGTATAAGTGATATCATCAATGCAGTTGCCGCCGTTTGTGTATCCCCTTTTTTCTCCAAGTATCAGGCTATACTCCAGCCTTCCTCCCAATTCCACAGGCAGTCTGATAACTTCTGCCTTTTCAAACTTGTTGCAATAAAGCAGCTCCGACCATTTTTCAGCACTGAGCAGGGGAGAATTCTTCAAACGGTGCCCTGTATCCTCAAAAGCCCACCAACCGTTTGTCAGTCCGTATGTCAGCGTTCCATACTCCTGAACCTTTGTGACTTCATTCAGTACAAGCATCCCCCGGGGTTTCAGCAGCTTTCTGATATTGCCAAGGGTCTCATTGATATTTTTGGTTGCATGGATAACATTACTTGCGAGCGCCAGGTCAAAGGCTTCCTGTTCAAATCCCTGTTTTGCCGGATCGGATTCGATATCAAGCTTCTTAAATTCCACAAATGGGTACCTGCCGCTGAAAGTCCTTTTCCCATGCTGTGTAAAGCCCAGGGATATATCAGTATACACGTAAGAAATGTTTGCGCTGTACCGCTTGATCTCTTCCAGTACAAATGCGCTTGTTCCTCCGGTACCTGCGCCGATCTCAACAATCCTGATTTTCGCTGACTGATCCCTTTCAATCCTTTGCCGGATATACGACTTTACAGCTTGCGCTGCCAGGCTGTTGAAGTGGTCTGTCACACAATTTCCCTTGTAGATGCCCTCCACCAACGACATGGAGCCGCCGGGGAACATAACGTCCGCATATCCCTTTTGTCCCGAAATTACATCCAGGCAGTTTTCCAGGCATACGTCCAGCAGCCTGAACATAGCTGCAATACCCGGTAATTTATCTTCCAGGCTGCGCTTTTCCATGCTGAGTAGTTTAATTTCTTCTCCTGTTTTTTCTATATCAGCGGAGGAAATCAAAGTTGCAGTACTGCGGTCATATTTCACAAAGCCTGCATTCGCCAAAATCTCCAGCAATGCTTCAAAAAGCCTTTCATACTCCGGCACAATCTTAAGCCTGCCTTTAAGTGCTTCTTTACTGACGCTGCCTTTTTCCGTTATAATTCCTTTCCTCACCAGGACAGACGCCAGCAGACACCTTCCATATCTTTCCATAACCTCCAGGACACGCTGCATTTCATCAATATCCTTTGCAAGGCTTCTTCCGGCCGAAAGCATTTTATCGGATATTGCCCGGACTTCAGCTGTTACATATTCCGAAATGGAAGGATTGCCGTTATCGGCATGCCGATCCGGGTTTTCACAGGCTTCAAGGAAATCGATTATTTTTTTAGCATATTCAACCAATCTCTCCCTGTTGCGTGCGGATAACACGGCCAAACACGGTCTGCTGCCGGAAGTCCCGGTTTCCTGCATGGTTCCGGTATACTCCTCCAAAATGATGTGCGCATTAGCCCCGCCGGCGCCGAAGCCGCTGATTGCCGCACGTCTGGGGCAGGGAACCGATCTGCCGCCTTCGTTTGTTATAATCTGCCGCCATTCTGTCAATTCCTTCTGCACATATACAGGGGATTCTTCAAAGTTTATATTTGGATTCAACCTCTCTGCATGAAGTGAAGGTACTAGTTTCTTATGCTTCAACTGCAGAATGATTTTTGTCAGTCCCGCAATTCCTGCAGCAGATTCGAGATGGCCTATATTAGACTTAATGGAGCCTATGGCGCAGTACTGCCTGTCATCCGTATATTCTCTGTATGCTTTTGTAATCCCGGCAATCTCAATAGGGTCTCCCAGGGATGTTCCCGTGCCATGAGCCTCAATATAACCGATAGTCCTGGCATCAACCCCGGCATTTTTCAATGCCTGCCTGATTAAATCCGCCTGGGCATTGGGATTGGGTACCGTGTATCCATTGGTCCTTCCGCCGTGATTAACGGCCGTACCCTTGATAACGGCATAAATCTGATCCCTGTCCCGTAAGGCATAGGACAGAGGCTTCAGAATCACTGCGCCTACTCCTTCACCGGGAACGAACCCATCCCCGCCTTTACCGAAACTGCGGCACTTGCCGCCCTTTGACAGCATGCCGAGCTGGCACAGGTACAGATACCTGGATGCAAAATGAACTTGCAGGTTAACCCCGCCGGCAATTGCCATGCTGCATTCATTCTTTCTCAGGCTCTCACATGCAAGGTGAAGTGCCGTAAGGGATGATGAGCACGCAGTATCAACCGGAAAGCTGGGGCCGTACAAATTTAAAATATACGATACCCGGTTGGCAATGGACCAATGCATTGCCGCTGGAATTACCATGTTCCCTTTTCTCCATTCATTCTGCCCCAAAAGCTGGTACGAGTTCGACGTCACTCCCACAAACACGCCGATATCCGTACGTTTCTCACTTGAAACCAGTTCCCTTATTTCATTCCTTGTATAGCCCGCGTCCTCCAGCGCAGCCCATACCGTCTCCAGGAACAACCTCTCCTGGGGATCCATGGTTTCGGCTTCCCTTGGCGAAATGTTGAAGAACATGGGGTCGAATTTATCTATATCCTCCAGGAAGCTCCCCCATTTGCAGTAAATCTTTCCCTCTGAAGCTTTTGCAGGGTCCGGATCGTAAAAGCTTCTATAGTCCCATCGTTCAATCGGTATTTCGCGAACACAGTCTTTCCCCGCGCACAGGTTTTCCCAGAATTCATCCAGATCCCTTGCGCCGGGATATCTTCCGCTGACACCTATAACCGCTATGTCCTCTTTACCTGCACCCGCCTGGGCAATGGAGGATATTAGCTTTTCATTGTCCTGCACGGTACAGCGGATCTCATTCCCTTTTTGTACAGCCATTTCTTTCGCAGGGTGTTCAACGGCAGTTTCCGCGTAATTTCCACCGTTCAATGCAAATAGCTCTGTCAACTCGGCTCTATGGTTTTTCACCAGGTATTCCGTAAGCTCTCTCAGCGTATTGCATTCGTACAGAATGGTCTTAGGAATATTTCTGATTTTTGAAGACATTTTTGAGTTAAAATGGTTTATCACTATTGAGTCAAAGCCATATCTGTCAAAGGTTATGTCCGGATCAATTTCGTTTGCCGGTATTCCTGTCTCATCGGCAAGCACGCTCTTGACAAGAGCCTCCGTATTGTCCCAAAGCAGTGAATGATCAACAAACTCCCGTTTGTTTTCCGGTTTCTCCGGTTCTCTTTCAAAACGGTTGTTTAGCAGCCAGTCAATCTTCTCCTTACTGTTCCCATAAAAAACAATATACTGCGGCATTTCCGAACTGAATGCGGTTTCCCAGCATCTCAGGCCTGCCTTGGCTGGCATCGGCTCAATGCCAAATTGTTCAAAAATTTCCTGGCGTTCCTCCGGGGATATATGCATGCCGCCTCCCGCCCAGTAAGGCCAGTTGATGGAAATAGTCCTACCGCGGCGTTTATGCTCCCTTCGCAGGCTTTCTCTCATCTGAGCAAAAAAGTCCAGGAAACTGTTGGCATAAGTATAATCGCTTTGCCCGACTTTTCCGGACAGCGCCGATATGGAAGAAAACATTGCAAAGAAGTCCAACTCGTCATCTTTTGTGGCCTCATCAAGGTTAACTGTTCCAAAAACCTTGGGAGCAAGTACGTCTTTCATATCGTCAGCTGTCTTCCTGATAACGAAGCCGTTCCTATATATTCCTGCGGAATGGATAACTCCGTTTATTCCGCCGAAGCGATCCCTGATTTGCTCAACAAGCCTCTCAGCTTCTTCTTTTACGGAAATGTCGGATTGCAAATATATTGCTTCCGCGCCCAGGCCCCTGATCCTGTCAAGCTTGGCGGAAATCTCATCGCTCATGCCCGACCTTCCTGCAAGTACGATCTTCCCTCCCGATTTTTTTGCTAGATATTCCGCAAAAATAAAGCCAAGTCCGCCTGCACCTCCGGTAACCAGGTAAACGCCATCCTTTCTCAGCCTTGTGGATTCAGTGTTTTCAATGGAAATGTCAATCGTCCGGTATTTTCTTACCAGTCGGCAGCCTTCCTCATAGCAAACCTGTACATCAGAGAAAAGACCATTTCCCAGTTCCCTGAAAACAGCCTCCGCCTCCGCTTCCTTGCTTAGTGAGCTTCCGATTTCAACAGTTTTGCAGATAAGTTTGGGGTTCTCAAGCCGGACTGTTTTAGCAAATGCCGCAACAGCAGCATAATGGGGAAAAACCTTGTTCTTTCCTCCCGGATACACATATATCAGCTTTGCAGTATCGCAAAGATGTTTTTCCATAAGGTACCGGCTTAGGCAAAAAACCGAGTATATGCTTTTCTCAAGCTGTTTTTCCAGGTTGTCGGCTCCAAAGCCCAGCCCGATCTCAGACCATAAATGAACTATGGCTTCCGGTATGAAGCTTTCAGTTTTGAGTTCCTCGATGAGCCTTGAATAGTCCCCGGGACTCCCGGGGTTTATCTCGAAAACCCGCCTGCCTGGTTTTTGGAAGCATTCGCCTGCCCTCACCAGGTATATCCTGTCATCAGGTATGCCCCTCTGCCTCAGCTTGTCTTTGATAACATCCGTCAGCCCGTCATTTCTGTCGAAAATCAGCAGGCTCCCGGGTAGGGCATCAGCTCCGGCAGCAGCGCGGTCCCCGGATATCTCCCATGTGCTGCCGTATATGATGCACTTATCAAGCATCTGTGCCGCTGTCGGGTTTTCTTTTCCCAAAAGCCAGTAGCGTTCCTTTCCAAAGGGGTAAGTGGGCATCGGAATCCTACGGCAACCATGCCCTTCATACAAAAGCGCCCAATCCATTTCATACCCCTTTGTATACAAATCGGCCAGCACAAGCAATTTTGCTTTGAATTCTTCCGCCGCCGGCGATTTGAAAGCGTTTAACTCCGCAATTATTCTTTTCCCCAGCTCTTGCAGCGATTTTTCCGGTTTTTCGCAAGCCTTCCCGTTGTCAGCCCTATAACAATCCTTTGCGACATCGCCCGACCGTATTAATTTCAACTTCTGAACCAGTTCGTCCGCACTTTCTGCAACAATGGCAAGCCGTATTGAAAAATGGCTTCTTCCGTTCAGCAACGTATAGCTTATATCTTCAACGGGATAAGCTGTTCCCCTTCTTTCAAGCCAGGCCACCAGGTCGTCGATTTTCTGCTCCATTGCTTTATCTGTATCGGCTGATACTGCAAAAAGGCAGCACGGCACCGGCTGTAAATTCCTTTTAACCTCCGGGGCCTCCTCAACAACCATATGGCAGTTGGTCCCGCTGTGGCCGAAAGAACTGACTGCCGCCCTCCTTGGACGATTCCCCTCCCGTTTCCATTCCTGAAGTCTTGTACTTATAAAAAACGGGCTGTCGTCCAGTTCGATCTGCCTGTTTATTTGCCCAAAGTGCAGGTTAGGAGCTATAAAGCCGTTTTTTAGCTGCAACAGTATCTTTATTAGCCCGGCTGCGCCTGCCGCAGGCCCTGTATGGCCTATATTGGTCTTTACCGAGCCTATTGAACAAAAGTGTTTTTTATTAGTAAACCTTCTGAAGGCATTGGCAAGCGCGTCAAATTCAATGGGATCCCCCAGCTTCGTTCCTGTTCCGTGCGCCTCTATATAACCTATGCTTTCGGGAGAAATCCCGCATTTTTTATACACTTCATATTCCAACTCACACTGCGAAAGCATGTTGGGCGCCGTAATCCCGTTTGACTTGCCATCCTGGTTGATGCCGGACCCTATAATGACGCCGTATATGTTGTCGCCATCCCTGAGTGCCGCATAAAGCGGCTTGAGAAGCACCACCCCTACGCCTTCAGCAGGCACGAAGCCGTTGGCGCTGTCATCGAAAGCCTTGCATCTGCCATCAGGAGAGAGCATCCCCATGCTGCTGAGGATGACATACTCTTCAGGCTTGACTATAACATGCACGCCTCCGGCAATGGCCATGTCGCAGGTTCCGTTACGTATGCTGTCGCAGGCAAGGTGAATAGCCACAAGAGATGATGAGCACGCCGTATCCACGGTAACACTCGGCCCTTTCAGGTCCATGAAATAAGAAATGCGGGATGCCAAAACGGAATTTGAGTTGCCAAGGAACAGATGGGAGTTGTATTCTTCAGGCTTGCCAATCTTGCCCTTCAAGTATTCTGAATCCCCTTCGCATCCCACAAAAACTCCGCATTTTTTGCCTTCAAGCTGCTGCTTCGAATAACCCGCATCCTCAATAGCCCTCCATGCTTCCTGCAAAAACAGCCTATGTCTCGGTTCCATTAATTCAGCCTGTTTTGGAGAAATATTAAAGAACAGCGGCTCAAATTTGTCTACATCGGCTATAAAACCGCCATACCTGCAATTATACCTGCCCTCGGTATCAGGCCGGGGGTCATAGTACAAATCAGGGTCCCATCTTTCTTCCGGAATTTCAGTTATGCAGTCCTTGCCAGCGGCAATATTTTCCCAGTATTCATCAATGTTTCGTGCTCCGGGAAATCTGCACGACATACCAATGACCGCTATATCTCCCGCAATATTCTCCGGCTTTACAGAAGCGTCCTCCCCTTGCTGCGCGTCACCTTCGTCCGGTACAATACCGTACGCATTCTCCGGGCTCTTTTGGAAAAGGTTATCTGAAAGCGCCTGTACAATCGTATCACCATGCTTTTCAACAATATATCCGGTTAATTTTCTTATTGTGCTGTAATTGAAAAGGTCCTGGTTTTTAAGCCGGATATTCAGCCTGAGATTAATACTGCTAATGATCTGTCCCACTAAAATGGAGTCCACGCCGTAGTCCCAAAAAGATATATCCGTGTTGAATTTATCTTTTTTGAGTCTGAGCATGCCGGTTATAATCTCTGTCAGTTCATCTTCCACGAACTGCTCTATGTCAGAGCCAGCTTCATCCTTCGATATTTCCGGCACCGGCGAACCATCTTCTTCAACAGTCCGGCCTGCATCCCTGCGCAGTTCTTCCGTAAGAAGCTTGGAAGAACTTATTTTGACCTTTATTGCGCCATCGCTTTCCGCGATAATTACGCTTTGGTCAAAGCTAACTTCACTGTCCTGCCGCTCTCCCAAAAACATAATGTTTTTAAAGCCTTCCATGCCAAGCAGTTTCCTCCAGCTTTCCCTGGACAGAAGCGGCGAGCCTTTGATGCGGATTTCCTTATCCTCGAACAGCCACCATCCTTCCAGCAACCCGAAAGTAAGCGTCGAAAACTCAAGTGCATCGGTCAGTTCGTTTAGAATCAGCCACCCGTTCTTTTTAAGCAGTTTTTTGACGTTTTGGACTGTATTATCCATCCTCCTGGTAGCATGCAGCACATTTGCGGCAATTGCCATGTCGAAGCTGCCCGCATTGACGTCCTGATCCTCTATATCCTTCTCGATGTCCAGCACCTTGAAATCCATGAAGGGGTATTCCGACCCGTAGGTATTTTCGCCATATAGCACGAACGCAGGCGAAATATCGGTATAAACATACTGAATGTATTCGCCGTATGCTTTTGCCATGTCCACTGTAAGCGCGCTTGTTCCGCCTGTACCGGCACCGATTTCAATAATTTTAATCTTTTCATTTTTCCCCATCCGGGGTATTCTGTTTTCTATGTACAGCTTGACACTCCCGGCTACAAGCCTGTTAAACCGGTCGGAATAGACATTCCCTTTATAGACGGGCTCAACAAGGGACATGGAAGAATTGGGGAATATTACGTCGGTAGCAGATATCCTCCCCTTTAGAATATCCGGGTATCTTTCCATGCATGCGCGCAACAGGTCCACATAGGCGCCAATCTGTTCAAATCTCCCTGCTATCCTGTGCCTTTCGCCGGCAAGTCCGGCAAGTTCCCTCAATAGCTCTGCATTATCCAATTCCGGCGTTGCCGACACCATACCCCCGCATAAATTTATAAACCCCGCTTTTTGCAAAATCTCCAGCAGTGCCTCATTTAGCCGGTAATAGTCTGGTATGATTCCAAGATGTTTTACAAGCTCGTCCGCTTTATACTTTTCGCTGTTATGCCGGAATACCCCCATTTCCTGGTAGGCTTTAAGAAGCATAAGCCTTCCGTACCGCTCCAGAACTTGAAAAGCTGAAAGCTGATTGTCACTTTTCATAGCAATCCCCTTATCACAAAATACATTTATGCAATGCCGGTAAACTAACTCTGCAGATAAGCTAAAGTTCTTTCAGTTGTTCGGACAACCCCTCCGCCAGTGACGGCGCACTTTCCGCAAGAAACTCCACCTTGTGGTTCAAATCTACTTCGAAGTATTTAAGTATTTGCTCCTGCACCTTCATAGCAAACACTTGGGTAACGGGATTTCCCATTACTCTTGCCACTGCCTCCATGCCTATTTCAGGCGATATCAGCTCGATTCCTCTGCTCTCCAGCCCGTCAAGGTAAGCAGTATTGCTTTTAAGCCCGCTTTCATTCAGCTTCTTTAACTGCCCGCTGCTTGCCTCCCAAAAGCCCCAATTTATAACCTTTACCGGGTAAAGGTTTTTTTGCTGCTGGTATAAAGCATAGCAGTCCGCGAAAGTGCATCCTGCCACATATGCGCTGTGCCCTAACAGTGCGGTAAACGAATCCCCTGACGAGAAATAGATATAGAAGTCAAGAGGCTCTCCCCTAACAGCCTTTTCAAGGGCTACCGTGGCTTCCACCTTAGGGCGCAGTACCGACCTGAACGTATCCTCATCCATGTTGGCTATTGTCTCAGTTCTGAAAATTATTGCCGAATGAACAACTCCGTTAATATGCCCATATTTCGCTTTCGCCTTATTGACAACATTCTCCATCTCCCGGGCATTATCCCCGTCGGCCTGGCAGTAAACAGCCTTTCCTCCCAGCTTCTCTATCCGGTCAATCAAGTCGTTTATTTCTTTATTGGGCCGGCTGCGGCCTACTAGAATCAGCCGCGCCCCTGCATTCCTTGCAAGGTATAATGCCATTTCGGACCCTATCCTCCCGGCGCCTCCAAGGATAAGATATACGCCCTTTTCCCTGAGGCAGCTTTGGGAAACTTTTTGCAACGCAACAGGTTTTATAACCCGCATGTATACCGAGCCGTCCCTGATTCCTAGCTCCTCCCCCTTTTTATGGCCGGGTTCCGTGACAACGGGAAGAATAATTTTATTCATTTTATCTTCGGAATCATAGCCCTCAAATTCTTTTAAGCATATATCCATGCAGGTGACATCCCATTGTACATATTCCTTCGCTCCCACCTTGATAAGGCCTATAAGGCCGCCTGCATAAGGAATGATCGTATCCTCCGGCTTTATTTTGTAAATATTATTGGTAATAACCTTGAATGCAATATGCTTATCCGCCCAGCCCTCCATGTTTAAGGCTCTGATCAGCCTGTAACACGAAATTACGCCCTTTTCCTGTATTTCTTCCAGCATCTCCATCTCATTCTCTTCAGCAAGACTGTCGTCAAACAAGCCAAGAAAGTATACCGTATCAATCGTTTCAAAAGATTTTATTCTTTCATGAATCGCCCGCGGGTCGGCGGCATTGATTTCCCACGTGTTGTCCGCAAGACTTCGGGTCTTATTTCCTAATTTTATAATTGACACCCTGCTCCCGTGATGAGCGCTTGCCAGGAGTTTTTCCAATCCCCTGCTCCCGGGAGTATGGAATATTACCACTGTGCCTTGCTCGTTTTCACGGCGGCTCCTGTTTTCTCCATCCGTTTGTACTGCCGACCCCCGGTAAATCCATCCGGGCTGGTAAAAGAACTTGTCCAGGCAGCTTTCAAGCTTGTCTTCCTTAGCTTCTGCATCCTGGCTCATTCTTTCGGTTGCCGTTCCCTGTCCACAAGGTTTGCAGCAGACAGCCATCGTATCTTTTTCCACGGCGGTCTCCGGAAGCTCATCTCCTTCCACCCAGCATCTGTCCCTTGCAAAGCAGTATACAGGCAGCGGCACGCGGTAATATCCGCATCCCTTGTACATTGCACGCCAGTCCAGATCAACATTTTTTACATATAAATCAGCCAACATGGCCAGATCGTTCCTGTATTCTTCCTCGTTTATGCAATCGCCCCTGAGCACCCTGGACATAACGACTGCCCCGTAGCTTCTCAATTCATCATCGGTATTTACCAGCTCCCCTTCCGCGCTTATATAGCAGTCCTCCGCGCGGCCTTTTTCAAGCAGGTCCTTCAGTTTACGCCTAAAATCGTTCATATCCCTTGCCAGTAAGGCTAAACGTACAGCGAAATGGTTTCTGCCTGCATGAAGCGTGTATGCCATGTCTTCTATACGCAGGTCTTCACATCCGGGCCAATTGAGAAACTCCCTGATAATTTGGTTAAGGGAGTCCCTTGTTTTTGCGGAAAAAGGTATCATGTAGCAAGGGTAACGCTTTGCGCTGTCAGACGTCCTCGCGACGGGCGTTTCCGATACAACTATATGGCAATTGGTGCCGCTGAAGCCGAATGAGCTTATTGCCGCCATTCTCGGTTTATTGTTTTCGCCGACCCATTCCTTCAGTTCCGTATTGACATAGAACGGGCTGTCCTTGAAGTTGATATGCTCATTTTCCATTTTAAAGTTGAGGGAAGGCACGAGTTTTTTGAATTTAAGGCAAAGCAGCACCTTTATAAGGCTGGCTACGCCTGCCGCCGACAGGGCATGCCCTATAACCGTCTTTACCGACCCCAGGGCGCAGTATCTTTTTTTACTTGTGTATGAACTGAAAGCCTCTATCAGGGCATTTACTTCTATGGGATCCCCCAGCTTCGTCCCCGTTCCGTGGGCTTCAATATAGGTAATATCACCGGGGTTTATACCGAACCTGTCATATACCTCTTTTTCCAGGCTCGCCTGCGCATTTCCGCTCGGGGCGGATATGCCGTTGGTTTTACCATCCTGGTTTATGGCGGAACCTTTAATCACGCCGTAAATATAGTCGTTGTCCTCAATCGCTTTGGACAGCTTTTTAAGCACCACAACGCCGACTCCTTCACCGGGGACAAAACCATCCGCATCGTTATCAAAGGTCCTGCATTTCCCCGTTTTTGACAGCATGCCCAATTTGCTTGTGGTTATCAGCAAATCCGGCATGGTTTGTACAAACACCCCGCCGGCCAGCACAATTTCGCTCTCACCGCGTCGAATGCTCTCGCACCCCTGGTGTATGGCAACAAGCGACGAAGAGCATGCCGTATCTATTGCCATACTTGGGCCGTTCAGGTTCAGGAAATAGGAAATGCGGGCTGCAAGCACCGCCGCGCTTGTCCCAAGCAATGCCCTGCCGTTTAAACTGTTTCCTGTCTGCTTCAGCTTAAATGAGTAATCCCCCTGGGAGACGCCGACAAAAACGCCGCATTTCATATCTGAAAGTGCATCCGGCGCATAACCCGAATCCTCAATCGCACGCCATGCTTCTTCCAGGAACAGGCGCTGCTGTGGGTCCATTATCTCTGCCTCCATCGGGGAAATATTGAAAAACAGGGGATCGAATTTATCCACGTCATCAATAAACCCTCCCCATTTGCAATACGTCTTTCCGGGAGCATCCGGATCGGGATCGTAATACTTGCGTATACTCCAGCGGTCTTCAGGAACTTCCATGACGCAATCCACTCCGTTCTGGAGGTTATTCCAGAACTCCCTTACATTCCTTGCCTTCGGAAACCTTCCTGAAATTCCTATGACAGCGATATCGGAATCATTTATATCTGCGGCACATTTATTTTTCATTTTCAAGGTTATCCTGCCCGTATCCTGCCTTCCTTCAAGAACATCCTTTTGCGTCTGACCGGCTTGTATAGCTTCTCTATCCTTGCTCTTCAATTCAATCCTGTATGTTTCTTCACTATTGATTCCTTCGGCATTTTTAGGCTTAAGAGCTATTCTCAGGGGCTCCCTGCCTTCCATTTTTACATCAGCCGCATCGTAGCCTGTCTGCCGCCCGCATCCCATATAATTAATCCCGCGGGTCTCACAATTCAGTGCCTGTTTCTCCAATGACACATCCCTGCAGGCTGCGACCGCTTCATTTCTTCCTGTCGCATGCTCTTTAATAAAATACGAAAGCACGGTTATTGTCGGATAGTTGTACAATTCCGTCGCCCTGACATCCAGTCCAAACCTTTGGTTTATACATTTCATCAGCTCCACACCAAGGATTGAATCCATGCCCATCTCCTGGAGCGGCACATCATCATCCAGTTCATCCGGTTCTATGCACAACACCTTTGCCGCCAGTGCTTTAACCGTGCACCTTATATTTTCGTCCGTCTTGCCAGTGATATGTCCCTTATCCGCAGTTCCGGCATCTTTCCGGGGCAGCGGGCTGCTCTTGTCCATTGCGCTCTTTTGGACATAAACCTGTGCAGTGTTGTCCCGGTTAATGTATTTGCCCAGGCTGGCCAGGTAACCTGCGAGGTTGTTAACCGTTGGATAGTTATAAAGCTCAGTGGCTTTAATATCCAACCCGTAAACATTGTTCAGTTCCTTAATAAACTGCACGCCCAGGATGGAGTCCATCCCGAGCTCCTGCAGGGGTATGTCAAAGTCTATTTCCCAGGGATTTACAAAGAGAACATCCGCAGCTTTTTCCCTTACCTTATTCCTGATATCTTCCGGTATATGAACAGCACTTTCACGGGTTATTTCAGGCCTTTCACCGCTTTGCTTCCCGGGATGGCAAAGAATCTCCGCATATTTCCCTCCGCCCGGGGCATCTTCATCCATGCTTTCAATCCAGTACCTCTTTTTTTCGAACGGGTATGCAGGAAGAGAAATACATTTTATGAGCCGGTCCGGGTAAAGCTTCTCCCATTTTATATCCAGTCCATTGACCCAAAGTCTGGCCAGTTTATTCAGATCTTTGTTGTCCGCAATGCTTTTAACAAACAGTTCTCCCTCGCTGCAGTCCAGGATGGACAAAAGGGTGCCGTTTTCCCTGGCATTTCCCCTGTAAAGGTTCTCTATGCCGGTTTCACCTTTGCAATACCTTCCAAGTTTATCTTTCAAATCATTAATACCGTTTATGACTATGGCCAGCCTTTCTTCCATAGGCTCGCGGCCTACCTGCAGGGTGTAAATAATCCTTTCGGTCAACTGAACAGGCTCTGCACCGCTGCATTGGACTGCAAGTCCGTCCAGATAAGCGGCCATTTTCCGTACATATTCATTCAGCCTCTCCTCTCCCCTGGCTGAAAGCACAAAAACATACTCTCCGTATGCGTTTGCTGCACAATCGCTCATTAAGGGCTCATCATACTCTTCAAGAATTACATGCACATTTGTGCCTCCCGCTCCGAAGGAACTGATGCCGGCTCTTCTCGGGCAAGCCTTTCCATCGTCTCCGGTGCCCGGTGCAGGATGCGTCCAATGGCACAGCTCTTTTTGGACATAAAACGGGGTATTATCCCAATGAATATTAGGATTAAGCTTTTCCGCATGAAGTGACGGAACAAGCTGCTTGTTTTTCAACTGCAGTATGAGTTTGGTCAGGCCCGCGATTCCGGAAGCAGCTTCAAGATGGCCAATATTTGTTTTTACGGAACCAATTGAACAATAATGATTTCGATCCGTATATACTCTGAAAGCTTTTGTCAAACCATTTATTTCAACGGGATCTCCCAGCGATGTACCTGTGCCGTGGGCTTCAATACAGCTTACGGTCCCCAGGTCAATTTCCGAGTACTCTGCTGCCTTTAGCACCAGTTCAGCCTGTGCATTGGGATTGGGCACCGTATAACCGTTTGTCTTTCCGCCGTGGTTTATGGCACTGCCTTTGATTACAGCATAGATATTGTCATTATCACGCACAGCGTTCCTGAACGGTTTGAGCAGTATGGCTCCCGCACCTTCGCCCGGCACGTAGCCGTCGGCTTTCTCACCGAATGTATGGCATCTGCCTGAAGGTGAAAGCATTTTCAACTGGCACCTGAAAACATAATCAGCCGGATGAAGAAATAAATTCACTCCGCCGGCAACAGCCAGGGAGCACTCGCCTTTTTTCAGGCTTCCACACGCGAGATGCACAGCCGCGAGCGAAGATGAGCACGCCGTGTCCACGGGCATGCTCGGACCCTTGAAATCAAAAAAGTACGATATTCTGTTTGCGATTGACCACATAAATGCATTCGGGACATGCCTGTTACCCCTGTTCCAGGCGTCTGCCGCCAGCAAGCGGTAAGAACTCGCCTGCGCGCCTATGAAAACACCTACATCTCCCCTGCCGTTTCTATTGACATATTCTTTAATCCTGGTCCTTGTATACCCGGCATCTTCAAAGGCGGCCCACACCATTTGAAGCATTATTCTTTCCTGGGGGTCGATATTTGCCGCTTCCCTGGGAGATATATTGAAAAATAGCGGGTCAAACTTATCGACATCATCGATAAAGCCTCCCCATTTGCAGTACATTTTCCCATTTCCGGCGTTCATAGGATCAGAATCAAAATATTTGCCGTAATCCCACCTGTCTTCGGGAACCATATCTATGCAGTCCTTGCCGGATTTCAGGTTTTCCCAAAACTCGTTAACATCACCGGCTCCCGGATATCGTCCGCTTATGCCTATGATTGCTATGTCCGTGTCACCTTCGTTGATATCGCCTGTGAAGCTGTCAGTTTTTCGGACTTTTTCCGCCTTTTCATGCGCGGCATTATCCGTTCCCGGTCTCCCTGGCCCGGCTTGCATGTCTCCTTTTTCTATATTGAACAGCTTGCCCAGTTCGGAAGCATAGTTGTTTACAAAGTATTCTGTCAGGTCTTTAAGGCATTCGTACTCAAAGAACAAGGTTTTTGATATGTTTCCGACATACTTCTCAATCTTTGTGTTGAAGCCGTTTATAATGATAGAGTCGATGCCATATTCCTCAAAGCTCGTTTTTGAATCGATTTTTTCCACAGGTATGCTTGTCTCTTCCGCAATTATTCCCTTCAGCAGATTTTCAGTTTTAGAAAAAAGCAATTTACCACCCATATCCTCACTCCCGCGTGAAGCCCCGGGTATGTGCCGGTCACCCGTCCCGCCGGGCATTTCAGACTTTTCCAGCTCCGCCTTCCAGCCAGTCCGTTTTAACCAGAAAGATTCTCGATCAAATTCATACGTGGGAAGAGCCACTTTATTAAAGGCTTGTTCGGCGGTGTACTTATCCCACTTGATATCAACTCCGTTAAGCCATAATCCAAGCAGGCAGTCATCAAAATCTCTTCTGCCGGCATTGCCAGAGCCGGAGGCAAATGATATCGAATCATCATCAATTTCATTGCATATACCGAAATTCACATACCTGACATTATCCGGGTAAGGAGTCCACTCACGCTTCAAGGCATCCTGCAGCCATTCATGGATATCTTTAACCTCATATATTCCCCTGTTGTACTCTTTAAGGAACTTATAAGGCTTTTCAGGGTCTATTCTGCCGATGCGTTCATTCAATATGGAAGCTGCCTTTGCATAATCAGGTTTTTCCGCGATCAACAGTTCAACAAGGGTTTCCCTGGGCATAACCTCATCAGTCAGAATATCCAACAGTTCATACAGTTTTTCATCGTTTATGAGCTTGCGCTCCTGGAGATTCCACTTAAGATTCAGTTTGCGGAGCGAACTCATAATTACCAGTATCAGAAGCAGCTTTTCTTTATAGTGCTTTCCTTTTTCAGACGACAGGAGCTCTTCATCGTAAAGCATTTCAATGATATCAGGGCCTGATGCTTTTTTTATGACAGCATCCCACTCACTCAATAATTTCCTAAAAGCAAACTGATTGGCATTCAATACTCTTGCTTTGTTCACAATATAGACGAATACATCTTCATTTTCCGCAACAATATCCGAATCCGCAGATACCTTCTCCGGTATTGGCCCCTGTATGTTCAAGCCGTCTAATAAAAAGCACAGGTAATTTTCACTAAAAAGGCAGGGGTGAAATACTTTCCCTGTCACGCTGTCATAATATGCAATCGAAGGACGAATCAATTCGACAGTCCTGATATCCTTTTTTTTATACAAGACAGCCAGTATGTCTTCCGGTTTCATCATTCCACTGACTGCCAGCGCCACCCATACGCCTGTTTTCCCGCCGCACACTGCGTGAGGCATGAAGCCAAGCTCAAGCAGAGATTCGCACAGAGCATATCCTATTGCAAAAGAATAAATACCACTGTCCGTATCCGCCCGTATTTTTCTGCCGATGTCTTTTCTTAGTAAAGACTTACTTTCATTTATATTCTCCGCGGTCCTGAGCACACTGTTGAACCTGTCCATGAAAATTGCATTTTCTTTAAGGCTTTTATAGAAATGCATGTAATCTTCGGGCTTGTATTCGCCGATTCTCATTACCCATTTATAATCGCCGCAGAAAACAGAATCTTTCTTTTCAGATTTTATTATTTTCCTTAACTCATCTTTATCTTTTATGCATTTTCCATAGCGGTATTCAAACATCCCCCTTCCCGAAAGCAAGGTATGGCTTATGTCTTTCAAATCGTATTCCATAAAGGCATCCGAATCAACGAAGCTTTTCCATGAATCGAGCAGCATTTCCAGGCTGCTCCTGGTCTTCGCCGAAAGCACAAACAGCTGCCTTTTTTTCTGCTTGCCGCCATACCTTGCTTTAACGGTATTATTTTCCTCGAGAACAATGTGGGCATTTGCGCCGCTAAAGCCAAAAGAGTTTACTCCTGCCCTCCGCGGTATACTTTCTTCCTTCCTGTCCCACTTTGTCAGCCCGGTAGACAAAATAAACGGTGAATTTTCAAAATCGATTATGGGATTTACTGTTTTGAAATTCAGATTACCCGGAATCTTTTTGTATTTCATCATAAGAATTACTTTAATAACCCCTGCAATTCCGGATGCAGACTCCAGGTGCCCTATGTTGGTTTTTACCGAGCCTATCCTGCAAAATTGCGATTCATTGGTGTATTTTCTGAAGGCTTGCGTTAACGCTTCTATTTCAATTGGGTCTCCCAGGGATGTCCCGGTTCCATGGGCTTCAATATACGTAACGGTTTCCGGGCTGAAGCCCGCATTATCATAAGCTGCGATTAGCAGATTTTTCTGGGCTTCGACTTTGGGAGCGGTAAGGGATATTGATTTTCCGCAATGATTGACCGCACTCCCCTTGATTACGGCATAAATCCTGTTATTATCCCTGACAGCCGCACCTAAAGGCTGCAATAACAGCACGCCGACGCCTTCCCCCGAAACAAACCCGTCTGCATCCTTGTCAAACGTCTTGCACTTTCCGTCCGGACTCAGCATCCTGTTTCTCAGCCACATAACGTTCCGGGAAGGATTGACGTTCAAATTCACTCCCGCCACTATTGCATAGTCGCAGGCTTTCATAGCAAGCGCCTGCCTCGCATCATTCAGCGCGACAAGGGATGAAGAGCATGCGGTGTCAATTGTTTTGCTTTCTCCGCTGAGCCCGAAAAAATACGATATCCTGTTTGATAACAGGCAGTGATAGACTCCGACGCCAGCATAGCCGTCAATTGGTTCGCAGAAATTGTGAACGTTCTGGTAATAATCAATTGCCATTGCGCCCACACACACACATGTCCTGCTTTTCTGCAGCTTTTCAAGAGGCACGCCTGAATCTTCCACGCAGTGCCATGTCTCTTCCAGCAGAAGTCTTTGCTGCGGATCCATACATGTAGCCTCTCTTGGCGATATGTTAAAAAACCGGTTATCGAACCGGTCAATGTTTTCAAGGAGTCCGCACATTCCGGCGGCATTCTTTGCATCGTCACCGGCAAGCAGGTTATATTCCTCTTCATCCCACCGTTCAGGAGGAACTTTCCTTATTGAGTCCACACCCTGCTCCAGGTTCCTCCAGAATTCGGCATAATTCTTCGCTCCGGGCAGGCGGCACGCCATACCGATGACAGCTATATCGCCGTCTCTTGCCTCCGTTTGCTCATAAGTTGATTTTATCTGCTTATTAAGGATATCATTTTTACTGGTTCTTGAAGCCTGCATAAACTTCCCTCTTTCAAACCGAATAAATCGTTCCCGCGCTAACGCCCGTACAGGCTGTTAATTCTCTCGAGGACCTCAGGCAATTTAAACGTTTTTTTATGCATCTCCGCTTCCAATGATACAACGCCTTCCAGTTCCTTGCGTATCTGATTTGCCATATGCTCCTTCAGAAGCTGTAAAGAGAGCAAAGGCTTGGTTGCCAGTTCCCTGGCTATCTCCAGCGCTGTATTTACTACTTCATTTTTTTTTGTAACAATTGCCTGGACCCCGCGTTCCTTAAGCTCCCTGCCGTAATAATTACGTGCTGTGAAGAGCATTTCCGTCCCAATGAGTTCACCGAATTTTTTTCTCAAGATATATGTAGAACCCATCCCCGGGGTAAAACCGTATCTCATGAAGTTAGCGCTGTATATACATTCCTCGGCCATTACAATAATGTCCGCGTAGCTTCCGAACGCCAGGCCACCACCTATCGCATGCCCCTGCATTGCAGCAATAACAGGCAGCTTGCAGCTGAGAAGCAAATCATAAATGCCAAGATCGATAAAATTCACTTTACCTTCCAGGATTTCCATCAATTCCGTTTTAGAACCGCCGCAGCAGAAATAATTGTCATAACCGCAAATAACTATAACCTTAAGCTCATGGCTTCGCTGCACATAACCGAAGGTTTCTATCAAGTCCTCTATCAGAAACCTTGTAAATGTGTTCTTGGATTCTCTTTCCTCCATTGCGATAATCCCGACGCCATTTTCTTTATTTAATCTTACCGTGCCCTTCATAGCCCCCGCCTTCTTGCAAGTGATTGTTCTTCCTGCTTTTATCCCATGGGAATATGCCATAATTAACAAAATTATATATGTTTTCCCGTACCACAAAATTCGATAATACGCGTGAAGTCTCACGGACAGCTTCTTCTTCCATATTATCGTTTACAAACCACATTCTTCTGAAATACCGCTTCATGTGCCTGACAGTAGCGTCCTCAATCTTTGACATCCTCAGGCAGAGGAGGCGTATGCTGGAGTCGGGCGTATCGGTTACTTCATCGACCAGCCCTGTCTGCAAAGCGGTCTGCGCCGAAACCGGGAGCGTAGTCAGGGCCATCCTGTAGGCGGCCTGGTATCCAATCCTGCGTACAAGAAACGGTGCCACCATTGCAGGCAGAATTCCCCATAAAGCCTCGGGAAGACTAAATTCAGACCGGCTGGTTGCAACCGCAATATCGCTTGCGGCAACAAGGCCTACTCCTCCTGCAACTGCGTGCCCGTCGATTTTGGCTACAAATATCTTCGATAAAAACGAAAAACGCTTCAATGTTTTCATATACAGGGACGCAAGGGGTATCTCCCTCACCGGTACTGTTTCTAATTTTTCTTTTACAACCTCTTCGAAGTCCATGCCCGTACAGAATATTCCGTCCTGCCCCTGCAATACGACAATACGGCAGCTGTCATCGCCCTCGATAAGATCCAAAAATTCATTGAATTCCAACAGAAGTTCTTCATTTATACTATTCCTGTGAGCCGGCCGGTTGATTGTCACTTTTACCCCGCCGGGAAACTTCTCGGTTAAAATCGTGCTGTACTCCATCTTACACCATACCTTCGGCCTCTCAGCTCCATACGTATTCCCTGTGGTAATCGCATACCCTTTTTAGTACAAGCAATCCCCGGCCTTCCGCATGCTCCCTGTAAATCCTGGAATATTGAGACATATCCGCTTCCTTATTCCTGATTCCGAACGCCCATTCGCTGTTTAGCTCAAGCAACTGCTCATATTCCTGAATGCTCAGTTCGCATCGTCTCGCTATTTCTCCCCCGATATTCATCTCTGCCAGCAAAACCTTGGAACACATACTTATCAAGCCACTGTAAAACTCCGAGGAACAACCCGAGCCATATGAAAACAAGCCCACCCTCCTAACTCCCTCAAATTTTGCGTTATCTATCAAACTGCACAGTGCTATATAAAGCGTAGCCGAATATACATTTCCTACCTTTAAGCAGTATTCCAGGGAAGGCACGACACGCTTCCGAAAATCGGCTTCTATCATGTCCGGGTCGGCTTTTGCAAACTGCCGCATCATTTTTCTGTGCGCTCCTTTAACCATACCGCAAAAAGGAGTATGAAAAGCAAGATAATCAAAAGTCTCCGCAAAATTGGCCCCTTCTACCTTATCGGCGTATACCCGGTAACTGTTTTCCAGGCAGTCCAGGTATGAAAGGAGAGATAAGTCCGGGTTCCCTACCTCTTTATCAGGCAAAGGCCTGCATGTATCCATAACCTCGTAACTGCAGCATCCGGAGGCGCCAAAATCTATTTCCATTATATCGGGGACATTACTGACTATCATAGCCACAGCGCCGGTTCCCTGTGAAGGCTCCGCATAAGTCATTCTGTCGGCTGTACGGGCAGTATCCGTGGCAATAACAAGCGCCTTTGCACCCGGCGACGCATTGGAAGCGATGAAGCAAACTGCCATATGGAAAGCGGCCGTTCCGCCGTAGCACGCCTGCTTAACCTCAAAAATCCTGCAGTTTCTCCCCAGACCCAGATACTGATGAACATATGTACCTATGGATTTTCCGAAATCGATCCCGGATTCGCTTGCAATAATCAGCAGTTCAATCCTATTCTTTTCCCTGGCACTCAAACGTTCGACCAGCGGCTTTGCAGCATTTACTGCGTTTGTAACAGGATCCTCGCAAGGCAGTCCGACAGATTTCTTTTCCATCATCAGGTTGTCAAACCTCTCCAGATTCAGGTTTCTCTCTTTAAAGAGAGTCCTGACATCCATACATGCGACACCGGCATATACATTAATCGCTTCTATGCCTACACACATTTCCCCACAACCCCTTAAGCAGTAGATCTCTTTAAAACTATGCTGGTATTTATTCCTCCGAATCCGAAAGAATTGCTTAACGCATATTCAATACTTGCATTCTCATATTTCGATTTAACAAACAGGAAATCGTTATCTACGGGATTTTCAAGGTTAATGTTCCCATGAACAAATCCTTCCTGCATTTGTATAATAACAGCAATTGCTTCTATAACAGCCGCTGAATACAGGCAGTGACCGATCAGTCCTTTTGTGGAATTTATCCAGATGTTCGACAGTTCTTTTTCAAATACTCTTTTAATTGCTTTCAGCTCAACTTCGTCTCCCAACGGGGAAGAAGAGCCATGGGCATTTATATAATTAATATCTGAAGGCCCTATTTCTGCGGAATTCAAGGCTTTCACCATTGCCCTGGCCTCCCCGTCCACGCTGGGGTTGGATAAGCGATTTGCATCCAGTACAAGGGAAGCTCCCTGGATTTCCGCCAGGGCTGTTCCTCCGCGCTTTTGCATGGATTCCATTGATTCCAGTATCAGGCATCCGGCTCCCTGCCCGTATATGAATCCCTCATGATCCCTGTCGAAAGGCCTGCAGGCTTTTTCAGGAGCATCGGAAAAACGTCTTCCTCCCATAGCTCCCATATTATAGAACCCCTGGACTTCCAAAGGCGACAAATCGGCCGGGGGAGCAACAACCATGCAAACGTCCGCAGAGTCAATCTGTATCATCTGGCAACCTTTTAGAATTCCTGCATTCCCGGTTGCCGAGGCATCTCCCACAGTGAAGCCTTCTCCCTTAATACCGAGAATCTCACTTATGGTTCCTACATGGTCGGTATCCATGTAATGAAGAGGGTACCTGGGATTCAAATATTCGAGCTCCCGGCCATATTTTAAATATGCCTCGTAGTGGTACCTCTGCGATATGTTGTGGCCAGCGGCTATTATACCAATACGTTCTGGGTCCACCCCTCCCCTGTGCAATCCGGATTGCTCCCATGCCTCAAGAGCAACCGATACTGAAACCTGGACGGTAAACGGAGAACGGCCGGCACACCGGAAAGCGCTGCTTATAATGTTTTCAGGCAAAAACCTGAGTCCCTCCAGGGATTTTTGAAGTGTAAAATCTCTGACAGGCGCACCGATAACATCTCCGAAGGGCAGGCCTTTTAATTGCTCCATTTTCACTATGCCGCTTGTTCCATTCTTCAGGGAGGCACTGAAATCCTTCACATTTTTACCAATAGAACAGACTACGCCCATCCCGGTAACAAAAACTCGTTTCTTCCCCATGAATCTCTCCGGTGTTCCATGATTCTTCTACTGGCTGGAATTGACTTTTTTGAACAGGGCATCTACCAGTCCTTCGATATTACTGATTCCGCCCAGTTCAACAGGAGACATTTTAATATTAAGATTTTCCAGGACCATGGTAACAATCTCAACACGGTCTATGGAATTTGCGCCCAGTTCTTTCAGGCTCTTGTCTTGCGTAACAGCGCCGGAATCCACATCCGGCAATATTTCTGACACAACTCTTTTAATAACGTTAAAAATCTCGTCTCTGCCCACTATAATTCCCTCTCGTTATTTTATGTTAAGGCATCCACGGCCCGCAGGACCCGATTAGCAGTCTCAGCCTGTTTTCATTAATGAATGGAACCGCGAATTCAGTAATTTCGCAGTTTCATTCATCAACATTACCGCTATTTCATCGACATGGCGGTTTCTCCAGTTTTCAAGGGGGGTTCCTTTCACCCACTGGTTAAATGCGCCTAATGCAGGGCCGCAGTGTACCTGGTAGTTGACCTTATGCCGTTTGTCGCCCTTGATGGCAAGATTCGTGGAATATCCAAAATACCATTTGAAAATCAAGGCCATTTTATACTTCGGATTTCTCTCCGCCTTATCAATTTCCTGCGGAGGATAATACGATTTTGCTTCATTATAAACTTCATCGAAGCTTTTGCCGAAATACCTTTCCTGTATCTGCCTCTTTGTATTTTCATCAATTTCATCGATGGAGCCGTAAAAACGGTATAAGTCGTAAAGCTTGTTAGCCCTTGCGGGAAAAAACAGTCCTTTCTTCAGCACCTGGACCTTTGCGCCCATTTCAAACATGTCGCCTGCCGGCGCGTATTCAGTATCCTGGACATTGGCTTCCTGCAAGAGGTCTTTCACGGCATCGCTTGTACCTGCCTCAACGGTACATTGATTTATCGACCCCGTCAGTATAAAATCCGCGCCAAGTACAAACGCTGCCGCTGCAGCTTCCGGAGTACCTATTCCTCCTGCGGCTCCAACCCTGATTCTTTTTGAATATTTGTACCTGTTCATAAAATCATCCCTAAGCTTGCTCATGACAGGCATCAGCACATATGCAGCTCCTTGATCCGTATGCCCTCCGGAATCGGCTTCCACGCAGAGATCATCCGCCATGGGCACTTCTTTGGCCATCCGGGCTTCCTCGGCGGTTACTTCTCCTTCTGCCAGCAGCTTCTCAACTATGCGTTCAGGCGCAGGAGACAGGAAATCTTCAGCAACTTCAGGTCTTGAGACCTTTCCTATTATCCTGTTCAATGCCGTAACTTTTCCCTGCGAATCTTTTTTCAATCCCTTCAGCCTGTACTTGACAAGCGGCGGTGTAATGCTCATATAAGCAGCGGCTTCAACATTCCTGATCTTATATTTTAAAAACAGATTTACACTACCTTCTTCTTTTCCCGGGTCACTCGGGTTGTGGACCAAATTCATTCCATACGCTTGTCCATCCTTCAATTCGTTCTGAATATACCTTATTGCATCCTCAATCTCAGCCATACTCAATCCGCCGGTCCCGAAAAAGCCCATCATGCCTGCCCTTCCCATTCGCACGACCATTTCCGCGGATGCCACTCCCCTGTACATTCCTCCTGTCAGGTAGGCATATTTTAACCCATAATCCTTCTTAAACTCCCCGTCACCTAAGGATAATGCGGATACACCGGTAAATCCGCGCTCCGTCTCATTTTTCTCCTGTGTTGGCTCCTTGACTGTGGCAGTTCGGGACGGTCTGACAATTTCCCGGGCCAGCCCAGGCTCCTGTTGCATGCCGGAATCTTCCGCTTCGGTTATTATCAACGGCGCCGCTTCTCTCCTGATAGCTTTTACAAGTCCTGTAAGCACACTTCCGGGACCAACCTGCACTATATCTATCTCACCCTTGCCCATTAAGTACCTAATGCTCTCTGTCCACCTCACCGGGTTATTTATCTGTTCAATTAAATTCTTTTTTATATCCCCTGGTCCATACGGCCTGGCGGATACATTTGAAATCACGGGAATTTTGGCGGGGAAAAACTCGAAGCCTTCAACAAATTCGGCAAATCTCCTACCCGATTCCGTCATGTAACGGGAATGGAAAGCGCCGCTTACGTTCAAAACCACGTAAGTCCTGGCTTCCGCTGCGTCAAATATGGGTTTTGCACGTTCAATATCATCCCTGGGACCCGAAATCACTATTTGGGACGGAGTATTATAATTTGCAATATCAATGCTATGCAAATTATTATCCTCAAGCACAGCCTTTACCTTTTCCTCGCTCAATCCCACAACCGCCGCCATGCCTCCGCCTGTCGCCATGCTCATAAGCTCCCCACGTTTTATGACCAGTTTCAATCCCGTTTCAAAATCAAAAACACCCGCTGCAAACAAGGCATTATATTCACCAAGACTGTGCCCGGCCACAAAGTCGGGGACTCTGCCTGAATCTTTCAGCTTCTTCAGGTAAGTTAACGCATTAACAACATAAAGCGCAGGCTGAGTATAGCTTGTCAGGCCAAGCTTGTTTTCGGGGTCATTCAGACACAAATCTTCTATCGAATATCCTAGAATAGCATCGGCAGCAGCTGTCAACTCTTTAAACTCACCAAATAATCCTTCTCCCATACCTTTATGCTGCGAACCTTGTCCAGGAAAAACATACGCCAACATGGTTTTATTCATCCTTTCTTCTTTCCCGCTGGTTTTCTCGGTACTTTGCATTTTCTTGAGATTTATTTTCAAAGACTCCAAATTGCCTAAATCACTTGAAAAAGGTGTTACAATTGCAAAACATTCCGACCTGGATGACGGCTTGATATTCCGTTTTAGAAAATTAGCAAGCGTACCTCCCATGCCGGCATCGATGTAAACATAACATCCCATGCTTTCAAGATAACTTACAGCTTCCCTGAATCTGATAGGCTGGCGGGCAATATCCCATAGATAATCGTCGGGTATTCTTTCCTGGATTGAGGCATTAATACCCGAAACAAACTTGATTTTGGGTATTTGATAAGACTTTGACTTAATAAAGCGTTTATAGTGTGGCGCTGCGCTATCAATAAGCGAAGAATGAAACGGATAGGACACCGGAAGGAATTGGTATGTAATTCCCATGTTTCTTAGATATTCGGCTATTGTATTTAATCCGGAATTCTTCCCTGAAACAACAATATGTTTGTCGAAGTTAACCGAGACCAGTTCACTGTTATTAAAAATTATTTGATTATTATAAAACAAATTTGCATCTTCAAATATTGCAAGCATACCTCCCCTGTGGGTATATTTTTCAAAGCATTGGGCTTGATACATAAGGCATTCAACTAAATTTCTCAGCTCCATTGCCTCTGAAACCGCTATGGAGGTAAACTCGCCAAGACTTGTCCCCAGCACATATAGCGGCTTTATTCCGCAATCAATAAGCGTCTTTGCCAGGGCATACTCAACCATGAAAATAGCCGGGTGAGTATATAAAACCTTGTCGAAAATATCTGTTGCTTTTCTTTTTTCATCATATATTATATCAACAATATGTTCACCGATAATTTCGTTTACAATTCCGTCAATCTCCAGCATGTGCTTCCTGAAGCCAGGTATTTTTAAATACAACTCCCTGGCCATTTGATAGTATTGCGAACCTTGACCGGTAAACATAAAGACTATGTCTCTTGATATCAACAATATGCCTCCCTTAATATACTCTCGTTTTCTTCACTTATCTTCGTTTTTCGCAGAATTTCACTTCGATTTGCTTAAGCTTTCCCCCTAGATGTTGCATAAATCTGGTAGCTCTGTGGTTTCAGGCAGAGAAAATAAACCGCATGTGTTTTTCTATCTCGGCCGTCGGGATTCCACATCAACTCCAGGTAGCAAACCTCCCATGTCTTCCGGCATCAATTGTGCCTAATTCCTTCGTCCTGCTTATCCTAAAGGTGGAACGTCAATCATGCTCCTAAACTGGGTCTTTGCCCTAAAGGTAAAATTCAACTTGACTGCCCCGGCTCTACATTTCAAGGTGCAAATACTGCTAAAACTTAATTCTATAGCTTGAATGCATCTTTCTCTGTTGCGGTCTTCAGAGTGATTGCGTGTGGCTACATGTGGCTAATTACTAACTGCTAATCTCCGGCTATTATGCAGCCTTCATCGACCTTTTCATATCATTTAGCATCCTATCCGCATCGTAGTCATTGCCTTTTGTCAGTATCGCAAAAATAACTCGAATAAGCTTGCCGCAAAGGGCTACTATGGATTCCATTTTGTTAAGAGGGTTCTGTTCCCTGCTAAGATTTCTTTGATGCAATTGACGAAACTCTGAGTTTGTTGCCAACATCGTTATCATAGCTCTGAAAAGCCCTTCTCTTAAGCGCCTTCGCCCTCGTTTACTTATTCTCGTTTTACCTTTGTGCTTGCCTGAACTATTCTCACGCAAGCTCAGTCCAGCCATCTTCTGTATCTGCCTGGGATCGTTAAATCGGCTGATATCTCCGATTTCGCTGACAATGACCGCCGCTGCTACCATTCCCATTCCTTTGATATCTACAAGTTTCGATGCGCTTGGAACCTTTATGAGCAGTTCCTGCATCAGTTGCTCTATGTCTTGTTTTTGCCGCATCACCATTTCATACTGTGTCAACAGGTTCTGCAAAGCTGCTTCCGCTGCCTCATTTCCAGCCGTTCTTCCTATTGATCTAATAGCTAAGTTAACAAGCTTTTCAGCCTTCTTAAGGCTCGGCTTCTTCATTTTCTTTCGCCATGTACTTACTATGCTTGAAGCACCTGTAGCAGCTACTTTCGCAGGAGTTGGGAAGTGCCTAAGTGTAAGCCATGCTGCCTCGCCACGCCAATTCTTGAATACTTGATTAAACTCAGGAAATCTTATGTCCAACCATCGTATGACCTGATTGCTCAGGCTTATCATCTGTTCAACCAGACGTTCCCTTTCGCTGACCGCTTCACGAAGTTCCTGGTATACATCCTCCGGTATGTAGACATCCCTGAATCTACCGTCTTTGACCAACATCGCTATAGTCTTAGGATCCTTTTTGTCATTCTTAGTCTGACTGTTATCATCAAGCTCTCTCGTACACTTCACATGAAACGGATTAACTATTGCTAATCTATGGCCTTTTCTCTGCAAGTGATCACCAAGCGTAAACCAGTAGTGCCCTGTAGGCTCAAAACCTACTATTGCCTCGGTTTTTCCTTTCTCCTTCATTATTTCCTGCATCCAGTCCTCAAGGGCTTTATAACCCTGATTTGTGTTGCTGAATCTAAGGAGCTTTGACAGCTCGATTCCCCTGCAATCAAAGGCTCTCGCATAGTGTGTGTCCTTTCCAATGTCAATTCCTACTACCAATGTCTCAAATTTGATTTGCAAAATCTTTTCATTTTGTGTACGCTTCATATATGACGCCTCCAATATTTTAGTTTTGTGCCTTTCTTGTCTGAATCAGCACATCTCTATCTTATTGCGAGGTGTCTTGTTTTTCAAAGTTCATTTATTTTCTTTACAGGAATGCTCCTTACAAGGTGACCTTTCTGAAATAATTAAGCATCTGCCCTGGGCTTTTTGAAAATGACCAGGAAGAGGATTAATCATACTTTATCAAGGCATCCACATTATTTTTTATCCTGTCAATATTCATAAGGGTTTCTATATTCCCCGGATAAGATATTGAACAACAATAATTGCCGCAAAAAAATGAAACGGCATTGTATTGCGGAAAATTACTAAACTTGCAAATAAAGTAATCGTTATAAATTTCAATATCTTTAATTTCTAATAGAAATGTAGGTATTGTCAGTCCTGTTTTTAACACTTTTGAAAGTGATTCTTTCAGCGTCCAAGCCATTACCAGAAAGCACCCGTATGAAATCGGCATCCTGTTTGCCAGCTCCTTTTCAAATTGTGTCATCTCCCTCTCCATAACCTTATACATGTCCGGATTATTTCTTTCAATGTCAAGGCCTAAAAGAAGCATGTCGCTGAAAGCTATCGCGGCGCCAATGTCCTCACAGTGGGTTATACTTATTTGAATATTATTTAACCCATATTTTAATACCGGATGATTAAATACACCATTTCTTATTACAATTTTTTTTAAATCTTCCTCGTTAGCAAGCGAAGATACAGCCATTTTTGCTGCATATCTGCCTAACAGATAACTATTTCTTCTTCTTTGGAAGGAAAGCGATTTAAAATATTCTAATTCGCCCTCATTCAGAAAATTGCAAGCTGTTGCGCTCTTATAATTCCTTTTGAACCTGCAAAAGCTTACATATGCCGTAAGTAATTCACCTGGCAGCCTGAAATCAAGGCTATCGATATAATAAATGAATCCTTTGTCCTCTTTTTCACTAAAGTTACTGTCATATAACATAATACTGACCGGATCTTAACATAATTATCATTAAAAATAAATAATCTGGTGTATAATTTGCCTTATTTTCTCAACAAGTTCCAACAGAATACTTACTTATCTGTCATCACCTAAAAGCTCTATCTCTATCAGTGCCTGCCGTTTATGCCCGCCCACTTTCTTAATTATGCTTTCCCAACCTTTTAGAAGTCCATCAAGTATATATACCTGTCTCCGTTCATAATCCCGCTTGGTAATTCAATACAATGATCGTCATTGCACAAACTAAGCATTGTCTGCAAAAAGAACATACCAATATATCAAAACTACATCACCATAACTCTGAAGCTGCATAGCTTCGCCCTTGTGTTTACCTCAACTGATAAACGAAAATGACGTTCACTGTATATGTTCCTAATCAGCAGTTAACGTGCCCCGCCAACGATTAACAACCGAAGAGTGCCTGCATATTATACAAAATTCGACAATTTCTGTTTAAATTTTTTCTTTTCAGTTATTATTTTATTAATGCTACAACTTTTTCCATATATTTATTGTTTTTTATGTTATCAAAAAATGCATTATAATGCAACAGTTTTTTGGAATATTTCCGTAGTTCGTAGATTGCAAGTTTAATTGCCTTACATTTTTTAGCAGAACCTTGTTTTAAGAAACAATACATTAGCCATCATGTTTGCAGTTCGATAATCAAATATTCTTATAGGGTAATTATTCATCCAGCGCTCTATCCTTTGTATTTCTTTATGTGTGAGCTTGCCTATGTCTGTCCCTTTGGGAATAAATCGTCGAATAAGTTTATCGCTTTAGAAAATGTAGACTTACGAGATTATCTTTCCCGTTCTCGGCACCTTTAATTAATTCTTACTTACATAACTCCCTTAATATACTCTCGTTTTCTTCACTTATCTTCGTTTTTCGCAGAATTTCACTTCGATTTGCTTAAGCTTTCCCCCTAGATGTTGCATAAATCTGGTAGCTCTGTGGTTTCAGGCAGAGAAAATAAACCGCATGTGTTTTTCTATCTCGGCCGTCGGGATTCCACATCAACTCCAGGTAGCAAACCTCCCATGTCTTCCGGCATCAATTGTGCCTAATTCCTTCGTCCTGCTTATCCTAAAGGTGGAACGTCAATCATGCTCCTAAACTGGGTCTTTGCCCTAAAGGTAAAATTCAACTTGACTGCCCCGGCTCTACATTTCAAGGTGCAAATACTGCTAAAACTTAATTCTATAGCTTGAATGCATCTTTCTCTGTTGCGGTCTTCAGAGTGATTGCGTGTGGCTACATGTGGCTAATTACTAACTGCTAATCTCCGGCTATTATGCAGCCTTCATCGACCTTTTCATATCATTTAGCATCCTATCCGCATCGTAGTCATTGCCTTTTGTCAGTATCGCAAAAATAACTCGAATAAGCTTGCCGCAAAGGGCTACTATGGATTCCATTTTGTTAAGAGGGTTCTGTTCCCTGCTAAGATTTCTTTGATGCAATTGACGAAACTCTGAGTTTGTTGCCAACATCGTTATCATAGCTCTGAAAAGCCCTTCTCTTAAGCGCCTTCGCCCTCGTTTACTTATTCTCGTTTTACCTTTGTGCTTGCCTGAACTATTCTCACGCAAGCTCAGTCCAGCCATCTTCTGTATCTGCCTGGGATCGTTAAATCGGCTGATATCTCCGATTTCGCTGACAATGACCGCCGCTGCTACCATTCCCATTCCTTTGATATCTACAAGTTTCGATGCGCTTGGAACCTTTATGAGCAGTTCCTGCATCAGTTGCTCTATGTCTTGTTTTTGCCGCATCACCATTTCATACTGTGTCAACAGGTTCTGCAAAGCTGCTTCCGCTGCCTCATTTCCAGCCGTTCTTCCTATTGATCTAATAGCTAAGTTAACAAGCTTTTCAGCCTTCTTAAGGCTCGGCTTCTTCATTTTCTTTCGCCATGTACTTACTATGCTTGAAGCACCTGTAGCAGCTACTTTCGCAGGAGTTGGGAAGTGCCTAAGTGTAAGCCATGCTGCCTCGCCACGCCAATTCTTGAATACTTGATTAAACTCAGGAAATCTTATGTCCAACCATCGTATGACCTGATTGCTCAGGCTTATCATCTGTTCAACCAGACGTTCCCTTTCGCTGACCGCTTCACGAAGTTCCTGGTATACATCCTCCGGTATGTAGACATCCCTGAATCTACCGTCTTTGACCAACATCGCTATAGTCTTAGGATCCTTTTTGTCATTCTTAGTCTGACTGTTATCATCAAGCTCTCTCGTACACTTCACATGAAACGGATTAACTATTGCTAATCTATGGCCTTTTCTCTGCAAGTGATCACCAAGCGTAAACCAGTAGTGCCCTGTAGGCTCAAAACCTACTATTGCCTCGGTTTTTCCTTTCTCCTTCATTATTTCCTGCATCCAGTCCTCAAGGGCTTTATAACCCTGATTTGTGTTGCTGAATCTAAGGAGCTTTGACAGCTCGATTCCCCTGCAATCAAAGGCTCTCGCATAGTGTGTGTCCTTTCCAATGTCAATTCCTACTACCAATGTCTCAAATTTGATTTGCAAAATCTTTTCATTTTGTGTACGCTTCATATATGACGCCTCCAATATTTTAGTTTTGTGCCTTTCTTGTCTGAATCAGCACATCTCTATCTTATTGCGAGGTGTCTTGTTTTTCAAAGTTCATTTATTTTCTTTACAGGAATGCTTCTAAAAGCATCATCCTATATATTTAATCCAATCGACCGCCTCTGCTCCGATCTGCCTGAATATACTGTCGCAATATCCTACATGGTATTGGATATGACGTATTTGAGCCAATATAGCATCAATATAAGTAAAGTCCCTGCCCGGTACCAGCCTCTCCGATAAAAGCCATCGTCAGCCCTTTCGAAAAATCTTTCAGTCTTTACTTCTATCCTTCTCAAGTACTCTTTTATTTCTTCTTTGCTTAGGCTTACCGGAGAACTACTATCCAATTCTGGAGTAATATTGCTATCAAATTTCATCGATTGTAAAAATTCGCACTCATAATCGTCTCTAAACCTGTAATCAACATAATATGCGGTATGGTATACCTGGTGCCAGAAAGGATATCCTCCCAATCTTTCCGGCCATATTTCTTTAGGGCAGCAATCAACCACCTTGACAAGCATTTCAAAAGAAGGGTCAAAATGCCTTTTTAGCATTTCTACCAAAATTCTGCTCATATTATCGGCTCCTTTCTTCTATAAAAGGTAGGTCAATACTATAATAATAAATACATCCATATTATATTAGCACTCTATAAATAATTCCAGACAAGGGTATCATATAGTTTGTTTGCCGGCAAGTTCTTACTCAAAATCCGGTAGATACGGTGGTACATATGAATCACTCAACCTTATTTACACTTTCTAATAATCTTTTATATATGTATATATACAGCCCGTTATCAATGAACTTTTCAACATAATGCTCATTTTCAGACTGGACATCAAGAATTGTTAATTTTAATGGTACTTGCAACCACTTTTCAATTTCGTCCTCAATAACGGCAATATCCTCTGTTGTGCTAATACACTCCAAAGAGCTAATTTTACTAATAGGTAACTCCTTATAAAACTTATCAATATCTATTTTTTTCAGAGTAATTCCATATATTGATAAGTTTTTTCCAATTTTGCTTTCTGTAATCAACTTGCCTGAACGAAAAACTCCAAATATAAAAACATCATCATCAAAGTTTGAGGCATATGGAAGTCGCGCCTTTAATTTTTGTTACCCATTTCCATGTTAGCGGATATTACAACCTCATCTTTATCCGCCACTTCAATGTAACACTTTCTATAAATTTCCTCTCCAAATAATTTATGATAACACATTTTTAGTTCTTTAATTTTTTCATTCAATGATGTTTCACATGAATGTTTTCGCTTGCTTTAAAGGTCACTCTTCCATTTGGATTCACAATTGATCCACCAGTTTCAAAATTTTTATGAGGACCACCACCATGTACACCAGTAATATCCGCATTTCAGGAACAGCACTTGTATGCTCTGTTCAGGTTGCCGTGGTCAAGTATCTGCTCAGCAGCCACATGGTGCATCCGGAAGCTTGCAGCCTATACAATCTTGGGGATTAACGACGAAGGTCGGAAAGAGGTTCTGTCCATCCAGATCGGAGAGAATGAAAGCAGCAAATACTGGCTCAGCATCCTGAACGAACTGAAAAACCGTGGAGTAAAGGATATTATGGTTCTTTGTACTGATGGGCTCTCAGGTATCAAGGAGTCGATAGCTGTAGCCTATCCACAAACGGAATATCAGCGCTGCATTGTACACCAGGTCAGGAATACCTTAAAATACGTGGCGGACAAAGATAAAAAGGCATTTGCGGCTGATTTAAAGACTATTTATCATGCACCTTCTGAAGAAGCCGGCTACGAGAAGATGAAAGAAGTCACTGAGAAGTGGCAGGAGCACTATCCCAATGTCATGAAGAGTTGGTCGACGAACTGGGACGTGATCAGCCCAATATTCAAGTTTTCAGCCGACGTCCGGAAGGTCATTTATACAACCAATGCTATTGAAAGTCTGAACAGTACCTACCGTCGTTTAAACAGCCAAAGAAGCGTATTTCCAAGCGATACAGCGCTCTTGAAGGTCCTTTACCTGGCTACTTTTGAGGCTGTGAAAAAGTGGACTCTGCCGGTCCGGAACTGGGGCAAGGTCTACGGGGAACTGTCGATCATGTACGAGGGCAGGTTGCCCTAGCAAAAAGCAAACGGCATATCAAGAGTAAATGCACGCCCTTCAAAGGGTGCTCTTGACATGCCATTTGCTTTTCTCTATATTGTAACCAAGGGCTTGTAAGCCAGAATCTGGCTAACAAGCCCCACTGAAAATTATCATAGAAAGCTAATTTACAGAAAAAGCTTCACACAGCCGATTATACTACCTTTAATAAAATTCCTTCTGAATAGCCATCTAAATTTTCTATGTCTATCCAATTTAATTCATCTTGCCTATATGTATGAAAACGCAAAGTACAATCTTCCCCATCAAAAGATAAAATGAGTAGAAAATTAATGTCTGGATACATAAACTTTAGTTTGTATCCCCATGCTTCTAATACCTTTATAGAAATATTAAGAATCTCATAGGGATTATTTACCATAAACGATATATAATCATTTATATGAACATGGTTTATAAAGGCTTCAAAACTAGTTTTATCTTGAAAATCAGATTGGCTAACTGTAGAGTTCTTTATACTTTCTTCAAGAAATATTACAATCGTCTTTTTTAATAAAACTAGGACAAAACAAATCAATTATCTTTTTTATATCAGATGATTGACTATATCCAGAAGACCGACTTAAATACTTAATCATTGCTTTATTTTTCATTATAGCATACCTCCAGTTAATTAATTCCGGGCTCACCAAGATATTGTGTAAGTGCCTTATTTAATGCCTTAACAAAGTCAGAGTTTTCAAGCAACTTGTTAACTGAATTTGGTGCATTTATAAATTTGTTCGTTTTTGGATCATACAAGTACTTATTACCGTTAGAATCTTGATAATGAATCTGCCCAGGTCTTTGACCAGGTTTTGGGTTCTCAACATCTAATCTAGCTTGACTGTTATTATCTTTCCAAACTGTTTTGCTAGTAACTTGCGTACCATTTTCTCCAAACATGTGGTCATTGCTATTACTTCTGCTACTACCATTTTTAATTTTGTCTATTACCTTTGCAATATTTCTTCCTGTATTTGCTGTGGCTGAAACAGTTACACTTCCACAATATACAGTTGCAGGTACAGTTACTAATTCACCAACACCAGTTGGGGCAACTATAATATCGCCTGCTACACAACCTATTGTAGATATTGTGCCTATTACAGTCACCGCACCGCTACCCACTGTTTTTCCTATAAGGTATATTAATTCGTTATCCCTGTCATAGTATACTTCTATTTTATCAGATTCACAGTAAGAAATACTTTGTAAAATACCTGAACCGACGCCTTGTACAAAGTCCTTAATTCCACTACCAACCTTTTTAACTCCCTCCCATACAATCACCCAAGATAAATGTCCCGTTGGGTCGATATACATAATTGGATTATCTTTACAATAAATATATAAGTTCAAGCTTAATGGATCGGTATCTTTACCCCAATAGGAATCCTCGGATAACATACGCGAAGTTGCAGGGTCATAATACCTCGCCCGCAGGTATATCGTCCCTGTTTCCTTGTCAAAGTACTCCCCGCAGTAGCGGAATGGGTTTGTATCCATATTGTCAATGTTCAGTTCATTTCCAAATGCATCGTAGTCATAATTTTTTATAACATTTCCTGATGTATCCGTCAATTGTATAACATCGCCATGGCCATTGTACATATAATATTTCCTTGATCCGGCTCCGTCCTCTGCCGCAATCAGGTTTATACCCCTTATGTATTTAGCCACTACCACTCCGTCGTTGTCCACCTCAAGAGCTAACTGGCTTCCATCCCATATATGCTTTACTTTGACGCCGTTTACCGACTTTTCAATCCTCAATCCGTCGGGGTCATATGCATATTCTGCAATTGTGTTGGCGGTTATCACATTTTTTAGTTGGTTGAATCCGTCATATTCCATCAGTGTGATATCGAAAGCATCTGTACTTTCTCCGGCCAAGCTTGTCGTTATCCCTTCGTCTTCTCCTGGCACTGATCATAACCAATCTTTTTTTCCTTAATATAATCTATATATCTATATATACCATCTAGTTGATCCCTATCAAGAACGAATACTTTGGCAACGTTCCATTTAGATTCACTGTCATCGAGTAATACACCTCCAACATCATATGCCCCAATAGTCATCTTTAGCCCTCTAGTCTGATTATAAAACCCAATATATTCTACATTTCCCATGCCATCATCAAGTCTTAAAAAGGTATGACCAACATCAATTATATAACCTCCATTTGGTGTTTGGACAACAGCACCTACATATCTTGAATTAGCTACAGGTCTCCTAACACATATAGTGGCTGTAATTTTCCCAGAGTAGTTTTTACTAATATAATCATCTAGCAACTTATCAAGTCCAGTTAAATCTATATGTTTTATTGGATTATTACTGCAATATGTATAATAGTTGAGTCCTGCGAATACTGGATCTTCCGAACCAAAGGCTGTGTGAAACTTTTTCTGTAAATTAGCTTTCTATGATAATTTTCTATGGGGCTTGTAAGCCAGATTTTGGCTTGCAAGCCCTTGGTAACAATATAGTGAAAAGCAAATAGCATGTCAAGAGCGCCCTCGAAGAAGGGCGTTTATTTACTCTTGACTGGCCGTTTGCTTTTCACTAGAGATTGTGAAGAAAAGTCTGTAAAATAAGCTTTCTATGATAAAATAAAAAATCATAGGAGGCTTTTTTATGGAAAAAAGACGTGAGCCCATGAGTGAGGGCAAAAAGAACATCATAGCAAGTTTGATTCAGGAGTATGACATTAAAACAGCGAAAGACATCCAGGACGCATTAAAGGATCTGCTTGGCAGCACTATACAAATCATGTTGGAAGCAGAAATGGATGAACATTTGGGGTATGCACCGTATGAACGCTCTGAAAATTCAAATTTCCGCAATGGCAAGAAGAGAAAAACTATTCGCAGCAAATATGGTGAGATGGAGATAAATGTTCCACAAGACCGTGAGAGCTCATTCGAGCCTAAAATAGTCCGGAAGCGACAAAAAGACATTTCAGGAATTGAGGACAAAATAATAGCAATGTACGCAAAAGGGCTCACGACCAGGGAGATATCCGAGCAAATAGAAGATATCTATGGGTTTGAAGTCAGCGAAGGAATGGTATCGGATATCACCAACAAACTGCTTCCTGAAATCGAGGAATGGCAAAGGCGGCCTTTATCCAGTGTTTACCCAATAGTATTCATAGACGCCGTACATTTTTCTGTCAGGGATAACGGAGTTATACGAAAGCTTGCTGCCTATACGATATTAGGGATCAATGAAGAAGGGAAAAAAGAGGTTCTCACGATACAGATCGGAGAGAATGAAAGCAGCAAATACTGGCTTAACATCTTAAATGAGCTAAAAAATCGAGGGGTAAAAGACATACTTGTATTTTGTGCGGATGGTTTAACAGGGATAAAGGAAGCCATTGCTGTAGCCTATCCGCAGACAGAATACCAGAGGTGTATTGTGCACCAGGTAAGGAACACGCTTAAAGTACGTGGCAGATAAAGACAAGAAGGCATTTGCGGCTGATTTAAAGAGAATTTATCAAGCACCGTCCGAAGAAGCAGGATATGCACAAATGGAGGAAGTCACAGAGAAGTGGCGGGAGCACTATCCCAATGCCATGAAGAGTTGGTCGACGAACTGGGACGTGATCAGCCCAATATTCAAGTTTTCAGCCGATGTTCGGAAGGTCATATATACTACTAACACAATTGAGAGCCTACACAGCACCTACCGTCGGTTAAACAGCAAGAGAAGCGTATTTCCAAGCGACACAGCTCTTTTAAAAGCCTTATATTTAGCCACATTTGAAGTTGTTAAAAAATGGAGTTTGCCGATAAGGAACTGGGGAAAGGTCTATGGGGAGCTATCTATCATGTATGATGGCAGGTTACCATAGCAAAAAGCAACTGGCCAGTCAAGAGTAAATGAACGCCCTTCTTCGAGGGCACTCTTGACATGCCATTTGCTTTTCACTATATTGTTACCAAGGGCTTGTAAGCCAGAATCTGGCTCACAAGCCCCATTGAAAATTATCAAAGAAAGCTAATTTACAGAAAAAGTTTCACACAGCCTCCATCAAGGCTAATAGTATTTGGGCATTATCGTTTTTTAAATCTTAATATCTCCTTAACTTTTTCAAATGACCACGCTTGATTGATAACATATTTCCCTGGTTCAATTAATAAATCATTTTCTCTCAAATACTGTATTAACTTCGGCAACTCTTTGCTATCCCAAAGCGCAAATGCTGAATCATAAGTACCATCAGCTACTTTAGACAAATAATCTGCATCAATTATTTCGCTATCCGCTACAGTAATATATAATTCCTTACCAATTTTGAGATTCATATTCAAACCACCTTTTTTTAGTATTAACCCATTTCTTACAACTGCAAAAATAAGAACAATTCCAATAACTATTATAACTATTAAAATAACTTTTTTACTCATCGTTTTTTTCCTCCCGAAGATGTACTAACAGTACCATTAGTGTTAATTATTGCACCTGTATTGTCTCTTATGTCTTCTCCTGCATCACCAGGAGAGTACCCCTTAAGACCATTCAGTAGCCACCAAGCGACAATATTCTTAAACCGAATTTCTTTTGGCAAATTATCAACAAGTAGCTTATGTGCTCCATCAGGCAATGTCCATTTATGTGCTGATGTTGGAGATTTGATTCCTGCTGATTTCAATGCGTCAACAGCAAAAGTAGTACAGTTGTTGCTTACCATGTTATAATCCTTGCCATAATTGTTAATAAACTTCTCAATTTTTTCTGCTTGATTTTGATCAATCACAAATACTTGAGCTACGTTCCATCCATGCTCACTATCATCATTTATTTGACCAGTGACATTCTCTCTGTTTAATATTTGTTCTGATGTAAGTGGGTCTTTAGGATAAAATCCTTTGTATATTACACGTCCATCACCAAAGTCAAGTCGAATAAACGTATGCCCAACATCACCAGAGAAGTCAGAGTCAATGGCCTGTCTACTGCCAGGTACAGGTTGTGCAACGACAATTGTAACAGTAATCTTCCCAGCATAGTTATCAGAAATATATTGATCTAATACTGCGTCATGACCGGATGGGTCAAAATATAGAATGGGATTATTTTTGCAGTATGTGTACAAATTCAAACTGAGAGGATCCCTGATGTCACCCCAATAACTATCCTCAGTTAACATGCGTGAAGTTGCAGGGTCATAATACCTCGCCCGCAGGTATATCGTCCCTGTCTCTTTATCAAAGTACTCCCCGCAGTAGCGGAATGGGTTTGTATCCATATTGTCAATGTTCAGTTCATTTCCAAATGCATCGTAGTCATAATTTTTTATAACATTTCCTGAAATATCCGTCAATTGTATAACATCGCCGTGGCCATTGTACAGGTAATATTTCCTTGATCCGGCTCCGTCCTCTGCCGCAATCAGGTTTATACCCCTTATGTATTTACCAATTATTTGCCCGTCGTTTTCCACCTCAAGAGCTAACTGGCTTCCATCCCATATATGCTTTACCTTGACGCCGTTTACCGTCTTTTCAATCCTCAATCCGTCGGGGTTATATGCATATTCTGCAATTGTGTTCCCGGTTATCACATTTTTTAGTTGGTTGAATCCGTCATACTCCATCAGTGTGATATCGAAATTATCCGCACTTTTCCCGGCCAAGCCAGCCGCTATTTCTTCATTTTCTCCGGGTACCGACGGTTTAATTGTCTCTAGACCTTTATATATCTGGTTGCCGTTATTATCATAACCATAACGTGTAATATAGGTAACGTCGCCGTCAACCTTTGTCTCGGTTGTAAGCCGGTTATTGCTGTCATAATCGTATGTGGTGACTACATTACCTTTTGTCATGGTCTTACGGTTGTTGGAGTCATCATAGGTATATACTGTTGCTGCTTCTCCCTGTGGCGATTCACTTATAAGTCTGCCCAAACCATCATAAGCGTAGCTTGTTACCTTTCCCGTATGATCTGTCTTGCTTGCCTGGTTTCCGTCCAGGAAATATGTATAAGCATAGCTTGATATAGTCGTCGTACCTTGTTTATTGGTCAAAGCTGTCAGCCTGTTTGCCAGGTTATATGTATAATCCGTAGTAATTCCATTTGCATTATACGTCAGCTTCTTTCTGTTGCCGTTTTCGTCATATTCATAAGTTGCTGTAAGAACTCCGTTTTCATATACCTTCCACAACCTGTCCATATTGTCATAATCGTAAGTTGTATTTATTATTGTCACTCCGTTTTGCTTTAGCACAAATGATTTCCTGTTATTTGAAGCATCATATGTGTAGGTTTTTTCGATTCCATCAGTTCCCGTTTCCTTGATTAACCTGCCTAGGTCATCATAAAAATAGGTTATGGAAGTCTCCGTCCCTTCCATGGAACTCCTGTTACCCGTTAGTGTATAAGTATAGGTATATTCTTCATTTCCGTTTCCGTCCGGAGTAGCCACACTCTTGGAAATAAGCCTCCCCAGACCATCGTACGCCAAGGTTATTATATTATTGTTTCTGTCGGTTTTACTGATGAGGTATCCGTTTAAATCATATGTATAAAATTCTTTCTTCCCTAAGGGATCAGTCATTTCAACAAGCCGGTTGAACCTGTCATATACATATTTCGTAACGGAATACTCCATATCCTGTCCAACTACATTATCAAGTCCGTTTATTGTCAGAGGACTGCTGAGCCCTGTATACATCCTTAGTTTGTTACCCGCTGCGTCATAATAGTACTGGGTATAATTCTCCGGTACCCCGTTATCATATGTGGTTACCTTTACCAGCCTGTTTCTGCTGTCATACTCGTATCCGGTCTGATTATATGTTTCAGTTTGTCCTGGAGCGTTGCTGGTGACCTTTTCAAGAGTTAAATTCCCGTTTGCGTCATAATAGTATTTTTTAATCGTGCTATACACAGTGGAACCAACTTTTTCAAAGGGTATGCTTTCTTGAATAACATTTCCCATAACATTGTAGGTATATAGCGTTGAATATGCCGGTGACGCCAGATTGCCCTTGTTGTCCGTTTTGGCTATAACCCTGCCGATAGCGTCATATACTACCGTGGATATATTGCCATTTACATCTTGCACCTTCGTAAGCCTTCCTGCATGGTCATACTCATATCGCGTGGTATAACTCACCGCCCAGTTTTCATCATTTGCCCTGGCTGATTTTTCTTCTATCCGGTTTCCGACATAATCATAATTGTATGTGGTGTAATACTCTTCACCCTGATGGATTTTACCTTCCCGCCTGATTAGTCCCTGACGGTCTATGTATTGGGTAGTTACTACTGACGGGGATTGGCTGTCCCCTGTAATGATCCGGGTTATTTTGCTGTAGTCTGCCGTCCCATTCCCGTCCAGATCAAAAGCATGATCATACAGGTATTTTTCCTGAGCTATTATTGCATCATTTGCTCCTTTTGTAGTTTTTTCTTTAAGACTTCCGTCATCGTTATAAATATATTCGATTACATAATAGTCATCACACGAAGTGTTGTTACTTTCCAATATCAGCCTGAAGTTCTCATCATACTGGTACTCTTTCAGATCTTGTTCGCCAGCCACGTCTCTTTCATATCTCAGATTTCCGAATTCATCATAAATGTAATCAATTTCAGTATTATTTTCATTTTTCACCCTCAAAATATTGTTTACATCGTCATAATAGTAATAAACAGAAGAACCGTCAGGACTTGTTTTTTGCGTTTTCCTGCCAAGAAGATCATATTGGTAACTTGTCACATATCCTTTAGGATCCGTGTTTTTTATGACACGTCCATAACTATCATATTGGTATGTTTCGCTAATGGTTCCTGTTGAACCGTCCGCATCCAATACTCCTGTCACTGATTTCGTCGTGAGATATGCTCCATTAAAATTATATCTGCTGTTTCTTTGAGGATCGTTGTCCATATAACTGTATGTATTTTCAATATATTGGGTCCATGTGCCTTCATCTGTATACAGCTTTTCACTAGTAATATTTCCCCATTGGTCATAGCCGTACACAGTTTTTGATTTCACGACCCCATTTTGCAGTATTCTTGATTCATATATTCCTTTTTTGTCGCTGGTAAGCGTATTGACTCGCTTTATTGTTGTCGAAGCATCTTTTTTGTATTCCAGTCCCTTCAGCAGGTGATAGTTAGCCGTGTCATATGTATACTGCACTTTATGCAGGTCATTCTCCGGATTAACAAGCTGGTTGTTACTGTTCCTGGAGGCCTCTGTTCCCCAATATTTGACCAGATTTCCGTATTGGTCGAAATAAAAATCTTCTGTTTTTTGAATATATTTATTTAAGTTCTGCGGTTCATACACATATTCGGGAACAGTGTAGTCTGGTATGGTGTAAATTTTAGTAATTTTTTGTTTCAATTGCCTATCTGTGTTGGTATTGTATTTATATTCCGTACTGCTTAATAACAAATGATCAAATATTGTAAACGAACCATCATCATTACTGGCGCTACCAGTTATACGGTACGTTTTTTGCCCTATTAGTAAGTTTTCTTTATCAAACTCATATTCAATACTTAGGGTATTTATCTCACGGTCCGCTGCGACGAACTTATATGTTTCATGGTATAATTCCTGAAGCCAAGGTAAGGTGGTATCCTTATTTTTAAATGGATAACCCGTATAGCTTCCCATATAGCAGTACTCATTGTATTTTTGCTGGACACCGGTTTTTCTATATATGGTCCTCTTCAATACTTTTGGATAGTATTCGTTTCCTGCTCCTATATACCTGCCTGTATTGTAACTATTGTATGTTGTATATGTATATTCCACATACATGCCTGTAGGATAGGTAACCTTTGATAAAGGAATACTTGGAGACAGCCGATCGCCGTCGTCTTCAAAAAATATCTGGCGAATATAATTATCATATGTAAAAGTAGTTTGCCGGCCATATGCATCTACTCTGCTATTTACCCTGTATGTATAATATTTTATTGACCCATCGTTCCTATCTTTTATAAATCCATCCCAGCTCAAGTTATATGTCACTTTATAATTATCGGGCGCTGATACCACGACCTTGAGATTATCAAAATCATAATCTATGGTTACCTCCCTGCCCAACGTATCAATGATTTTAGTAATGACATAATAACCATTTATATTTGTATGCTGGTATTCAATTGTGTTGCCATACCTATCTTTTGTAGCCAGTAGCCTGCCGTCATTTGCAAAGTACTTTTTTATGCCGTCTTTATATACCAATGCATAATAGGATTTAACATTCTGCCCATTGGTATAGGATGAATCCAGCTTTAGCTGCATGTCAGCAAGTTTATAACCCTCAAGCTTCAGGTTGTCTCCGATTTTGTATACTTCTCCGCTGGAGAGGTGCAGATATTTCCCTTTCGCTTTTTTAACCAAATATACCTGTGTCCCTTGATGATTGTTATAGTATGAGTCGCTGCTCACAATTTCAATGGAATCAAAAACAAAACTCCAACCCACTCCGAGAGGTGAATTCATCTGATTATATGTTGGTGTATACGCCCAGACCCATTCATATTTGTAACCCGGTACGGTATATTCATCCATTAATTCTAAAGAATATTCATATAAATAATAGTTTTCCTCGTCATATTCGTAAATATAATTATTTTCATAAATATCTCTTAAACGCATGTATTCAGCAGAAGAGATGTTTTTATATGTTAAACAAATTTGATGATCTACATGAATTACTCCATAGTAATATACATCACGTACAACGGCAACGTCATATCGATCTTGTTGTCCATATACGTATTTTACCTCATCTTCATTGAACACTGCTTCATCTGAATCATATCTTGAAATAAGCGTAAAATCCAGACCGTTTTTCCCTGGCAAATGTACGTCAGTATATTCAAAGATAAGGTTTCCCGTATTCCTTTCTATTTTATCCTGACCATATTCTTCGTAGCTGAATGGTGCTTTGTATTCTTCTTCCTCCGGGGCAGAAAGGGTCCTAATACCGCCGGCAAGTTGCATATCTTGTTCTTTCTCACCCGTTTGTTCAGGTATGCGGACTTCCCGTGCGTTTTTATAGAAATCCTTTATCTGTTTCTCAAAATCTTTATATGTAATACCTTTTTCCTCCATGAACTCAAGAAGCCACTTGATGCTGATATTGTTTTCGAGCGTTATTTTAAACAATGCATTTCTTTCCTCTATGTTGTCATGCTTTTCTATCTCTTTCCATATGTCAGTTTCACTCTCTTTAGGTATAATATCTAACAAGCTTACATTAAATATCTTTGCTACTATGCCGGCTTTTTCGATATCCAGCACCCGGTGTCCTGAAATTAGCAACTGTTTGAGCTCATTTACCAGGTTCTCTGGAAATTCCCATGTTTCCAGCATTTTTTTATATTGATTGGAGGCAACATAAATTAACTTCAGATTTTCATAGTTTTTTAACGCTTCTTTTACTTCTTGAAAACTCAAATGTGTATTTAGAATAATTTTTGCTGCCAGAATTGCGTCCTCTACAGAATAACCGTGTTTTTCTGCTTCCAGCAACAATCCGGAATTAATCCCCGTAAATTCGGAAATTGTTCTCATTTGTTCCCTGGATGCTTTCGCAAAGCTTTTTAAAGATGCTACTGTCTTTACATACTGATCTTCTCCGGCCTTTTTTACTCTGTCTATCGATGGGATCAATTTCTCTTCTTTATTTGCATTTTCACCGTCTCTTGTCCCTTTCGTACTATTTTTTTCCGTAACCGCGCTTATATTTTCTCCTGGTATTTTGGTTTGTGAAGTAAATTCGGCAAAAGTGATTTCAGTAAAATTCACAAGTAATGTTGCAATAATCATAATCGTCGCTATAAACTTAATACCGCTATTTTTATTTGCTTTTAGCATTATTTTTGCCCCCTTATTAAGATCAACTTACAATACTTTTCCTTTATGTTACACCCGCTCGTTTTCCACATATATGTGTACTATTCAACAGTACATGTAAAAGCTGAAATGTTTGGGTTGCTTGATGTGAAAGATATAACATTAACTACACCGGACCAGGTTTTGTTTGTCTCAATAGCCTTGTTCACAGTAAATTTTATTATTCCCGGGCTATATTGTACAATTGTAATATCAGTTCCTTCTATAGCGCCTGTTCCCAATTCTTTGGCATATGTCATAGCGCATAAATCTGTAATATCTTCTATTTCTCCTGGATTGTATGTGATTGTAAATGTGCGGCCAATGAAGCTATTTATATTCTGAACTTTTATAACCAGATATGTATTATATGAATTAGATATAAAGCCAGGCGTGCCTGCAACCCATTTGGGGACTTCCGAGTATCCCTTCTCCCCGTTTCCCAATTGGCCATAGCGGTTATCTCCCCAAGCCTGCACCGTTCCGTCATTCTTCAATGCCAGGTTGTGATAGGCACCCACTGAGATGGACGTTATCCCGCTCAAGCCACTCACTTGCACCGGAATTTTCCGGTTCGTGGTTGTTCCGTCTCCCAGTTGGCCATACCTGTTATATCCACAAGCCCATACCGTTCCGTCATTCTTTGATGCTAGGCTGTGATAGTACCCTCCCGAGGCAATTGTTATCCCGCTCAAACCACTCACTTGCACTGGCGTGGTCCGGTTCGTGCTCGTTCCGTCTCCCAGTTGACCATAATTGTTCAGTCCCCAGGCCCATACCGTTCCGTCATTCTTCAATGCCAGGTTGTGATAGTATCCTCCGAAAATGGCCGTTATCTCGCTCAAACCGCTCACTTGCACTGGAATTGTCTGATTCGTGGTCGTTCCGTCTCCCAGTTGACTATAAGCATTATATCCCCATGCCCATACCGTTCCATCATTCTTCAATGCCAGGCTGTGATAAGCCCCAGCCGAGATGGCTATTATCCCACTTAAACCATTCACTTGTACGGGGGTTTTCCGGTTTGTGGTCGTTCCGTCTCCCAGTTGACCATAGCCGTTATGTCCCCATGCCCACACCGTTCCGTCATTCTTCAACGCCAGGTTATGATGGTACCCTCCTGTGATGGCCGTTATCCCACTTAAATCTCTCACCTGCACTGGCATTGTCCGGAGCGTGGTTGTTCCGTCTCCCAACTGGCCATAATTGTTCAGTCCCCAAGCCCATATCGTTCCATCATTCTTCAATGCCAGGCTGCGATAATACCCTCCCGAGATGGCAGTTATCCCGCTCAAACCACTCACCTGCACTGGTGTTGTCCGGTCCGCAGTCGTTCCGTCTCCCAGTTGACCATAATTGTTCAGTCCCCAAGCCCATACCGTTCCGTCATTCTTCAACGCAAGGCTGTGATAATACCCTTCCGAAATGGACATTATCTCATTCAAACCGCTCACCTGCAATGGCGTTGTCTGGACTGAGATTGTTCCGTCTCCCAACTGGCCATAATTGTTCAGTCCCCAGGCCCATACCGTTCCGTCTTTCTTCAATGCCAGGCTGTGATAGTACCCTCCCGAGGCAATTGTTATCTCGTTTAAACTATTCAATTGCACTGGCGTTATCCGGTTTGTGGTCGTTCCATCTCCAAGTTGGCCATAGGTATTATATCCCCATGCCCACACCGTTTCGTCATTCTTCAACGCAAGGCTGTGTTCGTACCCTGCCGAGATGGACATTATCCCGCTCAAATTGCTCACTTGCACTGGTGTTGTTTGGCTCGTGGTAGTTCCGTCTCCCAGTTGACCATAATTATTACGCCCCCAACCCCATACCGTTCCGCTATTCTTCAGCGCAAGACTGTGATTGTTTCCTCCTGCGATAGCCGTTATTTCGCTCAATCCACTTACCTGTACTGGAATTGTATGATCTATGGTAGTTCCGTCTCCCAATTGGCCATAATAGTTATATCCCCACGTCCATACCGTTCCGTCATTCTTCAACGCAAGGCTGTGATAGTACCCTCCCGAGACGGCCACTATTCCACTCAAGTCACTTACCTGCAATGGCGTTGTATTGTTCGTGGCCGTTCCGTCTCCTAGTTGACCATAATTATTATGCCCCCAGGTCCACACAGTCCCGTCATTCTTCAACGCAAGGTTGTGATAAGCACCTGCCGAGATAGCCGTTATCCCACTTAAACCATTCACCTGCACCGGTGTTTTCCGGTTTGTGGTCGTTCCGTCTCCTAGCTGACCATAATTATTACGCCCCCAGGCCCACACAGTTCCGTCATTCTTCAACGCAAGGCTGTGATAGTACCCTGCCGATATGGCAGTTATCCCGCTCAAACCGCTTACTTGTACTGCTATTGTACGGTCCGTGGCCGTTCCATCTCCCAATTGGCCATAATAATTACCTCCCCAAGCCCATACAGTTCCGTCATTCTTCAACACTAAGCTGTGATCACATCCTCCTGCAATTGCAGTAAATTGTCCTTCTACCGGAGGTGTGGACAGCAGTTCGAATTCACCTGAAGATTCTATTTCAGGAATACTGCCGTTTGTTTCAACAGTGTAGGAAATCATTATTATTTCATCGCTTATTATATTTTTTACTGCATTGGCACAATTTATCTTTGCACTATTACCGATTTTTCCTGTTAAGCTTGACAAGCGATCGGAGCACATGCATATCCTTTCTTTTATTTCAGCTACGCTTGCATTTTGTAATACACCGTATAAAAGCGCCGCTTCGCCTGACACAAAAGCTGCCGCCATGGACGTGCCGTTACCTTCCCCGTATACATTGCCGGGAAGAGTACTCATTATATTCTCCCCTGGGGCTGCCACGTCAACGCTAATAGCACCGTAATTTGAGAAACCCGACAGCATTCCGTTCTTATTTACCGACGCTGCCGTGATTATATTAGGCAACTCGAACGATGCCGGATAAACATTATTCGTATCAATATCGGTCCCACTGTTTCCTGCCGCGCATACAAAGAGCATGTCGGAATTCCGTATTGCTTCTTCCAGGGCCGGGTTGTTGGACACGCTTCCCCAGCTGCAATTGACTATCTTTGCACCAGCACTTTCCGCATATTGTATTGCTTCTATAATGTCGCTTGTGTAGGCTGTCCCATTGTTGAAAACCTTAAGCGGCATAATTTTAGCAGCTGGTGCTATACCGGCAATGCCTTTTCCATTGTCTTTGACAGCCGCAATGATACCTGCTATTTGTGTACCATGCCGTTCATTATCGGTATTTGCCGGATCGAACACCTGGCTTGTTTCATCAAAAAAGTTCCAGCCATTCACATCGTCGTATAACCATTCTGGTCATCATCAATCCCATTGCCGGAAATCTCCCCGGCGCTAACCCAAATATTTTCAGCAAGGTCTTCATGCGTAATGTCTATTCCCGTATCAATGACCGCGACATATACGCCTTCACCTAGCGAGGACTCCCATGCGCCCACAACCCCGGCGTCACACATATAACAGCTTGTTCAGTCACATTTTCTTCAGTATTATCTCCCATATCCATAAATGAGTGGTCATAAGCCAGTTCCATAAGAATTTCCGGTTTTATGTGACAAGGCACATCTCTTACGGTAAATGAAAACCTCAATTCTTCTACCGGGGTATTCTCTATAAGATCTTTTAACTCAGGACTCCTTTCGATTGCTCTTGGGGAGAAAGTAGGCAGCCAATAAATCTCAGTAGTCAATTTTCCCCGCCTCAAGCTCTTTTACCTCTTCCATTATCTTTTCGTAAGTGCTGTTGTTTACAACGCCCGTCTTGTAAAGCTTATGATCTTCCTGGAATTTCATCACCGCTTTTTTCAGCGCGCTCCCGAATATCCCGTCCAGGCTGCCGTGGTAATACCCCAGTTTCTTCAATGCCCTTTCAACTTTCAGGACATCGAATCCGACATCCCCGTCTCTCATCGGGTAAAACGGCATATTTTCGTAAACAATCGTAACAGTCGCGTTGTATGGGACCATATTGTACAGTTCTTTTACCTCATTATTTCTCATGCGTATGCAGCCTTTGGACGTATTGTGTTTGCCGACGGACCAGGGCTCGTTTGTCCCATGTATTCCATAAAGGCCCCACGGCACGTTAAACCCCAGCCAGGCTCCGCCAAACCCCTCTCCCCACGTGTCCTTGCTGATAATTTTCCATGTTCCGACAGGTGACGGGGTACTGGCACTTCCTCCCGAGACCTCGTATGTTTTAACGAGTTCCCCGTCTTTATAAACATACATGAGCATAAGGTCAAGATCCACATACAGGTGGTACCCTTCCGGGTTTATATCATGTTTCTCTGACCTGTCCTTCTGTTCCGTATAAATTGAGCTTGCATCCTCCCTGTGCTCCGCTTCGTTTTGGTTTGCTTCGGACCATTCTCGCGTCATTCGGATCAATGCCTGCCCTCTCTCTCCCTCCGCATATCGTACAGGAAACATCTCCTATATTGTTTCCTCCATTACCCCTTTCATAATTTCTTTATCCGCCATTTCGAAGACATCCCGGAAGATGTTTCCCGCAACCTGTCCGGTGCCGCTTCACCCCCGGCTGTCGCAATCACATTGAAATACAGGTATAGCAGCACTACCGCCGACAAAACACCATACAATAAAGCATCCAGCTTTTTCCCAGGCAATATTCACACCACCGAATATTCAAATACTAATAATAAATATGCTGGGAAAGTCTTATAACTCCTTGATTTAAAACGAAAATTTGCATTATTACTATTCCGTTACAAATAATTAAAAATTGTTAAATTAAGAGGTAATAGTGAAACTTTTATAGAAATATTATGTCGAAATAAGTATAAAAAAGGGCTTTTTAACCGTATGTGATGATACCGGAAAGCCTGGTTAATATAAAGGAGCGAAGGATGAAGCATTTAGTCAAAACAATAATAACAATAATCATGCTGCTTGCTTTTACGGCGGCAATGGCGCCCGTTTACGCCAATGCGGAGCCAGGCAGGGAAATGCGCGGGCTTTGGGTCGCGTCCGTGGTAAATATCGACTATCCTAAAAAGCCGACGACCGATCCGGCTGTCCTTAAAAGCGAAGCGTTAAAAATCCTTGAAGAAGCCAAAAAGGCAGGCTTGAACGCGGTATTTCTACAGGTGAGGCCTACTGCCGACGCCTTATATAAATCGAATATTTTCCCGTGGTCAAAGTTCCTGACCGGAACACAGGGCAAAGCTCCCAATGGCGGGTTTGATCCGCTTGCCTTCTGGATAACGGAAGCGCACAAGCGCGATATCGAACTGCATGCATGGATAAACCCATACCGGATCACAAAGAAAACAGCTTCCGAAGCCAGCCCTACTGTCAACTCGCTGCATTCTTCGCATCCGGCACGCCGGCATCCCGAATGGGTGGTAAAATATTCGGACGGCAACCTTTATTTCAATCCCGGCATACCCGAGGTCCGCCAGCTTATTGTCGACGGCGTTCTTGAGCTTGTCAACAGGTATGATATCGACGGGATACATTTTGATGACTACTTCTATCCCGGCAGGAATTTCAATGATTCGAAAACATACGAGAAATACGGCAAGAAATACAGCAACGTGGGAGATTGGCGCAGGGCAACATAACGGCCCTCGTGTCGGACGTTTCAAAAGCGATCAAGGCAACCGGCAAAAATGTACGGTTTGGCATCAGTCCATTCGGCATCTGGGCCAACAAGTCCTCAAATTCGCTGGGCAGCGATACAAGAGGGCTTGAATCCAATTATGACCATTACGCCGACACCAGGCGGTGGGTAAAAGATGAAATCATCGACTACATTGCTCCGCAGCTGTATTGGAACATAGGCTATTCGATCGCGGACTATTACAAGCTCCTGGAATGGTGGAAAAATGTCGTCAGCGGTACGTCCGTCGACCTTTACATAGGACATGCGGCTTATAAAGCCGGAAATAAGGATGTTTCCAGCCCATGGTACGGTGTTGCCGAAATAGAAAGGCAAATGCTTCTAAACCGCAACTATCCCGAGGTAAAGGGAAGCATTTTTTACAACTACTCGTCGATAGCCGGTTATCCTGCGCTCGGTTCTACAATAAAGGCGGTTTACGACAGGATCGACGGCAAGCAGGCCCGCATCCCGGTGACCGTTTCAAGGCCGTCCGGCAATATAACCACCAGTTACACCAAGTATTATTTAAACGGCTCTTCGGACCCGGCACAGCCGCTTTATTTAAACGGCAAACCCGTTGAAAACCGCTCCGACAAAGGTTTCTTCGGCATACTTGTAGATCTTGCAGAAGGTGCTAACACTTTCACGTTCTCACAGGGCGGCTCATATGTCACCCGCGTCATCAACAGGTCCACCGGAACTGCTGCCGCGAGCAAGATGAGCAAGCCTGAAATAGTCGCTTCGTCCGTATTCCCCCAGTCCCAGGAATACAGGATGCCCGGGGAAAAGATCACCTTATCCTGCACGGCTCCGGCAGGCGCAAAAGTAACGGTCAAAATCGGCGGCAAAACGTATACCATGAAGACTGCTTCAAAAAGCGGCGGTTTGTACCCGGCCAAGTTCACATATACCTATACAATTCCTTCTTACACCGGCACCCCGCGTAATATAGACCTTGGCGCACCGGTATACACGATGAATTACAACGGTACCGTCAAGACACAAAAAGCGCCTGCAAAAGTAGGCGTCATTATGAAGGGATCTCCCTTTTACGCCGAGGTTTCAAAGGAGGATATCGACACGTATGAAGCGCCTGCGTCGGGCAACGGCGCCGCGTATGAGCTCCGCAAGGGAATGGTGGACTATGTGACCGGTATGACAGGCAGTTATGCACGCCTTTCGTCAGGCCTTTGGGTCAGGAAAACAAGCATCACGACATTTACATCAAAGGCGCAGTTAAGTACCGCCGTAACCTCCGCAGTATACCGGACGGGACAAAAATGGGATACGCTCAGGCTGAAATATAAGTCATCACTTGCGGCTACGGCTTCATTCAACGGTTCCAAGCTGACCGTAAGCATTTCGGCCGCCAAGTCAGGCGTATTGCCAGCTTTGCCCGCAAATGCGCCCTTTGCATCCGTAACATTCAATACAAACGGCAACCAGGGCCAATACGTCCTGACAATGAAAGCCGGGCAGAAAATTGAAGGTTATTATATAGAAAAAACGACGGATGGAATCATTCTGCACATAAAAAGGCCTGCGAAGGCCGCCAACGGCAACCTGCCGCTTTCCGGGCTGACCATCATGCTGGATCCGGGCCATGGCGGCAGCGATACGGGAGCAATCGGGCCCCTCGGCACCGGCTACGCGGAGAAAACGATCAACCTCAATACCGCGCTGAAGCTGCGGAACGAACTTGTGTCACTCGGCGCAAAGGTGCTGATGACGAGGACTACCGACGTCGCCGTATCGCTTGAAGACAGGCTGGCCGCATCCAGGAAAGCGAAACCGGACTTGTTCGTGTCGATACATGCCAACAGCATGGCAGATAATGTGGACATATCCAAAATATACGGTTTCTCGGTATATTACAAGGAAGCGCTGGCAAAACCGTTTTCTCAAACGCTCCTGGACGGCGCCGTCAAGATAGGGCGCGTAAACAAGGGAGTGCGCTGGGCCAACTTTTACGTGACCAGGGGAACATGGGCGCCGTCGGTGCTGATTGAAAACGGCTTTGTGCCAAACCCGCACGAGTTTGAACTCCTGATTGACAACAGTGAACAGGTCAGGCTTGCCAAGACGCTTGCTGATGCCATCGTACAATATTTTAGAAATAATTAATGTTGGACGCCTGGGGAAGCAAAAATTTATGGCTCCCCAGGCAGATTTTTGACATTTATCAATAGACAGTGTGCAGCAACAATTAGATATGTGCAGCAGCCATTGGACGTCTATGAGCAGGGAGACGGCCTTTTGTGTCTGCCCGGTGACTCAAACCGGAAACATGGCTAATTGCATAATGAAGCAACGGCATTTTCCCTGAACTTCTTTACTTCATCCGTTAGTTTATACCCGTTTTTATCCAATACTTCAGCGTAATCCTTAATCATTCTTTCAAGCGGGGTATCGCCCGCTTTTTCAGCTATGGCCAAAAGGCTTTCTTTCAGCCTGGGCGAAAGTGTCTTTTTGGAATAGTCAAAGTGCGGTGTGTTGGGAATATTCTCACCGCTGAATATAAATATCACGAATTTTTTATATAATTCCTTAGCCTCATTTATTTTTATGGAATCGGAGTAATTCATAATAAATTGCTGCTGGTTCAATGCTCTTTCAAACACCTCGTCCCACCCGATTACAAGTCCACCGTCGCTTGCAGGGGAACGCCCGGATTCAGCCGCCATCAGAGAAAAATAAGATTCCAGGTCCTCCGGCAATTTGTCGCCGAATTCTTTATATATACTGTAGTCAATCACGGGAAAGAAGCTACCTTCGGCAGTTGCAGTCCTGTACCCGTTATTTTGCGCATCAGTTAACAATTCTTTCAGGGAAGGGTCTTTAATTAGCTCGAAGCTTATTTCACCAGTGTCGTAATTGTAAACCTGCGACCATAACTCAGACTGCATGGATTCGGTTTCAGCGTACCTGTTCGTCATTTCCTCCAGGTTGTTTTGCTGGAGTTGCTCAAGCCTCAACAGCAATTTTGCCGCCTCATCCGCAGAAGCCTTATCTATGTTTTCCCGGATGAAATCAAGCATTTCTTCCGGCTTCAGCGACTCATCAGATATGATTTCGCCTAAGTCTGGTATCTGCTCTTCCTCCGTATTGCCCTCTCCGCTTTTATTATTCTTTGCCGTTTCGTCATTTTCTGCAGCCTTGTCTTCTTTCGTATTAGTTTCTTCCGTGATACCTGTTTGCTGATGATCGCCGGCATTTCCGCCAACTTCGCGGCTTTTCCCATTGCCATGCCCGGTACACGCGGAAAGCGTCACCAATATGAAAACTATTAAAATGCAAATCGTTTTTTTCATCTCTTGCCTCCGTTGATTCCATTCATATATCCTGGTGTTTTAATAGTTAGACTCATCGGGGCAAGTTTCCGTTCCCGGGAGAATAGCCCTGCTATTCAAATATTTCATTCAAGCCGGCTGTAAAGCCGTCAAATATAAATGATTTTACCGTATCTTCCCTGGTGTATGTTTTCATTGCCGCAATATCTTTTTCCCTGAACATGTATACGGTTACTTTTCTGTTTGAATGATCGATAATCCAATACTCCCCTATTCCCGGCACGCGCTTATTCGCAGGTTCACCGCCCGGCGTAACTTGAAATATCTCCCCGGTAGTACTAAAATAGGTATTATAGTCTTGCACATGCCCCGGGCAATATGGCCTCAGGTTTGAATACATGGCTTGTCATGATAAGACAATAGCATGAATATTGCATGGGAAACTACCTGGTTATAACATTGCAGAAAGGGATGCACCTTAGTTGTTACAATCTTTTCGACACAAACGGAATAAAAAGGACGGCAGTCCGGAAAAATACCTGGGAAAAATGCGGATTGAAGTCATTGCAATTACATGGCCCGCATTTATAGAGCTTGTATTGTCCACCTTGTTCGGGATGGTGGACATGATAATGGTCGGTCAGCTAAGCCCGGCCGCGATAACTGCAGTAGGCCTTACCCACCAGCCGTTCATGCTTCTGCTGGCGGTTTTTGCAGCCGTAAATGTCGGTACCACTACGCTTGTGGCGTGGAATATCGGCGCAAACAATAAAGAAAAGGCTTCTTTAGTCACAAGGCAAGTACTGGTAGTAAATGCAGTGCTGGGTATTCTCATGAGCCTGGTTGGGATAATATTCGCCCGCTACGTAGTCATATTCATGGGTGCCGAAGCTGCTGCCTTCGATGATGCTGTCATATACTTCAGGATAATTTGCGCAGGCCTGCTTTTCCAGGCAGTAAATATGGGAATAACGGCATCACTCAGAGGCGCCGGTCAGACCAGGCTGCCGATGTATTATAATATAGGCGCCAACCTTCTTAACGTGTTTGGAAACTACGTATTGATTTTCGGCAAAATGGGATTTCCCATGCTGGGCGTGCCCGGTGCGGCTATATCAACAACAGTGTCCAGGTTTATTGCCTGCGCCGTCGGATTTTGTATTGTCAGGTTTTCAAAAACACTGCCTGTTTCAATTCACGGAAAAGGAAAGTATATGCCTGATATGGAAATAATAAAACGGGTATTTTCCGTCGGCTTGCCCGCAGCACTCGAGCAATGCGTGTTGCAAAGCGGGCTGACACTTTTTGCCCGGACGGTATCGGGCCTTGGCACGACTGGTTTTGCAGCTCACCAGATTGGCTTGAATATCAGCGGATTATCATTTTCACCAAGCATGGCGTTTGCTGTGGCTTCCACCACGCTGGTCGGCCAGAGTCTCGGAGCCAACGACGTGGAAAAAGCCCGTAAATATGCGGATATAGCGCATCGTATGGCCGTTGGCGTCGCATGTTTTGTCGGAAGCGTCTTTATCCTGTTTTCGCATCCTATTGCGCGCTTGTATACCCAAGATCCGGTTGTAGCAGCCATGGCAGGCACCGTACTTAAGATATTGGCCCTGTCCCTGCCGGGCCAGTCGACACAGCTTTCAGTTTCAGGCGCTTTAAGGGGCGCCGGTGACGCCATGTATCCTCTGTATGCTTCAATTGCCGGCATATGGGGCTTTAGGGTAATCGTCGCATATATATTTGTAAATATATTCAACTGGGGACTTATAGGAGCATGGACAGCCCTGGTAATTGACCAATATGTAAGAGCTTCGGTTGTTTATTTGCGCTTCCGTACCGGCAAATGGAAACACACAAAAGCGCGGGCAACCGAGATAATGGATAAGCCATGCTGAGTATAATCTTCCGCTTGCGTCCCGTGGAGTAATACCCAGTGTTAGCCAAAGGAAACAGGCGCTATAGGAACATGGTACCTGTCACCTTGTCCCCCGGCGGATAGGGCAGCTTAAATGTAGCATATCCTGGGCGACAATACCCCGTTTTCAATCTCTATTACCGCATATGACCCGTATTTATAACTCCTGGGTTCGCTTGTGCTTCCAGGGTTGAGGATGTAGTGCTTTCCGTTTTTTACCATATCCGGGATATGCGTATGCCCAAATAGGACTATATCCGCGTCCAGCTCCTCGGCTTTCCGGAAAAGCCTGCTATAATCCCATTTTACCGAATACCTGTGCCCGTGCGTTATAAAAATCCTTTTCCCGCACAAGTCAAGCACCTTTTCTCCGGGAACATTATTTATCATAAAATCGCAGTTGCCGTAAATATATTCAAATCGAATGGCTGGAAACATGCGTGACAGTTTCTGCGCATCCCTGAAATAGTCGCCGAGGTGTATGACCATATCTGTTCCACGGTTTGCTCTTATGACTTCTTCCGCCTTGCCTGTATCTCCATGCGTATCGCTTATGACCAAAATTTTCATAAAATGATTAACCCTATTGCAAAATCAAGTTAATTAATAAATCGTTATTAAATCAAATATTAAATCAGTAGTTAAAGCAGTTGTCAAGTCTTATCAGCTCAGTTGCCGGCAATTTCATCATCCCATGCCTGTTTCAGTTTCTCCAGCAGTTTTCTCATTGCAATGCCCCTGTGGCTTATACTGTTTTTCAAATGCGGGTCCATCTGGGCCGCCGTCATGCCATACCCGGGAAAATAAAACAACGGATCATATCCAAACCCGTTGTTGCCTTCAGGTTTCATTGCAATATAACCTTCGCATACTCCCCTGACAGTCATGCTTCTGCCACTTGGAAATACAACCGCTATAACGCATACGTACCTTGCGGTCCTTTTTTCTTCCGGCACGCCTGCCAGGGCGTCAAGCAGCTTTTTATTGTTTTCCCCGTCCGTAGCTCCCATGCCTGCAAACCTTGCTGAATAAACCCCCGGAGCGCCGCCAAGGAAGTCCACTTCCAGCCCGGAATCGTCCGCTATTACGGTTTCCCCGGTCGCCTTCCAGACGCTTCTCGCTTTAATCATGGCGTTTTCTTCAAACGTGCTTCCGCTTTCCGCGATATCGTCCGTTATGCCTGCATCCGCCATGGAAATTACGTCGCAGGGAAACCGGGCAAGCAATTGTCTCATTTCCTCGAGCTTGCCCTTGTTTCTTGTCGCTATGATAATCCGCCTGGACTTCAAACCCCGTTTTATATCATTCTCTCTCAATATTAAGCATCCTTATCCGGTTTTGATTTATTATTCAGGCCTTTGCCTTTACTGCCTGTCAATAACATCATTGATAACGGCCGGCACCAGGATACCCCCGGATATATCCGTTCCTTCGGGCAATTCTGTCTCATGGCCGTCTACCATGATCTTTATCTTCCTGACATCCTTGCACTGTCTCAAGGTATAAGCCAACTGCTTCAGGATATGTTCTTCCCTTGCGCTTCCCCCGTAGTTCAGAAACTCGCTGCTTATATTTAATATTATAGTGCCGTTGTCATAAACGCTGCTTAATAAATAAGCGCCATCCGGCATTTCGCTGTATAGCCCGTCCCCGGCTTTGGTATAAAGAAGCTGCTTCACCAGCAGTTCAGGTAAATTGGTTATCCTGTAATTGCTCGGTACCGAAACCGGGACAGGATACGTAAAGCCGGTGTTTACCCGTTTCAACAGGTATATGTCCACTTTTCCCTCATCCGCGTAAAGCACGGAAGGGTCGGCATTAATCGCGATATCCTCCCTGCCCAGCGGGCCGGTAACGTCGGTCCCGTACTTTAGTATGCCAAGCGGATAGCCATTTGCCAATACCTGTACCTTATCTATGGTGTCAAACTCCGTCATTGTATAAACAATCGAAGTTATAATGTTTCTTTCAGATTCCGGGCTGCCATAATCCAGTATACGCCTGTTGAAATCAATCACCGCAATACCGTCTCTCACATCGATGCCGAGTATTTCGGTGCCAGCCGGTATAACCGGGCAAACGCCGTAATATGCCAGCTCTTCACGCACCAGCGCATTGTCGATGGCAAGGCTCACCGCCGCCCTTGCCACACCTGGTTGGGGCTTAATCCAGCGCGTCATGGGTATGATACACCCTCCGCCGTCCTGGTAATATACCGTAACAGGCCTCCTTGGCTCTGTAAAGGAAATATTGCTGCCGCTGCCCGGATCAAAGCCTGCTGGCGGTTCCTGCAATGAGGCGCCTGCCACTCCCTTTCCGGTATCGGTTTGTACGCTGCTGCTGTCACCTGCTTTCCCGTCAATATCACCCATGGCTTCCTTATCAGCCTTGCCGTACGGGTCCGGAAAGCCATCTGGATTCACGTCGTCTAAACCGTTTATGCCCGTTCCGCCCGCATAGTCTTTTACATCGTTTCGCCAGCCTCCGCCCGCCGTACCGTCCAAACCGCTTTTCACGCCGTAGTTTTCGTCTTCACCCGGATTTCCCGCATTTTCGCTTTGCGGGACATATATCATATCCTGATCTTCGGCAATTGCCGATGGTTCGTTGCGGGACCCGCCCCAAAAAGGAAGCGAACACGCAGAAAGCATGAGGACCTGTATTGCCAGCAGTACCACCATATACTTTTTCATAATTGCCCTCCATAATTATTTCATTATTATGGTAATTATGGACAATTCAAAAAGTTTTTAGTATTTCCCGCTGAAATAATATTATTTTTTTACTCAATTTTCGATCCAGGCCCGGTTAACTAATTCACTTTTTCCAGCATAAATTACAATACAACAATTTATGATATCACAAGCAGCCGGCAAATAATATCAGCAGAATCCATAAATTCCGGCACTGATTCCTGTATCTGTTGCCATTGCCGAAACACTGCCTGATACCATGCGTACTTAAGGCATGCTGCAAAGCTTTTCAACTTACTCTCTCGAGGGCTTCGATTACGGAAGCACACAGGGCCTGCGCCGCTTTCTGCCTGAAAGACTCCTTCATAAGGTTCGCCCTGTCCGAACTGTTTGTCAAAAAAGCTATCTCGGCCAAAGCAGCGGGCATTGTTGTCTCCCTCAGCACTATAAGGTCAGGCCTTGACCTGGTATTTTTATTTTCCGTTTTCAATGCCGAAAGCAGGTTTTTCTGCACTATTTCCGCAAAATCCTTTCCGACAAAGCCTTTCGCGGAAGACGGGCAATACAGCGTCATGGTGCCCTTTGTGCTTTTTTTGTTTGTGGCATTGATATGTATGCTGAGATACAGGGCAGCGTTTAGTTTATTTGCAATATAAGCCCTTTCATAATTATCGATATTGCTGTCGTCATTCCTGAGCAAATACGTAGTTACGCCTTCCTTCCTGAGCAATTCTTCCAGCCTTTTTGCGATATCAAAATTTAAATTCTTCTCCTCAATTTCACCATACTTGGCCCCGATTGCCGTCCCTCCGTGCCCGGGGTCAATCACAACTGTCTTTTTCCCGGTATCAGGCTTTAAAACGGTAATTGCCGTTGTCCCGGATTCCCTCGTATATACCAGGTATGAGTTTTTCGATGTGCCTGTAAGGACCAGCATGGTTGTTTCAGTTTCCTTGTCGTTCCTTACCTCTATGGATTTAAGAAAAGAATCGTTAATATCCAGCACGCCTTCCCCCAAATCAGCCTGACAGCTGGGAAACGCTATGGAGTATATTTTCCCTGAATCATCGCAGCCCTCTGTATAGAGAGGTTTCAAATCTCTATCGCCTTCCGTCAGCTTCGCGCCCTCAAGCTCAAAGTATACCCTGTCCCCGTTGTTATGGTAAGTTATATTCCTAAAAGAAGGGCGGCGCAATGTCATGACCAGTTCATTCCCGTTTTTCGAAAAAGCGTACTGGTATTGGGCTTTTGTTTCAATTGTTATCTCGGCTCCGGATTTGCCGGCCTTTTTATAACTTATGGATTTGACCTGCGAACCGTCTATATCGGCTTGTTTCGGGGTGCTTATAATCCCTGCATCCGGGATGGTGATTACAAGCCTCTCGGGATCAGTCAGCCTGGAGACGCGGTATCCCTCATGCCTGACAAGCGACAGGGAAACCTTTTCCGCCTCTTCACCTGTCTCGTCCAATTTGGCCGGCATGCATTTTATCCAAAAATCCCCGGTAAAAATGATGGCGTTCTGTGGATCCGGTTTTTCCGACTTTTCCGGCTTTTGTTCAACATAAACGATCAATCCCTCATCTGCGCTTACAATGGTATAGTCATATCCTTCCTTTACATCCAGGACCACCCTGGCGGTAGTTTTAGTGAACTGCGCGTATCTTACCCGTTCGACCACCTTGCCGCCCGCCTGCAAAATACCCATTCCTTTTGGAACGGCGACATTTCTCAAATCAATTACTATCCTGAACGGATCGGATAATTCCATGCAGCTGTACTCGGAATAGCCGCTGACTTTCACGTAAACTATCTCGCGAAAGCCCTCCTTTTCGTACCGTATCTCCTTCAGCTCGCCCGGCAAGCCGCCGGCAGCAGCCTTTCCGTTGGCGTATGAGACCGAATTTGCGAATGAGACAAAAAGAATAACTGCCAGAATAGATGCTAAGAATTTTTTCATTGCGACACCCCGCTGAACTTATCTTTAGGTAATATTCTATAACACTATTCGACAGTAAGCGTGATTATCCTACGATATTAATCATATTTTAACTTTATTGTAATATGATTTTTAATTTAGGCTAAAAAATGGGCGCCGGCTGCTCATTCAGCCGCTTCGCCCAGGGAGACTATACAGCCGCAATATCTTTGGCGGTAAAGCCCGAGCTCCCTGGCTTCTTGCTGCCCGCGCCTGAACCCGGGACGAAAATCCCTGTAATAGAAATTGACTCCATAAAGGCCGGCAAATTTCTCACCCAGTTGCTTTATAAGATCATGCTGCTGGTACGGGCTTACCAGGAGTGAAGTGGTGAAAGCGTCATAGCCGCCTTCCGCAGCCAGCATTGCAATTCTTTCCATCCTGACAGAATAGCACATGGCACACCTGGTATCGCCGGGACCCTCAAAGTTTTCCCAGTCCGGCTGCCTGAAGTCATCGAAATACTTTACCTTAATGCCTTTTATATCTGCAAATCTCTTTACTGTATCCCTTCTCCGTTCAAATTCTTCAATCGGGTGTATATTCGGGTTGAAAAACACGCCGACCGGCTCTATGCCCTCCATCCGCAGTACGGACAGGGGGTAAGCCGAGCATGGCGCGCAGCACATATGCATCAGCAATCGCACTAAATCTTCATCTCCTCTTGTTTATACCTGTCACCCTTCACTTTTATGCCCAGGTGTTCGTATGCCAGTCTTGTCGTCATCCTTCCCCTTGGCGTTTTCTTAATAAAACCAAGCTGTAAAAGGTACGGCTCGTAAACATCTTCAATAGTATCCGGCTCTTCTCCTATGCATGCTGCCAGCGTGTCCAGCCCGACCGGGCCGCCGTTGAACTTCTCTATTATGCTGGTCAGCATATTCCTGTCCGTAATATCAAGGCCTATATCATCTATCTCAAGGGCACTTAAAGCCATTGCCACCACATCCTGGTCAATGGCGCCGTCAGCCTTTACCTGTGCAAAATCCCTGACCCTTTTCAGCAGCCTGTTTGCCACCCTGGGCGTCCCTCTCGACCGTTTAGCTATCTCCATTGCTCCCTTGTCATCTATTTCTATTTTGAGTATAACGGCGGAACGCTTTACTATCTGCATTAACTCATCAACACTGTACATATCCAGGCGGCTTATGACACCGAACCTGTCTCTCAGGGGCGAGGTCAGCAGCCCTGCCCTGGTAGTGGCGCCAATCAGCGTAAACTCGGGCAGGTCAAGCCTGATTGAGCGGGCGCTGGGCCCTTTCCCTATAATGATATCAAGCGCGTAATCTTCCATGGCCGGATAGAGTATTTCCTCAACCGCCCTGTTAAGCCTGTGTATTTCATCTATAAAAAGGACGTCATAATTTCCCAGGTTTGTCAAAATAGCAGCAAGGTCGCCGGGCTTCTCGATGGCCGGCCCTGATGTTATACGCAGGTTTACGCCCAGCTCGGACGCAATAATCCCGGCAAGCGTGGTTTTCCCGAGCCCGGGTGGTCCATAAAGCAATACATGGTCCAGGGCTTCTTTGCGCTTTTTTGCAGCTTCAATAAAAACATTCAGGTTTTCCTTAACCTTGGTTTGACCGACAAATTCGCTGAACTTCCTTGGCCTGAGGCTTGTCTCATCAATATCCTCGCTTACCGCCTTCGTCTCGATTAACCTTTCGTCATCCATTTATTCATCCCCCGCGAAAAATATACTACTGCGCAGCCAGGCCGACCGGCCAACGCTAATTCTAATTTATCTGATGAGGCTTTTCAGAGCGTTTTTAACAACCGTTTCGGTATCTGAATCTTCCGAATAGACCGAAGCAACCGCACGGCTTGCTTCCGCCCGGGTGTATCCCAGCACGATAAGCGCGCTGACCGCTTCTGATATCCGCGAGCTTCCCGGCTGCACGTCTGCTTTTTCAAAACCGTCTTTCACGGCGGTGGCTAATTGCTCCTTTTTTATCTTGTCCTTAAGCTCAAGGATGATGCGCTGTGCGAGCTTTTTGCCTATTCCCTGCGCCCTGGTAAGGGTCTTTGCGTCGTCGGTTATTACTGCAAGCCCGAACCTGGACGGCGCAACCGCCGAAATAAGCGATAAAGCCGCCTTGGGTCCTACGCCGGATACGGTCAGCAGCATTTCGAACATGTTTAGTTCTTCCTGGGTGGCAAATCCGTACAGGCTCATTATATCTTCCCTGACATAAAGATGCGTAAATATTTTAAAATCGCTCCCAGGCTGTCCGGCCGCCTCAAGCGTGGAAAGCGGCACATTGACCCTGTAGCCTATTCCGCCGGCTTCGATAATAATATAGTCGCTGCCCCTGGCTTCAAGCTTCCCCTTTATGTATGCATACATGTTGTACCTCCGGTATTTGTTTCTGCGGGGCTTACCTCATTCCCAGTCCCGAAAGTTTGAAGGAATTGCCGTGGCATATGGCAATCGCGAGCGCATCAGCCGCATCGTCAGGCCTGGGTATATCGGGCAAGTTCAGGATTACTTTTACCATCTGCTGGACTTGCTGCTTTTCAGCCCTGCCATAACCCACCACGGCCTGCTTTACCTGCAGCGGAGTGTACTCAAAAACCTCCGAGCCCGACCTCGCAGCCGCAGCCAGCGCTATGCCCCTTCCATGTGCCGCCGTGATCGCTGTTTTAATATTCTTGCTGAAAAAAAGCTCTTCTACGGATATCGCGTCCGGATTGTACCTGGCTATAACAGCGGATATCCCTTCGTCCAGCTTAAGGAGCCTTTGCGCAAACGGCTCACCCGCTTCCGTCGTCACTACCCCGTAATCAAGAAGCGAAAATTTGTTCCCTTCATATTTTACTATACCATACCCCGTTGTTGCAAACCCGGGGTCAATCCCCATAATTACCATAGAAACCTCCTGGTTTTCTATATATAAATCTTGCGCTGCCATGACTATCCGTGCCGCCGGCACACCCCGGCAGGCATGTATCGCACTTCAGGTTTGAAATAAGCGGGCAGCTCAAACAGCGTGAAATTAAATATACCATGCTAGCATTTTAACATAGTTGCGGGGATATTTGAAATGAGTCTTGGAGAAAAGTTACACTGAAAAAACTATTCGACGGATAAAAAGGGCGGGTATGGCGGAGAGCCAAAGGGCAGGTCCGTGGTGTAAACGGACCTGCCCCCTGGCTCTCCGCCATATCCGCCAAATAAAAAAACCCGGGTTTACCGGGCTCATGATTCTGGTATTATCTTTGCTTTACCTTCTTATCATAGGCTTTGCCCAGACTATACCATGAGTCCCGTAACTTAAATCTCAATTCCTCATCCACAGTACGCTCGATAACATCGTTAAGCCTCTTTCTCATCTCAATATACTCGATCATGACAAATTCGTCCTTGGCAAGCAGCTCTTCCATGTCGTCGATCCAATTGGAAATGTTTTCTTTTCCGATAAAGTCATCTTCAGGCAATTTCTTTTTTAAGTGTGCGACAACCAGTTTTGTCGCCTTGCGCTTTACATCATTATCGGTCAGTACTTTCTTTGCTTTTTTCTTTTTCTTGACGGATGCTTCTTCTACGGTCTTTTCATCTTTTACCGCCATCTCATCACTCCTCTATCAAATCAATTACTTTTTTATTTTAAAAACACCCGGCAGACAATACATGGCATATTAACACTAAACGGTTTATCATAATATACGGGCTGCCGATCATGAGAAAGTTTATGGCAAATTGCCTGTATTGAGGCCTGCTATAATAATTATATAATAATATGGTTACAAAAGCAAACTTTATACCTCTAATCACCGGCAACCGTAGATTTTCGGATACCGAACCTTCCTATGCCGTACTGCCCGCTTTCAAGCCATGGGCGGAAGTGCCGCGCAGCAATCAGGCTTTCTCAATCACCACGCTGCTGCCGTTGCCATGCGGCGTGGCAGGCTGCACTATGAGCCGTCTCCCGATTCTGCTTTTAAGTTCCGGCACATGGCTTATCAGTCCAATTACCCTCTCCTTGCAGCTCAACCGCTCCAGTGCATCGATTACGGTATCCAGCAATTCCTGGTCGAGCATGCCGAATCCTTCGTCCAGGAAAAAGAATTCCAGCGGGCTCTGTCCTTTAAGCTGTATATGTTCCGAGAGCGCCAGCGCAAGTGAAAGCGAAACAATGAAAGTCTCCCCGCCGGATAGCGACCTGATCATACGGTGTGCTCCGCCGTTCGCCTGGTCCCTGATGATAAAGCCGGCTTGCGTATCCAGTTCCAGGACATACCTGTGTTTTGTCATGACGCCAAGCGTGATCGAGGCATTTGCAGCGACATAACGGAGCCTTTCCTCCGCAATATAATCAATAAAACTATTATCCTTCCTATGCTCTGCCTTAAGCAGCTTTTGGATTTGCACGAAAAGCCCGTACTTGTGGTTAAGCTCTTTGAATTCCTTGTCCAGCTCGGCCCACCTGGCGTGTCTTTTGCTCAGGTAGGCATAATTGCTTTTTGCCACTTCGCTGTTTGAAACGCACTCCTGTCTATATGCCGACAATTCCTCGTACGCCCGTGCAATTCGGCTCCACTCTTCTTCGCTGATACTTCTTGATTTAAGCTTCTTTTTAAGCAAAGATTTTTGTGCAGCTATATTGGCGGATATCCTGTCGTATTCCCCGATTTCAGTTTTCAGTGCCTCTTGCCTTTCCTTGGGCAGAAGCGAGCCTAATGCCTCATCGGCATTGTCGAAGCCTTTTTCCTCAAGGGCCGCCCGCAGGCGTGCCGTATCGTTTTCCAGGTTCTCAGAATATATCTTCTCCTGGTTTTCCAGCAGCGTCTTTTGCATGACAAGGCTATTATATATTTCTTCGAGGGACTTAAGCTTCCGCCGCATCTCCTCCTCTCTCAGGGAGTACTCGTTAACGGTGCGGTCGATTTTCCTGATTTCATCTTCTATATTCGCATCGCCCGCAAGTTGTTCAAGCCGTTTCATTTTTTCCGCTGCCTGTTTTTCAAGGCCGCTTTCTTCGGATTCCTTCCGGATGCGTTCCTCAACAAGGAGCCTTCTTTCCTCTTTTATGCGGTCAATCTTAAGCCTTTTGTCCCCCGCCTCCCCTTGCAGCCGGCCGGCCTTTTCCTGCAAAAGGGCAATTTTCTTGTCATTTGCCGACAGCCTCTCCAGTTCCGAACTTGCGCTTTCTATCCCGTATTTGCGCAGAAAAGCGCCGTGTTTCCGCTGTGCCGCATCCAGTATACTGCTTTGGGCTTTTATATCTGCCTGCAATTGCTCCATGCTTTCATGGTTTATCTTCAACTCCGTGATAATCGCATTTTCGGCAAGCTTCTTTTCTGCCAGCTTGTCATTAAGCTCCCTTAGCCTTTCATTCAAATCATCCAGTTCTTTTTCCCAGTTTTCCAGCGCTGTTGTTTTGTTATTATATCCATCCGCCGCTTTCTCTATTTCCTGTCCTATCTCTTCCAAATCCCGGTTTCTCAACCTCCCGGGAAGCGATTTCTTCTCCGTTTCAAACTCTGCCGCTTTTCGCTCCAGTTCTTCTTCGGCCTGTGAAATCCGGTTCATTGCAATCTTCAGCTGTTCCTCAATTATCAAGGCCTCCATCTCCGCCTGCTTATATGTGCTCTCCGCCTCTTCCAGCTTGTTTTTCAGCTCTCTTAAAGTCTTTTCGCCGGCTGGCATATCCACGTCGCCGGCAGCGGCAGCGGGCGCCGGGTGATGTTCTGAACCGCAAACCGGGCAAGGTTCACCTTCCTTTAGCTCTTTTGCAAGTAAATATGCGGAAATTGTTTTCGTTTCTCCGACTGATTTTTCATAGTCCAGCCTGCATTGTTCCAGCGTATCGCAAGCTTTTTTTCTTGCCTCTTCTTTTAAACGCGCCTCCTTCCCGAGCGTACGCATCTCTTCTTGCTGCTTTTCCACATTTGCCCGCAGCTTGTCCAGTTCTTTCTTTTTAAACGCCAGTATTTCATACTTGCCCTTTATATCGTGTATCTCCTCAAGGGATTTCTGAAGCGAGTTCTTATCCGCAGGTTTTGATTGCCCGTGTTTTTGCTTTTTAGCCTCCAGTTCTTCAAGAGTGTTTACAAGCACCGCCATTTCTGCTTTTACATGCCCGAGCTTATACTCCATAACGGTCTTGCTGTTTCCAAGGGCCTTTTCCCTTCCTGCCAATTCATTTATGCTGCCTGAAACAGTGGTTATCTCGTTCTCCAGTTTTACGCCTTCGTGTATTTTATGACGGTAATCGGGATCGATTTTCAGCAGCTCTATTTCTTGCCCAAGCCTTTCGGCCTCCTTGACAAGCGCTTCGTATTCAGCCGTCTCACTGTCGATTATCCTGGTCTTTTCTTCCTCCGCGGTTTTCAACTGCTGAATTGAATCTCGCAGGGCTCTTGCCTTCTCAGATATGGAAGCAATCTCGGCCTTTACTATCAAGGCGTCCGACAGCGCTGCTCTTTTTTTTGCAAGCTTCGGCTGCTCGGCCCTGGCCTCCTCTGCCAATCTTTCATACCCCGTTCTGGCTTCATCCAGGTCATCCCGGACCTGCGGCATCCTTTCCAGCACTTGTGATATTTTCTGCCTTGTTTCATTGAGCTTTGCTCCAAGCTCCCTGTTACTGTGGATCATCTCCCTGAGCCCTTCTGCTTTTACCGCCTTCTCAAGCAGTCTCCTGCTTTCATCGATTATCTCCCTTGAAGCCAGGTGTTCTTCCTCTTTCCTTTGAAATTCTTCAAGTTCCAGCATGAGTCCCCGGACTTCGCCGGCCTCGTCATACCTTTTTTTCAGTTCATTTAATTCCTTTTCGACCCTTTCTCTCTCCGAAACGGCATCTTTTAAGGCTTTTCCTGCTTCCTCCAGCGCTTTGTCGGTTGAGTCGCCGTATCCTTTTAATTCACCTGACAGCATATCCAGCCTGCTTTTCAGCCGGGCCAGTTTTCGCTTCAGTTTCTCTTCCAGCTTCCGGCCGTATTCCTCAAGATAAAATATTCTTTCCAGCATGGCACGCCGTTCCTTATTGTTAAGCAGCAGGAATTCCTGGAAGCTGTTCTGCGGCAATACCACGGCACGTGTAAAATCCTCGCTGCTTAGGCCCAGGAGTTCTTTCACGTAATTACTGACCTCGGTGGCCTTGTCGCACAACGGGATTTCACCGTTATCAGTGACTTCTGTCAAGCGGGCGATTACAGGCTCGCAAGAGTTTGGAGAATTTTTCTTTCTGCGGTAGATTCGCTCTACCCGGTATGTCTTCCTGGTTCCGCCTCTTGACAGTGCGAATGAAAAAGAAACCCTGGCCGTGCTGCAACCGGTATTGATGATTCCCTGTGTACCTCCTTCAGCCCTCTTTACCCTGCCGTACAGGGCAAAAGTTATCGCATCCAGGATTGTTGATTTGCCGCTTCCTGTCGGGCCGAAAATACCAAACAGGCCGGTATCGCCCAGTGCCTCAAAATCAATTCTCTGTACTTTTGAAAAGCTGTTCAGTCCTTCTATTTCAAGATATCTAGGCCTCACGTCATAAGCCTCCCGCAATATGTGCCTATTTTTCGCGATTATTCGCGCGGCCGTTGATTTAGCCGTCGCTGTTATTGCCGGTTTTAACCGTCATCATCGGTGGATGTGGCGTCACCCGCGGATATGGTTTCGACTGTAACAGATGCGGCATCGCTTTCGGACAGGGTTTCGCCGCCGGCGGACAGGGTTTCTCCTGCGGCGGGTGTGGATTCACTTCCGGATGCGGCATCACTTATGGATGCGGCCTCTTCTTCAGCGGATATGGATTCGTCTTCGCCGCTCTCTTCCCCGATCAATTCAATAAACGCCTCCATAAGCTCCTCCGGTATATCCACACCCATCCTGTATTTGTAAAAATCCCTGAACAGTTCGTCCGCTTTCCTGCCTTCCCTGTCCTTGAAGTCCAGCACTATCGTTTCATCGGTTTTAATCCTCGGACGGATATTGATAATGCCGGGGTGCAGCGTCCTTAAACGTTTTTGCTCTTCAGCCGTAAAAGGCCTGTCCGTTACTATCTCAAGATCCACCCATGCACCGGAATCCCTTCCCTCTTCGCACCATTTGACTGCCTGTGAAATGCCTTCATTGGCAAACCATTTCCTCAGCGGTTTGCCGCAGTCGAGGTAAACAGGCGTCACATCTGCATCCTTGCCCGGAAACACGTCCACGATAAAAACTGCTTTGCTGTAATCAACTTCCGAAAAGCTGTACGACAGCGGAGAGCCCGCATAATACGCCGGGCAGGGGGAGCTTCTTATCTCCTGCGGCCTGTGCAGATGCCCTAATGCCGCATAATGCGCCTTTCGGGGCAATGCTTCCGGGGCCACGGTTAACGCTCCGCCGATCTGCAGCGTCCTTTCCGAATCGGACGTGCTGCCACCTGCTACAAATAAATGGGCGGTTACCAGGTTAACCGTATCATCCCTGAACTTTTCAGCCAAGGTGTCAAAAATGCGGCCAACTTTATCCGAATAAGCCTTCTGCAGGACAGCCTCATCGGCATCCGGCGCCAGCAGCTCCTCCAGCCGCGATTCGGACGGGAAAGGCAAGGCGATGATAACCGCGTTATGATCACAGCCGGGAATGCAAAGCTCAAACCATCCCGGTCCGCAATCGACGACCCGTATTTTCTCCCCCTTGCCGGCATCTGCGTGGCCATGGCCGCCCTGTAAAGAGACGCCTGTGGCTGAATGCACGGTTGAAGGCACGCCGGGAGGCGCATCCGGATGTGTCCCAGCAGATACTCCCGCAACGCTTCCCGGGTAACCCAGCAAAATGATGCCGTTTCTATAGGCCAGCGGACTCGCTGCGCACAGCCTCTCCGGGTTGTCATGGTTGCCCGCTATTACCACGACAGCTCTTTTGCCGTTGCCGTTAAGTCTGTCAACGGCCTCGTAAAATAGCTCCTCCGCGGCAGCGGACGGGTTATACGTATCATATACGTCACCGGCAATCAATATGAGTTGAACGCCCTGCTCTTCAACTACGCTGCACAGGTAGTCAACAAACTCCCGCTGTTCATCTATACGGTTTACCTGGTCAAGATTTCTCCCCAGGTGCCAGTCGGATGTATGCAACACTCGCAACTTTCACACCTCCCGTTCGCAGGGCTGTCGCAGTCTTTCCCTATCTTTGGAATCACGGTATATTCCCGGATATAAGAAAAGCATAAAAAAGAAAAACCGTATGCTTCGGCATACAGTTATTATATCAAACCAATAGGCAATATCAAATAACGGAGCGCTTTAACCTGCTTTATAAGACTCTTCTTGCGGTCATGTAGGTTTTTGAATAAAACCCCTTGTTAAGGTTTGAAATCACGACGCCCTTGTGAGAAGACGAAGAGTGGATAAATTTCCCGTCTCCTATGTATATACCCACATGGTTAATGCGGTTGAGGCCGCCGTTCGTGTCGAAAAACACGAGATTACCAGGCTTAAGGTCCGCCTTTTTCACTCTCACGCCCTGGGTCGCCTGGCTTCTTGAAGTCCTGTTCAATGTTATGCCGAAATGCTTGAAAACATACTTTACAAAACCCGAGCAATCAAACCCTTTTGCTGTCGATCCGCCCCAAACATACCTTACGCCAAGAAATTTCCTGGAGTAATCTATAATATTCTGGGCGCGATTCGAGGAACCGCTTCTTGATACAGAGCTTTTTCTCCCGAGCAGTTTGTCGATTTGCCCGAGAGTCTGGGGCCCCGCAATTCCGTCGACTTTCAGTTTATATTTCTTTTGAAGATTTCTTACCGCAGACTCAGTAATCTTGCCATAATAACCGGTAGGATTGACGCTCATAAACCCGAGCTTTTTCAAATCATTCTGCAAAAGCGCCACCGAATCTCCTCTCATGCCTTTCGACATAACTTTAACGGAACTTGCGTGAATTGCCCTGTTTGAAAATAAAGCAATAAATAAGAACACAACAATTGATACTAGGATTTTATTGTTTCTAGACATTACACTTACTCCTCTTTTTTTTGCTTACGAGGTTAGTTGACGGGTTTGGTAAAAGAGTACACCCAGCCGTATTCGAACGGCTTCACCCCACAAATTAAAATAGTCCCCCGTTCTTATTTGATAAGATTCAGCACGTAGATTAGTTTACCATAATAACGGCAAAATGGAAACCTGTAAAGATTTGCATTTGATGTGTCAATATGTATAGGGCATGCGGGACATGCGGATGCATGGGGCATGAGGATGGGACAGGGGGATGCATGGGGACAGGCACCTTGTCCCGCACCTGATTAATTTAATAAATGACCAGCTCCCTGCCGCCCAGGCTTTCCTTGTCTATCTGCTCCGCGTACGATTCCGGCACCGTCACTGTATCCGGGTTGCCGTCGCTTACGTATTGGTTTTCCCGTTTCATGTTTTCAAGCCACCATGTCAGGTCCTGGTTTACCGGTATGATGCCGGGCGATCTTACACGGCTTACCGAGAGAGGGTTGAATCTGACACTGAACGGCGATGGAGCAGGCTCTGCTCCAACTTCCATGATTGCCTTGTTGTGATACGTCACACCTTCAAATATCCCCTCGACTACATATTGCTTCAGCTGCGGTGACGGCGCGCCGTATGGCAGCGAAAAAGCATTAAACGTATAGCCGGGTACCAGTTCATACATTTTTTTCTGGTTGCCGCCTATCTCCCGCTGTATTATTTCCGCTGTCTTCGCGTCTTTTTTAAGATTGATATGGGAATATGTGTGGTTGCCTAGTTCAAATCCCTTTTCAACGAGGTAATTAAGCCTCTGCGCCAGGGTACCGGTTGAGCCGAAAGTCCTGTTTCCCAGGTTGACAAAAAATGTACCCTCCAGGCCGAAATCAGGGTGTGTTTTGCTGAACTCTTCCATGATGCCTACGGCAGAAAGGGGATTTGCCCTAAATTTCCCGTTTTCCTCAACCAGGTTGAATTGCCCGGTTGTACCGTCATCAAACGTGAATACGATCGGGATAAATCCCGCCGGGGTATTTATGTTTCCGCTGATATAATCGTTCAGGCTGATGAGCCTGTATCCCGATTCGTAAAGCTTTTCCAAAAGCTCTCCGAAAGCGTCAAAAGTCATGGTGTAATGCTTATCGCCTTTTTCGTATTTCTCTATGAAGTTGTGGAACATCACCACCATGATCCTGCCCGCTTCATTGGGTTTCACTTTTTCCAGGTCAACTGCAGAAAGCTTGCCTTGCTTTCCTTCAGCCCACGCTCCGCCGCTGCCGCCGGACTGTCCCGCTGCATCGCCAGACTTTGCACCATTGGCGCCGGGCAGGTCTGTTTCGCCTTGCTCAAAACCATCCGCCTGGTTTTCCGGTCCGGTGACAGCATCTCCATTCCGTCCGGCTTCATCCGCCCCGCTTCCCTGCGGCTCCTGTTCAAAACCTTTATTCCGCGCTTTATCTTTTGCACAGCCGCAAAGCAGCAATCCAGCGATTAAAAATAAAACTGCAATCTTGAGTATAGTTTTTTTCCTGAATATCATACCGTTCCCTTTTCTTTCGTCAATGCCGCGCGGCCATGTCTTTAACCGGACGGCACATCATGTGATTTTACCGTTTTTATTTTTTCATACACGGCTTATCGCACAGCGTTTTTCATATTATCGCACGGCGTTTATTATTTGTATAATATTATAAGCCATGCCCACAATTCAACAGGGGCTAATCAATTCGTTTTATTTTGACTCGAAAATCACAGACAATGTTCCATGCATTTTATAGTTTCTGAAGAAACCCCCGAAGCGCTTTTCCATCCGTACCGTGAGGCTTGAATTCTAACACCGCAGAAGTTCTCCGCTGCTGAAAAGGTACAGGTATCTTTCGGTTACTTTTTTCCCCGTCAACTGTTCCAATGCCCTTGTATAATAATCGATTTGAGTCCTGTATCTCTCCCTGATAATGCCGGACCCGCCATCAGGCACATGGTCGGTTTTATAATCCAGCAGCACAAGCCCTTCGTCCGTCTCAAACCAGCAGTCGATAATACCTTGGAGAAGCATGGTTTCGTCGCCTGATACATCTTCGGGCAAATCTTTTAATATGTCAGAACACTTGACCTCTATGCTGAAAGCTGTCTCCCTGTACACTTTAGGAGCAGCCAGTATGCGTTTCCCGAGATGGCTTTTGAAAAAAGCGGCAATCGCCTCCGGTTTTACCGTTTCAGCCTCAGCCTCCGTGAGCAGTTCATTGGCCGTCATTAACGCTAGCTGGCCCCTGATCTCCTGCACAAATCCATGGGATGAACTTTCGGAATCGTCTTCTTTATATGCCGGGCGGAGTCTGTCAAGATCCAGGCGCTGCATGACAAAATGCATGACCGTGCCTTTATGTGCCGCGCTTAGAGCTTTTTCCGGTTCCATGAACTGGGGCCTGGCTATCAAAGGCTTTACATAGGGGATCGCAGCCTCGTCCTGGTTGTCGTCCGAAAAGCGCCTTTTCAGCTCGGTTACGGATATTTTTGCGGGTATTGCTGAAAGGGCTGAGTAAGGGTATTTCCATTCGAGACATTCAATCAGTCTCCGTACTTCCTCCGCATCGGCTTTTTCACGCTCGCCGCAAGTCGTTCCGGGCTGGCCCGGACTTAGGCCTGGGTCAGTTGGAACTGCCGGGGCGTCGGCGGTATCAGCGGAAGCAGCGGCATCGCCTGCCGTGCTGGCGGCCGTGGTGGCGGTACCGGCAGAAGCTGCGGCGGGTACGATGGTTGATGAGGCGTCCGAGACGCCGGAAGAAGAAGCGGTATCACTGCCTTCCTCGCCAACGGCGGAGACGGTTCCTTCAAGCCAATTGAAAAAGTCCTGTTCCGCGCCCGGCTCCTCTTTTTCTATAGCAGCCATACCTTTCCCGTAAAACCTGGCTTCCCACTCGGACGGATCACTTAATACCCACGCGGCATCGACAGCCGGCTGCGCGGCCTCCCTGACAGATGCCATCGATTCATGTCTTGCAAGCGCCGGCCCTATCCAGTCAAAATATGTTGATGCCCGCATTATTTCAAAAGGAGGAAGTTTTTCACCGGCCATATCCGCGATTGCGCACCACTTTGCGCAGGTTTTCCCCACATCTCTCACGCTGCCGGTGATTATCAGCTTTTCCCTTGCCCTCGTAAGTGCAACGTAAAGAATGCGCATTTCTTCCGAAAGCAATTCCAGCCTGAGCTTCTGCCTGATTGCCAACTTAGATATTGAGGGCGTTATCGTGCGCCTGTCAAGATCAACCAGGTCCGGCCCGAATCCAAGCTCCTGGTGGAGCAATATATTGGCGTTTAAATCCATCATGTTGAATTTCTTGCCGCACCCAGCGACTATGACTACCGGAAATTCCAGCCCTTTGCTTTTATGTATGCTCATGATCCTGACCACGTTATCATTTTCACCCAGAATCCTGGCGCTTCCCATATCTCCTCCGCCGCTCTTCAGCTTGTTTATAAAGCTGATAAAATTGAACAGGCCCTTGTAGCTTGTTTTTTCATATTGCCCCGCCCGTTCAAAAAGAATACGCAGGTTGGCCTGCCGTTCCGGTCCTCCCGGAAGTATGCCGACATAACTGTAATAACCCGTTTCATTCACCAACATCCATATCAATTCGTCAATCGGCATATGTTGAGCGGCATCGCGCCATTGGTTCAGGCGCTCAAGGAATTTCCCGACTTTTTCACTAACGCGGTTGCTTGCCCTGTTCAGTCCATCTGCAGTTGCAACCGAACCGGGCAGACCGGGCACGCTGCCGGAATCGGCACCGGCATCCCGGATATCCCTGCCGGATGGCGGCCTGGTGCCGGTCTCCCCGTCCTGGGCGGTTCCATTACCATCCGACAGTATTTTCATAGCCTCATATATTGATACGGTACGGTCGGCAAGCCTTATATCGGCCAGTTCATCCGTACTGAATCCTCCTATGGGTGACCTCAGGACCGCAAGCATCGGTATGTCCTGCAGCGGGTTATCTATTATCTGCAAAAGGGAAAGCACCGTTTCGACCTCAACAGACCTGAAGTATCCCATGCCCGTGTCGGCGTATGCCGGAATACCCATCACCGCAAGTTCCTCCACGAATATATCCGCCCAGTTTTTAGTCGCTCTCATCAGTATGACGATATCCTTATATTCCACCGGCCTGTATTTCTTCAGGCTGTTGTCGTAGACGCGGGTTCCCTTCACGTTTGCTCCGGCGCCCGGCTCGCGGTAAACCAATTCCCTTATTCTTTTGCCTATTATCCGCGCCTCGGCCTGGATATTGTCCAGCGGTTCCTCATCTTCATTGTCACGGAGTCCGTTGTCGTTTACATTGCTTGCATCCCCGCGGACAGACGCGTTCAAGTTTTCCGTTCCACCGGTATCTTTAACAGCGCCGGGAATAAATTCAGCCTCATCCGACGTCACGTCGAGTATATGCACCTCGACATTACCCCCGGCCTTGCAGCCGTCTTCTGGTTCGTCAAATACCGCCCCGGGGTTGAGATACTCTTTCTCGGTATAATCAATTTCTCCCACAAGCGGTGACATGATCTGCCTGAATATGAAATTGACCCCGTTAATTATCTGAGGCCGGCTCCTGAAGTTTGTATACAGTTGAATTACCCTGTTGTCATGCCCCCTTTCGGCCGGGTATGACAGGTATTTCGACATGAAAAGCTCCGGCATCGCCTGCCTGAACCTGTAAATGCTCTGTTTCACATCGCCGACCATGAATATGTTATGCCTGCCGTCTTCGTTTCCGGATATGATATTAAGAATGATTTCCTGCACCATGTTGCTGTCCTGGTATTCATCCACCAGTATTTCCTCATACCGTCCCCGCAGCTCTTTTGCGGCTTCGGTCGCTTGTCCGTCTTCCACCAGGACTTTCAGGCAATAGTGCTCAAGGTCGTTGAAATCGAGGAGCCCCTTGTCCTTCTTTTTCTCCATGTAAATCGAATCAAATTCGTTTACCAGGCGGCAAGATACTTTAGCTGCGGATAAAGTTTCCTGAAATCCCCGATTGCTTCTGAAGCAGTGACATTGAAACCGTTTTCGTACAGTTTTCTTATTTTTTCTTTCACCTGGTTCCTGGCAGCCTTTACCTCTTCCTGCAGTGCCTTATCGGCGCCCTTCCCGCACACCGGGAGCCTGGCCGGATCATATGTCGAAAAGGCCTTATGCAATGCGTCCCAGCAGTCATCGTTCAGATCCTTGCTGTGGGCTGAAGCTTCAGCCTGCTCCAGGGCTGAGCGGCATAGTCTGAGAAGCTCGTTTACTTTCGCCATATCAGCTTCAAGGACACCGCAGTACGGCTCCAGGCCCCGCCCACGGCTTGCCGCCGCTGCCGCTTTTTCAAGCAAGGCCGCCAGGCCCTGCAGCTCGGCGGCTGCGCTTGTGAGCAGCACACGGGCCCACGGGGTGCTGCTCAAACAGGCGGAAGCGCCGACGTTATACGCTTCAGCCCGGGCGTCAAGCCACTGCTCCGGCCAGGGGCGGCTGCGTGTGAAGCGATGCAGCGTCAATATAATATCCTTGAGCTCACTATCGCCACGCCCGCCCCCAAAGCTGTCCACCAGCCTGAAAAACATGCTGTCTTTATCTTCGTTCTCGTACTTCTCTTCAAACAGTTCCTCCAGCGCATCCAGCTTCATGAGTTCGCTTTCCGTCTCGTCCGCCACCCGGAACAACGGATCCAGCTCGAGGCTGTGAAAATGGCTCCTGACAACTTCCATGCAGAAAGAATGAAGCGTCATAATGCTAGCCCTGTCCAGCATAGCCATTTGCCTTTGAAGGTTATACGATGAGGGATCGGCTTCCAGCGCGTCCGCAAGCGCGCTGCCGATCCTTTCTCGCATTTCGGTCGCCGCAGCATTTGTAAACGTAACTACAAGGAGCCGGTCAATATCAACAGGCTTTTCCTTGTCAGTTATTTTCCTTATAATCCTCTCAACCAGAACGGCCGTCTTACCGGCCCCGGCCGCGGCGGCAACCAGCAGGTTGCAGCCTGTCTCAGTAATCGCATCCAGTTGTTCAGGCGTCCAGCGAATTGCCATTACCCTGATCCCCCATCATAACATCATCTATCAGCCCTGTGCCCATACCGTTCTTTCTTCATCAAGGCAGCCGATGGCTATGCCTCAAAAAATCTATCAATGTGATCCCTAACCTCACACCTGGGTCATAAGCTTCCACAGTTCGTCATCCTTGTAATCAGCCAGCACGCGATACTGGTTGTCCCTGAACGAGGTGTCGAACCGGCAGACCGGGCTGTAACCGCAGTACTTGCAAGCGGTTATTGCTTTCTTTTTGTACGGCCTGATAGCCACATCCCCGTCCATTATCCCTTTGGCGATATCGGCCAGGACTTTCCTTACGTGCCGGCGGAGAGCCATAAACTGCTCATGTGTCGCGGCCGATGACCTCCCAAGGGAACCGTCCTTCCTGATCCTGGCGGGGATAATCAGCGAGTCGCCATCAATCTGCCTATCCATCTCCCTGACTACCTTCACGTCTGCCAAAACCAGCCCTTTCATCCTTAGCTGCTTCATAACGGCTCTTTCAATTTCCTCGTCCGTGCTGTCCCTGCTGCAGCGTATCAGCGGATCATCCAGCTTGAAATACAAGACCCCGGCCGGAAGCATTTTGCGTCTGCTGTCAGAGCCTTCTTCATTTCCCATTACGGCGTCAAGATAGGTCAAAAGCTGCAGTTGAAGGCCGTAGTATACATCCCCGAGTTCCAGGTCCCTGTTTCCCGATTTGTAATCGATAATTCTAAGGTAAGTCCCATCTTCGTCCTTCATGGAGTCAATCCGGTCAATCCTGCCCGTCATTTTAACAAGGCTGCCGTCAGGCAATTCTATAACGATCGGAGGATATCTTCCCATGTCACCAAACTCCACCTCGTAGCCGGACGGTTCAAAGCTGCTCGCTCGCGATATGCCTGCTGATAAGCATTATTGCCTTTGTCACGATTTTCTTAAGACGGCCGGAAAGGTACAAATATCTCCTGCTGCTTTTAAGAATACTGTTTCCGCGATTTGAAAGCCAATGGTCAACCAGTTCGGAAACCTGTTGTCCGCACCATTCCATGTCAAGGTTTCTCCAGCTTATGCCCTTTTTTACAAGCATCCTGGAAAACTCGTTAATGATTTCATGCATGAACGTCCCCGCATCCACCGGGTCAAATTTGAAAATACGCCGTTCTCTTCGCCCTCAGACCGTACTTGACGTAGAAAGAAAACGGGCAGGCGGCATACGATTCCATCCTGGAAACGCTGGTAAACAACGGTTTCCCGTATAGCGCAAAAGCCCTGTCCCCGGTAAGGCGCTCCGCACGGTTGGTATAACTCAATCCGTCGATAATGACGGCACACCTGTCCTTCCACGATTCCTGGCCGGAAAACCATTTATAAATCTCTCTCCACCCGTCATGTATCTTCTCCCCGTCATAACGTCTTCTCAGCTGTGCAGCCATTTCGTCAAACGCGGGAGCCGGCGCCACAGGGTCCGGCGCCGCGGGTCCGGATGCTGCCTGTTCCTGCGTCTCAGGACTTCGGCGCTTCAGACTCGGGCGCTTCATGCCCGGCTGTCGCGGTCTCAGCCGTTACGTTCCCGGGTGTCGTCACGCACCTGACGCTGCGGGCTCCTGTATTTGGATTCCGGTTCCTGTGCCGCAATCCTTTAGCCGCAGGCTCCGGCATTTTGCCCTGATTATTCGCACCTGCGGCCGCGCTTCGGAACATAACGCGTGGCAATATCCGTTTTACCTCCGATATGACATGTGAAGGCCTGAGCGCCCTTCCGTCACGGTCCGCCACCGGATAACTCAGCCTCAGGTGCCTGGATGGCGTCGCGAAAGCCATGTATACCATGAACCTTTCTTCCAGGCACCGGCTTTTCGAATTTCCCGCGAGTTCAAGGCCGATATTTTCAAGGCTGTCACGGTCGATATCCGATAAAAGCCCTTCATTTCCTCTTGTGCCGGGAAGCACGCCTTCATTTACGCCAAGAATGCAAAGCGCCTTGATGTCATGGCTCCTCGCTCTTTCAATGTTTGCCTACAAGCACCTGGTCCAGGGCGGGAGGAATCATGCCAATCTTGTAGCCTGCAAAACCGGCGGCCAATATCTCGCAGAAACGTTCCGTACCGATCGATTCCTCTCCAAGCACTTCAACGATTTGCGAAAACACGTCCATTATTATATTCCAAACCTGGCGGTATTCATCCGCCCGTTCCAGCAGCCCTTTTGCCGCAAAACTCCGCGACTGCTCGTCTATTCTTTTATCGGCGCCCGTATCACTGAGCAATTCATATAAAGCAGTGCAAAATGTTACAGCCCTGGCGCCGCCTTTCGTTTTTTCCCTGAAAGCAATCAAGGGCCCGGCCAGCTTCCTCCTGGCGGCATTAATAATTTCCAGGCGCTCAATATCGCGTTCGGACGGCCTGTCGTCATTATCCAGGGCTTCCAACGGGTAATCCCAGTCGTCTTCCCGCATCCAGGCATTCCCCCTGATGCCGTTTGCCAGCACATAGTTTTCCAGCAAATCCAGTTCCTCGCGATCGACCCCGGAAAAGCCCGTTCTTGCATACCTGAAAACAGATTCATAATTCCAGTTGTTTATAAAAATATCAAGGGCAGACAGAATAAACACTATCAGCGGGTGACCGTCAATATCCCTTTTTCCGTCCAGGAAGAAGGGTATCCCGTAGCGCGTGAAGACACTCTTGATAATACTTTCGTAGCTGTCGGGATTTCTCATCGTCACGGCAATATCCCTGTAACGGTACCCCTTGTCCCTGCAAAGCTTAATTATATCACGGGCGCATTCCTCGACTTCCGAGTATGGATTCGCCGACGCGCATATGCAAACATCGCCGGAACTCTTGTTGAATTTTTCATAAGGATATTTATATATGTTTTTCTCCAGGTGCGCCAATTCCCTGGATTCCGAAAACCGCGGAGAAATAGCGGCTGTGCCGGCTACGCCTGCCACACCGGACGCGCCCGCCATACCCGTAACGCCCAGCCTTACGGGTTTCTCCACCCTGATTCCTTCCTTCACCGCCAGCTGCAGAAGCTTTTCAGCCGTTTTCCTGACCGGCTCAAACAGCATTGAAGAATTTCCATCGCCGGACCCGGCGGGAAGGCTGTCCGTGCAAAGGCAGACCGTTACCCTTGAAGCCTTCCTGAGCAGTTTGCCTATAACTTTATACTCCTGCGAAGTAAAGCCGGAAAACTCGTCTATCCATATTTCGGCGCCGTCAAACTGCGCCGACTTGTCCAGCTTGTTGCACAGCTCCGTTAAATCATCGTCCGCATCCATGTAATCCTTGTGCAGCTGTTTTTCAAACTCGGAATAAATCAGGGCCAGGTCACGAAGCTTATCCTTCAGCGGCAGACCATCGGTCAGCTTCTCCGCTGTTTCAGCCAATTGAACGGGAGTTACATCGTAGCGCTTGAATTCCGTGATGGCGTCGGAAAGGGCTTCTGTAAAGCCTTTTCTGAAAGCTGCTTTTGCATATATTCTTAATTCTTTCTACCAGTTTTTTCATGATCCTGAACAGCAGCATGCTCTTTCCGGCGGCGTTCAGGTGCCGGCGCGTTATGCCCCCGACCTCGCTGAAAACCCTGAATGCCATTCTCCTGAAGCTTAACGCCTCAGCCCCGGGAACACCGAAAAACGCGGAGATTTTTGCGAGGTTTTTCTCGGCCTGCAGCGAAAACTGTTCAGGCACTATCAATATGAGCGGGCATTTGCCGCCGGATGCCCGTTCATCTCCCGGAAACAAATTTCCGGCAGTTCTCAGCCTCTCTTCAATTTCCTTAAGGCAAAAAGCCGTTTTCCCGCTTCCTGCCCGTCCGTACACGATTCTGAGCCCCATATGCGCCTCCCCGGAAGGCCGGATGATGTTTGGCCCTCTTACCGTACCATCCCGGAAATAATATTATCATAGAGGCACCGGCCTATCAATAAACAATCAATCTTTCCGCATCCCGTCCCCATTCAACAACGGCCAATCGGGGCCGGCATCTTCTTAAGATATCACAAGCCCTGGAATTTATAAAATTCCAGGGCTTGTGTCCGGGGGCCGGCAGAAGCCAGTCCCCTATTCCACTTTAATTGCCTCTACCGGGCATTGACTCTCCGCTTCCTTTGCCGAGTCTATTAAACCATCCGGTATTTCACCTTCCGTCGCGACTGCTGTTCCGTCATCGTCCATTTTGAACACATCCGGGCATATCTCCTCGCAAAGCCCGCACCCGATGCAAGTATCCTTGTCAACATATCCTTTCATTAAAACCGCCTCCCGGGGATTTATTCTATTTGCTTTTATGCCATAAACATTTTAATATCGTCCTCAACATTCGTTATGCCGCCTATGCCGAATTTCTCAACCAGGACGTTGGCAACGCCGGGCGACAGGAATGCAGGCAATGTCGGCCCGAGATGTATATTTTTGACGCCCAGGTACAACAGCGCAAGAAGTACTATTACCGCTTTCTGCTCGTACCAGGCAATATTGTAGACAATCGGCAGTTTATTGATATCATCCAGTCCAAAGGCTTCCTTAAGCTTCAGGGCAATAACCGCAAGCGAATATGAATCATTGCATTGGCCGGCGTCAAGCACTCTCGGCACACCCTCGATATCTCCCAGGTCCAGCTTGTTATAACGGTATTTCGCACAGCCTGCCGTCAATATAACGGTATCTCCGGGAAGCTTTCGCGCGAATTCCGTATAATACTCCCTGCTCCTCATCCTGCCGTCGCATCCTGCCATAACAACAAACTTCCTGATCTTGCCGGCTTTAACAAGCTCAATTACCTTGTCTGCCAGGCTCAACGTGGTATTGTGGGCAAATCCGCCGGTTATCATCGCCTTTTTCGATCTCCTGCGGGGGAGCGCATTTTTTGGCATGCTCGATAATTTCGGAAAAATCTTTCGCTCTTGCCGTCTTCCCTGTCGGGAATATGCTTTACTCCAGGGAATCCTACAACACCTGTCGTGTAAACCCTGTCCTTGTATGAATCCTTTGGCGGCACCAGGCAGTTGGTAGTCATAAGAACAGGCCCGTTAAAGCTTTCAAATTCCTTATCCTGTCTCCACCACGCGTTTCCGTAGTTCCCGACAAAATGGCCGTACTTCCTGAAAGCAGGGTAATAATTGGCAGGAAGCATTTCTCCGTGCGTGTAGACATCCACTCCCGTTCCCTCGGTTTGAATCAGCAATTCTTCCATATCTTTCAGGTCATGCCCGCTTATAAGTATGCCCGGATTGTTTCTCACGCCAATATTAACCTTCGTGATTTCGGGGCTGCCATAGGTGGACGTATTGGCCTTGTCCAGGAGTGCCAATACCTCGACCCCGTACTTTCCTGTTTCCATGACCAGGGCCACAAGTTCATCGGTTGAAAGCCCGTCGTCAAGCGTTGAAGCCAGGGCTCTGTGCATGAAATCATATATCTCGCCGCTGCTGAATCCCAGGATAGCAGCATGATCCGCATATGCGGCCATGCCTTTCAATCCGTACATAATAAGCTGCCTCAGAGACCTGACATCTTCATTCTCCGTGCTTAGAACCCCTATCTTCCGCTGCCTTTTGCTCAAACTTCTCAAGGCTGTCTCCGTACCACAACGCCGCGTCGTGAAGATCCTTTCCCGGCTCAATACCGGCTTCCGGCAACCTGTCCCTTATCTCATCCCTCAGAGACAGCCCTTCTGTTATTTTCTCAACAAAATAGTCCTTGTCAAAGTTAACATTTGTTATCGTTGAAAAAAGCCCCTCTATGACAAATTTATCGGCTTTATCACTTTTTATGCCGGCTTCGCGGACTTTAAACGGTATATTGAAATACCTTTCAAAACATACAACAGCAAATCCTGGAGATTCGCCACGTCTCCGGTCTTTCCGCAAACCCCCTTCACTGTACAGCCTTTACCCCCGGCCGTTTCCTGGCACTGATAGCAAAACATACCCATAAATACATTTCTCCCCTCTGCAGTAGTATTAACAGCATTTTACCGGCTACTCGGTTTCAAAATATTAATACCACTGTTTCGAGACATGTAAACATCCCGGGATATTATTCCAATACCACCGCCGTGCCGGAAGCCGTGACCATCAGCATATTTCCGCCCTGTCCGAGGACCTCGTAATCAACATCTACGCCGACTATGGCGTTTGCTCCGTATTGCCGCGCCCTGTTGACCATCTCCGCAATAGCCTGATCCCTGGCGTCAATCAATTCGCCCTCGTATGAGCCCGACCTGCCGCCGAATATATTGGTCAAACCGGCTGCAAAATCCTTGATAAAATCCACGCCTGACACGACTTCACCGAAAACAATACCCTTGTACTCCTTTATTCTTCTTCCTTCTACCGATGGGGTTGTTGTAACAATCATATGCGCACCTCCAATATCATTCTTTATAATTATACTGTTCTATTGGGCAAATTTCTTCATGTGGCCGGGAGTTTAAATATACATTGACATAACAAATAAACCGTAACTCTTCGCAAAAAACAATCATAAATTATATAGAGGCAAACAATCATATGTTAGGAGGATATCCCATGTATGACTACTGTAATGAAAACATGCCAATGATGCCAATGCACAACATGCTCAATCCGGCTGCATCCATGCCTGCACATAATGCATTCAACCCCATGGCAACCATGCCGATGCAGAATATGTACAATCCTATGGCGTCAATGCCAATGCACAACATGTTCAACCCTATGGCGTCAATGCCAATGCACAACATGTTCAACCCTATGGCAGAAATGTCCGTGGAAGAGCTTGAAAACCTGTACCCCCAGACCTATAAAGTAATCCAGCCTGAGGTCGAAAAGGCGTGCGACAAGTTCATAAGCAAATTTGGAGAAAAATGTCCCGACAAGGCTGACGTCGAATCAATGGTCAGCGACATATACGACAAGGTCGAACCCAATGTCGAGGCTATAATCAAGAACAGCCCGATGGCAGATGAACGGCAGTTTTTCGGAGGCGGCAGGAGGATTTTGAGAGATTTCATTGCGGCATTGCTCATCGCAAACCTGATCCGCAGGAGAAGGCGCCCCTTCTTTGGATTCCCGTTTTCTCCATTTGGAGCAGGCTTCTAGGCAGTTATCCGACTATAAATGAGCCGGTATCCAGGAGACAAAATGGCAGGGCAATCAACGGGACAGACGAGGGGACATTTCGTCACCCTCTCTCGTTCCCTGGCATGCCCCGGTAAACCTTTACGCCCTTGTTTACCGGCGCAGCAGGCAATCAATTAGAAACATGATTATAAAAAAGTATAATGCTATGACAGCCTGGACTTGTAATCTTCATAGCCAAATCGCCTGATTATTCTTATCCCGTCCTTTTCGCTGTATAAGGCTATGGCCGGAAGGTTCACACCGTTGAACATATTGTTTTTGACCATGGTGTAGTGCGCCATATCGCAGAACACGATCCTGTCACCAGGCTTCAGCGGCTCCCTGAAAGAGTAATCCCCGATCACGTCTCCGGCAAGGCAGGTGTTTCCGCCAAGCCTGTAAGTAAACGCATACTCATTTGGTTTCGCCGCGCCCAGGATATCCGGCCTGTACGGCATCTCCAGCACATCCGGCATGTGGCAGGCCGCTGATGCATCCAGGATGGCAATTTTCATCCCGTTATCAATAATATCCAGGACACTGGCCACTAAAAAACCTGCATTAAGCGCAAACGCCTCGCCCGGCTCCAGGTACACTTTGACGCCGTATTTTTCCCTGATAAACATGATTGAACGCGCAAGGGTCTCGATATCGTAATCCGGCCTGGTTATATGATGTCCGCCGCCCATGTTGAGCCATTTCATTCCCCTGATACAGCTTCCGAACTTTTCGTCGATTACCTTGACTGTGCGTTCAAGCGTATCGGAATTTTGCTCGCACATGGTATGAAAATGCAGGCCGTCAATGCCCTCAAGCTCATCTGGCCGGAAATTGGCAAGCGTTACGCCCAGTCGCGAGTTCTTGCAACACGGGTCATAAATCGGAACACTTATCTCCGAGTACTCAGGATTTATGCGTATACCGCATTCCACGTGTTTCCCGGATGCTTTCACCTTTCCCTTGAATCGGTGCCACTGGCTGAAAGAATTAAAAATGACATGGTCGCAATATTTTAAAATTTCGTCAAATTCATCCTCTATATACGCGGGAGCGTAAATATGGACTTCCCTGCCCATCTCCTCGTAACCGAGCCTGGCTTCAAAGAGCGAGCTTGCTGCGACCCCGTCGATATACTTTGATATCAGCGGATAAACAGCGTGCATGGAAAAGCCTTTCTGGGCAAGAAGAATGCTGCAGCCTGTCCGTTCCCGGACAGACCGCAGTATCTCAAGATTTCTTTTCAGGAGCCGCTCATCCACGATATAGCAGGGCGTCGGCAAAGCTTCAAAATCTATTCCCATTGGTAAAACCTCATTCTGATTCACTTTTTTAACCCAGCAATTCCGGCGAGAAACTCTCCTTCCATGGCAGCCCCTGCTTATTCAGCTGGTCCATGAACGGGTCAGGATCAAACTCCTCGATATTATAGACACCGGGCTTTTTCCAGGTACCCGTTATAATTAACCTGGCACCAATCATGGCCGGAACGCCGGTTGTATATGATACCGCCTGCGAACCCACTTCCTTGTAGCACTCCTGGTGGTCACAGACATTATATACATAGTATGTTTTCGGTTTTCCATCCTTTATGCCGGTAAATACGCACCCAATATTGGTTTTCCCTTTTGTCCTCGGTCCAAGTGAGGCAGGATCAGGGAGCACCGCCTTAAGGAACTGCAGCGGTACAATCTGTTTGCCTTCGTAATCTATCGGCTCTATCGAGGTCATACCCACGTTTTGCAGGACACGCAGGTGATTGAGGTAATTATCAGAGAATGTCATCCAGAAGCGTATCCTTTTTACGCCTTTTATGTTCTGGCACAGCGACTCAATCTCTTCATGGTGTATAAGGTAGATGTCCCTTGGCCCTATCTCAGGGAAGTTATAGACCCGTTTGAATTCAAGCGGTTCTGTTTCAACGAACTCTCCATTCTCAAAATACTTTCCCTTGGCTGTTATCTCGCGTATGTTTATTTCTGGGTTGAAGTTTGTCGCAAAAGGATATCCATGATCCCCGGCATTGCAATCGAGAATGTCGATGGTATGGATCTCGTCAAAGTAGTGCTTCTGCGCATAAGCACAGAAAACGCCCGTAACACCGGGATCAAACCCGCTCCCGAGAAGCGCGGTGATATGGGCTTTTTGGTACTTTTCCCTGTACGCCCACTGGTGCTTGTATTCGAAAAATGCTTCATCCGGATGCTCGTAGTTTGCCGTGTCAAGATAGTGAACGCCAGTTTGAAGGCATGCTTCCATAATTGACAGGTTCTGGTACGGGAGCGCCACGTTTATTACAATATCCGGCTTGAAACTCTTTATGAGGTCGACCACCAGGTGCGTCTTGTCAGCATCCACCCATGCGGTATGAATCTTTGACTTGCTTCCTTTAACCCTGCTGTTAATTGATTCTTTTATTTGTTCACATTTTTCCAGGGTCCTGCTCGCTATGCATATCTCACCAAAAACATCATCATTCATAGCGCATTTGTGTGCTGTCACACTGCCGACCCCACCTGCTCCGATAATTAAAACCTTTCCCATATCAACCCTCCGTTCTGATTAGTTTGCTACTTTTATCCGGGTCATGGATCAATCAGTTCTTTACCCTCGTATCCTGTCTTTCGCCTTGTGTCACGCAACCGCGCTCAGACAGGATGATTATACATAATAATTTTCATTCCGGCAACATTTTACCCTGAAATTTAACACTATTTTTAAAACTGCCATAAGGCTTGTGCCATAAGGGTCAGAAAGCATTTCGCAAATCCGGCTTTTTTCCTGCCTGGACTATTTCCACAAGTTTACGCACGGCCGGAGAAAACGGCACACCTTTCAAATGGCAGAAACCTATCGCTCTTGCCGGAATTTCATCCAGCAGGTTTATTTTGTACAACAACCCGTTTCTAAGATAATCCGTGGAAAATTCTTCTGTCACACATGCGATGCCGAAATTAAAGCGTGCAAATTCAAGCAGCAAGTCATGTGATCCCAGTTCGATTTCAGGATCTACCTTTATTCCCCTTGACAGAAAATATCTTTCAATGTAAAGGCGCGAATTTGCTTTTCGCTCAAGGAGTATCATCGGCATTTCGGCTATCTCTGCAAGGCTTTTCGGTGAATGCGAGAGACTTTTGTATTTTTCCCCGCACACAAATATATCGTGAATATCAATACACTTTATAGTTTCCAGCGCCGAATCTTTTACGGGCAGGTTGCATACGGCGATATCCGCTTCTCCTGATTTCAGCATGCTGCAAAGTTCCAGCGTCGTACGGTTCATGATTTTCAGGTTTATGTTGGGAAACTGGCTGCGGAACTCTTCAAGGTAAGGCAAAAGGTAATATTTTGATATGGTATCCCCCACACCTACCCTCATCTCTCCAAACATCAAATTCCTGGATTCCAGCAGTTTCTTCTCCCCTGCGCCAATCAGGTTGATTGCCGTATTTACATGCTCAAAAAGAAGCTGTCCTTCGTTTGTAAGTGTCACGCCCTTGAAAGTCCTGGTAAAAAGACGTACATCCAGCTCCTTTTCCAGGTTCATTATCGCCTGGCTAACCGCCGGCTGTGTAATATACAGTTTTTTTGCAGCCTTTGAAAAACTATTGTTTTTCGCCACCTCGCAAAATATTCTGTAAAGGTCCAGCCTTGATATCATATAACTCACCATTATATCAATTATTATAAGTATTTATTTTACTTATATCATAAAAACATGTATAATGCAATTGTGAATAATTAAGAAAATAACCGACATATCGCAGCTTTCTCTGCAGTCATGAAAGGATACCCGCCAAAATAAAAAGTCACATGGACATAGCGTAATATGGAGAAAGAGCGGAATGTATGGCAGCGCGGAATGCGCGGAAAGAGCGGGGGTGCATGGACAGAAATGAAGCAAGCTGAAAAAACCGGGCACAACGAAAGAATAACCGGGACGGTCGCAATGGGCCTTCGGACCCCTATAATCAATATGGGAGACGACTTGGTAAGTATTGTTGTGGATACCGTCCTTAAGGCATCGGAAACCAAATGTTTTGCCATCCGCGACAGGGATATCGTCGCCGTAACGGAATCGGTACTTGCCCGCGCCCAGGGCAATTATGCCGGTATTGACGCTATAGCGCAGGATATAAAAGAGAAATTCGGCAAGGACACTATTGGCGTCATTTTTCCAATTTTAAGCCGGAATCGTTTTGCAACATGCCTGCGCGGAATTGCAAAGGGAGCAAGGAAAATTATCCTCGTGCTCAGCTATCCGTCGGATGAAGTGGGAAATCACCTTATAGACCCTGATCTTCTCGATGAAAAAGGAATAAATCCCTATACGGATACATTGTCACTGAAACAATTTCGTGAGCTCTTCGGGCATAATAAGCATGCATTTACAGGCGTTGATTATATAGAATATTATAAATCGCTGGTTGAGGAATGCGGCGCTGAATGCGAGATGCTTTTTTCCAACAATCCCAGGGCCATTCTCGCGCATACGAAAAATGTCCTCGTCTGCGATATTCACACAAGGTCCAGGACAAAAAAAATACTGAGGGCTAACGGTGCTGAAATAGTATATGGCCTTGATGATATTCTAAACTCTCCTGTCAATGGCAGCGGGTACAATGAAAAATACGGCCTGCTGGGTTCAAACAAGGCCACGGAGGAAACCGTCAAGCTGTTTCCGCGTGGCTGCATGCAGTTCGTGGAAAAAGTCCAGGCCGAACTTAAGCGGAAAACCGGAAAAACGCTTGAAGTTATGGTGTTTGGAGACGGCGCGTTCAAGGACCCCGCAGGCAGGATATGGGAGCTGGCTGATCCCGTTGTTTCGCCGGGCTATACTTCCGGGCTTGAAGGCAGGCCGAGCGAAATAAAACTCAAGTACCTTGCTGACAATGACTTCGCTTCCCTGAACGGGGAAGAACAAAAGAAGGCGATCGCAGATTATATCAGGAAAAAGGAAACAAACCTTGTCGGCTCCATGGCATCCATGGGTACCACGCCCAGGAAACTCACGGATTTGATAGGCACTCTTTGCGACCTTGTATCCGGAAGCGGCGACAAGGGAACACCGGTTGTATATATCCAGGGGTATTTCGACAACTACGCAACGTGAAACGGGGGTTGGCAGCTGCCTGCCCGTGTTTAGGCTTAGCCGGATTTTTAATGCTTCATAATAATGTCAATGGCGGTAAGAAGGGCTTTTTCCATACCCCCGTCTTCACAAGGCGGTATTATCATGTCGCAAATATCTAAAACCGCTTTTGCGGAACTTTCAGGAGCAAATGAAAAACCGCTGGCTTTAAGCATCGGAAGGTCGGTCATCCCATCTCCGGCCGCAAACGTATGCTCTGTTTTGACGTTAAAATATTCGGCCATCCTGAATAAGCCTTTTTCTTTTCCGGCCTCTGCAGAAATCACCTCGGCGAAGCGCCGGCTGGAAAACGCAAAATTTAACGCATTGCTTTTGAATACTTCGCCACAGCGTTTTAGCATCGGAATATCCTCTGACGCTAAAACTATCTTTAATATTTCACCGTGAATATTATTTATTTCAGTAAGGGAATCCCCGAGTTCCTCTTTAATTCCACGGGCTTTAAGGAGTTCATTATGCCTGACCTGGTATATCCTGTCCTTCGTATAGACCTGTATGCTAACCCCCGGAAAACTATCGTAAACTTCCCGGACAGTTTCAAGCACGTCATTACTCATAGGGCTGGCATACAGAAATTTATTTTCGCCAAAATCATATATCGCGGCGCCATTATACAACACACAAGGAATATCAATATCAAGCTCCTTAACAATCCAACCGGTAGAGAATTGTGAGCGTCCGGTACATAGTGTAAACAACCCGCCCATATCTCTAAATTTTTTCACTGCCTCTTTTACTCCTGGTGCAATTCCAATGCCTACTCTCAGCAACGTTCCGTCCACATCAGATAAAAACAAGTATTTATTCATTCCAAACCCTTTCCTCTTATATTATTTCATTAAAAACGGAGATATTTATTCCGATAATGTCTTAATTCCTGGATGAGTTTCCTGTATTATTTGTACTTATATTAATACAAGGTCAATTGGATTCAATTCTAGCATAGATGCTATTGAATTTCAACAATAGATCCGGAACAGGCTCCCGTCCTGTAATCTGCCGTCAGGTCCCTGCCGGAGATAGTACGCCTGTTAAGCCACTAAACACGTCGTATGCAGATGTGTTTTACGAATTTACATAGGCGACAATTTCGCCAATATACTTTCTGTCCGTAAAGTCCACAGGATTGTCGATGGCGGCAAGTATTACTCTTTCATCAGGCGTCAATTCCTTTTTCCTTTTTAGCATCCATTTCATCAGGGTCGCCAGGAATTTGTCAAATGGCTTTAGCTTGTCATAATTGAAGCCGCCTCTAAAATAAAAGAATTTAATATGCTTTTGCTGTTCGGGAGTGAAATTTCTGTCCCTCATTTCGCGTATGGTTTCTTCCCCGGCGGGCGTCGCACCCGTAGCAAAGACAACGACTTTTTTGTCTTTCAGCATGTCAAGGTTCCGTTTTATAAATTTTATCCCTGTAATGCCGGTCGCGTACAGGCTGCCGCCGTAAACCACCGCGTCATATGGCACAAGATTATCCGCGGTGATGCCTGCTATATCAAAGGTATCGGCGGACAGCTCCTCGGCGATCCACTCCGCGTATTTTTTTGTAAAGCCTGTGTTTGACTTGTAAATTACCACGGTTTTCATTATGGACAGCTCCTTTATTCAAATTTGCACCACGCTTTTACCTGCCGCCAGGAATTTACACCTGCCTTGTCCGGGTTCACACTTGCTTCATCAACGGCTTCCATTGTGGAACAATGCCGTTTTCATCCCAGTTTATACATATTTTATCACACCAGATGCATGAAATCAGCTACATATTTTTCGCGTGATATTTCAACAGCAGCGGGGAAGAGCAGGAAGAATACACGAATGAAACCGGATGGCCAATCATGCCGTCCAACTTGTTCTAAAGGTGCTCGACCAGGATTTTTATCCCAATGGCAATGAGGATAAGGCCGCCCGCAAACTCTGCCTTCGATTTGAACATTTTTCCGAATAGTTTTCCTATACGCACTCCTACAGCTGAAAATATAAACGTCGTGACTCCTATGATCAGTATGGCAGGCATGATTCTCACCTGCATGAAAGCAAATGTAACACCGACGGCAAGCGCATCAATACTGGTAGCCACCGAAAGCACAGCCATGCTTTTAAAGCTAAACGCATTTCCTACATGTTCACAGCAGCTGTTTCTTGATTCCCTTATCATATTTATCCCTATGGCGGAGAGCAGGATAAACGCTATCCAGTGGCTTATGGCAGTCACGTAGACGCTGAATTGGGATGCGAGCAAATAGCCGATTACAGGCATTAATGCCTGGAACCCGCCAAAAAACAACCCCGTAATTATAGAATGCCTTAATTTTACTTGTTGAACTGATAAGCCCTTACATATGGCTACCGCGAAGGCATCCATAGACAGGCTGGCCGCAATGAGCAGCATTTCAAATAGTTTCATCCGTCGATACTCCTTCGTGGCTAGCCGGGTCTTGTCAAGCTGAGAATATTTCAACTAAAAGAAAATGTTAACACATGTTTCAGCTTTTATCAATATTCCCGGCGTATTATTCGGGCAGTGCGCGCAGCATTAAATAATTATGCAGTACGAATAAAAATAATTGCAGGCTTATTGCCTGCAATTATTACATCATCCCGCAGTATCTTCCGGTATCTCACCGGTATCCCGGCAAGTTACCTTGCCATCATATTTGAGCCCCGCACAAGCTTGTTAAATTCGTCGGCAAAGTTTACCGTACTGTCGCCCGTGGCGTTAACCAGCCTTCTTATCCTGTCAAGAGTGTCGGATGAATCGCTGACGGTACAATTTTTAATAGTGTTGTCCGCCTGTTTTACCCTTCTGGCGACGCTATTCCTGGTATCTTCCGTATTTCCTGCATTTCCGGCAGTTTTTATCCCGACCAGGCAAGTATCTCCCATTACTATTACATCAGCCTCAGCTACATCCCTCATGCCGAGCAGCTGCCTTTTTATCCTGGATGCCCTTTGCCTGTCCGCAGATGTCATCTGCGTACCTGTAACATTGTTGTTATTGTTCAATCCAGGGGATGTTCCGGCATTTCCGCCAGGAACCGTTCCGGCCATATCGCCGGTTGTATTTCCTCCTATAGTAGTGCCGTACCTGACGCCAAGCATATTGTTGTTGCCATACCCTGTTGCCTGGTTATCCTGCCCGGCGCCGTACTGACCGGGAGCTCTCTGTTGCCCCGTTTGTCCGCACCCTCCGATCAGGGCGGCAAAGAGGCATAAACCGGTAAGAACGCCTAAAGCCTGTTTAAATGATTTTTTCATTATAAACACCTCCCGTACTATTCTGTGTACATCATTCATAATTATTTAAGTTAATTATTAGTACTAATGAATAGTACAGAGGTGTTTGCAAAAACAATCGGATTTTGGAATTGTTTACCTTTCGTAATACGTATAACCGCGCATACCGTTATCGTATGCCCGCATGATTTCCCGCCGCTCCCTGGCGTTTATCCTGCCCTCGTGTATAGCGTTTTCGGCGGTTTCACGAAAATTCACCAGCATATCCTTAGGATCAAACTCGACATACGAAAGCACGTCGGCAACACTGTCACCATAGATTTCTTTCACCAACTCGTAGTTGCCGTCAGGATATATTCTCACGCTCACGACATTAGTATCTCCGAACAGGTTATGAAGGTCTCCCAGTGTTTCCTGGTATGCCCCCACCAGGAATACGCCCAGGAAATAATCGTCTCCGTTTTGTATTTCGTGCAGCGGCAACGACGTCCTGACATCGTGCAAATCAATAAAGCGCTCAATCTTCCCGTCACAGTCGCAGGTTATATCGGCAATGACGGCGTTTCTTCTCGGAAGCTCCAGCAAGCGATGCACCGGCATTATCGGAAACAACTGGTCGATGGCCCAGCTATCCGGAAGCGATTGAAATACGGAAAAATTGCAGTAATAAATATCCGCGATCGCACTCTCTATATCCTCAAGCTCCGGCGGGCTATGCTTCAGCTTTTTCTTTTCCTCGGCAATCTGGCTTATCGTATTCCAGAAAATCTCTTCAGCAAGAGAGCGTTCACGCAAGCTGATCTTGCCATGCTTAAACATTTCCCTTATCTCATCCCTGTAATACAGGGCATCATTATAGCATTCCTGGATATTCTTCAGAGTAAGGCTCTTGTTAACTTCATAGAGGTTTTGCAGCTGCTCCGACATGTTCTCGTCGATTTTATCAGGCACTTCATATTGTTCAAATCTCTCGACATTCAGCACATTAAACAGAAGCACCGAGTGATAAGCCACAGTGATCCTCCCTGATTCGGTGATTATAACGGGATGCGGCACGCCGCTCGAATCCATAGTGGTCATCACCGCTTCCACGATGTCGGTGCAATATTCCTCCACTGTATAGTTGCGGCTGTTGGTATAATTTGTATTTGACCCGTCATAATCCACCGCAAGCCCGCCGCCCAGGTCCAGGTATCCCATAGGCGCACCCTCTTTTACCAGTTCAGCGTAAATGCGGGCAGCTTCAATAACGGCAGAGCGGATATCACGGATGTTGGGTATCTGCGAACCAAGATGATAATGGAGGAGCTTTAGCGTATCAAGCATATTTTCCTCTCTCAGCGTATCGACCGCTTCTATCAGCTGTGTAACGTTCAATCCGAAAATACTGCGATCGCCGCCGGATTCGGTCCAGTGCCCTCCAGCTTTCGATGAAAGCTTGATCCTGATGCCGATATACGGCCGTACGCCTAAAGCGCGCGAACGTTCAAGAATGATATTCAATTCATCGGGAATTTCAATGACGAAAAAGCATTTGAATCCCATTTTTACGGCGTAGAGCCCAAGGTCTATAAATTCCTCGTCCTTGTACCCGTTGCAGATCAGGCATGCCTCTTTGTCCTTCATCAAGGAAAGCGCCGCGATAAGTTCAGCCTTGCTGCCTACCTCAAGGCCGTGATGGTAGCGCTGGCCGAACCTGGTTACCTCTTCCACCACCTGCTGCTGCTGATTCACCTTTATCGGGTAAACACCGCGGTATTCACCCTTATAATTTAATTCCATCATCGCTTTTGTGAATGTATCGTTCAAATAGGAAATCTGTGAATCAAGCAGGTTTTCGAACCGCAGGAGCACCGGCATGCTCATCCCGCGTTCCAGGATACCCGATATGATATCCATCAGGCTTATTGCTACTGAACTATTACCCTTGTACGGATTTACAAGCACCTCTCCCTTGTCGGAAATCGAAAAATAACCTGCGCCCCAGTTCTTTATGCCGTATAATTCTTCGGACTTTTCTTTTGTCCATCTTTCCAAAGGCTCTGTTTTATTCATTTATTCATTCCCTTTCATATATGAAACAAATTGTTCCAAAAGTCCGCAAAATATTCTTTGTTTTATAACATTCATAGCAGACAATAACACATATTTATTAAAATTTCAATAAACATTTTTATTCTTTTTCCGAGCTTGCTATAAGGTGTGCAGGCATGACAATGCACAGTTTATGCTTTATATTATATGCGCTTTGTTTAATATGTGAGCATAACGCGGCAAGGCTTATATGTCATGGTTTTGCATTAATCCGTAATATTCGGAACGGAGGAGTGGTCTACGGTGATAAACACGCGATAGGAAGGATCAATCCGGCTGATTTTTTCTTCAATCATTTCGGTCAATACCCTGTCGCTCCATTTAAACCCAAACGGCACTTCTATGTCAAAAACCAATTTTGGGTGAGTTACTCCCCATACCACACGAAAATCATGCATTTCGAGTTCGGGCGAAATCTCCCTGATCAGGTTTTCCACTTTCATCTTCAAAGCAGTGGTTTTCTCATCGTCAACCACAACAGGATCAATGTGGATAACCATATGGATGCCCATATCTTTGAGAAAATCCCTTTCAATATCATCAATAATATCGTGGCTCACCATTATATCCTGCTCTGCCGGAACCTCGCAGTGAACCGAAGCAAAGCACTTGGAAACGCCGTAATTGTGAACGCGCAGATCATGCAGCCCGACCACTCCCTCATAGCTCTGTATTTTTTCATATATCATGCGCACCATTTCCTCGGAAGGAGCCTTGCCCAGCAATGAGCTCACCGTGTCCATCAGCATTCTGAACCCGGAGAAAATTATAAAGGCTGCAACTGCGGCGCCCATATAGCCATCCAGGTTTATCCCGGAAAATAAAGTAACCAGGGCGGCCACTAAGACGGAGGAAGTCGCAAGGACATCATTCCGGCTGTCAACGGAAGCGGCCATTATCGCGCAGGAATTAATTAACCTGCCGATTTTTCGATAAAACAGGCACTGCCAAACCTTTATCAGCACTGATACAACCAGTATTGCTATTGCCAGCCAGGAGTAACTTACTTGCTGCGGATGTATTATTTTTACAACAGATTGCCGCATGAGCTGGGTTCCCAGTACAAGAACGGTAAAAGAAACTATCAGGCCGGAAACATACTCCATCCTGGCATGGCCGTAAGGATGCTCGGCATCCGCAGGTTTTCCGGATATCTTGAAGCTTATTAGAGTAACAATCGATGAACCCATATCCGAAAGGTTGTTGACAGCGTCGGCCGTAATTGAAATACTCTGAAATAGTATTCCTGCGATTATTTTAATAACGAAAAGAAGGAAGTTCGTCACAATACCCACAATCCCGGAAAATTTCCCATAGGTCTCACGGACACGTGCGCTTTTCGTATTCTCGCCATCTTTGATAAAAAGTCTTATCAGAAATTTTGTCACCATTCACCTCAAACAAATACACTCTAAGTTTCAGCCGGTCATAAAACATATTTACCCATTCCAAATAAATCCATTGGACAAATATTACAAGCATACCGCAATAATTATCTTATGCAGGTATCATTTAAATAATATAACATATAGAACTTTCTTACAAAACATTCTCATCAAACGCCGCAGCCGCAGGCAATGTCTGCGCAAGAGCCGCAGGCAATAACGTTTCAACTCTGCAATATGCTTTGAGCCGGCGGCAACAACCCGGGCGGCAATCATTGCAGGCATGACCAAACCCACTCAGGCGCGCCCGGTTTTCCGATACGCGTATATCGGGAGGAAAAACAACAGGAAAAGCTTCCGCAGCCTCTCAAATGTAAAAGGCCCGTTATACCAGCATCAAACTCAACGCAATCAATACCTGCCCGGCATAATACGCGGACAGGTTAATTGCTCGAAATGACTGATGCTTCTTTTTCCCGAAAAGAGCGAATATTAGAACAATGTCGCTTAGTGTGAAAAACACTGCGCCGACGGCAAACAGCAAATATCCCGGGTTAAAAGGCTGTATGGCAAGCAGTCCCGCGGCAGCGCCCGTCATCAGCAAAATCATTACAACGTATACGATTCCGAAATTCTTTATATTTTTTTCGACTTCAATACGCCGCAGTATGAAAAAAGGCAGCAGTGCCACCGACAGGACGGCACATACAGGAACGCCCACCCATAAGGCGCCTATATCGCGCGTTATCAGCGCGGCGATATAAAGAACATGCCCGGCAAGGAATGCCGCGATACCTGCCATAAATACATTCTGTGCCGTTTTACCGTCCAGCAGCAGCTTCAAGGCCAGAAGCACATCCCCTATTGCGCCAAAAATAAGGCCGGTCGTTACAAGACGTCCAAAATACGGATCTGTACAGACCGGCAATAATGAGAAACCGAGCAATACGAATACTGCCGAGGCCAAGCCTTTCAGCACTAAAGCAGCTCCGGGCTTTTCAGCATACTCGTACCTTATAAAGGCGGCTTGAATCACGCAACCGCAGAATACAAGAAGATACCAATATCCTGCCATGACGATGACCCCTTTTCAATTTTTATTTCAACCCCGCCAATCAGGGTATGCTTACTTCCTCAGGAGCTTCAGCATCGCCATGTTGAATTCCTCGACCTTTGTAAAGAACCCCTCTATATTTTCCACTGGAGTGCCCGGCGGGATGTCACAGCCGGAAGAAATAACAAAATTCTTGTAGTTGAAGGTCTGCTCAAGCAATTCCCATGTTTTCGCCCTGACGTCTTCCACCGTCCCGTTTCTGAATATGGATATGGGGTCAATATTTCCAAACGCAATCCTTCCCCAGGGAATCTGCGGCATGATGTCCCTCATGTCAACCGCGTTTCCGAAATGAAAAGCCATCGCCCCGGTATTAATCATGGAACCGACCAGCTTTTTCGTGTTGCCGCAGTTGTGGAGAATGACCATGAAATAATCATCCTGGACTTCTTCAACGATTCTTTGCACGTACGCCGATGAAAATTCCTCGCACTGTTCCGGCGACAGCAGCCCTGCCGCAGGCTCCGCTATTATAATCCCGTTTGCCCCGGTTTGCTTGAACGCTTTCGCATATTCCACCAGGAAGTGTGTCACTTTCTCAAGCAGCATATGAATCGTTTCCGGTTCCAGCAATATCGCGGCCATTATCTCTGTCATGTCAAAAAGCCTTCCGGCCAGCGAAAAAGGCCCTATTTGCCCGCCAAAGGCAGGCCTGTCCTTGATATGCTTTACAGCCAGCTTAGCCGCGGTAATATACGCGCCTGTTCTTCCCTCCCCGACTTCAGGCACTTCAAGTGCCATGACGGAGTCCCTGTCACTGACGATCCTTCCATATATCGTGGGGACTTCCGTGTCGGAAAACCTTATCGGGCATCCGAATGCTTCCGCTTCAACGGACAGATCCATTATGGTCATGACGGCCGATGAGGGAAATCTGTTTGCCAGCGCTTCAATGCACTTAAATTGTGCTTCGCCGTATTTTACAATTTCCGTTATATTCGTGTTCGCCAGCTTAAGCCCCGGATATGTCATGATCGGCATGGCTTGCCTCTCTACCGATGTAGATAAAGAAAACAACCATTTGCGCATATTTTGCTGCATGTGTTTCATCTCCTCTTAGGCTTAATTATCTAAAACTTTGTTAATTCATTCACATTATAATATGCGCAAATGGTTGTTGTATAAAAAATTTTTCCGATTATTTGTATTATTTCATAAGGCCATATCGCGTATTATCAACGCAGCTATGTAAATAATGTGTTAAGGACGGATGATTATCTTCATTGCCTTTTTAGCTTCAACAAGCTCGCAGGCTTCATTAATTTCGGAAAGCGGCCTGATTTTGGAAATCAAGGGCTCAATTTTCAATTTCCCGGTTGCGTACAGGTCCACTGCCAGTGAATAATCAGCCCATTCAAATCCCTGAAGGCCCTTGAGGGTTTTTTCGTCACGAACCACATTCCAGGGTTTAAAACATACATCCTGTCCGTTAAAACCGCTTCCGCCCATGAGTATCAACCCGCCTCCGGCAGCGATTTCTATCGCCTGCGTCACAACCTGGACTTTTCCCGTGGCTTCTACTACTACATCCGCTCCCTTGCCTTTTGTCATTTCATTTATTTTCTCGACAGGATCCTCAATATCACTCCTGATTATATCAGTCGCTCCAAGCTGCAATGCTGTTTTCAGCCTTTCGTTGTCTGAGCTCAACCCTACCATTACCAGCCGTTTCGGTGAAGTGGCAAGCATTGTCTGCATATTGAGCAAGCCGAACGGTCCCGGGCCAAATACCACTATGAAACTGCCGGGTGAAATTTTATTTGTCCTGACAGCCCTTGCGGCCGTTGTGGCAGGTTCCAGTACCGAAGCATGTTCATCCGGAATAAAATCGGGCACGGGAAACAGAATTTCCTCATCCACTGCAACGTATTCCGCAAAACACCCCGGGGAATCTATGCCTACATGAATCCATTTTCTGCACCTGTTAAGAATGTGGGTATGGCATGCGTAACATTCTCCGCATCCAAGAATCGCACTTGTTGTTACCCTGTCGCCAACTTTTATTTTACGCACTTGCGAGCCCAGGGCAACAACTTCGCCGCAAAATTCATGTCCGGGGATTAGAGGCGTTTTAACCCTGCCGTGTCTGCCCATGAAAGTGTTATTTCTTATCGCGACATCCGATCCGCATATACCGGTTGCCCTAATCTTTATCAATGCTTCCGACGGCCTGGGATCAGGCACGGGCAAGTCCATTATTTCCAATCTTTTAGAATCGTCAACCTTTACTGCTGCTTTCATTGTAAAATCCTCCGTATTTTTTTATATGATTATTTAAAGTCAAGTCCGGCTAAACCAATGCTTCTCTGCCGCTCAACGCCTAAAAAACTGCCGGTTAATTTTGCTCAAGACCTCCAAGATATGCTTCAAGCATGGATTTGTCTTTGGATACCTTGTCACTGTCTCCCGCAAGCACAATTTCCCCTACATTCAGCACATAGGCAAAATGCGAAATTTCGAGCGCCAGTTCGGCATTTTGTTCTTCGGCATTTTGTTCAATAAGAAGCACTGTCGTTCCTTGCTGGTTAATTTCCCTGATTTTATCCATGATAGAATCAATTACCACCGGAGCCAGCCCCAAGGATGGTTCATCCAGCATAAGCAGCTTCGGATTGGACATCATCGCCCTGCCGATAGCCAGCATCTGCTGTTCCCCGCCGGACATCGTGCCGGCAAGCTGATTCTTCCGTTCTACGAGACGAGGAAACAGCTCGTAGCATTTTTCAAGGGATGCTTTAAATTCAGTCGGCGTGTATTTGCACGTATAAGACCCTATTCTCAAATTCTCAAAAACAGTCAATCCGGGAAATATCAGCCGTCCTTCCGGCACGTGCGCTATTCCAAGCCTTACAATTTCATCCGGGCGATTATTTGTTATGTCGTTGTTACAAAATTCTATACTTCCCGATATTGGTTTTATCAGTCCTGAAATAACCTTGAGAGTGGTCGATTTCCCGGCTCCGTTCGCTCCCAGCAGTGCCACGATTTTCTCTTTGGGAACTTCAAGGGTTTATTGAGTGTATTACCGGAACTGATGAATACCCCACTGTCAAATTTTCAATTTTAAGCAAGCCTACACCTTCCTTCTGCCCAGATAAGCCTGAATTACATCCGGATTCTCCTTGATTGCGGCATACGGACCTTCCGTTATCTTGCTGCCGTGATCAAGGACAAAAACCCAATTTGCCAGTTCTCCGACCATTTCCATGCGATGCTCGATCAGGAGTATTGATATGCCCTGCTCGTTAATTTTTCTAATCAATCCTATTAATCCGCGAATTTCCTGTGAATTCAGTCCCGCCGCCGGTTCATCCAAAAGCAGCAATTTGGGTGAAGTAACAAGAGCCCTGGCAATTTCAAGGATTTTCTGCTTGCCATAAGGCAAGTTGCGTGCAAGTTCATTCCGTAAATCAGCCATGCCCACAAAATCCAGGATTTCAGTCACCTTTTCAATATTGGAGGCGGTCTCCTTCTTATACCCCGGCGTATGAAACACCGTCTGAATGACGCCCGCTCCGCCGTTGCCGAATCCCAGGCCCAACAATGCATTTTCCAGCACCGTTTGATGCTTTAAAATACGAATGTTTTGAAATGTGCGGGCAATCCCGCGCCAGCATATCAAATGCGGCCGAAGCGTCTGAATCTGTTCGCCCAGGAATTCAATACTGCCCTCGTCTGCAGTATATACGCCTGTTATCAGGTTAAGAACCGTCGTCTTGCCTGATCCGTTAGGTCCTATAAGCGCGCTTATTTTACCTGCCTCAATGTCCGCATAAAGACTGTTTACAGCTACAAGACCGCCGAATCTCTTGGTCAAGCCTTTAATTCCCAGTATTATATTGGTGTCGCTTATATTCATGGCTGCTACTCCTCTGCTTAATTACTTTTTGCTTGCTTTTATAAGGGTCTTCACTTTTCCCGCGATGCCTGCCGCCGTGAATGACTGGTCGGATTTAGTCCATCTCATCCTGATATATACCAGCAGTACGAACGAATATACCAGCAGACGGCTGCTTGACAGGAAGCGCAAAACTTCGGGCAGCCAGGTAAGGGCTATTGATGATATCACAGCTCCCAGCGGATGGCTCATGCCGCCCATGACAACCATCAGCAGGTACGTGGCGCTTTCAGCGGATGTAAATGAATCGGGGCTTATATACCCCGTGAGGTTTGCCAGAAACACTCCCGATAAACCTGCCAGCATGGAGGACAGTGAATATGCCAGCACTTTGGCGCGTCTTACATCAACACCCATAACTTCGGCGGCTATTTCGTCCTGCCGGATAGATTTCAAAGCCAAACCTATTATAGATTTGTCAATCCTGTTAATCCCAAAGGCAAGCAATACAAGCGATGCGACCATCAAGAAGTAGAACAGCCTGGAATCCGACACTAATTTCGAATATCCGCTTATTCCGTACGCCCCTCCTGAAACTGACTCAAGGTTGAGAAGAAGAATGCGGATTATTTCCCCGAAACCTATGGTAACAACCACAAGAAAAGGGCCGGAGAGCCTGAATGCCGGAAACGCCAGCAAAGTTCCCAAAAGAGTTGTAAAAACCACGGCAATAATGACGCCCGGAAAAGGCGATAAGCCTAATTTTACAAGAAGAATCGCATAAGAATAGGCGCCAACCGCCAGAAGACCGGCACATCCCAATGTCATCATACCGCTGAAGCCTATCAGAATCACTAAACCAAGCACTAAAACGGCGTTCTGCACTCCCCGTTCTACTACATAGAACTGGTACTGGGAAGTAAAGTATGGAACTGTCAGAAGTACCAGCCCTATTATCAGGAGCATATTTCTGCGTAATAGAGCTATTATTTTTGCCATGCCGTAATCCTCCTAAATCTTCTCAGAAACCTGAGCCCTGAAAATTCCGCCGGGTCTGAAGATTAAAAACATCATAAGCACGCCGAACACAAAGATATCCCTATACGCGGGGTCGATAAGCGATGCGAACAAGGTTTCCGCAATGCCCACGGATACGCCGCCTATAAGGGCTCCGCCAAAGCTTCCCAAGCCCCCGATAAGGACTGCCGCCATTGTCTTGACCGCTATGGTTCCGCCCATCGACGGGGTCATGGGAAAAATCGGGGATACCAGCACCCCTGACACAGCGGCTATTGCTGTGCTTAGCAGAAAGGTAAATGCAATCATGCGGTCATTCCTTATGCCCATAAGCCACGCCGCTGTCTGGCTCTGGGCCACGGCCCGCATTGCGGTTCCCACGATTGTTTTGCGAAGAAAATACTGCAGCAATGAAAGAAGAATTGCTACAATTGCTATTATCCATATTACGTGCGGCATTAAATACAAATTGCCGAACTGCAGAACCTCGGAACCAAAGGGATTGCTATATGTCTGCGGGGTGGAACCCCAGACGACAAGTATCAGGTTGCGGATAAACACCGACAAAGCCACCGTACCTATCAGAATTATCTGCGGATTTACATTGTTTTTCAGCATAGGATAAAAATAAATACGGCTGAGAAAGTAACCCAGCAATCCCATGATCGCCACAGTTAATATAAATGCCGGGACAAAAGGTATGCTCAACCTGCTGAACAGCGTGAGCATTACATAACCGCCCAGGGTTAACAGGTCGCCCTGTGCAAAATTGAATAATCCGGAGGCATTCCAGATTAATGATATGCCCAAGGCGGGCAGCGTATAAAGAACACCCATTGCCAAGCCATTTAGAACCAGTTGAAGTAGGTCCATTGAATTCAAATTATCACCAGCCTCATCTCCACGGGCCGGCCGCGGTCACCGGCATTTTAAATAATGCCGGCGACCTGGCTTTCAGCCCGTAAATGCTACTTTTCAACAGGATAATCTTCCGTTAGAAGGAGATTCCACTTTCCGTCCTTGAATACCTGGGTATAAATCGTATGCACCAGGTTGCCTTCCTTATCTGCCCGGTAGTGGCCGAGCGTTCCTTTATAATCCAGCTTCGAGAGTTCCACCTGTATTTTTTCGGAATCGGGTCCTACGCGACCGATAATATCTGCAAGAATATATATCGAATCGTAATGATTGACATGTGTCGGCGAAAGTGCGGATTTAAACCTCTCCGCGTACTTTCTAATAAACTCCTGCTTCGCGGGGATCAGGATCTCCCTGCGACAATGTTGTGCTGCATACCAGGCCTTCGATGTTGTTTATTCCGGCGAGCTGTTCAATTGCCGGCGAGCTGCATCCCCGTTCGCCGAATACAAGGAGGTCTTTCATCCCGAGTTCTACACGCTGCCTTAAAATAACCCCCATTTCAGCTTCATAACCATAGAGGAATAACGCGTCGGCTCCGGCCTTTTTTATTTCGAGGAGTTGAGCGGTGAAATCACGGTCGCCGTCATTGTACGTCTGGACAGTTACAGCTTTCAGGCCATATTGGGCAAGAGCCGGTTCCGTAGCGTCCCACAGGCCTTTGGAATATTCATTCGTACCGTATAGGACAGCCGGTTTCTGCACATTGTAATATTCTTTCGCAGTGTGGGCAAGAATTGGAATCCAGTAGGTAGACGGTATCTGTATGCGGAAGGTATAAGGATTGCCCTTTTGAGTCGTACCGGCATTTGTTCCGTCGGTTATGAACGGTATCTTTGCCTCTTTCCAAAGGGCCTCGGCGGCAAGTATGGTGCCGGAGCGGTTTGGTCCTATTACAGCTACCGGCTTAAGCTCAATGGCTTTACGCACCGCCTCGATTCCTGTATTCGTGCTGGATGTTTCATCAACGGGTATAAACTCAATCGGGACTCCGTTAATGCCGCCCTTGGCATTAATTTCATCCACCGCCATCTGTGCCGCATTAACCAGTATTTGGCCCTGGAATGAAGCATCTCCTGTCAAAGGCGCCAAATGTGCAATGACAATTTTATCTACACCCATATCAACTTTTGGTTTTTCTTCGGGTGCCGTGGAAGAAGGCGCCGAACCGGACGTATCATTTGATTGCGTCGCACCCTGGCTGCTTGTCTTTGTATCCTCTGCCTTTTTAGCCTGCTTGTCCGCATTACCACATCCTGCGGCGCTGACCAAAATAAGCAATACCAATAAACATGCAAATAGTCTTCTTTTTTTCATTGCTAGGTACCCTCCTTTTATATTTTGTTACAATTTCAGTTTCCTAGGCTAACTGAAATTAATACCAACTGTTATTGCAATTGCATAATTCAAACTCTTTCACTTTAGTCTTTCCGTCAAATTCTGCAGCAAATACATATAAAAAAACACTTTTTGCAATGTTTATTAAGCAAAACAAGCCATTCAAGCCAATTTCAGCCGTATATGCGATTAAGAGATTACAATGATATGCGCGATTTTTCATCGCTGTAATGTAAGCATATCATTTAATCTTGATGAATGACTATGTTAAAAATGTTCATTTATATTGTTAATGTTGCTTTATTAAAAAAAATAGTTATAATTAAAATTAACACCGTCTTCAAAGGCATGAGTATCCCGGTAAACTCTTTATTATTGGAGCGGATAAATAAATGAAATTAAAAAAAGGTATTTACGATTCCTACCTTCAAGAATTGGAAGAGGGATTTGACATTTTTTACTATTCGGATATCGGAAACAGCAATTTGCGTCCCCATATGCACCCGTATTACGAAGTGTACATGCTTGTGGGCGGCGAAATAGCATATCACACCTGCAACGGAATTGTTAAGCTTAATGCGGGAGATATTCTTTTTATCAATAAAAATGAAACCCATTGCCCAATATTGATAAATCCGTCCACACCTTATGAAAGGATTGTTTTGGATATTACATCGGAGAAGCTTGACAAGCTTTCACAAAACAAAATTAACCTGGCCGAATGCTTTCAATGCAATAAACACAGGGTTTACCGCTTTCCGCACGACGTTCTTAATATGCTCCGGCTAACCCTCGGCAATATTCTCATCCTAAAGCAAACAAAACCTTTTGGGTACGATTTGCTGGCAGATGCATACCTGACGGAATTGTTTGTTATTTTGAACCAGTATATAAACGACCATGCAACCATTACGCTCACTGATGAATTAAAGCCAAACCAGCTGCTTGCAATACTTGAACAATATATTAACGAAAACCTTGACCGGGATATAAGCATCGACGAGCTGGCAAAATTCGTTTGCATGAGCAAGTATTATTTTATGAGATCGTTCAAAAAACTAACCGGCAAGACCGTATATCAATATATAATTGAAAAACGGCTCGAAAACGCGAAGGCGTTAATCAACTCGGGAGTCGATTATACCAAGGCGGGACAACAATGCGGATTCAGCGATTATTCGTGTTTCTACCGCGCTTTTTTAAAGAAATATTGCGTGTCCCCCAGGGAATACTTTCAAAACAAAACCAACTGTCAAACGTCATCTTAGCGGAATATTGGCCGCCCTGCACGGAGGTTAATATTAACTTCTTTACTCATATACCCTAAAAAGGCAAACCGTGAAAGAACAAGTATAAATAAGCCCGTATCTGCCGAAAATAACGGTGGGTGAACAGTCATGCTTTTCAATAGGAAGAGAAAAATCAAAAGTAGTGAAAGTACACGGAATACCGGAGGAAATGATAATAACCGGCAAAATATAAGAGAACAGTCCAACGACATGCCGCTGACATCACAAAATCTAAGGAAAATCCTCGACGGCAACTCGGACATAGTTTTCAGGTATTTCGACATAGGCGGCAACGCAACGCTTTCCGCATATCTTCTATACGTAGACGGTCTGTCCGACCCTTCGCTCGTCAGCGACTTCGTCCTGAAGCCGCTGGTAATGGAACAGCGGTTCCGGGAGGCCGGGAGCATGGAAGACGTAATCCGTCTCGTTGAATCCGGCATAATATATTTCCCGTCACAGACCATTACCGGCGATATCGTGAAAGCGGTCAACGCTGTCATGAGCGGAAGCTGCGCGCTGGTGCTGGATAATTGTAAAACAGCAGTCCTGTTTGATACCAAAGGATTCTAAAAAAGGGCAATCACCGAGCCCACCATCGAAAACGTAACCAAGGGCTCAAAAGATTCTTTCGTGGAAACACTCAGAACCAATACTTCAATAGTAAGGCGAAAAATTAAAACGCAGAACCTGTGCATTGAACTACATCTTATCATCCCGAGCTCATACCCTTCAGACTGGCCATTGCCATAGCCGAATCCAGTAAGGACGTCGCATTTCCCACATTCGCCGAAACACTTTTCATGCTCGTATCATTTGAAGTATTGTTTGAGGCAAGCCTCCGGATACCACGTTCCGTCGGCCAGGCCATAACAATAGTCGGCACAATAGTAATAGGGCAGAGCGCGGTTACCGCAAAATTGGTCTCGCCTGTCGTAGTGGTGGTGCTTGCAATAACATCAACCGCATCGTTCGTCATGCCGAACCAGGATTTCAGCAACGCAATCAGGCTATGGAGATTTCTCCTTACAGTCATGGGAAGCCTGGCAGGTCTTTTCGGGCTTGTCGTCGGCATGATCATCCTGTTATGGCACCTGTCAAAGCTGGAAACCTTCGGGGTGCCTTACCTTTCGCCGCTGGTTTCCGGCGAGGGGGTAAAGCAGGCGGAGGATACATTCATCCGGTTGCCGCTGAAGTTCAACAAGGTTCGTCCTGCCAATCTCAAGGTAAGAAACAGGAAGAGAGAATATCCTGGACTACCTGGACTTTTTCATACGCAACAGGGAAAACAGGCTTTACGTAAGAATGGCCGTTGTTATCGGCTCCGACGCCAACAGGTTATCCGCTTGGGCAACACTGCCAACGACCTGATTGCCGACGTTCTGGACGGCTTGTTTAAAGAATCGGAACACCTGTCAACCACAAGGCCGGTCAAAACACGGGAAGTCATCACTAAATTCGATTACGGCCTATCCGACGTATACGTTCCGGCTATTCATTTATTGCCGGAAACCGGCGCCGGAAACGAAAGCAGTAAAACACCCATCGTGCTTGACGGATTTGCGGTGTTTAAAGGTACAAGCCTGGCCGGTTCCATACCCGGCAGCGCCGCAAGGGGTGTAAACTGGGTTGCCGGCGAAGTGCGTTCGTGCATGCTTGAGGTAAAAGATTCATCCGGCCAGGAAGTTATGCTCGAAACCGTAGTTTCGGATTCAAAAATAACAGCCGATTTTAAAAATGATGTTCCCGATGAGGTTACAATCATGGTAAGCCTTAAGTCCTATATAACTGAGCAACAATCCCAAATTAATATTTTTAGCAATCTTGAAATTGATTAATTGGAAAAGCAACAAGCCGGAATTGTGCTGCACGAGATTGAAAGCGCGCTCTCATTTGCCCGCCGCCACGGCGTCGACATTTTTGACATTGGAGACACGATAAGGCATAAATACCCGTTAAAATGGGAAAGAATCAAAGCCGACTGGAAAGAAATATATCCCGGGATAAAAATCAACATAAAGGTAAAATCACATATTGTCAGGTCATTCGTATTCAGACAGAGTGTAGACTTGGGAGGAGAAAAGAAATAATTGCGCAGGGAAAGGGGATTCGGCATCCATGGTGTTATTCTTGCTGTTTATGCTTGCAATGGGCATTATAGAAATATATTACATGTTGAAGCACAACCGCAAAAAGGATATCGTGGTATATCTTATGCTGCTTTGCGCGGCAACGGCGGCAGGCTTGTACTACCTGGCGCATCCCGACGGAGAAGCCAGCATTTCCAGGACGATGCCGGAGATGGCCGGAATCCGGCCATGACGTTAAAGGTCTTGCCGTAATATATGAATAGTCTAAATGTAAATAGTTTTAATATGACAAGGGAGAAAACATGCTTACAGGAGCGATAAAATATCACTCAGGCAAATGTTGTTTATAATGGTAAATATGGCATGTTCGCCATCCATAAGGTTCGTACCGGTTTTTGCCTCTGAAGCGGCAGGACAGGCAGCCTGGCTTTGCCCCTTGGTTTCGTTGGGCCTGATTCTGCTGTTCCTGTTCCCGCTACAAAAATTATTCAACAGGTATCGGGATGTTTCGCTTGTCGATATATTGCAGGACATATTGGGTAAAGTTGCCGGGAAAGCCGCCTGTATAGTCTTGTTTGTATGGATTGCCATATGTGTGGCACTCAATATGAGATGTTTTGCCGAGAGGATCGTCACCACGATTTTCCCACATTCCGATATCATTTTATTCCTCCTCGTAATGTCGTTGCTTGTCGGATTTACATTGAGACCCGGCATTGTGGTACTGGCAAGGATGAATGAAATTTTTCTGCCCGTTGTTGTGTTTGTATATGCCATATCGAACTTGCTGCTCATACCTGAAATAAGGATATCAAACCTGACTCCTATAACCTATCTCGATATAATCCCGGTCATGACCGGCAGCATCGGCATCACCGCCGTGTGGGCATACTTCCCTTTCCTCTTCCTGATTTCCGACCTTGTCAACAACAAGGAAAAGCTAAAAAAGGAAGGCACCAATTCCATGCTGTTCCTCACACTTTTGACAATCCTGGTTCTATTTGTGCCGATCGGGCTTTTCGGTTCGACGGTTGTCAATAAAATGCCGATCCCATTTTACGAAGCTACAAAGGAAATATCCACATTGAACGCGCTTGCCGGAATCGAAACTGCTGTTATAAGCATATGGATACTTACCGACTATGTCCTGCTTTTCGCGCTGAGCTTTGCCGCTCTTTACATACCCAAAACGTTACTGAAAAGCCCGGATAATAAGCCTTTCATCAATACTTTTTTCATTGCCGTTTTCTTCGTTTCACTGCTAACATGCAGCAATGTTTACGAGCTTGAAGTATTCTCGGAGTATATTTTCGTTCCCGTAAATATTACTCTCGGTTTCGGATTGCTCCTTGTTACTTTTGTTGTCGGCAAAATCATGAAGAAATTCTGAGCCCTTGCAATATTATTCGGCGATATGCATGATAAACCCGGTGAATCATGTTTTGGCCTTAAACTCGGTCCTGCACTTCGGGCATGTGACAATAATCTTCCCCTTGCCTCTCGGAAGCCGCAGATGCGCCTTACACCCGGGGCAGGTGAAAAACTTGTGGGTTTTCCTTTCCGCCATGCGCATCCGCATTTTTCTGAACCATGAATAAACAGGGCTTATCAACATTGAAAATTTATAGTTCTCCATTCTTCTCCTGTTGATATCCCTGGACAGCATCCTGTAAACACATGCTATAAGGGGCAGATAGCCTATAAAAACAAGAAGCGGCAGCCTTGCTATCCGGGCAATAACGGTAAATAGAATCGATAATATAAGCAGTGCCATTGAGAGCTGATCCGCCCCGTACCTGCCCGCCATAAATCTTCTTAACCAATTCATAGCAATCCTCCTGTTGTTTATTCCCGGCAAAAACACAATTCAGGCCTGGAATTATTTGCCGGCAAGCGAATAGGCCAGTTTGAAAAGTTCAACGAACGGTATAACCAACAGCGCAATTCCTGCAGACGTTATTAATTTGCCGGGCGACAGGGGTTCAAGCCCGAATGCCGTATTAACCACAGGAATATATATTACCGCCAGCGTCAGTATAAATGACAGCAGCATGGCTCCAAGCAAATAGTTATTGCGTGTTTTCAGCCTGAATATGGAGATTGTTCTTGACCTGAGATTCAGCGAGTGGAAAATCTCGCAGGCACACATGGTCAGGAACGCCATCGTCATTCCTGTGACATGTGACACTTTGCTGCCAATAAAGTAGGATACCAGCGTAAGCGCCGCTATCACAATGCCTCCAAATATAATGCCGGTTGCCATGCCGCCTGCAAAAATACCTTCTTTCATGCTTCGTGGCGGCTTTTCCATAATATCCGGTTCAGGCGCTTCCATTCCCAGCGCTATTGCAGGAAACATATCCGTAACAAGGTTGATCCACAATATGTGTATGGGTGCAAAGAGCCTGAAATTCATGATTGTGGCGGTAAATAGCGCAATTACCTCGCTAAGGTTTGATGAAAGCAGGAACTGTATTGCTTTTCGGATATTATCGTAAATTCTTCGCCCTTCTTCTACCGCCGTGACAATAGTGGCAAAATTATCATCTGCCAGCACCATGTCGGACACATTTTTTGAGACATCCGTACCGGTGATCCCCATACCAACGCCGATATCGGCTGATTTTAATGCCGGTGCGTCATTCACACCGTCGCCCGTCATGGCGGTAACAAACCCCTTCTGTTTCCAGGCATTTACAATACGGACCTTGTGTTCGGGCTGGACACGGGCATAAACAGAGTACTGGCCGGTTTTTCCAGCATACTCTTCATCCGTTAGCTGTGACAGCTCAACCCCGGTAATCACCTGGCTTTCGTCGGTTATAATGCCAAGTTCTTCCGCAATAGCCACCGCGGTATCACGATGGTCGCCGGTAATCATAATAGGCTTGATACCGGCCTTGCGACATATATCTATCGCTGCTTTCGCCTCGGGGCGAACCGGGTCCAGCATGCCCGCCAGGCCGATGAAAACCATGTCCTTTTCGAGCTTCCCGGGTGAAATATCTCCCGGCATTTCATCCATTTTCTTCATTGCAGAACCCAGGACACGCAAAGCCTTTCCTGCCATTCTCCCGTTTTCCTCAAGTATTTTGGAACGAAGTCCGTCGGTAAGCGGCACAACTCCTTCGGACGCCAGTATATGCGTGCATATGTTCAATACTACGTCCGGAGCGCCTTTAGTGTATTGGACAAACTTGCCTTCGGGATCTTTATGAATAGTGGACATCATTTTCCTTGTCGAATCAAAAGGCGCTTCTGCAACGCGGGGCATTGTTTTTTCCAATTCGGATTTGTGAAACCCCTGCTCATAAGCATGATGGACAAGCGCGCTCTCCGTCGGCTCACCGATTATTCCCCCGCAATCGTCCGTAAAACAGGCGTCATTGCATAGTGCCATGGATATGGCAAGTTCCCGGGCATCTCCATACGTATCGACAACCGTCATTTTATTCTGGGTCAGGGTGCCCGTTTTATCAGAGCATATAACCTGTGTGCATCCCAGCGTTTCCACCGCCGTAAGCCTTCTTATAATGGCATTGCGCCTGGACATCCTGGTAACGCCGATGGACAGCACAACCGTAACGACGGGGACAAGGCCCTCAGGAATAGCTGCCACGGCCAGGCTCACTGCCAGAAGAAACATATCCAGTACATAACCGCCTGAAAACCCGCCGCTTCGCAGTACACTGAAAGCAAAAATGAAGACGCTGATGGCAATAACGCAAATGGTCAGTATACGGCTAAGGGAGGCCAGCGCTTTCTGCAGCGGTGTTTTTTCTTCAGTGGTACCGGATATGATGCTGGCGATTTTGCCCATCTCCGTCGACATTCCGGTATGAACCACAACGCCCTCGCCTCGTCCATAAACTACGTTGGTTCCCATGTAAGCCATATTAACTCTGTCTCCAAGCGGTATATCACCCTTCTCTCCCGCATTCATCGCATGGCTGGATTTTTCCACGGGGACGGATTCGCCCGTCAGCGATGCCTCCTCGATTTTCAGGCTTGAGGTCTCTGTCAGTCTCATATCTGCAGGGACGGCATCACCGGCCTCCAGCAGGACGATATCCCCCGGCACAATCTCCTCGGACTTAATCCGCATCAGGTGCCCGTCACGCCTTACCTTTGAATAAGGCGACGACATTTTCTGAAGGGCTTCGATTGCTTTTTCAGCCTTTCCTTCCTGGACCACACCGAGGATTGAATTAACAACAACAACCGCCATTATAATGACCGAGTCAACTATTTCCTTCACTATACCCGATATTAATGCCGCAACTAACAGGATAATGACCATGGGATCAGTCAGTTGCTCAAGAAACCTTTGCAGAACTGTCTTCTTCTTACCTTCGGCCAGCTTGTTCGGACCGTATTTTTCAAGCCTTGAGGCAGCATCGCCGGAGTCAATGCCCGATTTTGCCGACTCAAGCTCACGCAACACCACATCAGCTTCTTCCAGATGGTATATCATTGCTTTTTCCCTTCCTTTTTCTTCCACTTATTTTATTCCTGCCTCTTAACCCTGTCCTTAAAATGCTATAAAGGCCCGCGTGTTAACTTTATAAATCATTGAATATTATTTTACCACAAAACAGTCATATGTAAGCCAATTATTAGTACAAGCCATTATGGAAAACTGCTGCAATTCGGGGACAGGGGCGGACAGTAACCAGGGTGACGGCTTTATTCAAGGACATTATGCATCAAGCCTACAGAGCCTGTTAGTCCCTATCCGCTGTTTCATCCGTTTTATAATTGCATGCTTTTTCCCTTTCTGGGGCATTATATACAAAAAACCGGGGGAGCCTTATATGGATAAAACAATGGATGACAAGCCCATACTGCTGATAGGCTTTTACAATCCGAAAGCGTTAGGTGTGCGATTTCTTGAAAGGTCGCTCATAAGCGCCGGCTTTAAGGTATATGCCGTTTTCATAAAAGACTTTAACAGCACAAAACCTGGAGAAATCACAAAAAAGGAGCTTTCGCTGCTAAAAGGACTTGTCGCGTCCCTGGACCCGGGACTGGTAGGCCTCAGCGTCATGTCTTCCTTATATATTGAAACGGTTCTATCCGTAAACGATATGCTTCGGAGGAATTTCAACATCCCGCTCGCATGGGGAGGCGTATATGCTTCGCTATTCCCCGAAAAATGCCTTGAGCATGCGGACTTTGTGCTAAGGGGAGAAGGCGAAAATGCTATCGTCGAACTGGCGGACGCGGTATTGCACAGGAAGCCTTATCAAGATATTAAAAACCTTGCATATCGTCGTTACCGGGGCCATGGAAGTCAGGCCGCAAATGAAAGCCCGGCCCGGGATATTGTTATTAACGAACTTCGCCCTCTTTGTGAGAACCTGGATGAACTCGGCTATCCCCTGTTCATACCGGACAATAAATTCTTCATCAGCAATAACAGGTTAGTGCATGGCGATCCGCTGGCAGCTTCGTCCGGCTACGAACTGTCAGCCTCCAGGGGCTGCCCTTTTTCCTGTTCTTATTGCTGCTCGGTTAATATTAAAAGAATGTACACGGGAAAAGGCAGGTTTGTGCGTTTAAGGAGTGTGTCAAGCGTCATTTCCGAATTGGAGGACGCGATGTCCTATATGAAAAAAATAAAAACGGTGCATTTCTGGGATGAAATATTCCCATGCGACAGGGAGTGGGTAGATGAATTTGCACGCCAGTATGCCTTAAAAATCCGCCTGCCATTTGAAATATGGGGACATCCTTTAAAAACAGACGATTATGTAATCTCCAAATTGGCAGGGGCAGGCCTTTACAAGGTGGTCATGGGAATTCAGAGCGGTTCCCCGGCCATACGCAAAGAAATATTCCACCGCGGCGAAACACAGGAGGATATACTGGAGGCCAGCAAAATACTGAGCAGGCGAAGAGTACCCCAGGTAATATATGATTTCATGCTAAGGCACCCGTTTGAAACAGAAAACGATATTCGCATGACATACAAGCTATGCGCCGAACTGGCAAGGCCTTTTGAATTGCAACTGCACGGTCTGAATTTCCTGCCCGGCACGGATATTGTCGAAATCGCGTCAAAACATGGGATTGCCGGTAAATATGAGCACGATGTTGAACAATCCATGAATGAGCAGTACAATATATATTGGGGCCGGAAAAGCGGCAGTGATATTATAAACTTTTTGTATTCGCTGATATATGTCAGCCAATTCGACACGGGGCTGGCATTATCAAGGTACCTGAGCAGTCAGCCAAAAACCCGGCTTAATATATTCATTGCATTGATCCTGCCGAAGCTTTACCTGCCGGCCGTCAAGCTCAGATTTATTTATAAAAAGGCCGCAATGTTTGCCATGGCCGTTATTGCAAAAATCAGCCTGGCAAAGTCACGCAGGAAGGTTCTTCAATATAGCGAAGGCAGGTAACCATGGAAGGCAGGTAACTATAGGTGGAACTCGCAAACCGCTCTGAAACTGTAAATATAGGGGACAACCGGGTGAAATCCTCAAAAGGGCAAAAACTGTGCCGTATACTTGCAATTGTCTTGTCATTGGTGCTTATTACCATTTTCTCCCTTGTCATCATTGCCATCCTGGACGAGAATACGGCCCATATCTATCCCGGTTATCCCAGGGCAGACCTTGTGCCGATACTGTCGAAAGAATACCTGGGCGAGACTGATTACGAAACGATCTATTTCCAGACCGGGCTTGGAAAACCGGCAGTAGATGAGCTTCGTGCCCGGTACCCGGATTCCGCGGAGCGCATCCTGCGCATCCAGGAAAGCTTTTTCGGCAAGGTCAGTTTCATATGCGAACCAAACAGCCCGGTTTCGAGGGAGGAAACTCTGGTCAATGAAAAAGGCGAACCCGTAAACGGCATCGAACTGGCATCCGTACAAAACGGCGACATCCTGGTAACCAAGTCGTCCCATACCTACGGATGGAGAAACGGGCATGCAGCTATTGTCATTGACGCCGCAAACGGACTGACGCTGGAATCCGTCGTCCTGGGCACCAACTCGACAATCCAGCATATCAGCAAGTGGACCAGTTACCCAAACTTTATGCTTTTGCGCCTGAAAGACGCCTCACCCGAGTTGAGGGAAAACATTGCCAGAACGGCGTCCGAATACCTGGTTGACATTCCGTATGATTTATTCGTAGGCATTTTTAACCCAAAGTACAAGCAAAAAGATAAAATTACCAGTACCCACTGCTCGCATCTTGTCTGGCAGGCCTACCGCATGCATGGCTTCGACCTGGATTCGGACGGCGGCCCGCTTGTGACGCCAAATGATATTGCAAATAGTCCATTACTTGAAGTCGTGCAGGTTTATGGCGTAGATCCGGAAAATATATGGCCCTGACGTTAAATATTGCGGCTTGATACCGCCTCTTTCATCTTCCTCACGTATTCTGCCACATAGGGTATGCAGTTCACTCCATGCCGCTCGATTATCTTAACGATGGCGCTTCCCACTATTACGCCGTCCGCGTACGACGCGGCTTTCGCAGCCTGTTCAGGCGTGGAAATGCCAAACCCGATGGCGCAAGGGATATCCTTCGCTTCCTTTGCAAGCCTTACCATTTCCGCGGCAAAACCGCCGATATCTTCCCTGACTCCTGTTACGCCCATTGACGATACACAGTATAAAAAGCCCTCGGCTTCCGAAGCAATCATGCGTATGCGGCCGGCAGAGGTCGGCGCAATCATTGATATAAGGATAATCCCATATTTGTCACATGCCGGCTTTAATTCGTCTTTTTCTTCAAACGGCAGGTCCGGCACGATAATCGCGTCAATTGAAGCTTCGCGACAGTTTGCCATGAATTTGTCCGTACCGTATGCAAAAACGGGATTCGCATATGTCATGAATGCCAGCGGAATATTACATTTTTCCCTGACGCGGCGAACCATGGAAAAAACGCCGTCAGTGGTCGCACCACCCGCAAGCGCCCTTGCGTCGGCATCCTGTATCACTTTGCCTTCCGCTATGGGATCGGAAAACGGTATTCCTATTTCTATAAGGTCCGCCCCTGCTTCGGCCATGCTCAAAATCAGGCGCTCAGTTGTTGAAATGGACGGATCGCCGGCCGTTATAAAAGGTATGAACGCTTTTTTGCCGTCAAACACTTTGTTTAGCCTACTCATAAATACGTACCCCCTTGTAGCGCGCTATCGCCGCGACATCCTTGTCTCCCCTTCCCGAGAGGCATATGACTATTATACGGTCCCTGCCCATTGTCGGGGCAAGCTTTCTTGCGTACGCGACCGCATGCGCGCTTTCAACCGCCGGGATTATCCCTTCCGTCCCCGAAAGGTATTCAAAGGCGTCTACAGCCTCTTCATCAGTCACCGGTACATATTCCGCCCTTCCAACATCCCGAAGGTATGCGTGCTCTGGTCCGATACCGGGATAATCAAGCCCTGCAGAGATGGAATAGACCGGCGCTATCTGCCCGTACTCATCCTGGCAGAAATAAGATTTCATTCCGTGGAATATGCCTGTTTTGCCAACAGCCATGGTAGCGGCGGTTTCACCAGTATCGACGCCGCGGCCTGCGCCTTCGCAGCCGATCAGCCGCACCGAGGGCTCGTTTATGAACTCGTGGAATATGCCTATTGCGTTGCTGCCGCCTCCCACGCATGCCAGCACCGCGTCAGGAAGCTTTCCTTCCCTCTCCATGAGTTGTTTTCTCGTTTCGCGGCCTATGACGCTCTGAAAATCCCTTACAATGGTTGGAAAAGGATGCGGCCCCATGACGGAGCCAAGCACGTAATGCGTATCCGCGACACGACAGGACCATTCGCGCATTGTTTCATTGACCGCGTCCTTCAACGTCCTGGTTCCGCTCGTAACTGCATGTACCTTCGCCCCCAGCAGTTCCATGCGGAACACGTTCAGGGCCTGCCTTTCCGTATCTTCCTCTCCCATGAATATCTCGCATTCGAGCCCCATGAGCGCGGCGGCGGTGGCCGTGGCGACACCGTGCTGCCCTGCGCCCGTCTCCGCGATGACCCTGGTTTTGCCCATTTTTTTTGCAAGAAGTACCTGTCCCAGCACGTTATTTATCTTATGCGAACCGGTATGGTTGAGATCCTCGCGTTTTAAGTATATCTTCGCGCCGCCGAGGTCTTTCGTCATCTTTTCCGCATAATACAGCATCGACGGCCTGCCCGCATAATTGGCAAGCAAGTCCTCAAACTCCGATATAAAACCGGCATCGGTCTTAAACCGGTTATAAGCCTCCTCAAGTTCTGTCAGCGCATTCATCAGCGTCTCGGGAACATACTGGCCCCCGTGAATGCCGAACCTGCCCTTGCGTATTTCAACCTTTGACATTTCGACTTACTCCTCCTGCGGCACAGCCTGTGCTTCCTGGCCAGCCATATAATACAGCAAGTATGTTGTTCCGGATTGTACCATCATAAAGGCGCTCCTGTCAATAATTTTTTACAGGGTTTGGTGTCAGGCTATATATTTTAGATATTCTACCTGATTTAATTATAGTCTCTTTTCCTGAGTTCTACAGCCTGGCCTGGTCTTTTTGCACGGCCAGGCGATAAGTGAAATTCAAACAAAGGAAAAACAAGCCATAAATTCAACCAGAAAAAACCTGGTGATGGGCCGCCAACTTGGGTTGGACCTGATGGATGGTACATACAAAGAGACATGGCAGGTCATGGAGGAAGTTACTGGAAACTTTTTAATTGGTTAGGAAATAGAATTGCTTCATTGGCGGCTGATGGTACAATAACAGGAAAGTAAATATTTAAAGCCTTATCCGTGCCATTACCCGTTTTACGGCAGCCCGTATAACTGTGGCAAATCCAAGCGTATTATTGACTCAAGCGCATCCATAATTTATTATATAAATAGTAAACGGGAGAAAGCCTCATGAATCAAGAAACCAAAAACATTCTATCTAAAATTGCTATATTTGGACTGGTATTATTTTCGGTGACGGTTGGCGTATTGATTGCATTCCGGCTGGCATTTTTTTTATTACCGTTTTTAATAGCTTTTGCGCTTTCCTCATTGTTGGAACCGGTTATTAAATTCCTGTCCGCAAAGCTGCGCATCAGCCGTAAAATATCGGCGCCGATTTTACTGCTGCTTTTGATTGCCATCATAGTGACGCTGCTTGTCCTGGGCTTCCTGAGGCTGATAAAAGAAGCTAAGGTTTTTATGACGCTGGTGCCGGGATTTCTTTCCGAACTGTATACACAGATTGTAAGCCTGATTTCCAGGAGTTCCGCGTCTTTTGACTGGCTTCCTGCAGAAATTACAGATAATCTTGGAAGTGTCATAGCAAACATTTCCGGTATGATTACAAATTTCGGCAGATCCGTTGTCAAGGGCGCATACGTCACCGCAGTATCATTTCCCGGGATTTTGATTTTTACCATCATCACTATAATGGCTACGTATTTTATGTCCATGGACAGGGATAAAATCTCAGCCACAATTACAAGGCACTTGCCCGAAAGCTGGATGAAAAGGATAGTTGCGCTGAAGAATGACCTTTTTGCGGCATTGTTCGGTTACCTTAGAGCAGCCCTTATCATGATGTGCGTTACTTTTGCGGAAGTATTCCTGGGTTTAAGCATCATAGGTGTGAAATATGCCCTGCTCCTCGCTTTTATCATAGCAGTCATCGACGCTTTGCCGATACTTGGCACAGGCACCGTCCTTATTCCCTGGTCCCTTTATTTGCTGTTTACCGGCAACTACAGTTTTGGATTATATATACTTGTTCTCTATCTCGTAGTGCTTGTAATCAGGCATACTATCGAGCCTAAAGTAGTCGGGCATCAGATCGGCATGTATCCGCTGGTTACGCTGCTGGCAACGTACGTGGGCCTGAGGCTCGTCGGCTTTGTAGGATTGATACTGGGGCCGATCATATTCCTGCTAATACGCAATATAATTAAAACCATATATAAGGAAAAAACATTCAAGGAAATAATCGGGCTAGGACCCAGGACCGGAAAAGACATAAAATGAAAACAAGAATGTAACAAAAACATCCCCTCATTAAACGAGGGGATGTTTTGTTTTTGTTATATATCACGCTGTAAATAATTACTTGAAAATTGAGAACACTGCAAATAATCCGGCAGTAAGCGATGCGACCAGCGAAACAACCGTAATCTGCGTATTGATGGACGGTCCCGCGGTATCCTTGAACGGATCACCTACAGTATCACCGACAACAGCGGCTTTATGTGCAACGGAGCCTTTTCCGCCTTCATTCCCCGCTTCAACATATTTTTTGGCGTTATCCCAGAGCCCGCCTGCGTTACCCATTAACAGGGCCAGCAGCAAGCCGCTCATGATATTGCCCGCGAGGAAACCGCCTATTGCCATTACACCGCCGATAAAGCCTACCAGCAATGTCGCCCCTATTGCCACCAGGCCCGCCGGAACGAGTTCACGAAGCGCTCCCTTCGTAGCAATGTCTATGCAGCGGTCGTATTCGGGAGTAACACCTTCTTTGCCTTCTTTGAGCCCGGGTATTTCATCAAACTGCCTGCGTATCTCGGCAACCATACGCTGCGCGTTTTTATCAACACCCATTATAAGCATGGCGGAGAAAATAGCCGGTATGGCAACACCGAGTATCATGCCGAAAAATACCACAGGGTTCATAATATCAAATCCGGAGATCAGGTCCATTCCTCTTGCGGCCAATGCCTCGTTCGCTTCTGCCATATATGCTCCCAGAAGGGCAATTACAGTCAGTCCCGCAGCTCCTATCGCGAAGCCCTTTGTTATAGCTTTGACGGTATTGCCTGCGCTATCCAGTTCATCGGTGATTTTCAATGCATCGTCGCCAAGGTTGCCCATTTCGACAAGTCCTCGCGCATTATCCACGATCGGCCCGTATGCGTCATTTGAAATTACCATGCCGACTATGGAAAGCATCCCGATAGCAGCCATCGATATTCCGAAAAGCGCGTCAACCTTAGTATTCTGATCTATCGCATCGCATATGTAAAAAGATGCAAGAGACGATATGCCAATACCCGCCAGCGCAGGAAGCGCACTGACAAGGCCATAACTGAAACCGGAAAGAATGGTAAACGCCGGTCCCGACTTGGAAGCTTTGGCTACCATGCGCACAGGCGCCTTCAAATCATTTGTAAAGTAATCGGTGGCAATACCTATGATAGTTCCCACGCCAAGCCCGATAATCGTTGCCCCCCAGTAACGCCAATTGAAACCGAATATTGAAGTGGCGACTGCCGTTAAAACAGCAAAAAGGGCAGTGGTTATATAAGTGCATTTGTTCAGCGCACCGCTGGGATCTCCGTTTTTCCCGATGCGCCCGAATAATATGCCTACAATTGAAGAAAGCAGCCCAAGCGAAGCATAGCAGAGAATCATATCCGCGTTTATGCCCTTTCCTCCGTCCAATGCCATCCCCAGCACCAGTGCCGCAGCCATAGAAGCAACGTTGGAGTCAAACAGATCTGCGCCCATGCCTGCCACATCGCCCACGTTATCTCCCACGTTGTCGGCTATAACGGCGGGATTTCGCGGGTCATCCTCAGGAATGCCCAGCTCTACTTTTCCTACAAGATCTGCACTTACGTCAGCTGTTTTTGTAAATATTCCTCCACCGGCTTTGGCAAAGAGCGCCAGCGATGAAGCACCAAAGCTGAATCCCAGGACAGCCGTTGCATCTCCTGTCAGCAGCAGGATGCCGGTCACACCCAGCAGGCTCGTACCCACGACTGCCATGCCCATGACCGCCCCGCCGCGGAAACCTGCCATAAATGAGCTATTCATATCTTTAGTGGCTGCTTCCGCACTTTTTACATTAGCTATGGTTGCAACAAAAATTCCAATTTTCCCGGCCAATGCTGAAAAAACAGAGCCTATGATATACGAAAATGCCATCATGATGTTTTCTGCCGGGTCATTATTCCAGATAGGTTTCGGAAGGAAAATAATTATAAGCACCGCTACAATGGCAACGAATACTGCTAATATCCTGTATTCCCTTCCAAGGAAAGTATTCGCTCCTTTTTTGATAAGCAGCCCGATCCTGGCAATTTCAGGATTGGAAGACGGTTGCGACTTTACCCATGTATAGAGCCATGCCGCTACACCCAAGGCAAGAATTGAAACTAAAATCGCTACAACTGGCCAATTCATTAAAACGCCTCCTATATTGTATTTTTTTGTATACCATTGCTGCGTAAAATTGTGAAGATATTAACAGCACAATTTCACGAATATATTATACGCATAGAACTGGTATATTGCAAACAATATTTTTGCATCAATGTTGCCGGCCGGCGTGACGCAAATTAGGACATCATGTGACTAAACAGCCATAAAAATTTTTCTTTTTTTATATTGAAATGATATTTGCCGAATGATATAATTTTCGACAAAAGAAAGTCTTTAAATGCGGTACTGAGATGCCGACAAGATGCAATATTGAAGAGAGCCGGAAGCGTGTCTTCCCGCGATGATGCTGTTTATTTGATCTTGTCTGCGTTACTGTAGACAAGATTTTTTATGATTAGCACAGGCAAATAAATTTCATTATAGCAAGGAGGATCTATTATGCCAAAAAATCAACAAGTACTCGGGTATCTTCCCGACGAAAGGCCGCCGTTTTGGAAACTGATATTATATGCGCTGCAGCAGGTAATAGTCATGTTCCCGGCGACGGTAGCCGTAGCGTTAATTACCGGCTTCCACATTTCAACGACAATCTTCGCAAGCGGATTGGCAACCCTCTGCTTTATACTGGTCACACGCGGCCAGATACCGTTGTATTACGGGTCAAGCTTTTCCTACATCGCAGCAATAGGTGCTTTAATGGCATCGGATGCGCTCAAGGGCAGCACGCTGAACGAAAAAATTGCAATCGCACAGTTTGGTATCATTATGTCCGGCCTGATATCAATAGCAGCAGGCCTTATTGTAAACCGTTTCGGCAGGGACTCGATCGAAAAGGTGCTGCCTGCCTCGATAACAGGACCTATAGCCATGGTCATAGGCCTTACGCTGGCGAAAAACGCCCTTCTGGACGCAACATCCATTGCCATCGACTGGCAAGGCACTTTTGCCGTTCCCGAATCACAAGCCGCGTTAGCAAAGAACCTGGCATGGGTTATCGCGCTGGTAACGCTGCTGTCCACTATCCTGTTCTCGGTATACCTGAAGGGTTTTGCCGGGCAGCTCCCATTGTTGCTGGGTCCGATTGTAGGCTGCATCACCGCGTTTATTATACAAATTACAGCGGGAGTAGACTTGTTCAGGACATTGCCCGAAACTGCAAACACCGGTATATTTGCGCCTCCCATATTTACATTTCCGAAGCCGACCTGGTTTGCCGTAGCGGCAATAATGCCCGTAGCCATCGCTACCATACCGGAATCAACTGCGCATGTTTACCAGCTTGATATCTATGTAAACGATCTTGCAAAGAAAAAACAATCCACAAAGAAGTATAATATAGCGGACAAGCTGGGCCTGAACCTTATAGGCGACGGTATTGGCGATATGGTGTCAGGTCTCATCGGGGGACCAGCGGGAACAAACTACGGTGAAAACATCAGCGCAATGGCGATAACAAAGGTATTCTCCGTTCCCGTACTGGTAGCCGCTTCAATTATAGCCATGATAATATCCTGCTTTACGCCGCTGGTAAACGCAATTTATTCATTGCCTTTCGCTGTTATCGGCGGGCTGGAAATATACCTGTTCGGCGCTATAGCAGCCCAGGGTATTGCAATCATGGTGGAGAAGAAAGTTGACCTGTTCAGTGCGAAAAATATTGCTCTTATCGCAACCATAATGATTATCGGCCTTGGTGGTCAGTATGCATATGACGGCAATATCCCGTTCTTCGGATTGCAGGTTCCCTGCGTTGCAGGAGCCGCCATATTCGGAATAATACTAAACCTTATACTGAGCATAGGGAAAAAGAAGGCGGAATAACACTTTATGCGACTATGGGGTCAGGCTTGACAAGCCTGACCCCACATTTAATCTGACATTCATTCTTCCGCGCCTGTTTGAGCAATGCCAGCCCAACCTTGTTACTTATTCTGCAGTTTATATAATATTTTATGGCCTTGCCCTTCTATGGTCTTTTCAATTTCTGCGGTATTAAATGAAGTGGTCCCGATGACGATGGCGCTTTTACCGCTGTGCCCGCGATAAACAGCCACATGCGTGATATTTGCCCCGAATTTTCCGAAAACGCTTGTTATGTCCGACAATGTACCGGGCGAATCTTCGGCTTCCACCGTCAGCCTTGTGCCCGGCTCGCGAAAACCAAGCAAATCGATAAATGAATCAAATATGTCGCTTTCGGTAATAATCCCTACCAGTTTACCATCATCCACCACGGGCAAAAAACCGATGTTGTTATCTCTCATTAAGATTGCCGCTTCTTCCAGCAGAGCACTTGATGATATGGTTAGAGGATTCTTCGTCATAACCTGGCTGATTTTTGTTTTCGACAGCAAGTAGGCAATCTCTCCCATACTGAAGGTAGTAGCTTTTGATGGCGAAGTACTCAGTATATCGGTCTTTGACACAATTCCGACCAGTTTTCCGCCCTTGACAACGGGCAGCCGCTTTACGCCATGCTGCTCCATGATTTCATGCGCCTCCGGAACAGTCTGGTCCGGAGAGATTGTAAAGGGATTTGTAGTCATTTTGCTTTTGACAAACATATTTTCAACCTCCCAGGTATGCTTTCTTTATCTCCTCGCTCTGCATCAGTTCTTTTCCGGTACCTGAAAGAACAATGGACCCGGTTTCCATTACGTAAGCCCGGCTGGCCACTTGCAGCGCCATGCTTGCATTCTGTTCAACCAGCAGTATTGTAGTCCCGGCTTCATTTATATTCTTTATAATTCTGAATATCTCCTGCACCAACAGCGGCGCCAGCCCCATGGATGGCTCATCGAGAAAAAGAATCCCCGGACTGCTCATCATCGCACGGCCGATTGCAAGCATTTGCTGCTCTCCTCCGGATAACGTGCCGGCCGCTTGTTTTCTCCTGTCATAAAGTATTGGAAAGTGTTCATATACCTTCTTCAAATCCTTTGCGATTTCTGCCCTGTCTTTACGGTGATAAGCGCCCAACTCCAGGTTTTCCTGCGTTGTCATCGTGGAAAATACACGTCGTCCTTCGGGCACATGCGATATTCCCATGTGAACCCTTTCCATGGCGGTAGTCGTGGTTATATCCCTGCCGTCGAGGATAATCGAACCGGAGGTAGGCTTCTTCAGCCCTGACGCCGTCCTTAACGTGGTTGTTTTTCCCGCGCCGTTGGCGCCTATCAGTGTTACGATCTCGCCGTCCCGGACCTCGAGCGATATCCCCTTGATGGCCTGTATTACACCAAAATTAACAACTAAATCTTTAATCTCAAGCATCGTTTTCGGCCTCCCCCAGGTAAGCTTCAATAACCCGCTTGTCCGATTTTATTTTCTCCGGCGTCCCTTCTGAAATTACCCTGCCGTAATCAAGGACATAGATACGTTCGCAGATTTTCATCACCAGCGACATATCGTGCTCGATAAGCAAAACCGTGAGGTTGAACTGCTCGCGTATCCCTAAGATCAGTTCGGCCAATTGCGCGGTTTCTGCAGGGTTCATGCCGGCTGCAGGCTCATCAAGCAGCAGCAGTATGGGATCAGTAGCGAGCGCACGGGCAATTTCAAGATGACGCTGCTCGCCGTAAGGCAAATTTTTAGCGTACTCGTCCTTTTTACTGTCAAGCTTGAATATCTTCAGCAGTTCCAGGCATTCCTCGGTTATTTCTCTTTCCTCCCTGCTATAGGAAGGTAAATGCAACAGGCTTGAAACAAACCCGTACTTTACATTCTTATGCTTGGCAATGCGCATATTATCCAGGACCGTCAAATCCTTAAACAGCCGGATATTCTGAAACGTCCTGGCAAGGCCTGAGCTGCATATCTTGTATGGCTTCAGCCCTTGCAATTTTTTCTCTTTCCCGTCCTTGAAAAGAGTGATGCTCCCGGAGGTCGGCGCATAAATACCTGTCAGCAGGTTAAATACAGTCGTTTTGCCGGCGCCGTTCGGTCCTATCAGTCCGACAAGTTCACCCTGCTCCAGCGTCATATTAACATTGGACACGGCCATTAAACCGCCAAATGACTTGGTAAGCTTTTTTATACTGAGAATTGGCATGGCTAAACCCTCCCTTTCCCGGGCGTGAACAAGTTGTTCAACTTGCCGAATACTTTAAGCGATACTTCCTTTGAGCCTATCAAGCCCTGTGGACGGAAAATCATTATTATAATCAGGAGCAGCGCATTGAGAACCATTTGGATTTCAGCGAATGATTGCAGAAGCGTGGAAATAACCGCCAACAGCACGGCTGCCAGGATTGACCCGGAAATGCTTCCCAGTCCGCCAAGGACAACTATAACCAACACGTCGATTGATTTGAGGAACCCAAAAAGCGTCGGCTCAATATAATAAAAATTGGAAGCGTAGAGTGCTCCTGCAATTCCAGCGCAAAATGCTCCAAAAGTGAAAGCTGTTACTTTATATTTTGTCGTATTGATACCCATCGCGTCGGCCGCTATCTCGTCTTCCCGGATGGAAATGCAGGCACGCCCGTGCGATGTTTTTAAAAAGTTGTTTATAGCAATCACGGTGCCGGCAGTGAAAACAAAAAGCCATGTCCAGTTTACAAAACGAGGAATTCCATTTAACCCTGCAGCGCCGTTCGTTATTTCCAAGTTGAGAAAAATGACCTTTATAATCTCGGACATGCCCAGCGTGGCAATTGCAAGGTAATCACCGCGAAGCCTCAACGTGGGCAGGCCTATCATAAAACCAACAATGGCCGCAGCAACAGCTCCCGCCAAAATTCCAAGGAAAAAGCCCGGCAGTGTCGGCATCCTTAGAGTGATTATGGCACAGGCATATGCTCCGATAGACATAAAGCCGGCATGTCCCAGCGAAAACTGGCCGGTAAAACCGGTAATCAGGTTAAGACTGACGGCCAGTATAATGTTGATGCAAGTTGTTGCCAGTGTCAACCTTAGAAACGGGCTGATAATATTCGTCAAGATCAGCAGTTGGACAATGCCGTAGGCGAGAAGAAGCGATATGATTTTTTTAAACATGGAATTTTCAGTCAATTTTTTCACTGCTTACACCTTCTCCCCGACATTTTTTCCGAGCAGCCCCGACGGTTTCACAATCAGGATAAGAATTAGTATGGCAAATACGACAGCATCCCTGTACATTGAGTCCCCGTAGCCGGAAACGAATACTTCAATGATCCCGATAGCATACCCGCCTATCATGGCGCCCGGAATAATTCCGATCCCGCCGACTACCGCCGCAATAAAGGCCTTAAGCCCCGGCAGCGTTCCCATAAGCGGGTTGATAGAACTGTAATAGGCACCGACCATTACGCCCGCGGCGCCGGCCAGGGCCGAACCGATTGCGAACGTAAAGGAAATGGTGGTATCCACGTTAATTCCCATGAGTTCCGCGGCATCGCGGTCCAGCGACACGGCACGCATCGCTTTGCCTACCTTTGTTTTCTTCACGATAAACTGCAGCAATACCATCAATATGACCGTGACGCCGACAATAAGGATCTGCTGCATGGAAATGTGTATGTCGCCCAGTATAAATTTTTTCGAGATCAGTCCCGGCATGCGGGGATAAGCGCGTGGATTCGGTTTGACAAAAAACATGGTGCCATACTGAAGAAAAAGCGAAACCCCGATTGCAGTAATCAAAACCGTGATTCTTGCAGCATTTCTCAGCGGCTTATAGGCGATTTTTTCTATCGCCATGCCCAGCAGCATGCATACCGTCATGGCAATCAACAAAGACGGCAGAAGGCCCATATGAAAATAAGACATGCAGAAATAACCTACGTAAGCCCCGATCATGTACACTTCGCTATGGGCAAAGTTAATCAGCCTGATGATGCCGTATACCATGGTGTAACCCAGGGCAATCAGCGCATATATGCTGCCTAACGATATACCGTTTATTACTTGTTGCAATAGTTGTACCAAAAATCATATCCCCTTCTGAAACAGCCTATGAGCGCATAATGTACAAATTATGCGCTCCTGCTGTTAATTGTATGCTGTTTAAGCTGACAATCGTAAGGCAGTGCCTTAACTTATTCGTGTGCTTTATCTATTATAGTACATGTATTACCATATTGCACGTATTTCCGGTTGCTTAGAACTTCTCGCTGGTAGCCTGCACTCCATCCTTCAGGCTAATGATAACCACCGATTTTACCGGGTTGTGGTTCTCATCGACGCTGAACGTTCCGGTTACTCCCGAAAAATTCTCAGTTGCTTCAAGGGCTTCCTTTATGGATTCGCCGGTAAGCTTTTCCGCACGCCCTATGGCATCGGCGGCAAACATGGCAAGGTCATATCCGAGCGCGTTGAAAGCATCCGGTTCTTTATTGTATTTTGCCTTAAAGTCGCTTATAAACTGCACGACTTTCGGATCCTCGTCAAGCGAAGAATAGTGGTTGGAGAAATATATGTTGTTGAGCGCTTCGGGGCCTGCGAGCTCAAGAAGCACCGGGGAATCAAATCCGTCCGCCCCGAGGATGGGGGTGTCGATGCCTTGTGCACGCGCTTGCTTGATTATAAGCCCGGCCTCGTTGTAGTATCCCGGTATGAATATTACATCGAAATCCTGCCCCTTTATCTTCGTCAGGATGGCATTGAAGTCGGTATCGTTCTTAACGTATGCTTCCTGCGCCACAATTGTGCCGCCGCCTGCTTCAAACGTCTTCACGAAGTTTTCCGCCAGCCCTTTTCCATAATCACTGGAACTGTCCATAATTATAACCGCTCTCTTTGAACCCAATTTCTCCAGTGCATAATTTGCCATGGAGGTTCCCTGGAATGAATCGCTGAAACAGATACGGAAAGCGTATTCCTTTACGCCTTTTTCATCGACGGTTACCTCATCGGCCGTGGCGGAACCTGAAATCACCGGTATCTTGTTATCATTTGCAACGGGAATTTGCGCCATAAAGGAACCCGATGTCGCAGGGCCGAGAACTACCAGGACCTTGTCCTGTGTCATTAGTTTCGTGGCAAGCGTTGTCGCTTCGGCAGGATCCGACATGGTATCGTACTTGATTGGCTTAATCTTCTTGCCGTTAATTCCGCCCGCTGCGTTAATCTGCTCTATGGCAAGCTCTATACCCTCCACCGAACTCTGGCCGTACGTTGCCACCTCACCAGACAATTCGTAGTTAATGCCGATTCTTATCTCGTTGGTACTTCCTCCTGCACAGCCTGTCAGCAGTGCCGTTACAAGCAGAACACTCAAGATTATGCTTATTAGCCTTTTCATTTTGTCTCCTCCACTTCTTTATTAATTTCTTATATCAATTAATATGCATTTCTTTGAACATCGAAACCTGAATAATTATGCGAAGAAATACATTAAATAAATAGTTGCCTTTTATAAAAAAATACGGCTGTCTTCACCGTTCTTTGCTCAATAAAGCAGCGCTACATTACAGTAAAGCATTATTGTTGTAGATGATTTTATATCTTTCATGGCATTTTGTCAATCTGCTTTTTTACATAAGGTGTGCCTGAAATGCAAACCGGTGCCAGAATCCGCATCTGTTAAAAATAGATGTCCGAAAACTCTATGTTGATCCTCTCCACATGGTCATGCCCGATAGCATCGTATTGCCGGTTTGCCTCATCTTTTTTCCCGGGCAGGACCCTGCACGGCAGTGTGATAGTAAATTCGCTGCCACTGCCAAGTTTGCTTTTCAAAGATATCCTGCCGCCATGTTTTTCTACAAGGGCTTTTACAAGGGACAGGCCGATGCCGCTGCCTTCCTGTTGTTTCCTCAGGGATTTGTCCACCTGCTGGAACCTCTGAAATATGGCCTCCTGTTTATCTTCCGGGATCCCGATTCCCGTATCCCTTACATTAATTGTTACACTATCGCTGCAATCGGAAATATCAACCCATATGCTGCCGCCATTAGGCGTAAACTTGATCGCGTTGGAAAGGAGGTTTAAGATGATCCGCTCTATTTTGTCGGGATCACAGGCAATTATTTTTTCTTCGGCATTAGCATTAAAATACACCTTGATGCCCTTATTCTTCGCATATTCCACTACTGACATGGTTATGTCCTTTATAAGGGCGATAATGTTGTAATTCTGCAGCCTGATCTCATAAAAATCCGCGTCTATTTTGGTTATGTCGATCAGATTATTGACAAGTCTCAACAGCCTGTAGCAATTCTGTTGTATGTAATCAATGTATTTTTTAATATTTAAGTCCTGGTATGTCTGGTTCGTTTTCAGTTTAAGCATTTGGACCGAGGATAGTATTACATTCAGCGGAGTCCTGAATTCATGGGAAATGTTTGCGAGGAACTCCGTTTTGATCCTGTCGTATTCCCGCGCTTCATTCAGCAGTTTTGGCTTTCCCAGTACCGTTTTTGCTTTCCTCCAGTTGCTTGTCCTTTATCAAAAGTTCTACGTTCTCTATAATTTTCAGCTTTTTGCCATGCATTGTAAGTACGTGGCTGTGACTTTTTAATAACTCGGCAACTTCGAAAGCGTTCACTATACTTGCACTATACTGGCACATTGCTATAAAAGGCAACCCGGATATTAAATCGCTTATTTTTTGTTCGTAACGTAAAAACGTCCTGCGGTACCGGTCATTTATCCATGAAGTGTCAGCTATTGCCCTTATACCGTCAAACCCGTTATCAAGCGCATACCTGGTTAAATCGTTCCACTGCTTTGATACCCTTGTTTCCTTGAAGCCGTTGTCTTTAAGATACCACTCAATATGTGAAAATAGTTTCAGCCGCCCGCTGCCGATGTATGAATCAATATCCTTGAAATGTTTATGAACGAGCCGTTTTATCTTTTTGCCGCTTTCATTTTCACAATAAATCCAGACGCAAAACTCATTATTGTTTATACCCTGCCGGATAAAGGGTATCAGAACTTTGCAGTATTCAATCGGTGAATCGCAAAGTTGCGCAATATGCGTTCCCCACGGAATAGAGCCCAATACATCAATGCCGGAATCCCTGAGATCATTATTCATAAATGCTAAACGCTCCCTAAGACAAATCGGCGGATTTGCCATCAATCCTTTAATAGTATAAACTACGGAATCGTCAAGCAATTAACAGTGTTTTACTTGACTAGCATATTTTGCTGTCAAATATTATACTTACTTCTACAAAATATTTCAATATAGTATTTTTATTGTTATTTCTTTAATTTTGTCTGTTCACGTCGCGGTTATACATCGGAGAATATTTCGCCGCAAGCCTTATTGCCTCTATCATGCTTACTGCGCTTGCTTTTCCCGTTCCGGCTATGTCAAAGGCGGTCCCGTGATCGACCGAGGTCCTGAGGAACGGCAGACCGACGGTCAGCGCTATTGTTCTTTCAAAATCGAGGGTTTTCGTAGCGATGTGCCCCTGGTCATGGTAAAGCGAAAGAACGGAATTAAACCTTCCCTGGAGCGCAAGATGAAAAACGGAGTCGGCCCCTATGGGGCCCTCCACATTGTAGCCAAGCCTTTTTGCTTCCTCTACGGCCGGTATTATATGGACCATTTCTTCATCGCCGAAAAGCCCGTGCTCCCCGGAATGCGGATTCAGGCCGGCGATTGCCATGGCGCCTTCCGTGATGCCAAGACGCCTCAGGGCCTCGGTGCATCTTTTAATATAATCCAGCAGCCTTTCCCTGGTAACGAGTTCACATGCCTTTCGGAGCGAAACATGACGTGTCAGGAAAAAAACGCGCATATTTCTTACCTCGAACATCGTCAGCGGATCACGGGCGCCCGTAAGTCCCGCCAGGATTTCCGTATGCCCGATGTAATCCACGTTGGCGGCTTTTAATGACTCCTTGTTTATAGGTGTTGTCGCAATGGCGTCCACATCTTTCGCAAGCGCCATATCAACTGCCTTCCTGATATATTCAAACGCCGCTTTCCCGCCTTGCGCCTGGACTTCACCGATTCTTAACGTTTTTATATCAACGTTTTCCATATCCACCAGGTCCAGCGTTCCCGGCTTATAAATGCCTTCGCCGGCATTGCCTGCAATGTTGATGTCCAGGCTTAAACCGCAAAATTTCATTGCCTGCCTCATGACGGAACCATCTCCGATTACCAGCGGCCTGCAAACCGAATAAAGCTCGTCCGACGCCAGCGCTTTTGATACTATCTCGGGGCCGATCCCGGCCGGATCCCCCATGGGTATGGCTATTATCGGCCTGTTCATGCTTTCACATCCCTATACCATGAAATATATAGTAAACACGATAATATTAGCATTATTATTCCCCCGATGCAATCTTGTGTGAGACATGGAGATGAGGCGGTGTCAGGACATGGGGACAGGTACGTTGTCCCGCCTCTGTCCCATGTCCCGCCTCCCCATCCTTACAGCAACTTTTCAGAAAAAATATGAAAAAAGCATATGTAATACATTCTATTTAATGTATAATAAAAAAAGATAAACGCACAAACCATACGGGGGTGAAAGCTTGTCATATCATTGGCTTTAGCGTATGACACATATATGCAGCCGTCAATTTCATTCAAATATAAAACGGAGGTAACCTATGGACATCATTATTAAAGAAAATTATGACGAGATGAGCAAATACACGGCGGAATTAATCGGAAGCTTTGTAAAGAAAAAACCGACCTGCGTATTAGGGCTGGCGACTGGCAGCACACCCATTGGAACTTACAGGGAATTGGTACGGATGCATAAGGAAGGTCTCGATTTTTCACAGGTTGTAACCTTCAATCTCGACGAGTACCTGGGGGTGGGAATCGACCTTGACAAGCCTTACGACCTGGACCAGAGCTATGCAAGGTTCATGTACGAAGAATTATTGAAGCATATTAACATAAAGAAAGAAAATATATACATTCCGGACGGGCTTGCGACTGATCCCGTCAAGCATTGTCTTTGGTACGAGGAGCAGATAAAAAAAGCAGGAGGAATAGACCTTCAGCTTCTCGGAATCGGCCGCGACGGGCATTGGGGATTCAACGAACCAGGTTCTTCCCTTGCGTCGAGAACAAGGGTACAGGCACTGGCAAAAGAAACCCTGGATGACAATTTCGAGAGCTTTTACAAGAAAGCCGGGATAAGCAGGGACGAAATGCCTCACTTCGCAATCACGATGGGTATAGGAACCATTCTTGAAGCCAGGAATATAGTCATGATAGCAAGCGGCAAAAAGAAAGCCGATGCAGTGGCTAAATGCCTTGAAGGTCCGGTGACATCGCAGATTACCTCATCGGCAATACAGCTTCACCCGGGAGGAATAACCGTCGTGCTCGACAGGGACGCGGCCTCGAAGCTTGAAAACGTGGAACGTTACATACACATAGCAAAGCTTAAGCAGAAATACGGCTTGTAATATTTTCGCCGCCCGGTTGCGCCGCCGTTACGGACAGCCTTGTACAATCTCCGTTCCGGGCGGTGAAACCGGCTCTCTCTGGCCTGTCCGGCTATCTTACTACTTATGATATAACTTTTTTGACTCATACTGTGGTTCACAGGTTATATTCACGCCGAGTTTCTGAAATACGTTTTCATCCACTCGTGACAGCATCACGGATGAATGAGCCTCGCATCCGTGCAGCTTCGGTATCTGCTGCATGGCCAGCTCCGCCGTCGGATTGGTTGCGGCGCAGATAGACAGCGCTATCAGTATCTCGTCGGTATGCAGCCGCGGATTATGGTTTCCCATATGCTTCACCTTCAGAACCTGTATAGGCTCTATAACAATCGGTGAAATCAGGTGTATGTCATCATGAATCCCGCCCAGCTCTTTTAGCGCGTTCAACAGAACCGCCGCAGATGCGCCAAGCAAAGGAGTTGTTTTCCCGGTCACTATCCGTCCGTCGGCCAGTTGAAGCGCAACAGCCGGTCCATCGGTTTCACTGGCGCGCTTTAATGCCGCATTTACCACGGGACGGCGCTTGGGGGATATCCCCAGCTTGTTCATTAACAGCTCTATCTTGTAAACTTCAGCTCTTTCAGCCAATCCCAGCCTCTGTGCACAGCGCGTGTTATAGTACCTGCGGATAATCTCCTGTTCCGCCGCCTCGCATATGGCCTTGTCATCCGTAATGCAAAATCCCGCCATGTTCACACCCATGTCCGTCGGGCTCTTGTATGGCGATTTACCGGCTATCCTCTCAAAAATAGCATTCAGCACGGGGAATATCTCAATATCCCTGTTATAATTAACCGCGGTAACACCGTATGCCTCCAGGTGGAAGGGATCAATCATGTTAACATCGTTCAAATCCGTAGTCGCTGCCTCATAAGCAAGGTTTACCGGGTGGTTCAGCGGAAGGTTCCATACTGGGAAGGTTTCAAACTTTGCGTACCCTGCTCGTACGCCCCGTTTATACTCATGGTACAACTGTGACAGGCAGGTAGCCATTTTCCCGCTTCCCGGCCCCGGAGCGGTAACTATTACCAGGGAACGGCTGGTTTCTATATAGTCATTCCTCCCATAGCCGTCGTCACTGACGATCAACGGGATATTCGAGGGGTAATCCGGAATCGGGTAATGCCTGTAAACCTGTATTCCAAGCTCAGTAAGGCGCTTATGAAACGAATCCGCGGCAAATTGCGAGCGGTAATGGGTTATAACCACACTTCCAACGTACAGGCCAATTTCACGAAACGCATCAATCAGGCGCAGAACATCCAGGTCATACGTAATTCCAAGATCCCCGCGGCGCTTGTTTTTTTCAATATCATCCGCGTTTATCGTGATTACGATCTCCGCCCGGTCCTTGAGCATTAAAAGCATTTTTACCTTGCCGTCCGGCTTGAACCCCGGAAGTACACGCGAAGCATGGTAATCGTCAAAAAGCTTGCCTCCGAATTCAAGATACAGTTTCCCACCGAAAATATTTATCCTGTCAAGTATTTTCTGCGATTGAAGCTGAAGATATTTTTCATTATCAAACCCAGTTACATTCATTTTCATACTCCGCGTTTTTACAATGATTTTTTATTCCATAACCCACAATAACATAATGGAATTGTCTTCGTCAACTCGCATTGCATAAGAGTTATTCGGGCAGCAAGGTCATAATCATCCTTATTCGTAAGGGTTTGGAAACGAATCGCCATACTTGATTTCGGTGCTGACAATTACTGTTTCGCAAGGCATATCCATGTTGTCGACGCGCCACAATAATTCCTGGGCGAGCCTGCAGCCCAAATCGTTCTTCCTGATTTCCACGGTCGTAAGAGTAGGTTCCATGAGCGAATACTCTTTTTTATTGTCAAACCCGCAAACCGCTATATCATCGGGTATGCTGCAGCCTTTCTTCCTGTAATAGTTTATTACATACATTGCAACATCGTCATTACAGCAGACGAAAGCTTCCGGCATGATTTCCAGCTTATCCAGGAGCATGCTGACTTCGCTATAATTGTAGTATCTTTCCGGCATATGCTGTACCAGGCATATTTCCTCAATCAAAGGAATGCCGTTATCTTTCATGGCCTGCACAAATCCCATGTACCTGTCATGTACTGTCCGGCAGTGCGTGATGTCGCCAATAAAACCGATCCTTCTCTTCCCGGCGTGTATCAACCCGCTTGTCAACTTGTACACGCTTGAGAAACCCTCGATGATGACGATGTCGCCTACCGGGGTTTCGGAGTATTTCTGCACGGGCTCGTCAAGAAAAACAATGGGCAGTTTTCTCTCCAACAATTTTTGCACGTATTCCCTCTTGAACACATCCAGTAAAATGATGCCCAAAACATCCGGATTCATGAGGTTGGCAGGAATTACACAGTTCTCCTCGTCTTCATTGCTTATGAAATTATAAAGAACATTGTATTGCTCCTTGCCTATCCTGTCGAAGATGCCGAAGGCTATATCGTCCCAAAAGCTGGATATATCCCTGTGAGCGAATATTAAAACGCTTTTCTTATATTGCGTTTCGCCGGCATATTTTTCTCTCAGTGCCGGGTCAATTTTGTTGTAGCCCAAATCAATAGCCCTTTTAATTACTGCCCGCCGGGTTTCATAAGCCACGGAATCACTGTCGTTCAGCGCTTTTGAAACGGTATTCCTTGATAACTTCAGGTCCTCAGCAATTGTTTTTATGGATACTTTTCGCATACTCTTCATCTCCAAACGTAAAATAATCGCCATAAATACAGCATGCGTTTTGCGGCCGGATCATGCCTGAAACTTATGTATTCCCAGGTATTGCCGGGTTATCATTTATTAATCATACTTAAATATAATATCATGCTTTTAAAAACTTTTTAACAGGAAACTTGCGAAATATCCGTCAGCTGGTATGGAACTTTCATTGCAAAAACACGTTAACAAAAATGGAGCTCCCGCAAATAACCCGGTATTCCGGGCTTCCGGGATGATGGCTTCCCCGGAAGCCCGTATTTATCATTTGTTTCAGTTTTTTCACTCCTTCTTGATCAACGCATCGATAGCGTCCTGGGCAACCTGCTTGTAAGCTTCCACCGCCTGCGCCACTGTCTTTTCGCCACTGAGAACATTGCCGATAATGTCTCCCATGGGGAAATCGGGAACAAACTCGAATAATTCGAGTTTTCCATAATTGTTGGAAATCTCTATCGACAAATCCACGTCCTCCTGCGTGAGCCAGAAGCCCTGCAGCCATTCCATGGTGCTGTCATCCCTTATCGACGGATCGTCTCCGAAGAACCACAGGAGTTCCTCCATGACCTGGTATACTATCTTTGGATCCTTTACTCCCTTTGGAATTGAGAAACCGTCATAGGAAGCGGCGTATGCCTTATCCGTCGAACCGCCCGGTCCCACGGGGAAAGGCACCAGGCTGTACTTGAACGGGAACGTGGTCTTTGCCTCCGCCAGCATCCAGTCTTGAACGGGCCAGAACATGATGTTTCCTTCCTTGTATGCGTTGAAGTTGGCGTCGTAATTCCATATGTCGCCCTCGGCGTTGTAAACGACCTTATGCTCGTTATACAGCTTGTTGATGAACTCCAGCGCCTCCATGGTCTTCGAATCTTCAAGCCCGTGTTTGTCGGTAACGCCGTCAAAGATATATCCGCCGTTGGTTACGACGAAATTGCTGACCGCGTAATTGATAAACCCGGCATACCCGTAGCTGTCTATCTTGCCGTCGCCGTCATTGTCTTTTGTAGCGGCTTTTGCATATTCAACGAATTTATCCCAGTTCCAGTTGGCTTTATTTGCCTTGTAAAGCGCCTGCGGATCTTCGAGCCCGAGATTTTCAACCATTGTCTTGTTATACCCCATGAATTTGCCGGAGTCGCCAAGCTTTACGGTCTGCACCAGGTACTTGTCGCCAAGTATGTCGTCGATGGGAACGACTACTTTTTGATCCGTGTTTACATCGGAATTCGGCGATGTAACTTCGCTCAACGGCAGCAGGTGTCCGTTCGCTATTGCAGGGAAAGAGAAGTTCATCGGCAGGAACGCAACGTCCGTATACGGATCACCGGCTGATACGGAAGTCGTAAGCTGGGGTAACAGCTCTTCCCATGGGACGATAATCATCTCAATCTTGCATTTGTATTTTTGTTCCACTCTCTTCAGGTTTTCGTACTTGGCTATGGTTTCTCCCAGTTCCTTGGTCGGGTCCGGTTTTTCCATGCTGCTGTCCGGTACAACTTCCCAGTTTGCCGAAAACCTGATTGTCCTTCCTCCCAGGTCAAAGGCTTCAAACTTGTCCCTAGGATCGGAGAGTGTTTCTTCTCCAGTCGTCTCTCCCGGTTCAGTCCCGGCCGTATCATCGGCCGCATTTTCCGGAACATCCGCTGCGGCGTCCGAAGGGTCGCCTCCTCCGGTCTTCTGTCCGCAGCCCGTAAATGTCAGGGCAAAGATGAGCGCGAGCAATAATGCGAATGCTCTGAACTTGATTTTCATTGCAAAATCCCCCTTTTTTAGGTTTAATATTATACACGGGCTGCCCATAAGGAATAATGCGCATCCCGGGTAATACAGCGTCACAATGCCTTCTTAGCCGCGTATGCCTTGCGGCACGCAAGCTTGCTTTTTTCACCCGACAAGCCCGCTCCGTTCGACTCCTTCTACAAAGTATTTCTGTAGCAACAGGTAGATAATTACCAGCGGAGCGATGGTAAACAGTACTCCTGCGTCAACCACCAGGTTGACATGTGTCGGATCGTATATCTTGTCTACAGTGCCGAGCGCTGCCGCAATTGTCGTTACCCTTAACGACACCAGGCTGGAATTGGGCATGAACAGGCTGGCGAAAAATGTGTCGTTATACTGCCAGACCATTGAGAACAGGAGCACTGTCACGATAGACGGCTTCGCATTGGGCATCATTATGGTAAAATATGTCCTCAGCACGCCCGCGCCGTCAATAAGCGCCGCCTCTTCTATCTCTTTCGGGAGGCCCCTGTAAAATTGCCTGAATATGTATATGAAAAGGCCTGAACGCAAGCCTACGCCGCCGGCTGTCAGCAGGAACATCGGCAAATTGGTGTTAATAATGCTTACTCCTTTTTCACCGGTCAACAGGCCAATCAGCCCGAACACGTCAAAATACCTGAATTGCGTATATAGCGGCACCATGATGGTGTGTACCGGAACTACTATGGTAAGGATAACGCCGGCAAACAGCACATTCCTTCCGTAAAAATCAAACCGGGCGAAACCGTAGCCGACCAGCGAGCAGATGAAAGTCTGAAGAACCATTGTTACCAGGACATAACGGATTGTGTACAGCATCGTGTTGAAGTAGTCCATCTTCTCAAATGCCATTTTGATATTATCCAGCGTAGGATGGATGGGCACCAGGTATACAAGCGGATTATAGGCATCCTCTACGCTGGTGAACGTGTTGCTGATGATTTTAATCACCGGGCTTATGATAATATAGGACAATCCGACTATAATCACCCATTTGAACAGGAATATAAAGGCGTCCAGGAGCCTTTTCCTCATTTTATATGTTTTTTTATACAGCGCCGTTTTCACCATGATTACCTCCTCCCGGCACGCTCAGTTTTGATAAAATGTCCGCTTTGAGATGATGTATCCGACAACAAGTAAAATAATACAAACACTGGCAGAACTTAACACCGACATGGCAGAGCTCAGACCTAAATTCGACGATGTAAATGCCGTTGTATACGCAGTATCAACCACTTCGCTCACGATGAACGAGTCTATTATCGTGTAAATAACATTTGTCAGTATAAGCGGGCTGACCATGGGAAAAGTGATTTTCCAGAAAGTCTCGTAAGAATTTGCCCCCTCTATTTTTGCCATTTCATAAATAGACACAGGGATAGATTGAAGGGCTGCCAGGAATATTAATATCTGGACGCCGGAAGCCCTTACAATCTCGTATACACGGTTAACCGCGCCTTCAACATAATCCAGCAGCGCAGCAGGAAATCCCAGCCTTATGAAAGTATTCATCAGGTGCCTTGCGCTAAAACCGGCATCATCCCTTATTTCAGGCGGTATCGAGGAAACACCGCCGATAATGACATTCAGCGCCGATTCGAGTGCTTCGGTGATAGCGCTGGAAAGCAGGATCACCGGAAGGAAAAAGATTGCCCTCACCACGATCCTGCCCCTGAATTTCTGGTTCAGGATAATGGCGACAAAAAGGCTGAAAAACACTATAAGCGTCACATCTATAAGTGTATTGCCGATCGATTCGGCCAGTATCCTGTTGAATGAAGCATGCTCCTTCAACGCGTACCTGAAGTTTTCCAGTCCAATGAAGTCAAGCCTTATACCGCCTTCCGGCAATGGCACCACGTTGCAAAGGCTGTAATAAAATGCGTTTGCAAGATTGACCAGGAAGAAAAAGCAAAAACCGATCAACCATGGAGATATAAATGCATACCCATAAAGCATTCTCTTATGTTTCAGGCTTATACCGCGTTTCAAAAAGCACCGCCTCCCTTTACCGCATATCCGCCGGCTTCTACAACAACACCGTTGATTTCCGCCGCTTCGTCGTTATAATTTACAATTAACGATGTGCCGTCTTCGTATTTCATCTCACAGACACCCGGCTTGTGCTTTACATGTTCAGCCATTCTCAGTTTCCTGAGGCCGGCCAGCACGTCCGCCGTATCGTTGTAGATTCTTGCAGCCTCATCGATCCAGGTCTTGTAATGGGTTGAATACATGAATTCAAGCGAAGTGTTCTTTAGCTTCGAGGTATCCTTGTATGTCAGCACGAAACGCGGGGCAAACCCGTACTCAAGCATCTTCAGCTTCATTGTCTCAATATCGTACCCGCTGTCCAGGTTGAAAGGCGCTCCCGTATAATCGATAAAGCCGTGTATGACCATCTGGTAGAAAGGTATTTCTTCGTCCGTGATATAGAAATTATTGGACGATACGGGCACATCGACCAGTTCATCCGCCCAGGCAAGGGAATACACGTTGCCGCCGGATATCATCATATCTCCCGCGACTTCGTTAATCCGGCTTATCTGGCTGATGCAGATGTTTTTTGCAAATTCCCTGTCAACCGGCCTCCTTCGTTTCTTGTCCGACGCCAGGATGTCGCCCAGGTCTCTTAACGAAACGGAGTCCAGCCCGGTCCTTGCAAAAGACGCCGTAAACCTGTCAATCACCCGGGGCAATGCAGCCGGCGACTGAATGTGATAAACCGCTTCCCTGAACCTGGTATTCATCCTCAATGTGGCGCGGTTGTATGGCGCCAGTGTAACGGTCAGGCCGGAAATATACCTGGACGCCTCAAATATGGGCATGAAGCTGCTGCTGGTATAACTCACCTTCTGGAACGCCACGTCGGGATATAATGCGCCTCCTGAATTCTTAAGCCGTTCATCCAGTGAAAGAAGGTCGCTTTTTCCTCCCAGCGTGCCTTCAATATGCACCTTTTTGGCAACATCATGGTAATACCCGTCGTTAAACCAGCCTAAAAACCGCATCCGTATGTTCCCGACACCCCTGGCTTCCAATTCGTCCATAATCAGGCCCGCTTCCTTGAAAGTCGTCATTGCATATGTTGTCCTGTATGGTATGCCCATGAAAGCAACCCTTTTTTGGACGCCCCCGAGTATATCCAGGTAGAACGGCGCTCTCCTGTCGTCTGAAATCTTCCTGAGGATATTTTTCCTGGCCAGGTAGTCCTGGTAAAAACGCGCCATCCCGGAATAATTTGCATCCTCTCCGCCAAGGAAGGTATACCTCACCGAGATGTTGCCGTCATACATCTTGTTGTCAACAACGGGCAAATCCGCTTCCGAGCCTGTCACTCCGAACATCGAAAGCAGTTCGTCATCCCTCAGCGTAAAGTAACTATAGACGTAGTTGTAGGAATTCACCCTGCCGCTTATATCTGCCCTGACGGACGCGAGCGCATCACCGTCCTCGATGATGGCAAACCACGCATTCCGGTTTTTCTTCATACCGAACACCGGCATCCGGACAGGCTCAATGATTTGCGTCTGGTAGTAGCTTACAACTACGGGATCGAGCGCGTAGACCTGCTGAACATAAGGATCGCTGGAAATTTTCCCGTTATTAAGATTTATCAATGCCCCTGAGCCGGACGGGACAACCATGTATCCCTCGTCTTCCGTGCCCGCCGCGCCGAAATATCTCAAAAGCTCCAATACCGCCAGTTTTCCTGACTGGTTTTCCTCAATCCTGCCGGCCGGCACCGTAACAACCAAATCACCGCCGTCCAGGACATAATCAACCGTAATGGTGAAACTTGGCCTTTCCTCTCCTCCCGAGCCGCCTCCGCTCATTTCGTTGTCATAAGCCAGGTCCTCTTCCGTGTAGCCGGCCTTTTCAAACACCTCCATTAACTGGCCGAGGATTATCCTGGATTTTACGGCATTTTGCCTAAGTTCTAAAAAACCTTGTTTTTCAGGAGATTCAACGTATTGTTTCCTGACAAGCTTGGCAGACTCCGCGTCCAGTTTGCCCAGCAGCTTTTCCTGAAAGCGTTCCGGCGTAATGAACCTGGGCAGTCTATCCGCGTCCGTTTTCAGTTCTCCCATCGTATATGTCACGCGCACCCCGTTTTTTATACTGCTGATTACGAACTGCCCTTTTGCCACGCTGTCCGCGTAACTGTTCATAATGTTTTCTTTCCTGTGCTTGTCGAAATACTTTATAATTATTTGCGATGAAAGCATATCCTTGTTGGCCTGGTTTGCAACATCATCCTGCATCCTGTCCTTCGGATTTGAAAAATACACCGCCCCGCTTTTTTTATCAACAACCGCTATCTCCGCCGTGTTTTCATCAATATACAATGCAAGGCTGTCGTTTTCCGCCGCCGGCGTCATGCCCGGTGCTTTATCCGAAGCTTTTCCAACCGGTTTGAATTCTTCCCCTTCTGCGTAAGCGAATACTTTTTTCATCGGGGTCAAATCAACCCTTTTCGCATACCCGAAATAAATGTGCGCTGCAATGCACGCGACAATTATCATGACGGCGCAGGCAATGTACCATTTCAGTTTTTTCAATTCCGGAACTTTCAACACTCCGTCCTCCTTACGCCCTGAAAATCAATTCGGTATAAATACTGACAAAAAGCATTATGACCTGCTGGATAAGCGTTATTACCAAAAGCGTGAGAAATATAATGACCAGCATCGCCGCAAATGTCAGGAAAATAGTCGCGACCGTTTTGGTTACCGTGTAATCGTGTACCGACATTGTGCCCATAAACAATAGAGCGGCAAACCAGGCAATCGCTATCCAGATGATAATGAAGTAAAACGCTTCTTCATTTTCAACCACCAGGTTGCCTATAATTGTCGCGGGTATCAATGCGATAATAAGCGGTGTCAGCGAGTAAGAAACAACCATTGCAATTTCGCGGAATTTTCCTTCGCCGTCCGTGAGTGTCGTCACGGCCCAGTTCCCGCCGCACCACAGCAGGTAAAGCAATACTATGCCCGCAAGGTCGATAAGCGAATTTAACGAAAGCGGGTCAACGTCATTTACGACAAAACCTGCATATTGCTTATTGATCGAATAAAAGGCCCAGAACAGGATCGGGTTGAGAACCGTAAGCAGGTATGAACCTTTCCGCTCATGCTTTAACGAATAAAAGCCTGCTGCCGGGTGCACCATTATATAAAGCGAATGTTTTATTTTCTCACGCATCGCGATACTTCTTCCCCCTTGCCCTGAGCTTCCTGACCGTCCTGTAAACGACATACATCAATACAAGAATCGTCACTGCCGTCAGGATAAATGCCATGTTGGCTTTCATCACTTCATTCCTGTAGCGTTTGTACGCTATGGAATAAAACCTTTGGTTCATGCCGAGCCTGAAATATTCCATGGCTTCCCTGTTCATTTTTCTTGCCAGGTATGATTTGCCTATGCCCACATAAGCCAGCTCAAAATTTGCATCAAGCTTCAGAACCTCTTCCCAGCAGCGGACCGCTTCCTCATCCTTCCCGTCATACCGCATCCCAACCGCGGTATTTATCAATTCGCCGTACTTTGTTGCCCGAAATGGCAGGATCAGGCCTCTCTCCTGGTCAAGAACAAGGATGCGGCCGTCCAGCTCTTCTATGGCTGCAGGCCTTTTGAATGTTCCCGCCTGAGTACCCAGTGAGCCAAAAATATAAAGCAGGTTTCCTTCATAGTCATAAGTGAACACCTTGCCTCTTCGCGAATCCACGGCCGAATAAATTCCCTTGTCGCGTACCACAATGTCCTGGAACTGGGACGGTCCGCCGTACCTCATTTCCACGGGCAGGTAATAGATGTCGCCGCTGACGCTTTTTTTCGGCTGTTTCTTCAGGACATCCTCACCTTTCGGGTTTACCCTTTTAATAGGCTCCTTCCTCGTCATGTCGATATTTGTCGTGTAAATAAACCCGTCGTCATCCAGGTCCAGCCCCGTAAACTCGGTAGGCACAAACAACTCCTGCCTCTTTCTCTGTGATTTCGTTGAGAGGGCGCGCCACAAAAGGTCGGCAAGAGAGACCGAAACCTTTATTGTTCCGGTGAACCCATAAAAACGGCCGTCCTCGTCAAAACTGAGAATGCCCTGGAAAACGTTCCTGCAAATAACGAAGACGCGGTCGGCATAATCCACGCCGACTCTTAGCGGCACAAAATCAAAATCCTCTTTCAGGATGTCGGATTGAGGCTTTTCAATAACCTGGTAAACCTTGGAACTTGGATCAAGAATGACTACCCGCCTGTTTTCCGAGTCTGCTATGTATAGCCTTCCTTTTTTGTTTACATAAATACCGGCAGGTTTGTTGAAACGGTCTTCACCGCCATTGTTTTCAAAAGTATCAATGATACGGTATACGCTCCAGTCGTTATTAAATATCACTATCCTGTTGTTGCCCGTATCCGAGACATATATCTTCCCGTCGTCCGATACGCAGAAATCCGACGGCTCAATAAAGTTGCCCACGCCGAGGTCCGCCCCTGAGATGATGCCGTCCGAAACATACGCGGCGGGCGAAGGCACAACGTACTCAAAATAATCATAATTGTAGCTCTCATACGGCACCGCGGCATAAGAAGAAACCGGAAATAAAAGTGTAAGAATCACTATTAAAACCATGCAGCGGCATTTCATTCTCAAGCTGCTTTTCCTCCCTTACATTGTTACATCGTTATAATTTGCATCTTCAGCTTTTATGCCTGAACGCCTCAGCGTTTTGATCTTTTACTCCTTTATGCCCGATGTGGACAATGTTTCGATAATATTGCCCTGGGCAATTATAAAAAATATCACCGGCACGCTCATCAGGATCAATCCGACCGCGCTGCCCGCGCCCGCCCTGGCGACGCCTCCCTGCACGATCTGGTTCAGCGCGTAGTTCAGCGGCTTGAGCTGCTCGCTTCTTAAAAAATTACTCCCGGTATTGCCCCATAGAAACTGGAACATAAGTATTGTCAATGTCAGCCAGGCAGGCTTTACATTCGGCATGACGACCGACCAGAATATCTTGTACTCGCTGGCCCCGTCCAGCCTTGCCGATTCGATCAGCGACACCGGTATCTGCTCCATGAACTGCTTCATAAGGTATAAGCCCAGCGAGCTGGCAAATGCCGGCAGTATGACCGCAAGATAAGTGTTGTTGATGCCAAGCCATGAAATAATCATGTAATTCGGTATTGCCGTAACATTGTATGAAAACATCAACGACAGGACAACAATCGAGAACAACACCTTTTTCCCTGGAAGGTCATGCTTTGCGAGCGGATAAGCAGCCGCAGACGCGATTATGACGTGCCCCACCGTTCCGACTGCAGTAATCAGCACAGTGTTAAAAACATACCTGCTGAAAGGCACCCACGAATTTGACATAAGAACGAACAGGTCATGAAAATTATCCATCGTGGGATTGCGGACAAATATTCTCGGAGGGAACATGTAAAGCTCATGCAGCGGCTTAAATGCGTTATTGATGACGTAGACAAGCGGCATTGCCATAAATGCACCTGCCAGCGCAATAAACATAAATAGCGCAATATTTCCTGCAACGGAGCGGTTCAGCTTTTTTGCCTGTTTGACGACCAGGATGCGGCGCAAATCATGTCCCCACCTTTCGTAACAGTTTTTGAATTGCCTTGTTTGTACCGATCATCATGAGGAACAGTATCGTGGCAATAGCAGAGGCATAGCCCATTTCAAAACGTATCGAGCCAAAGTCAATCAAATGCGTGACAATTGTCTCGCCGGCATAATTTACACTCGGGAAGCCCGCCAAATTAATCGAAATATCCGATACGGCGAATGACTGGGTTATCTGTATAACCGCGCCGAACATCAACTGCGGCTTCATGGATGGAAGCGTAATGTACCATAACTCCTGCCACCGGTTGGACACGCCGTCGACCGCCCCGGCTTCGTACAGCGTCTTGTCCACGGTCTGCAAACCGGCGATGAATGCCAGGAAACCCGTGCCAAGGCTCAGCCAAAGCTGCACCAGTATAAGTATGGGCATGATATACTCAGCTTTTCTCAGCCATATAACCGGTTCATTCAGTATCCCCAGGTTCAGCAGCAAACCGTTGAAGAACCCGTACCTGTCGCCTGAAAAGATTACCCTCCAGATAAAGTACACGTTTCCCGAAATGGACGGCGCGTAAAAAATCAGTGTCAGGAAAGCCCTCAGGTTTCTGCCGAATTCATTAATAATCCATGCAAACATGAAACAGGCGATATAGCTCAGGGGACCCGTAATAACGGCAAACAGCAGCGTATTCTTTATGCCCGTTACAAACACATCGTCCTCGAGAAACAACCTGACGTAGTTGTCCCAGCCTGTGAAAACCGGAGGTTCCAGGATATTGAAATTGGTAAAGCTAAGTCCTATGGACGCTATAACGGGCAATACCGTAAACAGCGTAAACAGGATAAAATACGGAGCCATCAGGATATATGAATGCTTGTACGGCCTCATCCTGTCCAATAATGTAAATCTCCGTTTTTCAGGCCTGTTTCTTATTATGATCCTTCGTACAATAGTCGATGGCATATAAATCTGACCTCACGTTCCATATTTAAGCCCTTGCATATATAAACACCCTTTTATAACCGGCTGCCGCGGCAAACCCACTCCCTTAATCCAAGCCGAACTCTTTTCGTTTATAGGTTATTTCATCATTTATATAGCGCACGTATTCCGTCAGCGCTTCCCTCGGCTCAATATTCTTATTGAAAGTAACATTAAATATCGTGATCTGGTTCTCGACTACGTTGTAATATGCATTATTAAGGTGCCTTGCGGTGAAGTAACCGCCGGGAACCTGCGGTATCGCCCTTACATGCTTGAATTGCTCTGAAAGGGCTTTATAATCGCTGACCGGCCAGGGCAGGTTTGAGAATGCCTCGAGATTGGCCGTCGGGTACCTTGCCGAAGGGCCCATCAGCGCTTCCATCTCCCTGCCGAACCTTGTTTGCGTGGCGGCTGAAGTCCACCATTTCATAAATTCCCAGGCGGATTCCTTGTCTTTCGACCTGCTCATCATAATGCAGGCCAGTCCGGTACCGGGAATATCCCTGCTTATGGTCCCGTCCGGCCGCACCGTCCCCGGAACGGTTGTAAACCCCCATAAGCCCCTGATCTCCGGGGCCGATACCTGTAATATGTTATACGTGGTATAATCCGATATGATCATTGGCATTTCGCCCGTTCTGAACCTGTTTACAGGGTCAAACTCCTTTTCGAGCTTATACTCTGTATAGTACCTGGTAAACTCCCTGAAAGCATTTATTGCCTCATCCGTATCCAGCGCCGAGGCTGTCGCGTTTTCGTTGTAAAACTCTCCGCCGTTCTGGTATAGAAAAGTCCCGATAAGCGCCTCAGAAATGGGAAGCATCCCTACGGCGTCCTTGACATAATACGCGGTGGGCAGCATTCCAAACTCCATTTGCTTCTTATTCAGCACCGATATTGCGATTTTCACGTCATCCCATGTTTCCGGCGGCCGTATGCCCAGTTCCCTCAGTATGTCCTTTCGGTAAAAAAGCATGTTGAACGTTTGCTGCTCAGGAAGGGCAAAACACTTTCCGTTAAACTCGTACGGGACCATGGCGCTCTCATGAAACCTCTTTCTGACTTCGTCAAACCCCTCGAAGCCGGACAAATCGGCCACGGCGTTTCTCATGCCGTAGTTCATCGGCCAGTCGTTATATACCTGGAGGGCTACATCCGGCCCCTCGCCCGCCAGTGTTGCCGGCAGCAGCGTATTCATGTCTACCAGCATCAGGTTTACGTTGATACCGGTATTCTTGGCAAAGTCTTCATCAATCAGCAGCTTCATGGTGTTGGCCTGGTCGCGCCCCGCTCCCATCCATACCGTAATCACTTTCTGGTCGCTTTTCTTCGCTATGTTGCCGACGGCGCTGTAATCAATTATGAAAGAGTAGAACAGTGTTTTTATCTCATGGATTAATTTGTCGATAAATGAATTTCTCAGCCTGGGCGGATCTTTGTCCGGCGGAATCACGTAAACCGCATCAAGCTGCAGGGGTTGGTTTACCGCGCTGACCAGCCAGTCGCCCACTGCGCCGATATTTACTTTAAACGGGGTCATCTGCTTGGCGGCGGCTTCCACGTCCCTGGCAAGTTCGTCCAACTGGTCTCTCATCGAAATCACACCGGCTTCGCGGTCACTTATGTGACCCGCCATTCTCTCCAGCTCCGACAGCAGGCAGTTCAGCCTGTCCCTTTCCGTCTCAATTGAGTCCACAATGCCCGGTATGCTCGCCTCCAGCTGGTAATCCCTGAATTTATCAGGCACGGCGCCAGTAATTTCAAGGATTTTTCTATAAATTTCATTGATATTGTTCAGGCACAGCTCCATCTCGCGAATAACCGAGGACAGTTCCCCCAGCACTGCTTCCAGCCTGATGGTGTGCCTGCCTTTATCCAGGTAAAACAAGTACGGCCCATTCTTGTCTCCCAGTACCTCCACCCTCCAGCCGCTCTTGTAGTTGAAAGGTATTTCCATAACCTCTTTAAAAGGAACTTTGCCGTCTATATACAGTTTCCTGGATGAATATATGCCCCTGACAAAATTCTGCTTTACATTGAAACCAATCTTGTAAAGGCCTGGTTCAGGAACTTCAATTTCCCACTCGATCCATTGCCCTGCGATGCGCCAGTTGTTTCCTCCAATCGTATTGTTCAGGTAATACTTGGGGCTGTATGGTGAAACGGCAGGGCTCGAATGGTCGACAACAGGATAGAGCATCTGCGATGATTTTGCTTCGGCAGTCTCCGCCTCAATGACGACGGTCTCGCCCGCAGCTGGCCGGTATCCTTGTCTCTTGTATTCCTCCAGCTTTTCGGCATATGACAATACGGGTTCTTCCTGGTAAATCCTGATTCGCCTGAGAACCATAGGTTCTCTTTTTGAGACAATTGTAAGAATGTGCCTCCCCTCGGTCAGGAAGAACTTGTATGGAGAAGTGTAGTATCCCTGGTAGTCTTCCAGAGGTTTTTCGATCCATCGCGGCGCCTCGGCCTGGATAGGCCTCAGGTGGTTGCCCTGGTTATCCTTTGCGTCAATCGGGTCCTTGTTTACCCATACCCTGTCAAACTCAACATTGTTGGCCTCGGCAAACGGAAGCTCCCCGTCTATGAAGATCGCTCTTTGAATTGCCGAGCTCTTGCCTTCTACGGGGTAGTACAAAAATGATATGTTGTACAGGCCGGTCTGCTCAATATGTATTTCGTACTCTATCAAGCCCTGGTCGGAAGTGAGCACCGACATGCCTTCCATTCCCTTGTAATCTTTCAGCATTTCCACGGTCATGCCTTCGGCACCGGCATAAGAACCTGCGTCTATGACATATTCCGTGCCGGGCAAAACCTCGTTGCCGTATTTTTCCAGGTACTCGGAATATTTTATGGTATCGGCAAAATATTCAAGAGATTCTTCATACTGCTGCAAGCTTTTATCCATAGCCGCATGCTGTTCCTGACCGGCGTCCGGCCCGGAACTTCCGGCGGCCCCTGCATGGGCCGGACTGCCCGTGTCACCCCTGGAAACTCTGCTTGCATCTGTCCTGGCGGCGGTCCCGCTCCTGTCCGTCCGGGGGCCTTCCCCTGTCTCTGCCCGGACAGACCTGCTCATGCCGGACAGGGCTGATATATCGCAATGGCAATACTGGAGAATGGCAAAAGAAATGAAACAAATAAGAACCAAACAAAGCGTTTTCTTTTTTCTGCCGCCCTGCAACAACATAAGCCGCCCCCTCCGCGGGTATTTTTGTGCATTTATGTTGCATTTTTTATTTGATTATATCACATTTTGCCATGCATTTGTCAATATATTTGTTTGATTTTCGTGTAATTTATTAATGGTATGGTCTATTATTGAAAGACAGCAAGCTTATCTGTTAAAGAGATTTGTTTTTTAATGCCAATGCCGATGTTGGCATACTTGTAGTATAATGTAATATTTATATTGCATTTTATGCTGCATTTTATGTCAATTAATGCGTTCATCCTCTGCGTGATTATATTCAAAACCGGCCTGTGCCGAAACACCTACCTAAATGGTATAACTTCCCGGATCTCCATATGCAATACTGCCCGTTTGCCCAAAAACAGGAGCATCGCCGCTTGACATACCGGTTGTCGAACGGATATGATAATCGGGTAAGGCTAAAGTTATTTTCGAGGAGATAAGCATTATGGAAAAGAAAATGAAACTGACCGAGCAAAAGACAGGCAGTTCCCTTGACAGACCCCGGTTCGTACTGACACTCGGACAAGCGAAATCACGGGACCTGCAAATATCCGCCAACTATGACGCGCTTGCAAAGCTGATCGGGGCAAGCGATTTCATGCTCAGCCTTGACAGTTCACTTTTGAACCTGCCCTATCCCCAGCGCGAACCTTATATAGAAGGATTTCTCAGAACGATCCGGGCATTGAACCTGGAGTACAGGTATAAAAATTTCGAACCCCAATCAAAGCGTTCAATTTTTTCCATGCTGCTTGGAAACGCAAATAAGAAGGAACATGAGATACTTGCGTTCGTTCCCAATGAAACATGGGTAAAAGGTTATTTAAAAGATGAATTCCCCGTTCATGGGGCAAGGTATTTTGTTTTGAAGGAAAATACGGACAGTTCAGAACTGTTTGAAGATATGGAAAAAATGCTTGATTCGGAAAAGCTTGAATATTTTAAGATGATCATATTTCACTCCGTAACAATAAACAGCATGGGTATATGTACAAAACACCTTGCCCTGTCCGACCTGAAAGAAATGCTCGGAATATAATACATCCCCCGCCTTCACCTCGCTGTTGTGAGCATGGCGGCACAGAGGCGTGTCACCCGTACAAGCCTGAAATCTCCGGCTTGTCAAGATAACGGATTCATGATATACATGATTATGTCAGTATAGATATAAAGGTAAAGGGTTGATCCTCATAAGGGCTTTCATAGGTATTGATTTTGACAGCGGTTGCAAAGAATATATTTACGGGCTTCAGCAAAGGCTCAGGAAATATGCGGTAAAGGGCCGGTGGAAACGCATTGACAATTTTCATCTGACGCTTAAATTTCTTGGTGAAATAAATGAGATGCAAAAAAAGCAGATTGATGAAGCCATGCAAGACATCTGCGCCGGACAGAAGCCTTTTCTGCTGGAAATAACGGAGCCCGGAATCTTTGAGGGCAGGAATGCCATAAGGGTGTTGTGGCTCGGCCTGGCCGGAGAGCTTGACATATTGAAGCACCTGGCCGGAAAAACAGACAGATCTTTACATAAAATTGGCTTTCCGCTTGAAAAAAGGCGTTATACCCCGCATGTGACAATAGGCCAGGATATCGTATTTGAATGCCCCTTCAGCCGGATAGGTGATTCAATGGGCAGCATAAAATACGGCCCGGTAATGGTAAACAAATTGATTCTATTTAAAAGCGAGCAATTGCAAAACAAGAGGGTGTACACGCCAATATCGGAATATGCGCTAAACCTGTAAGGCATATACGGCAGATGTAACGCCGGACGGCATTGCCGGGCAATTTAAGCTGGCGGATTTACGAAGCAACGCCCGGGCAACTGCGATCTAGGCTTCATATGCCACAATGGCGTTTTTTGTTTCCTTGGCCTTATATAATGCCCGGTCGGCATGCTTCAAAAAACGGTCAATGTGTATCGGCAATTTTGTTGTCGCCAGGCCTATGCTCACGGTCATTTTTTCAGTCACGCAACCAAGGATGAAATCATTTGAGTCAATGGCCTGCTTTAGTCTCTCCGCTATTTTAAGCACATTTTCCCTGCTCGTATAAGGCAGTACAACCGCGAATTCTTCGCCGCCCAGCCTTGCGACTATATCGGTATTCCTGGAATTTCTTTTAATGATTTGTGCAAACTGCTTTAATGCTTCATCCCCTGCCAGGTGTCCGTAAGTATCGTTAATTCTCTTAAAGTTATCAATATCTATCATCATTATTGAAACAGGAAATTTTGCTTTCAATGTCATGGATACCTTTGACATGAATGACCTCCTGTTGCACATCCCGGTCAGGCTGTCCGTATTGGCCTGCCGGTGCAATTTCTTTATAATCAGGCCGCAATAAAGAGACATCAATAACTGACACGCCATACATGAAAAAGCAATCACATTTACACCTAACGTATTATATAAAAGAAAAGCAACCAGCCAAATTCCCGCACCGACTGCAAAAAGTCCAAGCGGTGCCCACCTGAAGAACCACTCTTTCATAGCGTCCCTCCTGTCTACTTCTTGTTTATTTGTTTATGTCTGCCTGCTGCAGCTGTTTATGTCAATTGTCCGCGGTATACGGCGGTTGTTTCCGACTTGTACGCTTTGACGTTCATATACCGAGACCTGGCGTACCCTGTAAATATTCAGCCTTCTAATTACATTGCCGTTTATCACTGTATTCCTGGGTATAACCAGAATCCCGCTGCTGTCGAAAACATCATCGGCAAGTATGTCTCCCGGCTTACACTGGTAAATATGAATATATTTCTTTTTCAAGTTTGTAAAAACACTGCCGGAGCCGGCATATGCATTCAATAATTCTTCACCTCGTTTTGCATGTGAATACCATGATTAATGATATAACCCTGACTCAATTTGATTTGAAATATATATATAGTTTATAGGAATTTATAAAAAAAACATCACCCGAACGGGTGAAAGTGTGATTTTTCGATGCCTTGCATTATCAAAGCGCTACAATATTCCCAGTTCCTTTGCTTTTGCCACGGCCTGGACCCTTCTGTTCACCTGCAGTTTGCTATAAATATTCCTTACATGGGTTTTAACGGTATTCAAAGTCATGCCCAGCCGTTCTGCGATTTCCCTGTTCAGCAGCCCCGCTGCAATAAGCCTCAGCACTTCCAGCTCTTTGCCTGTAAGAGAATCGACCTGGTAAAGGGATGCTTCCTCCGACGTTTCATTGCCGTGATGCTCTAAAAATACCTGCATTGCCTTTGCATAAATCATTTGGCTTGCCAGGAACTTAAGCAGCTCAATCCGTTCCTCGGTGAATATTCCCGTCAAGACATTGCTTTCCAGGTAAAGAACTCCCACGGGTACGCCCCTGAGCTGCAGCGGAATGCACGCCATGGATTTAGCCTTCGAACTTGCAATATGCGGGTCCTTTGCAAATATCCCGGCCTGCCCGGCGTTATTAATAACTACCTGTTCATGCGTCCTTGCAGCATATCTTATCGCCCTTTTAGATATGCCGTCGCTTTTCTCCAGCGGAACATGCCTTATAGCCTTGTATTTGCCGTTTTTACAATCGCATATTGCTTCCACGAACAATTCATCGTCATTTTCCAGTACCAGGCACCCTTTGCTGGCACCTGCGCTTTTTACTGCCAGCTCCAGGAAGTTTGCCGGAAGTTCCTCCGGGCATGATTGTTCCGAGATGTCCCAAACCGCCTCTTGTATTGTGCGTATGTCAAAGCTGTTTCCCGTTGCTGTATCGCTTCTCGCAGAAGATTGCAGGACACATTTTAGTATTTCGGATGAATCATACTTGTTGTTTTCCCCATCAAATGCTGCCTCATCAGTCAAAATCCCGTACCGTCGTTCAAGGTCGCAAGCTTTTGCTTCCGCCCCCCATTTCCGGAACAGTTGCACGGCATCATGGATATAAGTCCTTTCGATTTTTTTCCTTTTATCGACGGCATAATGCTTTGCGGCCAATTCACACGCGAGCGCCTCGATATGCACATAACCGTTTTCATGCGAAGCCCTGACCGCTTTATCGTACAATTCCTCGGCCGCCCGTTTTCTGCCGGAGATTCGTGCCATTTCCGCTTCAACCAGCAAATATTTATGAAGAAAATTAGCCGGGCAGGAATCAGCCCATTTCTTCATTTTCCGCTGATTATTCTTAAGAGTCTTCCTGAGCATCTTCCGTTTTTTTGCCGGAGACTCGGTATAAACGGCAGTAATCGAAAGAGAATGGTAAAAATTGTACTCTGCGGCTAACATAAAGCCAATTATGGTATCTTCGCAGCCTTTAACCCTTTCAACGGCGGAAAGGGCGTCATGGTAATAGCCAAACATGTAGCAAAGCAGTATTTCCGAGAAATAATAAGCTGCCAGCGATGCCTTGTCGCCGCTGTTCGACTTTATAATACTGCCTTCATCCAAACCGGTATCGCTTGTCGGGATAAAGCATTTTGTCCTGTCCGTCAAAATGGAAGCAAGCCGTTCATAAGCCGCAGCATTAACAGCAAGATTTTCATGCTTCATTCTTCTGGCGTAATTGCGGTACTTTCTGGCTTCATCCAGAACTTCGCCGAGGCAGACGCCCATGAGGCATTTGTTTTCAAGAATAACCCCGTATGAATACCCGATTATTAGCATGTTGCCCGCTTCAATGGCATATTTTGCGGCCATATGCATGTATTGGATTCCTTCTTGCCAGTGACGGGTCCAGTGGGATATCAGCGAACCCATCGTAAAGTATACGATGCACCTGGACAAATTCCTGCCGTATTCTTCCGCAAGAATCATTGCTGTCTTTCCAAGCTTATACCCGGCAGCGTAGTTCCCGAGCACGCTTCCCTCGATTATGCCGTATCCCAGGTAACCAATGGACGCAATATCCGTATTGCCGTATTTCACCGCATGATTGCCGGCTTTTATAATGGCAAGCGAGTATATATCGGGCCGGTTGGTACTTGACGCCAATATAAGGGCTATTAAGAGCTGTGCCACTTTGCGCTGGACAGGGCCCTTCATTTCAGGAATGTTTAACAAGTCAGCATTACTCTTGTTTCGCATCAGCCATTTGTATAATATGAGCTCTGCCGCATTGTCAAGCCTGCCCGGGTTTTCCGGCATATTCATCCCAAGGTTTTTTAAAGTGTTCAGGCCAATTTGCACGGCCTTGGCATATTCCCCGGTTCCGGCATACAATTCCATCATCAGCGTATAAACGTCCGCTCTCTCCAGTTCCGTTTCCATCCGGCGGATAACCATGTCAAACAATTGTTCCGCCTGGGCTGTATCACCGGCGAGGTATTCACACTGGGCGCGTTCCATGTAAAGATCCGCACATAATTGGTAGCAGCTTTTCCATGAATCATCCGGGAGAAGCTCAATACCCGCCCTGAAATAGCTTAAAGCCGGTCCAAAAGCTGCTGAACCCTTTGCCTTGCGTCCCGCGGCGAGGTTATATTCTGCAAGCTTCAACCTCTCTGCACGGTCCTTTACCAAATCAAGGCCGCGGTTTATATGATCCAAAATGGACAGTATTTTAACATCAATCTCATTATGATTTAAATTCTGCAATATCAGCCTGCCGGCCTTTACGTGCACATTTTTTCTCTCTTCTTCCGTAAGCAGCGAATAAGCCGCCTGCCTGACCATGTCATGCAAAAATTCATAGGCATCTGAAACAGCACCGTGGTATAATTCCGGAAACTCATTCCTCTCATGGGGAACCGGCAGCACGAGCTCCTCCGCAATCGCCGGTTTAAGAACGTTGACTACCTCGTCCTGTTCCTTGCTGCAAAGAAATGACAGCGTTTTTAATTCAAAAGCGTTTCCAATGCAGGAAGCCAGCTTTATAATATCGCGCGTTTCTTCCGGGAGTTTTTGCATTATTTGAAACACAAGGCCCTCTACATCATCCGGTGCCTGAAGGCTATGTATGGCTTCCATTTCCCATTCCCAGCAGCCTGTTTTCATATTATACTTTATAATATTGTCATCATATACGGATTTCAGTAACCGGCAAAGAAAGAAAGGAATGCCGCACACTTTCCGGTATAATATCCTGGCAAGACCGTCCGCCTTTTCCCTGGAACAATGCAGGGTTTCAGCGATAAATCCCGTTGTTTCCATGCGCGTAAACCGGTCAAGGTAAATTTGCCTCACTGTTGTTCCATCGCTCTTTATCCTTTCAAGAGTTACCGATAACGGGTGTTTCTCCGTAACCTCATTATCCCGGTAAGCTCCGACAATAAGCAGGCAACTGGACCCGGCATCCCTGCACAGGTGCCTGATAAGCTGCAAGGATGACAAGTCCGCCCACTGCAGGTCGTCCAGGAATATTACAAGCGGGTGGTCCTTTCCGGCAAGTGCCTTGATAAAATTCCCGAATACCATGAGAAAGCGGTTCTGGGCTTCTATAGGCTGAAGTGTTTCAACAGGCGGTTGACGGCCAATAATCATTTCCAGTTCCGGAATCAGTTCTGCAACGACGGCAACGCTTTGGCCCAAAGCCCGCCGGATTTTTTTCCTCCATGCTTCCAGTTTTTCACGGCTTTCGGTCATAAGCTGCCTTATCACGCTTCCCATTGCTGCGGCAAAAGGCGCATAAGGTATGTTTTGACGCAATTGGTCAAATTTCCCGTATGCAAAGTATCCTTTTTTCGATGCAATCGGTTTCAGCACCTCGTTTACCAGCATCGTCTTCCCCGTACCGGCATATCCGCTTACCAGGATGAACTCGGGCTCATTTCCGCATATGCGGCTAAAAGCAGCCTTCAGCGCTTCTGCTTCCGCTTTCCTCCCGAAAAGCCCGGAAGGCAGTTCCAGGCGGGGAGAAACATCCATCTTCCCCGGAGAAAACGGTTTTATTTCTCCTGTCAGGCCCAGTTGCCTCCTGCATTCTTCCAGGTCGCAGACAAGGCCGTATGCGCACTGGTATCCTTCATTGAGATTTGGGGAAACCAATTTCATAATAATGGAGTATATGGCTTCAGGCACTGACGGCCCGGTCCCGCTCCGCCCGGCATCGGTGACGGCCTGCCGGATTTGGGTGAAATCTTCGGATTTGGACAAAGGCCTGGCAAAAAGCATCTCATAAAATACCTCACCAAGGGAGTAATAATCAATACGATAGTCGGCGCCTTCGGCCTGTCCGGGCAATTGCGCCGGGACATATTCAGGGTTCTCCGGTATTGAACCGGGTATTATTGAATTTATGCTCCCGGAAGAAAAGACAACTGCCTTGCTGAAACCGGTTATTTTTACTTTCCCTGTTCCGTCATGGAAAAGTATGTTTTCCGGCTTCAGGTCCATATGTATTATGCCGTTTTGATGAAGTTCGCCAACAATACTTGCCAGTTGGATCGCTATATCAAGAAAATCGGTAATATTTATAGGGCCATTCTCCATATGCTCCCTCAGGGGTATCGACCCGGTATCTTCCATGACCAGTGCGAATGAACCGCTTGCCTTTTCCAGCCTTAGAGGCTTGACAATACCCTCTGTTTTAAGACCCCCGGTAATTTCACATTCGTTTATAAACCCCGATATCCCGGCCTGGTTTGCAGCCGATTCTTGCAGGACCTTGATAATAACCGGCATATTCCCTTTAGCCGAATGACCCCTGTAAATTACCGTCTCGTTATCTTCATGTATTTTTTCATGAATAATGTAACCAGACAGAATGAACATTACGTTTCTCCCAAGCTTCCTTGCCTTTCCCTGCGGTTTCCGGCTCTTTCTCTCTCTTGGCCGAACCGCCGCCGCCGGCTTGTCCGGTTTTATTTACGGGCAAACCCGGGCGATATCCTATATATACATACTAATTATTATACATGTCCATACGTATGTCAACTTACTGCGAAATATTAGCAAGTATCGCCCGCCCGCAGTTGTATGCCCCGCTTACCTTTTAAACGTCTTCAAAAGCCGCAGGAAATGGTTTGCTTCACGCAGTACATGGTCGCCCAGCAACGGAATAATAATCGACCTTATCTTGCACTCAAGCAACCCTTGTGTGCCCTGTGCCTTGAAATCGCGTATCGCTTGCGTCGCTTTAAGGCTTTCGCCGGTGACCTTTGCCAGCGGCAGTGTCATATCCATGGCAGCCTTGGCCTCACTTGTAAGCTTGTCAAACTCGTTTCCAAAATCATTAGCTTTGCTAATCAACTCATTTTCCGTCGGATCAAGCAAACCCCTGATAAATTTTGCATGCTCGGCCATGATCCTGTTCCAGAAGGTTTCCTGCTCGTAGGCTTCTTTCTCGATGTTGAAATCCTCCCTGTTCTGAATCCTGCGGATTGTCTGCAGGTATAATTTCGCTTCTCTTAAAATATGGTCGATCAGCAGCGGATAATTAAACGTAAACATCTTGCAGGTTAAAACATTTGACAGAATTGTGGTTTTGAAATTGATCAAACCGGCAACCAGGCCCATTGCTTTCTGATTCAGCATGAACACCCTCTGTTCCAGCATAGGGCTGACCGCTATCATTCCTCCGCCTGACAGCCCGGCTTCCGCCTGGGTCAGTTCGGTAGGTATCCGGACACCTGTTAAAAACGAAGTAGCCATCTCCGCGTTAAGCGTATACGGCGTTATTACTTCTCCTGACTGCAATACCACGGGACTGGCAATGCCATTGGCAAGTGACACGGTTTCTCCCAGCAGCCCGTCAAAGGCCATCCTGAAAGCATCCGCCTGTTGGACGAAATTGGTGTCCCTTGGCGTAAATCCCGCTTCAAGAAAGAACGAGTGCTCTTTCATGATTCTCCCGAAAAAAAGGTGCAAGTCAATCGACCTGCGGACAAAATCCATGCTTGACAACATAGCTTATCACCCCGAAATATCATCTGCTATGTTGTTAATTTATGCCTATTCAACATAAAATGTTAACGCTGTTTATGGTTTTTCCGCGCCGAAGTTATACTACATAGATTATCGGAATGCCGTTTAGTTTGCGGGAAAGCTGCTCTCTTAAAAACTCCTCGCCGGCGGCACGTACATTATCCCGGTAGCAATATTTGCCCCTGCCACGCCCCGTCATCAAGGATTTGTCATATAATTCCACGGCATTGGGAAATGCTTCCCTGTTTATTGCACAATGCACGTAGCTGTAAGTCATAAATATTATCTCAATAAACAACTGTTCCTTGGTTTTTCGGGAAAGCTCGTCGGACAGACGGTCAATCAACCGCGCATAAAGCTCCATCCAGTTTTCCACCATCACAATGGGAGCAATCAACATCCCCACCCTGTATCCTGCATCGCACATGCGGTTAAGCGCCTTCAGCCTTGCTCCCAGTGATGCTGTTCCAAGCTCTATTTTCCTGATGATTTCCTCCGGGTTTACGCTCATGCGCATTATGATTCTTCCGCCGTGATCGAGTGAAAGAAGCGGTTCCACCATGCTGAACTTCGTCGGAAACGTAAGAAATCCTTTCCTGGTTTTCCCAAACCGTTCGATTGTCCATTCCAGGTTTCCCGTAATCGTATTTTCCAGGACCAGGTCGCTATTGCTGCCGATTTCAAATACAATATCCTTTTCAGAACGGCCGGCGGTTTTCACCAGCTTCTCCATCATCTGCTCGCGGTTTACAAACAACCTGAGATAAGAGCATTTGTTATAGTTGCATACCAGGTAGCAGTAAAGGCACATGGCACTGCAGCCGGATGAAGTGTACGGCACCAGGTAGTCCGATACCTTGTGGTTGGGCGTATATTTTAAGGACTTCCTCACGCCGATGACGAGAAAGCGTTTCATCCTGGCAAACTCCGTGTTGGGGTTTTTACGCAGTTGTTCTATATTGTTGTGGTTTTCAACAGGCACCCACGGTACATTTTCAAACTTTTCTCTCAGCTGTCTTCCAAGCTCATAGTCAAGAGCGGCAGGTTCGTAATATATTCTGTCCGGGTGCAAATGCCCGCCTCCTTTGTCCATCTCCTTGGTATTAACATTTCGCGGAATCAGCTAATATATGCATTTGAAAACATTGAAAAATGGGTGTGCAGCTAAAAAAACATGGCTTTAGGCATTATAATACCTCCTTTAAGACTAAAGGAGTTGTTTGCTCGAAAGCCAAACAACTCCTTAAACAACAACTAGACGAACAATTTTCATTGTTCAATTATTATTATATATAAGAAAAGTAATAAAGTAAACACATATCTATATTTATTTCTTAATTCGTAGATTGCAAGTTTAATTGCCTTACATTTTTTAGCAGAACCTTGTTTTAAGCAACCATCACCTTAGCCATCATGTTTGCAGTTTGATAACCAAATATTCTTCCAGGGTAATTATTCATCCAGCGCTCTATCCTTTGTATTTCTCTATGTGTGAGCTTACCTATGTCTGTCCCTTTTGGAATAAATCGTCGAATAAGTTTATTGGCATTTTCATTCGAACCACGCTCCCATGAACTGTAAGGATGAGCATAATACAGCTTGAATCTTTTCTTATCAGGGTCAAGGGCAGATGTCTCCAACACTATACTGTCTAAAAATTCGGGGCCATTATCTACTGTAATCGTTTTAAAATGCTTCGAAAACTTCTTGCCATACTTCCGTTCCAGCTTATCTAGTTCTCTCTTCACCGAATCCTGGGTCCTATCAGGCATTTTGCGAATTATCTCCCGTCTCGTACTTCGTTCCGTCAGCACTAACAAGCTCGCCCCCTTTTCTCCTCCTTTACTAACTATACAATCCATTTCCCAATGCCCATATTCTTCCCGATCTTCTATATGCGCCGGCCGTTCCTCTATACTTGTTCCCCTTAAGTTTTTCTTAGCTATTCTGACTTTGCGATATTCCCTCTTCTTCTTATTACGCTTTATTGGCAGGTCTTTGTTGCTTATATTGGCAAATATCCCTTTGTCAATGTAGTTGTATAACGTTTTTGTGCAGATCATTGTTTCAAATTTTAATCCCTTGGCCTTTATTTCTCCTATCACTGCGTCCGGTGAATACTTGTCCTCGATTATCTTTTTTTCTATGTGATTTGCTAATTTATGATCGTGGCCAATTTTAAGACCCGCTCCTTTATTTGATCCCGCCTCCTCATATCTTCGTTGACCTACATCAGCACAATATTTCACAACATACGTCAGATCGCTGTTCATAAGCCTCACGCTCCCACGAGCTATTTCCCGCTCGATAGTGCGTCTATTCCTGCCCAATATTAAGGCTATCTCCTTTGGTTTCTTCCCATCCCTTATTAATATTTCGATTTGATACCTTTCTCTCTCATTTAGGTGTTTAAAGCTTCTTTGCTTCGTGGTATTATTAAGTTGACTCATTTCGGACCCTCCTATGTTTTTGGTTCGGTCACTTAAAACATTATCAGAGGTTCCGACTTGAGTCACTATTTTTTCTTCAGTTTGGGCAATTAATTTTACAACTTACCCTTTATTTCTTAATTTATAATTACATTTTTACCTCAGGTTGCATAAAATGATTGCTTTTATACACATCCTCATGCAAACCGCACATTTCATTCCGGCCTGCCGGAATCTTGCCATAAATTCCGTTTACCTTTCAAGTATTTGATAGGCTTAAGCTCGGAAACCACCATGCCTGCCAGTATCAGCACGCATCCTATGGACTTCGTAAGCGTTGGTATCTCCGTCATGCCGTAGATATCCGGAATAATCATGGCAAATACTAATGCGAATACAGGCTCGGCGGTAAAAATCAGCGCAGCATGAACCGGCGTCGTATATTTCTGCGCAATCGTCTGCCCGCTAAAAGCCAGCGCGGTCCCAAGGACAGCGGTCACCAGGAGAACTGCGATTACAGTACCGTTAATTGTTACCGGCTTGCCCGCATCAAAAAGCACCCACAAACACAAGCCTGCCACCCCGACAAACAGCACCTGTATGAGCGCCAGCAGCCGGGCATCTGTCATCCGGGCAAACTTATCGATGAAAATGATTTGAAAAGCCCAGCAAACCGCTGAAATAAATGTCAGAAAATCACCTGTATTGAAGTTGAAATCAAGTCCGCCGGAAAAGAAAAAAAGCCCGGTAAATGCGATAATGATGCCGGTAAAAGATGCCTTGTCCGGTTTCTTTTTCAGCATAATGGCCGCTATCAACGGCACCATGAGCACATTGAGCCCGGTAATGAATGCGGAATTGGAAGCCGTTGTCGTATACAGCCCTACAACCTGCAGCGCAGTGCCCGCAAACATACACAAACCGATTATGCTCCCATATTTTAAAACTTGCTTGTCTATTCTTCTCAATTCTTTATAAAAAATAACGGACATTACTGCGGCAGCCAGAAAATAGCGCATTGTAATATAGGCGTATGCAGGGACGTACTCCAATACATTTTTCATCAACGGGAATGATGCTCCCCAGACAACCGTAATCGCCAACAACGCCAAATCTGCTTTTGTCTTCTTTGACATTTTATCAAAGTACCTTCTGCAGGAATGCTCTTGTTCTTTCGTTTTTCGGGTTTGTAAAAATATCTTCCGGCTTGCCTTCTTCCTTGATTTCCCCGTTATCCATAAATATGACGCGGTCGCCTACTTCACGGGCAAAGCCCATCTCATGCGTGACAACCAGCATGGTCATCCCTTCTCTGGCCAAATCCTTCATAACTTCCAGCACTTCACCGACAAGCTCGGGGTCAAGCGCCGATGTTGGTTCATCAAAGAGCATGATTTTCGGCTTCATGGCAAGGGCCCTGGCAATTGCGACCCTTTGCTGCTGTCCGCCGGAAAGCCTTGACGGGTATTCATCCTTTTTATCTTCCAGCCCCACCTTTTCCAGCAGTCTTAAAGCTTCAGCCTTAGCCTCTTCCTTCGGGATTTTTTTAACCGTAACAGGTGCTTCCATAATATTCTCAAGCACCGTCATGTGCGGGAAAAGGTTGAACCTCTGGAAAACCATGCCCAGTTCGGCGCACAAGCCGGAAACCTTTTTCTGCGACAATTTGTCCTGGCTTTTCCCCTCTTCTCTTTCATCTATGATTTCATCTTCAATATAAATCCGCCCGCTTGTTATCCTCTCGAGCTGGTTAAGACACCTGAGCAGCGTGCTTTTCCCGGACCCGCTCGGCCCGATGATGCACACAACCTCACCTTTGCCGACCTCTAGATTGATATTCTTCAAAACCTGGAGGTTACCGAATGACTTGCATACGTTCTCAGCCTTGACCATCAACATCATCCAACACCCCCCTGATCATTCATACACAGAGAATTTCTTCTCGAGTTTTTCAAAAATAAATGTAAACAACGTCGTCAACGACAGGTATAATATGGCTGACGGTATGTAAATCAGCGGGCTCGCCTGCTGGCTTTCTATTTCATGCGTTACCCTCATCAGGTCCTGCATTGCTACAGCCGATACCAGCGACGTGTCCTTTATCATCATGATAAATTCATTGCCGACCGGCGGTATCAGCCGCCTGTATGATTGCGGAATAATAATCCGCCGCATTGCCTGACCATATGTCATGCCAAGCGCTTTTGCCGCTTCCAGCTGCCCCTTGTCTATGGACTGTATTGCCGCCCTTATGATTTCGGCGAGATATGCCGCCGAATTAAGGCTGAACGCGATATACGAAGCAAGGGTGGCATTCAGGCCTTTCAAGGGCGGGTTAAAAAGAAGCGGGAAAGCATAATATATAAAGAATAATTGCATCAGTAAAGGCGTGCCCCTGAAAAACCAAATATATATCCAGCATGCCTTGTTTATCGCCTTATTCCTGGACAACCGGCCCAGCGCAAGCAACAAGCCCAGCAACAACCCGAAAACCACTGCAACAACGGTCAACTGTATAGTTATTGCCGTCCCCTTAAGCAGCCTTGGTATAAAAAGCGTTATATTAGCCATTTAATTCTAGTACCCCCAACTATAAGCAGGCTGCAGTACCATACGCGGTATCTGCAGCCTTGCTTCATTCTTATTATTTAATGTTCTTCGTCATATCGTCCTTGAACCACTTCTCGGAGATTGATTTCAGAGTACCGTCATCCAGCATTTCTTTCAAAACCCTATCCACTTCATCGCATAATTCCTGGTTTTTCTTGTCGAAACCAATACCAATCGGCTCATCCGGAAGCGTAGTTTCGACCAGCTTGAAGCTTTCGACATCATTCGCAACAAAATACTTGCCGACGACAATATCCGACACCACTGCGTCGACCCTGCCTATTTTCAATTCGTTAAGCGCCTGGGTCATACCTTCATATTTCTTAAATTCTTTAAACGGGGTAGTCTTCATAAACTCATTACACGACTCCTCCGCCGTAGTGCCCATCTGGACCGCGACTATCTTGTTTCCCAGGTCTTTTTCCGAATTGATGTCGGTATTCCCTATTCCCACGATAATAACCTGGTTATTGGCAATATACGGGCGAGTGTAAGCTATGGTTTTCATTCTCTCCTCCGTAATACTCAAAGACGAGATAATGCAATCGTATTTCCCCGAGCTGAGGCCTGTAAATATGGCCGACCATGCCGTCGGTACAAATTCGATTTCCCTGTTGAGCCTCTTTCCGACCTCTTTGGCTACATCGATATCGTATCCTACAAGGTTGCCCTTTTCGTCCCTGTATTCCATCGGTGGATATGTATCATCGACTCCTACGCGGAGTACATCCGCCCCGGTGCTCCCGCCCGGCTTGGCGCTCTTTCCGCATGCTCCCAGAACAAGCGACATGATAATAATCAATGATAAAAATAAAAACCCTCTTTTTGACATTTTGGCTTCCTCCTAAAGCTTTCTGTTCAGTAAAACAACATAATTATATTATCGTAAATTCTTCTGGTTTACAATAATTAAAAATGCTTCTTCCATTTATTCAATTTGGAAAATACTCAATCATTAAGTTTCCTGAATATTTCATCCTTTATTTTGCCTTTTAAATGTATCGTATTGCTGCCTTCATTTATGAGCGCCTGCCTTATGTATTCGACTTCGGCCTCGGTCAGGATGATCGTTTTCCCCTTGAGCGAAGGCTTGACTCTCCCGAATACCTGCGCAATCGCATTTTTTGCAGCCTCAACGCTGCCAAAGTAATACACTTCCTGAGATTCGTCGTATATGGCGCCGTGCTCCGAGTATATCTCCTTTACGGCGTCAGGCTTCAGTCCCGTTATTTTTGCGATATCCTCCGTCCTGTAGGAGCCGGAATAGTCAATGTAATAATTATTCTCGCGCCTTCCGGACTTTCTTACTATAAAGTTTGACTGGTTTACCAAGGCACCCTCTCCTTTCATGCAACATCATGTAAATAATAATACCATATAGTTATTATTTAAACTACTTCTTTTAACCTTGAATTTAGCCCATGCTGCTGACAAGCTTCCGCCTCGAAACAGCACAATCGTACAGAGGCTCTTCCTCTGGCGGAACATTTGTTATATAATTTAGAATGGATTTCTATATTTAGTAAAGCATGTGCCTGCAGTTTAACAGCTATCTATATTGACAAGATGCGGTAAAAGGCAGATGGAAGAATGCCGGAGACCGGCAGCAAATCTTTGAAATGACAGCCGCAAAGGCATCCCATCCGGAAAAACGGGACACAGGGGAAACACAGGTATGGCAAAAAGCCCGTAAATATTATGATTTCTTTGCCTGCATGTGTTGCCGGTGAGTTAAGCAGCCGGGTATCGCAAATAGCTGTCAATATGCTATAATATGGAGCATACGGGTATATAGGCGGCTCTTTGGAAACCCGTCCCGAAAAGAATGAACACACATGGAGGCCCGGAATGAATGCGCTAGGCAGCAGCAAAGAAATAGTCAGAAACAAGCTTATAATCTTGTACATAATCAAAAGGCTGGACATGCCTGTCAGCAATCCCCATATCACCAGGCTTATCCTGGAAAACCGCCTGATGAATTACTTCATGTTTCAGCAATGTTTTAACGAGCTCCATGAGAGCGGGCTGGTAAAAATCATCGCTGACATCCCCCAAGTGCCGGACAAAGGCGCTCTTGACGGTAAAAGAGAAAGTGTGCCTGGCGGACCGGGAAAAAGTGTCTCACCAGGCATGAATGGAGGTACTTGTCCGAAGGAACCTTCAGGGCGGTTTACCCTGACCGGCGCAGGAAACAGAACACTGGAGTATTTCCTTCACCTGATTCCTCCGGGAATTAAAAAGCAGCTTGACAAAATAGCTCCGGAAGCTCGTAAGGATATACGTGAGGAAATCCTTACAACCGCCGATTATTTCCCGGAAAGCGAAAACAAGTTCGAGGTGGTCTTAAAAACAGCGGAGAAGGATTTTCTCCTGCTGGCGCTAAAGGTAACCGTCGGTACAAAAAATGACGCAATCAGCATCTGCGAAAACTGGAAAAAACATTCGTCCGATATCTATTCGGAAATTATTGATTCCCTTACAAAAACACGGGGGTAAAATCCCCCGCGTTCTTAATAATATATAGGCGAAACAGCAATTTCATCTTCAATTAAAACAGCATTTTCTATAACATCCTCAGGCACGGTAATTGTGAAATCCTCATCATAGTTACTTGCGAGTTTTACGCTGAAGTTGACGGCTGTTTCATCTGTAATTCCCGATGCTCGCTGGGTTATTTTCAAATCTATCTTAATATAGTTCATCAGGTACGTATCCCTGTTTATGGATATTTCGACTGCTAAATCATCAAACTCAATATCATCGCCTATATCCCCGGCATAGTCCAAACCCTGCTGGGCAAACACCTTTTCGATCAGGTCGTATAAGTACACATTACCGCTGAGAAGAATTTCGTCATCATGTTTACTGTCAAGCTGGTTCAGAGCTGTATACAAATAATCATTATTGTCTATGACAATATTTCCGTCCTGCTTTTCAAACATCATGCTATATTCCATATCAGTAAATATCATCTCGCTCCAGCTTCCGAGCAATGGGTTTAATATGTATAATGAATTATCGGCACAGTAAGCTTCTGTCGATATCTGCAATTCGTTAACGTATGCCTGCGCTTTGATGTGCATCCTTTTGTTCAGCGTATCCACCAACGAAGATACATCCAGTGCAATATCAAAATTAGTATCACCCGATTTCAAATCACCTGTCATATTTATGTCCATTTTCATCTTTTTGACCTTTGCCGATTCCTCAGCCGATTTGTCCAGTATCTTTTTTACGTTTTCGTATTTTTCTGCGTCGCATATCCGAACAGTTCTTGTCTCGCCGTCCCAAATCACCTTTTTACCCATTGTCTCGGCCAAAAACCGGAGCGGTACGTATGTGGAACCTTTGTATAGAATGGGGGCAGCGTTGAGCGATATCGGTTCGTCATTTACAAAGGCTTCATTTTGCCCTATCAGCAAATAGATTTTCGTCTGACCATACCATACGGTAACACTTTTTTTGTCATGATTGTAAATGATATGCCCGTCATCATTCGGCACGCCGAGCTTGACGAGTAATTCCCTGAAAGGCAGCATCGTACTGTTGTTAACGGAAACCGGTACTTTTTCAAATCTCTCAAGCCTGCCGTCCATGACAATCCTGATGTCCGGCACTTCAACCGGATTGGGCGCCTGCACGGTTTCTGCGGCAAAAACGCTGCCGGTCGATAAGAATATCGTTAGAAATAAGGTTAATAATAATGTCTTTACTTTCATGTTCTCCCCCTGTTTGGCTAAATTTCCTTTTATTGTAGCATCAATAAATACCTGTGTCAACTGTGCCATCCGGGGGGTGTGCTAAGAAACTGCTACCAGAATCTTCACATATATCTTCTTACTATTTCGCTGATTTCCTTGTGCTTTTTGGACTCCTTAAATAACACAAACCTGTTTCCGATGACCTGGACAATGTCGGCCCCCGTCCTGGCGGCAATCTCTTCGCAAACCTCGCGAGCATCTGCACCGGAGTTTTTAAGGACAGTGGCTTTTACAAGCTCCCTCGCTTCGAAAGCGTCATTGAATTGTTTAATCATATTATCCCCGATGCCTCCCTTGCCGATCTGGAAAATCGGCTCTATATTATTAGCAAGGCTTCTCAGGTAGCTTCTCTGTTTACCTGTCAACATACAATTCCCTTTCCTTTGTCGCTTTTTCCAAAACTTGCTTCTATTTTATGTATTCAAACTCGATGTCGTATATCCTAACAGTGTCACCTTCCTTGATACCCATTTTCTCGAGAGCATCGTTGACACCTTTCTTTTTCATCGCGCGCTGGAAATACTGCAAGGACTCGTATACGTTGAAATTCGTCGAGTTTAAAACCCTTTTTACCCAGCTTCCTTCTACGATAAAGATATTTCCATCCTTTCTCACGGTAAACGGTTCTTCTTCCACGGCCTTATACACCGTCTTTTCGCTCTCCGTCACAGCCGGGGCCTGCCTTGGAAGTTCAAGAAGCCGGTCCGATAAGAAAAACACCAATTCCTTCATCCCTTTATTTGTGGCGGCTGAAATGGGAAATACCCTGTAACCTTGTTCCTCGACAGCTTTTATGAACCTGTCAAGATTCTTCGCGCCGTCGGGAAGGTCTATTTTATTGGCCGCGACAACCTGGGGCCTTTCGGCAAGCAATGGATTATATTTTGCAAGCTCCGCGTTTATCGCATTAAAATCATCTACCGGATCCCTGCCGTCAACGCCTGCAACGTCAACCACGTGTAAAAGAAGACGTGTCCTCTCGATATGCCGCAAAAATTCCAGGCCAAGACCTACACCCTCGTGGGCTCCCTCGATGATTCCCGGAATATCGGCCATTACAAAGCTTCTTCCCTCTTCCACGCTGACTACGCCAAGAGAAGGCTCAAGAGTTGTAAAGGGATAATCGGCAATTTTAGGCGTTGCCGCAGAAACCACGGACAGTACTGTAGATTTGCCCGCATTTGGAAACCCGACCAGCCCCACGTCCGCTATCAGCTTCAGTTCAAGTTCCAGCCAGTACTCTTCTCCTTGTTCCCCGGCCTGGGCAAAGCTTGGCACCTGCCTGGTGGAAGTGGCAAAATGCCGGTTTCCTTTTCCTCCCCTGCCGCCTTTTGCTATAACAACGCTTCTGCCGGCCTCCGTCATATCCGCCAGTATCCTGCCCGTTTTTTCATCTTTGACCAGGGTTCCCGGCGGTACCCTTATGATTATGTCCCTGCCGTTTTTCCCGGTACAGTTCGACGTCCCGCCGTTTTCACCCCGCATCGCTGCATATTTCTTTTTATATTTAAAATCAACCAGCGTGTTCAGCCCTTCGTCAACCACAAAAACAACATCGCCGCCCTTACCGCCGTCACCCCCGTCAGGTCCGCCGGCAGCGACATATTTTTCTCTTCGGAACGATACCATTCCGTTCCCGCCGTCTCCTGCCTTAACATATATTTTCGCACGATCTATAAACATTTCCGCTCCCACATGGTTTCAACTTTTCATGATTTCGCAAAGAATGTAAAAAGCCCGGCTTTTTATACGCCGGGACTTATTTTTTACCAATTAGTTGGCAACTATACTTACCTGCTTTCTGTCTTTCCCAAGCCTGCCGAATTTCACTCTTCCGTCAACCAGGGCAAAAAGAGTGTCATCTTTGCCAATCCCTACATTCTCACCGGGATGGATCTTTGTGCCCCTCTGTCTCACAAGAATGTTCCCGGCCAATACAAACTGCCCGTCGCCTCTCTTGATACCGAGCCTTTTCGACGCACTGTCACGGCCGTTCCTTGAGCTGCCGACCCCCTTCTTATGAGCAAACAGCTGCAAATCAATTTTTTTAATCATCGGTCTGCACCTCCTCTTCAACCACCATAACATATTCCCCGTATGAGAGCTCCACCTGTCTGAATCCTATCACTGCCGCATCAAGTATAACCCGCGATGTCTTTTTTTGCTGCTCCGTCATCTCCCGCGGCAGGCGGATCGACATCTGCCCGTCCCTTTCACTGTAGCAACGTTTCAACCCTGCCAGTTCTTCCAACGCTCCTGCAGCCGTGTAAGCGATTGCGGATACGGCTGAGCATATGATATCATGCCCTTTTTTCGCGTAACCCGCATGCCCGTAGATTTCAACGGCTCCAACCGTACCGTCGGGATTTTTTTTCAATGCAACGGTAATCATCCCGCAACGTTAATCTTGCTAATCTGGACTTTCGTATAAGGCTGCCTGTGCCCCGTCTTTTTCCTGTAGTTCTTTTTCGGCTTGTACTTGAATACAATTATTTTCCTGGCCTTGCCCTGGCCGAGAACCTTTGCGGTTACACTGGCATTCTCAATCAAAGGCTTTCCGAAAGTGACATTCCCCTCGTTCGAAACTGCCAAAACCTTATCGAAAGTAATCTCAGCGCCATCCTCGGCGTCGATTTTTTCTATAAACAGCACATCGCCTTCCTGTACCTTGTACTGTTTCCCGCCTGTTTCAATAACAGCGTACATTATATTACCTCCTGCTTTGAGACTCGCCGGACCTTTAAGGCAGCGGCATCTGCCGCATTTTGAGCCCTGGCCGAGCGGTTACCGAAATATTTTAACACACAAACAAACTGGTGTCAACGGCGCTTTTACGGGCATTGTGTCGTTCACTCTAATAATTTCATCCTGCCCGTAATTAAATCCTCCTGTATTTTGCTCACTCAGGTAAAAACGAGTGCGTTTTTCATGTATAATCTTCAAAAACACTATTTCAGCCTGTATACATTAACGTCGTCAACTATATCAAGGTTTTGTGGATAACGGTATTCCCGAGCATAAGCCTGGCCGTCCAGTTTTCCCAGTGCCTTTAGTATACGCCCAGTTTCTTCTTACCAGAGGAATGAAGGGAAGAAGCGCAGCTTCAATTCATCTTATTCCTCGTCTCCCCGTATAGCATGCGGTCTCGGATACTAGTGAACACATTTCTTGCCTCGGAAATCTGTAACATAGCAAGGTTCTTAACTTTCTATCTTCACCACTTTACTGAAAGAACGCAGGTGCAAATTAACCGGCTTATTGCCCTATTCGTATACCTCTGTTACAATGGGATTTCTACCCCTGCATGCTATGCCGATCTTTCACCGCCTATGTATAACTGACCGTATCATGATTGAATCCTCCAACCGCTACAGACGTTAACAGCTCCCATATGAGCGGATCTTAGCATTATCCTCCCAAATTAGTGCAACCCTTTTCAATATGGTTCCTGCTACTCCAACATTTACCTTCATTCTTGCAATTATCCACGTTCCGTATCCATCGTGCAGATTCCTTTACTCATTCCCAAAGCACCTATGGGTTCTACCGGCTCCCTATCCTTGAACTTACACCGTCCATATTCTTCCGGATGTACTTTTCCAACCCGTTCTATTTGACTATCTCACCTTTTAACCTCCGCCACAATGCAGTATTCAAATGCCTGGAACTTATCCAGCAGTTACTAAAGTGCCCAGCTTCAGTCATCGCAAAATAGGCCACACTCTTCCTTCTCCCACATTTCGCTACACGGGCAGATGCTATGCGATACCTTTGCAAAGTATCTTATCCTGTATGACATTTCGATCCAGCGTCCTTCACCCAGTCCGGACCATTTCATTCATTTATTCCGCTATGGCCGATCCCTAAGATTTAATGAGACTTTGTCTCCGGCTAAACCATCTTCTCAAAACCGGTCATTGTACTCCTTCACGGAAGGATTGTTTCTAACATCTCTTATTATCAGCCCACATTAGATCTTTCTATAACCTGCGGTGAGCCTTCCAGGCTTTTCGCCTGTATCTAACCATGAATCACGCTTACTTCCAAATAATCACTAGCCACTTCTTATTTCCTCCGGATATTCGGTACGTTCAAATGACCGTTACCAGCCAGTTTCATGCTTCTCCTGCTTTTCTCCACTGCCTACAACATTCCACCCCTGATGACGGAATTACATAGCTCTTACCGCGACACTGCATGCACGTCCTTACTACATTTACGGTCATGCTACGATCTTTTCCCCAAATTCGAGGATTATTGCAGATCGTACAGTCGATGACTCTCTACAAACTATGCTCAAAGACATTTTTCTACGACATGTAAAGATGCCTTAACCCTTTCATGGTGTCTTGATGACTTTGTCTCTGCCTTATCCTAGGGCGCCTGTTTTTCAAGCTGCTTATCCGCTCCTCCAGCCATTTATCAGCTCCTTGTACTTCACAGCGTATCTTAACTATATTTTCCCATGTGAAGTGAACCTGTGACGTTACTATTTTGCTCCTGTGCTCTAACCTGCTAACTCAGGAACTATTTGGGAAGAGGGTTTTACTTTCTTCCCATAATTATTGTTATCCACGAACTTTACTCTAAGTTACGGGCAGACCGGTGAAGCATCAATCCAACTTTAGCGGCAATCCCCGGAGGTTTCTCGCTAAATTTCTGACGCAGCCGGGCTAAAATTTCACCATAACTTTCACGCGGCTGTCATTACGTTCAGTCACCGCATTGAACGCCTCAATAACATCCTCAAATGAGAACCTGTCCGTAATCATTGGTTTCAAGTCAATATGGCGGTTTGATACAAGGTCAAGAACTTTTCTTGCTACGTTGGCAGTAGTCGCTGCGCCGATCAATGTGCAATTTTTTGCAATAAGCCGGTTCAGGTCAAAAGAAGGGATCTGACCTTCGTAAAAGCCCGGCAGAACAAGTATGCCGCTTGCGCTTAGCAAGTCCAGCTCTTCATTTACGAGTTCACCTGCTCCGGTAGTGTCCATAATTATGTCCATACCTCTTCCGTCTGTCTCGCGCATTACTATATCCCGTAAATTCTCCCTTGTCATGTTTATTACCACATCGGCACCCATTCTTCTGCCTATTTCCAGCTTTTTATCCTTTCGTCCTGCAAGCAGCGTCCTGCCTACTCCCATACCTTTTGCCGCTGCCATTCCTCCAAGCCCGATAGGGCCTGTCCCTATAACCAGCAGGTTCTTTCCAGGTCCCACGGCAGCACGCAGCAGACCGCACAACCCAATGCTTGAAGGTTCCACGAGTGCGGCTTCTTCAAGGTCTACATTATCAGGTAATTTATGCACCAGCCGTTCAGTAAGGAGCATGTATTCGGCAAGTGAACCCGGCCAGCAATCCCCTATCGTGCCGATTGCGCGGCTTTCTCCGCAGCGTTGGTATTCACCCGACAGGCAATACTCACAAACACCGCATGAAATTGCCGTTTCACTGATAATACGATCTCCTTTTTTTATATACTTTGTATTTGGGCCTGTTTCTTCGACAACTCCCGACCATTCATGGCCCAGTCTTACCGGATAAATAGGCTCAAGGCCCTCGCCCAGATGCAGTTCTCCTTTCATAATACTGACATCCGTTGCACATATTCCGCTATAAGCCACCCGTGCCAGTACTTCACCAGGCCCTGGTTTCGGAATATCGGTTTCAATTATTCTAAGTTCGCCGGGAGCATATGCAACCAATGCTTTCATAATCACTACCTCGTACAATTATTTTAGTAAGGTTTTATCAGGTAATATTCCAGCTATAAACCTTTACGGTATCGACCCCAAACTCACTGGAATGATCATTCCATGTTTTTATGCAGGTATCTTGCGCCGCTGCTTGTAAATATCGAAAAGCACCGCACCCGCCATTAATGCACCCTGTACTGCCACACGCATCGTTGTGGGCACTCCAAGGAAAATAATCGCATTTTCCGCAACAAAAACCAGAGTGATACCAATGAGTATACCTAATGGCGAGCCTTTACCGCCTGCCAGGCTGACACCTCCTACAACACATCCGGCAATGGCACGGAATTCCCATCCGTCACCCGTCTCCGGAAGGCCCAGCCCTACGTCGAGGGTCAACAGTATCCCTGCGATGGCTGAAAGCAATGCCGAAAGGAGGTAAGCCACTATCCTCTTCCTGGTAACATTTATACCCGCAAGGGTAGCAACCTCGCGATTATCACCGGTCGCAAGCAAATGTCTTCCCCATACGGTTTTTTTGATGACAAGTGTCGCGATTGCAAAAATCACAATCATAATCCAAAAATAAAGAGGCATTCCCAGGTATCTTCTGTCAAATATCTGAACAAGCGTAAAATTCTCCAGGGTATTGAGTGAAAACTGATACCCCTTGATAAATAAATACCGCGCGCCGCCGACCATGTACAAGGTGCCCATCGTGACCACGAAATCCGGCACCTCGAAGTGTACTACCAATATGCCGTTTACAAGTCCTACAACCAATGCAGCCGCAACTGCCGCTATAATCGCAGCGGTGGCGCCCCAGCCGGCATCAACAACCAATACCGACATGATGATTCCCGCAAAACCTGCAACACGTCCCGTGGAAATATCAACATTTCCGGTCATAAGGGGAAAACTCGCACCAAGCGCTGTAATGGCTATAAACGGTATCTGTGTAAACATGGCGGAAAAATTCGCCATAGTAAGAAAGTCCGGGCGGATTAGCGTAGTAATCGCGATTATTATAATCAGTGGAATTAATACTCCAAATTCATCACTTCTTGTCACTTTCCGCAAAGCGCCGCCGTACGTGGCATTAGCTGTTTTCATCAATCAAACGCTCCCTTCAAGGCTGTTTTGGTTTAACTCCAGCCGCTTCCGTTGAATGTCCAGCAATACTGCAATAAGAAGTATAAATCCTATCAGAACAAGTTGAAGGTTTGTATCAATGCTGAGAATACGGAGGCAATACCATAGAGTGTGAAAAAGCAGAACACCAAGCCCGACTCCTAATATCGAACCACTACCGCCGCCCAGACTGATTCCGCCTATGGCACAGCTTATTATAGCGCGAAATTCTCTCCCCACGCCATATGCCGATGATGCGGTAGCGTTGTGTAAAACATCAAACAAACCGCCTGTGGCTGCAAGCATTCCGGCAAGAATAAACGCAATCCACTTGATTTTTTTAACGTTTATCCCCGCCATAAGCGAAGCCTCCTTGTTTCCCCCCACTGAACGGAGCTTGTATCCCAACGGCGTTCTTCTAATGATAATATCAAGTATTACTATCAGTCCGACAAAAATGAAGAACAGCCACGAAAGCCCCAGCGGTTTGGCACGTGTAAAGGCCGAAGTACCAAGTTTTATGGGTATTGGATATCCCTGGCTGATTGTAACTGCAAGCCCCTGGCAAATGAATTGTGTGGCAAGCGTGGTGATCCATGCGCTTAATCCCAGGTTGCAAACCAGGAAACTATTAACCGCACCAATAATCGCGCCTGAAAGAAGACATATCAGTATGCACGGCACCAGCCCAAGTCCCCACTCGGAGGCTGCCACTCCACACATAATACCTGCAAGGCATCCGTTCATTCCAACCGAAAGGTCAATTTCGCCGGACATGATAACAATTGCTTCTCCTAAAGCTGCAGCACCAATAAAGATTGAACCGGTTAAAATGGAAGAAATATACCTCCATGTTAAAAAGTTTTTATTGATAAGAGACGTTACAATACTAAGAATAAGTATCAGTACGACTACGCCGAGTTCAGATGTCATAAGCAAACCGGCCCTGAGTTTTGTTCGAACACTTTTCTTGCTTTTTGATTTCAAGCCATTCGTTATCATGTTTGTACTCACAATTCAAATTCCCCTTTCTCAACCTGCTACCGATTTGAAAGTGGTGACCGCCATTTCCATAATCTTGGCGTCGGTAGCTTCTTCGCCCGAAAGCTCACCAACAACCCGCCCTTCAGCCATAACCACAATGCGGTCGCTCATGGCCATAAGTTCAGGCAATTCGGAAGATATCATTATAACTGCGGTACCATTTGAAGCCATTTCATTAATAAGTTTATAGATTTCATTTTTTGAGCCTACATCTATACCCTTCGTGGGTTCATCCAGTATAATAAGGTCCGGATTAGTATTTAGCGTACGTGCAATAACAACTTTTTGCTGATTGCCACCCGACAGGGCACTCACCCTGGTATTAACCGAAGGTGCTTTTATCCGGAGACTGTCAAAATACTCCTTTGCCCTTTTTACAAGGAGCTTCATCAAAACAAAAGGACCTTTCCTGATCTTCGACAGATTGGATACCGTAATGTTGTTCTTTATGTCCCAGACAAAGTTCAAACCATATATTTTGCGATTCTCGCTTACCATCCCGATACCCTTTTTTACGGCGTCCCTTGTATTCTTGATTTTAACCTGTTTTCCCTTAAGGAATATCTTTCCTGATTTTACTGGCATCATGCCATAAATGGCCGTTACCACTTCTGAACGTCCTGCGCCCACCAATCCTGCCAGCCCCAGCACTTCACCGGCACGCACGCTGAATGAGATGTCTTCCACCAGGTTTCTGTTAGCAATATACGGATGATCAACCGTCAGCCCTTCAACCCGGAAAACCTCTTCTCCGATCGGGTTGTCCCGCTTGGGATACATGCTCGTAATTTCCCGTCCGATCATATCATGTATTATACGTGCGGATTCATATTCATCACGCGTATATGTGCTGATATTCTTTCCATCCCTCAGGATTGTGACCCTGTCGGTCAATTCCAGTATTTCCGCGAGTTTGTGAGTCACAAAAATAATGCCGGTCCCTGATTCCTTCAACTTGCGAACCACGTTAAACAACTGCTCCACATCCGAGCTCGAAAGTGAAGACGTAGGTTCATCAAGTATGAGCACTTTTGGATCCATTGCCAGCGCTCTTGCTATCATCAGCATCTGCTGCTGCCCTATGGAAAGCTTTCGCACATCCGCATCAGGATCAAGATTAATATGATTCCTGGAAAGCAGTTCTTCTGCCGCCTTGCGCATTTCTGAAAAACTTACGAACGGAGTCTTGTTCTTACTTTCGCCGGCAGAACCGTCTGCCTTTTTGAACGTCTCAAGCCGCAGGTCAAACATGTAAATGTTTTCGGCTACGCTGAAATTTCTCAAAACATTTATTTCCTGGGGAACATAGCCTATGCCAAGCCTTATTGAGTCATTCGGATTCGCCGGCCTTATCTCTTTGCCCTCGAGGTATAACGTTCCCGAGTATGAACCATAAGGATAAATACCGTTCAAAATTTTCAGCAGAGTAGATTTCCCGGCACCATTTTCCCCTATTAATCCCAGTATTTCTTTTGGCTTTACATTAAGACATACATTGTCATTCGCCAATACTCCCGGAAACCTTTTTGTTATATTTACAGCTTCCAGAATATATTCCATATATCAATCACCCTCTAGCCATATTCAACCCTGCAATTACAACCATTCCTGCTTCACGGCGGCAACCTGGCAGGACAGGCTGTCAGCCATACCGCAGCCTGACAGCAGGAATCATTATTTGTTCATTATTCAAGAATTTGGGCTTGCCCGAACTTAGCAAGCCCAAATCCGTTCATGGCCGAATTCAATATCCGTTTCTGTCCATCTTCACGAATATTACTTGAAGAACGTTTTAACTTCTTCTGCAATAGCCTTGTGATATTCGATACCGTTCTCGCCTTCGCCGTCAACTGTTACAATAGGAGCTTCCAGGTCCGTCCACTGCGGCACTTCTTCACCACGGAAAACCTTATCAAGATATTCCATGGTTAAATAAGCTTCCTGGTAAAGCGGCTGCGCTACAAGCGCTGCTACCTTGCCTTCCTCGAGATAATTCAGGTTACCCTCGGTTGCGTCCATTCCTACAATAAGGATATCTCCGTCTTTATAGCCGGCCTTGGTTGCAGCGTCCGCCCAGGTGATAGGGCTGTTCCCGGTTGTTCCGAATGCAGCTATAATATCGGGGTTGGCCTGGATTATTCCAAGATTTACTGCCGTAGCGCTGTCTACCTGAGCACCTTCAAGCTCAACAGGCAGTACCTTGATATTCTTCAGGTCATCGTTTTGAGCCTGCAGGCCTTCGAATGTAGACCTGAATGAGTCTGCAGCAGCATTCTCGGTGACATTCTTTGTGTTCTGGGTTATAGCAATTGAACCTGATTTTCCGGCAAGCTTCTCAGCCATCAGTTCGGCAACCTGTTTTCCGTAGAGCACCGGGTCACATGCCATGTTAAACTTCAAGCCTTCCGGCAGTTCCCCGTCCTGTCTCAAATCAAAATGCGGAATACCGACAACTACTCCCTGTGATGCAAGGCTTGCAACCGTTTCAAATGCACTGGAATCTCCTGCCCAGAGCAGTATCCCTTTTCCGCCTTCGGCTGCAAATGCTTCCGCAGCTGCATATACTTCTGAGTTGTCGCTGCCTTCAGTACCGATTACCTTAGCGTTTGTATAGCCAAGTTTCTCGGCAGCCTTGAGGAATCCAAGCTGTACTATGCGATGCACAGGGTGATTCATAACACTCATGCAGATCGCTACTGGATATTCGCTTGGATCAAAATCTCCAGCCTTGTCAGATTTGTCGTCAGTCTTCCCTGCGGTTGTTCCTCCTTCTGAAGTTTGGGTTTTAGTGTCAGCCGTGCTCCCGCCATCTTTGGCGCACGATATCATTGTAAACGCCATGATCAGAGCCAGTAAGATTGCTGCTATTCTTTTCATGCTAAATTGCCCCCTTTGTACTATTTTTTTTGTTATTTCTTCAGTGGCTTAAGCCACTGTTCGGCCCTGTAGTAATGTTCCAACTACATTTCACACATCAGGTTTTTCTATCTATTATGTTAACAATTCAAGAATTGTTTTCCTATATATCTTTGTACAGAAACAGGCATGTTATCATTGGCGTAATCGATTACTCTAAAACTAAGATAATTCCTCCCGATGTATACATATTTTATGCCAAGAGTTTGCATTTGCAGTAAATTGTTAAACTTATGCCAGTCTTTGTAATAATAAGATAACTCATAACTGATTAGGACAAATAAATGTCAAAGAATCTTTTTTTTTGCATATTTCAACCCTTTATTATTTATTGTGGCGTTATCGATTACGCCATCGTGACAACTAAAAATGTGCTTACTTGCAAAATTATTATACACCAATAAAATCCGAATGTAAATAGTTAATAAAAAAGTTGTTTACGTAAAGTAAACAACCTGGCAATTATCACAAAAACAATTCTACGTTGCTTCTCATAATGACTTGCGGCTTGACCCTTATGGTATCTTCTGTTTTCAGGCCTTCAGCAATTGTCTGGTAAAGGTACCGGAGTCCCATTCTCCCCTGTGAATACTGATCCTGGAATATTGAAGCAATCACTGTGCCTTCATTTAACAAGTCAACAAGTTCAGGATATATGTCTGACGTGACAAGGCATATTTTCCCGCCTAATCCGTGTTCTTTTATGCTTTGAATCACACCGGCCGAATTATATGAATTTACATAAATTGCTCCAAGGTCTTTATGTTCTTCAATAACCCGGTTAGTCTCCGTATAAGCCCTTTGGGGGTTATCGTAGTTGTAGTATACTGTCGCCAGTGCCAGCGGCGTGTACCGGAGTTGTTCAAAAAACCCGTCTACAATTTCCGTATGAATGCCCCGTTCGGCATAACCGGAAGCTATGGCCACCGTCTTATTTCTGTCCATGCACCACCACAGCAATTCAGCCGCTATCCGCCCGGCAACCCTTCCGTTATATTGGATACAGAATTTCCGCAGGCTTCTGTCTACATCATTAACAGCCGCAGCTACGCAAACTTTTCTCTCTTTCAGAAGCTTCAGCTTGTCGGTATGTTTTGCGCAAAGTAACGCGCCGTCATAACCTCCATAAGCTATTTTCTCAATCGTGCTTTCCAGGAATGCTTCGCCCTTCGGAGAACTGGAATCACCCTCGTCGTACGAAAAGTAATCCACCTTGATATTATAGTCCCTAAGCTCTTCATGCGCATCACGGGTGCCCTGTATAAAGCTGCCGTGAAACCCGGGAAAGCTGGTAAACGCAACTACCGCCATTCTGATTTGTCTGCGTGCCAGACTCTTGGCCAGGGTATTAGCCTTATAACCCATTTCCTGGGCGGTTTTTAACACTATCCTGCTGGTTTCGGCACTGACTTTCGGCTTGTTATTAAGCGCTCTGTATACAGTGGTGGTTGAAATATTAAGTTTTTTCGCAATATCATAGATTGTAACGCGCTTATCCATGGCACTACTCCATAACCACCCGGAAGCTTCGGTCTTTCAAATCCGGCAGCCATCGCAGACAATCCCTCGGCTGTTTCATCCATCTTCAATGCCGGCTGTCATACCGGGATATATTTGCTTATTTTTATCGTGAGATTCAGCTATGTATCAAAACCTCGCCCTGGCACATCAGCGCCAGCTCGCATTCAGGAGCCTTGTCGCCGATACTGTCGATAATCGACTGCGGATCGCCCTTGTGTAACGCAAAGGTCCAGAAATGACACGGAATACAAATCTCAGCCCCAAGCAATCCTGCATATTCTGCTGCCTGTATACCATTAAGGTTGCCATACTCACCATTAATCGGCAGAATCGCGACCCTGGGTTTATGCTCTATCGGAACTTTCAGGCGTTCGGGATTAAGCGCCGTATCCCCGGAATAATAAACCTTTGTCCAGCCAAAATCAAGTATGAAACCCAGTGCATCGGGCGCCAGTTCACCATGATCGCAATCTGTCGCAAGAACTTTGCAATCGGGAAGTGATTCGGCCATTCCCTTTTTCAATACATGCACGCGTGACATGTCCATTCCCATTTCACGCATTTTATCCGCCACCGGCGTGTTTGTGTATACATGTGTGCGGTCATTCGACATCATAGCTTTAATGGAATCCACGTCAAAATGGTCCAAATGCTCGTGCGATATAAGAAGTGAATCAAAAACGATATCACCGGCTTCGCAAAGCGGTGGTGTTAAGCGCTTGAATCCAAGCCCTTCCTCGGGAATATACTTCATTACACAATCTGAAAAATATGGATCAATTGCTATTATCCTTCCTGATGAAGTCTTGATTAGAAAACCTGCCTGACCCAGCCAGCTTATGGCAATTGTGTTTTGTTCAACATTCAGTTCCTTTATCCTGGAAACATAATTCATTCAGATTACCTCCTCCATCTGGTTTACGTGTAATTAACCGCCTTAATTGCAGCGTTACCGATTACTCCGACCATATAATACTACGCTGAGTTCGTCTTCCGGCAAAAGAGGTAGGTCGTTGTAACCTTTTATTTCCTTTGAAGCAGGTTACAATTGTTACAAGTGCCTTTTCAAGTTTAGCATATCGTGAACTGTTCTGTCCAGTGATTATTTTCACTAGTAAGCGTTGCGCGGATGGAGCGGTTTAACTTTCACAATCTGTCTGAAACAAAATTATCAGCAGGAGTTTTACCCTTGCCGCCAATTTTTTCATGCGATTGTTCATCATGCAGGCAGAGTGTCAGGTTCGTAAATATGAACGCCCAGTAAAGGATTATGTCTTTAAGACCAACGACTGCCGGAAACCCGGCAAGATAAGCCAGCAATACAAAAATCAGCAGGTCGGCCACTATAAAGCCTCCAAATACCAGTAACATTTTCCCCGGTTCCCGGCAGGTTTTTTTAAGTCCTGCAAGCCCGGTATAGAAAAATAACAATCCCAAAAAACAGCCGGTATAAAATATAACGTTGAAGATTATCTCAGCCGCGCCTGACTTTGCCTCCTGGAACGGCACGGTATAAGCACCGCCTGAAAGGGCTTCGCCCGCCTTTTCAAGGATCAGGCCGGCATAGTGTGAAATGTCCGCCGGGTCATCGGGAATCAGGCCGGGAGGTACGAATAAACTGAACCTGGTCATTCTCCATATGATTACTGAAACCAAGCAGGTCAAGATAATCAATGCTGGCATTTTGACGATGTCATGCCGGTATTTGCCGATTATGCGTGAAATGTAATCGGTTTTGCACTCTTTCAATATATTATGCATGGTCTTTTTAAAGGATTTAATATTATAGGAGAGCAGGACAAATATAATGAAAAGACCCATGAAGAAAAGCAAGAAATCCGGCTTCTGTGCCAATACCGCCCCCTTGGCGTTATAATCCTTTATGATGCAGCCGGCCGGGTCTTTGCCTATAGACGCAAGCATTATCCTCATTTCGTCCGCACCCTTTCCGATGATGGTTTCCGGGTCGGTTTCGCATTGCACGTACGAGATACCTGCATTGCTGTTAATTTCCATAAACGTGCTGACGGGAATATATACTTTTGCGGTTCCGCCGGCAGTGAGCTTCCCGATGACGGACCTGTCGCTCTCAATAATCCCGGTTATCTTGAACCGGTTTCCGAAAATATTCACATGGCAACCAATAACATTATCGTTATTGAATAATTTCCACGCAGTATCTTTGTCTATTACCGCAACCCGGCTCTTCTCCCTGCAGTCTGCCTCAGAAAAGAAGCTCCCGCCGGTTACAGGCATATCCCCGAACATCGGAGCCAGCTCATCTGTTCCTGCCACTCCTGCTGCCAGGAAATTATTCCCTTGCGATATAATGGCGGTTTGCTGCGCCGTACAGGAAATCAGCCCGATGCCAGGCAGTTTTTTCAGATTATTGATGTCCTCCTGGCTGAAATAACCCGTTCTGCTGTCTTCCTTCAGGCAGATGGTGACCTTGCTCATCGAAACATGGCCGTTCAGGTCCAGTATTTTGTTATAGATGCTGCCGCTGAGAAAAACCGCCATAAACAAGAGCAGACAGCCTGCAAAACTCAAAACGCCAAACCACTTTCCGTTACGCATGACAAACTCCCTAGTCTTCGGGCAGAACCCGGCATCCGTCCGATAAATTTTTGCTGTAACTGACAATTACCTGCTCATCACGAGAAAGCCCGCTCACAATGACAGTTTTGGAACTGTCGGAATCGCCGGGTATGACAAGCGCCTTGCGGACGTAAAATTCACTGCCCAGCGCACCCTTCCTTTCATTTAGCACCCACACGAACTTGTTCATGTTATCTGTGCCTATGGCGGTATTTGGCACAAGAATGTCATAGGACGCGGTCCTCTTCCTTATGTATATATCGCAGCGTTCGCCGGCTGAAATCTCCCCGGCAGGCACATCGATGACCAAATCCTTCATTTCGCCCCTGTTCTGTGCGTTTGCGGCAATCTCCCTGATCGTCCCCTCTATTGTGCCGCTTCCAAGGGACTTGACGGTTATATCGACAGCATCTCCGACAGCCAGGTACTCTGCCTTTTCACGCTCCACCGCGATTCTTGTCTCAAACCCTTTCGAAACATCGTCGACGGAAAACACCGGCACTGCACCGTTGACAAGCGAACCTTCCGTAACATTCAATTCATTGACAAACCCGTCTGCGGGAGAAAGCAGCACGCTTCCCTCATCCAGCTCTTTCCTGAGTTTTTCAATGGTCAGTTCCGCAAGTCTCATGGAAGCCTGCTGGATCTTTATATCTCTCTCAATATCTCTTTGCTTTCTTCTTTCATTATCCAAGTCCTTTTCCGCCTGCAGGAAGGCATTTTCATCCCGCTTGTACTCATCCCTGCTTATGGCGCCGGATTCAAGCAGGGCTTTCATATTTTCTAGGTTTTCCTTTTCAGCCTTCAGGTTATTTTCTGCATATTCAATGTTTGACCCCATGTCGGACAGTTTTTCGAGATTCAGTTTCAACTGCTCATAGCGCAGCATTTCCTCCTCCAGTTGCCGTTCGATTTCATCCCTGTCGAGTATGACTGCAGCGTCGCCCTTTTTAACTTCATCTCCCGGCTTTATCCTGACTTCTTTTACAAGCCGCCCTTGCGCTGCATAAACTTTTACCGTTTCCTTCGCCCGGATAACGCCGCTGCCGTACACTTCCTTGATCAATGCTCCGCTTGTCGGCTTTTGCGATGATACCCTGGGAAGCGTAATATTGTTTATGGTATTCGAAAAAAACGTAAGCACCAGCATGACCACGATAAATATGCCCGACATCCTCAAGATCAGCTTTTTTCTTTTCCGGTTTGCATCAAATGATGTTTCAGTCATGTTTCAAACCTCCGCTCAAGCGTTTTCATCCTTTTATCCCGGATAACTGTATGCCCTCGACAAAATAACTCTCCCCATATAAAAACACAAGCAGCATCGGCAGCATGTATATGGTCGATGCCGCGAATGAAATCCCGCGCTGGCTGGAATTTATGACCGACAGGTAAATAGAAAGCGGCTGCATGTTCATATCCTGGAGGAATATCAACGGCTGCTCCACCATGTTCCAATTATCTATGAAAACAAGAATGGCGAGCGCAGCCAGTCCTGTCCTGGACATGGGAAGGATCGCTCTCAGAAAGGCATCTAAATGCGTGCCGCCATCAACCGCTACGGCGTCATTATATTCCCCGGGGATATAGACCATGAATTGCCTTAAGAGAAAGACGCCAAACGTATTGAAAATCCCGGGAAATATTATTGAAAGAAAACTGCCGATCAGGCCAAGCATGTCCGCTATGATGTAGTTCGGCACCAATGTCACCTGGAACGGCATCAGCATTGTGACTATGTAAACAAGGAAAATCTTGTCCCGCCCCTTGAATTTGATCCTGCTGAAAGCGTACGCTGCCATGCTTGCTACGATTATTTGCCCCACGATTACCGGGACCACAATGATGACCGAATTCCAGAACATGGACAGGTATTTCGTATACCTTACAAGCACTGCAAAATACTGCTTGAAAACCACTTCATCAGGAATGAACCTAAGTTCCAGGAATCCGGCGCCGCCTTCCGAAATCCCGCTCCTTTCTTCCCCGCTTATGACGGCATAATTACGGGCTATTTCATTTTCACTCATGAAAGAATTTGTTAGCGTAAGCACAATCGGAAAGACAAAAACTATTGCAATGGCGCCGGCTATCAGCGTTGTCAATACCTTCCCAAAATTTTTACCAACTTGTTTCCCAAGGTTTTTCCCAGGGTTTTTCCCAGGGTTTTTCCCCAGGTTTTTGACTTTTAATACCCGGTTTATTTCGGCCAAAAAACCAACCCCCATGTCCGCCCTGACTCATTCCAATGCATTGCTGATGCCTTTTTGCACCCTGAACATCAATACAACCAGGATAGTTATGATAAATGCCATGATAAACGCGGCAGCAGTTAATTTCTGATAATCCAGTGATGAAAACATGTTGTTCATATAGTGCTGGAGCATGTAAATGCTCTGATGAGGATAGCTCCCGGCAACCAGGTATGTTTCCCTGAATACCTTGAAAGAATTGATGATGGAAATCACAAATATAAAAAAGGATGTCGGCCCAAGATAAACCAGCGTTATCGAGGCAAACCTCCTGAATGCCGAAGCCCCGTCGACCTGTGCCGATTCGTAGTATTCCCTGGGAATATTCTGCAGCCCGGCAAGGAACAAGATAATATTGTAGCCCAGGTTCTTCCATATGTATACTATTATCACAACTGCCCTTGCCCGGCCGGTGTTCATCCAGTCAACTGCCTCAAGCCCGATTGAATATAAAAAACCGTTGATTACTCCATGGCTGCTGAAAACTATCTGCCAGACAAGCACTACCGAAGCTACCGGTATGACAAGCGGCGAAATAAAGAGCGTTCTTAGCTGGTTTCTGAAGTATATTTCCCTGTTGAGCATCAGCGCAAGCGCAAGCGCCAAAGCCATTATCAGCGGGACACTGATTGCCGTAAACAATAGGGTGTTGGACCCGGCCAGCAGGAACGAGTTGTTCCGCAGCAGGCCGATATAATTGGACAAACCGACAAAACGGCCTTTTACGGGGCTGTCCATCAATGAATAATATATGCCGGCGACAAACGGCAGAAAATAAAAAATTAAAAAGCCCGCCAGGCTTGGTGCAACAAATGCCATGGCATAGAGGGCATTCTTTCTTTTCATGTCCATGCCCTTGTAAATATATCTGTATGTATCTCTAATAACATCCATGATATGTATATTTTGCCTTCTAAGCATACTTATATTATTATTATACAACACAATTATTAGAAATTAAAGGGAAGAAAAAGAAATTTTACAATCTGGTAATAAGACGGTAAAACAATGGCAACAGTACGATCAGACCACAGTTCACGCGTTGCTGCCGCTTTTTGCCGTAATAACTGAATCCCCGCCGCTTCCTTTTTCGCCGTTTCCGGCATCAGGTTCCGTCATCTTGCCTGTGCCGCCACAGTATGGGCAATCCATGCTCAATAAGGTGGACAACTCCTGTCTTACTTTCTTCCGGGTCATTTCAATCAGCCCAAGCCCGGTCATTCCAACAACGGTAGTCTTTACCCTGTCCTTTTTAAGTGCATTTTTCAGCGCATCCAGCACCATCTGCTGGTGCTTGTGCTCGTGCATGTCAATAAAGTCGATAATTATTATCCCGCCGATATCTCTCAACCGTAGTTGTTTTGCAATTTCTTCGGCAGCTTCAAGGTTTGTCTTCAGCACCGTGTCCTCCAGGCAGCGTTTGCCGACGTACTTACCCGTATTGACATCAATTGCCGTAAGCGCCTCCGTCTTGTCTATTACCAGGTATCCTCCGGATTTCAGCCAAACCTTCCGTGAGAGGGCGCGCGCTATTTGAGTCTCCAGCTGGTAATACTCGAACAGGTTATAGTTTTTGCTGAAATATTCCACCCTGTACTTCAATATGGGCGAAATCATATCGATAAGCTCCAGTACCTTGTTGTATTGGCGCCTGTCGTTAATAATAAACTTACTTATATCCTTGGTGAACAAATCCCTGACCACACGGTAAACAAGGTTCGGATCCTTGTGGATACAACGCGGCACCCTGCCGCTCAGTTCCTTCTTCCTGATGCTTTCCCAGAGATTCAGCAAAAAGCGCAGGTCACCGGCAAAGTCCTCTTCTTCATTCATGCCTTCGGAAGCGGTTCTTATTATAAGCCCCATACCCTTCGGCTTCAGGCTTTCAGCTATTTTTTTCAGCCTGGCCCTTTCGCATCCGTTCTCTATTCTTCTTGAAACACCGGTATAATCGGCACCCGGCAGCAAAACAAGATGCCTGCCCGGCAGCGTAATGTTTGTGGTCACCCTCGGCCCCTTCGACCCGATCGGTTCCTTGATAACCTGCACGGTAAGCTCCTGCCCCGGTTTGAGCAATTCACAGATGTTGCAGCTTTTTGCATATGAAACAGTATCTTCTTCGTCTTCCGTATACTCCTTCTTTGCGACCACATCACCGGCATATAAAAACGCGTTTTTCTCATAGCCGATATCTACAAAGGCAGCCTGCATTCCGGGCAAAACACTTGTAACCTTACCCCTGTATATATTTCCCGCCATCCTTTCCGAATCGGCCCGTTCAATGTATAACTCCGCTAATTCGCCGTCTTCCAGGAGCGCGACCCTGTTTACACCCATACCGATATCAACTACTAATTGACTACCCAAACCAACACCCCAAATCTATTTATAAGAAAGAACCGATCGGTCCAGAGGATCGACCAGTTTCCCGTTTATCTCAGAATAAAGGTTTTCCCTGTAAATCCTGAATGAATCCACCTCAATGCCGCCATATTGCTTCAGTGCGCTTATAAACAGCTCCGGGCGGAGATTGGCCTTGCTTCCGGCCTTAAACTTCGCATGGATTGCAAATGCGGCTTTATATTCCTCATAACCCGGGGGCATGCTCATCATCACCGCCAGCCCGGCATCCAGGATCATGGGACGAATCTCGATCTCCTTTGTAACAATTTCACCGTACTTGTTCCTGCTTTCTTTAAGCACCTTTATGCTATCCATTTTCAACAGCATTTTGAGCTTTTCGGAAGCATCCGCCGGTACCATCGGCTCCCTGAGAAAAATCTCCAGCATGTAGTCTGCGGCGGCTATCGATGACATTATGTTAGCTTTTGATTTCTTCAGCCCGGCCTTCACAACCCTGATTGCATCAGGCAGGTTTTCATTAAGCCTGTTCATGAACCGCTCCGGCTCCATCTCCCGCTCCAGTTCAAAATCAGCATACTCGCCCCTGCTTGCCACTCCGACGGCCAGCGGCAGTCCGAACACAATGCCGGGACGCGGGTTAAAACCTTGGGAATAGGCTACCGGAAGCTTTGAACGCCTGACCGCGCGTTCAAATACTCTCATCAAATCAAGATGGGATATGAATTTTACTTCTTCCCCTCTTGTGAACCTTATTCGCATGTATGCTTTCTTACCAGTCTGCTTACCGTTCAAAGCATTATTCCTTCGTTTGCCTTCGATTTGCCCTTCGTTGCTCCCTGCTTTGCCGGAACAGCTCATTTTATCACTGTCGCCTTCAGCAGCAGCCTTTTCGCTGCCGGCTCCGCCGCTCCTTCCTTCTGCCTCTGCGCTTCTCTTCCCGCTGCCGGGGCATTTGGCGTCAATACATATACCGCATCCGAAAGAGGATGCCCCGCAGCCGGAGCATGAATCCGCGCAGCAGGGCGTCACTTCGCCTTTTTGTGCTTTTTGCGCTTCGCCAAGAAGGAATTTTTTTGATATGCCTGTATCAATATGGTCCCATGGGAAAACTTCATCAGCGCTTCTCTTCCTGTTGGCGTAAAAGGCCGGGTCTATGCCGCACTCGTCAAAAGCCTTCATCCACATGTCATATTTAAAATGCTCACTCCAGCTGTCAAACCTGCAGCCAAGCTCCCACGCTCTCAGGAGCACCCTGCCCGTCCTCCTGTCGCCCCTGGCAAATACAGCTTCCAGGAAGCTCAGTTCCGGGTCGTGCCATGTATACCGCAAGTGCCTGCCCCTTGTTTTATCTTTCAAAAAAAGCTGCTTCATTCTCAATTCTTCAACGCTGTCCTGGGCTTCCCACTGGAAAGGCGTAAATGGTTTGGGCACAAACGACGATGTGCTGATGGTCACTTCAAGCCCTTTTCCTCTCTGCTCCTTAGGGGTCCTGAAATATTCCTCCACAACCTTTCTGCCCAGCACAGCAATACCTTCCACATCTTCCATCGTCTCATGCGGCAGGCCGATCATGAAATAAAGCTTCACCCCGTTCCATCCGCCTCTGAAGGCCAGGCTCACCGAATTGAGCAGATCATCTTCCGTGACTCCCTTGTTTATTATATCCCTGAGCCTTTGCGTGCCTGCTTCAGGCGCAAATGTCAGGCCGCTTTTCCGGACCTTCTGCACTTTCTCCATCAAGTCCAGCGAGAACGAGTCGATGCGAAGCGAAGGAAGGGCAAGGTTTACCTTCTTTGTCTCCATTTCTTCTATCAGCCCGGAAGTGAGCTCCTGCAATCCCGGGTAATCACTGGTGCTCAGCGAAGTCAGGGAAATCTCCTCGTATCCGGTGCTGTCCTGCAGCCTGCGGGCCAGGTCCATAAGCTTTTCGGGGGTACGTTCACGTACAGGCCTGTATATAAACCCTGCCTGGCAGAAACGGCATCCCCTCGTGCACCCGCGGAATAATTCCAGCATTATCCTGTCATGCACGACCGACAGGTACGGAACAATAATTTTTTCTGGAAAATAAGCGCTGTCGGGCTCATTGATTATCCGCTTCTTTATCCTGGACGGGTATTGCGGCTTCACCGGCTCAACGGCTTTTATCCTGCCGTCCTCGCAATAGGATACATTATAAAAGCCCGGTACATATATCCCTTCTATACCAACTATTCTATTCAGAAACTCTTCGCGCGGTACACGTTCGCTTTTACACTGTTTGTAGACGTCCAAAACCTCATTGATGACTTCTTCTCCTTCTCCCAGCACAAAGAAGTCGATAAAGTCGGCAAGAGGCTCGGGATTGTACGCGCACGGTCCACCGGCACATACCAGGGGATGCCGTTCGTCCCTCTCCGACCGGAGCAGCGGAACACCTGAGAGATTCAGCATATTGAGTACGTTCGTGTAGCTCATTTCGTATTGCAGCGTAAATCCCATGAAGTCAAATTCCCCGACAGGGTCGCGAGTTTCCAGCGCAAACAGTGGTATGCCTTTTGCGCGCATTTCCGCATCCATGTCCGGCCATGGCGCAAATACCCTTTCGCAGTATGTATCTTCCCGTTCATTTAGCAGGCCGTACAAGATACGCATTCCGAGGTGCGACATTCCGACCTCGTATACATCGGGAAAACAAAACGCAAACCGTATGCCGGCATCAGCGGGATTCTTCCTTATGGCGTTCAGTTCTCCTCCTGTGTACCTTGCAGGCTTTTCTACGTTTTGAAGCATATCGTCTCTTATCGAAACAGGCATTTTATCCTCTCCAAATATATATTTGCCGTCATTTTCTGCGCATAGTCATTTTCCGTTTCCCGGTTTTCCCGGCTTTCCGGTTTCCTGTGCCTTCCGGCACTTCCGGCCTTCCGATACTTCCGGCCTGCGGGTGTTCCCGGCATTCCGGCCATATTATCCTGTAAAAGTTTCCGGCTTGTTTGCCTTTTCAATAATATACCCCAATCAAATATTAAGCAATCTTAACTGCTACCCTGTCAACTTGTCTTCCATGCCCGGTTCACGTTTAGCCCGGTTTCTCATGCCAAGCCATCTGAGCAAATACAGGCCTGTCGCTGCAAATCGCAGGATACCTGCAAGCCCCAATGTAAAGAAAACACTTGTAAGCTCATATATCCGGACTCCGACCAGCGGGGCTGCAAAGCCGGTTATACTGGTAAGGGTATTGAAGATTGAGATGTACACTGTTTTTTTTATCCTGCGGAAGAATATCGAGTAAATTCAAGAACAATGAAAGGTTGAATCCCGCCAGGGAAATACCGGTAACAATATTAACCACAAGAATCATCGGGAAGCTTACCAGGGTCGTAAACGCCAGCATAGTCGCGGCCATGCCTGCAGCCCCCATGATAATGGCCATACTGCTTCCCTTTTTCTCTATAAGCCTGCTCCATAATGAAAAAGACAAAAATTGAGCCAAGCCTTGAAAAAAGCTGATCATGCTCAATTGAAGCTCGTTGAGGCGGGCATATTCGGTATTGTAAATAAATAAAACAGGCCATGCCATTTGCCAGGCGAAGTGGAATGCAAAGCCGCAAATGCAGAATATGATAAATGGCTTGTCCGAAAATATCCCGGCAAAATCTCCCCTGCTTATTTTATGAAATGCCTTCAACGCGCCCGGCTCATGGCCCGTTTCGATTCCGGCCCCGATATTTGGCTCATGCCTGGGTTTTACCTTTGAGAAAAAGAACATTTGCAGTAACGTAAGCGCGAAACAAATCACGTAAAAGCTGCGGTATAAAGAAATCCTGCCGGCGTCGGACTTAGGGATATTCGTTAACATAAGCCCCGCGGTCAAAACGGTCACAAGGCCGAAAAGCATGCTGTATTTGCTTCTTAGAGTGTAAATCCTGTTTGCAAAGGAGCCGCTGAAATTTCCGCAAAAAAGGATTGCCATGTGGCTATGTACAAGGCAACAGGACAATTCATCAAACCAATAAGAGCAACATACACTATTAATTTTGTGCTGCCGGGAATCGCCGGTACGAATGAAACGGCAGCGAAAAAAAAGCTGAGTGCGCCTAAAAGAACAAGTATGGTCTCTTTTTTACGGTTAATCCGCTCTATCAGGATGCCGCATGGTATCAGGGTAAAAGCCGCGGCAAGCGGAGGCAGCGCATTCAGCAGGGCTGTATGTATGTTTCCCCCGCCCATTCTTTTTGAGAACATTTGAATGAACGGGTTATACAGGTTAAATGCCGTTGTATAGACAATGCCCTCCATGATAAGGAACATTGCCCTTAAACTTTTATTTCTAAAAAACCTCATTTGTTGCTGTCATCCTGGTAAAAAATTTTGTAAAATAAAAAAAGTACACTTGCTTTTATTGTACCATAATAATTAAAAAGCTTGTTGGTTTTTCAGAAGCGGCCGGTTCCACTGATCGTTCACCCTGGCTTGCTTCCCGGCATTTTACCGGCTATACATATACTATATGTATTTTGCAATCCCTTCCGCCTCAACTGTCCAATTGCCGTCAGAGGGAAACCCGGGCGCGGGTTTTCCGCCGTCGCCGTCCCATCCTGCCGCCATCATGGCAACGGCAAGCAGCAATCCGCCGTTTCCGGGCAGATAGAGCGGGAGGTCATCCCTGTCGGCTTGCGGGTTGTGTCCGTTTTTAGAAAAAGCATTTTTAGGCTTGTCCATGAGCAGCATGTCAACGGCAAGGGAAGTCATGCCAAGCCTCGCGCAGCACATGGCAATCATGGCGAAATCCCAGCCCCACACAGTATCAAAATCCCAGCGCTCAAGCACTTTTTCCACCGTATTCTTCATTACCGCCCGGTCCACCGACTCGCCCGGAAGAACGCCGAAAGCGGCCAGCATTGAAGGATGGTCGTGGTAAAAGGGCGCCCTGGCATATGTTTCCGGACAGTTTTCCTGTGAAATGTAAACCCCGTCTATGACCGGGAGCCCGGACAATTTGCTGCAACTGCGGAATAACGATCATCCGGCGCTTCTCCAAGGCGGACAAGCCATTCATTCGCAGTTTTCAATCCCCACCTGAAGTATTCCAGCTCAAACGGCGGATTAATGCATTTGGAAGGATCATGCACTTCCTGGACCGGGATCACGGGAGGTCCGACGACATACCTGTCACGCAAAGCGTCATAATGGACAAATGAAACCATGAAATCGGCGCTCTCAACAACCAGATCCCTGTATTTTTCCAGTGTTTCCCTGGTAGGATTCGCCCTGTAGCAAAGCTCGGCAAGCATGATGGGATGAGGCTGCTGCCAGGCCAGTAACACCCCGATTGGCGAAGGCGAGTCGACGCCCTCGGGCCGCACATCTTTGGCCACCTGGCTCCCTTGTAACCCTGTCCGGATGCGATTTTCCCGGCCTGGGGCGAAATTTTCCCGTACCATTCAAGGCTCCGCTCGAGGAGACTAAGCCTGCCCCACAGGGCAAAATGCGCCGCATGCCAGTAATGCATTTCCAGGTGGAATTTGCCGTACCAACTGTTGCATGAAAGCCCGGTTTCCGCGGGAGGCGTCGAGCCGCTGCATTGAATTGCGGTAAGGTATTGCGACAGCACGATCCTGCGCTCAAGCTCGACCGCCCGCTCGTCTTTCGAATTGACAAGCTGCACGGCGCCGCCTGATTTCCAGAATTTCTCCCATGCACGGAGGCACGCCGTTTTGTCTCAAAAAAATCATAAGGCGCTTCTTCGGGCATGCCTGGTGAAAACCTGCACGTAAATGAAATTTCTTTGCTGTCCTGCCCGGCCGTAATAACAAACCGGTGGCGCCCGGTTTTCCTTATGCCGGAGCCATGACCAAGCACGATATCGGCATAATACACGTCGGAATCAAGGACACGCTTTATTATGACCCTATTATCAGCAACAACAACCATTTCACTGACGTGCGCATCTTCTTTCTCCCAGTCCGAAGCATTTTTCCCGGGACTGCCGTATGGAAATGATAATTGTATTTCAATTTCCCCCGACATTACAAGCTCTGAACGGACACAAGCACTCACAGCATCAAGCTCGGGGTCCGAACAAGTTTCAACGCGAACGGTTTTCCCAAATACTCTGAATCCGGATATAAGCAGTCCGCGCCACAGGACCAGTTTCTGCCTTGTATTGCTGAGGTCCGGAATAGCCGCCCGCCTGCCGTTTTTAACCATGCTCAGCCCGATAGCTCCCAGGTTCAGGCGATGCGGGTTTTCCCTCAGGTTTTTGAACAGCTGCTCCTGTCCGCTGTCATCGGAAGCATACCCGACCATCCTGCCATAAGTGTCGTACTGTTTCAGCCGCAGCTTTGAATAATCCATGTCTGCGGGAAAGAATGCCACCCCCACTGCGACATTGTGCACAGGGGAAATATTCATAGTCGTCCATAAAAGTTTGCAGCCCGGTAATATCTGCCGTAAACGCAAACTCACCGTTTCCCACGGTAAACGGTGAACTGGCATCGGGCGATTCAAGCGCCGGGCTGTTTCGCATGACCAGCCGGTTGTTCTCTGCAAATTTAAAGCGTTTCCTGGTTTTACTCCAGAATGCGTGCAATTCTGAAGAGAGTTGATACTCTTTTTGAATATCCCTTCCCCGGGCCATCTCCTGTACATATCTTTTGTACCAAAGGTCAACCAGACACCTTTTATTTTCCAAATAGAGGCCCCAATTATTCCGGGTATAGATAAAATAGTCCCAATCTATTGACAACAGGCACTTTTCCATATCGCACCCCCTATACCTGGGCCGTGCTGTTAAAATACAGGCACCCCGGTGTCTTATCCGGAAATCTGTTTGCAAGGTGTTTCAGAAAGTTCAGGATCGGGATTCCCCGTAAGAAATCGTGATGATTTTAGACGCTTCATAAACAAAAGCCACCTCACACCAATTTGCAATGATTCTATTAAAATCGGTATAAGTTACTTTCGTTTCAGTGGGCATTTCAATAGACTGTTTATAAGTTTATTATTTCATTCCTGCTTTTTAAAGTCAATTCCCGATAATACTGTTTTATAAGGATCATTGCTTGTATATTCATATATTTACTGAATAAATATCCGCATGTTTGTTTTTAGCCGTTAAAAGCCTGTTAACGCGGCATTCCTCCTCCTGCTTCAGTTGAGAGAGGATCTCGCCCTGTTTTAACCCGCTGTCTTATGGTATATTAACTAATAGAAGAATACAGGTTATTATTGCAGTTCAGATACCCGGAATTAGCAAGGGTTATATTGCGAATCAACATATCGGATATCAAAAGGAGTGCAGGAATTGAGTTATATAATAGACGCTGATACAATGAAGGCTTTACAAAAGGCTCAGAAAAATGAAATAACCGAATACCATATTTACATGAAGCTATCCTCGTATATAAAAAATGAACACAACAGCAAGATTCTCCGGCGGATTGCCCGGGATGAACTCCGCCACCATGACGAACTAAAAGTGTTTACCGGGAAGGAAAAGAAGCCGAACACCCTGAAAATATTCTTTTATACCGTTATTTCAATGATATTTGGCATTACATTTGGGATAAAGCTTATGGAGAAAGGTGAAGAAAGCTCGGAAAAACTATACAGGGAGCTCGGGAATACCATAGATGAGTTTAAAAGAATAGCAAATGAAGAGGATATCCACGAGAAAGAACTGATCGGAATCATTGAGGAGGAAAGGCTTGAATATGTAGGTTCAATGGTCCTCGGGCTGAATGATGCCCTGGTGGAGCTCACCGGTACTTTGGCAGGTCTCACATTTGCATTGAAGAATACACGCCTTATAGCGCTAGCAGGCCTTATAACAGGCATAGCGGCTTCACTTTCAATGGCGGCATCGGAATACCTTTCGACCAGGGCGGAGCAGGCAAATGCCCGGGCATTTAAATCATCACTATACACCGGAGGAGCATATATATTCACCGTCGCGTGCCTGGTATTGCCCTATCTCGTATTCTCCAACTATGTGGTAAGCCTTGTGTTTACAATTGTTGCGGCCATACTTATAATACTTGTTTTTAATTTCTATATATCGGTAGCCAAGGATCTTCCGCTTAAGGAGAGGTTTTTAGAAATGGCCGGTATCAGCCTGGGAGTAGCCGCCATTTCCTTTTTAATCGGGTACCTCATCAGACTGTTCCTCGGAGTTGATGTTTAGCAGTTATTTATTCTCCGTTTCAATTCGGCAGCGGAGTCAAGAATTTGTAAACCAGTGCCTTGTATTTATTCGCTATCTTTACAAGCATCAACATAACCGGCACTTCTGTAAGAACCCTCACAATGGTACAGCTTTGCTTGCAATATATGCAATGAGGAAGGTAAGGAAAGTCTCCTGTGCCAATTCTTTCAGCAGCATCCGTCATCGCTTGAACAATCACAGCTCGGCTCGCTCCTGGTAAGCCATCCCATAATCACAGCCGTGGCACATCCCACTCCGGCGTTGACAGTGATGGCATTAGCAGGACAATTTTTCGCGCAAGCGCCGCACTCCATACAAAGGTCTCTATCTTCAATCTTTGCTTGTTTATCGTCAACGCTAAAAACCCTATGAGGGCAAACCTCCGCGCATCTTCCGCAACCGATACATTTTTCGGCCGACAAACGAAGCGTTGCGACATTCTTCAAATATCTATGTTTCATAATTTCATAGCGTCCTCCTTTATGCCCGAATACTATTTATCAACAACAATATAATCCCCGCTGCGAATGACACGGCAATCAGCGGTACAGCTATTTTCATTTCCTTGATAACACCTGAAAAGGATGTATATGCTGATGAACCCGTGAAGTTCATCGCCAAATAAGCAGACAATGACGGCAATACCAGCAAATATCCTATTGCAAGTGACAAGAATCCGGGAGCAAGCCAGCCGCTATACCAGATAAATGCCAATGTCCACAACAGCCCCAGCAGCCAGCCCTTCCATGCGAAGGCCCTGCCCGGAATCACGGGAAGAAGCAAAGGCGTTAAGACAGTTCCCGTAACCACAGCGCCCGTATAGGCAATGAAATCCGCAAGCCCGAAAGGTCTCGCAGCGAATAGGTTTATGAGAAACAGTACGCCAAAAACAATCAAAGAAAACTTTGCAGCAGCCACAAGCTCCATCGGGGTGAGAACCAATCTGTCCCACATCGTAAATTTCACGGTGCGCATTTCTTTTGTTGCTTTAAAGCCTGAATCGATAAAGGCTTTAATATCTTTCGCCCTCACAGGTCCGTAAACCACGGAAAACCCGGTTTGTTCTGCCACTTCATGGGCGCTCACACCAGGCGCACTCAACTGCGGCAGCACCAATTTCCTATGCGATACTATCTCAGGCAATCCAATTTTCGATATGCGGTTCACCAGTTCATCGGTTCCAAATGTACCTTTACCGGCGGCACACCAGACATTGATGCCCTTTGTATCAAGTATCAAAATCCAGCAATCCAGACCTGACAAATCTCTTCTCAAGACATCAAACGTCATCTTGTAGTTCGCGCTTACCAACACGGGAGACGTATGATCAGGCTTGCCTACAGCGTAAAGCCCGGGATTTATTTTGTAATTCATCCTGCCTATACCCCATCGCACCTTCCACGCTCCAAACATGTCTTTGAAGTGGAGATTTGTTGATACAACAGGCACACTGCCTTTAGAAGTACGGATTTCACCTGTTATCCACTCATCATTTTTATCATACGGTGTGATGGATTTTGTACTGCAACAACTATTTGCCGAGCAGCAGCAGGACTTCTCGTTACTCATTTTCATCACTTCCTTTGCAACAGCCTGTATTTTCTATGCAGATGCAATTATCCTTATTGGAGGTAATTTCACATAGAAATTGCTTTATTTTACCTACATTCTCCATGTCCAATGAGTAATACGTCCACTTGCCCTGTTCTCTGCCCCTGACTAGTCCGCATTCACACAAGATTTTCATGTGATGAGACAATGTGGATTGAGACATCTCGAATTTCTCTAATATCTTGCATGCGCAAAGCTCCCCGCAGGAGAGCATATCTACAATCATGGCTCTTTTAGGGTCTCCCAGCGCCTTGAATACTCTGGCATATTTCAAATAGTCTCCCATATCGGTACCTCAAATCTATAAATATCGATATGATCATTATATGTGTCAAATCGAAAAGTGTCAATATGAAAGATATTTTCTCTTCCTAAAAATACATCCTTTTGATATACTTAGCTTGGATCGTTGAGAACATCCTTCAATCCACCTTGTAATTGATTTGACCATTAAATTAATAGCCGAACCGCGAAGGAAGTGAAATATTTGCAGGCAGAGCAGGAATTTTTTATCGGGATGCAGGACGTCGGAATCAATAATGAAATGACAAATAAGGCATTTTTGGAGGCATTGACCAACGTAACCAATGTACATGGGAGCTTGGTCGGACAGGGGATAAATGACCTGGGTAAAAGACATATATCATGGGTGGTATTGAACTGGAAACTGGAAGTCTATCAACGGCCCAAAATATGTGAAACGATACTTGTGAAAACCTGGGGGCAGGAATATTCCAGGGTACGGGCGTATAGGGATTATGACGTTTTCAATCAAAAAGGTGAAATTATAGCCAAAGCAACATCTGCGTGGCTTGCCGTAAACACGGAGACCGGTAAACCGATAAGGCTGACCGAGGACATTGTAGGCGTGTATAGGTGTGAGCCGCAGCATAAGAACTTCCCCGATTTTAGATTTACAGAATCGGTTGACACGGATTTACCAATTGTATCAGAAACCCGCTTTAAAATAAACAAATCCATGATTGATTGCAATAAACATGTGCATAATCCTTCGTACATGGACCTCGTAAACGAGGTTTTACCGGAAGGCATGGACAATATTTATTTTAATAACATTGAAGTAAGCTATAAGAAAGAAATAAAACTGCATGAAGAGGTATTGCTGGAATACGCGGCAGACGGCGGGAAAAACTATGTTTTCATGTGGGATGAAAGCAAGCGTTTACTTCACGCTATTGTTATAATGTATTAGCTTCCTGGAGGGCTGTATACCCTTGCCCCTGGCTGACGGTTTTATTTTTCTTTCATAATCAGATTCCTCTAAATCATCCTCGACGGATTCGAAAAGCAAATTCCTGTCCCACGATTCTTTTAGTCTCTCAAATATAAACAATAGTCATAATTGTATTCCAAATCATTATTAGAACAATGTAAATCAGTATGCTATAATAAAATTAGCACAATGCGCTTTTCACACCGATTAGAAATCTGCAGCAAAAAACCATATATGGAAAGGAGAATAATAATGAAAAAATGGAAAATAACTTCATTATTGTATGGAACTATGACTATTCCTAAAAGCGCAGTAACACCCGGCATTGACACCGATTTTGTGATTGAAAGTCCTTATATCGGTTATCTGCTGCAAAACGGCGAGGAAAATGTTTTGGTCGACACGGGCATCCATGATGACAACATTGTAGACGGTAAAGCTTGGGCCGGTTTCCCCGCAAAGGGAGGCGCGCAGTATGTAATAGACTCATTGGCAAAAGAGGGGCTGAAGCCTTCAGATATTGACAAAGTAATATACACGCATCTCCATAACGACCATGCGGGCAATGCATTGCTTTTTAAGGATACCCCTTCATACTTCCAGAAAGATGAGTATGTCAATCTTCTAAATCAATTGCCGTCGCAAAAAGTCAGGGGCGACTATGATAAACGCACTCCGGGAGATATAGCACAACTAACCAATGTCTTTATGATCAATGGCAACATGATTCTGAACAACGGCCTTGAACTTTATAAAACACCGGGCCATTCCCTTGGAAGCATGGTCATTGTTGTTCCAACAGAAGAAGGCAGGTATGTGATTACCGGCGATATGCCTCACCTTTGCTTTTTCATGTTTCCGATGATGGACACCTTTCAGTTGATGGACGGCAGCTATGCTAAAATTACTCCGATGCCGCAATTCATGCCCTACTTGTTCACAAGCCTAATTTACGACCATTGGGCCGCTTTTGACAGTTTCAACCTTATTAAGTCACTGGCAGAAGAGTTTAAGCCCGAGTACATGCTTACCGGCCATGATCCATGGGTAATAGTGAAACACAAATTCGGATAAAGCTTAAAGAAACACCGCAAATACAAAAAAAGAAAGGAAATGAGGAAAATGATGAAAGGTTCCATGTATTTTGCGAAGCTTCTCAAAGAAAACGGCACAACACATGTGTTTTACCAGGACGCCCTGCTGCCTCAGACCATTAAAGACATGAATGACATCGGCATTACAACGATTATGGCGCATTCAGAAATCGCAGCAGGCTACATGGCTGATGGATATGCCCGCGCCACCGGTAAAGTGGGCTTCTGTATGGCACAGTCCGTTGGTGCCCTCAATTTGGCCGCCGGGTTACATGATGCCTACCTGGCCACGTCACCGGTAATTGCGATTACCGGGAGAAAAGTACCCCGCTTGCAATATCGCAACTCCTACCAGGAAACGGATCATCAAAAGCATTTTTCCGGAGTTACTAAATTCAACGCGCTGTTGGAAGATCCTTTGCAGCTGCCTTTGCTGCTGCGTCAATGCTACCGGGAAGCAACCACCGGGAAGCCAAGGCCGGTACACCTGGATCTTGTCCATCACATGGGGTTGGTGGTGGAACGCGCGGATATTGAGGAACCATTTGCGGCAAATCCCGAATTTGCCGTTTGACCCGCCGGCGCGTCCTGCCGCGGCGCCTGAGATGGTGAAGAAAGCGGCGGACGCAGTTTCAAAGGCCGATCGCCCGGTAATTTTAGCCGGACGCGGCGCATTAGTATCCGGCGCCGGAGACGAGATACTGAAGCTGGCGGAAAAGGCTGATATTCCAATTGCTACGACTCCTGACGGAAAATCAGTCATTGACGAGAATCATCCCCTGTGGTGCGGCATCGTTGGCCTTTATGGGATGTACAGCGCCAACAAGCTCATGTACGATGACCGACCTTGTCATTGTTGTGGGAAGCCAGCTATCTGACCAGACTACGCTCGATTGGACCGCCCCTGAGTCCACGACCCCTGTCATACAGATCGATATCGCGGGCGAAGAGCTCGGCAGGAGCTACCCGAACTGCATCGGCCTTCAGGGTGATGCGAAGACCGTCCTTGGCCAGCTTTTAGAAGTTGTGCCGGAAAAAAAGCATCCGGAATGGCATGCGAGAATGAGAGCGCTTATAGAGGATACGCTTACCCGTCAAAATGAGCGTTACTTAAGCAAGGCTGTACCAATCGACCCTGCACGTTTGTGCAGTGAACTCACCAAAGTCCTTCCGGATAATGCGATTCTTATTTCGGATACCGGTTGGTCGGCTCATTGGACCGCTTCAATGGTCAGGGTGAAACCTCCTCAGAAATATATCCGCGCGGCGGGCACGCTGGGCTGGGCTTATCCCGCATCTCTCGGCGCGAAATGCGGCTTCCCGGATCGTCCGGTAATAAGCTTTGTGGGCGACGGCGCCTTCTGGTACTTCTCCAATGAAATGGAGACTGCCCGCCGATATAACATACCGACCATTACCATAGTCAACAATAACTTCGGCCTGGCGCAGGAAATTGCCTATACGGACAGGTACTACCCGGGCGACCGTGAACGGAGCCGGAGACAGACTACTTACAACGCTACAAAAATTTTATTCGGCGAAGTTGCAAGAGCTTTTGGCTTACACGCAGTTACCGTGACCGATCCGGAACAGATAAAGCCTGCACTCGAGGAAGCCTTGGCTCTCAACAAGCCGGCAATAGTGGAGGTTATCACCGATCAAGATACAATAGGCCCTCTCGAAGTAAGGGATAAAGATCCGAAGAATCCTTTTAAAGGACACGTTTAGTCGTTACGGCCCGGAAGAAAACCAGGCACAGTAATTTAAGGAGGGTTTGTCAATGGCAAAGAAAAAGAGCTTTGCATTAGGTTATTCTTACATTCTCCATTCATTATTGAGCTATTTATTGTATGCTGCCACCGCGGTAACCGGCCTTAATATCATCGTTCCAATGTTTTCAAGTATTCATGGCGTTAACCAGGGTGATGTCTTGTCTGCAAATACTGTTGGCGCGTTTCTTTCCGCTTTTGCAGTTTTGTTGCTGGGCAAACTGATTCTTGTTAAAGGCATTCGGTTCACTACCACCGTAAGCGCAATCGCCACGGGCATTTTAGGATTTGGTTTACTTGGTCTTGTGAAAACGATTGCCGGGTATGCCATATGTACCATCTTTATCCAGGGGCTGGTATACGGTTACTCATGGACTGCCTCAAATGCCTTGATTACCAATTGGTGGCCTCGTAAAAAAGGCGTTGTTTTAGGAATATCAACATCCGGAATTATGCTTGCAAGTTTAACCCTCGTGCAGTGGATGTCGGTAATTGGTGCAAAACATGGTTTTCAAACAATGGTCTGGTCCGTCGGGGGAATAATGGTCCTATTCGGCATCGCAAGCTGGTTTTGGATTCGTGAAAGACCTGAAGACGTAGGCCTTCATCCGGATAATAAACCGCTGACCGAAGAGGAAAAGAAAGACGCATATTTTAAGGCTGAAAGCCTGAAAGAATCTCAAACGCAATGGACGATTAAAGAAATTCGACCCCAAATTCTTCGAAAGCGGAAATAAGTTTTGCAAATTAGGGGAAATGAGAAACGTGGAAATTACTTTTGCAAACTCCTGCACTGTGTTGTTATTTGCTCATGAACCTAAGAAGATGTCAAGGGCGGGCAATTTTTGCCCGTTCATCAGAGGCGAAGCCGGAGACCCTTGACATCCATTGCACGAATATCCTTTTGTCCCCCGGTCTGTTCTTATGACAGACCGGCTGCCTTCCGGCGAGGACAGGGTTTGGGACAGAGTCCCAAAGTTTTGCGCTTTTAATCCTTATGAGATAGCTAGAAGATTGCCTTTCAAAAAGCTATGATATATCCATGGTGGTGCCTCTAAAGGAGGTACATATGAATAGCTTCAGACATCTGACTCAGGAGGAAAGAAACATTATCGAGCAAAGGTTAATCAGCAGGGAATCATTTAAAAGCATAGCTCGCGAGCTTGGAAAAGATCCAACCACGATAGCCAAGGAAATAAAAAATCATATCCAATTCAGGAAAACGGGCTGTTATGGGAAAGCGTTCAATGACTGTAGACATCGTTTTGACTGCCCTGTTATGCATCTTTGTGGCAACTTTCGATGTCACCGTTATTGCCGCTTTTGCAAGTCTCATATGTGTTCGTCACTGTGTCGTGAATATCAGCAGGAGGTTTGCCCCAGGCTTTCAAAACCTCCCTATGTTTGTAATGGTTGTGAAGACAGGTTTTCTTGTACATTAGAGAAGAGGGTTTACTCTGCAACACATGCACAAAGAGAATACGAGGCATTACTCTCCGAGTCTCGTCAGGGTCTACAGATTACTGAAGAGGAGGTGTTAAGACTGGATTCCATTATCAGCCCTCTGCTCATGAAAGGCCAGTCGCTTCACCACATATGCATTAACCATGCTGATGAAATCATGCTCGATGAACGCACACTCTACAATTATGTGGACAAGGGTATCTTTACAGCAAGGAATATTGATATGCCACGAGTCGTACGTATGGGTAGACGCAGAAAAATTAAAGACCGGTTCAAGGTGGATAAAAAATGCCGGATAGGCCGGACTTATCAGGACTTTCTTAAATTCAGGCAGGAGCATCCAGGATCTTCCCGTGGTTGAAATGGACACAGTTGAGGGAAGGATAGGCGGCAAAGTGCTGCTGACGCTCCATTTTACTGTCCCACAGCTTATGCTTGCATTCATCAGGGGTGCCAACACTTCCCAATCTGTCATAGACATCTTCAACCGGCTTTACCTGGAACTTGGTCCGGATACTTTCCGTAAATTGTTTCCGGTATTGCTTTGTGACAATGGCAGTGAGTTCTCGAATCCGTCAGCTATTGAATTTGATTCACATGGGCAGCAAAGAACATGGGTATTCTACTGTGACCCTCAGGCTTCTTACCAGAGAGGCGCAGCCGAAAACAACCATGCACTGATCCGGCGTATTATCCCAAAAGGGGCCTCCCTCGATGAGTTTACCCAGCAGGACATAACTCTTGTGATGAACCATATCAACTCATATGGCCGGCTGAACCTCGGGGATAAGGCCCCTTATTGGGTCTTCGCTTCCCTCTATGGCGAAGAAGTTTTAAAAAGGATGAATGCAGAACTTATCCCACCCGATAAGATCACACTGCATCCATCACTCCTTAAAAAATAATAACAAATAATCAGAGGCACCACCAGCCACAATTTTATAAACACTACAAATAAAAATAAGGTGGAAATTACTCTTGCAAAAAGTTAGTTGATTTTCACACCTCTGGTTTTTTATGCTCCAAAATGGGCTGGCCTTGCCTATCTATCCTATATTTTAACCTATAAATGGCTGAAAAGCATTAAAATTATTCACAAAATATACCACCCGAAGTCTGATCAAATGCTGATTTTTTCTGCTAATATGCCTTCTGTGGAATTTACTTTTGCAAAGCGGAGTGGCGGGACTTGAACCCACGGCCTCTTGGTCCCGAACCAAGCGCGCTACCAGCTGCGCTACACCCCGGCAGGCTTTTATTTTAGCACATAAACCACGTGTCATTCAAGCCTTATCTGCCGGCGAAAATACTTTGCCTGCAGTCCTAGGCAATTCGCCTGCCATGATTTCTCTCTGAGCGCCAACGCTTTATAATTCTAGCACCAATGAAGCAATAATGCAACACCTTTGCCGCTTTTCCGCCTTTGCTAATTGCTTCACGGTCTGTATGGCAACTCCTGTTCCGCCCCATGGCGCAACTGTTCCGCATCTTGCCCGGGGCGACCGTATTGATACCAGGCACCTGCCAGTAACGAGCCGCAACAACAATAATCCCCCCGACAACCGCCCACTTGCCCGGCGCCTCACCCAGCGCCAGGAAACACCCACACGGGGCAGAGGATCGGCTCAATAATCGGAATCAGCGCCGCTTCGAGCGCCGTGACATGCCTGATCGCCTTCGCATACAGGATATGTGGCAACCCAAGCTGGGCGACACCCAATACCGCCAGCAAGAGCCATTCCCTCCCGCCGGGCATATCCCGTCGACAAGAAGGGCACGCCAATGACCGCGGTCAGAATATTGCCCAGTATTACCGACTCGATGGGAGAGCCGTCCTTTTGCATCCTCATGAAAATCGTAAACATGGCAAGGGTAAAGCCGCTGACAGCGGCAAGGGCATTGCCAAGCATGCCCTCCGTGCTGATGTCATCCAAAAAGAACAGCAGCATACCGCCGAAAGCGAAAACAACATGGCAACCCAATCCAGCAGTCCTGCCTTCTCCTTTAACAGCCATGCGCCTAAAAGAGCGACATGTATATCGGCGCGGCATACTGAAGTAAGTATGGCATTTGCAGCCGTTGTATTTTTAGCTGGCGGCGACAAACAGCAGGACCGTCGCCGAATGACAGGCCGCAGCGCCGATTTGCGGAAAAGACCAGCTGAATTTTCGGCTTCCCTGCTGCCAGCAATAAGACAAGCGCGGCTATGCCGCTCCTCACTCCTGCAATCGCCATCGGGCTGGCATCTCACCAGATTTGATCAGCAAACCACCCAGGCTCCATAAGTGTCGCGGTAATAACCAAGATAAAGAATGGACTTCGGCCTTTCCTTCATTGCCAGGAATCCTTTCATCCGGCCCACCATTCCGCCAAAGTAGTAATTGCGCAACAGCTTTCAGTATAACTGAAACGCTGAATATTGTCAATCTTCTCCGCCTGCCCGGGATTGACTGTTGCAATGCCAACCCTGGCGAATGCAGCGAAAATGTAACTTGTATCACACGGGCAGATAATAAAACCTGTCCCGTTCATCCCTGTGACAGTATCATCGCAGCAGAATGACAGGTCTGCTCAGAGTTTTCAACGCGCTTGCCATGGACAGTATAAGCGACCCGTTGATTACCATTTGCCCTCTCTTCATATGCCCTTCCATTTCGGCGATGGAGCGCTGTTTCAGAACATATGTCTCCGCGAGGGCGTCATTGAAAAGCGCAACACACGGCGGATCCAGGTTTATTTCGATTCCTTCGCGCGCAAGCGCGGCAATTCTTTCGGCCAGGTTGGCAATCTCCATATGGATCTCGTTGGTGCGGCGTGACATGATTATCTTTTCCGCCTCTTCAGCTCCCAGTTCGACAAATCTCTCCTTCGGGGCCCTGCATTTCGGGCAAGCTATCCGGGGCTTCCCCTCCTTCATGCACAAACCCGCACACGCTGCATTTCCATAGCTTTTTCATTACATACCATCCCTTTCACTAATAAGATCTTCACAGAACTTAAATAACCGGTACTATATTTAATACCCGGTGCAGCCGTATGCATAACACCGATTTTAGACATAATATCCTGATGGGTTGATATAATCAGGGAGACATAGCGCAAATGTACGTTATGCCCCCGTCCTGGTTTAATCCAGTGTCAAACATCACCTTGGCCGTTACGGGCACGATTTGAATCCACGTCTGCCCCCTGTTAAGCGTTATCGGGTTTCCTTGCTTCGTCGGAGTATTTCGTCTGTGAACTCCTGGATTCCTTGGACCACTTAATATTGACCGCCTTTCCGCCGGTAATGAAATAGCCCTTACCGGAGCCGGCAGTGACCACATCCTGCCTTCCGGCAGCGTCACCCTTGATATCGTAGTTCGCGCACAAGCATGACTACGATATTTTTAGCCTTGAGCTGTTCGCCGCTGGCCCGCTCCATGTGGGGCTTGCCGTACCTGAACCGGCTATATAGTCCCTGTCGATGCCGTTATATTCGTATTTCACGGTCATTGAAGGATATTTCAGCGTAACGGCCGATGCCGGCTGGCCGGCGCCCGGGATAACATCCGCTCCGGTTATATGTAAAAGGGAATTTTGCGTCCGTCGCAGACTCGTACTTTCTCTTTTGAGCATACGCCTGGAGCTTGTCCATCGAGGTGTAGGAATCCTGCCAGTTGCTTTGGGTCCTTTGTAAGGTCCCAGAATAACATCCGGTCCCCAGGTCTATCCCGTCAATCTCGTCTATTCTGAACTTGTCAACATCCCTGCCTGCCTGCGGGCTCTCGCCGTAATGGACGTATATGGCGTCGTATTCCATGCAGTAATCCAGGAAATAATGCCTGGCGCTCCTCACGGGCCCTATCATTTCCGGGTCGGTTCCCCAGAAGATCAGCCATAAGCCGTGGTAAGCCCACCCTCCACGATTATTTCGTATATGATCTGTGCCTTGTCCAGCCCTCCCTGGGGCAGGACTTTCGACCCCTCGTTATCGATCATTACCGCCAATGGCCGGGCCCCTCCGGATGTAAGCGTGAAATCATCAGTCCTCGGGCTCATCCGGCTCAGCTTATCATCAGCCTTCCTCTGATTGATTCGCCTCGCTGTTTGCGGCGGTATAACTGCCGTCTGTTTCCGCAGCGGCCGGCACTTTGTTCTTCACCCTGGTCCTTCGAGCCGCAGGCGGAGAACAGTACTATCATAACGAAAACTAAAAAAAATAATGACCGGATAAGCCGGAAATCGCTTGTGCATTTATAATCCTCCCGTGTGAATGCCTAAAGCATGATATTGTTAAAAAGCATGCTATATAATTCTATCCCTCAACGGGAAAATCCTTCAAACCATTTCACCAAAATGAAGAAATAGCCTTGGAAATATCGGCCAATCAAGATATAATTTATTCAGAAACTATTGGTTTCAAAAAATCTTTATTGCAAGGAGAACAGTCTATGATGCCACGGGATATTCCTATAGGTACCAGGCTGGAACTCGATATTTTAAATGAACAGGGTGAAAAAACAGGCCGCACTTATGTCAGCCAAATGCTCGAACACCGTGAAGACGGCTATGTGATAATATCCGCACCTATATTTAGGGCAAGGCTTGTTTACGTCGCTGACGACACATATATACGCCTGTCCTTTATTGACCGGCGTAAAGGCCTGCACGCGTTCTACGCCATAGTAAAGGGAAGGGGTATGCTTAACAACGTCGCCGTCCTGGCAATCGAGCCTGTAAGCGATATAGAAAAAATGCAGAGGAGAATGTATTACAGGCTGGATATAGCCATAAACGCGCTAATCCTGCCTGACGGTACGGACGAACAGCTGCAGCACGATACCCAGGACAAAGAGCAGCCCAAGCCCGCCAAAAACGCAGGTTTTACGGTGGAAAAACCTGTTTCGGCTGTTACAAAAAACATCAGCGGTTCCGGTGCATGCCTGGTTACAGACATAGATATACCAAAAGACTCCACGATAAAAGTGGAGCTGGATCTTTCCGGTTATAAAACAATAAGCGCGGAGTGCAAGGTCTTAAGAAGCTCCAAGTATTATGATGATAAGGGCAAAAGATATGAACTCGGCTTATGTTTTACAAAAATCACAAAAATGACCAGGAATCCCTGATAAAATATATTTATAAACAGCAAAGGAAACGGCTTCAGCAAAAATATTACGAGCAATCGTGATTATTGCTCGTATTGCTCGTATTCCTCGTCCATCCTGGACTCAAACTCGGCGAACACGTCGTTAAGCTCATCATCGTCATCTATTGTAACATACGAGTCTTCCCCGTCTTCACTATGTTCAACCTTCAATATGACAACTTCCTCTTCCTCGTCATCTTCGGCTTCCTCGTCAAGCGGAGCCAGAATAACGTATTCGTTGCCGTTCATTTCAAATGAGTCAATGTATTCAAACTCAACCTCATCGCCATTTTCATCCACTAATACGACTATATCGTCTCTTTCTTCCACCATCAATAACACCATCCTTTCTTAACATAACTAACATACCCTTATTTTGCCCTGCTGTCAAGATATCCCTGCAATATTAATACAGCCGCGATTTTATCGACAGCATCTTTTTTCTTCGACGTTTTCATCCCCGTTTCGTGCATGATGCGGTTAGCGGACACGGTTGTAAGGCGTTCATCCCACTTTACAACTTCCAGACCCGTAATTTCCTCAAGGAGGTTTCCAAATTCTATCGCCCTCTTCCCGCTTTCACCTATTGTTCCGTTCATATTTTTAGGAAGCCCGATCACGATTGTTTCCGCCTGGTATTGGTCTGCCAGCTTCTTGATCCGCTCGGCGGGAATCGTTATCCGGCCGTTCCATTTAATCGTATCAAGCCCCTGGGCAGTCAATCCAAGCGGGTCGCTTATGGCTACACCTATTCTACTTTCCCCAAAATCAATGCCTAATATTCGCATATAAGCCTCCGTCATTAAACTCCGTACCGGTTCGTTCCATACGTCGCTGCTATTCCGCAGCATTTTCAGGAATATTCAGCATATCTTGATTGCAAACTGCGGACAGGCGCTTCCGCAATACCCGCATAACAGGCACTTTCCAGCGTCCACCACGATTTTCCCCGCGGCAATGGACAAGGCGCCCTGCCGACACCGTTCGACACATTTCCCGCATGCTTCACACCAATAGTCTATATGCAGGCTCTTGCTTCGCAAAGCCGTCGTTTCCCTCAACCTGTCCGGTATGCTTCCGCCCTCGAACTTTAATATATTCATTTCGACCTCATCAACGCTCTGCATGCCTACTGCGATAGAATGTACAAAAGGAAGCCCCAGCACGAAATCCATGCACTCATCATAGGAATGCAGCAGGTTGCCGCCACCCAGTGCCTTCATGCCATAGACCCCTTTCCCCTTGTCATATGCCATCCGTACCGCGTCAAGCATTTCATCAATTGTGCCGTCTCCGATACCAATACCCGTCTTATTTACCATCGGATGGATTACATCTATTTCAGGCATGTCACAAATCGCCCGTACAACTTCAATATTGTGGGTTGACACTCCTACCGCCCTGATCCTGCCTTTCTCGCGCTCATCAAGGTAGTATTCAAGCGCTTCCCTGTGCCCGCGCAGCGTCAACCTGCTTTCCTGCTCATGCAGCAGAAATATGTCAATAACGTCAATATCCAGCGCTTTTCTTGCTTTTTCGACACTTTTTGCGGCATCGTCGGCGGCATAGGCATATGACTTCGTTGCAATTACGGGCTTCGCGCCAATGCCTTTCACCGCTTCCCTTATATGTTCGTAAGTCCCGTAAAGTTCAGCTGTATCGATAAAATTTACTCCCCGTTCCAACGCCGCGCGTATAACCTTTGCCCCTTCCACCGGCGACAGACCCCGTTGCAGGGGCCCGATAACCAAGGTTCCGAAACACAGTTTCGAAACGGTTATCCCTGTTCTGCCAAGTACCGTATATTCCATAAATTTTATTTTCTCCAACAATATTATTGAAAAAAACAACCCCGAATCCGTCGGGGCTTATTTTTACTTCTTGTTTTCCAGGTAAAACCTCACGATCTCTTCCAGCAATTCATCCCTCTCAAGCCTTCGGATAATGCTTCTTGCATTCAGGTGGTTGGTAATGTATGTAGGGTCGCCGGAAAGTATATAGCCCACGAGCTGGTTAATCGGGTTATAGCCCTTCTCCTTCAGCGCCTCGTATACAGAGAACAAAATTTTCTGGGCTTCGTTTTCCCTGTCCTTACCCATTTTGAACATCATTGTTTCACCGTTGGCCATCATAAACACGCTCCTGACTGCGAACACTTCCATAAGCCGTCGGAATACACCGGCGGATTTGTAAAATATATGTCCGATATACGAATATAATAATACAACCGGTATTAATATGCAATATAAATCAACCTGCCAGTGTATAAATTACCTGGTCTCTCCAATGGCATACCCGTTTTCTTCCCTGATAATCCGTGTGTCCCTTATATTGCCTATAAGGTTATTATTGCCCCCGGCCAATACTCTTATGTAGTTTGGGGTCAGGCCTTCAAACACATTGCCGCCGGTCCTGGCTTCACGTTCATACAACACGGGCATTTCCCGTCCGGCGTACATCTTGATAAACTCGCCGGCGCAGCGTTCCGACAGCTCAATAACCCGTTTGCTTCTTTCCTCTTTTATCCTGTCTTCCACCTGTCCCGGAAAATCCGCTGCAGGTGTCCCTTTCCTGGGAGAAAATTTAAATACGTGCATCCTGGAAAACCTAATCTCGGCCAGGAATTCATATGTTTTTTCAAATTCCTCCTCCGTCTCCCCCGGGAAACCGACCATTACATCCGTTGAAACCGCAACATCAGGTATGTTCTCCCTTAGCCTGTTTATGGCCTGCTTGTATTCCCCGGCAGTATAACGGCGGTTCATTCTCTTAAGAGTTTCGTCACAACCACTCTGCAGCGAGACGTGATAATGGGGACACAGCTTTTTCATGCCGGACACCGCGGAAACAAATTCATCCGTGATAAGCGACGGTTCAATCGAGCCTATCCTGATACGCTCTATGCCGTCCACTTCATGGACAAGCGCGATAAGATCCTGCAAGCGCACCTTTCCCTGGTCCATCCCATATGAAGCAAGGTGGATGCCCGTAAGTATTACCTCCTTAAAACCGGCGTCCGCCACCTTTCTTACTTCGCAAACCACTTCTTCGGCAGGCCTGCTGCGGACTGGGCCCCTTGCATACGGTATTATGCAGTATGAACAAAACCGGCTGCAGCCGTCCTGCACCTTTATAAACGCCCTTGTCCTTTCCTTGTAACTCGTGATTTTCAAATCCTCGAATACCCGGTTTTCCATTATACCGCCGACCACGGACAGTTTTCCCTTCTCGTTCAGGGCCCGGCCTGCCATGAAAGCGGCAACATACCCGGGCAGCTTCAGCCTGTCGCCCGTGCCCGCAATAATATCCACTTCCGGCATGTTTTCCACCTCTTGCCTGGCTGTCTGGGGGTAGCAGCCCACGGCGGCGACAATTGCGTTCTTGTTGAGCTGTTTTGCCCTGCGGATGGCCTGCCTTGATTTCCTGGAACTCAATCCGGTGACGGTGCAGGTGTTTATCACGTAAACATCGGCCGCCTCTTCAAAACCAACCCGCTTGTAGCCGGCTTTTTCAAAGGCTTCTGCCATCGCTTCGGTCTCATATTGATTTACTTTGCATCCAAGTGTATAAAAAGCCGCTGTTTTCACAATTCCTCCCCATCCTGCCCAAAACAAAGTATCGCCGGAAACCTGTTTGTTTTGCCTGTAATCCCGTATGCTTAATTATTATAACAAATTCAATTTTTTAAACAACTAATTTAGGGACGACCGGGCATGGCATGCCGCACCGGTTGGCTTTATTCCGGAACGATGCATAAAAGCTAAGAGCCTGTAAATTCAGCCGACGCGGACTTACATTGTACTTAATAGTCCGCGTTATGCGCAAAATCAAACGTAACTCGCCCTTTGAACCAGGGTGCTCGAACAGGTCGTGATTTTGCCTGTTAATTGCTCGGATTAACAGGCTCTAAAGGTTTGATGCATAATGTTCCGGAATAAAGCCAACCGGTGCGGGACGCTATGTCCGCCCGTCCTCCTGCTGCTCCCAGTATTTTTAACAATGTTGTAATTGACTTGCTGTCAAAAACAGGATATTATTGATTCAAGGTTTTTGTTGCATGTGCTTCCTATTTCTTTTACTGGACAGCTTACCAAGGATTATAGTGAGTTACGGCAAAACAGGCAAAGACTTAGTTAAACTGATAAATAAATACAAGTAAAAAAGGCCATACGGCTGTTATACATAACAGAAACGGAGGTATCGCTGTTGAAATCGTTTTACATAACGCTTAAAACCATTAACGATATCAAGGACTTTGTAAATATCGCAAACAAGTATGACTTCGATGTCGACCTCGTATCGGAGCGCTACGTTGTCGATGCCAAATCCATCATGGGAGTAATCAGCCTTGATTTTAACAAGCCAATCCGGGTGGATGTCCATTCGGACGATTGTGAAAGCTTCCATGAGGATATCAGGCCTTTTTTGGCATAGCATGCCCGCATCAAGCTGCACTCTTTTATTGTCCTGCCCGTCCGGGCATTTTTTTCTTCCTCTTTGTCGTTAACCGGACTACGGCTTTCCTGCGCTTGCGTTTCGCCGACGTACGGTTACCCCTGCCGGTGCGATTTCTGACGGCGCTCCTTTTGCCCTTCCCGTTGCCGCCGGCATGTTCATTCCCATTGTCTGTTTCCGCTATTGCAAAATCCAGCCTCCTTGCCCTGACATCCGCGCGGGCCAGTATTACCCTGACTTCGTCGCCAATCCTGTAGCGCTTCTTCGTACGTTCACCGATAAGGCAATAATTCCTTTCGTCATATATATAATAATCATCATCCATACTGCTGATTCCAACAAGTCCTTCCACGGTATTGCCGAGTTCGACAAACATTCCGAATGAAGTTACACCGGACACAACTGCGTCAAATGTCTCACCGATTTTATCCTCCATGAACTCGACTTTCTTAATATCTTCTGTCTCGCGCTCGGCTTCTTCCGCTGCGCGTTCCCTTTCGGAACATATCCTTGCTATTTCCGGAAGCTTTTTAAACAGTTCCGCTTTTCTCTCATCTGTGAGCTTTCCCTTTAGTTCTTCCTTCATCAGCCGGTGTATTATGAGATCGGGATATCTCCTTATAGGTGCGGTAAAATGGCAGTAAAATCTTGCCGCAAGCCCGAAATGTCCCATGTTTTCATTACTGTACCTGGCTTTTGCAAGCGAACGCAGCATGGCGGTGCTCACGACTGTTTCCTCGCGGGAGCCCCTGACCCTTCGAAGTACATCCGCAAGCGACTTGGGGTGTATTTTTCTTATGCCTTTAACCGGATAGCCCAGGTTTTTTGAAAATTCGGCAAAGGCCGTTATTTTTTCGGTTTCCGGTTCCTCATGGATCCGGTACACAAAGGGTATGCCCGCCCAATGGAAATGCTCCGCGACCGTCTCATTGCAAACCAGCATAAATTCTTCTATAATCCTGTGGGCAACAGTAATCTCGTATTTTTTTATCTCAACCGGCTTCCCACTGTCATCCAGGATGATTTTTGCCTCCGGAAAATCAAAGTCTATGGCGCCTCTTTCCTCCCTTTTACTGTACAGGATCATCGCCAGTTCTTTCATGAGCCTGAAATCTTCCAACAGGCAGCCATACCTCTCCACCAGTGAGGAATAGTCTTCGTCCGGCTCATTGTCCCGGGTCTCGGGGTCTTCAGCCCCGAGCAGCTTGTTTACATCAGTGTAGGTCATTCTTTCAGTAACATTGATAACGCTTTCAAATATATCATACCCGGTAACCTTGCCTTTATCATCCAGGTCTATCATAACGGTGAAAGCCAGCCTGTCTTCATTCTTGTTCAGGCTGCATACACCATTTGACAGTTTCGCCGGAAGCATCGGGATTACGCGGTCGACCAGGTAAACGCTGGTTCCACGTTCCAGGGCCTCGCAATCAAGCGGCGTTCCCTCGGTCACATAATAACTCACATCGGCAATATGGACACCAAGCCTGTAGCCGCCGTCCGGCAGCTTTTGGATGGATACCGCGTCGTCAAGGTCCTTTGCGTCCTCGCCGTCTATTGTGACCATCCTCAATCCTCTCAAGTCCCGCCTGCCTCTCATCATCTCCTCATTGATTTTTTCCGGTATGGCTTCGGCCTGTCTAATCACCGCTTCAGGAAAAGATTCCTTCAGGCCGTATGCCTTGATGACCGACAGGATATCGATGCCTGCCTGCCCGGCTTCTCCGATGATTTCGACAATTCTGCCCTCTGCGTTGCGCCTTTTTTCGGGCCACCTTATTATTTCCGCAACCACTTTGTCCCCGGGTTTTGCCCCGTTTGTTTCATCCACCGGAACAAATACATCTCCCGGAATCCTGCGGTCGTCAGGCACGACAAAGCCAAAATACCTGCTTCTCTCGTATGTTCCCACTACTTTTTCAACGGACCTTTTTAAAATCCGTATGACCTCGCCCTCTTCATGCCTGTCCGCGCCGCCCCTGGCCGTTATCCTGGCAACAACCCTGTCATTGTGCATGGCGCCTGCCATACCGTCCGCCGGAATAAAAACATCCTCAAGCCGGCCGTCGTCGGGAATAAGGAAACCATATCCCCTCTCGTTTCCCTGTATTCGTCCTGTTATGAGGTTCAAACGCTCCGGCAGGCCATACCTGTCCTTGCTTGTCCTGTAAACGGCACCATCCCGCTCCAGCTCGTCAAGGATTTCCGCCAGCTCTTTCCTGTCTTCCGGCGGCACACCAAGCATAACCGCAAGCTCACTGAATTTCATGGGCTTATATGCGGCCTCATTCATAAATCCTATTATTTTCTGCTTCCGTTCTTCCCGTTTCGTCTCAAAATCCATACTCTATCACTCTCGTACCTTTCTTCTTTACTTAGCCATGACTCGAATTTTCTCCGGAACCTGACCAGTAGTTCCCAATAGTTATTTTACCCAATAATTCAGTGTCCGTTGCAAATAGTTTTACACATCCCCTGGTATCAGATTCACTTGCACACCATTAACACATCGCGAAGCAACTGCCCTCGTAATAGCGCCTCAAATATGAAAAGTGGCCGTGTGACGGCCACTGCTGCAAGTCGTCGTTTTGTGTTATTGTTTTCCCGATTACGGGTTATCTGCTCTCAGAGTCCAAGTTCCCCCGATATTCTCTTCATGGCATTCAATGAAACCCCGATAAATTCTTCCAGGGTCAGCCCCAGTTCACTGCAGGTTTTGATTTGTTCGCGGTTTGCTCCCTTTGCAAAAGATTTCTCATTCATTCTTCTCAATATAAATTCGACTGAAACATCTTCCAGCTTCTTCGAGGGGAGAATCAAGGCCGCAGCCGTGATAAGTCCCGATACCGGGTCGGCGCAGTAAAGGGCCTTGTCCATCTTCCTCTTGCGTTCTATTTTATGGTAATCATTATGAGCTTTCACGGCATATACGATTTCTTCATCAATACCGAGGTTCTCAAGGATTTCGGCGCCTAAAAGGCTGTGCCTGGCCGGATCTCCCGCGGTTTTGTCATAATCGATGTCGTGCAGGAGCCCTGCCAATCCCCATTTTTCCGCATCCTCACGGAGCAGCGCGGCCAGGTCCCTCATTATTGCCTCCACCGCAAGAGAATGCTTGATCAGGTTCCTGTTTGACAATCTTGCTTTCAATTCAGCCAGTGCTCTTTCCCTATCCATAATATACCTGGTCTCCTTAATCAAATTTTCTCCTTTTTTTAGTTTTCCGTTTCAAAACGCCTTATAAAAAAGACCATGCATTTCTGCACAGTCCCCGGACCAGCGTTTTTTATTTTAGAACAAGGAACAATAAAATTGACGTCACAAGGAACATGATCGCGGCAACAGACGTATACTTGCTCAATAATGCGTCTATCGTTCTGCCCCTGTTCTTCCCGAAAAACGTTTCCGCTCCCCCTGCTATCGAGCCTGACAACCCGGCAGACTTCCCGGACTGCAAAAGCACGATTATGATAATGGAAAGCGAAAATATTATATGAAATATAGAAACAATTACCTGGATCGCCGACAAACAAAACACCTCCTGAAAATTAACAAGTCAAATTGTAACACATACCGGGTAAAAAAACAAGCCCGTTAACTCATCCTTATCTACCAGACCTGCTCTGCGAGAATCTCCCTGATCCGCTCCTCGATATAAATCAATGAGCCCGCGTCGACCTGGCATTGGAAGTCAATTATTATGCCTCCTCTTCCTTTAAAATAATGCAGTTGCTTTGCGAGCTTCTGATTATCCAGCAGCAAATAATGAGGAATAACCAGTGCGTCCATCCGCAAAATCAGATTTGCCACCTGGGACGTGTCACCCTCAAATGCGACATATACATTTGACATATCAATATTTGCAGAATCAAGGCTTGAAATCATAAGGTTTTTAAAATTGCCGCTTCTGGCAATAATTCCGATCCTGCTGTCCTTAGGTATCCCCGCAATCCTGATGATAGTATCACGCGTGGGGGATACCGCTACTTTCAGCACCTTGTCTCTAAGAGTGCCTATCCGGCCGATTACCTGTTCATAATGAGTGATTGTAGTAATTATTGCATCATAGTTTTCAAACACCATTTCAGCGTTTGAAAATTTCAGCATATCATCCAGTAGGAAAGCCTTCACATCTATGCCGGCAAAGCTCGAAAACTGCTCTTTAAATAATGCAAGAGATTCTTCATTACAATCAATGGCGGCAATACTCACTTTTCTCCGGGAATTTCCCCTCTGCGTTATGGCAAAGTCGACCAGGGCAAGAACTTCACCGGGACTGACACGCAAAGCCTCCATTCTTTCAAGGAATTCTTCTATGCAGCTTGCAACTAATTGTTTTTTATCCGATCCGTCATTCTCTTTTTCATCCTTTATGTAGCTCCCGCTTCCCTGCCTGGCTTCAATGACATTGCTCCTTTTTAGTTCTTCATAGGCTTTACTGGCGGTGCCCCGTGCAATGCCCAGGATTTCCGCCAGTTCCCTTTCCGTCGGCAGCTTGTCCCCCGGCTTCAAAACACCGCTTTTCACCGCTTCGCGCACCTGTTCGGCGATTTGCTTATATATGCCTTCGCCGGAATTTCTGTCAATATTAATAACCTGTTTCAAACGTATCATTTGTATGCTCCAATCAGCATATGGTCTATACCATTATTATAATATACTGGAGTTTGTTTTCAATAATATATTATGCCATTGCAGCCGGTGAGCTTTACGCACAATAAGATAAACGCCATATTTATTGGCATCTTTTAACAATCTAAGCCTTGATTAGTATTGTTTGCTGTGATATAATTTCTACCAAATCTACATGAAGTAGGTTCGGGAACGCAGACGTGTTCCGTCTTTTGCACTATATGCAGCAATCTGTGTTGGATGTATGTGTGCTATTGAAGGCATGCGGTTTTCAGAAGAAGACTGTGTGCTTTTTTATTGCCTGTGGCAAGTATCAACGGCACATCCGGCATGATTGCTGCGGAAGTTTATCATTATCACGAGGGGGTTTTATTATGGCATGTTTTCTTGTGCCTGTTGCAGAGGCAGTCGTGACGACTGTTATCACTAAAGCTGCAGAAGCTAAAGAAACCGGACAGCCAGATTTGAAGGCCGCCACCGGCAGTGACGGCTCAGGGGCAAAAAGCACCCTTTGAAGACATCGGTTTTGCAAAGGTCGATCTTCACCGCAAATTACGACAAGGTGTTGCCGAGGTCATATACGGCGCAGGAAAAACGCCCGGGCAGATTAGCGCCATCATTGACGCAATGCTCAAAAATGGACAAAGCACCATACTCATTACAAGGCTGTCCCCCGAAGTTGCTGAAATTATAAAGAATGATGCAATATATGACCTTGATTATCATGCCGAAGCAAAAATCGGCATTATAGGCACAATACCCGAACCGGACGGCATTGGAAAGATCGTCGTGGCCACCGGGGGCACCAGTGATATTCCGGTAGCCGAAGAAGCGGCACTTACCGCCGAGGTCCTTGGAAATGAGGTCACCCGGCTGTATGATGTGGGCGTCGCGGGATTGCACCGGTTGCTCGCTCACATGGATGAAATTATGAGCGCAAGTGTCATCATCGCTGTCGCAGGAATGGAGGGAGCTCTTGCCAGCGTAATCGGCGGCCTTGCTGACTGTCCGGTAATTGCCGTGCCTGCGAGCGTCGGCTACGGGGCATCCTTCGGCGGATTATCCGCACTGTTGTCCATGCTTAATTCCTGCGCAAGCGGCGTGTCTGTCGTCAACATAGACAATGGCTTCGGAGCCGGGTATATTGCAAGCATGATAAATCATATGGGAGAGAAATCGAAATGCCGGCTGGAATGAAAAAATCCCGCCCGGGAACTCTTATCCATATACTGTGCCATGAACAGGATAAGAAAAAACTCGTAAGAGCTGCATTTAAGTACACGACCACCATTGGAATACGAGAAGTTGTTTGCAACCGGTATGTTCTGGAACGCAGTATAACAACTTTGCAGACCCCGTACGGAGAAGTGAGGCGCAAGGATTCCGCCGGATACGGCGTGAGCCGCTCCAAGTACGAGTATGACGATCTCTCAAGAATTGCCGGCGAAAGAGGCATCAGCATTTCAGAAGTAATCAGGCTAATCGGAGGAAAGGGAAACTGTTAAGCCGGCAGCGCCATCCAGCCCTGCCTTGCCGTCAACAGCGCCGCCGGCATAAACAGATGCGCGGGCGCATGTTTCGTTCATGCACATGCACCCCTGGCAATACTATTTATTTTTCAAATTGAACCATGCGTCAAGCCCGGGGTAAATTGCCGCTTCCCCAAGCTCCTCTTCTATACGCAGAAGCTGGTTGTACTTAGCGACACGGTCGGTCCTTGAAGGAGCCCCGGTCTTAATCTGTCCCGAGTTCACCGCTACGGCGATATCCGCAATAGTAGTATCCTCGGTTTCGCCTGACCTGTGAGACGTCACGGCGGTGTATCCTGCCCGGTTTGCCATCTGGATCGCATCAAGCGTCTCGGTTAGTGTGCCGATCTGGTTAACTTTAATAAGGATAGAGTTGGCTACTCCATTATCGATACCCTTCTTCAGTCTCTCGGTGTTGGTTACAAAAAGGTCGTCCCCGACTAGTTGTATCTTGTCTCCAAGCTTTTGCGTAAGTATTTTCCAGCCTTCCCAATCATCCTCGGCCAAACCGTCCTCAAGAGAAATAATCGGGTATTTCTCCACCAGGCCGGCCCAGTATTCCACCATTTCATCCCTGGTCATGCTTATGCCTGTTTTCCAGAAACTATAGGTGCCGTCTTCCTGGTACATTTCAGTAGCTGCTGCATCAATAGCTATCCTGAAGTCGTCTCCCGGCTTATAGCCCGCTTTCTCAACAGCCTCAAGAATAACCTTGATTGCCTCCTCATCGTCCTTGAGATCCGGCGCAAATCCGCCCTCGTCCCCAACTGCCGTCGAATAACCCTTGGAGCTCAGGACTTTCTTTAGGTTGTGGAACACCTCGGCGCACATCATCAGTGCGTTCCTGAAACAGTCCGCGCCAACCGGCATAATCATGAACTCCTGTATGTTGACGCTGTTGTCCGCGTGCTTGCCGCCATTTATAATATTCATCATCGGTACCGGCAAGACCTTTGCATTAACGCCGCCTATATACTGGTACAGGCTGATGCCCAGCGCTTCCGCAGCCGCCTTGGCGACAGCCAGCGAAACGCCGAGGATTGCATTGGCGCCGAGTTTGCCTTTATTGGGCGTGCCGTCAAGGGCAATCATCAGTTTATCCACCGCGACCTGGTCAAATACATTCATTCCTTCAACCTCAGGCGCTATAATTTCATTGATGTTTGATACCGCGTTAAGGACCCCCTTGCCGAGATACCTGCTTGAATCTCCGTCCCTAAGCTCTACCGCTTCAAAAGCCCCTGTTGACGCACCTGACGGGACCGCCGCCCGGCCTACAAATCCTCCCTCAGCTATAACCTCGACTTCAACGGTAGGATTTCCCCGGGAATCGATAATCTCTCTTCCAAATACGCTTTCAATCTCAAGATACTGCTTCATTCCAATTTCTCCTTCCAATCGTATATTTCAGCTTTTTAAAGAAGCATGATGCCAATTAATTACAATAGCATACACTATTTATACCAAATTGTAAATGCCGCCCTAGTTATTTTATCAAAAAATTATAAAATAAAACATCAAAATTTACGCTTTGCATCAATGGCCCTGTTTTTTTATTCCAACCGTTCAAACTGTGTAACGCCTGTTATCTCTTTATACTATATATTTGCAATTTCGTCATTATTTTTATAGAATTAATTCGAGGTGTACTCAGTGAGGCCATTGCAAGTAAGAAATGAAAAATCACCGGAAAAAATGCCACGAGTCAGCACGCTGTATCTTAAATTGAGTTCGAGGCTGTCATTATATTTTTTGTTATTAATAGTCCTTCCATTTCTCATCGCATCGGCCGCTGCATATTTCGATGAGCGTTTACAGGCAGTGGCAGTGGCTTTTGAAACCGCACTGACAAGAATTTCCCAGGAAAAAAGTTCAATAGGCGTCCGCCTTGGAGAACTTGAATTATCTTTAAAAGCCGTAACAGGTTCACTGTCATATGCCGAAGCATCCGCAATGACCGCCGCGCCGGCCACAACCACCCGTCCGGCAGAGGCGGCAGCTTCACCGCATCCTGCCCCGGCACACGCGGTAATACCGGGCAAAATCCTGGATAAGTTTACGCCTGTCCAGGCAAATTCCCTTTCTGCCGTATACCTGGCAGACAGCAGTGGCATAAGAGCAGTCTGCGGTCCCGACGCCTTGCATGCATCCATTAGCAGCCCGTCAGAGCAGAAATGGTTTAGTGATGCGGTTAAAAACCCTGACAAGGTCATTCTTGTCGGAATTGTGCAGCGCTTTTACCGGGAAGGCGCCAGCAAAGCCGTCCTGTGCGCTGCAAAGTCCTTGCAGGGCATCAATAGCGGTCCCGACCGCCCCGCCGTGCTTCTCTTCGATTTCGACCACAGCCTTCTTGCCGGGTTTTTAAAAGCAGCCAGCGGATTAAAAACCGAAAGGCTTATAATCGACTATGAGGGAAACATAATCTACTGCCGCGACACCGGCAAGCTGGCAACAACGGTTGAAGATACGCTCCTGGAAGCAATCGGCGCCTCCGATGAGGGGTTTGGACAAGTACAGTATAATGACGTGAATTATTATATGACATATGCAAAGTATCCCGAATACAACTGGATATTTATAGACTTAAATCCCGTGTCAAATGTCACGGGCGGGCTGTTGGCGCACAGCCGGTATTTAGTTGCCTGTTTTATGACTGTCCCTGTTCTCTTGATGGCATATTTGGTCTTATCGCTTAAACTGATAAAGCCTATCAACGAATTAACATCGGTTATCACGGATTTTGAAAACGTGTTTACGGGCGGAAACGCAAGCAGCACTCTGCCGCTGCTGCGCAAGGGGCAGGATAAATCCGTTCTGGGCGGAGCTTCTGATGTGGAATCCCTTATCAGCAAGATAAACGCAATCCGGCTCAGCCAAAAGGAAGCCGAGCTAAACTCCCTGCAAAACCAGATAAATCCCCATTTTCTGTACAACACTCTTGAATCGATAAGGGGAGCCGCATTATACCATGGCATTCACGATATTGCGTCGATGTCGAGGGCATTGTCGCTGCTCTTCCGCTACAGCATCAGCGATCGTGTTCTTGTTACGGTGAAAGAGGAATTGCGGCATCTTGAGAACTATATTTCGATACAGAACTTCAGGTACGAGAACAAGTTCGAACTGGTTTACAGCATACCCCCGGCCATGATGGACATTAAAATACTAAAACTCACTCTTCAGCCATTAATAGAGAATTCGATAAAGCATGGCCTTGAAATGAAACTTGGCAGGGGAACGATAAAGATAGAAATGATGGAACTTGATAACAATATAAAAATTCAGGTTACGGATAACGGCCTTGGTATACCACCAAGGAAAATAGAAGAGTTAAACAGGTCTCTGGCAGGCGGGAAATACCAGCCCGGCATCCTTGGCGAACATTCCGGTGCGGGAATTGGCGTTGCAAACGTAAACTCGCGTATCAAGCTCTATTTTGGCGAGCAATACGGGCTTAGATTCAGGGAGGCTACTGTCGGAGTTACCGTCGAAATAATCCTTCCGGCGGTAAAGGACATATAATCATTTAATAATCAGGAGGCAGGCCGGACATGCTGAAGCTTATAATAGCCGATGATGAAAAATGGGTAAGGACAACGATAAAGTCGCTCATACCTTTTGAGAAGCTGAACCTGACGTTGTCATGCGAAGCCTCAAATGGCATTGAGGCGCTGGAATTGTGCAGACAGCACAAACCCGATATCCTGTTGACCGATATAAAGATGCCGGGTCTTACCGGGCTTGAGCTCATAAAAGAGGCGCTGAATGTGCTGCCAGACCTGAAAATAATAATAATAAGCGGATACGGCGATTTTGAATATGCAAAAACCGCTATGAAATATGGAATAACGGATTACCTGCTTAAACCGGTAGATGAAAAGGAACTGGAGCAGGCCCTGAAGAGGATTGGCAATGAGATTGCCGAAAGAGAACGCTTGAAGAAAGAAAAGGAAGCGGAAGCAAAACGGCTCAAAAAAGCCATTCCTGTTGTGTGCGAGTCTTTCTTAAACCAGGTAATATCGCAAAACAACATGACTTCCGAAAAAATAACAGGCGAGATTCAAAAATACAATATAAATTTTCAAAACGACATTTTTTCGGTAGTTGCCATGGTTCCCGATTCGGATATAAAATCAGCGGATCAAGGCAACGCAGCCGATTATTACAGGACAGTCGTCAAAAGATTGATGAAAAGGTATTTAAGAGCCGTCACCTTCCCGCTTGAAGGAAATAAAACAGTGCTTGTTTCCATTATTAACGGCTTTATTGACAGGGAAGCCATTGCCAGGGCCTTCCGCCTGTGCAACCGCCTGCTTTTGAAAAGGCATTCCTTTAGCGTTTCCGCCGGCGTGAGCGGCACAACCCACGAAGCGTGCATGCTGAACAAGCTATTCAACCAGGCAAGGGAAACGCTTGAAGCAAGATTCTGGCGCGGACCCGCCACACTGGCATTTCATATGCCGGGGCATATGCCGGATGATTTCGATTTAACTCTCACCGAAGAAATCCTGAATAAAATCGTATTGAACCTGAAGCTCTCCAACATAAATACGGCAATATCTTACGTGGAGGACACCATGCGCACTTTAAACCGCAATGTGAGGCCCGACTTAATAAAGGAATTCTTCTGGCAGTTTATACAATCCGTAATAATCCTGCTTAACATCCAGGTCTCCTTCATACGCCATGAAACCGCCGTAACGGGTGAACATCCCTACGAAAGGATCAAGGGATCACCTTTCCTGGAAAGCCTGGAGGAAAATGTGAAAGGTCTGCTCAGGCATATTTTCGATTTTTATCATGATAAAAACCCACAGATCAATGGAAGCCTGGTCGAAAAAGCCAAGAAGATAATCGAAGGCAATTTCGCGGGCGATATAAGCCTTGAGCAGGTCGCAAGGCAGGTCCACTTAAGCCCTGCCTACCTGAGCGAGCTTTTCAAGAAAGAGACCGGCATGAGCTTTATAGACTACAAGACGGTTATAAGGATCGAGCAAGCCAAAAAGCTGCTTATGCTGCCTTCATCCAGCATAAGCGAGGTCAGCGGCAAGGTGGGCTACTCGGACCCGAAGTACTTCAGCAAGCTGTTTAAAAAAATCACGGGAAAAACAATAAATCAATATAGGAAAGAACTCCACAGCAACCGCAACAAAGTCTGACATCTTGTCCGCCGGTTCGCCAGCTATACCAGCAGCGAGTTGCCCGTCATTTCCGCGGGCTTATCCAGGCCCAGCAGTTCCAGCATGGTCGGTGCCAGGTCGGCAAGCCGGCCTTCTTTCAGCTGCCTGCCGTCAAGGCCTATGCCTACCAGCGGTACGACATTGGTCGTATGGGCGGTATAAGCTCCTCCCGTTTCATAATCTATCATCTGCTCGGCATTTCCATGGTCGGCGGTAATAAGAACAACGCCGTTTTTCTCCCTGACTTCCTCAACTATCCTGCCCAGGCATTTATCTATGGCCTCGACAGCCGCCTTTGCCGCGTCAAAGACACCGGTATGGCCGACCATATCGCAGTTGGCGAAGTTCAGCACGATAACGTCATACTTGTCCGAAGCTATTCTCTTCAAAACTTCATCCGTTACTTCAAATGCGCTCATTTCAGGTTTAAGGTCATATGTCGCCACCTTTGGCGAAGGAATCAGCACGCGGTCTTCGCCCTCGTACATTGTCTCCACGCCGCCGTTGAAGAAAAACGTAACATGCGCATATTTCTCCGTCTCCGCTATCCTGAGCTGTTTAAGTCCGTGTTTGCTGATGTATTCACCGAACGTGTTAGAAAGACTTTCAGGTTTAAAGGCAATTTTCACATTTGGCATAGTCTTGTCATATTGCGTCATGCATACGTAATATAGCGGGAAAAACCCATGAGCCCTTTCAAAACCGGTAAAATCAGGGTCCACGAATGCCCTGGTTATCTCCCTCGCCCGGTCGGGCCTGAAGTTGAAGAAGATTATCGAGTCATTGCTGCCGATCGTGGCCATCGGCCTGCCGTCCCGGACAATTACCGTGGGTTTTACAAATTCGTCGAATTCCTGCCTTTTGTAAGATTCCATCACGGCTTCCGAGGCTGTTTCCGCCGTCAATCCCTGTCCCAGGACCATCGCATCATAAGCCAGCTTAACGCGTTCCCACCTGTTGTCCCTGTCCATTGCGTAATACCTTCCCATAACGCTGGCAATCCTGCCTGTTCCGATTTCCGCCAGCTTTTCTTCAAGCTCGGCAACATAATCTTTTGCGCTGTCGGGAGGCACATCCCTTCCGTCGAAGAAACAATGTACATAAACATCCTTAAGCCCGTTCCTTTTAGCCATCTCAACCAGCGCATAAAGGTGGGTGTTGTGGCTGTGGACTCCTCCGTCCGAAAGCAGCCCATATATATGCAGCTTGGAACGGTGGGCCTTGCAATTTTCAATAGCCCCGGTAAACTCCGGCTTTTCGAAAAAGTCCCCGTCCTCTATTGATTTCGTGATTCTCGTCAATTCCTGGTAGACTATGCGCCCGGCACCTATATTGGTGTGACCCACCTCGGAATTTCCCATTTGCCCCTGCGGAAGGCCTACGTCCATGCCGCTCGTATGAATCACGGTGTTTGGATAATCCCTCATAAAACCGTCCATATTCGGCTTGTGGGCAGCTCTAACGGCATTTCCCTCTTCCCGCGGATTTATTCCATATCCGTCAAGTATGATTAACATAACCGGTTTTTTCCCCACTGTCATTCTCTCCTTTTAAAATCATGATGCAGTATAATAAAGACTCAAGTATTAAGTAATATTACCCTTGCATCTTAAAGCTGAAACTCCTGGTTGCAATTAACAATCCTGCAGCCTTATGTCTCTGTTCCCCTGTCTGCTGAAAAGGACAAGGTACCTGTCCTCCCTGTCCCGCGCTGCCAGTTTATTAAAAAAGGCTGTCGCTGAGACAGCCTTTTCAAGTCTTCGGATTGCTGCAAAACAGAGAAGCATTAACTCGTTCAGGCGTCATACTTGACAATTTTTTCGAAATCGTCAAGCTTCAGGCTTGCGCCGCCAACCAGTCCACCGTCAATGTCCGGCATGCCAAAGAGTTCCGCGGCATTATCCTTGTTAACACTTCCGCCGTACTGGATACGGACTGCTTCTGAAACGTCCCCGCCGTACAGGTCTTTAACGGTTTCCCTGATAATGGCGCAGACTTCGTCCGCCTGTTCTTTTGTTGCCGTCCTGCCCGTACCTATCGCCCATATGGGTTCATACGCTATAACAAGATTTTCTACCTGTTCAGCGTTAAGGCCAAGAAGTGCGATTTTTACCTGGTACCTTACAAGATCCGCTGTGACTCCCTGTTCCCTTTGGGAAAGGGATTCGCCCACGCAGACAATCGGCTTCAGGCCGTATTTAAACGCCGCGAGCACCTTCTTGTTTACCGTCTCGTCGGTTTCGACGAAATACTGTCTCCTTTCCGAATGGCCTATTATCACGTACTCTACTCCAAGTTCCTTAAGCATCGGGCCGGATATTTCCCCTGTATATGCGCCTTTTTCCTCCCAGTGCATGTTTTGTGCAGCCACCTTTATGTTGGAACCGGCAGCAGCCCTGGCCACATCGGGAATACAAACAAACGGAACGGCCACCGCGACTTCGGCATCAACACCGGCTACCCTTGGCTTGAGCGCATTTACAAATTCTGCGGCTTCGGATGGTGTTTTATTCATCTTCCAATTGCCGGCAATAATTTTTTTCCTGGGATTTTTGTCAAGCAGTGCAGCTATACCCGGAAGTACCTTGCCTTCAAGGAATTCGAGGGAAGCTCCTCCGCCTGTTGAAATATGTGTAATTTTATCGGCAAATCCAAGCTGTTCAACAGCCGCAGCCGAATCTCCTCCGCCGACAATGGATACCGCACCGGACTCGGCGACTGCCCTTGCTACTTCCCTTGTCCCGTTAGCAAAATTCGGGAATTCGAATACGCCCATAGGGCCGTTCCAGACTATTGTCCCGGCTTTCTTAATTTCATTTGAAAATTGCCCAACCGTATCCGATCCTATATCCATACCCATCCATCCGTCCGGTATGTCGTCTGACGGCACATTCTTGTATTCAGTATCGTTTTTAAACTCTTTGCCTACTACAGTGCTGACGGGAAGCAACAGCTTAACGCCCTTTCCCGCGGCTTTTTCAAGAAGGCTTTTTGCCAGGTCGATCTTGTCGTCCTCGCATATGGAATTGCCTATCTTGTAGCCTTTTGCCTTCAGGAAAGTATAAGCCATTCCGCCTCCGATTATCAGCGTGTCAACCTTGTCGAGAAGGTTTTCTATGACCTGTATCTTGTCGGAAACCTTTGCCCCGCCAAGTATCGCAACAAACGGTCTTACAGGGTTTGAAAGCGCTTTGCCCATTATTTCTATTTCCTTCTTAATCAGGAAGCCGCATACCGCCGGCAGGTAATCGGCAAGTCCCGCGGTGGACGCATGCGCCCTGTGAGCCGTACCGAAAGCGTCGTTAACATATATCTCGGCCAGCGAGGCGAGTTCCTTTGCAAATGCCGGATCATTCTTTTCTTCCTCTTTATGGAACCTGACATTTTCCAGCATCAGCACTTCGCCTTCTTTCAGGGCGGCCGCCTTTGCCTTTGCATCCGGGCCTATTACATCTTCGGCCATAATAACCGGTTTGCCCAGGAGCTCGCTCAGCCTGGATGCCGCAGGTTTCATGCTGAATTTCTCCTCAGGGCCGCTTTTAGGCCTTCCCAGGTGTGATACCAGTATGGTCTTTGCACCCTTATCAATCAGGTACCTGATTGTGGGAAGAGCTCCCACGATTCTTTTATCGTCGGTGACATTTCTGTTTTCATCAAGCGGAACATTGAAGTCAACCCTGACAATGACCTTTTTACCTTTTACATCGATATCTTCAACAGTCTTTTTGTTATATAGCGCCATTCAATTCACCCTTTCGAAATGGAATTCTTAAGAATAAAGATCCACCCTTCCGCCGCTTACATAAGGCAAGGGCAAAGTGGATCTTTATTGACCCCTGTTCCGGCTTTACTGCGCATCAACCTTGGCCATGTGGAGTATTAAATCTACTACCTTGTTTGAATAACCCCATTCATTGTCATACCAGGCTACCAGCTTGATAAAGTTATCATTAAGGGGAATTCCCGCTTTAGCGTCAAAAATAGAAGTACGCGCATCGTGTATAAAGTCCGAAGAAACCACATCGTCTTCCGTATACCCGAGTATCCCTTTAAGCTCGTTTTCCGAAGCCTTCTTGACAGCTGCCTTGATTTCGTCGTACGTGGCAGCTTTTTCAAGACGGCAGGTGAGATCAACAACCGATACGTTAATAGTGGGAACCCTGAAAGCCATTCCGGTCAATTTACCGTTAAGTTCCGGGATTACTTTCCCCACAGCCTTTGCAGCGCCGGTGGACGAAGGTATGATATTGTGTGCCGCGGCACGCCCGCCTCTCCAGTCTTTTTTGGACGGACCGTCAACCGTTTTCTGGGTAGCGGTGATTGAATGGACCGTGGTCATCAATCCTTCAACAATTCCGAAATTGTCGTGGATTACCTTTGCCAGCGGAGCCAGGCAGTTTGTAGTGCAGGATGCGTTGGAAACGACATCCATATCCTTCTTGTATTCAGTATGATTAACACCCATGACAAACATCGGGGCGTCCTTGGAAGGTGCGGATATTACAACTTTCTTCGCGCCGCTTTGCAAGTGAGCCGACGCTTTCTCGGTGGTCGTGAATACACCGGTAGATTCTACTATGTATTCCGCTCCGCAGTCTTTCCAGGGAATCTCTTCGGGTTTCATCGCCGCGTATACGGCTATTTTCTTGCCGTTGACAACCAACATCCCGTCTTCGGTTGAAATCTCGCCTTCGAACTTCCCATGTACCGTGTCGTACCTGAGCATGTATACCATGTATTCAAGATCGATAAAAGGGTCATTTATGCCCCTTATTTCAATCTCGGGATTATTGATTGACGCCCTGAATACGAGACGTCCAATTCTTCCAAAACCGTTAATTCCTATCTTTACCGCCATTTTATTTTTTACCTCCTAAGGAATTTATTATTTTACTTATTAAAAAAATCACAATTATTTTATATTATTTCACTTCCTTTTTCAATACTCAACGGGCAAAATAATTAAATTTTTAACAAAGTTGACAATTGCTTTTGTTCACTTTTACTGGTTGCCGGATTCACCTTTATATAGTTTCCTGTTTGTTTAAAAACTATACTGTGCTGTATGTTGGGGAGGGCTATACGGGGTAAACCGTGTACTTCTCAATCAGCCTGACCGGATGGTATGACAACTTGGCTTTCCTCATGCCTTCCAGTCCGAGATCCTGTTCCCTGTTGATATATGTCGTACCCGGCCATTCCTTTTCCGCAAACTGCTGGTTTATGAAAGCATACAGGCCTTTAACCGAGCTTCTTGCCTTTTCCACGTGTATTACGGCCGTGTTTTCATTCAGCATCTCTCCTGCGGTAAAGGCCTCATACACGCCATCCACTTTGACAAGGGCGCCTTTATAGTCCAGGGCGCCGAAGTTTTCCAGCAGCTCAAGGTTCGCCTTTCTTTCGCAGTATTCGCCGTTCCTGCATTCACAGTCCTTATCGGCGCACCATTGCTCCATTATCCTTACGCATTCATCCAGGAGCTGATACCCGAGCGGGACATATTCATACGTGTACAGTTTCTTAAATTTATTGATGTGGTTGCGCTTGCCGTCAAATTTTTTCCCCCGCAGGTTTATAAGGTCATCCGTTCTGTATAAATAATCGCTGTTGTCCCTGTCATATACGATTGAAGCTTCCGAGGCAACTCTTTCCTTGAAAAACTCTGTCTCCCGGGCGGTTATTTTTCTAAACACCAGCCTCCATCCCTTTTCATCGAAATATTTCTTCAGCCTGGAATATGCCTCGGAAAAATTCTCCCCGTTGACATCACCCAGCGGCATCATGGCAAAAGGCTCTCCCCGGCAAGGGACCGATATGACGCAGAGCAAATCCGATATTACCGAATACCTGAACCTGTAAAAATGCCTCCATGTAAAAAAATTAGTAAACGTCAATTCCGATATCTGAGGGTTGTGCAAACTTATGTAATGGTCAAACTCGGCTTTGCTGCCAAGCGTTATTTCTGAAAACTCCATCAGGTTCATCTCCAGTCAGAATGCATGATATTTATCAATCTCCAAAACCTACTCCTACACTCCTCGCGATACGTACCAGCTCTCCGTCCGGCTCGACCTGTTTCAGCCTGCCGACTGCTTCTTCAAGGGAAACATACGTTATTTTATTGCCATTTAGCGAAACCATGTTGCCGAATTCTCCTTCGCTGGCCAGTTCTACCGCCTTTACCCCAAACCTTGTTGAAAGGACCCTGTCATACGGGTTCGGCCTGCCGCCCCTCTGCAGGTGGCCCAGGACAGTTACCCTTGTCTCTATGCCGGTTATTTTTTCAACCTCTTGAGCTACCTTGTTGCCGACTCCTCCCAGCCTGATCGGATCGGGACTGCTCTCATCCACTTTGCTGATGACCAGGCTGCCGTTTTTCTCCTTTGCGCCCTCTGCTACGACAATGATGCTGAAATGCTTGCCATCTTTTTTTCTTTCCAGAATTTTTTCGCATACCTTTGAAATGTCATATTCTATCTCCGGTATCAGTATGACATCCGCTCCGCCTGCAATGCCCGAAGACAGAGCGATCCATCCCGCGTATCTTCCCATCACCTCAAGGATCATGACCCTGTGGTGCGATTCCGCGGTGGAATGCAGCTTGTCTATCGCATCCGTCGCAGTATCTACCGCCGTCATATATCCGAATGTCATGTCAGTACACGACAGGTCGTTGTCTATGGTTTTGGGGACACCAACCACCTCAAGCCCTTTCCTGTGAAGATCCCGTGCGCTGGTAAGCGTTCCGTCACCGCCGATAAGGATCATGCAGTCAATCCCGTGCGACCTGACATTTTCGATAAGCTTGTCGGACATATCTGCATAGTCAACTTTACCGTTGCTCTCTATCCTGAATTTAAACGGGTTATCCTTGTTTGAACTCCCCAGTATGGTGCCCCCCTTGTCAAGGATCCCCGATACGTCTCCCGCCCTGAAATGCACATAGTCGTTAAGCACCAGGCCCCTGTAGCCGTCTTTAAAACCAATGACATCATACCCGTACCTGAACATCGCAGTCTTGACAACCGCCCTTAAGACCGCATTCAAACCTGGGCAGTCTCCACCGCCCGTCATGACCCCAATTCTCTTTATCATACCAAACCCCCGCTTTTCATTTACTGTGAAATATTTCTAATGATGGCCAACACAAATTCGGCCGCCTTCACCAGGTTGTCAATAACTATAAATTCCTCCACGCTGTGGACATTTTCCATACCGACACTTATATTAACCGCTTCAATTCCCTTCGAATTAATAATGTTCGTATCGCTCCCCCCGCCGGTAGCCCGCGGTATCAATTCAATCTTAACGTCACCGGCGGCTTTTTTAAGGATATCCATTATATCGGAATCATTATCAATGCTAAAGGACGGATATTCAAGCTCGGCCTTGAAATCGACCTCTCCGCCGTACTTGGCGGCCGCCTGCTCGAAGCATTCCTTCATATGCGCCGTCTGGCTTTCCAGCTTTTTATTGTCGCGGCTCCTCGCTTCGCCTTTGATATCAACCCTGTCGCATACTATGTTGGTTTCCCTGCCGCCGCTTATAACCCCGATATTAGCCGTAGTCTCGTCATCAATCCTGCCAAGTTTCATTCCGGCAATGGCATCCGCTGCAATTTGTATTGCGTTTACGCCTTTTTCCGGAGTGAGTCCTGCGTGTGAAGCGCGTCCTTTAACAGTTACCGATATCCTGTTATGAGAAGGTGCTTTAACCGCAACGGTCCCGATTGGCCCCTCACTGTCAAGCACAAAGCAGTATTTTGCATATATCTTGCCGTAATCCAGGTTCCTGGCTCCGAGCAATCCGCCTTCCTCGGCAACCGTAAATACGACCTGGATATCTCCGTGCTCAATATTGTTTTCCTTGATTGCCCTTAAAACCTCAAGTATGCACACTATACCTGCAACATCGTCCGCACCAAGTACGGTCTCTCCGTTTGAACGTATTTTCTCGCCGTCCACCACCGGTTTTTTCCCGGTCCCGGGTTCGACGGTATCCACATGGGCAACAAGCATGATGGCCGGAACATCCTTCGTTCCCTTTACGTTGCAAACCAGGTTGCCTGCTTTTCCGCCGATTTTTTCGCCCGCATTGTCTTCCGATGTTTCATGCCCGAGTTCTCCGAGCTTTCTTTTCAATGTATCGGCCATATCGCGTTCATTTTTCGTAATGCTGTCGATACTTGCCAATTCAATAAACTCGTTTATTATCCTTTCCCTGTCAACCATCGTCATTTCACTCCCATCCCATTTTGCCGTACAACGCCATGTCTCTGAAGCCTTGCTGCCTCAGGACCTCATACAGTATGACCGCCACCGAATTGGAGAGGTTCAGCGAGCGTATCCCCGGTCTCATCGGTATCCTGATACATGCCTCCCTGTTGGCCTCAAGCAATTCCCCGGGCAATCCGGCCGTTTCCTTGCCGAAAACCAGGAAGCAATCAGCAGGGTACACAACATCTGTGTATACCTTTCCCGCCTTGGTAGTCGCGTAATAAAAGGCATGTCCCTCAAATTGCTCTTTCAACCCGTCAAGAGTTTTATGGCAGCTTATCCTCGCTTCATCCCAGTAATCGAGGCCTGCACGTTTCAAATACCTGTCTTCTATAGAAAACCCAAGCGGCTCAACCAGGTGCAGCCAGGCACCGGCAGCGGCGCAGGTACGCACTATGTTACCGGTATTCTGGGGTATTTCCGGCTCCACTAATACGATATGCACAGGCAATTTGCCACACCCCGCCATTTAATTACTTATGTTTTAATATACCACAAATTAAGAGTTTTAAAAGTATCGCTAATTATTTATACTTTTTTGATCAGGCGGGAAAGCCTGAAGCTGAACGCCGCCCGGGGCGGGATTCTGCCGGCTGCCGTCTTCTGTCTTGTTGGACTCCGGGAAAATACATGCTAGTATTTACATATACTTTTTCAGGAAGGAGATGACTGTAATTTTCAATCCCGGTTATTTGGCATCTGTTATGTCTATATTTTTTATTTTTTTCGGCATCGGGTTTTCCGTACTTTTATTCATGCTGGGAATAAAAGCGCTTAAAGCATTGGATATCTACATAGATAAAAACCAGGAATAAAAACGGTCGAGGAAAAAAAGGGGTAAGGCGAGAGGAAACCTGATCTCAAATTGCAGGCCGCCGCCGGTTCATGTCAAATTTGCACAATGCCTGCCCGAGCTATGGTGTTCTCTGTTCAAACCCGCGTAAATGCAATATTGACACCCCAATCTTGCATTGATATAATAATTTTGTGTCCGTCAACACATGATTTAAAAGTGATAGAATGGGCATTTCACCCATGGCAGCGGTGAATGCCCATTATCGTAATTACAGAGGTTTTATTGCAAGTTTAAAATGTATTGGAGGTCAAATAATGAGTACTACGTCTTACAATCCCTTTGAAACTGCCCAGGCCCAGTTCGACAAGGTAGCTTCCATACTCGGTCTTGACAGTGCGACTCGCGAATTGCTGCGTCAGCCTATCCGTGAATACCACTTTTTAATCCCCGTCCGCATGGATGACGGCAGCGTTAAAGTATTTAAAGCATACCGTGTCCAGCACAATGATGCCAGGGGACCTGCAAAAGGAGGCATACGTTTCCATCCGAACGAGACAGCGGATACGATCCGCGCATTAGCGATGTGGATGACATGGAAATGTTCCGTTGTAGATATTCCGCTAGGCGGCGGTAAAGGCGGCATAGTGTGTGACCCCCGCAATATGACCGAGCGTGAGCAGGAGCAATTATGCCGCGGGTATATACGCCAGATTTCCAGGAATGTCGGGCCTAATACGGACGTCCCGGCACCGGACGTGATGACAAGCGCAAAGCATATGCTCTGGATGCTTGATGAATATGAAACAATACATGGCGGCAGGTATCCCGGCGTAATCACGGGTAAGCCGGTCGGCATGGGAGGTTCTCTGGGGAGGACCGAAGCTACCGGTTTCGGCTTGATGTATATATTGCGCGAAGCATTAAAAATCCTTGGAATTGATCCTGCCAATACAACGGCCAGTTTCCAGGGTTTCGGCAACGTGGCACAGCACGCTGTAAAAATGTACTGCCAGATGGGAGGCAAGGTGATATCCATCTCCTGTTGGGACAATACCGACGAAAAGCCTTATACTTATGTCCGAAAAGAGGGTCTGGACTTTGATATGCTTAAATCCATCACCGACAGATTCGGCAGCATTGACAAGAACAAAGCCCTTGAATTGGGTTGCAGCGTACTTCCGGGTGATGCATGGATCGAGCAGGATGTGGACATCCTTGTTCCCGCTGCGCTTGAAAACCAGATCACAATGGAAAACGTAAATAAAATAAGCAAGCAGGTAAAGGTCATCGTTGAAGGCGCAAACGGCCCCACCTCAAACGATGCCGATAAAGTAATCAACGAAAAAGGAATATTCCTGGTGCCTGATTTCCTCTCGAACGCAGGAGGTGTAACCTGCAGTTATTTTGAACAGGTCCAGTGCAATATGAATTATTTCTGGGAAAAGGAAGAAGTACTTGAAAAACTGGACCGTAAAATGACATCCGCATTCGAGTCGGTATATGAAACGGCACAAAACAAAAAACTAACCATGCGCGAAGCAGCATATGTCATTGCGATAAACAGGGTGGCACAGGCAGTTAAAAGCCGCGGCTGGGTATAATACCCAGCCGTTGTTGTTTAATGCCGGAAAGCGTATCAGTCTTCGGAAGAGATGTCAAGTTCTATTTTATCTTCGCCTATCAGTAAGGGAATACATATAGTCTTCATTTTGCTTGGAGTTATTTGCATATTCTCCCCGGTCAGGATCGACGGGGGCGTTATATCGATACGTATACCCCTGTTGTACAACAGCATTGCCGCGTTTCCCATAATCATGTTGGCTAATTCGGATATGGCGCTCTTTGACATTTCATCAAACTCGGCGACTTCCATGCCCATCATCATGTATGAAGCAATTTTTGTGCCGAACTCCTTTGTCATCGAAAAAATAGCCTGTCCCCGGATTTTTCCCGTCAGGCCTACCATGACTATAATATCTTCACTCCTGTAGGGAGCAGTTTTCAGATACACTTTGCCTAGTTTAGAATCCAATGACGCAATTTGTTTCAATACAGTTTGACTTGCTTCAATGAAAGGGTTAATATACTCGACATTCATTTGTTTCTTACCTCACTTCGGCAATGTATATATAGTTTTCATAGTTGTAACTGTAAATCAATACCTACATCTATTCTATATTAATGTATAAAATCCTTCTTTTTATATCGGTTTTTTGCAGTATTTCTTAAGTGTTTTCGACAAAATTCGCGGATAACCCCTTCATCTGCGCTCTCCGGGATCGGGACCCGGTCAGCTTTTCGGCTTCGGTTTAACAGCCACGGCAGCCAGGTACCCAAAGAATACGGCTGCAGCCACACCTGCCGCAGTTGTCCGTATACCTCCCGTAAAAGCCCCGAGCAGTCCATATTTATCAACATCATTAAATGTTCCCTTTGCAAGGTTGTAGCCGAAACCTGTAAGCGGAACCGTAGCTCCCGCTCCCCCTATATCCACAAGTTTCTGGTACACCCCCAGGCCTGTCAGGATAACGCCGACAGTCACAAACAGCACAAGTATCCTGGCGGATGTAAGTTTTGTCTTGTCTATGAGTACCTGGCCGACCGCACAAATTGCGCCGCCAATAAGGAAAGCGTTTAAATATGACATAATTGTCTGCTGCATCAGTCTACCTCCCGATAACATTTTCTACAGCCACGGCATGCGCTATGCATGGTATCGTTTCTCCCTGCTGCACGCTTGTAGGGCTTAGCAATGCGCCTGTAGGCACAAAAAGAATCTTCTCCAGTTTCCCTTTTTTCATGCTCTCATACAGGAACCCCGCGAATACCGTTGCACAGCAGCCGCATCCGCTGCCGCCGGCGTGAACATCCTGGTCATTCCCGTATATCATCAGCCCGCAATCATTGAGTATGCCGCTTATGTTTACACCGTTTGAAGACAGCAGGTCATCCAGTATTTCCTTTCCAACGGAACCCAAATCACCTGTCACAACCATATCATAATAATCATGCGGCAGGCCGGTGTCCTCAAAATGGCTGTAAATCGTATCCGCTGCCGCTGGTGCCATGGCGGCCCCCATGTTGTTCTGGTCCTTGATGCCCATGTCAACAATTTTGCCCGTTGTAATCCTGGTAACAAAAGGGCCCGTTCCTTCCGCTGCAAGCAGCACGCCTCCGGCGCCGGTAACCGTCCATTGCGCCGTAGGAGCCCGCTGCGTACCCAATTCCAGCGGGAACCTGAACTGTTTTTCCGCTGAGCAGAAATGGCTCGAAGTCAGGCAAACCACTTGTGCTGCAAATCCGCCGTCAATCAGCATAGCCCCAATGCTCATGGATTCACCCATTGTTGAACATGCACCATATATGCCGAAAAACGGAATCCCTGATTCTCTTATGCCAAAACTGGCCGCTATACACTGGTTAAGCAGGTCTCCCGCTATAACATAGTCTATGCCGCTAATTGCAATGGAAGCTTTTGCTGCCGTTCTGGCAAGCGCTTCCCTCATAAATTTGCTCTCAGCCTTTTCCCAGGTTTTTTCCCCCCAAAGCACATCTTCTACTGCCTGGTCAAAGTAGCCGGCCAGCGGGCCTTTTCCCTCCTTAGGCCCGACAATTGAGGCGGTCGATACTATCGCGGGAGGATTCCGAAGTTGCACTGTCTGCTTGCCAAGCTTTTTTTCCAACATTTCAGTTTTGCTCCTTTTTCTGCTTTTTGGTACTTTGGTTTAAAACCGTATCAGGTAATGAATTATCCCGGCTATTACGGATGCAGTTATTCCGTAAACCAATACCGGTCCGGCAATCAGGAACATCCTCGCCCCAATGCCAAGCACGTATCCCTCGCTTCTATACTCCATGGCAGGAGATGCGATGGCGTTTGCGAACCCCGTAATCGGCACTATTGAACCTGCTCCTGCAAATTTCCCCAGGCCATCGTAAAGGTTCAGAGCGCTAAGCAGCACTCCGAAAAAAACCATCGTCATCGCAGTCAGGGACGATACAACATCGGGATCAAAACCCATTTGCCTGAACGTATTCGAAAAAAACTGCCCGACCATGCAAATAAGCCCTCCGACTAAAAACGCCCTGGAAACGTTGAGCATTAATTTTGAGTTTGGCGATTTTTTGTCCACGTATTTCTTATATTCTTCTTTTGTCATTACCTGCTGCAACCATACATCCCTCCTTTCTGCCGTTATCCAGCCCGGAACCGCGGCGTGTCCGAAGACCACAACAAGAAATGCGCCGGCTGATAAAACCGGTTAATGACAAAAACACCTTTTGAAGGGATCCTGTCCTTGTCCGGGACGGTGAAAATCATCCAGATAAGCGCCACGGCAAGAACCAGGAGAAACAATATTATAAATACAGCCTTATACCTGCTTAGTATGGCCAGCAATTCTTTCACCCTTTCCAAAATGGTTTTATTCTATTATTGGAACATGGAATACTAACTATACAGAAAAATAATTCAATTTTCGCTTTTCAGGCAGATGGGTTTTTCTAATCAGCCGAAATTGATGCGGTTTCTTATGTCTTCGAGAATCTTCTTTTCAATCCTGGAAACCTGGACTTGCGAAATTCCAAGCATTTTGGCGATCTGAACCTGTGTTTTCTCCTGGAAATACCTAAGAATTATGATTTGTTTTTCCCTGGGTTTTAACGTTTCCATGACCTGCCTGAGGGCAATTTTATCGATAATATCGGACTCGTCTTCATTCAAATCGTTATTGAGCCTGTCGATAAGCATTTGTGACGAACCGCTGCCCTCCGCCACGGGATTGAAAAGCGATTCGGGAGAATGTCCGGCTTCTATGGCCATAACAAGTTCTTCCGCCGGAATACTAAGACGGCTTGCCATCTCGCTGATGGTCGGTTCACGCCCCAATTCCTTGCTCATCACCTCTTTTGTGATACGCGCCTTGTTCGACGTTTCCTTAAGCGACCGGCTTACCTTGATGATGCCGTCATCCCGTAAAAAGCGCTTTATTTCGCCTATAATCATCGGGACAGCATAGGTTGAAAATTTTACGTTGTATGATGTGTCAAACTTTTTAATCGCCTTTATCAATCCTATGCTGCCTATCTGAAACAGGTCGTCCATATCGTGCCCCCTGTTCTGAAACCTGCGGACAATACTCCAGACCAGGCCCATATTCTTCTCCACGAGAATGCTCTGCGCAGATTTATCGCCCTTTTTAGCCATCTTTATCAGTTCTATGTTATCAATACCCTCATAAGGATTTTCACTCATACGGCTTACCTTTCTCCACCCGTGAAAATTCCGTGGAATATGTTATTTTATAACTTGAATTTCATATTTTTACAGCCAGGGGTAAAATAAAACCGGCCGACGCAGCCGGCCGGAACACGGCCGGACAATCAACCCCCTCCAACCGAGTTAAAAGTTTTATAAAGTGTGACTGTCGTCCCCTCGCCCGGTTTTGAGCTGACCTCGACCTTGTCCATAAAGCTCTCCATAACAGCAAACCCCATCCCTGAACGTTCCATATCAGGTCTTGACGTATACAGCGGTTTTCTTGCTTCTTCAATATTTTCGATACCTTTGCCTTCATCGGATATTTCAATTTCCACACTGTTTCTATACAGCCGGCATACCATCTTAATAATGCCGTGGCGGTTCTCATACCCATGGATTATGGCATTGGTTACGGCCTCTGAAACGGCCGTCTTCACGTCGGCCAATTCTTCAAGGGTCGGATCGAGCTGGGAGACAAAAGCAGCTGCTGCCACTCTTGCAAAAGCTTCATTGCTCGATTTGCTCACAAATTCCAGTTTCATTTCATTTACGGGCTGCATACCAATTCTCTCCCCTTATACAATACTCCGGGCGATACCATTGCCGCGCCTTGACATAATCATGCGCTCAACATGGCGTTTAAAGCAGTATCCAGTTCTTCATAAACCGGTATCATTTTTAAAATACCGGACATCTCCAGTATACTGCGAATCTTGCGGTTTTTGCATATTATCGCCGCACGTCCGCCGAACTTTTGAATATGTGAATACCTGCCGAAAATCACACCTATTCCTGAGCTGTCCATAAAACTTAACCCGGTAAGGTCAAATACTACGTTCCTTGTTGTAACTTTTACCAGTTCCCTCTCCAGTTTTTCACGCGCATACCCGGCAAAGTGGTGGTCAAGTTCGCCGGAAAGAAAGGCTATCAGCGTCGAGCCCCTGCTGGTAAATTTTATGTCCAATAATATCTCCCCCGCACAAAAAGTATAAATAAAGTTTCCGCCGCGATATTTTTCGCTGTAGTACTAATTCTTCAACGGCATTAAATATCCTTCAAAGAAAAATAGGAATATTTGTAGGATGACGGGTTTTTTTATTTCAAAATGCGACATGGACCACACATTTTTATATTATTATGTATAATGAATTATAGATTTACAGGGTATTTTTTATTGCAAAGCCGTGAAGAATATTGTAAATTTCTTTGCAAATTAAAAGCACGATAATTGGAGGGATCGGGGTTGAAGGAATCAATACATAAGTATTTCAAGGTCGGAGTTGTACATTTCATGTCATTTCCCCAAACATTTAATGGTGAAGGACCAATAGTTCAGACGCTACAAAAAATACTGGAAGACGACTATTTTGACGCGGTGGAAATTTCATGGATAAAAAGCAATGAAGTCCGCAGCCGTGTCCGCAGGATGCTCGACGAAGCAGGGATAACTGTCTGCTATGGCGCTCAGCCGCGCCTGCTTACAACCGGGTTTAACCCGAATGCAATAAACGAAGAAGAACGTCTGAAAGCACAGGCCACCCTCATTGAAGCAATTGACGAGGCCAGTTATCTCGGGGCGAAAGGCATAGCTTTCTTTGCCGGCAGATACGAAGAAAAGAGCAAGGAACAGGCATACCGGCAGTTGGTCAGGACCACGAAGGAGTTGTGCGCCTATGCGAAAGAAAAGTGCATGTCCGTGGAACTCGAGGTGTTTGACTATGATATAGACAAAAAATCGCTAATAGGTCCTGCCCCGCTGGCAGCCAGGTTTGCAGCCGAAATCAGCGAATCTTTCGACAATTTCGGGCTGCTGGTGGACTTGTCCCATATTCCGCAGACACATGAAACAAGCCGCTTTGTGATCCGGACACTAAGGCCGTACATTACTCATCTCCATATTGGCAGCGCAGTCCTGGGGGATCCTTCCATGGAGGCTTACGGGGACACTCATCCCCGTTTCAATTTCCCTAATTCGGTCAACTCGGTGAAAGACCTTGTGGACTTTTTGAAATGCCTGAAAGATGAGAACCTGTTCAACCAGGACAATCCGTTGGTTTTATCCTTTGAGGTAAAACCGTGGAAAGAAGAAAACCCCGAGGTGGTAATCGCCAATACGAAGCGCGTCCTGAACCGCGCATGGGCGCTCCTGGATGACTAGAAAAAAGCTCCGGACGCATTTAATTGCTAATAATAAGGATGACTAATCATGGAGGTATCTGGCATATGAAAATCGTAATTTTGGATGGATATACCGAAAACCCGGGCGATTTAAGCTGGGAAGGATTTGCTTCGCTGGGCGAACTCACGGTCTATGATCGTACACGCCGCGAAGAAATAATACCGCGTATCGGCGATGCAGAAATTGTCATTACAAATAAAACACCGCTGGATGCGGAAATATTTGACGCATGCCCGTCAATACGATACGTGGGCGTACTCGCCACGGGATATAACGTAGTGGATGTCGAAGCGGCGGCTAAAAGAAATATAATCGTCACAAACATTCCCACGTATGGAACTGCAGCCGTGGCGCAATTTACATTTGCCTTGCTGCTGGAAGTGTGCCATCACGTATGGAAGCATTATGAAGCAGTAAAAGCAGGCGAATGGGCACGCCGCGGGGATTTTTGCTTCTGGGATTACCCGCTTATCGAGTTGGCCGGGAAAACCATGGGAATTATCGGCTTTGGCCGCATAGGGCAAAACGTGGCCAAAATAGCGCAGAGCTTCGGAATGAACGTCCTGGCTGCAAGCCGGCACCAGGACAAGTCCCTTGAAAGCGAAACATTACGCTATGCGACGCCCGACGAGCTCCTGGAAAAGTCGGACGTTATTTCGCTTCACTGCCCGCTGACGTCTTCTACAAAAGGGATTATAAATAAAGACACAATTGCGAAAATGAAGGACGGCGTAATTTTGATAAATACGGCGCGCGGACCCTTAATAGTGGAAGAAGACCTGAAAGAAGCGCTGTGCAGCGGAAAAGTTGCCTATGCGGCGGTAGACGTAGTTTCCGTCGAGCCTATTACCGATGACAACCCGCTTCTTTCAGCACCTAACTGCATAATAACGCCGCATATAGCATGGGCCCCGAAGGAAAGCCGTAAACGCCTCATGGATATTGCCGTGGATAATCTCAAAGCTTTCCTGTCCGACAATCCTGTAAATACGGTAACTTAGTAAATAATCCCGGCCTTTTATTCCGGCACCGGTCTTTTATTCCGGCGCCTGTCCGGGAACAAGCCGCCTTTCGGATATGCTCCCGGCATAAACACACCAGGGAGACAGGCAGCAGCTTCTTTACAAATCAACGAAACGGACGCGGGCAACACGTTCAGGCCCGCTTCCTGTGCTTTTCGGCTATCATGTCCAATTTCCTGAGCCTGTGGTTAACCCCGGATTTGCCCAGCGGAGGCGACAACATCTGCCCCAGTTCGGCAAGGCTTGCATCGGTATATGCAAGCCTGAGCTCCGCTATTTCGCGAAGACCCGGGGAAAGCTTGTCAAACCCTATATTATCGGCAATATAGCGTATATTTTCAACATGCCTCAGCGATGCATTGACTGTTTTGCCGAGGTTGGCCGTTTCACAGTTAACAATCCTGTTTACGCTGTTGCGCATATCCTTTAATATCCGGACATTTTCAAGCCGCATCAGCGCATTGTGCGCGCCTGTGATATTGAGAAAGTCGACTATGCTCTCGCCTTCCTTAAGATATGCGACAAAGTTCCCTTTTCTTGAAATAATCCTGGAATTAAGCCCGAAAGATCCGAGTATTTCTGTCAGATACACCGCCAGTTCACGGGTACGCGAAATCACCTCCAGGTGGTATGCTTTTTCCGGATCGCTGATTGAGCCGCTTGCAAGAAACGCGCCTCTTAAGAATGCTTTCCTGCAGCATGGCTCATCCAGGACCCTTTTGTCGCAAGCGAGTACGGGGGTCTGGCCGGTATCGTTATCATCGCCGTTTCCGCCCGGGATTATCGAAACCCCTGCCTTTTCAAGCATCCTGGCAGATCCTGCTTCGGGTGTGATTAAAAGTGTGTAAGATATGTGCTTCTTCAGTTTTCTGCTCTTGCGCATGGAAATTTCGGCGTTGATTAAACATGCTTTTTTGATCGTGCTGTAAATTCTCCTGGCAAACGCCGCATTTTCCGTCGCCAGCCTTATACTAAAGCCGCCGTCCGGGGACGGGTCCACCGTCCCGTTGAAACAAATCGCCGCCGCAAGTTCCGTCAGCAGGCAGCAGTTATTAATGTTTTCAATTCGGCATAACTCATTTTTTACGGTCGATGAAAACGACAATTTCAATATCCTCCTGCAATTTTCTATTCAGCGGTCTGCCTGGTATTTCGCAGGCCCGCTTCACCCTGATGGTTTTCCAGCATGTGCCTGACGTAGTAGTAATCCACTGCCCTTTTGCTATCCTTCGCCAGCACATTTTCGGCGGCATATTCTATAACCGTTCTCGCCAGTTTCATCGGGTCATGCCTTACCAGGCCGTTTTTCAGGGAGACAAAATTGCCTTCTATTAACTTAATGCCGCCATTCAATATCTTGTCGTTGTCAATTCTCACCTGCTCCGCGCCGTCTTTCAGGTACTTTTCCAGCAACTTGTCCGGTATGGATGAATTATTGACAATGCAGCATTCGACCATGCCGGGGTATGAGTGTTCCTCCAGCGCCCTGATATGATCATATGCGCTGTAGCCTTTCGTTTCAGAAGGCTGGGTCATGATATTGCATACATATACTTTAAGCGCCTTGCTGCTTTTCATGGCATCACTTACACCTTTAACCAGCAGGTTGGGAATGATGCTGGTATAAAGGCTGCCGGGCCCAAGCGCAATAATATCCGCTTCACTTATGGCATCCAGCACGTCCTGGAGGGGCTCAGCGTTCGACGGTTCCAGGTATACCCGTTTTATTTTCCTCTTATGGAAGTCCTTGTGCTCCCCAATCTTTGATTCGCCGCAAATGATACCACCGTCGTCCAGCTCCGCGTTAAGCGTGACATTTTCCAGCGTTACCGGCAAAACTCTTCCTGTTACGGCAAGAACATCGCTTACTCTTCTGACGGCCTCTTCAAAATTTGAAGATATCCCGTCCATCGCCGCCAGGAACAAGTTACCGAAGCTTTGCCCTTTCAATGAACCGTCCTGGAACCGGTATTGAAAAAGCTGCTCAAGAATAGGCTCCGTATTTGCAAGGGCAAGTATGCAGTTCCTGATATCACCAGGCGGCAGCATTCCCAATTCCTGCCTGAGCATTCCGGACCCGCCGCCGTCATCGGCAACAGTTACTACCGCGGTAATATTGGAACTAAACCTCTTAAGGCCCCGCAGCATTGTCGATAAGCCTGTTCCCCCGCCAATCGCAACGATTTTGGGACCCTTGATCAGTATTCCTTTATCGTATAAAAGCTTGCTCAGATTTTTTGAATCAAGCGATAGTTTTCTTTTTGACCGGTGATCCGGCCCGAGCCAATTCATAAACCTCATCTTCCAGCGCCCCTGCCGTCCTTTTCTATATCCCTGTGCTGAATAACCACCCTCTGGTTTTTCTCGGCAAGGTCACCGCCCAGTTTATCCGCAATGACAACGGAACGGTGCCTGCCGCCCGTACAGCCTATGCCAATGACAAGCTGGGATTTCCCCTCCTTTATATAGTTGGGGATCAGGAAGTCCAGCATTGAATTCAACCTGTCAAGAAACTCAACGGTCTCGTTCATCCCCAGGACGTACTCCTTCACATTCTCATGTTTTCCCGTGTATTTCCTCAAAGACTCTACATAATACGGATTGGGTATGAACCGGACGTCAAAAACAAGGTCGCATTCAATAGGGATGCCGTATTTGAAGCCAAATGAAATCAAGTCGATAATCAGGCCTCTAAATGCGGCATCGTCGCCTATGATTCCTCTTACAGCCTCTTTAAGCTGTTTCGGAGTCAAATCGGACGTATCTATTACATAATTTGCCCTGTCCTTGATTTTCTGCAGCAGACGCCTTTCTTCGGCAATCGCCTTTACCAGCCTTCCTTCCTGCGCGAGCGGATGAGCCCTCCTGGATTCCTTGTAACGCTTTATGACCACTTTATCCGAAGCTTCCATGAATAGTATTTCATAAGTATGACCTTCCGCGTTTAACGAATCCAGCGCGGGGAACAGATCATTAAGCAGTTCGCCGCCGCGTATGTCTATTACCACGGCAACTTTATTAATTTTTTTATTGCTCTGCGAACATATCTCGGCTATTTTCGGTATGAGGAGAGGTGGAAGATTGTCAATACAAAAGAAACCTTCATCCTCCAGATGCTTGGCAACCAAGCTCTTTCCCGCTCCCGATATTCCTGTTATCACAATAAATCTCATCTTGTACCTCACCAGTGCAATTTATCTGCCGCCCGGCATCCGATCTCTTCATGCCTCGCCGACTATTCTCACTTCTGTTTGCAATTCTACGCCGAACTTGTCATATACCTTTTTGCGTATGTGTTCAATCAGTTTTAAAACATCTTCCGCGGATGCATTTCCTCTGTTGACAATAAACCCGCAATGCAGGCCGGACACCTCCGCGCCGCCTATGCGAAATCCCCTTAGGCCGCAGTCCTGTATCAGCTTTCCCGCAAAATAGCCCTCAGGCCTTTTAAATATACTTCCTGCGCTCGGAAGATCCAGCGGCTGTTTTTTCTGCCTGCTTGCCCTGAACTCGTCCATTTTTGCTTTTATCTGCTCTTTATCGCCTTTCTTCAGCTTAAGCCTGGTCCTGAGCACCACTCCGCCGTCTGTTTGTATGAAACTGGTCCGCTTGCCGAACCGGTGCTGCTGTTTACCGACAGTAACAACACTGCCGCCGGGGCTCAAATACTCGGAATCTTCCACGATCATCGACATTTCCCCGCCATAAGCTCCCGCATTCATGGTGACCGCTCCCCCGAGAGTTCCCGGAATGCCTTCTGCAAATTCCAGGCCGGAAAGCCCGTGTTCCATTGCAACCCTTGCCAGGCGCGAGATCGAAATGCCGGCCTCGGCCGCAATAGTCTCCCCGTCAATTTCGTATCTCCCGATATTGTCGGCAATCTGCATAACGACACCCCTGATGCCCTTGTCCCGCACCAGCAGGTTGGTCCCGTTTCCCATTATGAAAAGCGGTATCCCTTTTTCGGCGCATGTATTAACTATATTAACAAGCCCGTCTATATTGCGCGGTTTTACAAAGACATCCGCCGGGCCTCCAATCTTAAACGACGTATGCTCCGCCATCGGCTCATTTACCGTGACGGCTCCGGTTCCCCGCAAATGGGCCAGGAGCTCTGCAATTATTACCTTGTTCAAATCCCTGCTCTCCCCGTAACAATTTTCACCTCGCAAGAAGCCTCAGCAGAAGCCGTCTTCCTTCCGTCAATCAAACCGAGTAAAACGCTCGCTGATTGCCCTTGCGGCGTTGTATCCCATTTTTTTCTGCCTGTGGTTCATGGCAGCCACTTCAACAATTATTGCCAGGTTTCTGCCCGGCCTTACCGGTATTACAAGCGAAGGTACCGATATGCCCAATATATCGGTATATTGGTCGTCCAGTCCAAGACGCTCGTAGTTTTTACTCTTATCCCACAATTCAAGCTTGATTACAAGATTAATATTTTCCTGCGTTTTAATTGCGCCCATGCCATACAGGTTTTTTACATCCAGTATGCCGATTCCCCTTATCTCTATAAAGTGCCTGATATTCTCGGGCGCGGCTGCAAGCAAGGTCTTGTCGGAAACCCTCCTGATTTCGACTATATCATCGGCTATAAGCCTGTGGCCTCTCTTGACAAGTTCCAGCGCGGTTTCGCTCTTTCCCACGCCGCTTTCTCCCAGGATTAAAATACCTTCTCCGTAAACCTCCACCAGCACGCCATGCATCGAAACCCTCGGCGCCAGCATGACATTGAGGTATCGTATAAGCCCGCTCATAAACCTCGATGTTATATCACTGGTCCTGAGAACAGGTATCCTGTATTTTTGGGATACGCAGACCATTTCCTCAAAGGGCTCGATGTTTCTTGCTATTACAAGGCACGGAAAACCGATCCTGAAATACCCGTCCAGCCGCCTTAGCCGTTCCTGGGGCGACAGGCTCGCCAGGTACGCCGTCTCAACCTTGCCTATTATCTGTATCCTGTCGGTGCCGAAATGCTCCATGTAGCCGGATAACTGGAGACCGGGCCTGTTGACGTCCGAAGTCGTTATCTCGATATCACCGCCGGACTCATCCATGAATACCGGCTCCAACTGGAATTCGTTGATTATATCTTTCAGCTTCACGGTAAACATTTCCTACCTCCAGGAATATTTTACTATCTCAGGAAATATTCTGCCACAAGGAATAGTTCGTTACATCCAGAATGTTACCAGTTTAAATTATATACCAAACAGATTGAATTTGCGATAATAAAAATTGGGTGAATGCTTTAACCTGCCTTCATGCAGGAGCTGGTGGATATGGAGTCTGGCTTGAAGTATTTACTTGCTCTCCTGCGTTCGGAAGCAGACAAGCAAATAATTCAAGCCTGACCCCATTTCCGATATCCACACATATCCACATTACAGCGGATGAAACCCATCCCGGGCAAACATTGCCGCGCCGACCAGAACAGCGTCATCCAGTAATTTGCACTGTACAATATCATAACGGCCCTTTGCAGAGTTGAAGACAAACCGGCCAACATATTTTCTGACCGGCTTCAATATGAGATCCCCCATATTTGCAACTCCGCCTCCAATCGCCACGCGTTCGGGAGAAAACAGTGTAATATAGTTGCTCATGGCAATGCTGTAAACATACGCCCAGCTTTCTATTTCACCCAGGGCAAACGAGTCGCCGTTATTTGCAGCATTGGCAAGCATTGAACAAGTAACAGTGCTTGTATTTCCCCCACACAGACTGTACAAAAGGGAATCTTTTGGAATATAGCCCTCCTGGCGCAAGCGCTTTTCGATCGCTACGCCTGAACAATAGTTCTCCAATTTGTCAAAATACTCATATTGGCTCACGGCTTTGGGGTTTCTGACGGGAACATAGGTATGGCCGAAATAGGAGCTCCCATAGCCTGTCCCATCATAAGGCTTTCCATGGATGAAGGTGGCTCCGCCGATTCCGGTCCCAATATTGGTATAGAAAAATTTGTCGAATCCTTTTCCGGTTCCATATAGAAGTTCACCATACCCGCCGGCCACCGTGTCATTTACAACGACTGTTCTCTTATTGAAGCGTTTCTCAAACCAATCTTTCAGACGGAAGTTCTCCCAGCCTCTCACCTGGACTGATTTGGATAAACGCTCATTTTTCGTTTCCACAATCCCGCCGAATCCAACGCCAATAGCTTCAATCTCAGGATATTTCGTCAGCAGTGTATTCAAAGAACCCTCAAGCCAGTTTAAAATATCCTCAGCCCCGCTGACAAGTACGACTTTTTCCGATAACAGTTCCGTCATTGCACCATCTTCGGATACAACCGCAACCTGCTGCTTTGTACCTCCAATTTCGACACCAATGTAAAATTTCATCCGGGATTCCCTCCAGACTGCCTCAAACTTGATATATAACATTATACAACAAGTTCGCACAGACTTCATCGCGAAGATTGTAAGATTTCAAGGCCTGATCAAAGAAAAATTTTTTGAAAAATCCTGCGGCAGGTTGACGCTGTCGGCCTTGACTTTGGCGTTGACACAGGAAATATACAGTGCTATAATGAGAAAACGTAATCTTTGTAGTAAGAAGCCTTTAGAGCAAAGGCTTGGCAGTATGGGACCGGCGCTTGAAATATTATGCAAGAGCCGGGATGGTAGCACAACATGAAAATAGTAGTATGAAAAAGCAGAATGGCAGGACGGTAGAATAAATTCTGTTCTTTCCTGAACTATTTAACCAACCGGATTTATTCTAATAACCCGTCTGAAAACTTTATCCTGCCAGTGATTAATTTTAGAGGGGGATACGTTTATGGTTTTTTCGCGACTTAATTGCAAAAAAGTTGCTATCCTTTTGCTATTGTTGGCAATATTATTGAGCACCGCTTCCTGCTCACAGGAAACCAGGGCAGAAAGCGGCAACACAATTACTCTTAAACTTGCACACTTTTTCCCGCCCAAACACCTGGCGGAAACCGAGCTGGCGCAAGGCTGGGCCGAGAAAATCAAAACCGCTGCAAACGGCAGGGTTATTATTGAAACCTATCCCCAGGAAAGCCTTCTTAAGGCAGCGAACATATATGACGGGGTTGTCAAAGGCGTTGCCGATATCGGCATTTCATGCTTTTCCTATACAAGAGGGCGTTTCCCGGTCGTCGAAGCTTTTGAACTTCCCGGCATTATCTATAAGAATTCAAAAGCGGCAAGCATGACTGCATGGGAAGGCATAAAAAAACTTGATCCCGACGAAGTCAAGGATACCAAGCTGCTGATGGTTCTCACCACCGGCTCCGGCGACCTGTTTACAAAAACGCCCGTCAGGAGTCTCGATGACCTGCAGGGGATGGAAATACGCGCTACAGGCCTTAGCGCAACCACCATAGAACACCTTGGCGGCATCCCGGTGGGAATGCCCCAGTCCGACGCCTACGAAGCGCTGTCAAAGGGAATCGTAAAGGGCAACCTCGCCCCGATTGAAGTGCTGCAAGGCTGGAAACATGCCGAGGTAACTGATTACATTACAAAAACGCCCTTTTTATACAACACCCTGTTCTTCGTTACGATGAACCTGGACAGATGGAATTCACTGCCGAAGGACCTGCAGGATATCATACTTGAAACCACGGAAAAATTCTTTGAAGAGACCGCCATCGGGCTGTGGGACAAGCAGAATGAAGCTGCGCTTGACTATGCAGTAAACGAGAACGACATGAAAGTTATTGAACTGACCGATGAAGAAACGGCCCTTTGGATAGAAAAAGTCAAGCCCATCCAGGACGCTTTTACGGCAAAAATGAAGGAAATGGGAGTTAAAGAGGATGTTTTGGCCGTTGTAAAAGAACTTGCGGAAAAATACAACAACCAGTATTGATTACAGCGCTGTAAAACGCACGCAGCACTATAAACCGCATACAGCGCTAAACTGCATGCAGCGTTATAAACCACATGTAAGCTGTAATCCGCGTTTAGTTGAAGTAAACATCAAATTGGAGGAGCATTATGAACAAGTTTGGCAGCATTGTTGAAAAAGCCGCCCGGATCCTTGACGGGATTTCGGGATGGTGTATAGTATTCGCAATGGCTCTTGTAGTGGTGAACATTATATTAAGAGCGGTGTTTAAGAGCCCGATACTTGGGACATACGAATATACGGAGTTTCTGACCGCGCTCATCGTAGGATGCGGCCTTGCGAATTGCACACTGGGCGATGGCCATATAGCAATAGATTTTCTTGTAGAAAAATTAAACAAGCGGACACAAAATATCATCGCATCAATCACAGGAATCATAGCACTTTGCTTCATGGTGCTGTTTACAATACAGTTGTTTATAAATGCCGGGCAACTGGCCGCAAGCGGCGAAGTTTCCCCGACAACGCAGACTCCTTATTACATTTTCGTATATATCACGGCTTTGTGTTTCGCCGTTCTGTCGCTTGCAATACTGTCCAGGACATTACAATCGATTAAAGGGGTGGTAGACAGATGAGCCCCGAACTTGTCGGACTGATCGGCGTACTGCTCTTTTTTGCGCTAATGGCATTGCGTATTCCCATTTCATACTCCATGCTGATAATAGGTTTTGCCGGATTTAGCCTGTTGACATCGCCGTCTTCCGCTTTAACAATGGTTGCCACGGAAATATACAGCACCTTTTCGTCATACTCGTTAAGCGTTATTCCAATGTTTATCTGGATGGGTTTTATCGCATATTATTCAGGAGTAGGCTCAGGCCTTTACAACTTTGCCTACAAGATGGCAGGGCACAGGCGCGGCGGGCTTGCCATGGCGACACAGGTAGCGTGCGCGGTTTTCGGCGCAATTTGCGGTTCCAATACGGCCACTGCCGCAACAATAGGAGCAATAGCGATACCTGAAATGAAAAAGTATAAATACGATGATTCGCTCTCCTGCGCCAGTGTGGCGGCAGGCGGGGCAATCGGGGTGCTGATACCGCCCAGCGTAATATTTATAGTCTACGGTATCGCTTCCGGTGAATCGATCGGCAAACTTTTCGTTTCCGGTATAATCCCGGGCATCCTTCTCACCGTTCTTTATATGGCTGCCATATATATTGTCGTAAGAATAAAACCTTCGCTGGGACCAGCCGGTCCGCGGTTTAGCCTGAGAGAAAAAATTGCATGCCTGAAAGGCGGCATTTTGGAAGTTGTTATAACTTTCTGCATTTCTCTGGGAGGCCTTTTCCTGGGCTGGTTCACTCCTACTGAAGCCGGAGCGGTCGGTGCAGGCAGCGTACTGTTTATCACCGTTGCCAGAAGGCTTCTTAGCTGGGAAGGCTTTAAGAAATCTCTTAAGGACACGTCCCGCACAACGGCCATGATAATGCTTATGGTTGCAGGAGCCGTCGTGTTCGGGCGTTTTATAGCAATCAGCAGGCTTCCGTTCGCGCTTGCGGATTGGGCGTCCGGACTTAATCTTCCGGGCTCTGCCGTAATGATTGTAATCCTTCTTATATATCTTATTCTCGGATGCATTATCGATGCTCTTGCCCTTGTGCTGCTGACCACACCGATTTTTTATCCTGTTGTGGTGGATGTCCTGGGATACGACCCGGTATGGTTCGGCGTAATAGTCGTCCTTGTGGTTGCCATGGGAGTTATCACGCCGCCGGTGGGCATGAATGTTTTCGTGGTGAAGGGAGTCGCCAGGGATGTTCCCACCGAAACAATTTTTAAAGGCGTATGGCCGTTTCTGCTGGCCTTGTTTGTATGCCTGGGCATCTTAATCGCGTTCCCCTCGATTGTAACTTTCCTCCCGGAACTGTTGATGTGATCGTTTAGAATGGGGTTATAGTAGAATGAGAAACAGGTATTACGTACTATTTGTTATCATACTTATAATACTTGGAATCGGGGAATGCGCAAAAACAGGGCAATCCCCTCCCGTTTCCTCCGAAATGTCATTACATCCTGCATCACCAGGTACATCAGCGATAAGCGCGTATTATTCGGTGCTGCAGAACAAAGCCCCGTTTTTCAGCATTGATGCAAAGAAAGATATTAATATTGCGCAATTAAACCTGGCTGTCAGCAGTGACAGCAGCGTTAAGGCAAAAGTGACAAAGTTTGCAATAGTTGACCTGGAAAAAGACGACGTGCCGGAGGTTGTCCTTTGGCTGGCCGTGAATGGCAACGACGATTTTGGGTTCGAGGTTTTGCGTTACCATGACGGAGTGGTTTATGGCTACACGTTGCCCTATAGATCTTTCATGGATTTAAAAGACGACGGAACATTTTCATTTTCCGGCGGTGCGGCGGATTACGGTTTTGGCACGGTGAAATTCACAGAGAAGGGGTATGCGATCGATAAGATAAGTTATAGTGAATCAGGCTATGATTCCAGCAATAATCAGATCATTTCTTATTTTGTCAATCGCGAAAGCGCTGCAAAAGAAGATTTCCTGTCGGCTATTAACAAGCAAAGCAAGAAGCCGGCAGCCACATGGTATGATTTTACCGATGACAATATTGGAGACAAGATGTGCCGCTGAAAAAGGCAATTATATGCGTAATGCGCAACATAGTGCTTTTAGACTTCATCAAAATTATCAATAATTGCTCCAACCCCTATAGCGCTATCTACCGGCAATGAAAAGCAGATACCGGTTCCGGCCGTATTCAGCCCCGCTTCATGCATAATATTCTCCATAATGGCCCGTTTCTTGTCTTTCGGCGCCAGGATCAGTACAAGGTCCTTTTCCGGTTGTATGGTTATACCAAGATATTTCTTGGCTTCTTTGGATCCTAGGCCACGGGCATGAACCACGGTGCCTCCGTTAGCCCCTGCCTTTTTTGCTGCTGCCATAACCTGGTCAAAATATCCGCTGTTTACGATGGTTACAATTAAATGATAAGGATCTTTTGATAAAGCCATATCCTCACTTCCTATCTTTAAATTATCATCTGCCTGAATGCAGATTTTAGAAAGAACGCTGCTGATACTGCTTATGTTTATGTTAAAAGCGATTCCCGTACCGGGTTTGCTAAAGTCAATATGATCACTTATTTGCTTCAACAGTTTTTTCGTCATATTCTTCGTTTGAACGCTGATGCAAACGAGTTTTTTGATTCCCCCGTATCCGATAATTTCATATATGACTGATTTGGCTGTGCCTTCCCATAAGTCAATAATAATATTGGCACGTTGTTCTTCTTATACACGTTCATCAGGGTATTTTCCAAATAATAATCCACTATTGTAATCAATGCATCGAGCCTAACCTCAGAATGACTAACCATCATTCCCCTCCATTCTGCTACAATTGGCAGCTATTATTTTCTATTGTAATCTTCAGCCACTGCATTGTCCATGCCATTACCGGTATTGTCGTCAACGCCTTCATCCATATCATCAGCCGGCTCTTCATCTTCCTGTTCCGACGATGAATAATCCAGTTCTATAATAGTATCTTCCGGGCCAGGAGCAACCATTGCCCTTTTTGCAATCCTTGATTTTATGGAATAAACCAATCCAAACAGCTGGAGTGTAATAACCGGCGTTAATGCTACCAGGGCTACGCTCCCGAATGCATCGATGTAGATATTTCCGCCTTTCGCTTCGGAAGCGCCAATGGCCAAAGGGAGCATGAATGTCACAGCCAGTGGTCCCGAAGCCACTGCCCCTGAATCAAAAGCAATCGATGTAAAAAGGTGCGGTACAATAAATGTAAGCAAAAGAGCAATCACATATCCCGGTATAACGAAATATAGAAGTGACAGCCCTGTAATAACGCGCAACATGGCTAATCCCACCGATACCGCTACACCTGCGGATAATCCTATCCCCATGCTTCTCGCCGAGATTGCTCCGCTCGTAACTTCTTCCACCTGTCTCTTAAGCACGAAAACAGCCGGTTCCGCAGCAACAACAAAATACCCGATCATCATCCCGACCAAAATCAGTATGATGCCGCTGTTGTTTTCAAACAGGATGCCGCCAAGCTGATACCCTGCCGGCATAAAACCAACATTTACAGCAGTTAAAAACAATACCAGGCCTATATATGTGTAGATCGTGCCTATGCTGATTTTCAAGATTTCTTTTATTTTCAGGCGTATCACAGTAATTTGAAAAACGGCAAAAGTCAGAATCATAGGGAACAATGCTACCGCCACTTGTCTCATATACTCCGGAAAATTGGAGTTGTAAAGCATGGTTATATCCGAAACTGACTCCAGGTCAGGAACCGTCATCGCGCTTCCCCCGGAAGGAGTAAAGAACATGCCTAAAATCAAGACAGTAATAATAGGCCCGATCAAGCAAAGAGAGATAAGGCCGAAATTATCCTCTTCCGAGGTTTTGTCTGCGCGGACCGATGCCAGGCCAAGCCCAAGTGCCATTACAAAAGGTACCATGATTGGACCCGTTGTGACCGCCCCCGATTCCCAGGCAACAGAAAGAAAGTCCTTACCGGTAAAACAGGATAAAACGAAGGCCAGGGTATAACAAATAATAAGTATGTATGACAGCGGGAACTGGAATAAAATTCTCAAAAAGGCGGCCACCAACGCTAAACCAACACCTAATGAAACACTAATGATAATAACAGCGTCAGGCACTCCGTTTATCTGCCCGGCCATCACTGCCAAATCCGGTTCTGCTATTGTAATAAAGACACCAATGAAGAAAGTCAAAAATATAATCAATGATAGTTTCCTGGTTTTTACCAATGCAGAGCCAATTTATTTCCCTATGGGAATCAGTGACATATCCACTCCGAGATTGAATAACGTTATCCCTATGATTATTACAAAAGCGCTGATCAAAAAAAGTATTAAGTTCCATGATGGAATTGGAGCCTTTGTGTAATTCAGCAGCACAACCAGTATAATGATTGGTATTACCGAAAAGGACGATTCCTTCAGCTTCGATAACAACAGTCTAAATATTGTATTTCACCCTTTTCTACATCAGTTATTTCGAAGATTTCATCGTTTGGCGCGGCATACTGGTTACATCGGATTGAGAAAAATGTGTAACCGCCTCCTATAATAACATATATTTATAAGAAAGAAAACCGTAAAACAGCCCGGAATCCGCGCCAGCTTACCATATTCATTCAGTATCCGGCAACTTGACAGCAAAGATAACTTCTTTCGGTTATCACCTCATTTTTGACAAACATCCCACTTGTTTTAGGTCAGGCCGTTCACTTTCAACTTCTCAGGACCTTCTCCAATAGCCCTATTAGCTTCTTGCTTCATATCGAAAGTCTTAGTATTATATTACCCACTTGGCTGATTGCTATCTCATAATTTTTCAGAAACTTTTCATATAAGTATAAAAACATAGGGCTACTGGATAATCTCCAGTAGCCTTCCCTTGCTGCTAAAACCGTTAATCAGGCCCGGGATAGATAAAACAAATACAGCCAGAGAATAAACAGATTTTTCACTATCTGTTCGCATTAGCATAAACAGCCATAGCATCGCGCATGAACTTCGCCAGGCCTTTGCCGAATTTATCAATATTCTCAGTGAAGCGCACATCATCTACGTACATCTGCCCCAAACTTTCAAACGCCTCAAGAGAATAATTACCTATTTTGTTCAGAAGCTCATACCATTCTCCAATCGCTGCCTGGGCTTCTTTCGAATCAGGCGGGAGATGGCGGATCGCAGCAAGTTTCTCAAATATTGCATTAAATTTTTCAGCAAAATCTTTTTTCTCAGGCTCGGACAATTTCGCCATCCTTGCGTTGGATTCGTCTACGGCCGAGCCGCCCCACAGTCTCCGGGCCTCTTCTTCATACGGGTTATGACTGAAATCAAATCCTTCAAATTTTTCTTTATTCGTCATCCTTATCTCTCCTTTTGAATGTTTGATTGTCTTTTCAATTGTCCTGATCATCTTATCCAGCCGGCTCCTTTTTTCAAGGAGCATTACGTGCTGCGCCTCAAGCGCTTTTTGCCGGTCAAATGAAGGGCTGTTAATAATTTCTTTAATCTTCTTCAGGGGAAAGCCCAGTTCCCTGAAAAACAAAATTTGCTGAAGAATCTCGAGATTCTTTTCAGAGTACTCTCTATAGCCTGATTCGGTGGTTTTCTCCGGTTTCAACAACCCTATTTCATCATAATAATGCAGCGTGCGCACGCTAATACCTACTAAACCGGCAACTTCCTTCACTTTCACATATGCTCCCTCCCTTCGCTATCTACTATAAAGTATTACGCAACGTGAGAGTCAATATCAATATTAATATCAATCTCAAAATCATGGGCGGTTTACCTTTTATCCGGCTTTGCAGCTTTTATCTGGTAACATTTCGGCTAATTATGAATATTTTAATTATGTAAACATGATATGCGAAAGAAGGTTCCTTTATGTTCAGAAATATATTCAGCATGCCAAGTTACTGTTTTTTGTGGGACAATTACTGGCGCAGCTACCGGATCAACAGCGAGGCGGCGATCCAAATCGCCCTGCAGCAGGTTCCGGGCCAGGTTATAAAAGTTGAACTGGATTATGAGAACGGCATATTGGTTTATGAAATAGACATACGCACCCTATCGGGAGTATATACGGTTTATGTTCATGCGATTACGGGGCAGGTATTAAAAGTTGAGAATGATTTTAATTTTGATTAATATAACCTAATTGTCTCTTTAGATTTCATCAATCCAGTCACGATACTTGGCGTCATTATTGTATTGCATGGCCTTTTTCGCGTATTCCAACGCTATATTTTCTGAATGAGGCGGAGTCAACGCAGTAAAAACATAATAAGAAATAAGGTAGCAAATATGTGTGTTTCCTTATAGAAATTTGCCCCAAATGTCTTTATTGTTCGTGAATATCACTACTTTTACGAACGAAACGCCCATACTTCGACCATAGCCAATCAGAGCCTATTATGGTTCTTATTGACATTAATAATCTTACTGCTAATATAAGAAATAAGTATATTGGGATATAAACAAATAATTGAAAATCATTATGAATACCAGAATATATGGAGGTATTATGGCAGAAAAGAAATTAAAACTGGCGTTGCCACCCATCATTGGTTACCTGCATCATGCATACCAATTATCGGTTGCCCAGCAGCACCCGTCTTTTAATGACTGGTTTTATAGTAACTATATTCAGCTTACTTATCACCCGGAAACAGGCTGGTTGAATTTCTTTTTAGCAAGGCTTGAATGCTATCCTTTGGTATATTATCAATTACTAAATATTCAGATTTTTATAAATAACAATATCGATATAGTTGATTTTATAATAAATTGTATAAATAGCGGGTACTATATCTGGCTGTATCTTGACGAGTTTTATGTCCCAAACAGGATTTCATACAATACTGGGCATCTAATTCATGAATGCTTGATTTACGGGTATAATACCGATAAAAGTTGTTTCTATTCAGCAGGATTCGACACCCGGCATAATTATTCTTTTTCCGAAATATCCTATACCGATTTTATAAAGGCCTTTTACAACAGTGATATTAATAAGCCGGTCAATATAGTAAAACATCAAGAAACGGACAGATACAATTTTGATATTCAAAATGTAATGAACCTTCTGGAAGATTATGTTTACTCAAAAAATACTTCTAAAAGGCTCAGCATCTATTCAAATCCAACGTCTGACGTTATTTATGGATTACAGATTTATGAATACTTGCGTAAAAATTTCGAAAACCCGCCAACGAAAGAATTTCTAGATGACATAAGGTCTCTCCATATTTTATGGGAACATAAAAAATGTATGACCTCCAGGATTAAGTTTTTGTATGAAAATAAATACTTGGACAAACTGGAGCCTTATTATAGCAAATATAAAGAAATAGAAAACAAGGCATTGGCACTAAGGAACATGCAAATAAAATATACATACACCCGTGATGATGACGAGATAAAAAAAATAGCCACTTATATTGATGAAATACGCAACGAGGAAAAAGAAATACTTGTTGAATTATTAGAATGCATACGCAAATAACGGCTCAGCTTTGACCCCGTAAGCAGCATTGCCTTTACGGCTTCATCATAGCTATGTCAACGCCGGAGTATTTTTGACCCAATCGCCGGTTAAAAATTGACCCAATCGCCGGCTTTAGTAGCCGGTCACGCATTTTTCGGTTTATCCTTCACCGATATATCGGCCGGAGGCACGACCCTGACCCCGCCTTTTAGTCTGTCTTTTAGTCTGTAGCTCTCACCCCTTATATTTATGATGTGCGAATGGTGCAGTAATCTGTCCAGTATAGCTGTAGCTATTACTGTATCATTCATAAGCTCGCCCCAGTCGCCAAAGTATTTGTTGCTGGTAAGTATTATACTGCCATTTTCGTACCTTGAGCATATGACCCTGAAAAGCAATTCCGCTGATGTACGCTCCAACTGCATATATCCTACTTCATCAATGATCAGTATGTCTGGCCGGGTATATACTTGCCACCTGCGGCTAAGCTTGTCTTGTTGTGCTGCCTTTTTCAAGTCTGCTATGAGATGTGCCAGGCTGGTATAGTATACCGTCATACCAGACCTTAGGGCTTGCATCGCCAGACCTACTGCAAGATGAGTCTTCCCAACACCCGGAGGACCTAGAAATATCACATTCTCATCTCTTGCGACGAAAGCGAGCGTTGATAACTCTTTAATCTGCCTTACATCTATACTGGGCTGGAAGCTGAAGTCAAACTCTTCCAGTGTCTTCCTGTGTGGCAGCCTTGACAGTTTTATCCTTGTTTCCTCACTTCGACGCCTTTTCTCTTGTATCTCAGCATTCAGAAGCTCACTTAAGAACCCAAGGTAAGTTGCTTCTTTATGCATTGCATCTTCAAGCTTTGCATCCAAAAGTCCTGAGGCTGTTACGAGCCCAAGCTCGGAAAGGATGCTGCGGGCATGTTCCAGTTCAACCATTGGATATCACCCCCGCCAGTGCATCATACACACTTAATGGGCGTATCTCTACTGACTCTGTTCCTTCCTTCCTGGCAAAGGGAAGTGGTACCGCTATCCCACCTTTTTCGGCAAGGCCCTGATACTGTCCCTTAAACCATACGACCCTCCCTGATGCATACTCTGTTCTGTGGCGCACTATTCTTACCTCGCCATAGTAAGCTTCGAAGAATCCTCCGAATATCCTGTCCCTTACTTCCCTGCCGCTATACTGCCACGGTATACCGTATTTTGCGCCATCATAACTTACGACACCGTCTCTTGTCACTTTCCGTTCTCCATCATTTCATTTATTTATAGAAAATGCCGTTCCATTTACTAAATTCCAGGTTTGTTGTAATGATCACACTCCTTTTCTCATAGCATTCGGAAATAACCTGAAACAAAAGCTGTGACCCATCTTTCTCAAAGGGAACATATCCCCATTCGTCACAAATCAACAGATCTGTTTTCCTCAACTGTTTCATAAATCGTTGCAATTCACCTTTGGCTTTTGCCTCACTCAAAAGGTTAACTAATGCTGCTGTACGATAGAATTTTACCATCTTTCCTCTGGAACAAGCTGCAACTCCAATTGCCGTGGCCATATGGCTACTGTCATCTTTGTTAATAGCTTCAATGCTTGTTTTTTCCCCTCATAGTCACTTTTGTCCAGGTATTCCTTAAGGATTTGCGGCAGTTGATTGTATAGCCCTGTGTATTTTAATGCGGTCGGTCTTCTGCTCATAAGTTCAAGATAGGGGATCCAGTTCATTGATTCCTTTTCTTCTCCGTAAAGGCGTCTGTGCTCTGATGATATGATTGCAGTTCTCATCAAGTATTTCTACATCAAAAGCGCCGGCTTTAACAATAACCTGGCGCCCAGTCATATTAGGAGAAGTAGAATAAACTCTACCGTCAAATCTAATTTTCCCATAATTGTCGGCTTTAGCGAATTCGTGTAGGTATACTTCAAAAGGAACTTTCGGAAGCTTGAAGAATTCCTGCTTATCTTCCTGGAATAAATCTTTGATCATCCCATAGCCTTTGTAGTGCATCCTATTCATATCTTTGTCGCATTTTAAAAGGAGTTCTTTGAAGCGAGCCTCTCCAAAGTCTGCTTGGGCTTCTCCCGGAGGATGTTCCAGCGGAAGAAATCCGTCCGCATTCATTTGTAACTCTTTTCGAATATCTGCAACAAATTTCCTGACAGCCCTGTCACTGGCATCAAATTCATCACCATACAACTCCTTCAATCGGTTATATACTCTTTTTGCAGTGTGCTGCAGGTGCTTGCTTGTCTTTGATAAGCCATGTGGTGACAATGCTCCTATATGGAGACAATTTGCTTTTTCGCCTCCGTTTGGGGCGGATAGTATGATTGAAATCCTCTTGTTCAACATACTTCTTCACAGTTTCAAAGTCGTGTCCGGTAAGCTGAGATATCTTTCTTAAACTTTTGCCTTCAAATTTCTTCATGTTTCTGATACGATATACTTGCTCCATTGTTAGCATCCTTTCTGTACCCCCTTTAGATTCGACACCTAAAAGGGTATTATTTTTTAGGAGTGCTCGCAATGGAGTTTTTCCATTTTATGCAGGGTTTTTTAAGTTCCGGAACACTCGGTTTTCATTGTACCAAAAACACATTATTTTTATTGAGCAACTCATGAATAATTTGCTCATGATTCATATAAACACCTCAATGTCTTTTTTGTTCGTATAAATTTTCGTTCGGAAAAGGCAAGGGATTATTAATCCACTAAAGGTTTAACTCACACAAACACCAATCTTCTGTAGCTCGCCAGCCAGTCGGTTTAGTCATCTCTAAAAAATAATGCTATCTGAAATGTAAAAAAGCTAGAAGCATGAAATATACTTTATATAAAGCTATGTCATTTTATCCAACTTGCGCATATGGAAAACCGGCTTTCTTAATATATTCATTTAAGTATTTACCTTTTGATTCAGCATTTATAAACTCATCATACAAATATTTAGGTATACCATAATAATGGTAAATACGACCACTTAAAAATTCTACTTCCAACGTAGATGTAGCTTCATCATAACCAATTGATGCTATATTACTTGACGATACAGGAATCCTCTCCATTAAATCACCTCCTTTATGATCGTGGCATTCTTTGGCATCTCCAACCAGTTACTACGGAGTCATATAATGGATTACTCATTCTTTGAGCCTTCCAACATTTTGACGTTATAGGATCTTCACTTTTCGGTCGTGGCTCAATTAAAGGTAGTCGTATTCGGCAAGGAATCTGAACAGCTTCCCCTAAGACCAATGCTTCACCTGTTCTTAATGCTGGTAAAAGATCAGTTAATCCTGCTAATGAATCTGGAACAGTTGCTCTAATTCTTCCTTGATCGTCGCTATTAGACAATCGAAGCGCAATAAAAGTCCCACTTTGAGATAAAATCGTTTCATCCAATTCCGCAGGTCGCTGGCTCACAACTATAGCACCTATTCCATATTTTCTGCCTTCTTTAAATAGTCTTCTTACAGCACGTCCAGCATAACCAGAGATAAATTGAGCATCCCCACCACGTGGTATATACGAATGGGCTTCTTCATAAACCATCAAAAGAGGCCTCTGTTTCCCCATTCCGGGTAAATCACGACTCCAAAACATGCTTTCAAAAATAATACGAGTAACGACTCCAACGACAAGATCAATTATTTCAAAAGGTATCCCACTTAAATCAAACACTGTAATTGGATATTCATGATCAATCCAATCGATAATCAGATCACTTAAATCTTTTTCATTCTTCTTTCCTGTATATTGGTCTATTTCGAGCAAAAACTTATATCTATGGTCTTTAAGTTTTGTGAGTATTTTATTAGCATAAGCTAAAGTGGATATTGAGACTTGTGCTTTAAATGGTGGTTTATTGTAAGCATTATGCGGTTTAAATTTAGCAGACTTCAGTGCTTTTGGATCACCTTCCTCAATAAGCGCTTCTTTAGTACGTTCATTATCTTCATATGTGACACGTTCCGGTCGATCAAAGTCATACCATAATTGTTTAATGTCAAATGGTATTGGAGAATCGGGAGTAATTTCTTCTAATGTAACTTGTCCTGCTTTTAAATTACTAATATTTGCAACCTTCATTTCGAAAATTTTATCTCTAAAATGTAGATCTCTAATATCTTCGCTTACTCCTTTTTTCCCAATGAAAAACCACATTAATTCATCAATAGATAATGCCCAATATGGGATTATCAATGGATTTTTCTCATTATTTATCGAAAATACTTTTGCCTTATCTCCAAACGCTGAACCGTATTCTCCATGCGGATCAATTACTACAATACGTGAACTTGGATATAATCCATTAGTTATTGATTTTAATATACTTGCAACAGTGTTAGATTTGCCACTACCTGTAGATCCAACTATTGCTACGTGTCTTGACACTAATTTATTTATATCAATTGAAGCTGGCAGACTATCCGATGCTGCGTGGGTACCAATAACTATAGCTGATTCATTGGTCGTCCCATATATTACTGCCAAGTCATCATCTGTAACCATATGGACTTCATCATCTAGTGTTGGAAAAATACTTATCCCGCGTTGAAACTTCTCCTTACCGTATGATTCTCCTACAAGCTGAATCTCCATCCAACGTTGACCACGAGAAAATTCCAACAAACGGTTATCTTTATCTGGTAGATTAACTTCAGATGCTCCTACCATTGAAATGACCCCATATAGATTTAAGAACCCTAACGGTATTCTTACTAACGAACCAACTTGTCCTAATCGATAAATTCTTCCTTGAATTATGGGACTCGCAGAAGGTATATCATAAGATATTTCTACTAATACTTTTGATCCAACTACTCTTCGAACAGTACCAAGAAAAGTGACATCCGACTTCACAATAAACCTCCTTCAATTTTGGGTATTAGATGTGGAAGATTGTTGAAAATCTATCGGACAGACCTCGGTTAACTGTCGAAGGCCTATGAATATTTCAAGAAAAGAGGCAAAAGCATTAAAATCACCCAAAGTAAATCTCTTTTTTTCTTCATCCCAGAAAGGCCAAATCTCAGAATCCTTTCTTTTTCTTCCTGGCTCTCCCCAAGATGAAATTAATCCACCAATACAAATTTTATCAGGACTATATAATGTTAAATTTCTGTATTCGTTAGCATATCGTGAAATCTTTTCCGATAGAGGCTCATACATAAAAGCTGATATCGCTAACCGAGGGTTTGACCTCAAACCTTGCAACATTATATCGTTTAGATGTTCATCAGAAAAACTGTACCCAATAATAATTAATAGTGTCTCACCATTTAATATGAATCGACGTAAACGATCCTGTAAAGCAACAAATGGAAGTTTCCTTGATTGTGAATATTTTTCTCTTGAAGGGAAAATCATTAGTTCATCCCTGGCTTGTTGATTGATTCCTGAAAATCTTGTTATTCGCTCCTTATTATCACCGGAGTGTTCTTTTTGTACAAACCAATTAATCGATCCATGTACTTTCCATAATCTTGTCCAAGTTCTCGGCGGATAAACAGATTTATATTCTTTACTCTCATCAGCTTCAACTGATTCTGGAATAAAAAACGGAGCTACAGATCCAATAAAACCATCAAAGAAAGGCAAACCTACCTGTTCCATCGCTTTTTCAAATAATAAATCATAATTTGTTGTAAATATTTCTACAGGATAATTTCGATTACAATGAAGAGTTCTAAGCCATTGAGCAAATATTAGGTGAGGTTTTAACCCCCCCTTTGGCTCAACACTTACAATATCCTTTATTGCGTGACATACAGCCAAATCAAGGGCTTTTGCTTCCTTTGCACCTTTAATTCCCGCGTATTGGCATTCTTCACTTTCTCCAATCAATTCACGATATAATCTAATACGATCAAGAATTTTTTCAACATTATTTATTTTATTTAATTCATTTCTTATATTATCAAACCGATTCTTATATGGTTGATCTATTTTACTAAAAACTTGATCTGTAAGACTTTCTATTCCTGGAAAGCCCACAGCCATAGATGATCCTGCACCAAAGAAAAATGATAGACGTCTTTTCTCTGATGCTAACTGCTCACGAATTTCTAATGCTGCACGTAAAGGATCATAATACACTATAAATACCTCCAATTTTTCGAGTCGTAATTTTTCGCAATTATAAGTTTTCTATTAATTTACAAGCAAATGTTTTTCTTTATTGCATTATAGATATAATTATTAAAAATTCACTTATCCTTATTTTTCCCATAAGTTTTACAGGCTGTATTTTTCTTTAGGAATTGCTCGCAGCTAATCTTACCAGACTGCCTTGTCAATTCTTCTTTGATTACTACTTCTCTGACAGTTAATTTTTAATTTGCAATATATTCCATGCTTTATAGCAATATTTCTAGTATTTAGTATATACTTAAAAGCAAATAAAAACAATTAATTATAAATATGCCTCTATTTATGAACTTTGTAAGTATAAATATAATTTAATAAAAACGTATATTGCCACTAAACTTTTACAGATCGGAGATTAATTCTTGTTATAATATGTTAATACTAATCCAGAATTGTACCATATACCGGTTATAAATAGCCACCTTAATCAAATTTCCTGTATGATTTTTTGGCATGGCACTATCATACACGAGGAAAAGATACGATAAAGATGGCAAATTAGAGGATATCAAAAAATGTACTTTTTTGGAAGGCCTAAGTATTAGGGGAAATAAACGTAGGACCTGGATACACAAAGATACAATCTCAAAATACATCTTCATCTACATAACTTCTAATAAAATACAGCGGCAGTGAGGATATACATCCTCCTGCCGCGCTGTTTACTTCTTTGCACTAATTATTCTTATTCCTATACCCATGCGCCTGCTCAAGGACCATGTCCTTGACCTTCATCAGTCTCGTCAGGTTGCCGCGTTCATTCTCGTCGAGCTTCATCACGATGTACTTTATCGTTTCCTCGAGGTTCGGAATCAGGACATATTCCAGCGCATTAACGCGGCGGCGCGTCCTTTCTATCTCATCGGCCAAAAGCTGTGCCGATTTTTCCAGCTCTGCAAGCTTCAAAAGGGTAGGCGCCAGGTCCGAAAGCGCGATAATCGCCCTATCCAGTTCCCCGGATGTGTTTGCGAAACCGTAAGGGAAAATATCTCCCTCGTCGCCTGTTTCGATCGCGAATTCCAGGACAGGCACATCCACGCTCATTATATTGCGGCTGGACGCTTCCAGTTGTATCTTTCGCTTCGGATACATGAGCGCTTCCTCGAGAATCTCCGTGCTCATCTCCGCCCTTGCCATGACAAAACTGGAATTGACCTCCGCCATCTTCCTTTCGACTTCCTCGCGCAGTTCCTTGTTTTCCCGGATTATCTCCAGGAACTTTTTCATCAATTCGTCCCGCTTGTCTTTTAAAAGCTTATGCCCCCGCCTCGCTGTTCTCAGCCTTCTTTTCAGGCCTGTGAGAACCATCCTGGTAGGGTTGACATTCAATCTGGCCATCCTGTGTCACCTTCCCTCAGGCCTTTTTAGGCAGGTACTTGTCTATATACTCCTGCTTGATACGCCTAAGCTCGCCGACAGGCAGTATGGACAACAATTTCCATCCAAGGTCCAGTGTTTCCTCTATCGACCGGTCCTTCTCAAAGCCCTGCGAAACATACTGGGCTTCGAACTCGTCAGCAAACTTCGCATATAGTTTATCTATGTCGGTAAGCGCCGCTTCGCCCAGGATGACTGCCAGTTCCTTGGCTTCCTTCCCCCTGGCGTAGGCAGCGAACAACTGGTTCATCGTATTCGCATGGTCCTCACGCGTTTTTCCGGTGCCTATACCCTTATCCTTCAGACGCGACAAGGACGGCAGCACGTCTATAGGAGGCGTGATGCCTTTTTTGTGGAGCTCACGGCTCAGGATAATCTGCCCCTCCGTAATGTATCCCGTAAGGTCGGGTATGGGATGTGTCTTATCATCCTCCGGCATCGTAAGTATGGGTATCAGCGTTATGCTTCCGGGAAAACCTCTCTTACGGCCGGCACGTTCATACATTGTCGCCAGGTCCGTATACAAGTAGCCGGGGTATCCGCGCCTGCCCGGAACTTCCTTCCTTGCTGCGGAAACCTCTCGAAGGGCTTCTGCGTAATTGGTTATATCAGTTATAATAACAAGCACGTGCATATCTTTCTCAAATGCAAGATACTCAGCCGCGGTCAGCGCCATACGCGGAGTGGCTATACGTTCTACCGCAGGGTCGTTTGCCAGGTTCATAAAGAGAACCGCCCTGTCAATGGCGCCTGTCCTTTTAAAGTCGCTGATAAAATAATCAGCTTCCTCAAAAGTTATCCCTACGGCTGCAAACACAACTGCAAACTTGCTGTCCGTACCCAAGACCTTGGCCTGGCGGGCTATCTGTGCAGCCAATTGCGCATGCGGGAGGCCTGACCCTGAGAAAATAGGCAGCTTCTGACCGCGCACCAGCGTATTCAGTCCGTCGATTGCGGAAATCCCGGTTTGTATGAACTCCGACGGATAATCCCTTGCCGCGGGATTCATTGGCACGCCATTTATATCGAGTCTTGCGTCGGGTATTATATCCGGCCCGCCGTCAATAGGTTTGCCCAGCCCGTCAAACACGCGTCCAAGCATGTCAATTGATACGGGAAGCTCCAGTCCTCTTCCCAGGAACCGCACCTTGCTGTTTGACAGGTTAATGCCGACAGGATTTTCAAACAACTGGACCAGCGCGTTTGACTCGTCGACTTCCAGCACCCTGCAGCGGCGTATTTCACCGTTATACAGTTCAATCTCCCCGAGTTCGTTATATGTCACGCCTTCAACATTCCGGACCAGCATCAAAGGCCCGGCAACTTCGGCTATGGAACGGTATTCCTTTAGCATCTCATTCTACCTCCCTTGCAAGCAGCGCATCCATCTGCTCGGCCAATTCCTGTTCAATAGCGCTGTATTCTTTTTCTGCCTGGTCCGCCGGCACATACTTGGCACGCCCGATTTTTTCCCTGACAGGAAGGCTGAAAAGTTCTTTCAGGTCCACTCCCTTTTTTATCGCTTCCTGTGACATGTGGTAATATGCCAGTATCATTTTCAGCATCCTGTATTGCTTGATAAGCGGCGTATAGGTATCGACCTCGTGGAACGCATCCTGGTGCAGGTAATCCTCGCGGATGGATCGCGCAGTCTCAAGCGTAACCCTGTCCCTGGGAGACAGTGCATCGATGCCGACGAGCCGTACAATTTCTTCAAGCTCGGCTTCTTCCTGAAGTATCCTCATAATTTCGGCACGGTAGCCGTTGTATTCCTTTGAAATATTCTTGTCATACCAATCATTCATCCTGTCCGAATACAGCGAATAACTGGTCAGCCAGTTGATAGCAGGGAAATGTCTCCGGTATGCCAGGTTGGAATCAAGCCCCCAGAACACCTTCACTATGCGAAGCGTCGCCTGTGTAACCGGCTCGGAAAAATCGCCGCCCGGCGGTGACACGGCGCCGATTGCGGTTAATGCGCCCGTCGCGCTCTCCCGAACCGATAGTGATGATCTTTCCGGCACGTTCGTAGAATTGGGCTATACGCGATGAAAGATAAGCAGGATAGCCTTCTTCCCCGGGCATTTCCTCGAGCCTTCCCGACATTTCACGCAGCGCTTCCGCCCAGCGTGAGGTGGAGTCGGCAAGAAGCGTGACCGAGTAACCCATATCCCTGAAATATTCCGCAATGGTTATGCCGGTATAGATGGAAGCCTCACGCGCGGCAACAGGCATGTCGGACGTATTGGCAATCATGACCGTTCTCTTCAAAAGAGGCTCCCCGGATTTCGGGTCCTTCAATTCCGGGAATTCCATCAGAACGTCCGTCATTTCATTCCCACGCTCGCCGCACCCGATATAGACAACGAGGTCGGCGTCGGACCATTTTGCCAGCTGGTGCTGGACAACCGTCTTGCCGCTTCCGAACGGACCCGGTATTGCGGCAACGCCTCCCTTTGCTATGGGAAACAGCGTATCTATGATTCTCTGGCCGGTAATCATCGGCTCGTCCGGAGGCAGTTTCTCCTTGTATGGCCTTGCCTTGCGCACAGGCCATTTCTGCATCATTGTAAGGTTTATTGACGTTCCGTCGGCCGTTTTGACTACCGCCACGGTTTCCTCAACAGTGAATTCCCCTTCAAATATCTTTTCAATTTCGCCTTCAATCCCCACCGGCACCATGATTCGATGTTCGAAAATGCTGTTTTCCTGGACCGTTCCAATGATATCGCCGGCGGTCACCTTGCTGCCCGCAGCCACAACCGGTTTGAAATGCCATTTCTTGTCCCTGTCAAGCGCGGGAATGCTTATCCCGCGGGTTATATTGCTGCCTATGGATTTCCTCATGGTCTCCAGCGGACGCTGAATCCCGTCGAATATATTTTCCAGCAATCCCGGGCCCAATTCCACGCTGAGCGGCACTCCCGTGGATACTACCGGACTGCCCGGACCCAGGCCGGACGTTTCCTCGTATACCTGTATGGATGCCTCTGTCGCCATGTATTTCCAGTATTTCACCTATGAGTTGCTGCTCGCTGACACGCACCACGTCAAACATGTTGGCATCATGCATTCCTTCGGCTATGACCAAAGGCCCCGACACCTTGCTAATTCTTCCCTGGCTCAAACAATATCCCTCACTTTCAGTTTGCCTTAAAACCCAAGAGCTCACCTTCAAGCCCCGAGGCAGTGTATTTATTCTTCCCGGAAAAGGATATCAGCTCCGACCGCTTTTTCAACACATTTTTTCACGCCAAGCATGCCCATCCCACATTCCCCTGGATTCCGGGGATGGGAATCACGGCCGGAAAACGCTTATCCCGGTATTGATTGATTTCATTTTCAATGCCGGCGGCTGTCTGCTCGGTGACGTAAATCACGGCATACCTGTCGGCAGCCAGCTCTGATAGCACACTGTGCGGCCTGTTCCTTGTTTTCAACAGGGAAAACAGAGAACCCCAGGGCTTTAAAGCCAAGAACCGCATCTTTTTCACCGATAACACCTATTTTATACATATCCCTTGCGCAGCCTTTCCCGGATCATATCCTGCGGCAGCCCGTTTATCCTGCCCGTCATAATGATCCTGACATTTTTGATCTCGGTTTCCTTTGCAAACAGGTAAGCAATAACCGGCTCCACCCCAATCGTAACCATCCTGGCTTTCCGGATGTGATCCATGAGCAAATCGTCCATGAGCTTTTCCAGCATCGAACTGCTTTTACTGGTCCTGCAGCTTTCCCAGCCCTTTCCGGACAGCTTCGCGTACCTGCTTCCGTTGAAATTTTCCATAAAAGATCATCCACGGAAAGCACCGGCGGATTCCTCGCCGTATTCCAGGTATGCGTCTTCGGGGATTGAGCCCCCGGGAAGCAACAGTTTCCGTATAAAAGCCGCCGGTTTGTTCAAAAGCATGGCACGCATATACATCTTTATATTGGTGGAATCGATAATAATCTCCGCAATTTCCTGCAGATAAGGACTGTCAATACCCCCGATATCCGACGCCAGCTGGCGGTACGACGCCCTGTCGAGCAGGAGGTCTATTGCCTGCGGGTCCTGCGTTCTGGAAAAAACGTCCCTGCACCTCTTCGATGGTTTGAACCATCAAATCCGTCAATCCTTCGTAGTCGCGCTCCCTGATCATCCGCGCAAGCTCCTCACCGCCGACCGTACCCGTATCCGCAAGGATAGGCGGCGGTTCCACGCCGGAAAACTCGGCTTTCAGCAGGACCTTGATATTAAAGTAATCGTACTTCCTCTGAAAAACCTTTACTATCTCGATCTGCGGGACTATCTCAGCAAGCAGCGCGTACGTTTTCTTCATTTCTTCGGTCAACAGTCTTTCAAAAGCAAAAACCCGCCGCGCCGCCTCCCCCGTAACCATAACCGGAGTCGGTCAGTATCCTGAAAGCTTCTTCCGCGTCATTAGCTTCAAGCATCCTGTCATAATGGCCGGGTCCGAACAATTTCGGCTCTATCGCACGTATACGGCCGGAAGCATATGCATAATCTTCTTCCTCTTACTCTTATCATCATCATCCCTCAACCATAATAGCCCTTAAGCCGCCGAACAGGTTTTTTACCGTTAACCGCTTAAAGTTGCCGAACAGACAATTGGCGGTTTCAGCTTATGTCACCAGACAGGCAACTACTGTTTTCCGCTCAGTCGTCGGACAGGCAATCACCATTTTCCGCTCAGCCGCCGAACAGTATCTTCACCACTTCCTGTTCAAGCTCCGGACGGATAACGCCGAATAATATTTCAAAAGTACCGTTGATTTCCATTTCGCCATATTTCAATATGAACCCGCCGGCAGTCTGGATCGTTTTCTCCGACAACGACAGCCTGCCGCCTTTACCCGAATTTTCAAGGCGCCGGTTGATATTTTCGATAAACCCGGCATCCATCCGTTTCGCGTCCTTTTCCGACAGGAGAATCTCGCCGTCGCCCGTTATAGCCGATTTTACCGCCATATCTTCAATAAGCCGCTGGTATTCGCCGTCAGGAAGAGCACAAAGCTTCTCCATGGCCGTTTTGAAAGCCAGCGAGATCATATCCTGCTTTGCCCCGAGGATCTCCTTGCGTCCCTCAAGCTCGGCAACGGCAAGCATGCGCTTATATGCATCCATTCCATCGGATTCGGCCTTTTTCAGTATTTCAGCCTCTTTCAGCTCCGCTTCACGCAATGCCTGGTTCACGATATCCCCGGCCTCGGCCTTTGCCTGCTCCTCGATCTGCAAAGCCCTGGCATTGGCATCCTCCATGATTTTCGTTTTTATTCTATCCGTTCCGGTCATTGGAATACTCCTTTTACCCGTAATACCATCATCATACCTGTTTTTATCCGATTATTAAAATGGAAACAACAAGGCTTAGAATTGCGAACATTTCAACCATGATAGCCAGCGTAATGGCTTGTCCGGTAGCTTTCGGCTGCTTTGCTATCATCTGTATGCCCGCCGTAGCAACCTTTCCCTGGTATATCCCGGATATTAAGCCGATAATTCCGACAGGAAATCCTGCGACGAGAAGACGAAGCCCTTCCGGTATCGTCATATCAGGAGTAATCTTGTTTATTATCATAAATGCTATTACGAACCCATAAACTGCCTGTGTAGCGGGAAGCGCTTCCAGCACGACTACCGAACCGAATTTTTTCGGATCCTCGGACAAAACACCGGCTCCGGTCTGTCCGGCAGTGCCACAGCCCTTGGAAGATCCTATCCCAGCAACAAAAAAAGCAACTAAAGCGCCCAAAAGGGCTAAAACCTGTCCGTTAATAATCATTGTTTCTCCAAACCTCCAATTAATAAGTTTTCGTTATATTTTATAGGGTTGAACCTGGTCTTATCAATACATATTCCGTTTCAGCCCTAAAAGGTTCGAAAGCGTCTCCGCCGCCCTCGTAAAATTTACCGAAAAATTCCAGGAATTGCAGCCTGCATGAATGCACATAAGCGCCCAGCGCATTTATCGCAAAATCTATGGCATGGCCGACCAGCAATATAATTACTGCCACTATCGGCTTCACTATTCCGGGCACGATCAAACATAAAAGCCATCTGGTTGATTATTGACGCTATAATGGAAGTAGCTACTCCAAGTGCCATAAGCCTTGAATAGGACAATACGTCGCTGAAAAATCCTACAATATCATACAGGCTTGCCACTCCTCCGAATAATTTTGCAAATATATTCTTTTTTGCCCTTCCCTGCGTAAGAATTGCAAGAACCGCTCCGGACTGCCAATACATATTTACCGGCTTCAGCAATTGGAGCAGCTTTAACCGGATCCACTTCCGGGACATAGGCAACAGAAACATGGCAAACCCCGTGAACACCACGTACCATACGCCTACGTCCAGCAAAGCGTCCAGGTACTGCTTCCTGCGGATCATATTCGCCGCTTTCAGGCCCAGTCCCGCATATAAGTGTATAACGCCGAACAACAGCGACCAGCTCAGCATCAATTCGGGATTCGAGCCCGCGTCAAACCACACCGCGTACTTGACAAAATAGCTTATGCCGAACCATCCGCCGAACATTATGCCCCAGAAAACAGTTGAAAGGCCGCAGAAGAACAAAAGCTTCACAAATTTGCGCTTTCCGCTGTCAAGCTTAAGCTTCCACAGCGCCAGACCGGTAATCAGTGACATTACCAGTCCATAGCCTCCATCCGAAAGCATCATGCCGAAAAATAGTACGAAAAACGGCGCCATAACAGCATTGGGATCAATTTCCCGGCTGTTCGGCAATCCATACATGGTTGTGACCGGTTCGCCCGCTTCGGCAAAGCCGTTGTTTTCCAGAAGAACGGGAAATTCTTCATCTTCGGCGGGTTCACGAATATCCACGTATGCGGTGTATTTCGACTCCAGCCATTCCTTTACGTTTTCCGATAGTTCTTTCAGGAATCCATCCCTTGATCATGAAAACCCTTTCGGTTTTCAGATCTTTTGCATGGCAAGGATACGGCCCTGCTCCATGATCAAGAGCGTCATAGAGCACCTCCATGGATTCCCTGGCGCTTTCCTGGCTTTTAATAAGTTCAGCCGCCTCTTCCCTTTCAGCCGCAAGTTCCTGCAAGCGGGATTCCAGCATTTCAAGGTTTTCGGCAACTGTTCCCGTTACACCCGGAAAAGCGGCTTTATTGAACCCGCGGGATTTCAGGAATGAAATGCATTCCTGCTCCATATCCCTGTGATATATGACGGTAATATAATGCTGATCCGCATCGCTGTTCACTTTTTCCGCCGTGGCAAGCGGAACTTTTTCGGACAATTCAAGGCTTGCTGCTTCCCAATCGATTGTGGCGGGAACAGTCCCCATGATAAATGCCGCTTTTTTCGTTCCTGTGGATTGAAGTGGCACGTTAGCGATTTCCAGGGCAATAGCGACAAATACATGTTGTCCAGCTTGTTTTCCTCGGATTTCAACCGGACAAGGCGCTCCTCCTGCTCCCTGATTTTCTTGACGGAGTCCCAGATAAGTTCCTTCTTCTCCAGGATTTGATTGAATTCGGACAATGTAATTTCGCGGCGGCTTTGAAGCAGACCCCTTTTTACCGGGCAATACTTCTCAAGAACCGCCAGCGCCGCCCGCACATCGGCCAGTTTATTTTCAATATCCGATATCTCTGCCTGGACGGAGGGATTACTCGCGATATTCTCATATTCCTCCAGATCGATTTCGCTTATCTCAACGGCGCCGATATCCATAAGGCTGCCAATCAATGCCCTGCGCTGGTCTTCCATTCCCAGCACGGTAATCCTGCTCATTTTTACGATCACTGTTGTTTCACAATCCTCTCAATTATGAAATCTACCGCGTCATTAAGCTTTTCGCCCGAGCATTTTCTGATTTCTTCACATTGTGATAAAATACGCGCTTTTATATTATCTATTTCCTTACGGGCTTTTTCCTCATAACCGCGAATAACATCCCTGGCTTTTTGCTCGGCCTGCTCGGCGGATTTTTCCGCAATCACGGCCGCTTCTTTTTTAGCGGCAGCGACAATATCCCTTGCGTTTTGAATGGCTTGAGCCTCAATCTGCCCGGCTGTTTCCTCCACCGCGGCAATATCCTTAAGAATATCGACGGACATCTTCAGTACCACCTCTGCAACATATTATCAAATCATTATTCGATACATTCAATTGTATCTGGATACATCATAGGTGGGCAAGGGACAGGTGCGCTCTGCCACTGTCCCATGTACCTTTGATCCAACCGCGACCGCTACCTCTGACTTGCCTATTTGCCGCCAAGGTACTCGTCAATAGCCTTTGCGGCCTTTTTGCCGGCACCCATGGCCAGTATTACGGTCGCAGCGCCCGTAACGGCGTCGCCGCCCGCATACACTCCTTCCTGCTTGTAGCGCAAGTTTCTTCGTCTACGATTATGCCTCCCCATTCATGAGTCTCAAGCCCCGGAGTCGTTTGACTTGATAAGGGGATTCGGCGATTGCCCGATAGCAACAACAACTGTTCCTACGTCCAGTACATGCTCGGAGCCCTTCCTGGGAACAGGCCTTCTCCTTCCGGACGCATCAGGCTCGCCCAGATCCATTTCTATGCATTCCATGCCCTTAACCCATCCGTCCTCGGTGCCAATAATCCTGACCGGGTTTGTGAGCAGCTTGAAAATAATGCCTTCTTCTTCCGCGTGATGCACTTCTTCTACTCTGGCAGGCATCTCCGCCCTGGAACGCCTGTAAACTATATATACCGTTTCGGCTCCCATTCTTTTGGCGCATCTTGCGGCGTCCATCGCGACATTTCCGCCTCCTATGACCGCCACCTTGTCCGTTACCCTGACCGGCGTATCATATTCAGGGAACTTGTATGCTTTCATCAGGTTTATCCTGGTTAAGAATTCATTGGCGGAATATACGCCGTTAAGGTTCTCGCCGGGTATTCCCATAAAGCTCGGAAGTCCTGCGCCGCTCCCGATAAAGATCGCCTCAAAGCCTTCTTCGGCAAGTTCGTCAAGCGACAATACCTTCCCGATAACCATGTTGGTCATAATTTTGACCCCAAGCCGGCGCAAGGAATCTATCTCCTTCTGGACAAGGGCTTTCGGCAGCCTGAATTCCGGTATGCCGTACATAAGAACGCCACCCGGCACATGAAAAGCCTCAAATATTGTTACATCGTAACCCTTCTTCGCCAAATCACCCGCACAGGTGAGCCCTGCGGGGCCGGAACCGATAATGGCGACTTTCTTTCCGTTTTGCGCCGGGCGTTCACATGTTCTCTTCCCTGTTTGCCATGTACCAGTCGGCCGCAAACCTTTCCAGCCTTCCTATGGCGACAGGCTCGCCCTTTTTACCCCTTACGCACAATTGCTCACACTGCGTTTCCTGCGGGCATACCCTTCCGCAAATTGCCGGAAGGCTGTTGGTTTCCTTTATCTTTTTATAAGCTTCCTCAAAATTGCCCTCGCCTATCAGTTTTATAAAATCCGGAATCTGCACATTAACAGGGCAGCCCGCGACACAAGGCTTGTTCTTGCACTTGAGGCACCTCTCGGATTCTTCCATTGCCATTTCTTCCGTATATCCAAGGGCTACTTCGTCGAAATTGCCGCTTCTTACTTTTGGATCCTGTTCCGGCATTTTTACTTTTTCCAATGACATATTAGGCATTATCAGATACCCCCCAGTTTGCAGATGTGTTCTTCCATGGACAGCTTCTCCTGGCTCCTTGTACATGGCCTGCCTCCGCATGGCCTCGTCGAAATCGACCTCATGCCCGTCAAAGTCGGGTCCGTCCACGCAGGCAAATTTTGTTTTGCCGCCCACCGTTACACGGCAGCCGCCGCACATGCCCGTGCCGTCGATCATGACCGGGTTCATGCTTACGATAGTTTTTATACCGTATTGTTTTGTAAGCAGCGAAACCATTTTCATCATGATCAGGGGGCCTATCGCTATTACAAGGTCATATCGGTTGCCCTCTTCGAGCAGCTTTTTAAGGACATCCGTAACAAAGCCCTTATTACCGTTCGATCCGTCGTCCGTTGTGACAAACAGGCGAGTACTTACCGCTTTCAGCTCATTTTCAAGAATTATCAGCTCGCTGTTCCTGAAGCCTATGATGGCATCCACTTCCGCGCCGAGACTGTAAAGCTTTTTAGCCTGCGGATACGCAATGGCCGTACCCAGACCGCCCCCGATAACAGCCGCTTTCCTGTAACCTTCCAGGTGGCTCGCCACTCCCAGCGGACCGACGAAATCCAGCAAAGAATCGCCCTGTTCAAGCGTCCCAAGTAGTTTAGTCGTCTTGCCGACTTCCTGGAATATGACGGTAACAGTTCCTCTTTGTCTGTCATAATCTGCAATAGTCAGGGGAATCCTCTCTCCCTCCTCGCTGACCCTGAGAATGACAAACTGGCCGGGCTCGGCTTTCCTGGCAATATACGGCGCCTCTACCTCGATCAGCTTGACGGAAGGATTCAGCACTTCTTTCCTTACTATCCTGAACATAAAAACCCCCATTCGTTACTCCTTAACTGCAAAGACCGCAGGACACGCTGCAGGAAATGCTTTGCAAGGCATGTTAAATTTCTACCATACAGACATCACTTATTTATTTTAAACTACTATAGGACAAACTGCAATAAATATTCAACCCAACTGGGAATAGTTCGCTATAATGACGAGTGGGCATAGCACAGATTCGACATTAGGTTCCACCCATACAGGGGTCAGGGGCGGAGTCCGGAAGTCGGTAGGGTGTAGGATACTTCTTACATGGGCACAAAATGAATAGGCATCATTACAGCCTGCCCATGATGGAACCTAATGTCAGATTACAAGCCGCCCTATCTGCCTATTCATTCATGCCTGAATCGCCGCGCTTCATGCACCATCCATGGCGCAGGCAATGGTTCGTTTGGCTTCATAATGCATCCATGGCTAATGACCGGAGCAGATATCATTTCACAAAACGGCAGTGCCTTCTACCGGCTGCGGTTTTACCGGTACCAACGCCGTCAAAGCATTTTTCCAGGTGTTTTTCATCAATATCCTGTTTCAATACCAGGGTTAAAATGAACGTGACTATTATTGATACCGGCAACGCTACAATAATGGGATCCACCATGGACAGCGGCGCCAGCAGCGTATCTTTCACAAGCGACGTCTTGCCTGTCAAAAGGGCGCACAACTGCAGGCTTGAGGATTCTTTTTCATGTATGAAAAATATCCAGAAGAAGCTGGTGGCAAAACCCGATATCATGCCCCATTTAGCAGCCGCCCTCGGCATTCTTTTAACATACAGCGCTCCCAAGTATGCCGGAAGGAACGATGCGGCGCACAACCCGAAGAACAGCGAAGTACCCGTGGCAATAATCGCCATGCTGACATCCAGGTAACTCGTCAGCCATGCAATACCCGTGCTTATAATCACGCCGAAAAGAATGCCCGTCCTGGAAATCATCAAGCTTCCGCCTTTGCCGCCGGCGCTTTTTTCATAGATATCCCTCCCGAGAGCCGTACCCATGGTATGGAACTGCGAGCTTAACGTAGACATGGCGGCAGCCAGCAGCGTAACCAGGAAAACAGGCCCGAACCAACCCGGTATGAACATCTTTATAAATTCAGGGATTATTTTATCATTGGCGCCTGCCACCGCAATAGCTATTTTCCCGCTTTCCGATAAAAATAGACATTTGACAGGGCTCCCACCGTAAAAGCCACGCCGGTCATCATCAGGATGAAAACGCCGCCGGATACAACCGCCCTGTTCAATTCCCTGCCGCTTTTAACCGTCATGAACCTGACCGCGAGCTGCGGCTGCGCAAGCACGCCAATCCCGACCCCCATCACTATGGTAGTCACAAGATTCCACCATATCGGGCTTCCAAAGCGAGGCATGGAAGTCCAGCCGGACGAAACCGTCTTTTCATAAGCGCGGCTGTTTGTTCTTTTACCGCCGGATCATTGAACATTTCCGTAAGCTGTCGATGGGCCGCGCTTATACCGCCAAGCTTGCTGTAAGTGAATACTATAAGAAAAGTCATGCCCACAAACATCACAAATCCCTGGAAAGCATCGGTATACATGACGCCCTTGATACCGCCCATAAAGACATAGACGGCCACCACCACCACAAACAGCAGCAGTGATACCTGGTACGAGATGCCAAAAAATGACTGGATGAAATCCGCTCCTCCTTTTATTACCGATGCCGCATAAATAGGCATAAAAACCAGGATAACAGCAGCTGAGAAGACCTGTATGAACCTGGATCGGAACCTTAAGCCCAACAGTTCCGGAAATGTATGCGCATCAAGATTGAGCCCTATTTTCCTGGTCCTCTTTCCGAACGCTACAAATGCCACGAATATGCCAGCGAAGATATTCAGAACCGTCAGCCATAAAACCCCCATGCCAAATTGCCCGGCCGCTCCGCCAAAACCAACAATGGCCGAGGTGCTGATAAAAGTAGCCCCGTATGATAAAGCCATAATAACGGGATTCGCGTTTCTTCCCGCTACGTGGTAATCAGCCGCTGTTTTTGTTCTTTTGTATCCCAGATAACCTAAAAAAGCTGTTAAGAGAAGATAGATGAGAATATGATTGGAATATACATAATTAGCCTCCTTAAAAAATAAAGTGATTGGAACTTCTACTTTCACTTTTATTTAAGGAGCATGCTATTTCCAAGATATTTGACCTATTTCGCCTATCTCAAACCGCAAGATCCTTGAAATGCTTTTTGAAATGCTCATTTCAGAAGCTTTCGTCGTTTCCTCTGTTCCAGTTTGCAAGTCCGTATGCCACGCATATCGCCGCGCTGATGATAGATAACAGGTAAGCGGCGATTATCCACGGGTCAGGCAACCCCAGCATTTATTCACCCCCTTCGACTCCGGTATTGCCGGCCAAAGGATTTACGCAGTCGTGCTTCCGCAGCAATCGGCTGAAAATCCGGGCCTGGCTATTCTATTATTTTATCAGGCATTTGCTCCTGCTTCAATACAATTTTAACAAAACGGCTTAAATAATGATCAAATTTTCCAGTGTAATGATAATATATGCGCTATGGCAAAATATGATTGCAGAAAAGAAATTATGGATAAATTTAAATAAGCAATTTGCGATGTTGAAAGTTGTTGATAATATTGAATTATGAGGCATGAAAAAAATATTTTCCCCCAATATTAAATGAAAAGAAGCAGGTTAGAGGCACATTGACAAAATAATAACGAATTTTCACCCCATGGGAAAGAAACTAAAAAAACACTTG